>CAWFEQ010000015.1:0-38057 GCA_963814945.1 uncultured Gammaproteobacteria bacterium
TGTGCAGGTGCGCGTAGTGCGGTAAATCCGCATGCTGCGTGCGATGTGGCGGGAGTTGGAAACGGGGCTACGGAATGACCTATTCGGGCACGAAGGGGGAAACCCTGGATACAGACAAGGCCGATCCTAGTGGGCTACCGCGCCAGCTCTCGACCCTCCCACGTTCTGAGGCTTTCCACCGGCGTATTGCTCTGTCGGTAGCGGCCTTGGCTCGCAGATCGCGTTCCTGAATGCGGTCCGTAACCTTGGTGTTTGCCAATACCTTCTCAGTCTTGTATGCAAATAAACCCACGAGCGGATCGACAGCGAGCGAGAGGCCGCTCCCTATCGTGAGGCCATTGCATGCCTCGCGGACGCCTCAGGTCGCACGACTAGCGTTTCACGATCCCATCGGCAATCCTCGCGGCGAGCGCGACACCGGTGAGCGTGGGATTGACTGCCATTCGGGTCGGGATCAAGCCGTTCGCCGCCAGGAAGAGGTTGTCGAAGCCCCACACCCGGCCGTTGTAGTCGGTGACTCCGCTGCCGTCATCCGTGGAGCTCATGCGGCTGGTTCCGGTCATGTGGGCGAAGCCGAACTCGAGCCACCTGGGTCGGCAGCCGTTTCGGTAACGGCCGAGGACCGCCGTGAGCCGATCGGCATCGGCTTCCGCCCCCGCCAGTCTCGATTCGTCGGCCCTGGAGAGCGGTACGTCGAAGGTGGGCCGGCCCGAGTCGTCGAAGCGGATGCCTTTGCGCTCGTCAAGATCGACGGGACAGAGAAGCTGCAGCTCGACCAGTCGGTTCGGATCGACATCGATATCCGGCTCTGCCGGCTCGAACGGTGAGACGTCACGCAAGATCAGTGTATACCACTCGGCCATTTCGGTCGGGGGGATCTGCAGTCGCGGCACCCGGTCCGAAGCCCCCGGCGCGGCGCAGAGGCGCTCGTCGAGCACGACCTGGGTGATCAGTATGGGGTGGTAGGAGAGCCAGCGGCCTAATGCCGCTGGCCGTATGCCGGACCGGTGGAGAAGGCTCGGCGTGCCGATCGCACCGGCCGCGACGACGATCTCTTTGGCCTCTATCGTTTCGCTGCCCACGGTCACGCCCCTGATCCGGGACCCTCTCACGATGAGACTGTCCACCGTCGCCCGAGAGATGCTCACCCGCGAGCTTGCATCCTCCGACCCGGCAAGGATGTCGTACGGCGAGGAAAAGTGCAGATGGTCAGCGGCGTCGAAGTGGGCGGCTACCGGCAACGTGAGGATGCGCCGACCACTCGCCGCCAGATGCCGTGCGACGCTCGCCCGAATCCGTTGCTGGCGCAGGGACGACTCGAACTCGTCCGCTTGCACCCCGAGGTACGTCTCAGCGATGCCGTAGTATTCATCCCATTGTGCGGCCGTGAGGGCGTCCCAGGGCGCGTCGCCGCGAGGGCAGAGGTTGGTCCAAATTACGCCCTGGCCGCCATGCGCCCTGGTCACGGATGCGCCCGGCAGATGGTCCCGCGGGGCAGCACTGTCGAAATGCTCCAGGCGCGCGGTCGCAACCTTCAGATAGGCATCCGGATCGGTGCGGAAGCGCACCGCGTTCCTCACGTGTGAGCCCGGCGGATCCGAAATCGTCGGTCCCTGCTCGAGAATCAGCACCGTGCGTCCATGTTCGGCGAGCCTGCGCGCCACAGTCGTCCCCAACGGACCGCTGCCCACGACCAGCGCGTCAGCTTCTATCTTCATCAAGTCCTCCGAATTGGGCGAATACTGCGTCGTGCCGCATCATCGATCGTCGAGAAGGAACGAGTTCTCGGATGTTACAAACACAGAAATCATTCCTAATGTGGGTGACTGTGTCGGGATCACTGGTGAAAAGTAGAAACAAATTGTTACTGGAACCCTAATTCATGTAAATCGAACAGCCCAACGGGCGATTACCGGCCAATACACGTACTTCGCCAAACTACTCGCGAACGGTAGGTTGATCCTTTCAGCGGTCATTCTATAGATTTTGACATTCTCCTGTGCAGCGCGACCACGGAGCTCGTGACGAGCACTCCGCACGTTGATGCCGCGTGGCCTGGGTGTCGCCCCTGTCAGTTCACTTGATAGTTCGGATGATAGACAGAATAGACACGAACGTATTCAAATTTCCCGCCTGCGCTAACGTCATAGAATGCCGCCATGCGCAATCTGAACGAACTACCTACCTTGTGTTTTACCCCAACCCACTCAAGATCTTTCTTGCACTGAAAATCAATCGGAGCCTCGGAAGCAACAGCTGTATCGGAGCTCAAGAACGAGACATGATCTTTGATTTCTTCCAGCATTATGTCATGCACTTCTCTCCAAAAAGAGACAGTCACGTCTTTGCCCACGTTTTTTGTTGCGTTGGGAATGTATTCAAAAACCGCATTCGGCTCATAGTACTTGTCATAAAAGGAAGCAAATCCGCTGCCATCTCCGGCGCAAGCTGCGTTGAAGTCCTTGATATATTGGTTGTATTCTTCCTCTGTTATCACGGTTCTTGTCTCCATGTTAAAGGTGCATTGCGTTCCCGTGGCAACCGCAAGCGGCTGGCGTGCCTGCCGGTATCACGGCACGGACCGTGCCTTCGGCAAAATCGGACATCACGTAGAGCATTACGCGGAGCCGCCACGGTCTTCGTCGGTCCATAGAAAGAATAGAAGCCAGATCCCCAGAATACAACGATAACTGACGACCCGTCCCCCTGGCTTTTCGCAGAAAACGACGAATTGGCGAGACTGGATTTGCAAAATGATCTGCTTTTACCGGGTGGCTTCCAGTCAGAAATCAATGGTGTTCATGTGGGTCATGAGATTGACGCGGGGTACCTTAGGATTTAACTTGAATTGTCAAACGACGGGCAACCTCAATATAAGCACTACGTTCAGCTCTTACATGTTTGATGATAGCGATCTTGATAACAGTATCCTGCGGCTGCAGTTTGCTTATGTTTGGAATACAGCATCAGGAAAATCTGAAATGGCTGTAAAAAAGCCTGATCCGCTGCTCGCGCTTGCGTTGGGCGCCTGTATCAGCGGCCGGTAGCCGTCAGGAACCGCCGTCACTGTCGTCATCCTCGGGAACCGGCTTGCCATACCGCGCTGGGTCGTACGGGCGCATTTCCTCCATCTGCCAGACGACGGGCCCGCCACCTTTGCCGGTCAGCTCCAGCTTATTGCCAAAGGCCTGCACGCTTATGTGCCTGCCGATCAGCTCCAGCATTTCCTTGCCCTTGGGCAGCGACATCTTTATGCGCCTGCCATATTTCCCCTCAGAAATTTCAATGCTGTCGAGCATCCCCAGCTGCTCGCGCGCCGGTTTCTGCAGGTCGAAATATGGATTTCCGCGCCCGTCGAATTCCAGAAAATGCGCAATGTTGATTTCGAGATATTGGACAGCCTTGCGAAGCAGCTTTTCGGCGTTCATGTCGACTTTTTCGACCAGCTTTGCCGACTTTTTTGCCAAAAGTTTTTGCACTTCAACATTTTTCAACAATCGCTGCCCTTGTGAATAGGCGGTACGCTTGCTGTATTTCGCGCGCAGCGCTGCTTGTGTCGCGTTGAAATCATTAAGGTATTCGGCGACAAACCTTTTTTGTTGTTCGGAAAGGTCTCGCCGTACTCCTGCCTTTTTTCTCGGTGGACAACGCTTTTCGCTTTTCTTTTTCGCCACGGTCACACGTCACCTCACTTTCCCGCGTGTTGCTGTTTGTGCTTCATGGCGCGTTCTTCTGAACGCCGCCGTGAATTTCTATCCAGGCTTTGCGCAGCTGGCTGTGACACGATTTGCATAGGGTAACTCGTAGGATGCAAATATTCGAACGAGCCGTATGATATTGTTATCGAACAATATTACGGATAATCTGTTCGTGCTATGTTGAACGCAATACAACCTTTCCATCTCCTTGTAATCGCCCTGGCCGGCTGGCTCAACCGCCAGCAACAGGTGGTCATCGATTATCTCATCGAGGAGAACCGCGTGCTCAAGGAGCAGCTCGGAGAACAGCGACTTCGGTTCACCGACGAACAACGGATGCGACTGGCCGTGAAGGCCAAACTGCTGGGGCGCCGGGGACTTGATGAACTGGAGACGCTGGTGACACCCGATACGCTGCTCGCCTGGCACCGTAAGCTCATCGCGCAGAAGTGGACCTATGCCAGGAAGGGACCAGGTCGGCCGCGCCTCGCGCAAGAGATCACCGATTTGGTACTCCGCATGGCGAGAGAGAACACCTCCTGGGGGTACGAGCGAATCCAAGGCGCACTCGCCAATCTCGGTCACATCGTTGCACCGAACACAGTCAAAATATACTGAAACGGCATGGCATAGAACCGGCGCCGGAGCGGGAGAAACGTACCTCGTGGAAAACGTTCTTAAAAGCGCACTGGAACGTGATGGCCGCCACGGATTTCTTTACGGTTGAGGTCTGGACGGCCCGAGGTTTGGTGAATTATTACGTACTATTCGTCATGCAGCTCAAGACACGTTCTGTTCACATCGCCGGGGTAACCACGGCGCCTGACGGTGCATACATGAAGCAAGTGGCGCGCAACCTGACAGACGTTAGCGATGGTTTTCTTGTAAACAGTCGGTACCTCATCATGGATCGCGATACGAAATATACAGAGGACTTCAGAGACTATCTGGATCGAGAGGGCGTGAAGCCTGTCCGATGCCCAGTGCGAGCGCCGAACTGTAATGCATTCGCAGAGCGGTTTGTGCGTTCAATAAGAGAGGAATGCTTGGATCGCATGATTCTTTTCGGCGAGGCATCCCTTCGCCGGGCGCTTAGAGAGTATGTAACACACTTTCGCAGCGAACGGAATCATCAGGGTCTCGGTAATCGATTGCTGGAGCCCCTTGCCACAGTCAGTCCAAGCGATAAGCCGATTCGGTGCCGGGAACGACTTGGTGGTATGCTCAATTTCTACTATCGTGAAGCGGCCTGAAAGTACTCGTTCCATTTCTTGCACCCTACGGGTTCATGTACGCTCCTCGAGAGATCCACTGTCCAACCCACGGACGTGTTGAGGAACGATTGCCCTGGGCCGACCAGTATGCTCGCGTGACCTATCGCTATGAGTACGTCATGTTGCGTTACTGCCAGATGATGACGCAGAAGGCAGCCGCCGGGCTATTGCGCATATCGGCTTCAACGCTCTCGGATCAGCTTCATCGATGCATCAAGCGCATCCGTGCTGGTCACAGGATACGAGGCGTGAAAACAATAGGGATCGACGAGATATCGTATTGCAAGGTACACAAGTATGCCACGCTGGTTTACGATCTGGAGCGTTCCGTCGTACTGTGGGTTGGAGAAGGCAAAGGTAGGACAACCATCGACCAATTCTTCGATACCATGCTCAGTGATTATCAGAAGCAGCAGATCACTGCCGGCTGTTGTGACATGAGCGACGCTTACATCGGTGCTATCACTACGCATTGCCCCAATGCCGCTCTGGTCCTGGACAGGCGTTGAACGGCGCTGTCGATGAGGTTCGCAAAGAGCAGTGGCGAGAGGCCAACGTCACTGATCGTAAGGCACTCAGGGGACTACGATGGCTTCTGTATCGCCATTCCTCCACTCGTTCCAGAAAGGATACCCGCACACTTAGAGCTCTGGACAAAGGCAACAGGCGAATCTACAGAGCATGGCGCCTGAAAGACGAGTTTGAACGTTTCTGGAACTACAATGCATAATGGGCTGCGGAACGATTCCTCAAGGGTTGGATGACAGCGGTAAGGAGAAGCCGCTTGGAGCCAATGAAAAAGTTCGTGGAGACTGTACAACGGCACTACGATGGAATTCTGGCATTCATCGACACGGGCCTGACAAACGCAATTGCCGAGGGCCTCAACCGAATTGTCAAAATCGTCAAGAACAGAGCCAGCGGATTCCGTACATTGGACGCATTCGCTGACATGATTTACTTGACCTCTGGGGATGTAGATATTCCTGCGCACATTCCATCGAAATTTCGTACAGTATGAACGTACCTCAAATCGCTATATAGTCAGACCAGAGCTAATGACCATGCGTTGCGAATTCCGGATATAGCCAATTTTGTGCATGTGGACACGGTGTTTCTTAATGATTATGTTACTTTCTCAACGCCATCAGGAGTTGGCAGAAATTAAGCATTAAGTGGAGTATCGGATGAGTACGTTAAGCAGGCATAAGCCTGCCATTTGTTTATATATGCCTGATGCAGATGCGGTGTCTCTGGTCGTCGAGGGATGGGATCATCCGCAACCATTGAAAAAAAACGGCGACGGTACGTGGCATGCCAAACTGCGTCGACCCTTTAAGCAAATCAACGGCTACGCCTATCATTTCAATGTCGTGCAAAACGGTCACGTCTTCACGATCGCCGATCCCTTGGCGCACCGCACCCAGCGCGATGAAAACGCGGTCAGATCCTATTTTACGGACACACGTTATCGTTGGCGGTATCCCAACTTCAAGACGCCGCCGTTGCGTGAGATTGTCATTTACGAAGCGCATCTGCCTGCACTGAGTCGGCATCCGAGTGCGGGCGTAAAACATCACTCGCATCGCGGCACTTATGTCGGCGCGATGTCGCCCTTCGTGTTAAACCACCTGCAACAGCTGAATGTCGCGGTGGAATTCTTGCCCCTACATGCCCACGATCAATTGTTGGGACAGGATTGGGGCTACTTCACCACGTCCTTTCTTGCCATGCGTGATAGCTACGCCCATGTCAAACACGAAGCCAACAAGGAAATCATGGCCATGGTGGATGCCATGCACGGCCGTGGCATCCCGGTGATACTGGACGTGGTGTTTAATCACGGCGCCGAGTTGTGGGTCAAAGCCTGGGGCGAGGATGTCGTTTATCGCAAACATGCCAACGGCGATTTCTGCCACGGTTCCGGCTGTGGCCCAACAGTACGCACGGAACATCCCTTTATCCGCGAGATGATCATCGAAACACTCGAGCATTTAGTGAATCACTATCACTTCGACGGCTTTCGTTTTGATCTGGGGGCCTTGCATGACAAACAAACCATGCTCGAGATCGATCAGCGCCTGCCCGAACATATTTACCTGATCGCCGAGCCCTGGGCCTTAGGTGGCGCCCAATGGGGCAAAGGCGATCTGGCGCACGACCTGGCCGACACACGCTGGGCGGTGTGGAACGATGATTTTCGCGAACCCGGCAGAACGTTTTTACTGGGTAAAGGTGATCACCATAATCGCGATCGGCTGATGCATGCCATCACCGGCAACCACATCCGACAAGGCGGTTGGACGCTGCGACCAGAGCAATGTATTAATTACCTGAGCTGTCATGATGGGAAAACCCTGGCCGATTTTGTCAAAGACGATAAGCGACGCGCGTTTCTTGGCATCCTGATGGTCCTGACCGCGCAGGGTGTGCCGATGTTGGGTGAAGGGTCGGAACTGATGTTTTCCAAACAGGGACATGACAACAGCTATAATCGCCCGGACTTAAATCAAATCGACTGGCGCAATGCGCAATTACATGAGGACCTGATCAAGGCCGTGGCAGAACTGATAACCCTGCGCAGACGCCTCCTCCATTTTCACTACCTGCAGCATCTTCGCTATCGCCATGGCAGAAGTGTTTTCTGGGACATTGACTGGATTTACCCCACCGGCCACCCGCATCACGATAATGTCAACGCCATTGGCTTCGTGCTCAAACCGCCCCCGGCCTGGCATCGCTGGTGGCGCATGCGCAAGGCCCTGGTGATTTTACTCAATGGCAGTGACCGGAGCGTGGATTTTCATTTGCCCAAAGGCAAATGGACCAAGCTTGTGGATGGCAATGCCATCGTGGTGAAGCAAGATGGCATACGCACCGTCCTCCCCGCGCAAGGGGATTATCATGTGCATGCCGGGACCGGGGTGGTGTTGGCAAGGTGATAAATTGGGAAAATTAATGGTAACTCATGAGTCTCGAATTCTCATCCTGATGCTATCCGGAATATCGGTAGTCTATCAGGGTCTTGTCTATCGACGATGAATTTCGCAAAGATATTGCTTTGCGCGGTACTCAAGAGAAATTCAGGGAGGGAGTGGCGTAGTGCGGTTGCCCGTGAGGTCAAAAAACTCATCCGCGTTGATATATCAGCAGTTTAACATATGATGTCTCGGTCATGGTCTTTTGTGAATAGCCGCATATTTGGCCTACAATCTAGCGATTAATGTTAATCGGACTTGGGGATGAGCATGGATTGGGTGCGGATACTGGCCTATATCATCGGGACAGTGGACCAGGAACTCCTTTTGCGTAATGAGTATCTTGCTGCCGAAAACCGGATTCTCAAAGCTCAGCTCAAGACGCCGTTGCGGCTCACTGACGCGGAGCGAATGACGCTCGCTGAAATCGCTCATCGCCTTGGCCGAAAGCGCTTGAGGATGTGGCTAATACCGCGAAGCCCGACACCATCATGGGTTGGTACCGAAGGCTGATCGCACGTAAGTTCGATGGCTCCAAGTCGCGTCGATACCCGGGCCGCCCCAGAATGGATGATGAGATCGAACAATGGGTAGTGGGAGCAGCCGACACGGCTGCGAATCTTGGAGGGTGAAAGTCCCTCTACCGTCAGTTGCCCGAAACGGACGGTTAGTATATCCGCTGCTGGGGGAGGTAACGAACTGAGATATGCGCGGAAGTAAAAGCCACGGCTGCCCGAGGGTTGCCGGTATCATGAAGAGTTCTATGGGAGTCCGACTGAGGTCCAGAGCGAAAGCGATGGAACACCCACCGAACCCTAACCCGGCATAGCCGGAACCAAAATTCGTTGTATCAACTATCCTTATCCTCAGTTGCAAGAACAAAGGATAGCCATCATGAATCCGTTCGTCGAGCGCCACCGGGATAAGATCTCTGGCGTGCTTTCCTGCTTCGATCGTGTCGTCATCACCGGCACCCTTCCTGATATTGGCTATGCCGGCGCCATGGCGGGTTACCTCAGTTACCACAAGATCCGATTGTTCGATTACCCCCGATGGGCAGAGCCCCTGCGGGATGAGTTGCGCAACCATGCCGAGCAACTCGCCAGCGAGGCCGGCATTGAGATCGAGTTCATCCGTCGCCACAAGGCCTTTCGCAAGGAGGATCGGATCAAAGCCGTCATCGCCAAACGGGGCAATCATCCCGGCCTGGTCCACATCTTCTCGGCCATGGAATCCTGCACCGCTTATCGACCCTGGCATGACAAGGAAAAAGGTCATACCACCCTGAAACCCACATCCAACAAATGCCTCCATTACTACTTCTACTTCATCGATGAGTCCTTTGGACTCTGTTACGTCCGGGTGCCCACCTGGGCACCGTTCCGCCTGCAAGTCTATTTCAACGGCCATAACTGGCTGGCCCAGCGGCTGATTAAAGCCGGCATTCCCTTCGAGATGGCGGACAATGCTTTCCTGTCCATTGCCGATCCCAAACAGGCCCAGACGCTGGCCGACCGCTTGGACGCCAAACAGCTTCACCAGCGGCTAAATCGATGGGCCAAACAGTTCTGCCCGGTACACCAGCGCTTCCGCTCCGGTTACCACTGGAGCCTTATGCAGGTGGAGTTAGCCACCGATGTCGTCTTCCACCAACAGGCCGAATTCCAGCCACTCTACGAGTCCATTATCCGTACTGCTGTGCATGCTGTTAAAGCAGACAATGTCGCCACCTTCCTCGGCCGCAAACTGACCACCGCCTATCAAGGTGAGGTCGGTAACAATTTCAGCACCCGTATCCAGGGTACACGCATCCGGCACCAGATGGGGCCGACCAGCATCAAACTCTACGATAAAGCCGGCATCATGGCTCGTGTCGAATGCACAACCAACGATGCCTCTTTTTTCAAGATCCACCGATGGGTGGAACAGCGTGACGGCTGGCAACAGTGGAAACTGGCCCCGTTACGCAAAAACATCTACAGCCTACGGGATCTGCGCAAGCTGATGAACGCCGCCAACGAACGCTATCTCGCCTATATGGCGGCCATCGACAATCCTGACGCAGGGCTCAAGGACATCGATAAAATGTCCAGCCCAGCCAAGGATCAGGGCCGCTCATTCCGTGGATTCAACCTGTTCCAGGATAAGGACTACCGACTCTTTCTCACCATCGGGCGTGGCGAATGGTCAATCAGCGGTTTCCGTGCTGCCGATCTGCGGGTCTATATACCCGACCTATCACCCAGTCAATCTTCCTATCTCCTCAAACGATTACGAACCCATGGGCTGATCAAGAAAGTGGGGCGCCGTTACAAGTATTACCTGACAAAGTTCGGTCGTCGCGTCCTCGCCGCGTCCCTCAAAATTCGTGAATATTTCGTTGTTCCTACCCTTTGTGCTGATACGGCATGAGTATTTCTTTGTATTCTTGTTCAAGATTTCAGTGGTAAGGTACTAAGGGAATCCGAAGGAAACCGGAATAACGACTCACTGCGGTAGGAGCAATCGGGGTGGCGAGCAAACTCACGGGCCTGAACATTAGTGAATGACTGCAGCCTCGAAAATTGTTCCGTACTTAAATTGCTGTACGGGTATAAGCCATGGTCGCGAGAGCGACTGCGCCGACCGGGTCACTACATCGGGAAGGCCGTTGTCTTGTGGGAAGAAACGGGTAAGAGCACCACGAGAGCAGCCGGGGTAGGGGTCCAAGCACGTGAGGAAAGATTCGCAGAGATAACGTCGGGAAGGGCCTACTTCCAGCAGGGGACGCAGCAACCTGCAAAGACTTATGGTACAAGGGTAAAACCGAGGCTGTGAGAGGATTTAGGTCTGGCGCATGAGCCTGTATGAGCGATAAAGCCGGGGTAACGCCTGGCGACACGGGTTCGAATCCCGTGCTGAGTGGAGGTAACACCTGCCCTCAGGCAAAGGGGCTCTAGGTACAGTGATTGCCTAAAGGAGGACACCATCATGGGACTCAGTGCCCGAATTAAAGATGGAAACGGAGCCTTGGGATTGTCGTATGGCAAACCGCGTGGACGAGGGGTGTATGTGTGCGTGCATTTAAGCTTCCGTTCGTAGGGGAAGGCCGTGTGATGAATGAGCCAATGATCACTGGCTGCCAACCGGACTCGTAATGTGGCGTCGAACGTTATGTGGCGCCGAGGCCCTAACCGATTGTCTCGATTAGCCTCTCGTCCACCTGGGCGCCACATAATGTCAGTCTGTGGCGACGCTATAGCGATTGCAGGAACGTCATCAAGGAAGCGTCGTCGCTCCAGTGCACCGTAGGTGTCGTTTCCCTAGCGACCTCGCAAGTTGCCAGCGCTTTGGCTTTCATCTCCAAGTCGAGTTCGGCGTACACCTGGGTGGTATTGATTGAGACGTGTCCTAACCAAGCCCGGATGGTATTGATGTCCACGCCGGCGCGCAGGAGAAAAACGGCTGTGGTATGCCGAAGCGTGTGCGGACTGACGCGTTTACTCGCCAGCGACGGGACGACGGTGGCGGCTTTTTGAGCACAACGTTCGACCAACGTATGGATACCGAAGCGGGTGATCGGTTGGCCGCAACGATTAAGAAAGGCCCGCTGGGTCGATGCCCGTTGCGCCACCCAGTGGCGTGAGCGTTTGCGTGGTGACGGGCCAGAGGGGGCAATGGCGGATCTTATTGCCTTTGCCCAGCAACCGTACCGCCGGTTGAGCCAAGTCGATGTCGGCGATGGTCAGCTGCGCCGCCTCGCTCGCCCGCGCACCGGAGTTGTAGAGGAAGAGCAACAGCGCGTAGTCGCGTCGCCCCTGCTTGGTGTTGCGATCCGGAGCACTGAGCAGGGCGTCCATCTCCGGCTTTTCCAGATACGGCACCACGGCTTGGATGGTCTTCTTGAAGGGAATGCGACGGATATCTCCGCACCAGGCGATATGCTCGGGACTGTACGCGGCGACGAAGCCGGCCAGAGCGCGGATGGCGGCCAGGCGTTGATTGCGCGTAGTCGTCGTGCAATGACGCACCTCCTCGACATGACGTAGAAAACCGAGGATGCGCGCTGCGCTGATCTGCTCCACCGTTAGTTGGTCAAGGGGTTGACGGCACTGGCCAGCGACGAACGGCAAGAGAAGACACAGCGTATCGCGGTAACTCAGCTGCGTCTGACGCGAGAGATTGCGTTCGCCGATGAGGTGCTCGAGGAGGAAGCGGGGACCCAGGGACCCAGCAGCGTGGTGTCATTCATCATGCACCTCCGGCTGGGCGTAGCGCTCAAAGCACTGACTCGCCTCGCGAAGGAGATCCGGCGTCATCGTCAAATAACACTGGGTAGCCGCCACATCGACGTGACCGAGATAGGTCGCCAATTGCGGCAACAGCTGCTGAACATCCGCGCCCTCCCGGTACCAGGCGACGAGGCGGTGAACGGCCATAGCATGACGCAAGTCATGCAGGCGGGATTGATAACGCGCGCCATCCGCGCGCGCGATACCCGCGATATCGCGCAGATGCCTAAAGGCACGTTCTGCCAAGCCCCGCTTCACAGCGGTGCCGTTGCGGGTCACAAAGAAGGTCGCGCCAGGCTCATTGGAATAACTGCGCTGGTAGCGATCATTGGCGTAGCTGCGCAACACCGCAGCCAACCTCGGGCCGATCGGTACCAGCCGCGTCTTGTAAAACTTGCTCTCGCGGATGGTCAGTAGGGCCGTGTCGAGATCGACATCGTCGCGGGTCAGCGCCAGGGCCTCGCCGATGCGCAGCCCGGCCCCGTAGAGTAGCAACAGCAGTGTGCGCAAAGTCGCTTCTTCAAGCGCGGTCTTCGGCGTCTCGTACTCGCCGGTCGCTTTGAGGATGTCACGTAACTCCTCCTGGGAGCAAATGTAGGGTCGAAACGCTTGGGGCCGCTTGGGCACCGTCGTGGGCAGTGGCGAATGCAGTACGTAGCCACGACCCAGCGCGAAGCGATAGAAGCCGCTCAACGCCTCGTACTTACGGTGCCAGTGCCGGGTCACCGGTCCGCTACCGGCGAGGTAACTGCTCACCTGATGCGGCTCCACGTCAACGCTGGCGATTTCGCCGAGCGTCTTGCAGAAGGCCTTCAGGATGGTCGCCTCAGTGTGAAAGCGGCACCCCTGCGACTGCTTCAACGCGATGTAGTCATGAACGGCTTGGGCAAGTTTCATAGTAAGCCTCCCAAGTCGAAACGGGCCACTTCCCGCAGCCCCGTCAGATCGACCTTGGCATAGTGGCGTGTGCTGTTGAGGCTTTGATGGCCAAGATGATCGCTGATGGTCTCGAAAGAGAACCCCTGAGCAAGCAGATGACAGGCACAGGCATGGCGCAGTGCATGGGGGCCGCGATGGGGTGTTTGGACACCCAGGCGGTCAAAGCGGCTGCGGGTCAGATGGTAGAGGCCGCCGGCAGAGAGGGGGCGAAACGGCGCTTTGAGGGTCAGAAACACGTCCCGGCAGCCACAGCCGGGACGCACGTCCTGGAGATAGCGCACGATGGCGCTGCCCACTGCATGGGTCAGCGGATAAATCTGGGCGCGGTGCTGCTTGGTGCGCGTGACTGTGAGTTGCTCCAACGCCCAGTCGATGTCCTCAAGCTGCAGTTTGGCGACCTCGCCGCTGCGCAGACCATACACGACGAACAGCAGCAGGATCGCGCGATCGCGAATGCCGCGTGGCTGCGTTGTATCACTCGGAGGGATGATCTGCTGGACATCATCCCAAGCGGGACCGGCCGGTAGCGTCTCGTCGCGGAACAGGCGAGGACTTTCGATGGCGGCGGCGATTCCAGCACGGCACCACTGTTGCGCTTCGGCATACCGAAAGAACGCCCTCAGTGCCTTCGCGCTGGTAGCGATGGAGACGCGGCACCAGTGTGCCCCCTGGCGGGCAAGAAATGCATCGGTATCCGCAACGGCAACCTCCGCGAAAAGCCGCTGCTGTGTGCTGAACCAGGTGAGGAACCGTTCGATGTGCCAGCGGTAATTGGCGATCGTTGCCGACGCCAATCCGCGCTCGTGCTGCAAGTCATTGGCAAAGTGTTCCACCAGCGAGGCAAAGGGTTTTGGTTCGGGTTCAGGGCTATACAGTCGGCCTAAAAACCGCAACCAATGAGTAGCGGTTTGTTGGAAAAAGATCCGCGACCAACGGGCCGTCTGTGCACGATGCCGGCGTTTTTGTTGCCGGGCCCAGCGATCAGCGGCGGTCTCGATCGCCAGGGGTGTGATCACGTCGTTGTTTGCCAGGTCCAGTTCCTGGACGACGACAAGAAGTTCCCGTGCCAAACGCACCAGGGTGCCCGGTGCGGCCCCGTTCTCGGCGCATTGAGCCAGGAAGGACGCACGTTCCGATGCAAGGGGGGGCATTTCGTTGGCGCGAGAGCGCGCAAGGTTGTTTGAACAGTTGATCTAACATCATCAGATCTCCTCTGTGGAAGAGACCTGATGGATATCACATAGATTATGTGGCGCCCAGCCAGCTACAGCGTCAACGTATACAAGCGGTTAGAGCTTCCGGGCCACATAACGTTCGGCGCCACATTACGAGTCTTATGTGATGCGCCACATAAGATGCGGGAAATCCGACTGTCCGGGATGAGAGGGGGGCTTGCGGAAATGTGAGCCATGACAAGGGCTAAACGGGCTCGTAAAGCGGAAACGCCGAAACGGCCAAGCCTGAGCCTATGGCTGCGCACGCCGCATTTCTACCCGACCGAATGGCCAAAGAGAATTCGGATTGGGGCTACGATCGCATTGTGGGTGCCATGGCGAACCTCGGCTACAGGCTATCCGACCAAACGGTTGGCAATATTCTGCAGCGCCATGGTATTCCACCTGCACCGGATCGCAAGCGCACTACAACGTGGACCGACTTCATCCGTGCACATATGTCTGTCCTTGCGGGTACCGACTTTTTCTCTGTGGAGGTGCTGACGCTGCGCGGTTTAGTTACGTACTACGTGCTGTTCTTTATCCGTTTGGAGAGCCGTCACGTTGAGGTTGCCGGCATCACTCGACATCCTAATGACGCTTGGATGAAACAAATCGCCAGGAATGTCACCATGGATGAGTGGGGATTTCTCGATAATTGCAGATATCTCATCCATGACCGTGATACCAAATACTGTCAGTCATTTCGGGATATCATCGAATCCGGCGAGGTCAAGACGCTGCCGCTCCCGGCACGCAGTCCGAATTTGAATGCATTTGCAGAGCGCTGGGTGAAAACGGTTAAGGACGACTGTTTGTCGAAGCTGATACTGTTTGGCGAAGTGTCGCTAAAAGGCGCATTGCGTGAATACCTCGCCCATTATCATGCCGAACGAAATCATCAAGGCAAAGGCAATGTACTGCTATTTCCAGCCGCCACGCAAGCAATGAAGCGTGCTGACGGCCCAGTCGGCTGTAAAGAACGCCTGGGTGGGCTACTGAAATATTACCATCGGGACGCTGCATGAGTGTGACGTTTACACGGTCGCGCCAGCTTTGATCCCGCCTGTGGACGATGATGGCCGACCTGTTTCCCACCGATCCTAAGCGCATCCGCGAGCGAATTCGCCGCTACGAACGTGCCCTGAAAAGGGATCTGGAAGAGGGATACGGTGGAGACGGCTACGGCAAGCGGTTTTTGCTGGGGCCACTGTACATGTTGATGGGAGATGTCGACGGTGCGCTGGCTTCCTTCGACTGGTATGAAGGCGCCTACCCCGACGACGGCGGAGACCCTTACCAATATCTGACCTGGGCACTGGCGCTGTTCCGCAGTGGTCGCAGGCAAGAGGCGTTTAACAAGCTCTACCAAACCATGCTTGAGAACCTCTATCTCGTACCCTTCCTACTGGGACGAAGTCCCCAGCGACTTGATATATGGCACGGTAGCAACCTCGCATGGATTGAGTACGCCGTTGAGGTGCCTCAAGAGTTGCTGAATCTATGGGATGATGTTGCCTTACAGTGGGCCCGCGAAGTTTCGGAGCACCCAGCCGTGGTCGAAAAGATAGCGCGTTATGTCGCCATTCATCGGGAGTTGAGAAGTGAACGTCCTGGGCCACGGCGATCTGCCTTGGTGGATGAAGCTTCCGCCTTGAAGAAGACAGCTATTCCATTACACTAAAGGTGACCTGTGGACAACACCTCTCGCGTACTGTCTTGGTGCCGGAGAACTCGACAGTAGCCGCATGAGTTTCTTGACCACATCGGTATACAGCAATCGATATTTACATTTCTTGAGCATGTCGTGAAATTTCAAAAGTGTCGATGGCCTGAGAATGACCGCTGCTCGCTGAATGTGGTGTGGATTGAGAAACAGCGACCAGAAACCGAGCAGCATTCGGTCGATAGGCGTCAGATTGGGTGCGCCTCGCCGAGACGCACCAAACGCCGTACGAATTCAGGCAGCGGCCTATTATTCTGTGTGACAGGCAAACCACGCTTACTCTGTCGCGGTGATGTTTAACCTGAGTCCCTGATAGACGAAGGCTCCCACGATTTTTTCACAGTCCTTGTCCGTGACGCCTTCACGGCGCGCGATCTCATACCAGCGGTTTCTGACGATCTTTTCCATGTCATCAATGATCGCGTTTGCCTCGTCATGATCAAGCAAAAAGCGCGCACTTTGCGACAGAAGATTATGGGCGTTGGCATAGCGGCCCATATCGCCGCAGGCCAGAGCAAGGTCGCGTCTCTCTTTGCTGATCTGCGGGTTTGGCGTCAGGTCGTAAGCCGGCGATAGTTTCCAGTCCAGTTCCGTCGCGATCACAGCATGGTTGCGCGGGTGATCGTCACTGTTTGAGATCAAGGCATTGAAGCACATGCGCCGGAACAATTCGGGCGCATCGGTTTTCGGCTGTACGGAAATACGCCGCAGCTCTTCGGCAAGCAGAACATAGGACCATTTGTCGCGGTCCTGGTGCGTGTCTTCGGCGCGCAGCAAGGTCAGAGCGCTCAGCATGCGCGCACGCCGATAGCCATCTTTCGTCTTTTGCCGGTCGAAGCGTTTCACGAGAAGGGCGTCGCGGTCGCCAATCGTCATAACACGGCTTTCTGCGGTGTGCAGGCCGCATTCCCGGCCAAGCTCCAGCATGGCATGTTCAACCCGTGCATGGCTCCACTTGTCATCCTTGCGGTTGAGTTTGGCAATCCAGAGGCCATCCTTGTCCTCGACAACCGCCTTCGGACGCGCGCCGCCCATGGATGTTCCTGCATTCAGGAAATCCTGGGCCTGTGCGGCCTCAGCATTTTTCGGGAGGTCCTCATCGGCAATGATCGCGTCGGCCAGTTCCTGTAGCCGCGCAAGATCCATCGTTTGATTGAATTTCCGCAATGGGGCCGGCGGCTCCTGATTGAGGCCAAACCCCAGGGCACCGGCCCGGTCATCGGGTGAGAACAACAAATAATCCATTTCGCCGAGTTCAGCCTTGCCACTGCGCTTTTCAATGACGCGCCGGCCCCAGTAATCGGGGCTGGCATCGCGCAATGCCCCGAACACGCCCTTAAGGCGCGTTGTCGAATAGGTCCTCTCGCTCAGTGGCAGTTCAATCGGGTCGATCGGGACCGCATTTTGCCGTTGCAGATAGCTCCGCCCATAAACAAGCCGGCCGGTCGGAACACCGCGCCGGTCTGTCGTGAGCGCGAACCTTGCCGCCGTGACGAATGACGTTTCACCCGGAAGGGCGATATAGACGTAGCATTCAGTCGCGCTATCCCTAGAACTCATTGTCGAGTTCCTTTTTCTCGCGTGCACGGGCGCGCTCCCGGCTCCTGGAGAGCGAGAGACCGTGCTCGTCCCGTTCCGGGCTGGCGACGTCGCTCATCTGGTCCAGCAGGTCATAAACCCAGAGCAGGGCGATATAGACAGCCGCGCTGGTCGAAGGCTTGCCTTTCTCGGCATCGGAGACCGGTCGCGGTCCCGTGCCGATCTTTTCGGCAACGTCCTCGATGGTCAGGTTCCGGCGCAGCCTTGCCGTCCGGAGGTCTGCCCCCAGGCGCTTCAAGGTCTGCTCAACCGCGTAGGGCGGGGCACTCAATAATGTGTTTTTTGCTGTCATCTGCTCTTAAGGGATAATAAACCAAGTTAATCTGTACTTAAAAGCATAGCAGAAGGTTTTTAGTTGGCAAGATGGATCTGCTCTTAAGAGCAAATTATACAGCATAATCAGCACTTAAGCGCGGAAAGAGAGGTGACCGATTGCCATGTGATGTGAGTGGCTCGTTATCGTTCGCGTCAGCTCCCCTGCGCTTGCGCGCGCCGGCTGTGCGTGGCGAATTCTTAATCACGCATCGATCGGCAGCGGGATTAGCCTGCAAGAGACGCAAACACGCGGCATTTTCCTGTAATGGTCTGACAGGTGACTTAGCGAAACGACAGTATCAGCTGTCCAAATAAAAGGGGCCATACAACAGCAAATCGGACCACCTCGGGGTGCAATACTGTTCCCAATAAATGCCCCCCCACTCATGGCTAAATCAGCCCATCGCGGGCGGTCTGGAGGAAATTTGTTGGGAATTAAAAAGCCGGATTCATTTATACTATCATGCAGATACATAAACTGAGAGGCGTGTCTACGAACCAGGCGGTCGGGAGTTCGAATCTCTCCGGGCGCGCCATCCTTTAAAAACAGCAAGTTATATGCGATTGATGGTAGTCGTTCCACTTGCTGTTTTTTTATGCTCCTCGTCACATCATGACCTAATCAACGGCTTATGTTTTCTTCCGACCACCTAGTCAAAAACCAGGGCCTCCACATGCGCTATCAACCATTGCACGGCAATTTTCTCATCTAGCTGTAACCGACGAATTATCGCGTGATTAACAATTCGCCACAGACAGGATCGATGAGCTTTCAGAATCTGCACGACAGGCGACTGTAGAGGCGCTGCGCGTACTGCTGCGTTCAGTTCAAAAGGCAAATAGTTTCAAAACCTTCGCACCCTGTCATACCTGCCGGTTCAATCAGAGACGCGAAGTGGGCTACCTTTGCGGTCTGACTGGAGAGCCGTTAACAGAGCAAGATGTGATACGGATTTGCCGCGAGCACCAGTACCCGTGATGGCCTCGAAGAGATAGCAGACCTGCCTGTCAGCAGAAAGCGATCGATGTCTCAGCCCGGACGCGCTTCGGTATAGCGGTCGAAGAAAAGTCGTACCAGGTCCGAACGCGTGACCATGCCGAGGACCCGACGATCCTTGTCACAGACGACGACACGCTTGACGTTGTTGCGCTTCATCGCCTCGATGACATCGTGCAGATCCTGCTCGGGGCCCACGCAGACCACGTTTTTTACCATATGCGCCGTGACCGGGTCGTCCGGCGCTTCCAGTTCGCCGTGGTGGGTGAGGTGGCTGAACAGAGATTCCAGGGTCTGCCACAGGGTGTGGTGCGGCTCATGGGCCGGTACCCCGAGGGCGCGCAGGAAGTCCGCCTCGGTAATGAGGCCGACGAGCTGTCCGGCATCGTCGACGACCGGCAGGCCACTGATCCGTTCGCTGACCATCAGATGTGCGGCCTCGCTCAACGGCGTTTGCGGATGTACGCTTCGAACCGGCTGACTCATCACCCGGGCCACGCCGATAGCTTCGGCATCACGGCGGCTGGCCAACTGCTCCGCTCGCTGTGCCAGCGTCATCAGATCGTCAACGGTGATATCCATATAGGTGCCCATACTCTGCAGCGCCTGCTGAAAGTCTGCGCGGCCGGGGCGTTTGCGTTCATCATGCGGATTGGTCATGTGTCTCTCCGGTCATTGCAGGTTCAAGCGGCATTATTCGCCACCTCGGGGCAGGGCGTCGTGTCGACACGCTGCCATGAATTTTCGTTCAGATAGACTTCGTAGCGGGCCCAGTCCGTGAAGGCTTCGCGGCTGGCGGTACCCGTCTGACGGCGTTTGTTGCCGGCTACCACGCGATAGGACACGATCTCCTCCGCGCTGGGCTCAGTTGCGCCTGAACCGCAGAAGTCGATTACCCGGCGCACCTGCCAGTCCGGGCCGAACGTCCCATTGCAATAGTAGCTGCCGACGAGGATGTCCGCAGGGTGCATGCTGCCAGCATCGGTTGAATTACGCAGCGCAAGAGTGCAAATAGTCTCTAGATTATCCTTGCTGACGCTCAGTGTCGGATCGATAGCCTTGGCCACGGTGGTGAGGGCTTCACGGGAAAAGACTGCGGCGGTTTGCGCGCTGTCGTCTGGCGCGGCCGGGGGTTCAGGTTTGCGCGCCCACGCCGCTGGGTAGCGGCGCCAGGGCAAAGCCAGGTTGAACAGGATGGCGACTGACAGGATGACGAGCACATTCAGCAACACCGGTGTCAGCACGTAGTGAAAGCCCAGCGCGTGGACCGACTCCCCCCCGGCGACAGCAGACAAGGCGGTAGCGCCCCCCGGCGGATGGATGCAGCGCAGGTAGTACATGGCGCTAATCGCCAGCGCGACCGCGAGGGCAGCGGTCGGGATGAAATCCAGTCCAAGGCGGGTACAGGCGACACCGACGACGGCGGATATCAGGTGTCCGCCGAGCACGGCCCATGGCTGGGACAGCGGCCCGTGTGGTACCGCGAACAACAACACTGCCGAAGCACCCATAGAAGCAACCAGGGCCGCGCCGCCGCTGAATCCCAGACAGGTCTGGCTGACCAGTACCACCCCCAGTATTCCGGCGAGACCACCGGCACCGGATACCCACTTTTCCAGATGGTCGGTACTGTTTGCGCCTATGCCGGCGAAGCGGCGCACGGCGCCCATAAAAGTGGGCATGGCTATCTCTTGTCCTTGATCCATGAGGCATCATATTAGGGCAATCTAATACTAGACAAACGATATTTATTGGGGATCAGTATCGGAATCTCAGATATAAGAATAGGATCTGCACCATTATGGACATCGAACAGGCCCGTACCTTCCTTGCCATTGCCGCCCACGGCAGTCTTCTGGAAGCTGCCAGCCAGCTGCACGTGACCCAGTCCAGGGTCAGCGCCCGGGTCCAGCACCTGGAGTCCGATCTTGGCGCCCGACTGTTCGTACGTGACCGCGCCGGCGCCACGGTGACCCCGGCCGGACGCCGCTTCCTGCAGCACGCCAAGAGGTTGGTGCTGACGGTAGAGCAGGCCCGGCACAACGTCGGTCTGCCGAGTCGCTTTCGGGCCAGCATACGGATTGGTGGACGCATTGCGCTGTGGGAAGGATTTCTGCCGCATTGGGTAGGCTGGATGCGGCAGGCCACTGCCGACGTCTCCACCCGTAGCGAAATCGGTTTCGAAGAGGATCTGATGCGGCGCCTGGTCGAAGGCACCCTGGATATCGGCCTGATGTATACCCCGAGCCATGCCCCCGGCATGGTCGTCGAACACCTGTTCGACGAAACACTGGTGCTGGTCAGTTCATGCCCCGACACCCGTTGGCCCGATGAGAATTATATCTATGTCGAGTGGGGTCCCGGTTTTTATGTCAAACACCGCGAAAGCTACCCGGACCTGGAGCGACCGCCGCAAGTGGTCAATATCGGCTGGCTCGGCGTGCAGCTGATTCTGGCCAATGGTGGATGCTGTTTCCTGCCCATCCGCATGGCACAACCTTTTATCGATGACGGCCGCCTGTTCCAGGTCAGCGACGGGCCCGAGTTCATGCACCCGGCTTATAGGTGTTTCCACGCGAGGCCGACAGCGACGAATTGCGTCGCGCCCTGCACGGTCTGCGTGAGCTGGCAGCGGGGATCCAGGGGCTGGTAACGGGTTGAGCAGTGCTCGATAAATACCCGTCGCAACCTTCGTTGAGAATATGTCGCAGGCCCAGCTATGCAAAATCCGCCACCAACCCATGGTCAGCGAGTACAAATCGAAGAATGCGATATTAAGTAGCAAAAAATATCGTTTCACTAGGCTTAATTCCTGGCGATATAGTAGTAACAGCTAATGTATAGGAGCGTTTGACATGCAGAGCAGTTCGCAAACTCTACGCGACGTCGAAGGCTATGTCGTCAATCCCGAGGATTGGAACGAAGGTCCCGCCCTGGAGCTCGCCAGAGAAGAAGGACTCGAACTCACCGAACGGTACTGGCCGATTCTTCACTTCATGCGGGACTACTGGCAGGAGCATAAGGTGGCGCCCGATGTGCGCCATGTCACCAGGCAGCTGGTCGAAGCCTATGGTTATGACAAAAAGGTGGCCAAACAACGGCTGTTTGAGCTGTTTCCCTATGGCTATGTCAAACAGGCCTGCAAAATCGCCGGTATGCAGCGCCCGCGTGCCTGGAGCACAGGTTAAACTGCCTCGTTATCATTGTCAGAGCTGACTAGTCGGTGCGTTGTACGGCAGCGTAGAGTGCGGCGATCCTTGCCAATGCTTCGGCGTCCATGAGTGTCTCTGCTCGTTGAAAAAGCACCTGTTCCTCGAAACGGATATGGTCACGGAGCAGGTTGGCGAAGGTCGACAGATGCCTGGCTGTCGGCTCAAGAACAAGTGTGCGTAATCGCGCGTGCTCATGCAGCGTTCGTTCAACCAAAGCTGCCTCACCGGCTTCTTTTAGCGCTGGCAGCAGTGCCTGTTCTTCGACGCGAAAATGGGGCTCAAGCTCGGTATGGAAACGCTCGACGATGCGCTGCCATTCCGCCTGCGCCATCCGGTCATCACCGTCCGCCGCTTTACGGGCGCGTCGTGCCAGCACGAGGCCGGTGTGATGGTCGCTTGATAACCCGGATAGTTCTGGCCTGCGCTTCATGGTTGCGGCCGGTACAGCCGTTCCAGTCCGGCATCCTGTAATACCTGTTCCAGCAAGCGATGAACCGGTTCCGGTCGGTCGAGTTCGAGTGCCTGCTCGGCCAGCGTCTTCATGCGTGCGGCAGATACACTGCGAATGGCCCATTTCACACGCGGTATCGCCGTTGCACTGATACTCAACCCCTCAAAACCCATCCCGGCCAGAAGCAGTGCGCAGCCCGGATCATTCGCCATCTCACCACACACGGTGACGGGTTTGCCAGTAGATCTGGCAGTATGAACGATTTGCCGGAGGGCGCGCAGCAGTACAGGATGGCAGGGATCCAGGCGCCCGGATACCCTGGGGTTGTTACGGTCGGCGGCAAGCAGGTACTGTACAAGATCATTGGTGCCAACGGAGAGAAAGTCTACCCGTTGCGCCAATTGCTGCAGCTGAAACAGGGCTGCGGGTACTTCGATCATGAGACCGACGTGCGGACGCTTAACTGCAAGGCCCTCTTCGAGCAGTTGTCGTTTCGCCTGGTCGATCAGGGCGAGCGCCTGTTCTAAATCGTTACTGTCACTGATCATTGGCAACAGTAAGCGGAGGTTGCCGATGCCGATATCTGCGCGAAGTGCGGCACGCAGCTGGGTGAGAAAGATATCCGGATGGTCCAGGGTGAGCCGGATACCGCGCCATCCCAGTGCGGGATTGGGTTCATCGATTTTCAGATAGGCCAGCGGTTTGTCTCCGCCGGCGTCCAGCGTGCGCAGGTTGACTGGCCGAGGTGCGACCGCCTCCAGTACCTGTCGGTAAAGGGTGATCTGTTCCTGTTCACTGGGAAATCGGTCATAAAGCATGAATGGCAGCTCGGAGCGGAACAGCCCAATGCCCGCAGAATCGACGCCAGTGGCGAGCGACAGCTCGGCGGCGAGGCCGGTGTTCGTATACAGGGCAATCTCCATGCCATCCGGCGTCTTCGCTGGAAGATGCTGCAGCGATGCCAGCGACTCACTGAGTTCGCGCTCGTCCTCGATAAGCGAACTAAACGCCTGACGCAGAGCCGGGTCAGGCTTGAGGTATATTTGGCCCGTATTGCCGTCTGCTATGATCTCCTGACCGTCCAGGGCGGAGAGCGGTAGATTCGCGACACCGACCACGGCCGGAAGCCCCAAGGCACGGGCGATGATCGCAGCATGGGAAAGCGAGGATCCCTCTGCCGAAATAATGCCGCATACACGTCCGGGAGGAAGCAATCCAAGATCTATGGCGCTGATCCGGCGGCCAACGAGTATGCTGTCCGGCGGGCAATTCTCGAGGCTTGCAGAGCTACCTTGCAGACACAGCAGTAGGCGGGTACCCAGCTCGCGGACGTCCGTGGCGCGTTCACGCAAATACGCATCGTCCATCAATTCGAACCGCTGTGCGTGAGTTTCGATCGTCTGCCGAAGCGCGCCCGGCGCCCAGTTGCCTCGATGAATGCGCTGTACGACCGAATCCACGATTTCCGGGCTATCCAGCATGAGTACGTACGCATCGAATAGCGCACGATCCGCCGACGAAAGCGCCGCGTTGAGTTCGTCAGCAATCTGGGTGATTTCCCCACGCACTGCCGACACTGCCTGGCGAAAGCGCCGTTCCTCCGTGACGGGGTCGTCAGGCTTACGGTCGGGAACGGCCTGAAGGTCCGCCGTGAACGATATGAAGCTTTTGCCCATGGCGATTCCGGGTGCACCGGGAAGTCCGTCAAACCGCTGTGACTTGCCCGCCTCCGCCTGGCACAGGTTGCACATTTCGCCATTTGCCTTGGCGTAGGCGATCGCACTGCCAAGTTGGGCGGCCAGCGTGGTCAGAAAGGCTTCGTCCGCGTCGTCAAAACGGCGAGCCTCGCGCTGTCGCACCAGCAACACGCCCTGAACACGGCGCTTGTGGATCACAGGAACTCCGAGAAACGCGTGGTAGTAGCCGGCCCCCGATTGCGCGAGAAACTCCTCATCCAGTTTTTTCGGTACCCGGGCCAGGTTGACAGGCCGGCTGCTATCGGCCACCTGTCCGATCAACCCCCGGCCAAAACCGGCTTGTACCCGTCCTACCAGGTCCGACGATAGGCCGTCTGTCGCCGCGACCACATGGCGGCGCTGTTCGTGAACAGTGAAATATACGGTACACACATCTGCTTCCATAACTTCCCGCGTCCGGCGTACGATGACACTGAGTGCGGCATCCAGGTTCGGTGCGACGTCAACTTCGCGGACAATCCTGGTCAGTGCTTCGAGCCTGTGTTCGCGCCTGGAATTGTCCGCTGTCATGATCTTTATCCTCGGCTGGTCCTGTCGTTAACTTCCCAAACTGCCTTGGTATTTATACAGATGCTTGTCGCACTCATTGTCTACGATCGCGCACCAAAACGGGCTGGTTGTGTCGCATCGGAAAAGCAACGTGATAAGACATGGCAGGGGTGGTGTTTCAACCAGGTCGTCCGTCAATTCGTGGCTGGACTAGAACACGGGCATAGGAAATCACGAAAAGCATAAATGCCGTGCTCCAGAACGTCCCGGCCAATACAATCCACTCACCGTATCTCCCTGGGGCAATCATCGGCAATAACACGCGGCAGAGTCCCGCGAGGTTGATCAACACAAAGGCCCAGGTCATGCTGGTTCCAATGCGTAAGGGTCGACCCGTATGGCCGAGCGCTACGCGCGCCATCATGCCGAGTGTCATGGTGCCAATGCCAGCTGAGGTGAAGGCGTGAATGGCCAACGCCGGGTTGACCAGCCCGGCTGCTGACAGCGCTTTCAATACAAAACCTGCCACCAACCAGGCATAGCCCAGATGAAGGACCCAGAGCAGGGGGGCCGACCAGACCCCTTTCTGGTACCAGCCATACATGCGTATCCCGTGCCCGATTGCCGCGAGTATCGCGACCAGGACAACTGCCGACGGCGCGGCGTCGATCAGGTCAAAGACCATCAGGACGATCAAAGAACCCAGTGAAAGGAACTCGACAGTTTTCCATTGGCGTGTCCTGGCACCAGCAATGCCTTTTTCGGTGAAGAAAGGAATAACCCGTCCACCGAGAATGGCAATCAGGAACACGATCAGGTAGACAGCGAAGTGGATGCCTGGCTTTCCCGTTGCTTGCGTAAATCCAAGCACCTGTAAATGGACCATTAAATTCGCCACTGCCAGCGCGGCCAGGAGGAACAGAAACACCAGATTGTGTTTCTGCCGGCTGCGCGCCACTGGAACCGACAAGGTGATCACGAGCACCGGAAGAAACGCGATGTCCACACCGGCAATGATCCAGTGCGGCAACTCGTCGGAAAGGAATGGAATAATCCGGCCCGCCAGCCAGATTGTCACCAAGCCTGCCAACGCAATGCCGCCGGGTGTTTGTATTCCGGTCCAGTTGCGTACCGCGGTCAATAGAAACCCTGCGATCACCGCGACCGTGTAACCGAAAACCATTTCGTGACTGTGCCAGGTGATGGCCCCGTAATATCGGGGTGTAAACTGGCCGTGTGCATAAATGTATAGCCACACCACGATCAGCAAGAATGCAGCGATACCGGCGAGCAGGAAAAAGGGCCGAAAGCCCAGATCGAAAAGCGCGATCCGGGGATCGGGTCTGGACGCGGGGTCATCGATGTTCATCAGTGGCATGGTCGCGGCAACTTGAGGTCAGTCCAGTTTGTGTCATGAATATGTGACTATATTCCAGGTGGCGGTTTTCGCTCCTCGGTCTGGAATGCTTTTCACGACAGTATCCAGATAACGATATTTAAAAGTGGTATTAGTTATACTACTATTAAAAGGTGCGATAGAAAACCGGCATAAAGTCGTGCTTATTATCTGCTCAGCTCATTCTGTTGAGGGTATAGTGGCCGGGCCAGGTCAGAAATTGGCAATAGGGTCTTTTCGATGCGATTGACGACATTTACAGATTATTCATTACGCGTGCTGATTTATCTCGGCACGCACGCTGACCAGCGCGCGCCGGTCGGAGAGATTGCAGAGGCCTATCGCATATCCAAAAACCATCTGATGAAAGTGATTCTGTTTTTGGCCGCCGAGGGCTACGTGGTAACAACCCGCGGCAAAGGCGGCGGAGTGGAGCTGAAAATTGACCCGGACCGTATCCGTATTGGCGACGTCGTGCGCAAGTCAGAGGCGGGTAGTGTCCTGGTGGAGTGTTTCTCGAAGGACAGGTCGGACTGCCGCATAGAACGGGCATGCCTGTTGCGGGGGGCATTTCAAAAAGCGGCACAGGCTTTTTACGCGGTATTGGACACCTACACGCTGGCTGATCTGATTGTTAACCGCACGGCCCTGCTGCGGACCTTACATAGCGCATAAGCCCAGGGCATTGACCTTTTAATTCTTGGTTGCCGTTTAGTGTTCGCCCTTGGTACGCAGCAGACCGGCGAGTCGATTCCCTTGTTTTTGCGGGCCGCCGCGTGGGAAGAGTGTGTGAAAATACCGGTTGCTGCCGCGCTCCGGTCCCCAGATCTTGCGAAAGTGCTTGATAATCTCGCGTACATTGGCCTGAACCTGGTGGCTTTCATAGAAATCCCGCAAGAAGCGGATCACCTCCCAAATCTCGTCGGTCAGCTCCAGGTTTTCGTGGTCAGCCTCTGCACGCACAAAACCTTCGGACCAGTCACCCAGATTGACCAGATAGCCTTCACTGTCGGTTTTGACATCGTGCCCATTCACCCTGAGCGTACGGATCTGCATACCAGGGTAGGCGATGCTGCCGCTTTCACCACCGCCCGGTGCTCCGAATTCAACCACGGTATCGGAATCGGTCGGGGACCAGAGCTCGATGACAATGTCACCGTCCAGTCGCCCGTGATAACGGGTTGATCCGTTAACCACGATTTTTCCACTGGCAGGCGGAATATTAAACACCGCAATACCCCCGCGGTCCGTGGCGCCCTGGATCGGGTGTTCGGGATCGGTGTCCAGGTAGAGGGCGACCGGGGTGCGCTTGACCGGTTCATCGGTGAATTTCATGGATACACGAATACGCAGCATAAAGTTACCTCCCGCCACAAGTCCGGATTGCAAGGTGGGGTATCAACCCTTTACGTGCTACCTGAAGTATAACAAATAAAAAAACTACCAGTATTAATCAAATAAATATTTGGCTATCTCAAATGGGAGAGAGGTATGGGCAGCGTCGTGCAGGTAAATTGATGATTGATGGGTCGGACATAGCTCGAGGCTGAGAACGTGAACATGCGTTGCGAATTCCGGATATAGCCTTATTTATCGACTTAACGGAAGAGTCCTCAGTCGAGCACTGCGCAAATCCATCGTCAGGATCGCACCTGCTTCGAGGTCTTCAGCAGACTGGTGTAGAACCGAGACAAGCGTCGGCGCCAATGAATTGGGACTCAGGTCTTGTCCTCGAATTTGAATAACGCTGGGGCCTTCTGCACGGGTGGCCGCCAGGATGGCGCTGAAATCCAGATCATTGGTAACAACGACGTAACCTTCTTGCCGTGCCCAACGCATGATTTCAACGTCAGGTGCGTTAAGTTTGCCGACTGATGACCAGTGCTGCGTTTCCCAACCTTCATCTTCGAGTATGGATACCCAGGCCGGGGATAGATTCATATCCAACAACAGCCTCATTACTGACCGATCACTGTTTCTACTTCCTCAGAGCGCCAGGCGGCGTAACTCAATGCTTGTACAATGTCATCAGCTTCAAGGTAGGGGTACAGAGCCAGTATCTCGCCCCGGTCATGGCCGCTCGCGATCATCCCGACGATCATCCCGACGGTTACCCGCATCCCTCTGATGCACGGTTTGCCGCCCATAACGGCGGGATCAAAAGTAATTCGATCGAGCTGATCCAAGTCCATAACCGTTTTCCGAGTGCAGTTAATGTGAAGATATTATCAATCAATATTACATAGCGCGAATATCGCACCGTGACCCAATCGTGACACCCTCAGGTATTGTACGTCCATTCCGATCTATTTGCTGCAACTGAGCGCGAGGCTAGCGTGCATAAGTTTATGAAAAAACAGGGTGTTTGTCTCGAATTGGTAATTATGCCATGTGCATGGCGAATTCTTAACCACACGTCGATCAACAGCGTGAATAACCGGCGAGACGCAAAAAAGATGCGGAATTGCCCTGTAATCGTCTGATTGTTGCAGCTTGGAGAAACGACCATCTCAGCTCTCCAATAAAAGGGGCATACAACCGCAAATCAGGCAGCGCCAGAGTGCACCACTGTTCCCAATAAACGCACCCCACTCACAGCTAAATCAGCCCATCGCGGGTGTTTATAGCGAATTACTGTTCACGCGGCTACGGGCAGGTAATAGAGGCCACGGCAATGAGATTTCCAGTGGAGATTGCTGAGGGCAGCGCGGTGGATGGTAGTGTCACCGGAGAATTCTGATGGCGTAATGCCATCAAGCGCGGTGTGCACACGATGTGCGTTGTAATACTGTCGAAATCCATCCAGCTTCTGCGCAAGATCCTGGGTATTCCAGAACAGCGTCTGGTCAAGGAATTCTCGGCGGATCGTTCCGATCAGTCGCTCGACGAATGGATGCGATAGTGGTGTATACGGGACAGTCTTTATTTCGTCTGCACCAAGTATCCTCAGGTTCGCTTGCCATTGGTGATAAAGGAATAGTGGATCGTTATCAGAACTGAGGTATTTCGGAGCACCCCTGCAAGAGATGGCCGAATTGAACATGCGGCAGAGAGCGATGCCATCCACAGCGCCGACATGGACACCACAGCCGATGATGCGACGCGTAAACTGGTCCATGACGACAAGTACCCAGTGGCTCTTTAACAGGATGGATTCGCAGCGGAACAAGTCAACACTCCAAAGACTGTCCTTTGTGTGACCGAGGAAGGTTAGCCACGATGGTCCGCCACCACCGGGGACCGGCCGGTAAGGGGTGGCAAGGATACGCCGGACGACATCTCTATCAATATCGGTGCCGAACGCCTTGTTGATCTGCTGGGCGATTCGTGGACAGCCGAAGCGTGGGTTGCGCTGTTTTAATTCGACGATAGCCTGGATGAGTTCGGGTGAAGGGCACTTGGGGCCAGGCTTGCCTTTGCGGCCTGCAGAATACAGCAATCGGTACTTTCGTTCCTTGAGCAGGCGGTGAAATTTCAGCAACGTCGAGGGCCGGATAATCAGGGCAGCCCGCTGGATACGTCGTGGGCTGAGAAACAGCGACCAGAAACCGAGCAGGAAGCGGTCCAGTGCCGAGAGATTGGGCGCACGCCGCCGGGTGCGGTTCATGATCAGGAGCTGCTGCTTCATGAGCAGGCTGTCGGCGACAATGACTTTGCCACCGCTGGGTCCCAAGAGCCTGGCGATTGTGGTCAGTAGATGGATGAGGAGTATCAGCAGGTCCTTCATGGTGGAGCAGGGTAGGGTAACCCGCCATCCACGGCAAGTCCGTCCAGGTTATTGTTTGCAGCTCGAAATTACTAATTCACCAGGCACACGTTCGACTTCCTCGGCTTCACGCATTATGTGCATCGCAGTCGTCGAGGGTATTTTGTCGTTGGCCGGCGAACCGAACGCAAGCGGTTCCATCGCAAGCTTCAGGCGCTCAGCGAGCGTCTGAGATCACTGTGGGTCCGCGGTGGCACGGCGATGCTGCGCTGTTTTCGGCAGTATATGCAGGGTCATATCCAATACTATGGTGTCAGCGGTAATTACCGGCAACTGGCGGCGTATGCTTACGTCGCCAGTCGTCTGTTATACAAATGGCTGAACCGCCGTAGTCAACGGCGCTCAACGGACTGGGCCCGATTTCGGACGACGCTGCATAGTCGTTGGTTACCCCCGGTGCGTATCCGCCATAATCTGTATCCCGACCCGTTGTGGAAGACTCAGGCTGGGAGCCGAATGGTGTAACGCACCCTGTTCGGTTCTACGAGGGCGGTGGGACGTACCCACTACGGGGATTCCCGCCGCTACTCTCCAAATCCGCTTGCTGCGTGCGATGAGGCGGGGGCTGGAAACGGGATTACGGTAAACCCTACACGGGCACGAAGGAGGAAACCCCGAATGCAGACAAGGGTTCACCTAGTGGATTACCGCGCCAGTCCTCGACCCTACCGGGACAGCTACTCTCGCGTACTCTCTTGGTAACGGAGAACTCGACAGTAGCCGCATGAGTATTTTGACTACGCGGGGTTCCAACGAAAACAATACCGCTATGCAGCTTCTTCGGTGAGCGACTGAAGCTTTTTCAAAGTGTCTGGATATTTGCGTACCATAAGAATGAGCGCAGCAGCCTGCGCATTGGGCTTCGCACGACCCTGTTCCCAGTTCTCAAGCGTACGGACAGAAACACGTAGATGGCGTGCAAATACAGCCCTTGATACATTGTGGCTCTCGCGCGTCTCACGAATCAGATCAGCATCAATCTGTAGGGGGGGAAGTTCTTCTACCTCATGCGTGCGCAAGGTAACTTTTCCCTCGCGCTGTTGGCGCATGGCTTCGACACCTTTCATCAGTTCATCGTACAAGTTTCGTTTCTTGGTCATCGTTTTCGCCCTCGGGCAGCCAGCTCCGCCTGTATGGCTTTCTTCAATGCCCGTTTTTCATCGGCGCTAAGGTCTGCTAACTCGTCTTTGTCGTAAATAGTGAATAACCAGATTCGGCGGTTCGCCGTCAAATAATAGTAAATGACCCGTAGTCCGCCGCGCTTGCCCTTTCCACGTCGCGGATCTTGCCAACGCAATTTGCGAAAGCCGCCAGTGCCCGGCATCAGGTCACCTTTTTCCGGATTTTCGAGCAGCGCTCTCTGTAGCCTTCGATAACCGTCGTCGTCCAAATAGTCCGGTAGCAACCGTGTGAACAACGGAGTCTCAAAGAAGACAAGCAACATTGGCTGACTATACGTGAATTGCGTATATTAATCTACGAATGATTTGCACTAAACTGATTATTTGGCGTTGTAATCGGGTGGCTGGTGCTATGTCGACGCCCGTCATAATATTGTGCGGAATCAGCAAATTATACTCGGTATGGCGGGCTCTCATGCCGGTGGCGATAGCCCTGTGCGTGCCGAATTCTTAATCACACATCGATCAACAGCGGGATTAGCCTGCGAGAGACACAAAGAAACGCGGCAGTACCCTGTAACGGTCTGACTGGTGACTTAGCGAAACGACGGTATCAGTTGTCCAATAAAAGGGGCCATACAATCGCAAATCGAGCAACGTCAGGGGTGCACTACCGTTTTCAATAAACGCACCCCACGCACAGTTAAATGAGCCCATCGAGGGGGATCTGGTAGAAATTTGTTGGGAATTGAGAAGGAGAAATTATATTTACCCTGTAGTTGCATAACTATGTCGGTGTTTATGCAGAAAACAGGTTATTTATAGGCTCTACCCCGTATGGTGCAAATATTCGAACGGGCCGTAGAATAATATTATCAGGCAAATTTGCGGGTAATCTGTTCATACAATGACCGGCATCCTACAACCTTTCCGCCTCCTCATAATCGCCTTGGCGGGCTGGCTTGGACAGTGTTAGTTCTGAAGACTGCGCACGACATCCATGCGTTTGTGCAGAGTTCGAACAATCAGGATATCTTGTTCGCCGTGGGTATAGAAGATAAAGGCCCCGCATTCGGTGACTTCCGAACCTGCTGACAAACCGTCGCAAAACTCCTTGGTCCCGGTGGCACAAAAGCTGTCATTGCCGAGAACCTACTCCTCAAGCGGGAACTACTGGTTGTGACGCGCTTCCGATGAAAAAAGCGTCTGCGGACTCCGTCGAACCTTTTCACCCTTGTGGTCCGCAAATATTTAAGCAGCATTCGGGAGTAGGCCGTAGTCATGATGTAAGCCACCAAGGATAGGGCGGGCCACCACCTTAAGATGCATTGGAATGCGATGTCGATGTATTTGTGGCGCGACTGGGAGATCGGGTGGCGGGGCAGGTATGCCAGGACCAATACTCGAGTGGGGTCGGCCTTTGTTGTAATGAGATGCCCAGTTCTGTGTGACACATCGTAGATGGGATCCGGTTATCGGGATAAAGTAGTCAAGGCATTCTCGGCGAAGTGTGCCGATGACGCGTTCACAGAGGCTGTTGGCTTTCGGGGTCCTCGGTGGTGATTTCAGGACACGAATCCCCCTATGCGAAATTGAGTGGTCAAGCTGCTGAGGAATCGGTCGGTCGTTGAAAGATTTGGCGCGCGTCGACGGGAACGTGTGACAACCAGCAGTTGCTGCTTGAGGAGCAGGGTTTCGGCAATGATGGCCTTTGCGCCACCTGGGCCGAGGAGTTTCGCAGCGGTGGTGAGCAGGTGAGCCAGGAGAATGAATATGTTCTTCATCCTGGCGGAGTTTAGAGTAAGTTGGCAGAGAGCAGCAAGATTGCGCAACGACCCGTTTCAACGGCAGAATTATGAATTCGAGACGCACACGTTGACCATTGAAATCAAGCGGGCTTATTCTTTCCATACCTTCCGATTTGATGACTGGTCGGAACTCGTAGCGATGTGCGTTCCACATGCCTTGGAATCGTGCGGACTGTTTGCACGTTTGCGGGCATTTCATTCACGGCCCGTTGAAGGCCATTACCGTCAGAGAGGAAAAGTTATGCGTAATACAAAATGTGCATGGTTAACAATTGCGGCACTGGTCGCAGGCCTTGGCGTATTCGGCTCAGCCAGCGCCTTTAATCCCCAGCCCGAGCCGCCGCTGTCCATGCCGGTCGGTTTGACCGATACCGAGTCGGTGGCGATACACGTATCCGAGGCGCCGGATCCGACAGGGCGGACAGCGGTCATCCCGGTGACGGTCGGCCTGTTCGATGCATCCGGTAACCTTCTGCTGAGTACAATGATAGATGTCGCACCCGGCAAGGTAGGGTCCCTGGCGATTTCGGGAGAAAAACTGGGTATCCCCCCGGGTGGGCGCATGACGGTTTACGCTGTGACGCAGTGCCGAGGTGGGGCCGTAACAACGTCGCGTTGTGCACAGTCGGTTAACTCGAGTATGGAACTGTTCGATACCAATACGGGCAGATCGAGCTTGGTGGTTCCGTTCCTTCCCGCCATCGTTCCGGTGATCACCCAATAGAAACGTTGTGAAGACGCGGCCTATAAGGTAGCGGGCCGGGTTTTCCGCTCTGACCGAGGCCGGTAAAAGCAAACACGGTGCCCGTTTGCTTTTACCGGCCTAGCTTGCTCAAGTTAAGGAAGCTCCAATTGAGCCAAACCTTCCTTGGTTAATGTGTCCGCATTACCGAGTTAATGCATTGATCAGAGATCCCGGCGCTAACCCAGCGTTAAGAACAGGTCGTACTGTCCAGCGATTTGCCGTTGATCTCTTCGCTGGTGTCGTCGTATCTGACTTCGACGAACGCACGGCGTGTGGTCAAAAAACTCATCGGTACCGAGATATCAACATGTGGGTCTCGAATTCGTAACTAAGCCGCCAATGGAAGTTGGACGAGCCCGCGGCAATGTGGTTGCCATCGGTAATGTAGCAGATTGGCAGTCTTAGGTTTGGATTCACCACTAACTTGTGCAGGCGTATCGCCTTCGAGTGAAGCATGTGAGCGGTTGTGGTTGTAATAAGCCTGGAACGCTTCAAGCTTTCTCTCCAGATCGACGGCATTCCAGAAGAGCGTCTGATCGAGAAACTCACGACGAATGGTACCGATCAGGCGCTCGACAAATGGATGTGATATCGGGGTGTAGGGGACGGTTTTGATGGGAGTAATTTCAAGAATACGGAGGTTCGCTTGCCATCGGTGATACTCGAATAGTGGATCATGTTCAGAACTTAGATGGCGGGGTGGCTCTTCTCCTGAAATGATTTGGTTAAACATACGGCAAACTGCGATACCATCAACGTCACCGGCATGCACACCGAAACCGATGAGACGGCGGGTAAATTGATCCATCACTACCAGCACCCAATGGCTTTTGAGCCGAATAGACTCACATCGGAAAAGATCGACACTCCAAAGGCTGTCTTTCATATGACCAAGGAAGGTGAGGCACGAAGGGCCACTGCCGCCAAATCTGGATGATAGTGTTTGAGCAGGACACGTCGAACGATATGTTTGTCGATTTCGATACCAAATGTCCTGGAAATGATTAATGCGATCCGGGGGCAACCAAAGCGTGGGTTGCGGCGTTTGACTTCAACAATGGCGTGAATGAGTGGTTCAGACGGGCCTTTAGGTCCTGGCTTCGTTATTTTCTTTGAAGAAAACAGTCTACGATACTTACGACGTACCAAGTCTTGCTGGAATCTCAACAACGTGGATGGCCGAATACTCATAGCGACTTTGGCGATGCGCGTCGGTCGAAGAAAAAGCGACCAGAAGCCCATGAGGAATCGGTCGGTTGTTGTAAGATTTGGTGCCCTTCGCCATGGGACTCGATATGTACGCAATGACGACAACGGAAGCCGTCGCGGATGCGGTGGACTTCAAGGTGGGGATTGCTGCCGAGCTGCATTACTGGCGCAAGCATCCGAACCTGCACGGCTGGATGGAGGCGCTCTATTATGAGAAGGGCGGATCGTCCGACAGGTTCAACTGTGTGCCCGTAGTGCTGAGTGCCGGTGACCTTGATCGGCTTGAGGCCGATGTGAAGGGCGGCGATCTGCCATATACCGAAGGCTTCTTCTTCGGTGAATCCGATGGCCGTGAAATCGATGACGACCTGGCGTTTATCGCCAAGGCGAGGCAGGCGATTGCCGCCGGTCAGACAGTCTTCTATGACTCGTGGTGGTAACGACTTAGACCGGGGCGGTTTTTCGCCCCGGTCACTGCCCAGGGCAAAACCGAGTCGCCCAGCCGCCGCCCTTGCTTGCGGGAAACCTTGGCGAGCGGGGTCGCCAGGCCTTTTTCATCCCAGGTATAGACGGACCAGTCCGGTTTTTCGCGTAGATACAGGCGCTTATACTCCGCATATTCTGCGGAGATTATGGCCGATATTCTCCGCAGGGCTGTGGGAAGGCACGGGGGAAGGCCTTCCCCCTGGACGGACCTGCTTTGGTGTTTTCACCGCACCCCCGTCTGCGGGGACACCCCGCAACGCCCCGGAAGATTGTTGGGGTCGGTGTTTATGGATGGTGGCCGTGTTGCCCGGCCCAGAGGAGTTTTATGGATCTCGCCGGCTGATGAATGATATATAATGGCATATCATATTTAAGTATAGATCTGCTTTGATAGATCAATCCTTGAGTCTTGTCTTGTAAAGGGATATAGTATTATACATCGTATAGTGTACGTGATATATAAAAGTGTATCAAAATGAGTTATGCGATCGAACATATAGCCAGGACCATCAAGGCCGCCCGTGAGGCCAGGGGCCTGAGTCAGCGCGCCTTGAGTGAGAAGGCGGGCGTGCCGCAAAGCCATATCTCGAAAATTGAGAGCGGCGCGGTCGATCTCCGGGTTTCCAGTCTGGTGGAGCTGGGGCGTGTCCTTGATCTGGAGCTGATGCTTGTGCCGCGCAAGGCGACCTCTGCCGTTCAGGCGATTGTACGATCCAGCGCCGAAAGCACCCTGGGTGCCACCGACGATGCTTCGCGACAGACGCTCAAAGAGCTGAAGCGTCTTCAGGACAGTGTTGCCAATCTTTCAGAGTTGTATCCGTCGCTGACGGAGCTGGCCCAGCTTCAGCGTCAGGTGCGCGAGCTTCAGCATTTTCGGATTCCCCGGCACGACCTGGAAGCCATCCGCAATGCCTTTACAGCAGTGAAGGCCTTTAAAGATACGACGGCGGGTCTGAACGCGCTCCGCGAAGCGTATTCGCAGCTTCGTACCGTGCGCAATGCGCTCGCTCACGGCATAGCGGACAGCGCCGAGAGTGAGCCGGTGCGCCCGGCCTATAGCCTGGATGAGGACGATCATGGCTGATGTCACCGTCCTTGATGTCCTGCTCTATGGTGAGCCAATTGGCACGCTGACCCGCGTTAGCGGTGACCGTATACTCTTTGCCTTCAACGAAGATTATATCGCTAATGAAAACCGGCCGGTGCTCGGGCTGGGTTTCAAGGACCAGCTTGGCGGGTTGATAACAGAGTTCAAGCCGACTCAGACCAAGGTCATGCCGTTCTTTTCCAATCTGCTGCCGGAAGGGCATATGCGTACCTATCTGGCAGAACGCGCCGGTGTGAATCCCGCGCGCGATTTCTTTCTGCTCTGGGTGCTCGGTAGCGATTTGCCAGGGGCTATTACGATCAGGCCTGCTGATGGCAAGGCATGGCCGCCTGATGCCCATGATGATGCCGACGATGATGGTCATGATCGGCATGAGAACGCGCTGCGCTTTTCACTCGCCGGTGTGCAGCTTAAATTTTCTGCCATTCACGAGGCGCGCGGTGGGCTGACCATTCCGGCGAAGGGCGTCGGCGGTTCGTGGATCATCAAGCTGCCGTCCCGTGAGTTCGCGGGCGTGCCCGAGAACGAATATTCCATGATGACACTGGCGCGGCTCATCGGTATGGATGTGCCAGCGCTTCATCTGGTTGATGTTGACGCGATCAAGAACCTCCCGGAAGGTCTCGGCGCTCTGGAAGGTCAGGCGCTCGCCATTCAGCGCTTTGACAGGCTGGAAGACGGAAGCGCCGTTCACATCGAGGACTTCGCGCAGGTGTTCGGTGTCTATCCTCTCGAAAAATACAAAAAGGCCAGTGCGCGTAATATAGCAGCGGTTATTGGCATTGAAAGCGGCGATGACGACGTTGCCGAGTTTATTCGCCGGTTGACCTTCAACACGTTGATCGGCAATGCCGATATGCATCTGAAAAACTGGTCCTTGATCTATCCCGACCGCAGACACGCAGCGCTCGCCCCGGCATATGATTTTGTATCGACGATCCCGTACATTCCCGACAAAAAGGCGGCGTTGAATTTCAGTCGGACAAAGCGCTTTGATGAATTCTCCGAAGATGAGCTCTTGCATCTGGCTGCGCGCGCCAAGCTCTCTGAAACCCTCGTTCTTGAAACAGCGCGTGAGACCGTCGCCCGGTTCCATGAATACTGGCAGGCGGAGAAGCGGAATCTTCCGATCGCAAAGAATGTCGTCGAGGCGATCGAGGCGCACGTTAAGACGGTGCCGATCGCGCGAGGTGAAGATTAATTCTTAACTTGCGCGAAATGTCATCAGGGCTTAGTAAGAGAGCGTGGTTAGGAGAGTTTCGATGTCCAGCTTTACATCGCGACATGGATATGAAGGAGCGGCCCCTGAGATCACCGTGCGCGAAGACGCGCCGGAAGACCTTCGTGCTGCGGTACTTTTGATTGCCAAGGGCGAAGACATGAGTCCGCATGAGCTGCGCGAGGTCGTCTGCGAGGTCCTGCTCAAGCGTCCCGGTCCGAACAACTGGTCGCCGTACCCGTGAGGTCAAAAACTCATCCGCGTTGATATATTAACAGT
>CAWFEQ010000016.1:0-246065 GCA_963814945.1 uncultured Gammaproteobacteria bacterium
GCGTTATGCCTACCTGATTGTCCATCCTGCCACTGGTTAAAGCACTACCCATAACGATGCGTTTTTAACGTGGCGTATTCCTTGTGCAAATCTTCAGAGTCCCAATTCATCAGGCGTAACAATTATTGCACGGATCGTGTCGAATCAGCTTGACGTCATAGACAACCCCGTCTATTCTTGGCCCCCCATGAAACGCACAAGGGCAACGGCATGACGGGATATTTCGGCTCCAAGGCCGCATTGGGGTTGTACCAAAACATCATAGCGATGATGCCGCCCCACGACACCTACATCGAAACCCATCTGGGCGGCGGGGCCGTCATGCGCAAGAAGCCGCCCGCCCGGAACAACATCGCCATCGACATCGACCCGGAACCACTGGAGTCATTCGACTGCGGTTATCACGTACAAAAAGTCAACGATTGCGCCCACCGCTACCTGCGCGAATATGACTACGCCGGTTCAGAACTGATCTATTGCGACCCGCCCTACCTGATAGAGACACGGACCTCGAAACGCCGCTACCGCCATGAGTACAGCAGGCAGGACCATTTGGACCTGCTTGACCTGCTCAAGACCCTGCCGTGCCGGGTCATCCTCTCCGGCTACCCGTCCGCCCTGTATGACGGCATGCTGGAAGATTGGAACTGCGTGGAACTACAGGCCATGACCTGGGGCGGCCCGCGCACGGAGAAACTCTGGTACAACTACGACATCGACCGCGCGCACTGGGCCACCTACGCGGGAAAGGACTTCACCGACCGCCAGCGCATCAAACGCAAGGCCGAACGTTGGGCAAGGAATTACCAGGCGCTACCCCCCGCGGAACGGCTCGCCCTGTTGGCGGCGATCATGGCGAGTGGAGACGGATTAACGACGTGACAGCCCCCGCCGTGAAAGGCAATGGACAACCCGGCCCGGACAAGGCGGGGCTGGAGAAACTGCCCAAGGCCAAACTCATTGCAATGATCCTCGAACAACGCGAGGACACGCGCATCCGGCTTGAAGAAAAAGACAAGCAGATAACCGAGCTGAGCGAACAGCTCGCCAAACTGCAAGGCGAGATCGACAAGGAAAAGGCCGGGCAAAAGATCAAGGACATCAACCAGCACGTCAACCAACCGACCTCGAAGAAACCGGAATGGGACAAGGACGGCAACCCGAAGCCGACAACAAAGGGCCAAAAGAAAAAGCGCAAAAAGAGAACCGGCTGCGGCAACCTGGGAAAATCCGGCCTCACGCCTGACGAGACACATTTCATCCCCCTGGCATCATGCCCTTGCTGCGGTAATGACCTGGGCGACAGGAAAGGCAAGGCGGACAGCGGGCGTATGGTGGAAGACATCCCCCCGCCCGCGGAGAAGACCACCGTATTCAAAGAGGTAACGGAATCCAAGTGGTGCGACCAATGCAAGAAAATGGTCTCGTCAACCTCCGAAAAGGCACTGCCGGGTTCGGACATCGGCCTGAACGCCATGATAGAGATGGCCTACTTGTGGGTGATGTGCGCGCTGTCCTTCCCGAAGATCAGGGATCTTTTCGTCAACTTCAAGACACTGAGGCTGTCGACGGCCGGCATCTCGAGGATCATGATCCGGCTGAGCGGCATATTGCAGCCGGTTTATGAGGAGATATTAAACGACGTCAAGCAGGGGGCGAAGATCTGGGCCGACGAGACCGGCTGGCGGGTCAAGGGCAAGCTGTGGTGGTTATGGATATTCGCCAATGAGCGCAGTGCCTATTATTGGCCCGACAAGACACGCGGGGGGCCGGTCGTTGAGCGGCTCCTGGGTGAGGTGTTCTTAGGCATCCTGATCGTGGACGGCTGGCACGCCTACACAAAGATTGTCTGTGACCGGCAAACCTGCATGGCGCACATATTCCGCAAGATACGCGCCTTCATTGACGCGTTTCCCCAATACCGTTCCATCATGACATTCTACCTGAAGCTGCGGCGGATCATCAGGGACGGCGAGAAACTGCAGGCGGCGCGTGATGGGTTGAGCGAGCTGGTTTTTCAGCGACGGTTGAAGGCCCTGGAACAAAGGCTGGACGCGTTGCTGGAATGGAAGAACCCCAATGACACGCTGAAGGAGGTGATCAAAAAAGTCCGCCGCCAGAAGGAACATATACTGACCTTCATCAAGCATGAAGGCGCGCCCCACCACAACAACTACGGCGAATACATCATAAAGAAGGGGGTCGTGAAGCGGAAGATGTCCGGTGGCAGCATGTCCGCCGAAGGCGCCAGGGCCTATGCTTGCATACAGTCGGTCGCCATGACATGTCAGTTAAGGGGCATTTCCTTCCACCGCTTTCTTAAAGCCAGTTTGGTTTGTTATATCCGTACGGGAAGGCCTATGTTGCTGGCTGAATATGAGTCCGGTTTGAAACCGCTGGCAATCGCTGCTTGAATCCAGTTTAAGCTCACATTTGTAGTAAACAACTCTCTTCCAACGCGCTGGATCTCCTTTAGCACGCTTTCCCCGTAGTTTTCTATGAACAACAACTCACTAAACTCTACCGATGCCAGATCTACGGATGCATATTCTATCTGTGGCGACTTTGCATCCCTCTCCCCCTGTATCGCAAATATCTTTTCGCAAAGCCGAATCATGTTTCTAGGTGACCCGTTAGCCAGTAGACAAATAACGTCATCAATTCCACTTCCGTCCTTCATAATTGAATCGAATGTTGTGATTCTGCCTTCGCTAAACGCAGCGAGCCTTTTGGATAACGCCTCCTTCAGCCGCTTGCGGGTCCACTGCAACTTATACTGCGAGACTCGATCCGGCCGTGCGTCTTCTCTAAAGAATGGCTCTATCTGGTCCCATAGAAAGAATTTAAATGCATATCCTTTTAACCCCAATAACTCTAAGTCGCGAATGAGTGGCTGTATAAGTCGGTAGGTTTTTTCAGGATTGTTTCCTGTTTGTTCTGTTTCATCGGGCCGATCAATTAAAATGTATATTGACTGGAAACCAATCTTTTTTACGAAGGAAAGGAGAGTTTCCAGCTGGTATTTATATGTTTCATTCAGCCGTTTCTCCTCTTGGCGAACGTCGGGAAGGTCTATCGGTTCTAGGTCATAAGATTTCAGTAAGAAATTAACAACGGACTCCATGAAGCCAACATTCTTCTGCCGTAACTACTCGCCCCTCTCGGCATAGATCTGCCCGGAAAGTGCCATCTGTATAGCGATCAGCGGATTGTATCCCTGATTGGACATAGTCTGTAGGTAGCTGGAAATACGGCAATAGGCCTCGGCATATTTTCTGACTCTGAAGCACCCTGAGACTTTCTGTTTGACCTTGCTCATTCTCAAGTCACGCTCTGCCCGATTGTTGGTGAAGGCGACATGAGATAGTTTGGCAAACAACAATACGGCCGTTTCATGCTGTTTCAAACGCTCCCATAGATTGTGGGCATCCGATTTGGCGATTCTCCCCCGTTTTCCATTCTGTCTGGGCGGGATGGGTGGAAGTTCTTTTTCGCCCCGGGTCAGGATATTGCGGTAGCGTTTCTGCAGGTTTTTGTATTCGGCCTGGGTCAGTTTCTTCCTTTTTCGCTTTGACACCCGGCGGCAGGTCTCCTGTAGCAGGCGCTTGATATTCGCCGCCCAAGCATAGCCATTGGCATCGACGATAAAGGTCAACTCACGTAACAGGTGTGAACCACACAGGCCGTGATCGCAATGGTTATAGGCAAGATAGGAGGCCCAGCAGTCATGGATCACCACGCCGCCATAGCGGGGAATCACACCAATGGCATCAATCGCCTCTCGCCCTCGCTTGGGGTGCAGAAACTTCAACGTAATATCGCCTGACGAGCAGACATGGATCCAGTGATTCTTGCGATCGACCCGCAATGAGGTCTCATCCACATGCAGCACAGGCATCGTCAGGATCTGTTCGATCGCGGCCTGTTCCCAATCGGACAGGGCATGATGCAGCTGCAACACATACTTAAGCAGCGTGGCCTCGGCAATGACCTGTCCGATCAACGTCCTGATCGATTGCTGAACCCGATTCAGCGAGAGCATCTGGGCAATCAGCAGATTCAGGACATACGACTTGATGCCGGACCCATATTGCAACGGGCCGGGCATATCCCCAGGGAAATGCCCCTTGCATTGTGCCTGACAAGCGGGGCACTGCTTTATCTCGGCGTCCACGTGATCGACCACCTTTTCGAAGATGATATCGATCCGGGTACGTCGTTCGTGCCCCAGACAGGGCGTTTCGCTGAGGTCTTCGCCGCAGCTTTGGCACTGATTGACTTTGACAACCTGAATAGTTTCTACGGTGCGTGTGTTGCCAGAGCGAGCGTTGTTGTGGGACTTACCCTTGCCTTTGGCGCCCGATCGGGTGGTCGCGGTATCGTCCTTTTCGGTCTGGGAGGAAGGCAGGCTAGAGTTGCTGTTGTCTTTGGTGGTGCGCTTTTCCATGAACACGGCAATCAGAACCTCAAACAGCATCAACATGGCCTGGAACAGGGTGCGGCTTTCTTCGGTCATCTTGCCGTCACCACACAGCTGCTCGAACCGTCCCTTCAAGGTGTCGAACTCTTCCCGTAGGGATTGTTTGTTGACCCTGGCCACCATCGGTGCCTTAAGACTATACCGGTTCCCCGGCCTCGACCGCCATGATGGCCGAGAGCACCGCCAGGCGCTCCGCCGGAGGCATCGCACGGTATTGCCTGCCCCAGTTCGCAGCCTTGCGCTTGATGCGCTGCCGGTCGGTAAAGTTCTTACCCGCGTAGCTGGGCCAGTACACCCGGTCGGGCGCAAAGTTGAACCAGAGCTTTTCGGTGCGCACCCCGGCCTGGTTCATGACCTGCAGTTCCAGGCTGCGCCAGTCCGGGAGTAGCTCCTCATACAGGGCCGAGGGGTAACCGGACAGAATGACTTTGCAGGGCAGGCTCTTGAGCAATACCAGAAGCTCAATGTGGTCCTGCTCCTCGTAGTCGAAGCGGTATCTACGTCCCGAGCTGCGGGTGTGATGCAGATAGGGGGGGTCACTGTAGACCAGTTCGCGACCCTGGTAATCATACTCCGCCAGAAACCGGTGGGCGCAGCCGTTGACCTTCTCTACCGGATAGTCGCACTTAAAATTCGCCAATACCTTTGGATTCCTGTCGATGCCGATGTTGCGTCGAGCAGCGGGCTTACGCTTCATAATGGCACCGCCGCCCAGGTGAGTCTCGATGTAGGTGTCGTGCGGCGGCATCAGGGCAATGAGGGGTTGGCATAAGCCGGAGGTGGCTTTCGATCCAAAGTAGTTGGGCATGATTCTTGATCCAGTGCGTTGCATTGGATCAACAGCATAGAACTGGAAAACTATGATGTCAAGCTTTGATTGGCGCAGGTTTGTTAATGCGAATGGGGTGAGTAGTTACCTTCTGCCAAAATTCTTTAAACTTATCAGGAAGGCTTTTTAGAGTCCCCGATAGGGGATCTGTAAACCCCTCGCCTTTAGGCGACGGATGATATTATCGGGGGATGAAAGATTACAAGCGAGGCAGCCATACCGTCTGGGATTGCAAGTACCACCTGGTGTGGACGACGAAATATCGGTATCAGGTATTGGGAGGTGAGGTTGGTCAGCGCTGTCGAGAGTTGCTGAGAGAGATAGCGATCAGCAAGGAGATGATGATCTACGCGGGGTCGATCAATCGGGATCATGTGCATATGCTGATCGGTATTCCACCTCAGTTATCCGTATCGCGGGCCGTCCAATACCTGAAGGGTAAGAGTTCGCACCGGCTGTTGTCGGAGTACAACGCGTTAAGAAAGCGGTACTGGGGTCAGCATCTATGGGCGAGGGGCTACTGGGTGGCTTCGAGTGGGAATGTGACCGATGATGTGTGGAAGGAATACATCAAGAATCAGACGCCACCGGAGCCAGATGATGACTTTACCGTCGTGTAACGACGGTAATCGGCCGAATGGCCGATCGATCCGGCTTTTAGCCGTAACCGGAAGCCACCGGCTTTAGCCGGTGGAGTATTCACTTCTTTTAACAGCTCTTGTATGCTGTCGCCAGTCAGGCTGCCTAGATAGGTTTGTACAAATATAGTGAGTTGCTTCCTCTCGTCCTTGGTAAGCTTTTTAGTCAAATCCGAATATTCGGATAGGTACGACAAAAATGAAACAAGTATCCGGATAATTATGTTTCTCAAATGATATTGCAGCGAAATATCAGAAACTTTTTCGGTGCCGCTGAATTCAAATCGATCATAGGTGACCGCAAGGTAATGAGATTTATGAGCTTCCGCTTCAACCATTCTGCGTTGCGCGGTCTTTCCAGCTCCTCGTGGTGCAAGCACCACCCCAGAAGATGGCGAGGACGCGTCACCAATAATTGCGTCGAAATACGGTGGCGGAACGAAATAATCGTGCAGGCTGTCTTCTTCATCAGCGTTTGTTTTTGAAAACGGATGCTTCAGAAATCCTATGCTTTCGTAAACTGCCATGTATTGTCCTTGTTTAGGCTAACAGTGTGTATCTGTGAAATTCAGGTATGCTAACACGTGAAAATCCGGCATATCCCGCTCCCCGGGTATTTAAGCGTTGTCCGGCATCTGGCCAGACGCTACCGCCAACCAACTGTAATATCAAGGATCCTTGAATCAGTGCCTGCATAGATGTGACATCATCCGGGCCTGACGCCGTGGATATACTTTATTTGCCCAACTTCCGCACTTGTCATGCGTCAGACGGACGAGCGTCGCTCATGGACTTGTAAGCCGTCAGTTAGCGAGCGCTTCTCACCGCTTTGTCCATTGACTCCAGGGCGGCATCCCATTCCGGTCCCTGGTTGCCGTGTTCGGCCATCAGTTCCATCAGGCCGTATGCCAGTTGACGGTGTTCAGGGGAGATATCGCGCAGCTTGCGCAGCATGTACATGTAACCGCCTTTCTCCATGCGCAGGGTGCTCACCAGTGCGTAGAGGTTGAGACTGGTTCCGCCGTGCGGGTCGGCCTTGATCAGGTCGACGACCTGTTGGAGTACATCGCTGGACATGTCATACCCTGGGCCGCGGTTTGTCGGCCACGTGATTGCGCAAATATACCGGTGCCGCTTGCTCTGCGCGAGCCGCGCGGCCATCATGGGCCATGAAATCTCGCCGGCATGTGAGCGTCCTCGGTATGAACCGCGCGTGCGATGGCCGCACCACGCCCCATGCGCATCTCCGCATGCACCAGTCACTGGCCACTGTGGCGCTCGCATTCGCCTTGACGTGCGCTATCATTGGGTCCAGAAGCACCTGCCGATCGTTGCTTTGAGACGCGCGGCGTAGCTAACGCGTTTCGGCATATCTCGGCGACTGCGGCACCTGTCGACGTCGATTGCTTTCTTTATGCTCTGATGTCCGTCAGGTGGGCATCTTGAAGCATCTGCGCCGTGGAAATGCCGACCGACACAGGCATCGTCCAGTGAATTGGCATGCAAGTGCGAGTGAAAACTTTCGCTGGACCAGGACACCGGCAGTAAGATCTGCAATCCGAAGAAAACACAAACGAACCACAAGGAGGTATGGCATGCGTAGTTCAGGTCAGTGGATCACGGCAGTTCTGGTTGTCGCCTTTGCATTTGCGGGCTGTACGCCGCACAAGCTCTACCGGACGGACAACGAAATCTGTGTAAGCAGCAAACCGGAAGCGGAGTGCCAGGATCGGGCGCTCCAGGTGTTGAAGGATCCCGCACGACCGGATGCGGGCTACTTACTGGGTTTCATCGAGTTCGACGACCAGGGTCAGGTTTTCGAACGGCAGCAGATGGACGCTGTCCTCAATACACTGCTCGAGCAGGCGGCCTCGCAGGACCTGTTGATGGTGGTTTTTGTGCACGGCTGGAAGCACAGTGCGGCGCCGGGCGACGAGAATATCGAGATGTTTCGCCGAAACCTCGAGCGTCTCAGCGAGCTGGAATCCAGAATCAGTCACGAAACCGGTACCCCGGAGCGCGAGGTCGTCGGCATCTATCTGGGCTGGCGAGGCGGATCCGTGACGCTGCCGGTTGTGAAGGAGGCGACCTTCTGGGATCGCAAGAATACCGCGCACAAGGTCGGGCACGGCGGTGTTACCGAAGTGGTCAGCCGGCTCGAACTGTTGCGCAAGACGAAAGACGCGATGGCGGGCGAGCAGGGCAGAAGCCGAACGCGCCTGGTGGTCATCGGTCACAGCTTTGGCGGTGCCGTGGTGTATTCCGCGCTTTCCCAGATCCTGACAACCGGATTCGTCGATACGGTGGGACCTGCGGGCGCCAGTACGGATGTCAAGGGGTTTGGGGATCTCGTGGTGCTGATCAATCCGGCTTTTGAGGCGACGCTATTTACGCCGTTGAGCGACATGGCTAACGAGCGGCGCAGGTATTTTCCGGGACAGCTGCCGGTTATCGCTGTGCTGACGTCAGAGGCGGACGACGCAACCAAGCGGGCGTTTCCGATAGGCCGCTGGTTTTCGACCTTCTTTGAAAAACACCGAAAGGAAACCAGAAAGAACGCCGTGACCGGTGAGGATGAGATCATCGACCAGGAAAAATCGAATATCATTGCGGTCGGCCATTTCGAGCCCTACCGGACCCATTATCTATCGGCCGCCGGGGAAGCGGGTGCGGACCTGCCCGGCCCGCCATCGGTGGAAGCCTCCGTGCAGCGGTTCTTCGAACTGAGCAAGCACTGGGAGAACGATGTCCCGGGCAGTGTGATCGAGTTCGAGGGGTCGGTGCTGGAGCGCACCAACAACTCGGCCGGCCGGAACCCCTACCTGGTGATCCGTGTCGACAAACGGCTGATCCCGGACCATAACGACATCGATGACCCGCGGATCGCGAGCTTTATCCGGCAGCTGATTCTGATCGCGGGGCAGAGCAAGAATCTGCAGGAGCGGCAGCTGATGCGCACTCGGGGGCTCACGCAATGAGGTTCTGCTATCCTGTAGCTTATGGGTACCCGCCGACGCTACCGAAAGAAGGCCGACCAGTTCGTGGTGGCCATTGAACTGGACCTCGACACCGACGGGTTCAGCTACCGGAAGTGGGGTGCCCAGCAGCGGTGCAAACGTGGCGACTGGCTGGTCGACAACGCTGGCGATATTTACACCGTCGACCGCGAGGTGTTTGCCAACACCTACCGGAAGGAGGGTGCCGGTAAATATGTAAAGACCACGCCGGTTTGGGCCGAGGTGGCGGCGGAAGCCGGCAGCCTGGCGACCAAGGAAGGTCAATCCAGCTACGCGGCGGGCGACTACCTCGTTTACAACAATGAAGACGGCAGCGACGCCTATTGCGTCAACGCCGCCAAGTTTGAGTCCATGTACGAGCCCGACGAATAGCGGTGGCAGGCCACGTCAAGCCCGGGCATTTCGACGGCGTCAATCTGCGTCGGCTTTCCGGCCCTGGCGCGGATAAGGACGGTATCCGGAGGCAGATCCGACATCCTGGTGGCTGACAGCACCCCGGTGCGCAAATTACAAGGCCTCAGTTGGCGTTCCGGCGTTCCGCCGGCTGCAGCGGCCCATAGGATTCCCACCAGTAGCCGGTGGCGACCCGGCGCGCGGCGTACATCTGTCTGCCGTTGGACCGGACGTTGATCATCCCGTGCAGGCGCCGCTTGAACAGGCGGTGCGCCTGTTCGTTGGCGTCGGCTGCGGTGGGATCGAGATCATCCAGCGTGGCGTTATCGGCGCTGTCCGTGGCGTCTACTTCGAGAAAGGTCGCGGCGATTTCGGTCGAGAACAGCAGCGGACTGCGTGATCGTGATGTGGCACCGACAGCCCCGAGCAGGGCGGCCATCTCAAACGTGGCTCGACACGCGACGTTGACACGCCGTTAAGCCGGACCTGGCGCGGATCAGGAGAATAGCCGTAGCTATTTGACGAAAAGGATCGGGAAAATGGGGCGCTCTCCCACCGGCGCAGTAGATCAGCCCCAAGTCCGACAGCCTCCTAGAGCTATGGCTCGATCGGCGGGCACAAACATTCGCTGGACCAGGACACTAGACCATGAAAATCCTCGTCTACTACGGTCTCGATACCGCGGCGATTCCCGGTTACGAGAAGCTGGCCAAGTGCCTCGCCGCTGATGACTTTCGCTCCGCCGACGTCAAAAAGGTCGGTGACAACCTCTACCGGGCGCGGCTGGACCGCAGCAACCGGCTGTTGTTCGCACTTTACCGCCACGACGGCGAGCGTTGTGCACTGGTGCTGGAGTACATCCCCCAGCACGCCTATGACAAGTCACGCTTTCTCGCTCGCGGCGTGAGCATTGACGAGGACCGAATACCCGCCGTGGACGCAGAGGCCGCGGACCAGGCCCCGGAGTTGTCCTATTTAAATCCGCAGGTGTCTCGTTTCCATCTGTTGGACAAGGTATTGTCCTTTGACGAAGACCAGGAGACGGTCTATCGGCAGTCGCCACCGCTGGTGATCATCGGCTCGGCCGGCAGCGGCAAGACGGCACTGACGCTGGAGAAGATGAAAGACGCGAGCGGCGACATCCTCTACGTCACACGCTCGCCCTTTCTGGCCCAGAATGCGCGCGATCTCTACTACGCCAACGGCTATTGCAACGAGGAGCAGAATGTCGATTTCCTGTCGTTCCGCGAGTACCTGGAGAGTATCCATGTCCCGGAAGGCAGGGAGATCGGGCCCCGGGCCTTTGCCAAATGGGCAGTGCGCCAGCGGCTGCCGAGAGAGCTAAAAGACAGCCAGCAGCTGTTCGAGGAATTCCAGGGTGCGATCACCGGGACCGAGGAGGACAGTGCCTATCTGAGCCGGGACGCGTACCTGGCCCTGGGTGTGCGCCAGTCGATTTACGGAGCTGAGCTTCGTGACGCCGTCTACGATCTGTTCGAGAAATATCTGCGCTTCCTTGACGAGCAGGGATGGTTCGACCCCAACATCGTTAGCCACGCCTGGTTGCAGCGTGTCGTGCCGCGCTACGACTTCGTCGTCGTCGATGAGGTGCAGGATCTCACGAATGTCCAGCTGTTGTTGATCCTGCGCGCGCTGCGGGACATCCGCGGTTTCCTGCTGTGCGGCGACTCCAACCAGATCGTTCACCCGAATTTCTTCTCCTGGGCCAAGGTCAAGACCCTGTTCTGGCGCGAACAAGCCGACGGCGCGCCAACGGATCTGCTCCGCATCCTCAATGCCAATTTCCGCAACTCACCCCAGGTCACCGGGATCGCCAATCGGCTGCTGCACGTCAAGCACGCCCGCTTCGGTTCCGTGGACCGCGAGAGCAACTACCTGGTGCGCAGCTGCGGACCCACTCAAGGCCGGGTCGGGCTGCTGAAAGACAGCGAAGCGGTCAAGCGTGATCTCGACCAGCGCACCGCCGCGTCCGCACGCTTCGCAATCCTGGTTCTGCATCCGGAGCAGAAGGCCGAGGTGCGTCAGTTCTTTCGCACCCCGCTGGTGTTCTCGATCCACGAGGCCAAGGGTCTGGAGTACGAGAACGTGTTGCTGTACGGCTTCGTCTCCTGCGAGGAGAAACGCTTTCGTGATATTGCCGGGGATCTCAGCGACGCGGATCTGCAAGGCGAGCTGCGTTATGCCCGCAGTCGGGACAAGGGCGACAAGTCGCTGGAAATCTATAAATTCTACATCAACGCATTGTACGTGGCCGTGACGCGGGCGGTGAGCAACCTCTACCTCATCGAGCCGCGTCCCAAACAGCACCTGCTCGCCCTGCTCGGCCTGACCGAAGTCCACGAGGGCCTCGGCGACGTCACGGCGCAGCGTTCCAGTCTTGATGAATGGCGTCACGAGGCCCATCGCCTGGAACTCCAGGGCAAGGACGAGCAGGCCGCCGAGATCCGCGCGCAGATACTCAAGCAACGCGAGGTGCCCTGGACCGTGCTGCGCGGCGAGGCCCTGGCGCGGCTCGAAGACAAGGCGCTGCAACAGGGCGAAAAGAAGGCGCGTATCGCGCTGATGGAGTACGCCCTGGTCTATCGCGACCAGCGCCGCTTGAACGCTCTGGCGGAAGCCGGCTTCAAGGCGGCGAAGCAGCCGGCCAAAGCCATGTCCGTGCTGGAGAAGAAGCACTTCATGCTCTACGGGCTCAAGAACCCGGGCGGCGTGCTGCGCGAGGTCGACATGTACGGTGTCGATTTCCGCAATGTCTTCGGCCAGACCCCCTTGATGATCGCGAGCCGCATGGGCAATGCCGAGCTCGTGGAGGCGCTGCTCGATCGGGAGGCGGACACCGGCCTGGTCGACGGCAATGGACTCAACGCCTTTCAGATCGCTCTGGAACGGGCCTGTGCCGATCAGCGATTTGCCCGCACCAAGCTGCCGGCGGTCTTCGAGCGACTGGCTCCGGGCAGCCTGGACGTGCAGATAGACGGGCGTCTGGTCAAGCTGGACCGGCGGCTGATGGAGTACCTGATGCTGTGTATCGCGATGGTGCTGTTCTACCAGCGCCTCGGCGAGAACTGGGCATCGCGCCGGCGGTTTCTCTCGGCGGTCGACTTTGCCGACGTCCTGAATCACTTTCCCGAGTCTGTCGTTCCGGCGCGGCGCAAGAAGCGCTCTTACATCTCCTCGCTGCTGTCGAAAAATGAGATCTCGAGGGAAGGCCCCTATAACCGCAAGTTGTTCCAGCGCTTGCATCATGGCCAGTACGTAATCAATCCGCGGCTGGCATTGCGTGTCGAGGGCGACTGGCGGCGGATCTACGAGCTGCTCTCGCCGGACCGTCTGGCCGGCCAGCTGCGCGAACCGGTGCGTTGGGCCGGTCAGGTCTGGGACCGAAACGCCGACATGCAGCGCGCCATCGAGGCGCTGCGCAGCATGCTCAAGGCTTTGAGCGACGGCGCGGCGGTGCCGGATCCGTTCGATGGCATCGCCGGGCAAACGGCGCGAGACGAAGTCGCCTCCCTGACAGCACCTGCCAGGGCGGAGGTTGCCCCAGAGCCGGATGCCGGGCCCGCCAAACCCCCGATCGAGCCCGAGGCGCAAGCGCAACCGCAGGAAAAGAAGCCCAAATCACCGGCTGCGAAGCAACTGGGTTTCGAGTTCGACGATTAAGACCATAACAGCCAGGTGGGACACGCCCTGTTTGTCGCGCAACCCGTCCCGGCGAGCTAATCGTCAACGAGAAACCGACCGCCCAGTGGAGCGATCGTGCAGTCCCTCGTAAATGAACACGGTGGCCTTCAAGAAAGGTGGCCATCAGGACGTGAGCCGTTCGACGTCACTCAAGCACCACGCCTCGACACGAGATCGAGGCCGTTCCGTCCCAGCGATAACGGACACCGATTGGGTGGCCGATGTTCTTGCAGGCGTTGGCGGTCTCTTAGCGCTCGCTTTGCCGTTCCAGCGTGCGCAGTATGCCATCCACAAATTTTTCCGAATAGCCGGCCAACAGGCTCCACACCAGCAGCTTGGCGAAATCCTGGATCGATTTGGGTTTGATCCGGATGAAGGACTTCATGTCGAGCGCCTGCTTGCTGCCGGTAGCCGAGCCGCCATCTATCGCGCCGTTTTGTGTTACTGCCTGTGCGCTCTCAGCAGCGGCGCTGACTTCCGCCGCACAATTCAATCCCTCGAATTCCGGAAACAGATTACTGGTAAACAGCCCGCCTTCCCCGTCGCCGGTCAGTATGCAGCCCAGAAACAGCATGTAAGTGATCGACGCCAGTATCCCACCGTACAGTAGCGGCATCAGTGTCGTGACCATGGACGACTGGATTTCCCGCAGTGCATCGATTTTTTCAATACGGAGACGCTTCAGCAGCGACAGGCTGCCGCCCACAGCGCCGCACAAGAAAGCCAGGGAAAAGGCACTCAGTCTCTCGGGAAAGAACGCGCCGATGAGGACAAAGACCAGAAAGGCGGCAAGGATGACGATTTGCGCGATAAAGATTCTGCGTATCAGGATTTCAACAACACTGCGTCTCTGTTCCGCATCCTTTTGCACCACGGCCTCACCCGTTGCAGGGGATTCAGCAGGTGCTTCGTTCGCGTTTTCGGGCTGGTCATGCATTCGATACCTCTCCCAGTATCGCAGCGTCATGAAGTCTAAGGTACAGTGTAGCCTGGAAAGATCGTTCTGGAAACGTCGGATGCGAATGCTATACCTTGTACTCGCGGGCGTACTGGTCATCGGGCTGGCTGCCGTGACGGTGGTGTTGCTGCTGCTTACCCGGCGCGTCGAAGGCGCCTATTTCGACTCACAAGGTGTTCGCATTCACTACACGATTGAGGGCGCCGGACCGCCGGTGCTGCTTCTGCATGGATTCGCCGTCAATGGCGACATCAACTGGCGGCTTCCGGGTTTCATACGGCTGCTGGCAAAAGACTTCCAAGTCATCACCCTGGACCTTCGCGGCCACGGACTCAGCGGCAAGCCGCACCAGGCCCGGGCCTATGGAATGGAAATGGCGAATGATGTGCTTCGCCTGATGGACACGCTGCACATCGATCGAGCCCAACTGGTCGGTTATTCGCTGGGTGGTTTCATCGTCCTGAAGCTGGCGGCCGTGGCACCGCAGCGTCTGATCAGTGCCTCGGTGCTCGGGGCCGGCTGGGTGCCGCCGGATGGGGTGTTTATGCGCGCGCTGCCGCAACTGCAGGCGACCCTTGAATCCGGGCAGGGGATCGGGCCGCTGGCCAATCATATCGGCGCCCTGAAGACCAAGCCCGGACGGTTGCATACCTGGAGCGTGAAACTGATGACCGGCTATTTCAGTGACCAGCAGGCGCTGGCGGCCATGGTTCAGGCTTTGCCCGAACTGGCCGTGTCACAACAACAGCTGAGGAATATCGCCATTCCTGTCTGTGCCATCGTCGGGAGCGAGGATCCGTTCAGATCAAGCGCTGAGGCCATGGTCGGGGTCATTCCGGATTTGCAACTGACGGTGGTCGCGGGAGCCGACCACCTGCGTACGCCGCTGCTGCGGGAGACGAGGGAGACGCTGCGTGCCTTCCTGTTGAAGCAACGTGGCGCCAGCGGCCCGTCGTGACCCGAGCCTCTTAACCCAATCATTGCATAAATCCTCCTGTAGGAGCGGCCTTTTATGCCCTTCAGGGTGCCGGGCCGCAATCGCGCCGGAGGACGGCATTTATGCCCGGCACGGGTGCTCCTACAGGACGGGGTCAGGACCTCACGATCGGTGAATTCCAGAATCAGTACACCGGGATGCATGTCATCTTGTAAATCACCTGTCGAAACCGGATTGCCGCCCCGGTTCTATGCAACTACCGTGACTTTATTCTTCTATACTCAAAGTTTGCAACCGATGCCGCCGACCGCGCTGCCACTGAATGTTGGTTATTTTGAACGTCGAAACGTGAGTGATTCGGGGGAAAACGTCGACGCGCTGCACGTATTCATCAGCTACCGCCGTCAAGACGCGGCTGTGGTCGATGAACTGGTGTCCGCGCTGGGTGCAACGCATCCGGCTTGGCGCGACACGGCCCGGATACGAAGTGGACAGCCTTGGCGTGAAGCCATCGTGCGCGGGATTGACCAGGCCTATGCGCTGATTCTGGTTGTGTCCGCCGCGACCGAACAGAGTAAGGAGGTGTACGCCGAGTATTTTTACGCCCTTGGCCGCAAGCTTCCGGTGATTCCCCTGCTGGTCGAGGACTGCGAGCTGCCATTCGGACTCGCAAACCTGAATGCCCGCAGCTGGCATCAGGACCGCGCGCAGACGCTGCGCTACCTGAAGGCGGACCTCGACAGCTATCGCGCCGAGTCGCACCCGGTCGTAGCGGCGAGCGCTGTCGAGACCTATCTGAACAGTCTGCAGCTGGCCTACCTGCTCAATGTCGGCAATTACACCCCCATGCTGGGCGAAGTTCGCCAGCGCCGGCGGGAGGTGTCCGCCCCGGAGCCGCTTCGCCCGGTGGAGATGCAGTCGTGCTTCTCATTGCGTCGTTCGAGTCCGCTGCGCGATGGCGAAGAAGCCAGAGAAGAGGTGCGCGATCACCAGGAGCTGTTGCCGGCGCTGCACGACCTGCGGCGGGTCGTGTTACTGGGTGAACCCGGCATCGGCAAGACGACAACATTGTACAAATTCGCCGACGAACTGTGCAGCCGCTGTCACACCGACGCCGATGCTCCGCTGCCGGTCATCCTGCCGCTGCGGGAATGGCAAGGCGATGTCGATGTCGAGACCTTTATCAGAGGGCACCTCGGGGGGATTGCCGATCAATACCGGAAGCTGATAGGGGGCAACCGGCTCTATCTGCTCTGCGATGGCCTCAACGAGATCGCACGCGATGCCCAGCGCGCGGACAAGGTGGATGCACTGCGAAGTCAGATCGGGGCACAGGTGCCGGTGGTGGTGACCTGCCGCGAACTCGATTACCGGGATGAAGTCCTGAGGCTCGATCTGGATAACATCACCATGCATCCGCTGGAACCGTCACGGATCCTGGATTTTCTGAGCCGCTATCTCATCGACATCCATGGTACAGAAGCCGGTCCTGCTGCAGCCCGGAAGCTTTTCTGGCAGATCGCGGGTGGTGACGAGGTCCGCGCGGTGTGGGACAAGTGGCGCCAGGCGGGGGCATCCTTGAATCAATTCTTTCAGGCCAGTGAGATCCTGCGTGAGTCACCGAACGTGTACGGCGCCACGACGGCTGGTGACGACAGGCTGTGGCACGAGCGGGTGAATAACGCGGCCAATCTCATCCACCTCGCCGCCAACCCCTACCTGCTGTGGATGTTTCTCAATGTGTATCTGGACTTGGGTCATGTACCCGAGAATCGGGGCGGCCTGTTCGACGAGTTCGTGTTCCAGCTCCTGAAACGCGAGGGACTGACCCGGGGCGAAGTACCCGATGCAACGGGCCGGCAGCTCTTGGACCGGCTGGAGAACCTGGCCTGGCATCTCCAGCATCAGGCTGTCGCGGACCGTGATCCCGGTCGCGGAGTAGAGCTGACCCTGCCCAGGGCGGACGCGGTGGCCTTACTCGGTGGCGAGCAGAGCCTGCATCGGGCCGCCAGCGCCAACCTGCTGGAGGATGCCGAACCGGTGCGCTTCACTCACCAGCTGCTGCAGGAATACTTCAGCGCCCGGCGGCTGTTGACGGAGATCGGCACCGGGCTCAGCACCCACGCGTTCTGGCCGCCTGAGCGCTGGTGGGAGGCGAGCGGCTGGGAGGAGGCGGTGGTGCTAGCTGCCGGCTTGAGTGCTGAGGCTGCAGCCACGGTGTTTCACTGGGTGGTGCCAGCCAACCCGGAGGTCGGTGCCGCCTGTATCCGACGCAGCGGCAGGGTTTACGACGACGACACCAGCCTGATGCTGCGCATCAGATGGCTCGACGCGTTGATCGACAACGAGGCCCAGCCGGAGCCCGCCCGTGCGGCGATCGGCCGCGCGCTGGGCAGTGTCTTGCTGGGCAGCGGCGAGGCCCTGGACAACCGTCGGGGTGTGGGGCTGCGCGCCGATGGCGTGCCCGACATTGACTGGGTCGAGATCCGGGGTGGTCGGGTGCTGCTGGAGGGCAATGCCGGCGAACAGACCGTGAAGGATTTCGAGATCGCCCGTTACCCTGTCACCCACGCCCAGTTTCAGGCCTTCGTCGACGCGAAGGACGGCTATCGCCTTCCCGACTGGTGGCAGGAGATACCGGAGCATGCGGCGGACGGGCCGGAGGCCCCGAGCTGGCAGGAACCCTATTGTCCCCGCGAGACGGTGTCCTGGTATGAGGCAATTGCCTTTTGCCGCTGGCTGAGTGCGCAGTTGGGCTATGTCGTGCGCCTGCCGACAGAGTTCGAGTGGCAGCAGGCGGCGACCCACGGGGAACTGGAACGCGCCTATCCCTGGGGGCCAGACTGGGAGGAAGGTCGTTGCAACAGCGGCGAGAGCCGCTTGAACCGCACCACCGCGGTCGGACTCTATCCGCACGGAACCTGGCCGGATGGCCCGCTGGACATGGCGGGCAACGTCTGGGAATGGTGCCTGAATAAGTACGACGAGCCGATGGACGATCGAATCGATCGGTCCGATGACACGCGGGCGGTGCGCGGCGGGTCATGGCTCTATTCAGCTGGGTACTGCCGCGCCGCCGTCCGCGACCTCTACCACCCTGAGTACCGGCTCGGCTACCTCGGTTTTCGGTTGTTGCGTCCCCCATCGCCTGGTCACTGATCACTGGGGCGCCGCGCAGCGGCGCCCCGCGTATTTTCCGCTCACCGAGGATCAGCCTACCCGGTGGATGAACGCAGGGGGCGCCCGGCCAGCTCGAAGCGGGCCAGCACCTGCTGCCGCAATCCCCAGCTATCGGCATACCGTACATGATTGATCCAGCCCTGCACACTGGCATCGAACTCCGCAAAACTGATGGTGCCGCGTCGCCAGGCGCGGTAACGAGCGCCGAGCCGTCGTGTGGCTGAGACGACTTTGCGGGCCTTGAGGCGCCGGTGGTCCGGATACACCACAAAGCCCAGCCAGGGCACACCGTGGCAGACCGGAGCGACTTCTGCGTTGTGCTCGTGGATTCTCAGCCTGTACGCCTCCAGGCGTTGCACCACGGCCTGCTTCGCCGCCCAGAGCGAGTGCTTGTCGTTACCGAACAGGGCGAGATCATCGACGTAACGGACATACGCAGGCCAACGCAATTCGCGTTTGATAAACAGATCGATCGGATGCAGGTAACAATTGGCCCAGAATTGGGAGGTGAGATTGCCGATGGGTAGTCCGCGCGGGCGGCATAAAGCCAACAGGTCGTCACCGTTGAAAAGTGTTGGCTGGTACTCCTGATCCAGAATGCCGTCGCCACTGGCGATAATGGTGGCGATCAAGACCAGCGTGTCAGGGTCGGATACTACCCTGGCCAGACAGTGCAGCAGAATTTCGTGGTCGATCGCCGGAAAATATTTCACGATATCGAGGCGCAGGGCGTATCGATAGCGACGGGCGTAGGTTTGCAACCGTGTTACGGCGCGGTGCGTCCCCTTGCCCCTACGGTTGGCATAGCTGTCGGCTATGAAATGGCGTTCGAACAGCGGTTCGATCACATTGCACAAGGCATGATGGACAACGCGGTCGCGAAACGGCGCCGCGCTGATCCGTCGTCGTTTCGGGTCGTGAATATAAAAATGGGTGTAGCTGCCGGGCCTGTAGCGTCCGGCTTTGAGCTCCTGCTGTAACATCAGCAGTTCGTCTGCCAGGCGGTATTCAAAGACCGCCACCGATGACTTGCCTCTTTTCCCCTTGGCGGCTTTCGCAGCCGCATCAAGCAGGTTCTCGAACCGGCAGACGGTATTAAACACTGAATCACCCAAGGAGATAGGCGCATGGCCGACGACATGGTCATTATGACGCGAACCTTTGAGCTGATGAACTGGCTGTTGCCGAGGGCTGAGGCGTTCCCTCGCAGCTACCGCTATACGCTGACCCGACGTATCGTGAATCGCACCCTGGATTTCAATGAGCAGTTGGTTGCTGCCCAGTCTGCCAGGGGTGCGGCGCGGGGCGTCGCGCTGCAACACGCGGACGATTACCTTCAGGCGTTGCGCCTTTACCTCAGGCTGATCCACGGCTGGCGATGGATCAACGACGGCCAGTATCGGCACGTCAGCCAGTTGGTCACGGAGATCGGTCGGTTGCTCGGCGGTTGGCGCCAGCGGACTGCCCAGCAAAAGTAGGGCGCATCGGGAGTTGCCTCCAGGATGCGCCCTGGTTTGCTATGCGCCCGACCAGCGCTCAAGCGGGTGCGGACCGGACCCACCTGCGCCATCTGGCCCGTTTGCGCCTCGGCGGGCGAAGCGTACTCGGCCCGTTATTCCGGTGGTCATGCCGGTTGCCCGGTATGACCCGCTGCCCAGCCTCCTGGGCAGCCACAAACAAGCGGGATGTGGGACGCAACAACCGAAAGCCGATGTTGTTGTTCCGGTTTTCAGGGTGGTTGTTGTTGCGGTTGGCGACGCGGCAGTTGTCTGATTCGTTGTTCCAGGAACCGCCGCGCACCACCCGTCGGTCCACAGGCGACCGGACCGGCGATGCCGACGATAGAAGTATAGACTGGATTGGAGTCGGCGAAAAAAAATCGCGGGCGCCGCTGCGCGGCGCCCCAGTGGTCAGTGATCAGGCGATGGGGGACGCAACAACCGAAAGCCGAGGTTGTCGAAGCGGTAGTCAGGGGGGTTGTAGATGCGGTTGGCGGCGCGGCAGTTGTCTGATCCGTAGTACCAGGAACCGCCGCGCGGCACCCGCGGCTCACCGGACCGATCGATTCGACCGTCCATGGGTTCCTTGTATTTATTCAGGCACCACTCCCACACGTTGCCCGCCATATCCAGCGGGCCATCTGGCCAGGTCCCGTGCGGATAAAGTCCGACCACCGTGGTCCGGTTCAAGCGGCTGTCGGCGCTGTTGCAACGGCTTTCCTGCCAGTCCGGCCCCCAGGGGTAGACGCGTTCCAGTTCCCCCTGGGTCGCCGCCTGCTGCCACTCGAATTCGGTGGGCAGCCGCACCTCGAAGCCGAGACGCCGGGAGAGCCAGCGGCAAAAGGCGACCGCCTCGTACCAGGACACCGTCTCGCGGGGACAATTGGGTTCCTGCCAGCCCGGTGCCTGCGGACCGTCCGCCGCATCCTCCGGCATCTCCTGCCACCAGTCGGGATGGCGATAGCCGTCCTTCGCGTCGACGAAGGCCTCAAACTGGGCGTGGGTGACGGGGTAACGGGCGATCTCGAAATCCGGCACCCTTGCCTCGCCCGCGTCACCTTCTAACACGATGCGTCCGCCTGTGATGGGCACCCAGTCGATGTTGGGCGTACCGTCAGCACTGACGCCCGTGCCTGGGCGTGGATCGCCCAGCTCGACGAGGTAGCGGCCGACGGCGCGTCGCTCTTCGTGGGAGAGCGTCTCTCTGTTCAGTAGCTCGATCAGCCGTTCTTGTGGCCAGGCGAACGCGCGCAAGTCTTGATGCGAACGCTCGGCGGGTAAGCGCTGGAGCAGCGTCTGCAGGTGTTTCAGGCGTTCCGGGTGCCAGACGTGGGCCAGGTCATAGCGTTGCCGGCGCCATTCCGCCGCATCGAGTTCCGCCTGACGGAGGGTGCGCAAGTCGTCCTGGTGGCCGGCGACCCAGCGCTCCAGCGCCGGCCAGGCCTCGAACAGGCGCTCATGGGCGACGGAGACCGTGCTGTCCCCACCTTCGTCCTCGGCGGTCAGCAGGCGGGCCTTTACCAGCGCCTGGACCAGCGGCGCCAGTTCCGCAGGAAATTCCGATAGGGGAGCGCGCCGGCGCGTCGGCAGGCCTTCGAGATCGGCGCGTACCAGGCTGGGAAAGAGGTCCTTCAGGCGGTGACTCAGGGTGTCTGGATCGAGATGGAATGCGTCATCCTGGCACAGGTCGCGCTCCACCTTGTCGGCGTGCTCGGCAATGGCGCCCTTGAGGCCGCCGAGCGCTTCGCCGCCCCACTGGTCGTAGATATCCAGGCTCAGGGTGTCACCCTGCCTGCGCTCAAACAGGCGCCGCAGGGCGAAGGCCAGCAGGGGCAGGTTGCCGGGCTCGGTGCCGGCGTCTTTGATCAGGCGTTGCGTCAATGGCCCGGGCACGCTGACCCCCGCGCACCGGGCAGGCCTGACAATGAGATCGCGCAGGGCATGGGGCGCCATGTGCCCCAGGGGATAGTGGCCCGGACCTTTCAACACCGAGAGCATGTCCGGATGGCCGTAGCAGTGGTGCAGCAGATCGCTTCGCACGGTGGCGATGACGTAGAGTGCCCTTTGCCCGGTCGCGGCGAACAGGCTGGCGAGAAACGCTGCGGACAGGTCCCGGTCTTCCGTGCCGCCGCCGAATAGCTCCTCCATCTGGTCGAGAAACACCACCAGCGCATTCTGATCGAAGCCTGCGCGGATGACGGTTGCCAGCGTAGCGGGGAGGGCGTGCGGATTCTGCAGCAGTGCCTTGCCGACCTCGGTTGGGTTGAGTCCCGCGCCTTCGATCGCCCCGTGCAAGGCCCGCACGAGCGCATCGAACGGCTGGTCGCCATGGCTCGGCACCATGCGCACGCAGGCACAGGACTGGTCGCCGGGCAGGCCAGTCTTCTCCAACTGGGGCAGCACGCCCGCGTCCACCAGGGACGACTTGCCGGTCCCCGAATCACCGCTGATGAGCAGAAATCCACCCTCGGGGGCGTAGAGGCGATCGAGGACCTCGCGCACCTCCCCCTCACGGCCAAAGAACACGGGCGAGTATTTCCGGGTGAAGTGCAGCAGGCCGGGGTAGGGCGGGCCGTCTTTTGCCACATCCCAGCTGGGGATCGGCGCCGATGCCGCGTTGCCGGGGCGGTCAACGCCGCGCCCCCGGACATACTTCGCCACCGCACTCTGCACCAGGCTGGCGAGTTTGTAGGGCCTGGCATAGGAGAAGAAGCGCGCCATCTTTTCCTTTTGCAGGTGCTCGCGCAGGCGTTTGACGCGCTCGCCCTGCTCGTTCTCCTCCGAAAGCGCATCGATGTACTTCTTTGGCGGTAACGCGTCGTCTTCATTCAGGAGAAACGTCAGGCAGTAGGTGGTGTCCTGGCGGTCGGCCTGGCGGAATTCCAGCTCGGTGATGGAGAGTCCGTCGGGATTGCCGTGCTCGGCGGGCGGCACATAGCCGTAGCGCAGGCCGAAGATGCCGACATAGATGTCCGAGTCGGCTACGTCGTCGAGGCAGGCATTCACGGGACGCGCGTCCCGCGCCAGGTAGTCTTCCATGGCGATGACGTGATAGCCGGACTGACGCAGTGCATTGAATACCGTGCGCCGGTGATCCTTGAGATCCTCGTAGGTGGACGACAGATAGATTTTCATGCGCTCGCCTTCCCTTGCGCCGGCCCCGATGAACGAGGATGAAACCATCTTAACAGAGTGATCTTCCCAATCCGCCAATGAGAACGATCTTCAGCACTGCGTTGTGCTGCACTTCGGGTGCAATCACCGCGCGCTTTGTCCTTAACGCGGCTTGTTTGCCCTTATCAGTGCACCGATGGTGCTGGGTGCCGTCCTGTACCCCGTAAAACCAGTCAACTCCACATCGAGGAATCCGGTCTGTGTCAACATTGACAGGAATGTGTCGGGCTCCAGCGTCCCGGCAACACAGTCGGCCCAGGACTCGTTGCCACGACAGCCGGTTGAGTCAGTGGTTGAGGGCGCGCGCACCATGTCAGCGATCTGCAGACGGCCGCCCGGGCGCAACACCCGGAAGACCTCCCGCAGCACGGCGTCTTTATTCTCCGCGAGATTGATTGCGCCGTTGGATATGACAACGTCAGCGCAGGCCTCGGCCAGAGCAAGCGCTGCTATGTCTGCTTCCTGAAACACGACCTGCGACAGGCCCAGAGCGGCGGCATTCCTGCTGGCCTTGCTGATCATTGCGGGGGTACAGTCGATACCGATCACCTTGCCGTTTTTTCCAACCAGCCGTGCGGCAATACAGGCATCGGCACCCGCGCCGCAACCGATGTCGACGATGGTTTCTCCCGCGTGGATCGGCCCGAGGCTGAACGGATTACCCACCGCAGCCGCTGATTCCCAGACGCGCGCCGGCAGGTTGTCCAACCACTCACGGGCATAGCCCAGTGCACGGGCATTCTCCCGGCCTGTTGCCCAGCCGAACGCTGCGGCGGGTTCATTCGCAAGGCGGGTATACAGTTCCAGCAGTTGTGCGCGCGTGTCGGAACCGTTGTCTTGCGAATTGCAGCCACTCATGATGCGATGCCCGGCTGCGTCACGTGCTCAATCGGCCTTGACACCTTCGTTCTTCAATGCCTCGAGTCCGGCCAGGTCGAGGCTGCCCAGCGCGGATTTCAATACATCGATGTTGTCGGCTTTACCGGAGACCTTGACGACGAAGCGCTCGCCGAGCACGGCGGCATACTCGCCCTGCCGGTTCGTGCTGTCCCATTTTTCATGCATCATCCGTCCGTCGGACTTGTAGGTTTTTTCATAGCCCTGGTCTGTCTCGCGGTCCTGCTGTAGGACCGCCCAGCCGGCGAACGCCATCAGCCCCCTGGCGGAGCCCATATCGGTGATCTCCAGTAGCAGTGACCGGCCGGTGTCTGCATCCGTGTAACTCGCCTCCGCGGTTGAAATCTGCATGCCCATCGCACTGTTGCGCTCGGCCGAATAGTCGGAGCGTGCGATACCGGCCAGCGTCTCGGGTACAAACGGCTTGATGCGCTCCGGCGCCAGCGATTCGACCTGGGCACCGCCGCCGAGCACCGCGCCCACCATCTCGCGCATGGCCTGGTTTTGCGCCTCGCTGTCGCCGGACTGCTGCGCGCTCTCGAGTTTTCTGGATGCTTCCTCGGCACGCTTGCCGAGTTGCGCCAGTTTGCCCAGCGGACTGTTCGCGTCGAAGCGCACATCGCCGCTGTCTTCAAAGGTTGCATCGCCTGTTCCCTGCATCATCGAACCCGGTCCGGCAACGTGGCCGACGATGATGCCCACCGTCCAGCCAACCAGGATAGCGATGACGATGGTGACCGCCGTATAGGCCTTCGATTTTTCCCGAGGGCACTTCATGGTGTGCGGCAGGCCGAGATTGAGCAGGTAGATGCTGTAGATCGCGCCGGCGAGTGAAACCAGTATGCCGACCCAGGGCAGCAGCTGACCGATGCCCGCGACCCAGCTCGCCGTGTAGGCGTAGGCGACGGTTTTCAAGGCCTGCAACGGGTCCTTCTGGCCGCCGAACGTCGGTGCGAGCGCATTGATCAGCAGTGCCATCAGGTAGACGGCGACCAACGTCAGCACGTAACTGACAATCGTTCCCTTGAGGCCGGCGCCGACACCCAGGTGCATCGTCCCCATGAGCGGCACGTGGATACCGATGAAGCTCATCTTTATGAAGCCGCACACGGCCGGTATGGCGGCGAGAAGCAGGATGTAATTTTTGTAGAGATCGCCGGTCGTCGCCGGCTCTTCGGCGATCAGCGGCCATTCGCTTGCGGGTGTCAGCAGGATTGCTTTGACGCGCGCGAAGAGTTTGTTGAAGTCCATGATGCTCCCCCTGTGCCGGATTTCCGGACCCCGTGTTGCCGCGGTGCCGTTGCGGATTGTGGATAACAAGCATACTGCAGCGCTTTCGGGCGACGCCAGCGGAATCGGAAGACGGGGCGGATTCATGGCGGCACACCCAATCATTGCAGGAATCTCGTTGCGGGAGCGGCCTGTTATGCCCTTTAAGGTGCCTGGCCGCGATTCGTGCCGGGAGACGGCGTTTATGGTCGGCGCGGGTGCTCCTGCAGGTTAACGAGGACCCCGGCTATCGGCGATGGCCACGACGTGCGGCGGAGTCTGCTGCGCAGCGGTAAAGCATTACCGCTAACGACCCCCGGCGTATCTCCTTGCCGTTCAACGCAGGGATGCGATACGGTGTATGCGGCATGGTCTTAATCTCCTCGACACCAGGACTGGCCGTCCTGGCAGGAACGCGCGACCGCCGGTCTGTCTTCTGGACACTTGTCTACTCTCGACAGGCTGTGTTAGGGTTCTGTCGGGTGCGTCTTCTGATGAACAGAAGCTGCGTCAACCTGGATAAGTGATTCAAGAAATGCAGGCAAGGGAATGCCTCATACGGTTTCGTTCGACAAGGTTCCTGATACAGGTCTGACCTGTCTGGTCTTGGTGGCGCGCTTCCTCGGTGTCGCTGCTGAAGCGGAACAGCTCCGACACAGCTTCGCTCGTTCAGAGCAGGCCGTTTCCTCCAATGAACTCATTCGCGCCGCCCGTCATCTGGGATTGAAGGCGCGCCGGCTCTCGAGCCAGTGGAAGAAACTCCAGACGACGCCGTTGCCGGCGCTGGCACAGCACAACGATGGCCACTGGTTTGTCATTGCCAGGGTGGATGGCGGGCACGCACTCGTCCAGGATCCGCTGGAAAACAAACCGTTGACCCTGCCACGGGCGCTCCTGGAGTCGTCGTGGAACGGCACGCTGATACTGCTGGCCCGCCGGGCCCTGTTGGCGGATGAGAAAACCCGCTTCGGTTTTCGCTGGTTTGTCCCGGCGCTGATCAGGTATCGCAAGCTGTTTGTTGAAGTGCTGGTCGCTTCGTTCTTCCTGCAGCTGTTCGCACTCATTACACCCCTGTTTTTCCAGGTGGTCATCGACAAAGTGCTGGTGCACAAGGGGCTGACGACACTCGATGTGCTGGCCTTCGGTTTGATTGTGGTAGCGGTATTCGAGGTGTTGCTCGCCGGTCTGCGGACCTATGTATTCTCCCATACCACCAACCGCGTCGATGTCGAGCTGGGTGCGCGGTTATACCGTCATCTGCTCAATCTGCCCATGAGCTATTTCGCTGCGCGCCGGGTGGGCGACTCCGTTGCCCGGGTGCGTGAGCTGGAGAACGTGCGCAGCTTCATCACCGGCTCGGCACTGACTCTGGTGATCGACCTGTCCTTCACGTTCGTTTTTCTGGCGGTGATGTACCACTACAGTCCCTTGCTGACCGGTATCGTGCTGGGCTCCATACCCGCGTATATGCTGCTGTCGGTTCTCGTGACCCCGGTTCTTCGCGCGCGCGTCAACGAGAAATTCAGCCGTGGCGCGGAAAACCAGGCGTTTCTGGTCGAATCGGTGCATGGCGTGGAGACGCTCAAAGCGATGGCCGTCGAACCCCAGATGCAGAACCGCTGGGAAGACCAGCTGGCGGGCTATGTGCAGGCGAGTTTCAAGGCATCCAGTCTGGGCAATATCGCCAGCCAGGTGGCGGGATTGATTAACAAGGTCGTGATTGTCCTGATTCTCTGGGTGGGTGCGCGGGCGGTCATCCGGGGTGATATCAGTGTCGGTCAGCTCATTGCGTTCAACATGCTGGCGGCGCGGGTCAGTGGTCCGGTGCTGCGACTGGTGCAGTTGTGGCAGGATTTCCAGCAGACCGGTGTGTCCATACAGCGCCTGGGCGATATCCTCAATACACCGGCCGAGCCCGGTCATGACCGGTCGCGGTTGTCGCTGCCGGGTATCCGGGGCCGTATCAGCTTCGACCAGGTGAATTTCCGCTACCGTCCGGACGGGCCGGAGATCCTGCGTGACCTGTCACTGGACATCAATGTCGGCGAGGTCGTTGGCATCGTGGGTCGTTCCGGTTCTGGCAAGAGCACCCTGACCAGGCTGGTGCAGCGGCTCTACGTGCCGGAACGTGGCCGGGTGCTCATCGACGGTGTGGATAGTGCACAGGTTGATACCGCCTGGCTGCGCCGCCGCATCGGCGTGGTACTGCAGGAAAACATGCTGTTCAACCGCTCGGTACGCGAGAATATTGCCTTGAGCGACCCCGGTCTACGCATGGAGGCGGTCATACAGGCTGCCAGGCTGGCGGGCGCGCATGAATTCATTCTGGACATGCCGCAAGGCTACGACACCCTTGTGGGCGAACAGGGTGACAACCTTTCCGGTGGTCAACGCCAGCGCATCGCTATCGCCCGGGCGCTGGTTGGCAACCCGCGTATACTGGTTTTCGACGAAGCCACCAGTGCGCTGGACTATGAATCCGAGCGCATCATCCAGCAGAACATGCACGCCATTTGCAGGGGCCGAACGGTCATCATCGTTGCCCACCGTTTGTCCATGGTACGCGACGCACACCGCATTATCGTCATGGAGAGAGGCCGGATCGCCGAGCAGGGCACGCATGCAACCTTATTGCGACGGGAGGGAACGTATGCCCGCCTGTACGCCCTGCAATACGGCCATAACATTCAGGCGGTGAACCGCTGACACTATGCACCGCGAACTCGATTTCTTGCCCGCCGCCCTGGAAATCCAGGAGAAGCCCCCGTCGCCGGTCGGGCGCGCCGTCATCTGGTCCATCGTCGCCTTTTTCAGCATTGCCATCATATGGGCGATGATCGGTGAAATCGATATTGTTGCCACCGCACAGGGCAAAATCATTCCGAGCGGCCGGGTTAAAGTGATCCAGCCGATGGAAATCGGTGTCGTGAAGCAGATCCATGTGTCGGAGGGCCGGCACGTCGAAGCAGGGGATCTGCTCGTTGAACTGGACTCAACCGCCAGTCAGGCGGATCTGGGACGCCTGGAGATGGAACTCGTCGCGGCACGCCTGGATGCTGCCCGTTATGTGGCATTGGCTCAGATAACCGCAGCAACAGACACCGCACTACCCGCGTCTGCGAAACCCGCTCTGCGGTTATCACCACAGCTCACCCAGTCAGCGAGTGAGCACGCCATAGCCCTGCAGGGACAGATGCTGATAAGCGAATGGGCCGAACACCGGGCGCGGGCCGCCGCTCTCGATAACACCATAGCGAGCCGTGACGCTCAGCTCGCGGCTTTGAGCGAAGAGGTGAAAAAGCGGGAAGGCACATTGCCTTTGATTACCCGGCGGGCTGACGCAGTCAGGCGCCTGGTCGATAAACAGCTCGGTTCCGAACAGTCGTGGCTGGAACTGGAAGAGAAACGCCTTGAGCAGAAACAGGAGCTGGCTTCGCTGCGGAAACAGACCGCGCAGGTATCGGCCTCCATCCGGGAAGCGACGCCAGCAGCGCCGGGCGCTGGACGCCGAGTTTCGCAGTGAAGTCCTCGCGAAACTCGCGGAAGCCGAGAAACGGATCGAGCAGTTGCAGCAGGAAACTGTCAAGGCCAGTCAGCGCGCCGAGTTACAGCGCCTGACCGCCCCTGTCCCGGGTGTCGTACAGCAGTTGTCCATACATACCATCGGCGGCGTGGTTACGCCCGCACAGGAACTCATGAAAATTGTGCCGGAGAGCCGGTCCCTCGAGGTCGAAGCGTGGGTCCTCAACAGAGATATCGGCTTTATCGAGGCGGGGCAGAATGCAGAGGTCAAAATCGAAACCTTCCCGTTTACAAGGTACGGCACCCTCGATGGTGAAGTGATTGCTGTTTCCAGCGATGCGGTCACGGATGACAAGAAAGGCCTGATTTATTCCGGGCGCGTGATGCTGAAGGAGTCGGTGATTCGAGTCGGTGAGAAGCGCGTAAGTCTGACACCGGGTATGGCAGTAACAGTGGAAGTGAAAACCGGCAGACGGCGATTGATCGAATACCTTCTCAGTCCCTTGATGCGCTATAAGCAGGAGAGCCTCGGCGAACGCTGAACGAGTCGCAAATCCTCCTGTAGGAGCGGCCTCCTGGCCGCGATCACGCCGGAGGACGGCGCTCCTGCAGGAGGAATCATGCAATGACTGGGTAGACGTGACAGTTGCATAGAACAAACCCGCCGGAATTCGACGGAACTCCGTTGTTTACGGGTTACACGGCGGGTAACGGCGCTGTTGGTGGAATTCACATCGGCTGAAGTCCAACACTCGTGCGCAGGTCGGGGAGGTCTGAGCGCAGCGAAGCCCAACGATAAGCGACCCAATGTTGGGCTTCGTGCCTCAGCCCAACCTGCATTTATGCAATGATTGAGTTATCAAGACAAGCAAGGTGACGTGACATGGAATTTCTGGAAGAGTTATTGGATCCTGTGGAGCTGTCTGGATTGTTGCTTTCTATCATCCGGCGACTGGAGACTGCCTGATATGAAAATGTTAGATGACTTCCTGGGCTTTGTGGTTCTGAGTGGCCCGCTGTTTTTTCTGCTGCTGTTCTTTGTGGTATCGGTGATCATTGTCGTGCTCGCCAGCCGGGCCGGCCGGCGGCGCGGCAAGCACTGGGGGCGCTGGGCCGCGCTGGCGCTGCTGTTGTTCGCGTTCTGGGATCTGCCGCCGACACTCGGGACGTTCTGGTATCAGTGTGCGAATCACGCGGGGTTTACTCAGTACCAGACACTGAATGACTGGAAGCGCGAGAACCCGGGAGTGGCGGAGACGCTGACACCGTACAAGGATATTCAGTCCACCCGGGCTGGGTCGGCTGATCATTATCAACTGAACCAGCGTTTTGCCTGGGAGGTTGAATGGACCCGGTTGCCGCTGCGCCTTGAGCGGCGTGAGGAGCGTATTGTGGATACGGCGACCGGCAAGGTCCTGGCGCGCTATGTGGATTTTGGGACCCGGCGGCAGAAGATCAACTGGTGGAACCCGCGCGATTACAAGTTCTGGTTGAACTATGGGTCGTGTGAGGCGGCCGAATTGCCTAAGCAAATTATGTTTAACGGTGTCTATCAGTCAGTGAAACTATTAGGGAACGACAAAAATGGAATTGACTGACTTCTTCAAGATGTCTGAACTTTCTGAGGCAAGTTACGCAAATTTCCAGGCTGCTAAGAATCCCGACGGTAGTTTCGATGTCGGGAAAGTACAATTAGCCCTCAAGAACGTCGACGAGCTTGACCAAGGTTTCTCGGAATCCCAAGCCGCCAATTTCGTAAAACACTGGAAAGTAGTGAGCCACCAGCCGAATACCGCGAGCGGCTTTTCCGCGACGGTTTTCGAGAGTCTGGACAATCCGGGGACCTGTACGCTGGCCATCCGCGGCACTGAGCGGGATTTCGTCTTTAGCGGCGCGAACGACTGGCTGACCAACGTTGCCGATATTGGCGGCGACGGTATCGCGATCCGTCAGGCTCTTGAACTGTTCAACTATTACCAGGAGCTGACCGCGGTCGCCGGCCAGCCGGTCATGCACTACGATTATGTCGAAGAAACTGTCGATCTGTTCGGTAATGTGACGCCGGCGCAGATTCTGTCAGTCAATACCGGTATAGCGACGGCCGACGGCGAACTGGCGGGCAGCAGCTTGTCTGTGGCGGGGCACTCGCTCGGCGGGCATCTGGCCATGATTCTGAGCCGTCTGGCGCCAGCGGCGATCGAGCAGGTCTATGCTTTCAACGGGCCGGGGTTCGATACGCCAATCGGCAGGAAAGACACCGCGCTGGGCAGCGACGGGTTCTTTGACCTGCTGCGCGATGCATCCAATGGACCGATTGGTACGGGCTGGGAGGAATCGAAAATTCATCGCATTAGTGTCCGGGGCGATGTCGTGCACACTATCGGTAGAACCATCCCGGGTACCGAACAGGTTGTCTTCACCGAAAGCGCCAATCGGGGTGCGGTGGACGCCCATTCCATCGCACCGATGACCGATGCCCTCGCAGTTTATGACCTTTTCGGCAGACTTGATGCGAGTGTGACTTTCGCTGAAATCACGTCCTTCCTGGGCTTAGGCTCAAACAAGCCCGAAGAGAGTCTTGAGGCCAGTGTCGACGCAATAGGGGATCTCTTCGCCACGGGCGCAACACTGGCTGTCGACAACCGTGATGCGCTGTATACGCGGATCCAGGCGATCCAGCAGGAACTCTACATCGATGCCGACGCAGCCAACCCGATCCTCAAGGCTAACTATCAGAACCTTCGTATTGTCGCCGTGGCCGACCTGTCGAGGGATGCCGGGTTTGACACTGCGGAAGGCCTGGCATACCGCTATGCCCTCGAGAACCTCAATCCCTTTGCCGTGGTGGGTGACGTTGACTTCTATGCCCAACATAACGGCAGCGGCGAGTTGGACGCCGCAAGGTTTAGCGAGGACTATCTCAGCGATCGCGCTGCGTTTCTGACGCTGAAGAACGAGGTCTTTGGCAGCGATCTGGGAACCGGGAGTGTCAGGGCTTATGACCGGGTTGAATACCTGGACCGGGCAAGTGGCCTGCTGCTGAACACCACGGTTATCGGGCCAGACCCCTCGCGGCGTATTGTCTTTGACGCGGATAAAGACGAGCCGCTTACCGGCGGCGTGCGCGAAGATCATCTCTACGGCGGTGCCGGAGACGACATTCTGGAAGGGAAAGGCGGTGACGATTATCTGGAAGGCGGGTTGGGTAATGACACCTACATTTTCAGTGCTGGCGATGGCTACGACACGATATTCGACGCCGATGGTCTTGGCAGCATAGTACTCCGCTCAGCAGCTGGAGATACGCCTCTCGGCGGCAACATCGACAGCGTCTCTGGTCAGGAGAATCTCTACGCAGACAGTGACGGGAACCGCTACGCGAAGACCGGCGGTGATCTGCTGATCAACCTGGTGTCGGGTGGCGGGATGCTGGTGAAAGGTTTCGCCGATGATGTGCTGGGCATGCGGCTGAACCCGACAGACGTGCCCACCGCGCAGGAGGCGCCGACAGGCACTCAATTCTTCGACCTCGGTCAGCCTGCAGAAACCGCGTACGTGGTTTCCCCCACGGTGAACGGGCCTGTCGAACATCCTGTCTATGGCCCTGGCCCCTGGGACCCGTATCTGCCGGAGGTTATCACGGCGCAGGGCGCGGCGGGCCCGACCTATAACAGCACCGGCAATGTGATCACCGGGCAGGTTGCGGGCGGACTGGGTGACAGCTACATCCAGGGCGACGCCGGATTCAATTACCTGATTGACGATCTGTGGTACTCGGCAGGTAGTCTGACTGGGACGCCCGTTGCATGGCTGGCGGGCGACCCGGTGTTTGATCCCTTGCTGCAGTCGGGCGTTTTCTTTTCTCTTGCCGGGCGGGCCGGCAATGACGTGATGCGAGGCGGTGCCGGTAACGACTGGCTGCTGTCCCACGGCGGCGACGACTGGTTATACGGCGATGAGGGCAACGATTTTCTGTATGACAATCCGGGGCTGGATTTCGGCGACAACCGCTGGCTGGCGTTGCCGGGGGCGAGCAGCGATGACCATCTGTTCGGCGGTAAGGGCAATGACGTTCTGATCAGCGTGCAAGGCGACGACGATCTGGATGGTGGCGCTGACAATGACGTGCTCCTCTCCGGGTCAGGCGACGATATCCTTGCGGGCGGCACGGGAAACGACTGGCTGCTGGCGGATGCGGCGCTCACCCGGTACGAACTTGTTGTGCAGCCGGACGGCAGTCTTGCAACGCTTATCGAAGCCGCCGGGGACACGGTCGACTGCGGCAACGATACGCTGTTCGGTGATGCGGGCGATGATGTGCTGGCCGGTGGCGGTGGCGACGACTGGCTGATGGGTGGTGCGCAGAACGACACGCTGTGGGGAGACGGGCATTCCGTGCTCGACGCGAACGGCGCCATTCAGATCACCGTCGGCGATGGCGCTCTTGCCGGTAACGACACGCTGTTCGGTGAACAGGGCGACGATCTGTTGCTGGGCGGTGGTGGCGGGGATTACCTGGATGGCGGTGATGGCAACGATCAGCTGGAAGGGGATCACGCCGACCTCGATATTGCCGGCCACGGCAATGATCATCTCGTCGGCGGCGACGGCGACGACCTCCTCGTCGGTAACGGCGGTGACGACCGGTTGTCCGGCGACGCGGGTGACGATCAGCTGTGGGGTGATGAGGGCGACGACAGCCTGCTGGGCGGTGAAGGTCTCGATACGCTCGATGGGGGCGCCGGCAATGACGTGATCTCGGCCGGGGGCGGCGATGATGTATTGACCGGTGGTGACGGTGACGACGGCCTGTTCGGTGATGGCGGCTCTGATCTGTTCGACGGCGGTGACGGCGACGACGTGCTGTATGGCGGAGACGGCGATGATGAGCTGTACGGATCGGCTGGCAACGATCTGCTGGAAGGCGGCAGCGGCATCGACAGCCTGTTCGGCGGAGCGGGTGACGATGACTATGCGATAAATCCAGGCAGTGGCCAGGATGTTATTGTGGATACTCAGGGGAGTAACAGCATCGCCTTCGGCGCCGGTGTCACGCCGGACAGCCTGAAGTTGCAGGAGGTCCAGGCCAACGACGGGGCCTACTATCTTGACATCGAGTACGGTTCCTCGGGTGACCGGGTCTTTATCAAGAACGGACCGCTGGGCGCCGTCAGCAGTTTCAGTTTTGCAGACGGCAGCGCACTCTCGTTTGCCGACTTGATGGCGCAGTCCGGTCTTTCCCTTAGCGGAAGCGGTGGCGACGGGGACGACATCATTCAGGGCGGCAACGCGGCCGACCTGATGCTGGGCGGTGCCGGCAACGATGAGATTTATGGCGGCGATGGCGCGGATGAGTTGCTGGGCGGCACGGGTGACGACCTCCTCAATGGCGATGGCGGCGACGATGCGCTGAACGGGGGCGCGGGTAACGATACACTGCGAGGTGGATCCGGTCGTGACAGCTATCTCTTGCACTGGGGCATGGGTCAGGACACGCTTGTCGAGGACGGCGTGGAAACGAGTGTTCTGCAGTTCGATGCCGGTATCAGCCTGTCCGACCTGGCAATGACACGGGATGGGAATGATCTTGTGGTGCAGTTCAAAGGTCTCAGCGATGGTGTGCGCATCGAGGACTTTGCGCTCAGCAGCCAGCTGTGGGAACTGCGTACGGATGACGGTGCCACCACCCTTATCGATGACGGTCTGATAGACAGTGCCGGCGCTGGTGTCGTCGACAGTGCGGCGGCGGCCATCGAACGCTACGACACCCGTGTCGAAGCGATCTACTATGCGACACTGGCGGCCGACAGTTGCCTGGGCCAGACGGCGTATTTCGCAAAACGACATCCAGAGCCACGAACTTCAGTGCAACCACCGAGTTCAGCAGTGTCGCGTTTGCGCGCACTGAACAGACTAGCGATGCGGCGTCGATTGCGCGGCTGTCCACACCTTATGTGGCCACGCGCTTACTCACCGCCCAGGAAACCATCGCAAGCGCTGCACTCGATGTCGGTGTCGGACAGACATCGCTGGACACGAGCGACGCTGTCTTCAGTCCGTTGACGGGATCAACGACGGCGCTGCCCGCGGGGGCGACCCTGGTCAATGCGCTTGGCCGGCCGCAGGACCTCGAGGGTGACCTGAGTGTGGATAACGGTGGTCATACCCAGCCGATAGGGTACTGGACGTTCCCGCAGGGCGCGGGGGTTGCGCAGTCCACGGGGCTACCGTTCGAGCAGATCCCGCATTACACCTATCAAACAGACTCGCTGCTGACACTGGAACAGATAACTGCAGGTGCCTCGAACAATGTCATAGAGACAGCGATGCATTCTTCGGTGGTCGATGGCGGAGGTGGGGACAACGTCATATCGGTCAGAAGCACCTACCTGTGGGACACGACCTACAGTGCGGAGTTCCGCGTGGTCCCGTACCGGTATGATGCGCCCTTCAACCCGAGGGATTCGGGTGTCCTGTTCTACGGGAACGATGGTGATGACGAGTTGTTGGGCGGGGATGCCAACGATGTTCTCACCGGTGGGCAGGGCGACGATCGTCTCGACGGTGGACTGGGACAGGACACGTATTTTGTGCCATACGCAGACTCCGGCTGGGACATGATCGCGGACACCGGTGCTCTGGCAATGCAGCCCGAGACGTTCTCGACCCGTTACCAGGACTGGTACTACCAGTCACTGGGCATAAGCGACTGGGAGGCACGTGAACATAGCGGGGAAGCCCTGCCGCCATTGCCCCGGATATCCATCAACGATGTTGCCAGCGTGGCACAGTTATCCGCCGAGAGCGTCATAGAGACCGATACGGTCGAGTTTGGTGCCGGCATCGATCTCGCAGACCTCAGCATGACCTGGGGCGAATATGTGCCACGCGCTGATGCCCAGTCGTCGATAACGGGCTTTGGCAATCTTGACTGGATGGATGCGGGATCAGTACATACCACCATGGATATCAGCTGGGCCGATGGAAGCGGTATTCGTGTGCTGATGCCACATGCTTCTCCCAGGGATAACGGTATTGATCCCGGAGTGCTCAGCTATGCACCTGATCTGGATCTGACACGCTTTGACTGGTTCCTTGGAACGGGGATTGAGCAATTCAAGTTCTCGGATGGAACCGTTCTGTCGATGCAGGAGATGCTTGCACTGGCGCCGCCACCGCGAACACTGGATCCTCACGAACTGGACAATGTGTTCGAAGGGACGCCGACGGCTGACAAACTGTTCGGCGCTGAAGGTGATGATGTCATTCGTGGTGGCGCCGGGAGTGACGTCTATCTATTCAACCTGGGCGATGGTGTGGACACCATTGAAGATAGCGCGGGAACCGGCGACGCCAATGTCATCCGTTTCGGTGAGGGCATTGCGCCGAGTGATCTCAACATTATCTGGACAGCGGACGGGCTGACTATTGAGGTGGGGACCGCTGGTGACGCCATGGTCCTGGTGAACTCGGACGCGGCTGGGGGCGATCCGTCGCAGGTGATTGAATACCTGATATTCAAATCGTCTGATGCGGATACCGGTGAGTTTGACACCTTTGGTGTTCCGCTCGCCGATCTGTTGGCGCCGCCACCCGACGATGTGCCTGGCGAGCCCGTGGTCGGCACTGGCGGGTACGACACACTGTTCGGCACGGCAGGGAACGATACGATCGAGGGGCTGGCTGGTAACGACACCCTGTTTGCCGGCGATGGGAACGACACCATCGATGGCGGCGTCGGCCGTGATGATCTGAACGGTGAAGGCGGTGACGACCTGTTCTTGGTGGAGGGCGCCGACAGCGCCTACGACACGTTTAATGGCGGCGAGGGTGCCGACAGCATCCGGGGTGGTGCGGGGGACGACACCATCCGCCTGCGCAGTTTCGCTGCCGGTAACAGTGTCGAGTTCATTGACGGTGGGGCGGGCAACAACGTGATTGCGGGCACTGGCGGGTATGACACCATCGATCTGAGCGCCACCAGGGTCACCAACATCGACCACATCGACGCCGGCGCGGGCAACGATACGGTGACGGGGAACGCCACTGACGACATCATTATCGGGGGTACGGGGCGCGATATCCTCAACGGCGGTGGCGGTGATGACACGTTTGTCGTCGAGGGTACACACAGTGCCTACGACACCTTTAACGGCGGGGAGGGCGTTGACACGATTCTGGGCGGTGGCGGTGATGACACCATCCGTCTGCGCAGTTTCGCTGCCGGTAACAGTATCGAGGTCATCGACGGTGGGGCGGGGAGCAACCTGATTGCGGGCACCGGCGACTATGACAGCATTGATCTGAGTGCTACGACGGTCAGCAACATCGAACGCATCGACGCCGGCGCGGGCAACGATACGGTGACGGGTAACGCCGGTGACGACATCATTATCGGGGGTAGGGGGCGCGATATCCTCAACGGCGGTGGCGGTGATGACACATTTATCGTGGAGGGCATCGACAGTGCCTACGACACGTTCAATGGGGATGCCGGCATCGACACCATCCTGGGCGGTGCGGGGGACGACACCATCCGTCTGCGCAGTTTCGCTGCCGGTAACAGTATCGAGGTCATTGACGGTGGGGTCGGCGCCAACGTGATTGCGGGCACCGGCGGGTATGACAGCATTGATCTCAGTGCCACCAGGGTCAGCAATATTGCCTGCATCGATGCCGGTGCAGGCAATGACAGCGTCACTGGCACCAGCGATCACGATGTTCTCATCGGTGGCACCGGTCGCGACACGCTTGACGGTGGTCTGGGGAATGACCTGTATGTGTTTAACCGCAACGACGGTCGTGACCGCATAGTCGATGCCGACACCAATCCGAACAATAATGACGTGATGCAGTGGGGTTCAACGGTGCGCCACGACCAGCTCTGGTTCAGTCAGGTCGGTGATGATTTAAGTATTGAGGTCATCGGTACCAGCGATGAAGTTGTGATCGAAAACTGGTATGTGGGTAGTCATCAACAGATCGAGACACTGCACTCAGGCGATGGGTTGACTTTACTCAATTCACAGGTCGACCAGCTGGTCCAGGCGATGGCGGCGTTCTCTGCCCCGGGCAGTGGCGAGCTCGATCTGTCACCTGCGCTGCAGAGCCAGCTCGAGCCGGTGCTGGCGGCGAACTGGCACTAACGGGGGCCATGCTCCTGGTCTCTGCAGGACGAACTGATGGTCAAGCGTCAGCCTTCGTAGCCCTCCGGCAGCTTGTGCGCGATGCCCTTGTGACAATCGATGCAGGTCTCGCCCCGCTCCTGGCGATACCGCTCGCCGTGGCAGGCTGGATCCCGCCCTGGGGCGCCGCCATCGGCTTGCTCAAACGACGCCGTTAGCGAGCTTAGCCGAAGGTGTCGGCGACGATGTTCTCGAACCAGCTGTAGGCGTAGGAGACCTCGCGCTTGCGCTCCTCTGGCGAACTGTCCATGGGCGTCAGTCCACCGGAACCCTCGACCTTGGCGACGTTGCCGTCCGCCCCAAGCTTGTAGACCATGGCGACCGAGATGCCGTCGTCCGGCGCGACAAGGCTGTAGCAGGTGTTGACCCAGGACGGTGTGCCGGGCTCACGGTCGTTGACCAGATCCACCACTGCCGCGGCAACGACCTTCGCCTCGGAGTTGGCCGCGTAGCCGGACTTCGGCAAGGGTTCCTGGAAGGCGGCATCGCCCACGACGTGTATGCCCTTTTGCAGGGTCGACTCGAAGGTCTTGCCTACGATCGGGCACCAGCCGCTGGCGTCTGTCAGTCCCGCCACCTCGGCAATCTCGCCGGCCTTCTGGGCCGGGATGATGTTCGCGACGGCAGGTTTATAGGTATCGAAGTCCGTCGAGACGCTACCGGCCTTCACATGCACGCTCTTAATGCCGCCCCCGGTGTCGGTTCCCTTCAGCCACTCGATCATACCCTTGTAATGACGGTCCCAGGCCTGAGTAAAGAGCCCCTGCTTGGAGAATTTGTCCTTGGGATCGATGATGAGGATCTTCGACTTGGGCTTGTGCTGCTGCAGATAATGGGCAATCTGACAGGCGCGCTCGTACGGCCCGGGCGGGCAAACGAAGGGGTTCGGCGGCGGCACGATCATAACGGTGCCACCGTCGGCCATGGCTTCCAGCTGCTTGCGCAGCAACGTGGTCTGCGGGCCTGCCTTCCAGGCATGCGGCATCACCTTACTGGCCGCCATGTCATAGCCTTCGATGGCGCCCCAGCGGAAGGAGATCCCCGGCGCGACGATTGCGCGATCATAGCTGAAGGTTTGTCCGCCCTTGGTCGTCACCTTGCGGCCCGCAGCGTCTATGCCGGTGACGATATCGTGCACCATGTTGACACCCCGTTTGCGCAGGCCGTCGTAGCCGAACTTGAGCGAGTCGAGACTCCGCTCCCCGGACAGCACCTCGTTGCTCAGAAAGCAGGTGTAGTAGTGCTCCTTGGGCTCGATGATCGTGACCTCGATGGATGGATCGGCCCGGCGGATGTACTGGGCGGCCGTGGCGCCGCCCACTCCGCCACCGACAATAACAACCTGTTTCTTACCCGCGGCAGCCGCGATGGCCGGGAAACCGAGTGCGCTGACAGCCGCCGTACCGCCCAGCACCTTGACAAAATTTCTGCGGGTAATCTGGCTCATGTTCTGTGTCCCCTTTTACTGTTGACTGGCGAAGAACTGCAGCAGGGCCGCGATCTCGGCCTCGTCCAGCTTATCAACCTTCTTCTTCATCTTCTTCGGCATCTCGCGTGCGCCCGAGATGAAGTCCTGCATGGTAAAGGTCATGTAGGGCAGCCACTGCCCGGCCAGGATACCGGAGTCGTCATCCGCCGCAGCACCATTCTCGTTGTGGCAGGTTTCGCAAGCGTCGTCGTAGAGCGCCTCGCCCTTGGCCACCTTGGCCGCATCCGTCTGCTGCGGGTAGCGCACGAACGGCTTGTCGGCAAAAAAGCCGGCCATGAGTTCGATTTCTTCTGTGGTGTAGCCCTTGGCGATACGGCCCATGATCGTGCTGGGTCGCTCACCGCTCTTGAAGCCTTCCATCGACTCGGTGAAATAGGCCTCCGACATGCCGGCAATCGATGGTGAGGCCGGGCCAACGCTGGAACCGTCGACGCCATGGCAGCCAGCACAGGTGTCGGCCAGCATGGCTGCGCTGGGTCCGGCTGCGGACAAGGGCGCAGCGCCAAGCAACAGGGTCGTGCCGAACAGAACAGGGGATATTTTTCTCAGGGACATTGTACTACCTCCTTTCAGGGTCGACGTGACAGTGTTCGAGCTTCATGCAGCTGTGACCAGCAAGAAATGGAGGCTCCGGTAAACCCTGGGCGGTTCAATGTGGCTGTCGTCCTGGTGACAGTTGAGACACATGCGGTTCTGCTCCTCGACAGGCTCGCCCGACTTGTCGCCGAAATTGAATATGGGAGGGCGCTTGTGTCCTGGCCGCACCCACCACACCTGGCCGGTGACAGGCCCCGCACTGCAGCCCGGCGAACGGCGCCCTCTGGTCACCGCGTTGAGGATCCCAGTTGCGCGGATTCTGGTATCGCGTAGCCGAACAGGCTCCACGTGAGATGATTTACACTCGATCGCGCGCGGCGTTTCTACGCGGTTGATTTCCTACAAAGCCCCTGATCAGTTGTCAAGAGCACCCTGGTCGACCCAAGCTTTGAGTATCTTTATGTCTTTCTTTGGCAGTGGGGGGTTGCGGTGTGGCATGACGACGGGTGGTTTGGCGTCGCGATCCACCGACCGCACCAGTATGCTCGAGGCACTCGAGCCTGGCTTGATCACCGGGCCACTCTTGGTACCCTTCATCAGGCTGGCATAGCTCTCAAGGCTGAGCCCGCTTGCGGCGTATCCTTCTCCACCAGGCCGGTGACAGACAACGCAATTGCGCTGCAGGACTGGCTGCACGTCTGCCTTGAAGCTGATTCCGCCCTGTAGTTCCTGCTGCCTGTCCGCACATCCGACACCGATGGCCGCGCACGCAGCCAATACCACTTTCTTGGATAACATAGCACCCTCCACCTTTCCGAGTGATTGGTATCGACCGGCACCCTGGAAGCGCACGGCTTACGACCGAAGCTCTGGCTCTCGTGGCAATATTGAAGCCCAGTAACGCAAGTGCAGGTCGCCAACGTGTAGGTCGTACGCCGCGGATTACCGACCTGCCCTGGGTTACCGTCTGTCTCTTCCGGCGAGGACAGGAGGGCAACCTGGAAAGCCCGCCCTGACTTCCCGCAACTGGTACTCTGTCAGCTGCTTTTCATCGACTCATCGAACCGAGACGCAGCGGCTCCCGGCGCGCCAACCCAGAACTCGCCCTACTTACTGGGGCGCCACTATGCCGTCAAGGCCACACAGTGTGGCATTGTAATTTTCCTCCTCGTCGACTTTGTGGCAAGAGTTGCATACGGACACCGAATCGCCGATGGGCTCTGAATTCTCGATGTCATAAAGCTGGATGTGACCGTCCATCTTGCCTTCATCCGGGCTACCCTCTTCGTAGGGCAGGACCCGAAGGGTCAGGATCGCATACCTGCCGTCGGTCGTGGCCAGTGCGTCGTGGTTCTGACCGGCGATGTAGACGTCGCCGTTCTCACCATTGAGCGGTTTCAGGGTCTTGGCATCGAGCACCCAGAAGCGATCGCCCCCCGCCACCAGCAGCTTCGACCCGTCGGGGGTCCAGCTCGCACGGAATGTAATACTGACGCCGAAAGGACCGGTGCCGTCACCGAACAACTCCCCCTTAGCGAGCTTGACGACTTTGCCTTTTTCCAGCGCCTTGGCATCCAGGATATATAGGAGGTGTTCCCCCGTGAGGGTGCCGTGAGGCACGTCGGTGCGATTCACGACGACCAGGAACTTGCTCCCGTCTGGACTGGTGGCGCCGTGGAGATACTTGTAATTGGCGTCTGGCAGTACGCTGTCGATGAACACATTCTTGTACTTATCCATGTCGGCCTTGTCGACGACCGTAATGTACGCTTCGTGCGTCATCGTCATTGGCATGAAGTATCCGGGCGTCAGACCAGAGGCGCAGTAGTACGGCATCGCATCGGGCTTAACCTCTGGCTTCGTAGCGCGAGGATCGACGGGCACTGCGATATCGGATATCTTCTTGCGTGTGGTGAGGTCGATGACGCCGTAGTGAAGCTTGTTCTTAGCGTCCGTGTTATACGTGGACCAGTACAGCTTGTTTCCGTCCAGTCTGGCGTCGTGGAGCTTGTATTGCGACGTGCCGTCCTTAAACTTGCGCTTGGACACCGTCAATTTCTTGATTTGCTTGATCTGGATTGGGTGCTCCTGGTTGGAAGGATCGATGGACAATTCGACCTGTGCGAAATGCCCCCCGTGACCGGCAACATAGATCGTGCCCGCATAGGTCTTGGATTGCTCGGCGGCACCCGCGTCACTTAGGCCCGCGCCTGCCCACGCACCCGCCAGTACCGCGCAAAGGCAGATCCACCGAGCATGACCGCCTAAAGGCGTTGTTGCATAACATTTCATAGTGTTTACCTCTCGTTCGTCTCTACCTCCTCCGCCAGTCTCCCGGCCCGCTACTCCTGCCGGCAGCCGATAAAACAAACGAAAGCTTGTCTCCGAGTTTGTAGTAACCGGCGGCCCCTCGGAATAGGCTCCGGGCCTGGCTTGCATTCAATCCCCAGCCGGGCTCATCGCGACCGACCTGGCTGCAACCGCATCACTGGCCGCGTAGATAAGCTCATCGGTGTTCTTGCGCAGGTCTTCGCGCAGACTCACCCCCAGGAAGCGCCGGCCGTATTCAAATGCGAACACCAGGATTCCGATCAGGAAGAGGCTGTAGCCGATAGCCCATTGCACTTCGGTACCACCCAGCGTATAGGCGCCCCACTCCGGAATGGTGATGTAAGAGGTCAGACCCTGGCCGAACATCACCGCGTCGATCTGCTCCTTGAACAGCGTATAGGGCATGTAGCCAATGAAAAAGCCGGGCAAGGCCACCAGCGCGGTGGCATAACCCAGCCCAAGGCGCGCATAGGTGCGCACCTCACAGCCGATCATGAAGACGGCTCCCATGGCCAGGAAGGGTCCCCCCACGATATGTCCCCAGTACAGCCCCATTTCGCCCGCCGCATTCGGAATGCTGCCCACTCCCAGGAGCCAGGATCCCAGTATGAACAGATTGAACGTCACGATGGCGACCATGAAGCCCTGCAGCGGCAGCATGCCCCGGAACATCGCGTAGGTGCCCATCGGCACTCCGCCCTTTTGGTAGAATTTGGCGCTGGTGAAGGCCGATTCAGGCGCCATGACCGAACACTCGGTGCCGAAACCGCACTTGGCGATTCCAAAACCGATAAGTATTCCCGGAATCGCCATCCACAACACCTCTGTCCAGCCTGTATCGATCACGTTGCCGGCAATACTGTCGGTGAACAACGCGAAATACAGTGGCATAAGCAGAAAGGTCAACAGGAACAGGTTCAGAATGATTCGAAGCGGATCGCGCATGGGCCTGTAATTCGGATTGTAGCCCGGTTGTGGCTGCTGTGGATCCTTGCAGTACTTGCAGGCCATCTTCCAGGTCTCCTGATGCCGGAAATAGCCGCCCAGACCAAACCAAAGAGACAGCTTGAAGGCGAGGAAAGCAAACGGGATGCCCGTCAGGAGCACTACCCAGGAGGCGATGCTCATTGAAGGAATCCCGCCTATGAAATGGTGCGTGGTGCACCCGGCCGCCAGACGCGTCCCAAACGAGAACAGCATCCCGCCCACAAAAGACAGCGTCAGCATGCGCCAGTTGTAACGTACCCAGGAACGGGACTCGTGCTCGAGTATCGCCACCAGGCGCGCACCCAGCACCGCCCCGATGATCACCCAGTGGATGCCCGGCTCGTAAACGCGTCCAACCCAGTCGAGTCCGAGGATGTGCTGTTCACTCACCGCGTACATCTGGGCGAACCCGGTTGTCACGACGATGAACATGTCGTAGTGATGATAGAATATAATTTCCGCCAGGCCGACGAGCATTCCGCCCAGCCAGAAGGGCCACTGGTTAGTGGCGAGGTTCTTGATCGATGTTATCATGCCACACGCTCCCTCCGGGAGACGGTACCGGTACCGCCCCCGCGATGTTTTTCAGCCTCACTCCAGCTTCATGGCCGCGACCGGTCGCGCGGGATCGCTACTCCACTCGTTCATCGAGCCGTCGTACAGACGTGTTTGCTTATCGCCAAGCAGCTCGTGGAAGACAAACCACGCGAGGCTCGCTTGCCCACCGGTCTCGCAATAAACGATCGTCGGTTGCTCGGTGCCGACATCGAGCAATTGAGCCGTCTTTTGAATCTCTGCGGTCGGGTAGAGTGTGGCCGCCGGGCCCATGGTGTTGGCGAACAGGTCCAGTGGGTAATTCTTCGCGCCGGGGATGTGCCCCCGAGCCTCTGGCTTGACAAACAGCGGGTGGTACGTCAGGCCAAGGTAGACCTCCGGTGGGCGCACATCCAGCACCTGGACACCGTCGTCCTTGACGGCATCGAGCACCATATCTGTCGTCGCCAGTATCGACTCCTGTGGCTTCCCGACTTTGAAGTTGCCCTTGCTCGCCCGGGACCTGCTGTAATCGAGGTGGCGCTTCTCGTTGGCCCACTGAGCCGTGCCGCCATCGAGCAGGGCCACGTTGTCGAACCCAAAATACTTCAGGGTAAAATACAGCCGCGCAGCCATGGCATCATCCATAGGCGTTTCGCCCTTGCTGGTAAGGACCACTGCACTGTCTGTGTTGACGCCAGAGCGCTGCATCAAACGTTCGAACTCCGATGCGCTCGGCAGCATACCCTCGAGTTTCACGTGTCCAACCACGCGCTTGGCACGCGCCCGTTGCCAGGGGACCAGCACGGCATCGGGAATATGGCCGGAGACCGAGGATGCGCCGGCGGAGGCCCGTCCGCCACAGGCCTGTATTCCACCCATCTTGGAGCTACTCTTCTTGTGGAAGCTCTCCTCATCCGCACGTACGTCCAGAAGGACGACCTCATCCAGGTGTTTGTCCAGCCAGGCGGTGTCTACCACCGGCCCCGGGACCTGTATTGCGTGGGCCGGCGCCATAAACACGGCGGTCACCAGCAGTACGAATATGGGCAGTCTTGAAAGAAATGCTTGAAGGTTAACCATCACGTCCTCATCCTCCCTAGTTTTCCTTAGGTTATGCGAATGACAGGCTGCATGGCGCCTCGCCATGCCGATTCAGCGAGTGTCGCGTGCATGCCCTTCAACGCACGTCGGGTTCGCCGAAGACGGATGAGCTTCGTACCGAGCCTTCTAACACGGCACGTGCACCAAGAGTTGCCCCTCGCAATCGGGCCTTCGAAGTTCTCAGGCGCTGCAATTCGAATACGGCGGCCCGTCCCGGCCTCTGCACGGCGTTGTTTCCATTGAGCCGTTGAATTTAGAACATATAGACCAGTCTGCGCTATACCGCAAGTTATCGAGGTGATCCCGCCCATGAGACTGAATGCCGGGCGTGCCTCCATATGGCTTGTGGAGTTCTAGCGATGGCAGTCTACTCCGAATCAGGCGTGGAATAAAATATGCGCGTCGCCTTGCCACCCCTGCCTCATCGATGCCTGGAACAGGCGGCAAACGTGGGTGGCCGCCTCCCACAGGGAGCATCAACTCCACGCCACGGCCCACACTCCACACAGTACAGCACATAGCTGCTCTGGCCGCTCTCTGCTCTTGCAGCCTCCAAGAGGCTCCTCTCGGACGGCGTTAGCTGCTCGGCAAATATTTCCAGGAGTGCGGGATAGATGCGTTCGTGGTAGTCCGCATCAGGATCCACGATAACGCTGATGATCATGGTCTGGTCGGGACCCAAAGGGTGCGCCAGCTCCACCGCCTGGTTCGGAAGCAACCGCGTGTCCGAAACTTCGCTCCACCCGGCATCGATATCCCAGGACATCCGGCGTTGGATCGCGTATTCACGCACGGGCACGGCATCGCGCGCGGGATCATACAGGAGGACTCGGATCCGCGGGGTAATATAAGTTGGCAAGGCGTGGCCTGCTCCGGCATTCCAGAGGCGCAGCCGCACGCCCGCAGCAAGACGGTCGGCCGCCACCTCAAGGCCCGTTCGCGTCATTTCGGGGTCATGTATCCCCGCAAAGGCATGACGACCATCCTTCATGTGACAGGTCTGACAGGACTTCCCTTCTTGAACATAACGTGACGCAAGCCACTCCGCATAGGTATTCTCGAGCGGCTTTCCGTTCACGCTGAGCCCCTCCTCGCCGAACTGATGACAGGGTGCGCAGAACGCCGACTCACGGAACAGAGCCCGCTTCTGGACCGGGCCATGGGGAGTCGGAGCCACATCGCGTGGCCCGTATCGATGATGCTCGCGAACATGGCACGAGGCGCAGTCTACCCCCCCAAGGTCGTGAGGTACCGATGACTGGGCATTTTCCCAAGCCTCCTGCTGTTCGCTGCGCGGCGCATGGCACCGCAGGCAGTGTCGCCTCTCCTCGTAATCCAGAGCGCCCAGCTGCCCCAGAAGCCCAGCCGAAGTCGCCCGAGAGTGGCGGGAACCCCGCCACGCCTCATACTGGCTAGGGTGGCATTGAGCGCAGGCACTCGCCGAGAGGTTCCCGGCAGTTGAAAGGTAATCCGCCGGGATGTCGCCCTGGAATGGAATCGGCAAGCGCCAGTAGTCATTCAACAACGAGTTATCCGCGCGGCATCCACCTCCTGACGGGCCACTCAGCCCGAGGATCAAGACCAAGGCCCGGGCTATGCGTGTTCTCAGCATGGTGCATAATACTCCAGGATGATGCTCTGTCCGTGACATCTTGCGGGGCGGGTTGTGGATCGACCGCCTCGGTCAGCAGCCCCGGCTGAGCCCGAAAACAGGGTACCAAGAGGCCGGAGTCGCTGCACATACGAGGTAAGCAACCTGGGTACAGATCGGCGCGCCTACACCGGGCGACGACGTCTTCCTTCTGGAGGGCACGGACAGTGCTTACGACACGTTCGAGGGCGGCGAAGGTGTCGACACCATCCTGGGTGGCGCGGGGGATGACACCATCCGCGTGCGGAGCTTCGCTGCCGGCAACAGCATCGAGCTGATCGACGGCGGGGCGGGCGTCAACCTGATTGCGGGCACCGGCGGCTATGACAGCATCGATCTGAGTGCGACCACCTTCACCCACATCGACCGGACTGAAGCGGGGGCGGGCACCGATACGGTGACGGGCAATGCCCGTGACGAGATCGTTGTCGGGGCACGGGTCGCGATGTCCTCAACGGCGCTGGCGGTGATGACATTTTCATCGTGGAGGGTGATAACAGCGCCTACGACACTACACAGGTCGATCAGCTGGTCCAGGCGATGGTGGCGTTCTCTGCCCCGGGCAGTGGGCGAGCTTGATCTGTCACCTGAGCTGCAGAGTCAGCTCGAACCGGTGCTGGCGGCGAACTGGCACCAGGAGGCTGTCGGACTTGGGGCTGATCTACTGCGCCGGTGGGAGAGCGCCCCATTTTCCCGATCCTTTTCGTCAAATAGCTACGGCTATTCTCCTCAAACGATCGAAAAAATGGCCTCGCCCTCGCACCTTGCTCGCTACGATCGCCCAAGTCCGACAGCCTCCTAGGAGCGTGGCCTGTGCAGGGCGAAGCGCTGGTCGAATGTCAGCCTTCGTAGCCCTCCGGCAGCTTGTGCGCGATGCCCTTGTGACAATCGATACAGGTCTCGCCCCTCTCCTGCATGCGCTTCAGGGTGTGCTTTTTCTGCGCACTCCTGTCCTGCTCGGCAAGCGCCATGGCCTCCAGCGAATGGCAGTTGCGGCACTCCCGGGAATTGCTTGCCTTCATGCCCGCCCAGACCTCTTCGGCGAGTTCCAGGCGCTTGGCATCGAATTTCTCCCGCGTGTCGATGGTACCCAGAACCTTGGCGGGCAGTTCCCTGAAGCTTGCCTGAACCTTGCGCAGGACCTTGGCGCCCCAAGGTTTGGGAACGTGGCAGTCCGAGCACACCGCCCGCACGCCGCTGGCGTTCTGGTAGTGCACGGTCTCCTTGTACTCGGTGAACAAATAATCGCGCATTTCGTGGCAGGAGGTGCAGAATTCGAGGGTATTGGTGTACCCCATGACGGTGTTGAAGGCACCGAGTGCAATGGCGCCGGCGAAGAACATCAGGAAGCCACCCAGCGGGATTCCGAGCATGAACCAGACCCCTGGCCGCCGCCAGAGTCCCTTGCGGGCGTTATTGTCGTTCGTATCGGTCTGTGCCATGCCGCCAGTCCCCTTGTCTGATGTCTGTGTGCGCGACCCGCCCGACGGGTCGTCGCGATTTACTGGAAACTGCCGTAATAATTGATCAGCGCTTTGATGTCGTCTTCGCTCAGCTTGTCGATCTTCGGCGTCATCTTCTTGGGCATGGGGCGCTTGCCGGACTTATATTCCTCGAACTGTTCTTCCAAGTATGGCATCCATTGTCCGGCCAGGATACCGGCATCGTCATCCGGCGAGCTGCCGCCGTCCTCATGGCATTTACTGCAATCGAGCTCGTGGATGCCCTTGCCGCGCTTGGCCAGATCGGCATCGAAGGCCTGTTTGGCGCGCACAAACGGCTTGCCGGCAAAGTAGTCGGCAACGAGTTCCGCGTCCTCATCGGATAGCTTCTCGGCAACATCGCACATGTTGGTGGTCTCACCCTTGTGTTCCCCGGCCGGATACTTGACATCTTCGCACGGCCGGGTCTTCTCACCGTAGATGGCCAGCGAGTCGGTGATGTATACAGCCGAATAGCCGCCGATGGTCGGGATCTTCGGCTCCTTGCTGGCGCCGTCCTTGCCGTGGCAGTCCTCGCACGGGCCTTTGAGCGCGGCAATATCCGCGGCGGCGGCATCGATAACGACCGCGCCGGAAAGCAGGGCGGCCATGCACAGGGACGTCAGAATGCCAGGGTGTCTTTTCATATCTTTTCCTCCACGATTCATATCTTTTCCTCCACGATGCCGGTCAGCGACCTTCAGATTCATTCGAACCGCTGTGGCAATCAGTGTTGATCTTGATCAAATGGCTGCAACATCGCGGCCATTTGCGCCCGCATCATCTTTACCGCGATGTAACGGTTGGACTATACAGTCTGTGAACAGTCTATACATTAGCACGCAATTGTGCGATTCTACAGTATGAAATTGGCGGCAGGGCTTGTCGGGGAGGGGTGCCCGGACAGCAGCGGCCGGAACAGACGGGGTGTCGGCTTGCCGAACGTCCCCGGGGAGGAGAGGCATAATGCGGTCGCAACCGTTGGGCCTGTGGTGCAGGCGCTTTCTGGAGGCCGCCATCGTACTGCTTGCCGTCGCGGGATGTAACAGCGGCAGTGACGGCGATCAGGGACCACCGGGGCCGCAGGGACCACCGGGGCCACCCGGTGCGCCGGCGCCCGCGACAGAACTGAACATCTCCATCGACAGCGTCACGGTCGCGAGCCCCCCGGTCGTCGAGTTCAGAGTGACCGACCAGGACGGTGCTGCCTATCCGGGACTGACCGACAATGACCTGCGTTTCAACATCGCCAAGCTGATTCCTGCCGCCGCTTCGCCCCATGGTACCAGCCAGTGGCAAAACTACATCGTCCGTGTCAGCGACGGGGCCATGCAGGGCTCGCAGGAACGGCTGCGCACGGGATATCCCTGGGGAGAACTCGTTGACCACGGCGACGGCACCTACACCTATACCTTTGCCACCGACATTACCAGTGTCGACTGCCCAGCGCCCTGTACGGAAGCTGACGGCACGCCACTGGATGTCTCCTATCAGCCTGGTCTGACGCACCGGGTCGGCATCCAGCAGGGCAACAGTGCCCTGCCACAGGCCAACGCCCTGTACGATTTCGTACCCAGCGGCGGCGCCGTGACCAGTGAGCGCGAGATCGTCAAGACCGCCAACTGCAACGAGTGTCACGACAAGATCACGGCACACGGTTCCCGCTTCGAGATCAAGCTGTGCGTGACCTGCCACAATCCGGGATCCTGGGTTGCCGATCCCGGCGGCAACACCACGGTTGACTTCAAGGTCATGATCCACAAGATCCACCGGGGCGAGAATCTGCCCAGTGTGGAAGCGGGCGGCAGCTATGCCGTCGGCAACCATGATTTTTCCGATATCGTATTTCCGCAGGACATCCGCAACTGCACCAAGTGTCATGACGGCGACGATTCCGATACGCCGCAGGGCAACAACTGGCAGATGGCCCCGGGCATCGCGGCCTGTGGTTCCTGCCATGACGATGTCGATTTCAGCACGGGTACCTCGCATCCGGGCGGTATTGTCACCAGCAACAGCGAGTGCCTCACCTGCCACAGCGAAAACAAGTGGGCCGGCAGCATCGCGGAATCGCACACGGTGCCCGGCAAGGCGGAGCGCGCCTTCTTCCAGTTCAACATCCTGGAGATCTGTGGCACAGCGGTCGGCTCGAATCCGACCTGCCCGCCCACCACCAATCCGACTGTCAAGCTTTCCGTTACGGACCCCACGGGCGCAACGACTCATGAGTATGGCAATGCCTATAACGTCAAGTCCACAAGCACCGACGCGGAATTCAGTTCGAATACCGCAACCCTGAGCGTGTTCATCGCCTGGGATACGCGTGACTACACGAACGAAGGCGGTATCGGTGCGCGCCCCTCCAGCGCGGAGTTCGTGAACGTGCGTACCTCCACGGCCGTTGCCGACAATGGCGACGGCACCTTCACCCTCGATGGTGCGGCTGTTACACCGGATCCTGCGGTGATTCCCGCTACCGCGGCGGGCACCGGCACCATCGCCATGGCAGGTCGCCCGGCCGCCGACAACGGCAACGGTGCATTCACGGTGCGGGTACCGGTCAACAGCGAGGTCGCCTATTTCGCGATCACCGACAGCACGCCGCAGCCGCGGCGCCGGGTGGTGGATGTGCCGACCAAATGCGACCGCTGCCATGATGTGCTGAGCATCCACGGCAGCAGCAGCAACGATAACGGCCAACTGTGTGTGCTGTGCCACAACCCGAGCAATACCGATGTCAGCCAGCGGCCCAAAGACCCTGTCACGGGCCTGCCGGATGCGTCGGCCACGCTGGACCGCAAGCAGGAGGAAGCGATCGACTTCAAGCGGCTGATCCACGGTGTTCACGCCGCCGCGGTGAAGCATTTGGATGGCACGGATGCGCAGGGCTTCCGCACCAAGGGGCTGGTAGTCTACGCGTACGGCGGCGACGCCCGTGACTTCAGCGACGTCCGCTTCCCCGGCGTGCTGTCAAAATGTGAGACCTGCCACCTGCCGGATACCTATACGCTGGCAGACCGCTCGGCTGACGGTGGCGGCAACTGGGAGCTGCCGGCGATGAACGGCATCAAGGGCAGCACCGTGAACTCGTTCCCGAACGCACTGCCGGACGGCTCGGACTTTGCTCCGCAGCTCATCGATCAGGCGGATGACTGGAAGTACTCGCCGATTGCTTCGGCATGTTCCTCCTGTCACGATGGCGCCGTGGAGCAGGCGCACATGGCTGACAACAGTGGCATCTTCGGTGGCGCCGGTTCCGAGCAGGCAGTGCAGGAAGGCAATATCGAGGCCTGCCCGATTTGCCACGGGCCCGGCAAAATAGCCGATGTGAAACTGGTGCACGACTAGGCGTTTGAGAATTTCCTCGGGAAATTTATTCCATAGCCGATGCTAAAAATCAGCATTGAATCACTGGATCAGGGGGGGCTCCACCACTGGTGACGCACTACAATAACCATACCCGAACCGGGCAATCCGTGGCAGGATGATGCCTGTGAAGAAAAAACGCTGGCTGCCCCTGTGGTGGTTGCTGGTTGCCGTCATCGGCCACACCGGGCAGTCGGCCGCTGCCGCCGAAGCGGAAGCTGGAGGCAAACAGGATCCAGACAGTGCGCCAACATCCGTCAGTGCCCTCGAGTACTCAAAAAAGGGCGCCGACACCTGTATCAAGTGCCACGACGAGGAGTCGGTGTATCCGGTCTTCGACATCTTCAAGACCAAGCACGCGATGAAGGCGGATTCACGTACGCCGTTCGCCGGACTGCAGTGCGAAGCCTGCCACGGTCCGGGTGTCGGTGGCAGGTTGTTCATGGAGCAGGCGCTCCGTACGGGCAGTCACGTTGCCAAGGTTCGGCCGGGGGAGAAGCGCCCAGCGATCATTGCCTTCGGCCCCAAGTCGAACGAGCCCGTGTCAGTCCAGAACGGCATGTGCCTCCAGTGCCACCAAGGCGACGCCCGCATCGCCTGGCAGGGCAGTGCGCACCAGACCAACGAGGTCGCCTGTGCCAATTGCCACACCATCCATACGCCGCATGACCCCGTGCTGGACCAGGTGACCCAGCCCGATGTCTGTTTCAAGTGCCACTTGAAAGAGCGCGCCGATTTCTTCAAACCCTCCACTCACCCGGTGCGCTTCGGCCAGTTGAGCTGCAGCGACTGCCATGCCAGCCACGGCGCCGGTACGTCCACGTTGCTGATCCGCCCGACGTTGAATGAAACCTGTTACACCTGCCACGCGGAAAAACGCGGCCCCTTCCTGTGGGAGCACCCGCCGGCGTCCGAGGATTGCACGCTGTGCCACGTGCCACACGGCTCGATCCATCCGGCGTTGCTGACGAAACTCCCGCCGCTGTTGTGCCAGCAGTGCCATTCACAGATGGGTCATCCCAGCGTGGCGCAGACAACTCAGGGTTTGCCGGGTGGGAATCCCTCCGGGTTTCTGCTGGCGGGATCCTGCCTGAACTGTCATTCACAGGTGCATGGTTCCAATCATCCTTCGGGGGTGAAGCTGATGCGTTGACGCCACCGGCGGGGGCCGGTTGCTCACACGCGCTGAATGGGGGTAATGCGATGAGGAAGCGCGACATGAACGTGACCCTGCGCAGCGGACGGGTGCTGCTGATGATGCTGGGCCTGCCGTTCCCGCTGTATGCCGCCGACGACACAGCGCAGGACGGCGCGCCGGCGGGCGTCGATCTTACCAGGTGGAAGTGCAAGTACTGCGTATTCGAGCAGGGTTTTAGCGGCGAGGTCGAGGGCGGCGCCGGGTATGTCTCAGATAATTCCTTCAAGTTCGGCGAGTACAACGGTCTGCACGACAAGGGGCCTTTCCTGATCGGCAATGCGACGGCGCGTTATCGCGATCAAGACGACGCCGATTACCTCGATCTGCAGGCGCGTGACCTTGGGCTGAATACCCGCTCGGTGGACGTCGAGGGTGGCCGGCAGGGCCGCTACCGGCTGTTTCTGAAGTACGACGAGATCCCGCACTACATCTCTGACACCGCACAGACGCCCTATCTGGGCAGCGGCCATGAGGTTCTGCAGTTGCCATCGGGCTGGGTGAGGGCCGGCTCCACCGCCGGTATGACAGACCTGGCCGCCAGCCTGCACGACGTCGACCTGAAAACCGAGCGCAAGCGGCTGAGTGCCGGTGTGGCCTTCATCCCGGCCAGTAAGTGGGAAACCGCCCTGAGTGTGCGTCATGAGATCCGCGACGGGCAGAAGGGTACCGCGGGGTCTTTCTTTTTTAACAGCGCACAACTGGTGGAACCGGTCGACTATGTCACCAATGAGGTGGAGGCATCCGCGACCTATACCACGGGGAAATGGCAATCCAGGCTGGCCTATTACGGGTCGTTTTTCAACAACCATGACGATTCCCTGATCTGGCAGAATGCCTACAATCCGATTGTGCCCGGCGCAGACGCCGGCCAGCTGGCCCTGCCGCCCGATAACCAGTTCAATCAGATCCTGTTTTCGTCCGGTTACCAGCTGAGTGAGCGCACCCGCGTCAGTGGCGACATCGCCCTGGGCCGCATGGAACAGAACGAGGACCTGCTGGCGGCTACTCTCAATCCGAATCTCGCCGTGGCGTTGCCGGAACAGTCCGCACACGCCAAGGTGGACACCCTGACCGCCAATCTGAAAGCCGTATCCGCGGTGACCAGCAAGCTGCGCCTGACGGCCGCCTATCGGTACAATGACCGCAACAACAAGACGCCGAGCGAGAATTTCGACTGGGTGACGACCGATGCCTTCGCCTCGCCGGCGCGCACCAACCTGCCGTACAGTTTTACGGACATCAGCGGCAACCTCGCAGCCGACTACCGGCTCACCAGGGTGGCCAGACTCGGCGGTGGCTACGATTATGAAAGAAAGGAGCGCACCCATCAGGAGGTCAACCACACCAAGGAAGGCACCGTCTGGGGCAAGCTCAGCGTGCGCGCCCGAGAGAACATCGACCTCGCATTCAAAGTCGCACACGCCGAGCGCAGTACCTCGGCCTACAACCCGGTTGCGGAAACGGACCCGCCGGAGAACCCGCTGATGCGAAAATTCAACATGGCCGACCGCAACCGGGATACAGGCAGTATCCACGCCGGGTTTATTCCCCACGAACGGGTCAGCATCGGACTGGGCGTGGAACTGTCAACGGATGACTATTCGAACTCGGTACTGGGCCTTACCGAGGCTCGTGAAGCCGCCTTCAACGTCGATGCCTCGGTGATCGTGACGGATGCGACCAGCCTGCATGTCTACGCCAGCCGGCAGCAGATAAGATCCAAACAGGCGGGCAGCCAGACCTTCTCGACGCCGGACTGGTTCGCGCAGAACGATGACACCTTCGATTCCGCCGGTATCGGCGTGAAGCACCAGCTGATCAAGGACAAGCTCGATGTCGGCGCCGACTACGTACTGGCGCGCTCGACCGGCAAAATCAGCGTCGAGACCGGCGCACCCGGTGCGGCTTTTCCCGACCTCAAGACCGATCTCGATTCGGTGAAGCTGTACGCCGACTACCGCCTGAAGGACAGCCTGACGCTACACACGGCGTACTGGTATGAGCATTACAATTCGAAGGACTGGATGCTGGATGGCGTCTATCCCGATACCATTCCCAACGTCATCTCCTTTGGCGAGCAGTCACCCCACTATGACGTGCACGTTGTGATGATGTCGGTCCGCTACCGGTTCTGACCCTGATCCTGCGAACGTTCTGCGCCGTTGCCGATGGCGCCGTACGGACCTTTCAGGATGGGGCGCTGTAGCACAATGGCGGCGGATCTGCGCCGTGCGGCGGACCGGCGTGTCATTCAAACTTGTGCTGGAATTTCGCCTCGACGGCCCCGCTCGCCCCGGGTCTCTTTATGCTCAAGGTGATAACGTAGGGCGTCCCGGGCTGTGGCTTCACGTAGTGTCCGTAGCTTCCGCCGATCAACATCGGCTCCAGTTCAATCGGGGTGCTGGTCAGCCCGGGCCAATCGAACTGCATCTGGACTTGCGCGTCGTCGACAGGAGTGTGGCTCTTTTGGTCAAACAGCGACACATTGAGGTGGTAATAGCCCGAACCCTTCGGGATCCCGCCATGCATGGACCGCTCCGGAGAATCCTTCGGTAATGCGCGCAGGTTCTCGGCCGGCACGAACCCCAGATAGATGTCGATACCACCCACGGACTTGTGATTAGAATCAGTCGCTGCCCCCGCACCCGGCTTCGCGGCAGCCGACGCGGCCTTGGTGGGGGCACCGGCCGGGTTGTACATATAAAGGATTGCGGAACGGAGTTCGGCGTCGGTGAGATTGGCTTGGCCGCCGCGCGGAGGCATCCCGCCGTGTCCACGGATAGCGGAACTCACCAGGTACGGTAGCCCGTGTTTCATGCGCTGTACCCAGGCTTGCAGATCGCCGATCTTCGGCGCTCCATCGACACCCTCGGCATGGCATTTGGCGCACTGTGCCTTGACAACCTGCTCGCCGCTTCGCTCTGCGGCCAGGTCCGCTGCGCTGGCGGGCTCGATCCAATTGCCGCCCGACTGATTGACCATGTAGGTCACTGCACGCGCGATTTCCAGATCGCTGAGCTGTGGGTCGCCGCCGTGCGCGGGCATGTTGCGTATGCCATTGAGAGCATGCAGCGTCAGGCTGGAGAGACCCTGAGAGGCGCGACTGCTCCAGGCGTCCCGGTCGCCGATCTTCGGCGCGCCGTCCACGCCCGTTGCATGACACGCGGCGCACACCGAATCGACCACCTCCTTGCCGCTGCGCTCGCTGCCCTGTGCGCTCACCGGCGGCAGCGCTAACCCCGCAGACAGCACCAGGAAAAGATACGCCCTGAAAACGCTGGGCAGGCTTTCGATTGTCGTGTTTATTCTCATGCCGTTACTCCCCCCCGATTAGCGGACGAACCTTGAGCACCAACACTCTGTTGGCGCCGTCTTGATTAATGCGCGCATAAAAAAGAATAGAAGCCCTCCGCCCAAAAGTCCATGGTTATTGACTAGGCACTCGTCGCGCGTACTCTGCGCAGAAGGGTCCGGGCGCCGGTTGCGGGTGGCCCTGGCAGGTATTCGGGGGAGGACATATGCAAGTATGCGGTTTTTCAACTGGATTCCTGGAAAACAAGCGGACTATGCTTCTAGGAGAGGCTGTCGGACTTGGGCGATCGTAGCGAGCAAGGTGGGAGAGCGAGGCCATTTTTTCGATCGTTTGAGGGGAATAGCCGTAGCTATTTGACGAAAAGGATCGGGGAAATGGGGCGCTCTTCCACCGGCGCAGTAGATCAGCCCCAAGTCCGACAGCCTCCTAGACACGATGCCGCGCTGTTCCGGGATGCCTGCCCGGATAACAGAAACGGGGACCCCCCGGGAGTGCAGAGCCATGGCGATGCGAGACAATACAGACCGCAGGGACAGAGGCGCCCACGCCGATGCCGACAGTGTCCTGCTCAAGGCCATCGTCGAAGCGGTGGTGGACGCCATTGTGGTCATCGACGAGCTGGGGCGCATCTGCATGGCGAACCCCGCCACCGAGCGGCTGTTCGGTTACCAGCTCGGCGAACTCGTGGGCGAGAACGTCGCCATCCTGATGCCCGAACCGTATCACAGCCACCACGACGGCTACCTGGACAACTATCTGAACACCGGCCGGCGCGGGATCATCGGCGTGGGTCGGGAGGTGTCGGGGCGGCACCGGGACGGCAGCACCTTCCCCATCTACCTCTCGGTGGCGGAGGTGCACGCCGACGACCGACGCCTCTTCGCGGGAATCATTCATGATCTCAGCGCGCGGAAGGCGATCGAGAACGCGCTGCGCGAGAGCGAGCAACGCCTGCGCGACGTCACCGAGGCAGCCAGCGACTGGACCTGGGAGATGGACGAGCAATTCCGTCTGATCTATGTCTCACAGCGCTTCTACGAGCTGACCGGTGTGTCCGCGCGTGCGGTGGTGGGCAGGGCGCGCTGGGAACTGGCCGCAGACGACCCGGAGTCACCGGTCTGGCGGCGACACCGTGACGATCTCGAGCACCACCGGCGGTTCCGCGATTTCGTCTATAGCCCCAAGTTGCAAAGCACGCCGGGGCGTGAGTTCTACTTCAAAATCAGCGGCAAGCCCGTGTTTGACGAGGCGGGGCAATTCTGCGGCTACCGCGGTACCGGAACCGATGTCACCGACCGCGTGGTCGCCCGGCGGGCGCTGCGGGAAAGCCGCAGCAGCCTCGACGCCCTGATGAGCAACCTCCCGGGCATGGTTTACCGCTGCCGCAACGACCGCGACTGGACCATGATGTTCGTAAGCCAGGGGGCAGCGGATCTTGTCGGCTACCGCCCCGACGAGCTGGTGGGCGAAGGCGCGGTGACCTTCGCCAGTCTGATCCACCCCGAGGACCGGGATGTGGTGTGGAATGATGTCCAGATGGCGGTGGGCGAGGGCAGGCCCTTTGAGCTCTCCTACCGTATCTGCACCGCCACGGGCGAGGAGAAATGGGTATGGGAGCACGGCCGTCCTGTTGATGCCAAGGACGGCGAGCCGGCGGCGCTGGAAGGGCTCATCCTCGATATCAGCGAGCGGCGGCAGACCGAATCGGCATTGCGCGCGCTGGCCGGATCGACCGCGCTGGGCGACGGCGAGGGCTTCGTGGCGGGCTGTGTGCGCGAGCTCGCCCGCACCTACGGCGCGCAATACGCCTTCGTAGGCGTGTTCGCAGACGCGATGCAGAACGTCCATCGAGACCCTGGCAGTCTGGACGGGCGACGACTTTGGCGACAAGTTCACTTACGAGCTTTGCGGAACGCCCTGTGAGGAGGTCCTGGGCGGCCGCACCAAGATCGTTCCGCGTAACGCCGCAAGCCGCTATCCCGGGGACACGTTCCTGCGGGATTTGGGGGTGGAAAGCTACTTTGGGACGCCGCTGGTGGACTCCACCGGGGCGACCGTGGGCCTGGTCTCGGTGATGGATACGCGCCCCATGCAGCCCAATGTCTGGACGCGCCCCATCCTCGGGGTGTTCGCCAACCGCATCGCCCTGGAGCTGGAGCGGCAGCGCGCCGAAGAGCGGCTGCGCCAGAGCGAGGCCTATATGCGCCTGACGCTGGAGAACGCGCCCATCGGTATCGGCTCGGGTGATTTGCACGGGCGACTGCTTGACGCGAACCCGGCCTTCGCCAGTCTGCTGGGCTATACGCGCGAGGAACTCGTGGGGATGCACGTCGCCGACATCACTCACCCGGAGGACCGCGCCGAGACGCAGCGCCAGTTCGAGGCGCTGGTGCGGGGAGATATTCCCCATTACGAGCTGCAGAAGCGCTATCTGCGCAAGGACGGCAGTGTGATCCATGTGCGTGCCCAGGCGGGCCTGGTGCGGGACGCTGCGGGACAGCCGGTGCGCGTCGTGGGTCAGGTGGAAGACGAGACCGAGCGACTGAGATCGGCGCAGGAGATCCAGCGGATGCGCGCCTATCTCAAGAACATCATCGATTCCATGCCGTCGGTGCTGGTCGGGGTGGACACCGAGGGGCGGGTGACCGAGTGGAACCTCAGCGCCGAGCGCAGCACGGGAATCGCATCCGGCGACGCTGTCGGGCGGGCCTTCGTGGATTTGTTCCCCGAACTGGCCGCACAGATGCACAATGTCAGCGAAGCAATCCGCCGCAACCAGCCCATACGCACGGAGCGTCTGCCGATCAAGAAGGACGGCGAGACCCGTTATGCGCAGGTGATGGTCTACCCGCTGCTGGCCAACGGCGCCGTGGGCGCGGTGATCCGCATGGACGACATCACGGAGCGCATCCGCATCGAGCAGATGATGGTACAGACCGAGAAGATGCTCTCCGTGGGCGGGCTCGCCGCGGGCATGGCCCACGAAATCAGCAACCCGCTGAGTATCATCCTGCAGAGTGCCCAGAACGTCCTGCGCCGCGTATCGGAGGACCTGCCTGCCAACCGGGTCACGGCAGACGAGTTGGGGCTGAATCTGCACACCCTGCGCCGCTACCTGGAGGCGAGGGGTGTCGCGGAATTTATCGCGGGGATCCAGGAAGCGGGTGCCCGGGCGAGCCGCATCGTAGCGGACATGCTCGCCTTCAGCCGCAGCAGCGCCTCCCAGCTGATACCGAACCGGCTGGACGACATGTTGGAGACGGTGCTGCGGCTGGCGGCCAGCGATTACGATCTCAAGAAGAAATACGATTTCCGCCAGATAGAGATCGAGCGCGACTATGATCGCGGCCTTGGCGAGGTGCTCTGCGACCGTACCCAGATTGAGCAGGTGTTGCTCAACCTCATCAAGAACGCCGCGCATGCCATGGCGGATGCCGGCACACCGTCGCCACGCCGCATCCGGCTGGGGACCCGGCGCGACGGCGGCTTCGCCCGCATCGAGGTGGAGGACAACGGTCCCGGCATGGATGAGACCACGCGCAAGCGCGCTTTCGAGCCTTTTTTCACCACCAAGGAGGCGGGGGTGGGCACCGGCCTGGGTCTTTCGGTATCCTATTTCATCGTCACGGAGCAGCACAAAGGTTCCATTAGCGTCGCCTCGGGTGAGGGCCGCGGCTGCTGCTTCACGATCCGCCTGCCGCTTGCGGGCGGGGAGGCGGCATGAGCCTGCGGGTGCTGGTGGTGGATGATGAACCGGGCGTGGCGCGCTCGCTGCAGGCCTACCTGGAAGACGAGGGCATGCAGGTGCGCAGCGCGGGCTCGGCGGAGGAAGCCCTGGAGCTGGTGCAGGCGGGGGCCGCCTTCGACGTATGCATCATGGATATGCGCCTGCCGGGCATGGATGGCGACGTGGCCATCCGCCGCCTGCACCGCGTCCGACCGCGTATGCACTACATCATCCACACCGGCACGGCGGGCTATGCTCTTTCGGACGATCTGCGTGCCATGGGGATCGGCAACGATCAATTGTTCATGAAGCCGCTTCCGGACATGTCGCCCCTGGTGGACACCATCCGCGGCCTGGGTGTGGAGCGCTGAGCCGGGGGCAACAATGGCGGGCGTGGCTAGCATCCTCACGATCGACGACGAGGCAGGTATCCGCCGAAACCTGACGGCCTATCTGGAGGACTGCGGTTACCGGACCCTGGATGCGGCGGACGGGGTCGAGGGTCTGGAGATCTTCCGTCGCGAGCGTCCGGACGTGGTCCTGTGCGACCTGCGCATGCCGGGCATGGACGGGCTGGAGGTGCTGGGGCATATCCGCGAGGAGTCTCCCGACACACCGGTCATTGTCGTGTCGGGCGTCGGCACCCTGGGGGACGTGGTGGAGGCGCTGCGCCGCGGTGCCTGGGATTACCTGACCAAGCCCATTCAGGACATGGAGTTTCTGGAGAGTGCGGTGGGTCGCGCCCTGGAGCGGGCCCGCCTGGCCCGGGAGAACCGCGAATACCGGGAGTCCCTGGAAGCGGCGGTCACCGAGCTGAAGCAGACCCTCAGCCGCTTGGAGGAGGACGAGCAGGCGGGGCGCAGCCTCCAGCTGCGGCTGCTGCCCGCGGACAGCCAGGCCATTCTCGGCTGCGTATTCAGCCGTCGCCTGTACCCGTCCACCTACCTCAGCGGCGATTTCGTCGATTATTTCGCGCTGGACGCCCACCGTATGGCCTTTTACATGGCCGATGTATCGGGGCATGGGGCGGCTTCGGCGTTTCTGACCGTGATGCTGCGCACCATCGTGAACCAGTTCCGCGAGGCCTATCGCCAGGACGGGGAACTCACCGCCTGCCGTCCGGAGCGGGTACTGGAGCGGCTCAACCAGGATCTGTGCCACCAGCATCTGGGCAAGTATCTCACCATCTTCTATGGCATAATTGACCTCAGTAAGCACCGCCTCACCTGGAGCGCAGGCGGCCAGTTCCCCTATCCCATCCTGAGCGACGGGCAAGGCCTGCGATTTCTCGACGCACCGGGCTTCCCGGTCGGACTGCTTGACGGAGCGGATTTCGTCAGCCATTCAATCGCGCTGCCGGAACGGTTTTCGCTCCTGCTGGTCTCAGATGGTGTACTCGAGCTGCTGGCCGGCACGAAGACCGACGACGTACAGGAGGTGTTGCTGCAGCGGCTGCAGGAATCCGGACTCAGCATCGAGGCGGTTGCGGCGGTTCTGGGTGTCGACGCGCGGCCCGAGTTGACCGACGACGTGACTTTCCTCCTGGTGAGCAAAGCGTAATGAATACTTCAGAGCAGACAGGCAGGGTGTTGTACGCAGTGCACGAAGGCGTACATGTGCTGCGATTCGTCGGCGAGGTCCGACATCCTCTGGGTCCGGCACTGGAGTTTTTTTTCGACCGGTTGCTGAAGGAAGATCCGAACGAGCTGATCATTACCCTGGGGGAGACGCGTATCATCGACAGCACCTGCCTCGGCCTGCTGGCGCGCCTGGCCTTTCGGTTGCGCGCCCAAGGCCTGGCCAAGGCCATGATCGTATCCCCACGGCCGGACATCACCGAGGTGCTGAGGAGCATGAGCTTCGATCGGTTGTTCGACATCGTTGGGGAGACGCCCCTCGGCCCGAGGGAAGAGGCGGAAGATCGGGTGCTGGCGACAGATGTCGGGCGCGATGACGATGCGTTGCTCCGCACCATGCTGGCGGCCCACCGTACCCTGATGGCGTTGAGCGAGCGCAACCGCTTGCAGTTCAAGGACGTGGTCGAGATGCTGGAGCAGGAGTCCGCGGCGCGCCGCCAGGCCTGATCCCCGGAGGACGTGAAGCGCGAAGCGCATACCGTGCGCTGCTCGAGTGGTGCCGAGACAATGTGGCTCATGGGGCGTGAGATGGCCTTACTGGTAACGGGCACCGGCCGGCTGATGATGCCGGGCCTGACCAGCACGCTCTTCCCGGGATACTTCGGGTTTAACACACAGGTATCTCGCGGGCCGGACTCGCGTCGGTGCGACGCAGGCGAGGCGCGATCATCAGTCTTTATTCGTGACCAGGAAGATCGCAGTCACCAGACCGATGGCGCTGGTCAGCGGAGCCAGAACTGACGCCCTGTAGACGGATGAACAGGCCAAAGCGGTGATCGGCGTTCTCGGTCGTCAGTCCGGCAACGATGGCGCGTGGTCCTGTGGGGCAGCGGCGCGTGTCAGCGTCTGCCGTTTGCGTTGGTTACCCGATAGCTGCATAAATCCGGGGCTTTCATCCGGTTTCGATGGGTGATTTTCAGGATGAAATGTCCTGGTGTATTGATTCTGGAATGCACCGATAGCGAGATCCTGGCCTCGTTCTGTAGGAGCACCCGTGTCGGGCATAAACGCCGCCCTTTAGCGCAATCGCGGCCAGGGCCGTGCCTACAGGAGGATTTATGCAATGATTGGGGTCATACATGGCTAAATTCCTCAAAGCCGTCGTTTCCATGACTGAAACGGACAGCTTTGCCGCGCAGTGTTGTCGCCAGAATCACTTTCCTTCCCCACAACTGGTACAGGTATTTCAGGGTACGCTGCATGTATTCCTGCTCCAGGTCGCGCCCATCGTGCTCGTGTTCCAGATACAGTGTGCGGTTTCTCAGATAATCGGCATCGATGATGCGGATAACGGGTACAGCCGCCATACCGGTGTTTTGCAGCAGGGTATCGCGGATATCGGTCCAGTTGCCCTCGTCGGTCATTCGGGACACGATGCGTTTGTCCTCGTCGCGTACGTGCTCGAACATGTTCATTTCCTGCATCAGTTCCCTGGTCAGAAAACGCCGCAGGAACGACACGTCGCGGTCCGTTTCGCGCACCTCGAACAGCTTCTCGATGCCGCTTTTCTCGGGTGAACCGAAGTGTCTGATCTCGTCTTCGGTGGGTTCGTCGTAGCGACGGCGAATGTCGTGCCAGATCTTGAAGCCCAGATGGTACGGGTTGATACCGCCGGGATGCGGCTGGATGACCTGGTTGTGGTGTATCAGGAACTCCAGGTGCAGTTCGGTCGGCAGGTCGAGGCTGTTCAGGATGGCGTGATGCCAGTAACTCGCCCATCCCTCATTCATGATCTTGGTTTCCAGTTGCGGCAGAAAGTACTGGGTCTCGTCGTGCACCATATGCAGCAGGTCCTTCTGCCATTCCGACAGGTACGGATTATGTTCGGCGATGAACAGCAGAATGTCCTCTTCGGGTTCCAGCGGCAGCCGTTCGAGATCGGGCGGGTTATACTCAACGGGTTTATGAATATGCTGGAACGGGTCGAGCGGCGGCCGGGCGGCATCCAGGGCGTGCTCCTTCTGTTCATCGGCGGCGAGTTTGCGAATGGCTGTATGGCGTCGCGTCTGCATCGCGAGGGCATGCGCGGCGTCGAGTATCCGCTCCACTTTCTTTAGACCAATTGACGGGTCTTCGACATAGGCGCGCACGCGTTCGGCGCGCAGTTTCGCATACGCAATGGTCTCTTCCGGACGTGTGTCACGGTACATGAAGTTGTTTCTGAAGAAATCGTTGTGGCCATACACATGCGCAATGGTGAGGATTTGCAGGCACAGGGAATTGTCGTGCATCAGGTAGGCCAATGCAGGGTTGGCGTTGATCACCATTTCGTAGGGCAGGCCGGAAACGCCATAGTTATAGAGCGTCTTCAGCTTTTCATAGGATTTCCCGAATGACCAGTGCGGGTAGTGCGCAGGCATCCCGTGATAGGCCATATAGCTCAACATCTGGTCGTGATTGCAGATTTCAAACTCCTGCGGAAAACACGACAGCCCGAATGCTTCCACCTTTTCACGTATTCTGCTGTCCCAGTCCTGCAGGTCCTTGATGTCCCACTGCTGTCCCATGGCGGAGGCTCCCTAAGCGGATTCAGGTCCTTTCTGTGGTCTTTCACGCGACAGAAACGCTTTGAAACTGGACCAGACATCCTCCTTGCCTTCTATCCGCAAGGCATGGAAGTTCGGCCGAGTGATCCTGCCAAATACCTGCAGCAGCGAGTCACCGTAATCGCCGGAGTTGACGGGTTTTATCTCCCCATAGCCGAACAGGTTGCAGATCTCGCACAGTTGGTCTGCGGACTTCAACGCAGCCGCCGTATCGCCTGGCCAGTTGTCGCCGTCGGAGCAATGAAAGGCATAAACATTCCACAGGCTGGGATGGTAACGCTCGTTGACCACCTCCAGGGCCTTCCTGTAACCGGAAGAAATCAGCGTCCCGCCGGATTCTCCCTTGCTAAAGAATTCCTCCTCGTTGACTTCCCGCGCACTGGCATGATGTGCGATGAACACGACGTCTACATTGTTGTAACGGGTACGCACGAACTGGTAGAGCAGGAAGAAGAAGCTGCGTGCGAGGTACTTTTTCATGGTGTCCATGGAGCCGGAGGTGTCCATGATGCAGATGAGCACGGCGTTCGACTGCAGACGCACGTCGCGGACCAGACGGCGATAGGTCAGGTCGTCCTGGTGAAAGGGGAAGCGACTGCCTTCGGCTTCAGAATGTGTGGCGCTGCGAATCGCCATCTTGCGCCGAATGCGCGAAATGGCTGTTCGTCTCTTGTCCATGTGGACCCGGACCCCCACTTTACGGAAGCCCTTGCGTTTGCGCGTGGTCTCTACATGAACTTCGCGCAGCTTCTTGCGCTCCATGTCGGGGAGTGCCAGGTCCTCGAACATGATGTCGATGAGATCTTCGAGGGTGATTTCGGTTTCGTAATAATCGACACCCGGTTTATCGCCGCCACCGGCCGGCTGCTGCTCGCGCTGGCTGAGGTCCTCGATCACCTGCCCGCGCCGGGTTTCGCCGTCGCCAGTGCCGACGCCCGGGTTATCCGGACCGAAAATGAACTGGTACTCGCGGATTCCCCGGATCGGTATCTTGATGATCTTGTCGCGGCTTTGACCGATGATGGCTTCCTCGGCGACAATATCCGTGATGTTATCGCGGATTGCCTGGCGTACTTTCTGACGGTGTCGCAGCCGATCGCCCGCGCTGCGGTCGGAGCGCAAGGCGTCGGATGCGGAGTAGGGGCGGAAAACGGTATCGGTCATGGTGTCAGATCCCCCTGCCTCGCATCAGTCTTTCCACAGGTTGTTGGCCGCATACTTCAATACGACCTCCGCCGAATGCTCGTTGTAGCCGCGCTCGAGCAGCGCGCTGACAAGGTCCCGATACTTGCTCAACTGCTCCTCGTCGCGGGTCCGCGCTTTGGTGATGATGCGACTCATCTCGCGTACTGAACTCATCAGTTTCTTTTCGATAGCCTCCTTGAGCGGTTCGTAGGACTGATAGTTTACCGTTTCCCCGCGCCGAATCTTGCCCCACAGATAGGCCATGACTTCCTGACGAAAGCCCTGTGCGGTACTGCCTACCACCGCGATCTGTTCCTCGACTGATTTGAGGAAGCTCTCGTCGGGGTGCAGCTCTTCGCCGGTATTGCGGTCCTTGACGCGGGTCCTGTTGACGTAGGCTTCGGTATGATCGAGATAATTCTGATAGAGCGCTTCTGCCTGTTCTTCGAAGGAGTAGACGAATGCCTTGGTGATTTCTTTTTCCAGCATCTCCAGATAGGCTTTGTGCAGGGTGTCCTGCAGGAATTCCAGGTAACGTTTCCGCGTATCGTCCGGCAGATCAGCCGATTTCACCATGTTGATCAGCGCTTCGCGTACATTGATGGGATTGATCCCTTCGGGGTGCTCCGCCAGCGCATTATCGACGGACTTCATGACGAAACGCGGCGAAATGCCAAACATGCCCTCGCGGCGTGACTCTTCCTGAAGCTCGCGGATATTGACCTTGACGGTCTTGCCTTTCTCGACGACCTCGTCGCCATTGTACAGGTGCAGTTTGGTCATCAGGTCCGCCTTGCTGCTGGGTTCCAGGCGCGTCAGGATGGCGAACATGGCCGCAAGCTCGAGGGTGTGGGGCGCAATGTGTTCCCGGAACTCGGATTTATCCAGCAGCTTCTGGTAGATCTTGATTTCTTCGGCAACACGCAGGTTGTAGAGCACCTTGATAACGACGATGCGGTCAAGGAAGGCCTCGTTGGTCGGGTCGCCCTTAAAGCGCTGCCATTCGGCCTCGTTGGAATGGGCAACGATGGACGTGTCGACGTAGACGGTGCCGTGGCGGCCTGGCGCGGGGATGAATTTTTCCTGTGTCGCCGTGATCATGGTGTGGAGGTATTCCGGTTCATTCTTGAACACCTCTATGAACTCGGTCATACCGCGGTTGCCAACGTTGAAAGCCCCGTTCAGGTCGAGTGCGCGCGGGTCGCCCTCGGAAAAGGTGTCGAGTTTGGAGATATCCACAGAGCCTATCAGAACCGATGTGTCCTGGTTGTTCGGATCGACCGGCGGTACCACGCCGATGCCGCGGCGCTCGTGCCGTGAAAAAGGGACCCGTGTGACAGGCACGTCTTCGTAGTGCTCGTTGAATTCATGGTGCAAACGATGGCGGCATACGGGGCAGAGGTCGCCTTCGATATGCAGGTCCAGCATTTTCTCGAATTCACGGCGCAGATGAACCGGTATCAGGTGCAGAGGTTCCTCCGCCATGGGACAGCCCTCGATGGCATAAACCGGGTCTGATTCCTCCAGGCCCTGCTGCAGGCGGGCGATAAGTGAACTCTTGCCCGCGCCCACCGGCCCCATCAGGTAGAGGACTTGGCGGCTTTCTTCGCCGTGCAGCGAGGCCGAGTGAAAATAGCGTACCAGCTGCGCCAGTGTACGCTCGATACCAAAGAATTCTTCGCGGAAAAATCCGTAGATCTGGATCGTCTCGTCGGCGAACAGGCGATTGACGCGCGGGTCGTTGCTGTCGCTGATATTGGCGACACCCTGGCTGACGATGGCGTCGTACATGCGCGCGTGAGCAAGTTTTGGAATGGTTGGTTCGTGTTTCACTTTTTCCAGGTATTCCAGGAAATTACCCCGCCACTGCTGTTTTCTGCTGCGCGCCCGGTCGCTTTCAATCAAATCTGCAAAATTGGAAGTCTTGTCATTCATGGTTTACCCCCTGATCAGGTCTCGCTGCATTTCCGAGGTCAGATGAAATATGGCTCATATCTAAACTTAGACCGCTCTTGCCATGAATTGTCCCAGTGTGTGCAGAATCACCAATTAAAATTGAAACTGAATGCATTCGACCCGTGGCTCGACCAATTGGTTTCCATGCAAGCCACATGGGATCGCAGATTGGCTCAGGTGCGATGAGACAGAAACGAGACGGATTCGGTAGTCCTTTGGATGCGCGCCTGCGGCTGCAGTTCACGGGCGCGTTGGACCGGTCGCGCGCGCCCCAGGCTCGCTGTTCGCGCGGGCCCGCCCGACTGCCGTGCTGTACCGGCTCCCGATCGTTAAGACCGCCGGGTTTTCCAGCACGCGCTCAGTGCGCGGGCACGTCCATGATATAGGCACTCAAATCGTCAATCCGGTGTTCCTGATCCCGCACCAGCCAGCGAGTCAGATCGCCACTGGAAATGAGGCCGTGCAACGCACCCTGATGCATTACCGGCAGGTGACGGAAGCGCCTTTTCGTCACCAGCAGCATGGCGTCTTCCACGGGCATGTCCGGTGTGACGCACACCGGATTGGTGGTCATCACCTGCCGTACCGGGGTGGTTTCGGGGTCCAGCCCCCCTGCCACAACGCGGACCAGGACATCTCTTTCGCTAAAGATGCCGACCAGTTCGTCACCGTCCAGTACCAATAGGGCGCCGATGTTGTGTCGGTTCATCTCCCGCACTGCGTCTATCACGGGAACATCCGGCGCCGCCGAGTGAACCTGGCGGTTCTTGTCTGCGATGAGTGCGCTAAGTGGAGTAATCATCGGTCAATCCCTCACGCGAATGGGCGAAATGCACAGCATGGTCATCCGGTCTGTCGTCACCGCTGACCTGTGCCTGTGTCAGCCGCCAATTTCCGGACACCAGCCGCTCTGGCCTTGCCGTCCGTCAAACCGCATACCTGTCTGTACGCTCTACTGACGCTAAGTATAGCCAGTGGTGAACGCGTGCCGCCGCAGCGGCTGCCAGAGAGGTCTGTGCGTCGGCCACGTTGGCAGTAAGCGGTGCAAAACCGCCACAAGACCGACCTGGGCGGACTGGGAGCCTGAAGTACGGCAGGCGATCACCCACTCGGTCGGACCGGGATGACCAGCAGGTACCCTGGCTCAACCGGTTATGGTCTCAACACCGACGCAGAGCTCGCTGGATTGCGGACGCGCACGCGGTGCGCCTGCGCTGCGTGCCAGCACTGAGAGGTGTCGGCAACACCATGTGTTTGTTTGATTTGTTGGCGCAAGGGTTGAGTCAAACGGGAGTCGGATTGCGACCGCACCGGTGCTCATGATCCGCGGCCGCTGACCCGTGCGGCAGCGGTATCAATCCATAGTATGACGGGGGATTTGACAGACTCCCCCGGGGAATGCGGGTCGCCGTCGGTGGTTCGGGCTAAACTGACAGCTGACTGGCACGAGAGAAGCATGTCCAATCGCACCCTTAATCTCACCGATGCGCTCTATGACTACATGCTGTCGGTATCATTGCGAGAACCGGAGGTGCTGCGGCGTCTGCGCGAGGACACCGCGCGCGATGACATGGCGCGCATGCAGGTCGCGCCGGAGCAGGGCCAGTTCATGACATTGCTGGTCGCATTGACAGGCGCCCGGCAGGCCTTGGAGATCGGCGTTTATACCGGCTACAGTGCGTTGTGTATTGCGCGGGCGTTGCCCGAACAGGGACGTCTGGTCGCCTGCGATATCAGCGAACCCTGGACGCGGATCGCGCGGCGCTACTGGCAGGAAGCCGCTGTCGACCACAAGATCGATCTGCGTATTGCACCGGCTGCCGATACCCTCGAGGCGCTGCTGGAACAGGGCAGCGCAGGCCGCTTTGATTTCGCCTTTATCGATGCGGATAAGGCGAATTACGATCTTTACTACGAGCGCTGCCTGCAGCTGATACGACCCGGCGGATTGATTGCCATTGACAACGTGCTGTGGGGCGGTGCGGTTATCGACCCTGCGGATCACGACGTGGACACGCTGGCGATCCGCGCATTGAACAGGAAACTGCACGCCGATAAACGGGTAGCCATCAGCCTGGTACCCATCGCCGATGGCCTTACACTCCTGCGCCGGCAGTGAGAGCAGGGGGCTGACGGCTGACGGACGTGCCCGGTGGGCGTGATGCCGGGCTGCGCCGTGGGCAGGTTGTTAACAACAACCGGGACGGCGGCTGCAGATAGCCAGCTCAGCGCGTGGATCGGGTCAGCTGCAGGGGATCGAGCAGCCCGTCGAGCTCGGCGCCAGTGAGGTCTGTCATCTCCGCTGCGACGTCTTTAACGGGACGTCGCTCGGCGTAGGCGCGTTTGGCGATCTCGGCGCTCTTGTCGTAGCCAAGCAGCTCGTTGAGGGCGGTCACCAGAATCGGGTTGCGCGCCAGGGTGGCGTGGATATGCGCCGTATTCACGCTAAAGCCCGCCAGCGCCTTGTCGGCCAGCAGCTGCGCCGCACTTGCCAGAATTTCGACGCTCTGCAGCAGATTGTAGGCAATCACCGGCAGCATGGTGTTCAGCTGGAAACTGCCCGACTGGCCGGCGACCGCGATGGTCGCGTCATTGCCGATGACCTGCGCACCAACCATCGCCACCGCTTCCGGAATCACCGGGTTCACTTTGGCCGGCATGATGCTGCTGCCCGGTTGCAGCGCCGGCAGGCTGATCTCGGCCAGACCGTTCAGCGGGCCGCTGTTCATCCAGCGCAGGTCGTTGGCGATTTTCATCAGACAAACCGCGACGCCGCGCAACTGGCCGCTGAGTTCGACGGCCGTGTCCTGGCCGGACAGGGCGGCAAAAAAGTTACCGCTGGGCCGGAAGGCGATACCGGTGCGTTTGCGGAGCGCGTCGGCGAATTGTTCCGCGAAGTCCGCGTGCGCGTTGACGCCGGTTCCCACGGCGGTTCCGCCCTGTGCGATACGCTCGAGCCGTGGCATGACCGAAACCAGGCGGTCCAGGCTGTCGCGAAGCTGCGCACTCCAGCCGCCGAGTTCCTGGCCGAAGGTGATTGGCATGGCGTCCATCAGGTGGGTGCGGCCGGTCTTGACCACATCGCAGAGTTCTGTTGCCCGCTCGTCGATCGCCGCAATCAGCCGCTGCAGGTTCGGTTGCAGCCGTTCATGGCACAACAGGCGGGCGGCGACGTGAATGGCGGTCGGAATCACGTCGTTGCTGCTTTGTCCCCGGTTCACATGATCGTTGGGGTGAACGCTGCTGCCCAGTGTTTGCGCGGCGACGTGTGCTATCACCTCGTTGGCGTTCATATTGGTACTGGTGCCGGAGCCGGTCTGAAACACATCAACCGGGAAATGCTCGTCGTAATCGCCGTGCGCGACCCGGTCGGCGGCCGCGGCGATGGCAGCGGCGGTATCCGCATCCAGCTGGCCCAGCTGCGCATTGACCTCGGCCGCGCAGGACTTGATCAGGCCCAGCGCGCGAATAAAGGGGCGCGGCATGGTTAGTCCGCTGACCGGAAAGTTCTCCACGGCGCGCTGCGTCTGGGCACCATACAGCGCGCCGGCAGGCACCTGGACTTCGCCCATACTGTCGTGTTCGGTGCGGTAGCGCTGGTCGGAAGACATGCGTAGTTCCTCGGGTTGTCCGGGGGTGGCAAACCGACAGGATGCACCATCGACGACAGGGTTTCCAGTGTGGGCCGGCAACGGCGGCTGGATTGAGCCGGACGGCGCCGTCGAGGATTGTCCGCCGCCCGATGTGATTTGCATTCCGGAGATGCTGGTCGGCCCCCAACGAGGATCCCAGCGGCCGTCATGAACCGGAGACGCGCTGGACAAACCGGCATTAGGCGCAACGGGCTACGCTCGCCCAAGTCCGACAGTCTCCTAGACTGGTGCATGGTCAGACTTATCCTGACGCGTTCCTTTACGAGACGCTGCGCCTCGTTCGACTGTCTCGTCTGGAGCGCAACGTGCTGTGGGCGAAGGCGTGAGGTTTTGTCCGAAAGCTGAATGCGGGAACTCTGCATGTCAGGTTTGATGAACGGGTGTGGAAACGGAGTGATGGTTCAGCTATTGAGGCACCGTCAGACGAAAAGGGCAGCAACAGATAGGCTGGACCTTAGACCACCGCGCCACATCTTGACTCTACCGGAGATGGTCATCTGACTTAAATGGCCGGGTAAAATCCGCACGAATGGCCGAGATCTAAGAAAAGCAGTATCGGCGAACTTGTTGCCAGTTTCCATTTCAGGTGGTTTGGATTCATGCACGTCCCGAGAAAGAACTACATACCCCGCGCTCTTTTCTCGTTTACAGGTAACGCCTGCATCATTATCGGCTATCTTGTGATGGGAGCCACGCTGCCCTGTATAGTGGCGCAGCCCGTAACTGCGATAGTGGCGAGTATTATCAGGCTTGGTGTGATCCGCATCGGTCCTTCGCTCCCCCGGTTAGGCTCTGTTGGACGTTACATAGTGGCCGTCTGGCGTTGATCTTTGGTAAGAACCGGTTTCGATCCTGAATCCGCTGTTTTGCAGAATTCGGCGTATAACAGGAATTGGCAGGTTTCTGCCCGTTGTGGCGTCTCCAGGCGGCTGAGCCAGGCCCAAGAGGCAGAGTGTGACCCCAACCCGGACGTTTAGCCCTGCTCCCTCGCATAAATCAGGAGGGGCTATACTGAAGATATATGGCATGAAAACTCGACAACCATGCATAAAAGCGCCTACTTGTCGTTTTTAATCTTCTTTTTTGCGGCCTTGTTGCCTGTGGCCGTATCGGGTGACGGCTTTTTTGGATGCCCCTGCGACAGAAGTTACCGCTCTTATGCAGGATCAGCGGGATGGCAATATATATATACCAAGAAGGAGTCAATACACGCCAACCGATCCGTCCCTCACATGGAAAAGTGAGAGCTTGATGACTGTACAGGCAGTCGGTTACTCAAATGAAAAGGAGGAGTTCCTATGGCAAAGATACAGTTTCAAATTGCGCCGGATATAGAGTTTAAGATGGACCTGGAGGTGGAAGGCATTAAACCGGAAAGTCGTGATTATGACGTCCAGCAGCATAAAGCTGCGGTTTACCAGGAGTTTGAGCGACGCCTGAAAAATGCATTTCCTGAAGGAATCAAAATCGACAGGTTTGATTTCGGATTGAGTATCGACTGATCAGGGCTCTTTTCTCTGCAGTATAGAATTAATGATCTGCGTGGCGTTTTCAACTTGCCGAACACGTGCCCATAAATTGTCGGGGGCGTTTTCACAGAGGCGAGTAGTTTACCCGCCGTCACCCAGACTAACTCACGCCATTTCTTAAACCGACCGACCTTGTCGGCCTCCCATTCATGGTTCAGCTCGCCGATGTTGCGACTGAGACCGCGCTACCGCACATTGGGCAGGTGTGCCAGCGATGCCTTGATTGCCTCCGCGGGATACTCGAAGTCCTCCAGTTCGCCGCTGAGGTAACGGTCGTACAACGTCATGTCGAAATGGCCGTGGCCGGACAGGTTGAACAACAGCGTTTTCGGTTCGCCGGTTTTCGCGCACTCGCGCGCCTCGCGCACGGTTGCGGCGATCGCGTGACAGGACTCGGGTGCCGGCAGGATGCCCTCGGTGCGCGCGAACAGCACGCCGGCCTCGAAGGTCTCCAGTTGGGGCACGGCGACCGCTTCGATCAGGCACTGGTCATAGAGCTTGCTGACCAGCGCCGAATCGCCGTGATAACGCAGACCGCCGGCGTGTATGCCCGGTGGCATGAAATCGTGGCCCAGCGTGTACATATGCATCAACGGCGTCAGCCCGACGGCATCGCCCCAGTCGTAGGCGTATACGCCACGCGTCAGCGTCGGGCAGGAGCTGGGCTCAACCGCGACCAGACGGACCTGTCTGCCGGCCGCCTTGTCGGCGAAGAACGGGAACGCAATGCCGCCGAAGTTGGAGCCGCCACCGCAGGGCGCGAACACCATGTCCGGATAGTCGTCCACGAGTTCGAGCTGCTTCTTGGCTTCCTGGCCGATGATGGTCTGGTGCAGCAGCACGTGATTGAGCACCGAGCCCAGGGCGTAATTGGTGTCCTTGCGCCCGGCTGCTTCCTCGACCGCTTCGGAAATGGCGATGCCGAGGGAGCCCTGCGAGTCCGGATGCTCGTGCTTGATGCGGCGACCGGCATCGGTCATGTCGGTAGGGCTCGCGAACACCTCCGCGCCCCAGGTCTGCATCAGCGAGCGCCGGTAGGGTTTCTGCTCATAGCTGACCTTGACCATATATACGCGCACTTCCAGACCGAACAGTTGTCCGGCCAGCGCCAGCGCACAGCCCCACTGGCCGGCGCCGGTCTCGGTCGTCAGCCGCGTGATACCGGCCTGCTTGTTGTACCATGCCTGCGCCACGGCGGTGTTCGGTTTGTGTGAACCGGCGGGACTCACGGACTCGTTCTTGTAGTAGATACGCGCCGGGGTGTTGAGCGCGGCTTCGAGCCGGTGCGCCCGGTACAGCGGCGACGGCCGCCACAGGCGCAACACTTCGCGCACCGGTTCGGGGATCGGCACCCAGCGTTCGCCGCTGACCTCCTGTTCGATCAGGCTCATCGGAAAGATTGCCGCCATCGCTTCGGGCGCTACCGGATTGCCGTCCGGGCCGAGATAGGGATCGGGCGGCGTCGGCATGTCCGCGACGACGTTGTACCAGTGGGTCGGCATCTCGGCTTCGGAAAGCAGTATTTTTGTGTGCATAATTTGTCCTCGTGTCACTTGGCGGTGCGATCGCGACTGACGGATTGCCTGTGCACTGATGATCCCACAGGCGGCGGTGTCAGTGACAGGTTCAACATGGCGCCTCGGCCGACGCCCGAGGCTTAGACTGAGTCTATGGCGTCGGACACCAATTTTTTCGTCTTTTCGTCCGTTCTGCTAATCTAGGCCAACTCCGAGCGACGCTTCGCGCCGGTCGCCAGACTCCATCCGGGCGTCTTCCAGCGCGGAGGTGGAGTTCGCATTGTTTGCCGCGCGGAGCACGGTACTGCCCGCGAGAGGTATCGGACGAGAGGTATCGCAATGGGATTGATCAGCCTGCGGAACGAGCAGAAAGTCAACGTACCTGAGATCGACGCACAACACGAAGCGCTGGTCGAACTCATCAATCAGCTTCACCAGGCGATGATCGACGGCCGCGGTAGAGAGGTGCTCGGCCGGCTGATGTCGGCCCTGGTAAACCATACGCGTTCCCATTTCGCCTACGAAGAAAAGTTGATGACCGAGCATGCATTTCCCGGGTTGGGCAAGCACAGGGAGGAACACGACCGGTTGTTGCAGCACATCGAGGAACTCGCTCGCCGGTTCGACGACGGCGACCTGTTGCTGTCGTTCGCGGTGATGGTCGATCTCAGGGCCTGGGCACTGGTCCACATCGAAAAGTTTGATGTTGTCCTGGGCGTATTCCTGAATCGGCGGATGGCGGCAGGATAATCCGGCGCGTGGATGTGGATATACCGAAAGTTTGGCGATTTTCAAGCTCCGGGCCAGCTATCCTTCGCCCGTGTCGAAATCCGCGAGACACTTGCCCGAAAAGGCGATTCGAAACCGGGCCAGGGTGCGGTGAGGCGCTGTATTCAGGAGCGCGGTAGGTCTGAATTGACCCGGGTTTGCGCATTCTACGCGATGGACGGTATTCCCATTCGCTGCGGAACACGGTGACCCCCTATAATGTGAAAATCAGTCTGGCTGACAGGGTCTGTGCACAGGCAGTTTGCTGACAACGTGGCTAACCGTCGCTTTGCCGATTTCCCTGTTAATTCCCTGTTAAGAAAATGCGCTCCGGCATTGTGTTTCAAAGAAGTGACTGGTTATCAGTGAGTTACCACTTGATATCGGGTTCTTCGAGTCGGAAACAGCGACAAGGTTCCCGTATTTTCCCTCCTATCAGGGAAATCCGGTGGAGACAGGTTCGCACCGGACTGCAACCACCGCCATTCATAGAAAAAGGGGCCTTGTGCCCCTTTATATGAATTGTTCAGGCTGGGTTCGAACCCTCGATATTCCAATGGGCGGGTTCGACCAGCGGCGAATCAATCCCTCCTTCTCCGCCAGACCTTTACACATCAATTACTTGTCGCCAATTCAGTGGCTTGGCGCTAACATCTGGCCCCAGAAACGGCTCCGACGGAGTTCGCCAATGTCCGCTGACAGGCACCTCAAGGCCCGCAAAGGGCGAGCCAGTCTGTACTATTTCCGGGCTGTCCCAAAAGACCTTCAATGCGCGCTCGGCAAGACGGTCATCGAACAGTGTCTGCACACATCAGACAACAAGCAGACCCGACTTACCAGCCGCAGGTTCGCCTGAGGCGTTGCCGGTTAATGGGTGGAGCCGAGAGCGTAACGCTGAGTTGACCGAGCCTCCTGGCGGTCATCAATCCAGTGGAACTTCCTTCTCCGCGTAGCCGTCCTTGCTGATATGAATGAACAGAATTTTCCCTTCTCGGTTCAGTCTGCTCACCCATTCCCTGTAGTCCGCATGTATTCGTGACTCGTAGCCCCCTTGAAGGCGTTCCTTGAGCCTAACCACCGCATTGATAGCAACAACGTACCTGCCACCACATCCGCTCTCCTTACACGTGATGTCACACAGATTGCCGTGGCCCTCTAGTCTCACTGAAGCATTGTGACCACAGAAGAAGCACGTCATCTCTCCGCTCTCCTGGGATTCACTAGTCATAGGTCACCTCCTGTCCGCGAGTGTACTCCAACGAGCCAGCACTGCGAACCCCGAGGCACCTGGAGCTCCACCACAACTCACACCACGTTGCCACTCCCAGTCCTGCCGCAGGCTCGCCCTGAAGTGTTGCCGGTTAGTGGAAGCGTAAGGGAAAGCGCGTGGATGGGCTGGTGGCTGAGCGCATCGCAAAAACGTTAACCTCGAACGAATCCTGACATCGTAGAGTCGAGGCAGCTCCTGTGTTCCTGGAGCAGCATCCGCACGTCGTCTACACAGCCGCACGGGAGGCTGATGTGCTTTTCGTGATCGTCGGCGCATGAGATGACTCGTGGTGTCAGGGCCGTTGATAAGCGCAGATTCTGCTTATTGTAGAACTCCGGATTTTGGAACGCGGCCAGCTGTTTGATCTGATTCAGCAAAGCGGAAGGAAGGCCGGCATTCTCAATATAAACCCGCTGGGACAAGACGCCGTGAACCGCGCTCGGGATGGGGCCGGCGATCGCAATAGGCCTGGACTTTCGGGGCGGCGACCTCAGCCAGGGGCTGGCTTCAAATTCGTCTCCTCCGACGTCGGCGATCTGAAGGCTGATTAGCTGCCCGTGTGTGGTGGCTTGCATGGCGATCTGTTCCGTGTGGTTCGCGAATTGTTAGAATCAACGGAATTCAATTACTGCGGACGACAACGGCCGCCAGTCACGATTGCCAGAACTAAGGTGTCAGGAACCTTTTCCTCTCTGACGACACGGTCGAAAGTCACCGGAAACGGTTGCTCAATCGGCGTGGACTTGAGGTCAAAGAGTTCTTACTCTCCTTATACTGCCATTTGGAGGTATGATCCATGTGTCGTTGGCTTGCCTATTCGGGCCCTTCGATTGCCCTGAGTACTTTGCTCACGCGACCTAATCACTCATTGATCGACCAAAGCCGACACGCGGCGCAGAATGTCGAAACAACCAATGGTGACGGATTCGGCGTCGGCTGGTACGGCGAGGGCGGGATGCCCGGCGTGTACCGCAATACTCACCCTGCCTGGAACGATGCAAACTTCCGACATCTGGCGGAGCACATCCATTCCGGACTCTTCCTGTCGCACGTCCGCGCGGCAACGGGAACACCCGTGCAAAACACAAACTGCCATCCGTTCACCTTCGAGAATTGGTTGTTTCAGCACAACGGTTCGGTGCCGGAATTCAGTAAGCTGAAACGCCAGTTAATGTTCGACGTCGATCCGGAGCTGTTTCCCGACATCGAAGGCTCGAGCGACTCCGAGACTCTGTTCTTCCTGGCGCTGACTTTCGGCTTACGCGATGATCCGCTTACGGCGCTCGCGCGTACGATGGGGCGCGTCGAACGTGCGCGGATACACGCCGGCATCGAGGAGCCGATATTCTTCAGTGCCTGCACGACCGATGGCGAACGGTTGTGGTCCGTGCGCTATTCCAGCAACAACGAGTCACGGACGGAATATCACAGCCGGCACATTCACGCTTTGCACGACATCGACGGCACCTACGAGCCGCTGCCCGAAGGTGCCGTCATCGTGTTATCGGAGCCGTTGGACGAACTGAGCGAACATTGGGAAGCGGTGCCGGAGTCGTCGGCATTGGTTGTTGAAAATGGACAGGTGACGATCAGTCCCTTTTCGCCAAGGTGAAGCTCTATTGGGTCCCAGTTTCCGTTTACCAACTTTGTTAAAGGACGGGAGACGACCCGTTTACGACATTCGTGTTTTCCTACTTCTACAAAAACTAGAAGTACGGACCTATCCGCAAGGTGAACTCGTTTTTAGCACGCATCATCAGCAGTTGACCTGCGTCAATGAATAATCATTGCAGGCTGCACATTATTACTTTCTCAATGTAATCATCAGTCAGTACATAAGCTACCATAACTGGTAAGAAATTTATGGAGGATTCATCATTATGGAACATATGATTCTGTCGATACGTTATATTCGTAATTATCTTTTTGCATGTGTTTTTATGTTGGGAATGAATTGCAGCCATGCAGCTATCGTAACATCTGATTTCACAATACTTGTGGATACAGGCTCATTGGCTGGGAATACTTACGTTGGTAATTTCCGCTATGATGATTCAACTTTGACTGGCATCGGCGATGAGTCAATTAGCAATTCAAATGGATTTTTCGAATTTGAATTTGAATGGATGGGCCAACTGTTTCGAGAGGACTCGAACCCGGGTTTCGCATCTCGCGTCGAATTTATTGATGGCGCATTTGCCGGATTGGGATATTTTCGTGGGTGGGACGAATGTTGCAATAACTTCTCCATTTTCTCTGATAGAGTCGGTAATGAGATCGCACCAAGCCTTTTTGCTTACGAAAGTGAAATACTCCAGAAGTAGAGCGGGTACTTGATGGTACCGGTTCGATAGTCAGCTATAGCGCATTTCCAGACTTCCCAGTAACAATCCCCATCCCCGCCGCCATTTCCCTCTTCGGCCTTGGTTTCCTAGGTCTAATCGGCATAGCAACATGCAAGAAATCAGCTTAATCGGTTCATTCAGAGATGGCCCTTCGGGGCCGTTGCTCATTGTGCTGTATATCCGAACTTGGCCGGTTTCCGCCATTCTTGTCGCACGATTCTTAGCAAAACAAAGTCGTACCGCAGTGTCGCTGAACGCGACGGATTCGGGCAGTGCTGTTCGCCATATCCCGACAGTTTCGTGCCACCGCAGTCCTCCTTGGGCCACAACTGGCATTCTCGTCGAGACCAGATCTGATTTGTAATCGGTTGCTTAGCGACATGCGCGCAGCGTGTCGGCAGGATTGGCACGATCTCTGAATGGAACTTGTCCAAAGGTGAGAACACGGGAGCACATACCGCGGGCTCTTGTGCATGCTACCGGGTCGATGCTTGTACTCGGCAGGTAGTGCCACTGGTCGGCTGGATCAGCATCCAGACCGGCGCGAGTGGCGCCTTTTCCATCTACGCAGCCGGGCGCGGCAAGCATTTTCCGGTGGTCGTAAAGGATCCGCCCAAGGGGATTAAATATGAACACGATACTGTTTGTCATCGCGATGTTCGTTGGGATGATTGCTATGATCGTTTTGGCAGCAATGCTACGCGGTGTTGCTTCGTATCTGAACTCGCGCTGGCATGCTCTGACGCCCAACAGGCGAAAACAGCGACTCTCGATGCACAGTCAGACCATTGTATCCTGATTCTACGCCTCTCCATTAAGCTTTCTTAGCTATTGCTAATGCGCAGGATAATGGGGATGGATTATGTAATTCGCCTCTCATTTATTGAACGCGGTGATGTTGACTGACTCGTCAGCATTACCAGCTTATTCCTGTTTCTGACCATAGCGTTTCAATACGCTATTTACCGCTGTCAGACCTGCTGACTCACGGATGCACGGTGACAGGTAAACGCTTTAGAATATGACGATTGCTGATATTCGGGGTGATTTTCATGGTGGACTTGGATATTCTGGAGTTTTTGACCGACGACTAGTGGTATGAGCAGGCCCGGATAGGGGGGGCGACTCAGCGGCAAACTGCCTTCGCACGGGCGATGATCGAATGCCAAGGTGCGAAGTTCAACGAGGTGGCTGAACTGAGCGGAATTGACGGCACCCCGCACCACCTTCGGACTGCCGGCAGCGGCTTAGCGAAACACCCCAAAGTAAAGCGTCTGTATGAGCTGGCACTCCTGGCAAAGCGTGAGGAAGAGGCGGAAATCGCCTATCCACCAGAGCTGCTCAAGCAACTGTCAGGGATCGCTAGAAACGACACTAGCACCAATGATCGTTTAAAGGCCAATGAACTGTTCTTGAAGTGCCGCGATAGATTCCAGGAGCATAGTAGGCTGTGTGACATGCGTCATCCCGTCTTCGTCATCCTTGCTATGCACTATGCTGGTCAACTAGCAGCATAGTGGACCCCGCCGGAGACCGCGCTTGCTCGTATTCGAGGCGTTACCGCCTACAAAGCAATCATTGAAAACCTATCCTGGGGGTCGTTCGCCTCGGTCATCGCGATCCCAAGGACAACCCGCGCTTTGTGGTCACGAACCTGCGCCGGGTTCCTCAGCGGATCTATGAGGCCGTGTACTGCCAGCGTGCGCAAATCGAACTGCGCATCAGAGATTTGCACTACGGCCTGGCCATCGATCGCACGAGTTGCACGCGCTTCTGGGCCAATCAGCTGCGGGTGCTATTGAGCGCGGCCGCCTACGTGCTGTTCCATAAGTTGCGCCTGCAGACAACCGGCACCGCGTGTGCGCGGGCGCAGGTCAGCACCTTGCGTGAACGCTTGCTCAAGCTCGGCGTGTGGCTGGAACGCCCGGTACGCCGTGCGGTATTGCATCTGCCTGACTTGGCGCCGTGGCGTGCGGAGTGGCGTCACATCGCTGGGTGCCGCACCCAGCTAACCCCCCTCTCCACGGGTATGCGCTGACCGCCGTATGAGCGGGACTGGAAGTATCGGCGACCTCTCGCCTATCAGTCGGACGTGACGAGCAGGTTAAGGTCTGTTGCACCTTCGGTGAAACCAGGTCCCAGCTCCGCGATTGGCAGGGGATCTACCGGAAGAATAAGGTGACGGGTCCCGTAGCGGACGAGGATGCGCATCACGTAGTGCCTGGTCTCATCGTAGGGCGGTATTCGGTTATAGTGCTCGACCGCCTGCTCGCCTGCATTGTAGGCTGAAAGTACCAGCCGCAGACGACCTGAATACTGTTCGATCAGCCAGCGAAGGTAGGAGATACCACCCCGGATATTCTGGACCGGATCCGAGATATCCTGTACACCGAAGCGTTTAGCGGTGACAGGCAGGAGTTGCATGAGCCCACGCGCACCTTTGGGTGAGAGGGCCCGTGGATTAAAATTCGACTCCACCGCCATCACCGCCAGTACCAAATTGGGATCAACTCCATATTCGCGGGCGAACAGCCTAACCCAGGTTTCGATTTCCGCCTGATCTGGTGTACCTTGTACTGTGGGACAATCAGGATCGATGGCCGGTTTCACACCCGCCAGCCGGGAGTCCACCGCAACTGCAGAGGCCGAACCGGTTTCAACCGCATAGTGTAACCAGCCGGAGGCAATCGCGCTGTCCGCTTCACGGCCCTGGCCCTCTACATAAATATCAGACAGTCGACGTGCTGCAACCGCATCTCCCTCGAGTGCGGCGGCGCAATAGAGTTGGTAGGCGCGCGTATAATTCTGCTTGACGCCCGTGCCACTTTCATAGCGCGTGGCCGCTGCTCGCAGTACCTCGGGTGCCAACACCACGGCCCCAACTGGCACGATGACACTCATGGCTAGCCCTGCCAGGATGGCAAGACCAGTCCTGCGTAAAGCATTTCGATAGGATTGATTCATCAGCATACAGACTAAATTTATAGGCACTATTCGTACCACTCCTCTGAATTTATTGATTACCAAGGCATTGGCTTTCCAACTGCGATCCCGGATCGGAGGATATGAAAAATTTCCTGACACTCAGGATTGCAACTTTCCCATCAACTGCATTTTTCTTCAGTGGACCACGTTGCGACCCGCGACCAGGTCGGAGCGGTGCTCCTTTGGCTTGGTGTCACGCGCTTAACCGCGTTCAGGCGCAATCAAATGCCCTGCAGGCGTATCTTGTGCTGTGCATCCCCTTACTGAGTATGACGATGGTACGCCATCGGTGACACGGACCGTGCGCTCTGTCATCGTGAGACGCGGTAACCGCTTCCACTGTCGTCATCCCAACTCGAGCCATAACCTGATATTTCCATAAAATGGATTAATAGCATACCATTCGGCGATAAAAGTTTTCCACAGATGGTGTGGATAAGTCTGTGGACGGAACGGTGCAAAAGAAATTTAATGCTTATATAAACGGCTTATTCGTTAAATTGGCTATTTATTAACCAGATTTTATATCCAGATATATAACAATGCGTTACAGTCTTTTTGTAGACTGAGTGTCAAGCGACTGTCGTTTCATACAGACAGTTCTTTACCATTGAGTGAACGCTGTGAATAACACTTTTTGTAAATAAGAAACTTTGCCAAAAAGTCAATACCCTGAAAGTGTGACAATGGCTTGGTCCGGCTCCCCTCTTGTCACCCAAACTGGCCCCGACCGATGCGGGTTGAGCGCCTCGGACGTGCTCTGCGATTCACTGCGGCCCAAGTACTGTCAACATGTTCCCGAATCCCGTCTATCCCCAGGAGGCTGTCGGACTTGGGGCTGATCTACTGCGCCGGTGGGAGAGCGCCCAAGTCCGGCAGCCTCTCATCAGACAAAACCTAACCTATTGAATTTATCAGCAACGCATTTGGCTGTTTGCTGCGCGACAGCGCGCCGCCTGCGGGGCGGGTACTCCTAGCGCGCGGTTTCGGTCGGATAGTGCTGATTCCACCAGGCCAGCATGCCGCCTTTCAACTGGACCGAGTTCGAGAAACCCCGCGCCTGAAGGACACGCACCGCCGGGATGCTGCGGTGAGCACTCAGACAGATGGCGACGATCGGTTGGTGGGCATCGAGTTGCAGCGACGCAAGACGGTCCTGCAACGTATGGATAGGTACACTCACCGCACCGGGGATATGGCTGCGCCGCCATTCCGCCCCGCTGCGGACATCAATAATCTGTATTGGCTGGTCCCCGGCGAGACGGCCATGGAGTTCGCTGGCGCTGATCCCGGGAACGCGACCGACCGGCAACCACCAAAAAGACTTTTTCAATCGATCCAGCGCGGACACTGTGGACACCTCAACCGTTGACATCTGTTTGAGAGTCGAGTGAGATCACTTGGCAACATCCTCTCTTTATCATCCTGTGACGCACCGGCCGTTTCATCCCTGCCCGGGCCTGCCGACTTAGACTCAGCATACTCTCAGAGATATTTCTTGAAGGTACTGGCGGTGACCGCCACCGTCAATGCAAACACAGTCGCGAACGGTAAGACGACAATGCCCGGATGCAGACTGAACGGTCAGGCGAGAACGATCTGCGCATGACCAAGGTGCAGCAGAAGATCTTCGGTTGCTTCCGCTCTATGGAGGGGGCCAACATCTTCTGTCGGGTTCGCAGTTACCTGTCCACTTGCCGTAAGCGCGGCATCTCAGCTACGGAAGCATTGTCATTGCTTCTTCAGGGCAAGAAATCAGATTTCATGGAAACGGATGAGGCCTAATGTGGCTGATCATGGCGGAATGGGCTGAATAGTCACTAAATCAGCTGCATGTTGTTCGAACCACACCGCCAATAAGTTTCCCTAACGGTTAAGCCACACCGAAGTCTGTAAAGCGGGCTGAAATGCTTCCCCGCTTAGGGACTCACCGGGGCGGGGGGTGAGTATCAGCATGGCAATCTCATTTTGCCTGACAACGGGACGTACATGATGCCCGGACCGTGGAGTGGTGTCTGTAAGTCGTTTCTGAAAATGCTGTGCGAAAATTCGTGCACCGCGCTACATATAACGACGGCCAGCAACCTTCCGTATCACTGGCCGCCGCTCGGCGATCGAAGTCACCGGCCTGCAGGGTATGCCGGCGCAGAAACCTGGTCAATTGTCGGTGATCTACGACATATCGGACACCAGGCTGTTCGCAGCGTTTGGCGCTGACATGCGGTCAATTCGCGGGATTACTTACCGACAGATCAGGTCGTAGAAAAAAGCACAAATCCAGCACACTGGCAGGCGCAAGCTGGCACTTATCCGCACCCAAGACTTTATGAAAAGTGCTGATAACTTATTGATATATGGTTAACCTTTATCGTGCATACAGGTAGTGATTTGAGTGCGAATAGGATTTGAAAACTGTCGTGTAGCGTTTAGACTCCCTGATGCGGGATCTGTGAAGCCAGCACCTTCAGGTGACGCATGAGAGTAGGCTGGTGGGGGCAGGTAAGGTTGGGCTGAGCGCAGCGAAGCCCAACACGACCCTGGCAGAAGCGACCGGTGTCCAGGCGCCGCATGGGTGGACAGTTAAGGTGTCAGGGTTATCGGGTGAGGCTGTTAGCCGTAATCTGAGGCCACTGGCTTTGGGAGGCTGTCGGACTTGGGCGATCTCCCACCGGCGCAGTAGATCAGCCCCAAGTCCGACAGCCTCCCGGCCGCTGGCTATTCACAAGGAGTTATATGTCGTATCTGGACGACCCACGAGTGTTGTTTGCCGCCGAGCGCACGCTGCTGGCGTGGAATCGGACCGCCGTGTCGCTGATCACGCTGGGCTTCGTGATCGAGCGCTTCGGTCTGTTCATTAACGAACTGCACTACACGCAGGTCGCCGGGCAGCGCAGTCTTTCATTTACCATCGGCCTGGCACTGATCGGCTTCGCCACGGTGTTAAGCCTGCTGTCGGTCGCGCAGTTCCGGCGTGTGGTCAAGCGCCTGTCTCCGCCCGAGATTCCACACGGTTACTGGCTATGGTCCGGCACCCTGGCCAATCTGGTGGTGGCGGCGCTGGGCGTGCTGTTGATGGTTTACCTGGTCCGCGGCTTCACCTGACCGGTCCGACGGCTGATGCCAATGCCCGGACGGGGCAGGCGAGCATGCTGCTAGCGGCCGTCGGCGGCCTTCCGGCCTGTGATCATTGCCTTCACCAGATTTTCCTTGTGCAGGCGACTGGAAACGACGACACCGGCAATGTGCAGCAGGACCAGCAGCACGGTCAGGTTGGCAAAGAACTCGTGCACTTCTTCCCACAACGCTTCGTCCGACTCGTTTTCCGGTTCACCGGCGGCCTGGCTGTGGCCACGGTCACGCTCTTCGTCGGCCGAGGCGGGCGTCATCAGGGTAATTGTCGTCGCATTGGCGGCGAGCGGACCCTTGCCTTCCAGGCCGTACACCTGCAGGCCGGTGACCGAGGTGATCAGCAGGCTGGCGAGCAGGGCGAGGATCATCCAGCCGCCGGGCGGCGTATGACCAAGGTAGCGTTGGGGTGCGCTGGACTTCAGCCGCTTCAGGTATTCGACCACGCTACCCGGTCCATAGATGAAGTCGCCGAACCGGGCGTAACGGGTGCCGATGAAGCCCCACAGAATCCGCAACAGCACCAGTACCACCACGGCGTAGCCGGCGTAGATGTGCAGCTGGTTTTCCTCGTCGCCGCTGAAGTAGGCCAGCGTAAATAACATCACCAGTGACCAGTGAAACACACGAACCGGGAGGTCCCAGACGCGAACCGTTCTGTTTTCCATGAGGCTTCTCCTTGGTAAAGTCTGGCCACAAGGATAGGCCGTGCAAGGCGCCTCATCATCAGGCAAATGGCTGATCTAGTGGCAAATTGGTACTTATGTCCCATGGGCGGAAGCCCTATAATCCCGACTCTTGCCAGGTGAAAAAAGCAGTCTGATGACCCGACTCAAGGAAAGCGCTCTCATTCTGCTGTTGTCACTGATTGTGGTCACCAACCTGTATGATCTGTTTATCGATTACAGCCACAACGCGTCGGTCTGGCACCTGCTGGAAGAGACTCTCGTTGTGCTGGCTTCGACGGCCGCCATCGTCTGGCTGGTCGTCAACGTCAGGCGCCAGCAGCGCGAGCTCGAGGGCCTGAAGCGGGAACTGCGTGCCGGCCGGGATGGCCCCGCAAAGCTGGCGCCGGCTGCCCTTGCCATGCGGCGCCAGCTGGGCGAAGTCATACGGAAACAGTTTTCTGAGTGGCAGTTCACCGCGAGCGAGCAGGAGGTCGCGCTGCTGCTGCTGAAAGGGCTTAGTTTCAAGGAGATTGCCGCAGTCAGAAATACCCTCGAGAAGACCGTCCGCCAGCAGGCGTCGGGGATTTACAGGAAGGCCGGGGTCAGCGGCCGGCATGCGTTTGCGGCCTGGTTTATTGAAGATTTCCTGTAAAGCGGTTCGGCGGCGAGGACCCTGAGGGATCCCCCGCTAAACCGGGGTCCGTACGGGCAACCCCTCATATCCGCACTACGATTATTTGGGTACTCTAGCGACGCGTGTCCCGCGCCGGTGGGGAAGGATTCCAACTGCTGCCCGCCGCGAGCAGGGAATGTCGGGGCGGGGCACGCATGGTTAACAGCTAAGGCCGCCGCCAGCAACGGCGCACTCGGCGTTGATCATAATCGTATAACTGAGAACAGGGATTTCCTTGAAGGCGGTCTTCGGGTCGCCTCTCCTCCAGCCTCGGCGGCCCCCTGTGGGCCGTCACTTTCTTGTCTGTGACACGAGCCCGCGGAGATAATCGCTGGGACCCGTACAGCTACCTGGTTTTGAGTAGATCACGGATTTCGGTGAGCAGCCGCTCTTCGTTGGACGGCTTCGGCGGGGTCGCCGGTGCTGCTTCCTCTTTGCGCTTCAGGGTGTTCATGACCTTGATTGCCACGAAGATCGCAAACGCGACGATGAAGAAGTCCACGACGGTCTGGATAAAGGTACCATAGTTAAGTGTTACCGCTTCGGCGCCGGCGGCGGCCGCCTTCAGGGTGAAGGCGAGATCGGTGAAATCCACGCCGCCTATGAGGATGCCAAGCGGCGGCATCAGGACGTCCTTGACCAGCGAAGACACGACCTTGCCGAATGCCGCGCCGATGATAATACCGACGGCCATATCGATCATATTGCCCTTGACCGCGAATTCCTTGAACTCTCCTAGCATGCCCATGGCTGTGTTCTCCTGTTGTTATAGGGTTGCAATGGCCGCGCGAGCATAGTACAGCAGCCGCGGTTGCTGCGCGCCGATTGTCCGCATGAGTAAACGGTTTCGGGGACGTGCCGGGACGTGCGGCGACAAACAGGATATCCGCCTTCCCAGTGGCCTGTTTACGGCCTCAAGTGCGGCAGCGTGCTTCGGCTCCTAGGAGGCCGTCGGACTTGGGGCTGATCTACTGCGCCGGTGGGAGAGCGCCCCATTTTCCCGATCCTTTTCGTCAAATAGCTACGGCTATTCTTCTCAAACGATCGAAACAATGGCCTCGCTCTCCCACCTTGCTCGCTACGATCGCCCAAGTCCGACAGCCTCCTAGGAGCGTTTTTCGTTGGCGAGTGCCCGTTCCGTGATGTGTTCGTAGAGGTGTACCACGTTTGCGCAGAACCGCTGCCATTCGGGGTGGCGGTCCATCAGGGGTTTGCTCTGATAGGCGTCGTGGATCACCTGGTCCATAAACCGAATGTCGGGCTCGCTGAGCACGTTGCCCTCATCGACCCGTTTCTTGAGTTCGAGCAGTCGCGGCAGCCGCTGTCTTTCGAAGCGTTCGATCAGTGACTGAATGACGCCCATTTCGTCTATGGATTCAGCCACCATACGCTTCTCCTGGACCTCTGGTCGGACTGAAAAGCAAACACGACAAGCCCCCGCCTCTGCTTTGCGCCGCAAGCTGTTGCCCCCGCACGCGCTCTGCTAAGTTGCAGCGACTCCGCGCAGCGCTCGATAGCTTCGGCTGTTAAAAAGTATAGTAGAAATCTGCTGACTGGCGGCTGATGCAGTCAATCGGCGTGACCATTGCCGCGACCAGCTGTGTGCAGTTCCCTCCGCACCTGATTATTCACAGACACCCGTCTTCGGGTATTTCATTTTTACGTCGGCGATCTGGGCATCTATCTGGTTCTGCTCCGAGTTATCCCCATGGCGTGCCTTGTACGCGGCATCCAGCTGATCACCGGCACTGGGATACTCCGCCTGGCGCAGGTCGACATAGTCCTTGCCCGCCACTTTTGAAAACGCTGCTTCCAGTTGCTCCGGCGTGGGTTTGGGATCTTCACTATGCCATTCGGCGATATAGGGCGTCTTGTCGGGGCCTTCGCGCTTGATGATAAAATCAACCCCCGCATGCACCATGGGATGCAACTGATGGACTGCGATACACAGCTCACGGGCACGCTCGTCAGTGTTAATCAAGGTATGCTGTTGCGCGATCTGACGGAGTTGCTCATGTGTGGCGCGGGCATTTTGCGACACGAAATACAGCCAGCCGCCCACCATGATTATGCAGAACACCAGGGTAAGCAACAAAATGCTATCGATAACCATGCTGCGGAGACTCCGTCGTTGGATATGGCTCAAATGAAGCTGGCTGTGCTGACTCAGGAGTACTACCCGCGCATCCCCGCCCGAGTCCGATTAATTACTATTATTAACATGGAATTGGTGATTTACAAGGGCGAGAGGCTGCGCCGCCCGCTGGCGCAGGCCGGCTAACTCAGGTAGCTGGATGGTTTAGCCGGCAGGATGCGAAGGCTGTCGCCAGTGACATACCGGCGAATGTTGCGGCATTTCAAGGGTCGCGCGGTCCAGAGGTCACGGTGTGCGTTCGATGCGAATCCTGGCCACCGGGTTGCGCCAGTCGCGTTCCGCGGCGATGAGGTCGCCGATGCCGTGAATACCCGGATGGATGTGGACGAAGCCTTCACCGCCGACGCCCGGCGAACCGCCGGCGCCGCCGCACACCGGTCCGGGAATCGAAACGCACAGTTCGTCGTTCGGTTCACTGCCGGCGTCATAGGCCGGTGCATAAAGCGTCTTCGCGTGCCGCCCGTGAGGCACGATGACGTTCTGCAGCGCCACGAAGCCGTCATTGGTCGGGATCAGCATAGCGGCCAGAGAAATGTAGTCGCGGCCGGGCCCCAGCGCGATCGGGATGGTCACCGACTGTCCGGGATCGAGCAGGCCCGCCGAGGTCGTGGTGGCGTTGACACGCGGGTCGGCATCGAGGACCGCTTGTAGCGGAGCGGTGTCGCCGCCTTCTGCGAGTGCCGCAAGGGCGTCACTGGGAGCGCCGCCGGCGCTGAACAGCAGCTGGTCGGCGTCGCGATGGCTGGCCACCAGGAAGGGCGTGAAACTTTCACCGACCGTCAGGTTGGTGACCGTCACGTTGTAGGTGATGCCGTGGGGGCTGCCACTGGCGCACGCCGGAAGGCCGGTGACCGTGAGCATTGAGCCGAGGATGACTGGAGCGAGCAGGGTGCGCATGACGTTCCTCCGTTGCTGGTTGATTGGGCTGGACTGGGGCGGGCGCCCCAGTCGGTGGCCAGCATGCGTGCTGCATGTCGCAGCAGCGTCCCGAAATAATCACAATTCGGTCACGACGGGAGACAGGGTCAGGGCGTTGCGGGGTCAGGCATATCTTGGGAGGGCGAAATCAAAGCGCGTGCCCGTTTGGGGGCTGCTGGCCACGGCGATAGTGCTGGCGTGCAGGTCGAGGATGCGCTTGGCGATGGCCAGGCCCAGGCCGACGCCGCCGCTCGCCTCGCGCTCGCTCTTCTTCACCTGGTAGAAGCGGTCGAAGACATAGGGCAGTTCTTCAGCCGGAATGCCGCAGCCGGTGTCGGCCACCTGCACTTCCACCTCGTCGGCATCAACTGTCAGGCTCACGGCCACCCGGCCGCCGTGCGGCGTGTGGCGAATGGCATTGTCGAGCAGATTTTCCAGCACCCGCTCGATCAACCCGATGTCGGCGTTCACAAAGGGCAAGTCGGATGGGATGCAGGCCTCGATGTTCACGCCCTCCCGCTGGGCCGGCAGCTGGTATTTGAGCACCACGTCCTGCACGAGCTCGCCGGGGGCGAACGCTTCGCGATGCAGTTCGGTGTGGCCCGAGTCCAGCTTGGCGAGTTCGAACAGTTCGGCCACCAGTTTGCCCAGGCGTTCGCTGTGGCGCAGCGCGATGGCCAGGTACTGGCGACGTTCCTCCACGCTCAACGCTTCCTCCTTGATCAGCAGGGTTTCCAGATAACCCTGCAAAGAGGCAATCGGTGTGCGCAGGTCGTGCGAGACATTCGCCACCAGTTCGCGGCGCAGTGCATCGGTCTGTCTGAGGGTACCGACCTGCGATGTGATGCGCTCCGCCATGCAGCTGAAGCTGTGCCCCAGGCGGCCCAGCTCGTCGCGAGCAGTGGTGTCGAGGTCGGCGGGCGGCGTGAAATGGCTGAAACCAGCGGCTTGAAAAGCGGTCATGGCACGGTCCAGGCGGCGCAGACGACGGGTGACCACGCGCAGTATCCACAGGCCGGCGAGCACCCCGGCTACCGCCGCCGCGCCCAGCGCATACAGTGCCAGCCGCAGGATATAACTGTTCTGCAGCATGGCCGCGACCGAGTCCAGCTGCTCGCCCGCCAGCACCACATAGAGATAGCCCTGTGGTTGCGTCGCCGGCCCGATGGGTGCCGCGGAGAACACTTTGCGTCCGCCGGTATCACGCGGGTCGTCGCCCACGATGGGCGAATGCTGTTTGCCGCTTAGAAAAGCGCGCACTGGCGCCAGGTCCACACGTTCCCGTTGCACCTTGCCGGGCGGCGCTGAGTAGGCCAGGATGCGACCGTTGCTGTCGAGCAGGTAGACCTCGATGCTGGGATTGATCACCATGTAGGTGTGAAAGATCGGTTCCAGCGCGGCCGGATCGAAGCGACCCTCCTCGACGCGCAGGCTGTTCTCCGCAATCAGGTTGGCGGCGAGTTGCTGGTTCAGCTGCTGGTTCAACTCCTGGAAATACAGTCGACCGGCGTGCAGCATCACCAGCAGGTACAGGCCACCGAGTAAGGCCACCAGCAGCACCAGCCCCAGGGCGAGCCGCGTATACAGGCTGTTCAGTCGCATGGCTGCCGGTGTCCTGTCGAGCGTGTCGGCTGGTCGTCGTGTCCAGCGCCCGCCTGTGAATCCCGCGGGTAAGGGCGGTGTCCTGCGGAACGCTTAGACATTCGCCCCCTCCGCAAACTTATACCCAACTCCCCACACCGTCAGGATGTAACGCGGCTGTGCCGGTGTGTGTTCTATCTTGGCGCGCAGGCGGTTGATATGGGAATTGACCGTATGTTCGTAGCCCTCGTGTCCGTAGCCCCACACCAGGTCGAGTAGCTGGGCGCGGCTGTACACGCGTCCCGGGTGGCTGGCGAAGTGCAGTAACAGGTCGAACTCGCGGCCGGTCAGGTGAACTTCCGCGCCGTCGAGGCGCACCTGACGGCGGGCCGGGTCGATCTCCAGCCCGTTGCTGCGCAGTACCTCGGTGCTTTCCGCCGGTGTTTCCGCCATGGCGTCGACTCGCCGGAACAACGCCTTCACCCGGGCCAGCAATTCGCGGATGCTGAACGGCTTGGTGACATAGTCGTCGGCCCCCACTTCCAGACCCAGCACCCGGTCAAGTTCGCTCGACTTGGCGGTCAGCATGAGGATCGGCAGGTAGTTGGGCTGTGCCCGCAGTCGCCGGCACAATTCCAGCCCGTCCATTCCGGGCAGCATCAGGTCGAGGATGACCAGGTCGAAAGGCTCTGCCTGCAGGCGTTGCAGCGCCGACCGCCCGTCGCTGAAGGGTTCCACTGCATAGCCGGCGTCGCGCAGGTGCATGCGTACCAGCTCGGCCAGGTCCAGATTGTCTTCGACCACCAGAATGCGGCGCACCACGCGGCTCTCCCAGAGTTGCTGCCTCTATTGATAGCAGACCACGGGAATATCACAAAGTCATCCCGGCAACGGCGAGCCAGGCAGTTGGCATCACATGGCGAAGTCGCCACACCAGCTGCCGAACCGCCCGGGGCACTGTTTCCGTTGGAGCAAGCCGCTTGACCGCCGGCACTCACAGGCATAGCCTTGCCGGGCTTGGGGGCCAGCCAACGGGTGGTACCCCCGGACCGGCGGTGTCCAGCGCCGACGCTTTCGATCATTGCCATCAGGGCACTCTCACAACGGGGTTGGGCCGAGTGCAGTCCGGCTTGCCCCCCAGCCGTCAGGAGCGGCGAGAACACATGGAATTCTTCAAGGTTGACACACATATTGATTTCATGGGCAAGCGCAGGCTGGTGGTGATTCTGCTGGTCGCACTGATCGTCATCAGTCTGGGGTCGCTGTTCACCCGCGGACTGGCGCTCGGCCTGGATTTCACCGGGGGTACGCTTATCGAGGTCGGCTACAGCAACCCGGTCGATCTGACCAAGGTCCGCGGTGCCCTGGCCGAGGGCGGGTTCGGCGACAGCGTCGCACAGCACTTCGGCTCACCGCGCGAGGTACTGGTGCGGCTGGCGCCCCGTGCGGGCGAGGACAGTGCGGAACTCAGCAGCCGGGTGCTGGGTCTGCTGCAGAAGGACAGCTCCGACCAGATCAGTGTGCGCAGAGTGGAGTACGTGGGTGCCCAGGTCGGCGACGAACTGACCGAGCAGGGCGGGCTGGCAATGCTGTTCGCGCTGATCGGCATCCTGATCTACGTGGCGCTGCGCTTTGAGTGGCGTTTTTCTCTCGGCGCCGTGCTCGCCACCGTGCATGACGCAATCTTCACCCTGGGGGTTTTTTCGGTCTTTCAGATCGAATTTGACCTCAACGTCATGGCGGCGGTGCTGGCCGTGATCGGCTACTCGCTGAACGACACCATCGTGGTGTTTGACCGCATCCGCGAGAACTTCCGTCGCATGCGCACCAGCTCGGTGGTCGGCGTGATGAACGCATCGATCAACCAGACGCTGTCGCGCACCATCATGACTGCGGGCACCACCATGCTGGTGGTGGTCGCGCTGTTCTTTTTCGGTGGCCAGGTAGTGCACGGATTCGCGCTGGCGCTCATTCTTGGCATTCTCATCGGCACGGTTTCCTCGATCTACGTTGCCAGCCCTCTGGCGCTGTGGCTGGGGGTCAGCCGCGCCAACATGGTGCCGGATATCAGGCCTGAAGGCCGTGCGGATGAGCGTCCGTGACGCCCATGAGGATGTGACAGCAGCAGTCGTCTGGTGCTTCTTTGTCAGTTCCGCACCCGCAGGCTGCCGGGCTGCGGGGATAAGGCAGTCATGAGTCGGCCGGTTAGCAACAGGCTGGGAACTTCGTCGGCCGGGATCGGGGGGCTGAACAGGTAGCCCTGAATCACGTCGCAGTTTCTACCGGCGAGCACTCGAAGCTGCTCCTCGATTTCGATACCTTCGGCAACCACGCGCAGCTTCAGGATGTGCGCCATGGCGATAATGGCCGCGACCAGTTCCGAGGTATCCTGTGTCACGCCGATTTCCTGGATAAAGCTGCGGTCGATCTTTAACGTGTCAATGGGAAAGCGGTGCAGGTAGCTGAACGAAGAGTAACCGGTACCGAAATCGTCCAGTGCAATACCGACGCCGAGATCCCTGATAGCGCTGAGCTCTTCAACGGCACGGTCCGGGTTCTCCATGATGGCGGTCTCTGTGATTTCGACTTCGAGACAGCCGGGAGCGAAATCGCTTCTCAGTAACGCCATCTGGATCAGGCGCGGCAAGTCCTGTTTGCCGAACTGGTGCCCCGAGACATTGATCGATATCCGGGTTGGTGGCAGCCCGGCGGCCTGCCAGGCGCGACCCTGCCGGCAGGCCTCGTTGATGACCCATTCACCGATGGCGAGGATAAGGCCGCTTTCTTCAGCGACCGGGATGAACACCCCGGGTGGGATCATGCCCTCTTCGGGTTGCCGCCAGCGCAGCAGGGCTTCGAACCCGATGATTTCTTGGCTCATGGTGTCCACCTGGGGCTGGTAGAAAAGGCACAGTTCGTCGTTATCGAGTGCCCTGCGCAGCTTGCTTTCCAGCGACAGTCGCTCATGCGCGAGCACGTTCATGGACTGGAGGTAAAACTGATAGTCGTTCTTGCCCTGCTTCTTGGCGTGATACATGGCGATATCCGCATTCTTCGTCAGCGTCTCTGCATCTTCACCATCGGTTGGGAACAGCGTGATGCCGATGCTCGCGCCGACACAGAATTCGTGCTTATCGAGGCAGACCGGTTCGGACAGCGCCTTGAGCAGGCGGTTGGCCAGCGTGCTGGGTGCATGCGGGGCGTTGATATCGGGCACCAAGATGACGAACTCATCGCCGCCCAGTCGTGCCAGCAGTTCGTCCGGCTCGCCGAAGGCGTGGCCCCGCGCAACGTAATCGGTTCCGCGCAGGCAGGTCGACAATCGCTCTGCGACTTCCTTCAGCAAGGTGTCGCCGGCCTGGTGCCCCAGTGTGTCGTTAACCCGTTTGAAGTCATCGATGTCCAGAAACAGCAGCGCAAACTGTTTGGCGTGCCGTCTGGCGTCGGCGATGACGTGCCGGAGATACTCTCCAAACATGGCGCGGTTCGGCAGTCCGGTGAGATTGTCGTGAAAAGCGATATAACGGATCTGTTCATCGGATCGCCGCAGGTTGCCGGCCATGTCTTGAAACGACTTGGCCAGCTCACCGATTTCGTCGTTCGAGTCCAGGGAGTTCTGTACGTCGAGGTGACCGCGCCCGATTTCTCTGGACATGTGTTGCAGCGTTTGCACCGGGCGCACTATAAAATGTTGCAGCGTCAGGAACAGGGCGGTGGTAGTCAGAATGACAGCAATCAGCGTGATGGTCGCCACCGCCAGCGCCAGTCTTGTACTGGAAGGCACCAGGTCACTCCGCGGTAGCAGCGCAAACAGGCGGAAATCGCGGTACAGTTCCTTGCCCTTGATAAAGGAACGTTGCTTGTTGAAGCCCGCAACAATGGGCAGTGGTGCCCCGCTGGCAGCGACCACCCTGTCGCCGAGCTCTGCTGCCATCTCCTCGTCGATGCGCATGCCTTGCGGCTTATAAACAGGCCTGCCGCGATCGTCAGTTGCCAGCAGGTAGCCGGTCTTCCCGATCCTGATGCTGCTGATGGCTGCCTCGATGTCTGCCATGTCGACGGTGATTGCCAGGTAACCGCGCAGTGAAGGCGGTTTGCCGATGGGATCGACCGCGGGGTCTGCGAGTATCAGCGGTTTGCCCACGAACAGGGACATATGCCCGTTGTCGGGGTTACGAAACAGCATGCTGAATACCGAATCGCCGGCGCTGGCCATGCGCAGGAACACGGGGTTGTCGGCTTCCTCGTCGGTGACGTTGTCGATGGAGCGATTGGTAAGACGTATATCCTCGTAACCGTCGGGCAGAAATATGCGCATTTCATAGTATTCGGGGAAAGCTTCCTGGAAACTTTGGAAGGCACGCAACAGCGGCCGCTGCATCAGCGCGTAGCGGCTGCCTTCATCCGGGGTGAGAATGTATTTTCTCACCATGGTGTGTTTCGAAAACAGCTCAATGTTGGCAAGCGCGGTCTTCAGTTTCATTTCGGCCCGCTCACGTATCTTGTCGATACCCGCGGACATGGAGGCGAACGCCTTTTCTTCCGATACCCTGCGCAGTTCTCCGTAGGCGGTCCAGCCCAACACAAACAGCGGTGCGATGATCAGGGGGATCAGCAGCAGCAGGATTTTCAGGCGCAGCTTCACAATGGGTGACCTGCCCCACCTCGCTTACTGCATTACCCCGGCGGCGGCGATATTTCGTCGTTTAAGTGCGCGCGGTGGCAACACCGTGTAGAACTCCGACTTGTCCAGGGCTTGTTTGCCCGGGTAAATCACCGGGTTGGAGAGGAACTCTGCGGGCAGGAGTTTCTCGGCTGCCGTGTTCGGCGTCGCGTAGTAAACGAACTGGGCCAGTTGCGCCGCGTTTTCGGGTTCGTTCAGAAAGTTGATAAAGGCCCAGGCGAGATCCTTGTTTTTCGAGGTCTCCACAACGGCCAGATAGTCCACCCAGATATTTCCGCCTTCTTTCGGGAGAACATAGGCAATATTGTCATCGTATTCTTGAACCATCAGGGCATCGCCGTTGTACATCATAGCCGCGATTACGTCGCCGCTGACAAGTGCAGATGTGTCGTCCAGGGTGAGATAGGTGTACGTTCTGACATAGGGTTTCTGGGCCAGTAACAACCGTCCGGCGGCGTCGATCGCGGCCGGGTTATCCGAATTCGCCGAGTACCCGAGCCCCTTGAGTGCCGGTGTAAACAGGTCGCGCGCCGACTCTATCATGGAGATTCTCTGTCGCAGGTATTCCGCCGGTTTGAGCAGGTCCATCCAGCTGGTGGGCTGCTGCTCGATAAGATCCTTGCGGTACGCAATGCCCATGGTGCCCCAGAAGTAGGGGACCGCATAGCCGCGGCTCGCGGGGAAGGAATCCACCCAGTGTGGGTCGATGTACTTGATGTTTTCGATTTTCGACTTGTCCAGGGGCGCAAGCCAGCCGCGTTTACGGTAGTTGTCGACGGAAAGGCCATTGACCAGGACCAGGTCATATCCCGCACCGTCCGTCTCCAGCATCATGTCGTCGCGCAGGTCGTCGCTTTCGTAATAGACTTCGCTCAGCTTGGCGTTGAATCTGGCTTCGAACTTCTCGACAAGTTCGGGATCGAGGTACTCAGACCAGTTGAGCAGCACCAGCGTTCGTGGCGATACTGGCGGTGCGGCTGCTGCGGCCCACGGCGCATGCGCCGCGAGCTGAACCAGGAGAACCAGGACGCTTAGCAGTATGGCAACGGATTTCTGGGTGTTCATTGCGGTTCCTTCGTCGTCGTGGATTGAAAGTGCTTGAGCGGTAAACAAAAAATCGCCAGTTGTGAGGTTTATCGGACAGGCTGGTGGATGCTTTAGGTAATGCGTTGCGCGCTAAGCCTACGATTGCCTTGGGAAAAAACCGGGAAATGCGGGGCCGGGAGCCTGTCCTCGCTCTCGCGCTTTCTCGCTACGCGAAGATGACCTGGACAGGCTCATAGCCCGGATTTCTTACCGCAGAGATAGAAGAAGGCTGCTTTTCATGGCATAACGCTTGTGCGATTAAGGTGTTATTGCCAGGGAAAAATGAGCCCTTGAACACAAAGTGTACGGCAGGTCAACTGGGATTTCGCGGCTTGGGACGGCGTGCGGTGGTGGGTGGACTTGACGGTGGCAAGATCAGCTCTGACCGTGGCGGTTTGTTGCTGCGCGAGGTCGCGTAGCGCACGCATACTCTGAAACCTCGCCAGCTGTCTTATCACAGGCCGACCACTTGTTTGCCGGTAGTGCCAGCGCTGCGGTTGTCGACAAAATTGACCGTCGTACATTCAGTGAACGTACGCGCCGTGCAGTTACGGCAGATCGACTTGTCCAGTCGCTGGAAAATCGCCCGCAAGGCGGCTGATTTTCCCTGGAAAATATGATTGGGATTAATCGCGTCGATAGCGTGGCAGTGCTCCAGCGACTCCCACAGACCCGATTTCACGTTGATCAGGTACAGCCCGCCGCCGTTGGCGCGGCGCTTTATCGCCTCGTTCGCCAGCGCGTCGGCGCCAGCAATGTCAACGAAGCCGATGCCCTGGGCGACGATGGCGAGGTGTTTCTGTTGCGGGTGCTCCTGATCCAGTCTGGCAAACTTCTCGCGAATATAAGCGACCGATCCAAAAAACAACGAACCGTCTATGCGCATGATGTGCAACTGCGGGCATTCCTTCAGGTGCCCGCCCTCGCTGGAGAACTTGCGGTTAGGGAGGTTCGGGTCCGGAATACGGGTCACAATGCGCGGTCTCGAGGCCCGCATGAGGTATAGCACCAGCGACAGCAGGATGCCCGCCAGAATGGCGAACTCAAGGTCGAGGAACAGTGCAGCCAGAAACGTGACTGAAAAAATGGAGCGCTCCGCATTGGTGGAACCGAAAATGTGTTTGATGGCGGGAATATCGATCAGGCCCCAGGCAACAATAAACAGGATTCCCGCCATGGCGGCATTGGGCAGATAGGCGACCAGTGGCGCGACGGCCAGCACGATGAAGATTTCCAGTGTTCCGGCGATCATGGCGCTCAGCGGTGTCTTGGCGCCGGCCTGGTAGTTCAGACTGCTGCGGTTGAAGGAACCGGTGGCTACGTACGCAGAGAAAAAACTGCCGGCGATGTTGGACAGGCCCTGACCGATGAACTCCTGATTACCGTCGACCAGCTGACCACTGCGGATACCGATGGAGCGCCCGATGGACACTGCTTCTGTCAGCGCGAACAGCGTCATGGCCAGCGCCGCGGGCGCAAGGTTCTTGATGGTATCCAGGGAAAAGTCGGGCGCCGATAGCGGCGGCAGCGTCTGCGGCAGCGCGCCCACGGTCTGGATGCCGGTGATTTCGTTGCCGAAGAGGTAGTTCAGCAGCAGCCCCAGAAAACTACCGGCCAGCAGGGCGACGATCAGGAAAGGTATCCTGGGGAACCAGCGTCTTACCGCAAGACCGGACAGCAGCGTGACGATGGCAATCGCCAGGATATACCCGTTGGTATTCGGCAGCTGCTGCCAGAAGTGCCCCAGCGTGTCGATCAGGTGGCCCTCACGGGGAATAGGCACACCGAAGAAATTCTTCAGCTGCTTGCTGGCGATCAGGATTGCTGCCCCGGTGGTGAAACCGACCACCACCGAATGGGAAATGAAATTGACCACGGCCCCCATTCTGGCCAGGCCGAGTGCCAGTTCGATGGCCCCGACCATGAAGGTCAGTGTCAGCGCCAGGCTGATGTAATGGGGAGTCATAGGTTCGGCGAAGGCGCTCAGAGAAGTGAGCAACACGATCGACGCAGCGGTCGTCGGCCCCGACATCAGGTGCCAGGACGAGCCGAAGAGGGCGGCAATAATCGGCGGTATCATGCCGGCATACAGACCATACTGCGGCGGCATGCCCGCAATGGACGCGAAGGCTACTGCCTGGGGTACGACCACGATGGCGACCGTGAGGCCGGCGATCAGGTCGCTTTTGATCGACTCCCGTGTGACGCGGTGTTTCCACCGCAGGACCGGCCAGGCGCGTAACAACCATTCGGGATGATGTGGGTTTGACATAAACGGTTCCTTAAAAATTACTTGCTGAAAGCTTTGCAGGCGGACGGCGGCGAGATACACACCCGCCGTGACACCAGTTGCCGGGCGTTAAACCTCGGATTCCTTAACCGCGCGGAGGCGACCCATGGCTAGCGATACTGGTATCCAATGGACTGTCGATGCGGCGCGCGGCGGCAAGGCTTAACGCCGCGGTGTGGCAGGAGCCAGGCCGCTGTGTGGACGTCGGGTCTGAAATTCCGGGCATGATGCTGCATCCAATGCAAGATCAGGGCCAGGGGCGGGAGCAACCTGGAAACAACGAGTTAGGGTGGGTTTATGAGTTGTTCCTGGGGCGGCGGCGGCAGTTCATGCCACGCAACGCGTAGGAACCTCCGCGTTTTGTAGTGTGGGCCGGTGGGCTGAAGACCGCCGCAAGCGACACGCAGAACGCCGCGCAAGGGTTGAAAAAGCCGCTGTCTACCGGCGGCGGGTAATCGGGCTTCCGCATGCAGCCTGTTATGGTGGTCAGGGCCGGGCGGCGCGCTGCCCGCGCCGCCCGGTTGCGCCAGAGGTGCTGTGACTACCTGTACTGATATCCCGACGGGTTACCGTAGGGCGCTGCAGGTGCTGCTGGCTGGGTGCTCCCCCAGGCCGGATTTGCGGCCGGCGCCTGTTTGGCGGCTTCCTCCAGAACCCTGATGCGTTCCTGCAACCGTTCGATTTCATCGCTGGTATCAGCAGCGGGAGCGGGAGCAGCGCCGTAGGCCGGAGCGCCCACCGCGCCAGGTGCGCCACCATAACCCGGTGCCCCGCCATAGCCGTAGCCCGGAGCACCGCCATAGCCGGGGGCGCCGTACCCGTAGCCGGGCCCGCCGCCGTACATGCCGCCCGGGCCACCGTAGCCGTAACCGGGACCACCGTAGCCGCCGGGGCCACCGTAGCCGCCGGGGCCACCGTAGCCGCCGGGGCCACCGTAGCCGCCGGGACCGCCGTAGCCGCGGTCATAGTCGTCGTAACGATCCCGGTTGCTGTTGCCGCCGCCCATCCACTTTGAGGGATTCATGACGTTGCCCATGTCGAATGCATAGCCGGTGTTTGCGAACAACAGGCCGACTGCGACAATGATTCCGCTGCATGCTGTAATTTTGTGTTGCATTGTTGTACTCCTCTCTTTTCAGGAATGACCGCTGCCGGCCATTTGATGTCACCCTGGCCGTGTCAGGGCCAGTAGCCACAGGGAGAATACTCCTCTCCGACCCGCTAAATAAGGGGGCAACCAGTCATTGCGGGTCCGGTGACCGCTGAGCGCCCTCGCAGGCATCGCCAACTCACTGCAGCAGCAATGGTTATTGTTGAAAGCGACGGTGATTTGCTGTGCCGGGGTAGGGTCGCGTCTGCCCCTGCAATCCTTTATTCTTGATAAGAAGATATTTCCCGCACCCGGAGCCTGCCCATGAACGATGATCCGACCTTGAACCGCCTGGATGACGCCGGCAAACTGGTCCTGAGACTGGTGCTCGGCATCCTGGTCCTGTTCCATGGCGTTACCAAGATTCTTCACGGCATCGCGCCTATCCAGGAAATGCTGCTGGCCTATGGCTTCCCCGGTGTCCTGGCCAATGCTGTCTACCTCGGCGAAGTGGTGGGACCAGCGCTCCTCATCCTCGGCTACTACGCGCGCATCGGCGCCGGGCTGATCGTTATAAACATGCTTGTTGCTGTTCTGCTGGCGCACACCGGCGATCTGCTGACTGTCACGGAGCACGGCGGATGGCGGCTGGAGTTGCAGGGCATGTACCTGTTCGCTGCACTTGCGCTGGTCTTCATGGGGCCGGGCCGGTTCGGTTTGGACCGGCGCTGAGGTATTTCGCAGCCGTCGCTGCCTGGCGGGGCACACTGGTTTCTGTTGACAGGCGTGGTCAGGGTTACGTGGATACGGGTGTGGGCTTAACAATGAGACTGCCCGCATCGATTCCTGCGAGTAGACTGCGGCCCGGTGAGCCGGAGGCAGGTATGGGGCAGTATGACTAACACGCACTTGTCGGGCGCCGGCTTGCGGCAAAAGCTACATCGTTACATCAATGATTTGTACCATGGCGGGAGCCGGCGTTCTCGCAACTTTCGCTGGTCACTGCTGGCGTTCGACAGTATCACCATCCTGTATTTTGTTATCGCCTCGTTTTTTCACCATATCGACGACCTGCACGTGGTTGAGGAAGCCATCGGCATCGCCTACCTGCTGGAACTGATGGCGCGCCTGTTTATCAGCAGGCAGCGCCTGCACGACATATTCCACCCGGTCGGCCTCGCCGACCTGATTGTCATTGCCTCGCTGCTGGCCCCGTCGCTGGCTGAAAACTACTCTTTCCTGCGCGTTATACGCGCACTGCGGTTGCTGCGCTCGTACCACATGATCAAGACATTGCGCCAGCAATCGAAATTCGTGCGCATCCATGAGGATGTGATTTTCAGTGTCGTCAACCTGCTGGTCTTCATTTTCGTTGTCACAGCGGTGGTATACGTCAACCAGGTGGGCAGTAATCCTGCGATTGGTGATTATTTCGACGCGTTGTATTTCACGGTCGCAACCCTGACCACTACCGGGTTCGGGGATATTACCCTGGTCGGCACCAGCGGGCACATACTGGCGGTGCTGATCATGATCTTCGGTATTTCGCTGTTCCTGCGGCTGATCCAGACCATCTTCCGGCCGGGCAAGGTGCGTTACGAATGTCCAACGTGCGGACTGACCCGCCACGACACCGATGCCGTACACTGCAAACACTGCGGCAGCGTGCTGCATATCACCACCGAAGGGGCGGACTAGGCGGCTGTCGGACTTGGGCGATGGTAGCGAGCAGGGCGGCAGGGGCGAGGCCATTGTTTCGATCGTTTGAGGAGAATAGCCGTAGCTGTTTGCCGAAAAGGATCGGGAGAATGGGGCGCCCCCCCATCGGCGCAGTAGATCAGCCCCAAGTCCGACAGCCTCCTGGCCGCGCGCTGCTCCCGCCTGGTCAGTGGTTGCGGGTCGTGGGTGGCAGCGAGATGCCGAGAGCCATGAGCTGGCGTGCCAGGGTGGGACTGCGACTGTGCAGCCAGCGTGCGTACAGGCGCAGGATTTCATCGTGGTTAAGCCGGCTTTGACGTGCCCCGGCCGCGGCGACCAGTTCAATCATGCGGGCGAAGTGATGCGTTAGCTCGCGAAAGATGTGACGATTGGCTGGTGCACGTTCGGACAGATAATCGTAAGCGCCCCCACCCATTCCCACGAAATAGTCCCGGCGGATGCCGCGCCGGGCATAGCGTTCCGGAAACAGCGCACCGACAAACAGGGCGAGATCGCCTAGCCGCTGCAGGAGCAGACAGCGCTGCGGCTCGCTTGCTGCGGACTGCGCATCGTCATAAAGCAGTGCCAGGGGCCGAAAGTCTCGACGCCCCTGATCATAGTCGAACAACTGGTCGCTGTGGCCATAGCGGTCGAGCAGATCGCCGAGGTACCAGAGCGTGTCTGCGTGCGGCTTGAGGTTCAGCCGTTTCGCGGAGCGGCGCAGCCGCCCTCGGAAGTAGTTCGGAAGGGAGGATTCGGGTATCGCTCTCACATCGTCGGAATCGGGATACATGCGCTGCTCCTCTGTACCGCTCACACTGAAGAATTTAGCCAGAAAATGGTGAACTCTCAATAGCCAGGGCAAACGCGCGGCTGTTGCGCCGGATTGCCGGTAAGCAGCGAAAAAATTTCCGGCGACCCCTTGAAATCCGCAAAGAGCGTCCCAATCTGCGCCACACGAGGGATCTAGTCCCCGTTACGTGATTGTTTTCCTGTTTATTTTGACTTGAATCGACGGAGTTATCGAACATGAACATTACATGACCGCGTCGTCATCCGGCGTGTCGATGCGGAAACTGTTTCAAAAGGGGGAATTGTGATCCCCGACAGCGCTGCTGAGAAACCGATCCAGGGAGAAGTCATCGCGGTCGGTGCGGGGGCCATTCTGGACAGCGGCGAGCGCCGCCCGCTCGAGTTGCGGGTAGGCGACCGTGTGCTGTTCGGCAAGTTTGCGGGTACCGAAATAAGGCTGGCGAGCTGGAGGATGCTTATATTCTGCTGCACGATAAGAAGATCTCCAACATCCGTGACCTGCTGCCAATTCTGGAGAGTGTGGCCAAAGCCAGCCGGCCATTACTGCTGGTCGCCGAGGATATCGAAGGGGAGGCACTGGCAACCCTCGTAGTCAACAGCCTGCGCGGTATTCTCAAGGTCACCGCGGTCAAGGCCCCCGGCTTTGGCGATAGGCGCAAGGCGATGCTGCAGGATATGGCGGTTCTGACTGGCGCAACGGTGATCTCCGAGGAAGTGGGTCTGTCGCTGGAGAAGGCCAGCCTGGATCAGCTCGGTAGCGCGAAACGCGTGGTGGTTTCGAAGGACAATACCACTATCGTCGACGGTGCCGGTGCCAAGGCCGACATCAAGGCACGCATCGAACAGCTCCGCCAACAGGCAGAGGACGCGACTTCCGACTACGATCGCGAGAAACTGCAGGAAAGGGTCGCGAAGCTCTCAGGCGGCGTCGCCGTGATAAAAGTTGGCGCTGCCACCGAAGTGGCGATGAAAGAGAAGAAGGATCTGGTCGATGACGCCCTGCACGCGACCCGCGCTGCTGTCGAAGAGGGTATCGTCACCGGAGGGGGCGTCGCGCTGGTGCGCACGGCGGCGGCCTTACTGGCCAACGGCGTACCGACCAGCAACGATGATCAGGCCATGGGTGTGCGCATCGCCTTGCGCGCGATGGAAGAACCACTGCGCCAGATCGTCGCCAACGCCGGTAACGAGCCCAGCGTCGTGGTCAACACCGTGCGCGACAGCAAGGGTGCCCACGGCTTCAATGCGCAGACCGGAACCTATGGTGATATGCTCGATATGGGGATTATCGATCCGACCAAGGTGCCCCGTTCGGCGTTGCAGAATGCCGGGTCCGTCGCCGGTCTCATGTTGACTACGGAAGCGATGGTTGCGGAGAAGCCGGCTGAGAGCAAGAAACCGGCGGCTGCCCCCGGCGCCGGTATGGAAGACTGGGGTTGATGCCTGCGAGGCGGGGCGTTACGCCCCGCCTCGTGCTGTGAGTCGCCCGCGTGGGTTGCATATAACATACGTGAAAGCCGGTGACAGGGGCTCTTCATTAGAATGAGAAAGAATCGCATTCCGGGCCTTGACTTCAAGATGCGTTTTCTCTTGGAGGCTGTCGGACTTGGGCGATCGTAGCGAGCAAGGTGGGAGGGCGAGGCCATTTTTTCGATCGTTTGAGGAGAATAGCCGTAGCTATTTGACGAAAAGGATCGGGAAAATGGGGCGCTCTCCCACCGGCGCAGTAGATCAGTCCCAAGTCCGACAGCCTCCTAGCCACTGAGGTCGTTATGCACACTGTTAACAGAAGCGTAAACAACGCCCAAAACGAAACCGCATACACCTAACTCTATTTCTAAATATATAGCTTAAAAATATGTTTTTACAATAAATATTTTAATAGATCAAAAAATCGCCAATCCCACTGGAGGGCAACATGGGCTCGGTTTTCGCTGCCTTTGGGGTCTATTTTCCACACAGTTATCCACAGCCTTCCTGGAAGAATCTGGCGGCCAATCCGCGGGATACAGTGTGGCCGAAACGCTTGCCGGACCGTTTGGAGGAGTTAGCGTTGACGTTATCGAGCAGGTGCGACCCGTGTTAACCGTAGCGTGTGGGCGTGCAAAAAAACGGCGACCGTCTGGCCGCCGCTGTAGAGAATCGGCATTGCAAGCGCCGTTATCCTCTAACTAATCGGTGTCAAGACTGCCCTGCTGATCTTTCCTGCGTTCCTGATACTTTCCGGGATCTTGACTGCGCAATGGGTCGCCTTCGCCGGAATCTTCTCCCAGACCTTTGCCTTTCGCCTTGTGCGTAAAGTGATGTGTTGTTCATACTGACTCCTTTGCGCAGATGGTCTGCTGTCTTGTCAGTCTTCACTTTACATGTACCAGCTGATTTCACGCTGAAACGCACCGCTCTTTATCGTTGGTTCACGCCTCACTCGCCATTGGGCCACGGTGGTCCAAAGCCGGGGCCGTCGCGATACCCGGGTTCATACCCAGGGCGAGGCCCATAGCCCCCACCGGGGGGGCCGTCCATGCCCAAGCCGCGGTCGTCACCAGGTCCGCGGCCGTAGCCGGGCCCCGGTCCATAGCCGGTTCCGGGTCCATATCCGGGTCCATAGCCCCTGCCGGGGCTGTTGCCCATGCCCATGCCGGAGCCGCGGTCGTCATCAGGTCCGCGGCCATAGCCGGGTCCGGGTCCATATCCGGGTCCGGGTCCATAGCCCTTGCCGGGGCCGTTGCCCATGCCAGAGCGGCTGTCGTCACCAGGTCCGCGGCCGTAGCCGGGCTCCGGTCCATAGCCGGATCCGGGTCCATAGTCCCGACCGGGCCGGCCGCCCATGCCCATGCCAGAGCCGCTGTCGTCACCGGGTCCGCGGCCATGGCCAGGCCCCGGTCCATAGCCGGAATCCGTTCCTCTGCTACTGCCCATACCCATTCCCCCTGCGTGGGTACTGCCCGCGTAGGTGGCCCCGGCGAGTAAGACAACAATCGCAATAGTGCTTATACTTGTTGTGTGAATCATGGCTTTTCTCCTCCTGCTATTTTCCTCTGCATGATGCGCGCCTTGCTCGCCGGGGTGCAAGGGGAGGGCGCTGTGTGAACATCCTCAGACGCGGTTATGATTGAAATTTGCTGGCGGCGATGTTCGAAGCGTGCTACTCCTTACAATGCAACAACTTACGCCGCATCCAGTTCCGCTGGCCGCGCCGTTAACCGGTAACGGCGGTGTTGTGGATATGCCCAGGAAAATACTCGATTCTGTTGTGTCATGGGCAGTCGCCCTGCTGTGCGCGATAGCCCTTGTGGTACCCGTTGCGGCACAACCGTCTGGCACGGCGAAAACCCTGCAACGTGTCACCGATCCGGTCATAGTCAGCGGGAAAGACCTGCCGCAGCTAATCGGCAAAGACATTAGCCAGATCCGCCTCTTCGCCTTCCGTGATGGCAAGACCGTTGTTATCCCCTTTCAAATCGACCAGCGCGATTCTACCGGCTGCTGGGTGTGGGACGTGGTATACCGCAAGCGCTTCGCCTTCGAAGACGAACCGTTCGGTATGCCCCGCAAACGGGAACCGTTCACAAGCGGGCGCGGTACCGTTGACGACGAGGACCCGGTTGGCACGGCCCTGTTGGACGCCAATGACGTCCTGGTGTTCATGGCCGAAGACGCTGGTGACTACAGCGACACGCCGCGGGCAGCTATCGGCGCGTCACTGATCCTGTCGCTCAAAGTATCGGACGCCTCGAACGGCACGCAGGGATGGGTCTACGTCGGCTACTATCCGGCGTCGCCGCCACCACCCCTGTCCAAAACCCTGTATATGAAATACGACGCCGAGCACAAAACGGTGGAATCACCGATTTACAGTTTTCACTTCTCCGATCAGCATATGGCCTTGATCCACGATCTGCAGGTGAAAGGAATGACCGTCGTGGACCGCATCAGGGTCGAGGGTGAAATAACCTTGCGCCTGCCGATTCCCGGGCAAAAGGTCACATTTGACGAAGAGGATATACACGGTTACACGGAAGGCTATATCGCGGGGCCGGTGCGTATCGTCAAACGCAATATGGCGCGTCTTTCGCTGGCCGGTGGCTTCGTGAATGCACCCCAGGTGACCTGTGATAACTTCTACTACCCGCACCACGCGGAGATACCTGTCTGCCTGTCGACCGGTTTCCCGGTCAAACAGATCGAGATGACCCTGACCACCGATTACCGCAATCCGCCTTTTGACCACCTCTACATGGGCAAGGCGCAGGAACCAGCCGGGACGCCAGGTCTTACCCGCTCACTGCAGACCCGCTTGCGTCAGCTGGGCACTGAATGGATCGTGCTCGATGGGAAGGAAGCTTCGCTGATCAGTCTGATGGTGGTTCCCGACACGGTTGATGGACAGGCGCGCGCGCAACCCTGCCTCTGCTCAGGGAAGGAAACACCGGTGCGTACCCAGGTCGTGCCGGGCACCCGCACCGAGACTGGGTTCCTGATTACGGCGTCCGCCGATTGTCCGAAGGGTGAACACGTCCTTTATGGCAGCTACCTGATATCGGCCCGACCCTACGAACCGGGTGATGAAGACGCCGTATTGAAGCTGCAGCATGACAAGCTGACAACGCACGTCGCCCTGGTCCCGCCGAGTTCCTAGGAGGCTGTCGGACTTGGGCGATCGGAGCGAGCAAGGTAGGAGGGCAAGGCCATTTTTTCGATCGTGTGAGGAGAGTAGCCGTAACTGTTTGACGAAGAGGATCTGGAAAATGGGGCGCTCTCCCACCGGCGCAGTAGATCAGTCCCAAGTCCGACAGCCTCCTGGCAGGCTGGCCCCGGGACGCCTGGTGATGAAGGATCGCAGCCGCGTGGCCTCGCCGGCCAACACAGTTTGCGCCAGGGTGGGTGTGAGCGCGGGTTATGACAGCCCGGTTTACACACTGGCGGTGGTCCTGATGGCGGTTGCCATGCTCCTCCCGATGAGCGTCCCGGCGCAGCCACAGTCGGACAAGCCAGCGAACCGGGTGCGCGCGGCAGTCGAGTCGGTGCGTTTCGTCGCCTACACACCGACCGATCTGAAGATTGTCGCCGGGCAGGTGCACCCCGCATCCAGGGAACGCATACACAGGGATCTCGCAACTCTGCGGGCGGACTTCCAGGGCCTGATCACCTATTCCTGCGCCGATGGTGTGGATGAGGTGCCCGCTGTTGCGAGCGCACTCGGTTATCGGGCGCTGATCCTCGGCATCTGGGATCCCTTGTCGGAACGTGAATTCAGCAACGCACGACGGCTGGTCACTGCCTATCCGCAGCTGATTGTGGGTATTTCTGTGGGCAACGAGACACTGCTGGCGGAGCGTCACGAGTGGTCTGTATTGCGCGCGGCGATACAACGCCTGCGTGCCGCATTGCCCGGGGTGGCGATCACCACCTCCGAACCCTTTTACTACTATCTCAACGACGATCCCGCCGATTTTCTTGCGATTCAGGATTTTCTGCTGCCCAGCGTCCATCCGCTGTTCCAGCCCTGGTTCGCTCAGGCGACGACGGAACAGGCCGTCGATTTCGTGGTGCGGGTGGCCGATCTACTGTCGGCGAAGACCGACAAGCCCGTGCTCATCAAGGAGACGGGTCTGCCGAGCGGACCGCCGGGGACCCGCTTCACACCGGCGGTGCAGGCGCAGTTCTGGACCAGCCTGTTCGAGCGGCTGCCGCACGCACCGGGACGCGGTGTCGCCTGTTTCGAGGCGTTTGATCATGACTGGAAAGAGGAAAATGCACGGCGGGAATTCGGCGCGCATCCGGAGGAGGGTTACTGGGGGCTGTACAGCGCCGATGGCCACCCCAAAGCCGTTGTGGCGGCGTTGCGCAAACTGTGGCGAGCGGACCGTGTGCCCGGTAAGGCGGCTGATGCACCGGTCAAGTGAGCAGCGTCCGGCATGCCAGGCAAACCGCCCGGGATTGATGAACATAACGTTTACGCTGGCCAGAAGCCTGTCCGAGTAATCATTCTGCTACTGCGAAAGCGGGAGAGCGGGCTATTTTTCTTAAGCTTTTCGTCGCATAGTCACCCCTCAGCTCCCTCCCACTCTCTCGCTAGGCGAAGATGAGTCGGACAGGCTTCCAGGACGTGCTTCGTCCCATGGCAGCTCAGTCGCCGGCTAGGCCAGTGACTAGGAGGCTGTCGGACTTGGGGCTGATCTACTGCGCCGGTGGGAGAGCGCCCCATTTTCCCGATCCTTTTCGTCAAATAGCTACGGCTATTCTCCTCAAACGATCGAAAAAATCGCCTCGCTCTCCCACCTTGCTCGCTACGATCGCCCAAGTCCGACAGCCTCCTAGGGCGCGGGGGAGCGGTAGCCGCTGCCGCCCTGGTCGCCAGTGACCGGGGTCGGCTTGGGGAATGCAAAACCGGCCGGCTGGGTTTCTTTCGGCGGCGGGAAGTCAGTTTCATTGGCGGTGGCCTGCGCGTCGATGATCCAGCCACCGCCCATGGCCTTGTAGGTGTTGACCAGAGAGTTATAAACGTCTGCCTGCACAGTGACGTACTGCAGCTCGGCGTCGAACAGGGAGCGCTGGGCATCGAGTACGTCGATGTAGGACGAGTAACCCTCGTCATAGCGCAGTTTCGCCAGGCGTGCATAATCGGCGAGTGCCGCCACTCGCCGGCCCTCGGCGGCGAGCTGCTCGCGTGACTTCTGCACACTGATCAGCGCGTCGTCCACTTCCCGAAAGGCGCTCTGCACGGTCTGCAGATAGCCGACCAGGGTCTGGCGCTGAACCGCCTCGCTGGCGCGCACCTGTCCGGAGATCGCGCCACCGGTGAAGATCGGGCCCAGTGCCGTACCGCCGAGGCTCCACACATTCGCGGAGTTCTGCAGCAGGTTGTCCAGCTCATCGCTGACATAACCAAACAGACCGGTCAGGGAGATGCTGGGGAAATACTGGGCGCGCGCCACGCCGATGCGGGCATTGGCGGCCACAAGATTCTGCTCGGCGGCGCGGATATCCGGGCGCCGTACCAGCAGCGAGGATGGCACCCCCGCCGGAACCGGCGGCTGCATCAGTTGATCGATGCTCTTGCCGCGCGGAATGGTTCCAGGGTTATGGCCCAGCAGTATCGACAGTGCGTTCTCGGTCAGGGCAATGTTCCGCTCAATGGGCGGGATGGCTGCGGCGGCCTGCTCATACTCAACTTGCACCTGCGCCAGTTCCAGATCGGATACGACCCCCCCCTTGAACTTGAGCTCGAACAGGCGCAGCGATTCGGCCCGCGTCGCCAGGGTATCCTGCGATACCTCGAGCTGGCGGTCGAACTGACGCAGTGTGATATAGGTGTTGGCGACCGCGGACACCAGACTTAGGATCACCGTGCGCCGGTTTTCGTCCTGCGCGAGCAGCTCGGCGCGAGAAGCTTCGGTAGCGCGTCGGATCCGGCCCCACAGGTCGATCTCCCAGCCGGCGCTGAGCGTGGCGCTGTAATCGTTGTAGGTGCGGTCGCTTCCCGTCGGAACGCCGCCGAAAGCTTCGCGCGAGGCCCGGTTGCGGCTGGCCTGGCCGTTGTAGCCGATCTGTGGGTAGAACCCGGAGCGGGCAATATCCACCCGGGCGGCGAATTCCACGATGCGGGCGGCGGCAATGCGCACGTCTTTGTTTTCCCGCAGCGCGGTATCGATCAACTGATCCAGTACAGGGTCATCGAACAGTTCCCACCAGCGGGTATTGGCAACCCCGGCCGCGGCCGCGTAGTCCACCCGCCACTGCTCCGGACTGTCGACCTGCGGACGCACATAGTCAGGGCCCACCGTGCAACCGAACTGAACGGACAGCACGAGCGACAGAACCCAGTTGCGCGCGGTTTTACTCATTGGGCTGCCCACCCGGAGCCTGGGGCGCCTGCACCTGCGGGGCGGCACCGCTCGATGAGTCGGATGCCTCGCTGTCGGACGTTTTGCTGGCAGAGCCTTTCACGCCGATTTTTTCCAGCACCAGGAAAAACATCGGCACGAAAAAGATGGCGATGGCCGTGGCGCCGAGCATGCCGCCGATGACGCCGGTGCCGATGGAGTGACGGCTGTTGGCCGAAGCGCCGGTGGCAATGGCGAGCGGAACCACGCCGAGGATGAATGCAAAGGAGGTCATCACAATCGGGCGGAAACGCAAGCGTGCCGCTTCGACAGCGGCGTCGTACAGGGACTTGCCGCCGTGATGCAGCTCCACCGCGAACTCGACAATGAGAATGGCGTTCTTGGCCGCGAGCGCAATCAGGGTAAGCAGCCCGATCTGGAAGTAGACGTCGTTCGGGATGCCGCGCAGCACGATCGCCAGCAGCGCGCCCAGCAGGGCGAAAGGCACGGCCATGATGACGCCGAAGGGCAGCGTCCAGCTCTCGTACTGCGCGGCGAGGATCAGGAACACGAAGATCAAGCCAAAGATGAAGGCAATCGCCGAAGTGCCGCCTGCCTGTTTCTCTTCGCGCGCCTCGCCAGCCCAGGCGAAGCCGTAATCGCCCGGCAATACCTCGGTGGCTATCTGTTCCATGACTGTCAGTGCCTGACCGGAACTCACACCGGGTGCCGGCCCGCCGGTGATTTTGGCCGCCGGGTAGTTGTTGAAGCGCGTGACGATGTCCGGACCGGTCGACCAGCGGGTGCGGACCACAGACGACAACGGCACCATGTCGCCGTTTTTATTGCGCACGTAGATCTGGTCGATATCGCGCGGTTCCAGCCGGTAGTCGGGTTCGGCCTGCAGGATCACCTGCCAGAGGCGCGAATTCTTGGGGAACTGGTTGACGTACAGCGAGCCGAACAGTGTCTGCAGCGTGTCGTACACATCCGAGACCGGCACGCCCAGGGTTTCCGTTTTCGTGCGATCCAGGTCGGTGAGCAGCTGGCGGTTTTCAGCGCTGATCGTGGCGCTGACACGCGCCAGCTGGGGGTTCTGTTTGGCCTTGGCGACGATCTGCTGCACCTGGGTGGCAAGCTGCCCGTAGCCACCGCTGCCACGTTGCTGCACCCACATCTCGAAACCCGCTGTCACGCCCAATCCCGGAATCGCCGGCGGGTTGAGCGGGATCACCAGTCCGTCCTTGATGTCGGCATAGGCTTTGGCCGCGGCCTGAATAAGCGCGGGCGCGGATAATGCAGGCTCTTTGCGTTCCTCGAAGTCCTTCAGCGACACGAACAGCAGACCGCGGTTGGTTTTGTTCTGCTGGTCGATCAGGCTGTAGCCGTCGACCTGGGTGACATTGGCCACCGCCGGGTTCTGCATCATGAACTGCGCGGCCTGTTCGCCCACCGCTTCGGTGCGGTCCAGGCTGGCGGCGTCCGGCAGCATGTAGGGGACAAACAGATAACCCTGGTCTTCCTCGGGCACGAATGCGCTTGGCCACACCGAGAACAGCCAGCCCGCCGCCACCACCACCGCGGCGAAGGCGCCGAAGGCCAGCAGCGTGTGGTGCATGATCCAGCGGGCACCGGCGACGTAGGCGTTGGTGGTGCGTTCCAGGGTGTTCTCGAACCACTTGAAGAAGCCGTGCTTTTCGCCGTGGCCGGGTTTGATCAGGATGGCGGCCAGCGCCGGCGACAGGGTGAGCGCCACCAGTCCCGAGAACACCACCGAAATGGCGATGGTCACCGCGAACTGCTTGTACAGTTGCCCGGTCATGCCGCCGAGGAAAGCGACCGGAATGAACACTGCGTTCAACACCAGTACGATCGCAATCAGTGCTCCGGACACCTCGGACATGGCGCGCTTGGCGGCTTCCTTGGGCGATAGCCCGAACTGGGTCATGTTGCGCTCGGTGTTTTCGATCACCACGATGGCGTCGTCGACCACAATGCCGATAGCGAGGATCATGCCGAACAGGGTGAGCATGTTGACCGAAAAGCCGAAGGCCAGCATGCCGATCATGGCGCCGAGGATCGACACCGGCACTGCCAGCGTGGGGATGATGGTGAGCCTTAAGCTTTGTAGGAACACGAACACCACCAGTACCACCAGCACCACCGCTTCGAAGAAGGTATGCACCACTTCGTCGATGGAGGCCTTGACGAACTTGGTGGTGTCCAGCGCCACATCGTAGGCCAGCCCATCGGGGAAGCTCTTGGAAAGGTCGTCCAGCGTGGCGTAGACCTGCTTGGCCACCTCCAGCGCGTTGGCGCCCGGCTGCTGGTACACCACAATCAGAGTGGCGTTCTTGCCCTCATACTTGGAGCGGATGGAGTAGTCCTTGCGGCCAAGGTCGGCGCGGCCGACGTTCTTGACGCGCACCGTGGCGGCACCCTGTTGCTCGGCGCGCAGGATGATGTTCTCGAATTCATCCGGTTCAGTGAACAGGCCCGGGGTGGTCACGGGAAAGGTCTGTGGCACCGGCGCGGGGGTGGGCGACTGCCCGATGCGTCCCACGGCAAACTGCTGGTTCTGCTCGCGCACGGCGTTGGCCACGTCGGTGGCCGTGACGCCGAGCTGCGCCATGCGATCCGGGCGCAGCCAGATGCGCATGGCGTAGTCCGGCACCCCGAAGATGGCGGCCTGGTTGGCACCGTTGATGCGTTTGATGGCGTCGAGCACGTTGATGTTGGCGTAGTTCGCCACATAGTCGGCATCGTAACGCTCGTCCGGCGAGTACAGCGCGATGACCAGCATGAAGCTCTGGGTGGTCTTCTTGACGATGACCCCCTGCTGGGTCACGGCCGAGGGCAGCTGCGGCGTGGCCCATTGCACGCGATTCTGCACGTCGACCTGCGCCAGCTGCGGGTTGGTGCCCTGTTCAAAGTAGACATTGAGCGTGTAATTGCCGGTCGAGGAGCTGGTGGACTGCATGTAAATCATGTTGTCCGCGCCGTTGACCTGCTGCTCAATGGGCGCGCCGATATTCTGCGCCACGGTCTGGGCGTCGGCGCCCGGGTAGGTTGCCGTCACCTGGATCTGCACCGGCGTGATGTCCGGGTACTGGGCGATGGGCAGGCTGACCATCGCTGCCGCGCCGGCAATGATAATCACCAGCGACACGACCATCGCGAAAATCGGCCGGTCGATGAAAAAATGGGCAAACATCGGCGCTGACCCCCGGCTCAGTCGCTGGCGGTCTTGGGTTTGCCCGGAGCCGCTGCAGCGGGTTTCGCCACAGCCTGATCGCCGTCACCCGTCACAATCCTGACCGGAGTCCCTTTGGCGAGACGCACGATGCCGTCGGTGATGACACGGTCCCCTTTGGCAAGGCCTTTGGAGATAAACCAGTTGTCACCCTGCCAGTTCCCAACCTCGATAGTGCGGACCTGTGCCTTGCCCTCGGAGTCCACGACCCAGACAAAAAACCCCTGGGCACCCTGCAACACGGCTTTCTGCGGGATTAGCACAGCGTTGGGGCGTGTTGCTCCCTTGATGCGCACGCGCACGAACTGCCCGGGGCGGAGTTCCGCATCGGGGTTGCTGAAGGTCGCGCGAACCAGGAAGGTTCCAGTCTCGGTACTGTAGTTGGCATCCCGGAAAAACATCCTGCCGGTTTCCGGGTACACCGAACCGTCGGCCAGCACAAGCTTGACGCTCAGCGCCGTGGCTTCGGGCGTCCGCAGCTGACCGCTTTTCTGTTCCTGGCGGTACCTGAGCATTTCGTCTTCGGAAATGCTGAAGTCGACCCAGATGGGGTCGAGCTGGGAGACATAGGTCAGGGGGCCGCTCTGTTCGTTGACGTAGGCGCCATCCTGGATGCGCGCAAAACTCGACGCACCGGTGACCGGCGCGTGGATACTGGTATAGCCGAGATTGAGTTTTGCCGTTTCAACATCGGCCTTGGCCATCTCTACGGCGGCGGCGGCTGCGTTGACCTGGCCCTGCGCGTCGTCCAGATCCTTTTTACTGACGGCGTTGGCCTTGGCCAGCGGCTTGACGCGGTTCAGGTTCGATTGTGCCGTCCACAGCCTGGCCTTCTGTTCGTCGAGGGCGGCTTCAGCGGCATTGAGCTGGGCTTCGAAGGGTTTCCGGTCCATCTGGAACATCACCTGCCCCTGCTTGACGATCGCACCCTCGGTGTATAGACGATGGTCGAGAAAGCCGTTGACGCGCGCCCTGACCTCCACCTGCTGGGAGCTGGCGGTACTGCCGACGAACTCGAAGGTTACCGGCGCGTCTTTGGGTTCGACCGTGAGCACGCTGACTTCGGGCGTCGGCGGGTGGGGAACTTCGGGTTTTTCGCAGCCGCCGAGCAGAGCGGCGAGTGTGAGCAGGGTCACGAATCTGCAAAGCACACGGCAGCCCCAAACCCCGCTGTGCGGGTTGTTCTGTTGTTCGGCCACCGTTTTTCTCCGATTCTTCGGTTAATGCACCGCACGAGGCTGTCGGACTTGGGCGATCGTAGCGAGCAAGGTGGGAGAGCGAGGCGATTTTTTCGATCGTTTGAGGAGAATAGCCGTAGCTATTTGACGAAAAGGATCGGGAAAATGGGCCGCTCTCCCACCGGCGCAGTAGATCAATCCCAAATCTGACAGCCTCCTAGGGGCGGGTTACTGCGGGTGCCGCAGAGAATGTAACCGGATGGTTAACGAGTGTCCAGAGTAATTACAAGAAACTGCGTTGACAAAGCCTCATGTCTGTCGGCGGGTGTCGGCCGCAGCGATGCGGCCGTCAAGCCTACAGGGAGGTATTTACGGCGCCCCGCTGAGAGACATGAAGCTTTGTCAATGTATGCCTTCGGGAACCTCTGATAAATCCCCTTAACGTCATCCCGGCGTATGCCGGGATCCATAGTTTTCAATACCCTGGATGCCAGCCTTCGCCGGCATGACGAAATAATCAGAGATTCCTCAGTAAGTGGCGGCTGCCGGCAGCAGGCACCGCCTGCACTTCAGAGAAAAAAGGATCGGAAGATGCCCGTCCAGCAGGCTGAAACAACTCGCAAAACAGATGGTTCGAACTGGCTGAAACAGTATAATTGCTAACTTTGCCGACATCGTCGCAGGCGAGCTGTTCTGCGTCGGTAATCGACTTTCACCATCGAGGGATAAGGTTATGTGGAGAGCAACTGTTTCAGGCCTGTTCGCTATTGCAGCTGCGGCTGCGCTGGTCGCTGGCTGCGCCAGCCATGCGCCGAAGGAAACGGACTATTCAGGCTATCTCGGCAACTACTCGGACCTCAAAGAGGTCAAGGGGCCTAAGGGCGAGGAGTTCCTCAAGTATGCCAGCCCAAAGTTCACCCCGGCGAACTACCACGCCGTGCTGGTTGACAAAGTGGACTTCTATCCGAAGCCCGAGCCCACGGAGCAAGTAACCCAGGAGACCATCGACCAGATCGGCAGCTATCTCAACGGGACGCTGCGTAACAAGATCGGCGAGAAGGTCGAGGTCGTGGATAAGCCCGGCCCAGGTGTGGCCGAGCTGAAGGTGGCTATTACCGGTGTTGCGGGTGAAAAGGAGGGCCTCAAGCCCTACCAGATCGTCCCCATAGCGTTCGTCGCGACGATGGCCTATCGCGGCGTCGCAGGCGCGCCGCAGGAGGCCAAACTGGTGGTCGAGTCCAAGGTCACGGACAGCGTCTCTGGCGAAACGCTATTGAAAAGCGTGCGCGTGGGCACGGGCGAAGGCCTGCAGAAGAACACCTCGGGTCAGCGGGTCGTTACGCTGGACTCGGTAAAGCCGATCATCGACCGTTGGGCCGAAGAAGTCGCTGCCATCGCGACCACCTATGTGAGACCGCGATAGTTTGTGCCAGAGTGCCAGCAAAACGCGCTGCAAACACAAGAACCGTAAACTGGATCGGTCTGCCAGTCCAAGGCAGTTACCGCTGGTGTAGTTGCCCCCTTTGGGGCTCAAGGAGCCGCTTGCGGCTCCGTAACAGGCCGCTTTGACTGGGCCTGAACCAGCCATCCAGAGTATTTGCAAGGTAATCATAGAAAAACGGACAGGAATGTGATTCCTGAGATATTGAGCCTGTTTGTCCGTTTTATAGCTGTTAGTTATCAAGCGCGATTAATGGCACCGCGAAAAATTGATAATTTGGTGGCGCCTTAAAACAATTAACAATCACCCGGAATAATGCGCATGACCGACCGGTACCGACGCTTCGGAGATTACCAGCGAGGCCTGACCGCCGGACGCAACGAACTCAGTTTAAATGTCTTCAATCCTGAGCTGGAATGGGATGCAGAGGGCAACCTCATTTCCTGTCCGCCGCCGCGTGTCAAACTGAACGCCGCCGAGACGTTCAGACTGTTGCGACCCTATGTCTCCGTACGCTTCATGGACCAGGCGAGGGCCGTTGTTCCGCTGGCGCTGTACCTGGCCCTGTTTCAGATTCTGTTCCTGCGCTACATGGTGGAAGACTCCTGGGTCATCACCGGCGGCCTGTTTGCCGTGATTGCCGGCCTGATGTTTTTCATGGAAGGGCTTCAGCTTGGCCTGATGCCCTTCGGGACGGTTATCGGCAGCCAGTTGCCCCGCAAATCACCGCTGCCGCTGGTGCTGTTCGTGACCCTGCTGCTGGGTATCGGCGTGACCTTTGCCGAACCCGCGATCGGCGCGCTGAAAGCCGCCGGTGGGAATGTCGCCGTGGAGCGCGCGCCCTACCTGTATGCGATGCTCAATAACTGGTCTGAAGCACTGGTTCTGGTGGTAGGTGCCAGTGTCGGGCTGGCGGCGGTGATCGGCACCTTGCGCTTTCTGTACGGCTGGAGCCTGAAACCCCTGATCTATGCCTCGCTGCTGCCGGTGCTGACGCTTACGGTACTGGCTGCGATCGATCCGGAACTGCAGAAGACAGTCGGGTTGGCCTGGGATTGCGGTGCTGTTACCACCGGACCTGTCACCGTCCCCCTGGTGTTATCATTGGGAATCGGTATCGCGGCAGCGGCCGGCAAGGGCGACTCGGGATTGTCCGGGTTCGGCATAGTGACCCTGGCATCCTTGTTTCCCATCATCGGTGTACTGCTGCTTTCTCTGTATGTTGCATACACCGTGACGCCGGACGAAATCATTGCGACAGCCAGGCAAGCCGCCGCGGCGGTCCAGACCGTGGAACCGGCCTGGTATGAACGCAGTCCCGGGCAGGAGATCGTTCTCGGGGTTCGCGCCATCCTGCCGCTGGTGCTGTTCCTGTTCGTGATCCTCACACTGGTCTTGAGGGAGAAGCTCGATAACCGGGGTGAGATAGTCTACGGCATCGTGCTCACCATCATCGGCATGTGCATTTTCAATCTCGGGCTCACCTATGGCCTTTCGAAACTCGGTGCCAATGCCGGTGGACTGGTACCCACAGCGTTCATGGAAGTATCCGGCATGCCGGCGTCACCCATCTACCACTATGCGGTGGGATTGAGCCTCGCACTGGCGTTTGCCTGGTTTCTTGGTTACGGCGCGACGTTGGCGGAACCGGCATTGAATGCGCTGGGTATGACAGCTGAGAACCTCACCAACGGGGTATTCAAAAAGAAAACCCTGATCAATGCGGTGTCTATTGGCGTCGGGTTCGGAATTGCCATCGGTGTGGCCAAGCTTATCTTTGATCTTCCCATGGCGTGGTTGATTCTTCCCGGTTATCTGTTGGCCATGGTATTGACGTTTTTCTCCAGCGAGGAATTCGTGAACGTCGCCTGGGACAGCGCCGGTGTCACGACAGGACCCATCACCGTTCCTCTGGTACTGGCCATGGGATTGGGCCTTGGCAAGGCCACGCATGCCGTGGAAGGTTTCGGGATTCTCTGCATGGCGTCTATCGGACCGATTATCACGGTGATGATCACGGGTTTGTGGGCACGCCACAAGGTGAAGGCGCAGACCAGGGCCGCAAGCCGCGCACCCTCAGAGACACATGAACAGGAGGCGGAGGCCGTTTTATGAGCGATCACGACATCACCTATCTGACCGATGTGTCCCTGCTCACCTGCGTGGTCCAGAGCGGTTTCGGCGAAGTCATCCTCAAGGCGGCACGCGATGTGGGTGCCACCGCTGGCGCCATCAGCCATCACGCCCGCGGTACCGGCCCGCGTGAGCGACTGGGCATCCTGGGCATTGCCGTGGAGGCCGAGAAGGAGGTGATCAACATCCTGGTTTCCGCCGAGCAACGCGACCTGGTGTACGACACCCTCTACCGGGCCGCCGATCTGGATGTGCCCGGCAGAGGCTTCCTCTACATCACGCCGCTGGAGAAGGCCTCTACGTATATTCCGAAGAGCATGATGGAAAAGCTGGATAAAAGCGAAGACCGGCCATGAACAGCAAACCGCCGACCGACTCATCCGCGCCACGCGAAGCCTGCAAACTCATAAGCTGTGTATTGCCCGATGACGGTACCGAAAAGAAACTGATACGCGCCCTGCGTGATGAGAAGCAGATCATCCGGGCCAACAGCATAAGCTGTCTGGGCATGGCAGTTCTCGCAGACGCCAGGACGAAATTCGGCGAATTGCCCGAACCGACACTGGTGCGGAAGGTCGATGTGGTGGTTCCGGAAGCTGATGCCGACGATTTGTACGACTATATTTACGAGGTGGCGCGTATCGGCCGTCCCCAGGGCGGTGCAATCTGGATGCGAGCCTTGAGCCTGTCCTCGCCGTTTTTCCTGCCGGAGGGTGTGCCGGTAGAAGAACCCTGACACCTGCAAGAAGAAGTGCGCTCCAATCACGCCAGTGTTTACAGTTGTGGGTACTGGTATCACCCGTTTTATGCCGGGATGTCCGGTCCGATGCCTGGGCTGACGTTCGTGCCTGGTTTGGTATGAATGGATTACTACTATGCAACCATTAGTGCGTCTTGTCGGTGTTTTACTAGTAGCTGCAGGTCTTCTGGGTGGCTGTGCCAATTTCAATAGGCTGTCGAAGGGCGGCGTTGAAATGGCGCAAGTCCCGATAACAGAAGACCCCAGTGGCAGAATCTATCCAGGCAAGTTTGTCTGGCATGACCTGCTGACACCGCAACCTCCCGAGTTGGCTGGCAAGTTCTACGAGAAGCTGTTTGGTTGGCAGATTGAGTACAAGGGGCACTACGCAGTAGTGCGGAATGGTGACAAGCCTATTGCGGGAATCTTGCAGGTCGAATCACCGGAGGGCCATGCCAGCACCGGTGTCTGGATGCCCTCGGTATCGGTGGCCGATGTGGATGCAGCGGCCAGTCGGGTAAAGGCCAATGGCGGAGCGATACGCAAAGGCCCGCTTGATATGGGTCAACGGGGTCGGGCTGTTCTGATCAGCGATCCACAAAGGGAAGACCTGGTGTTACTGCGCGCAAAGGGCGGGGATCCAGCCGATACCGAAGCTGAAATCGGTGACTGGCTGTGGGACGAGATCTGGAGTGACGATCCGGATCGCATCGAGGCGTTTTACAAATCCGTGGTGGGATATGATGAGGTCGTTTCGCGAGGTGGTTACGATATCTTCCTTTACCAGGGAGAATGGCTTGCCGGTATCCGTTATGTTCAGGATAAAAACCAGCGCATGCGCTGGATTCCGATTGTCCGGGTTGCGGATCCTGAGGCGACTGTGCAGCGAGTGCCGGAACTGGGCGGCGTCGTATGGGTTGCGCCTGATGAAGCGCCGGGTCACGGTGATACGGCACTGATTGGTGATACCACCGGTGCATTGTTGTTGATCCAGCGATGGCCTCCGCAGGCAACCGAAGGAGAGCAATGAGGATGAGGCATTTAATCAGACTATGCGTGATGTCTCTGGCATCCTCCGGCGTTCTGCTTCTGTCGGGTTGCAGTACCTCTGGCGATGGCTATCGTTCGGCTGATGACGGTCTGTATAGTGGTTTCGGATATCCGAACTACGACAATGGTGGCTATTACTATTACGATGACGATCATCACCGTAACAACAGGCCGGATCGACCCGACAGGCCGGCGCGAGCGAGCACACTGCCCGCACATATACCAGGGGGAGGCATGGCCAGGCCAGTGGGCGGCATGGGTCGTCCTGCCGGCGGAATGGCGAGAGGCGGTGGTGGCCGTGGTCGCTAGGTTCGGGCTGGCCCAACCTTACTAAGGTATACATCGACAAAGCCTCATGTCTCTCAGCGGGGCGCCGTAAATACATCCCTGTAGGCTTGACGGCCGCATCCCTGCGGCCGGCACCCGCCGACAGACATGAGGCTTTGTCAACGCAGCTTCTTGTAACAAACACAAAGTAACGCTCTTATTATGAGCCTATGGTTAGGCGCCAATAATTTGGCGTCGACATCATCGATGGTCAGAGGAGAAAATGACATGAAGTATTTCAGTGCAATAATATCGGGTGCCCTGTTGGCGTTGATCCAGACGCAGTCACACGCCGCTGGCGATGCAGACGTATTCCGCAGATGGACGTCCGATACCCAGGAGTACCTGCAGCTTGCGGATCGTGATGATCGTCAGGACAGACGCCAGGAACGTGGCCGGTCGGACGAACGCCAGGACAGAAGGGATTGTCGCCAGGAGGAAGGTCGTGTTGGGAAAGACAAGCGGGAATGTAAACAGGAAGAGGTCCGCGACGGCGTAAGAGGCAATCGTAACGACGGTGCTGATCAATAAGAGAAAGGCGAAGACCTGTGGCCTTGGTTTTTCCGGGGAACTGTAAGCGAAGGCATCCGAATCATCCGGGAACACCCTGGGCAGTGGCTATCGCGACAAGGCGGGCCCGCGGCTTAACTGCCTGCGGGTCCCCGCGCCTTGAACGCGGCCACCGCCTGTTCAACGGTGAAGAACATCCGTTCGCGTCCCAGACGTTGCGCCAGAGGCGTGCGCTGCACGAGTTCCAGCGCCTCGGGGTTGAGCGCGGCAAGCCAAAGCTCCGTGCCCTGTTCCCGCAGCCTCACTTCGGCCTCGACCAGCATCTTGAGCGCGGTGTACTCGAATCCCGGCACCGCGGAACAATCGAGCAGGATCACCTGCGGGGAAGTGGCGCTGGCCAGGGCTCTCAGCTTTCCGCCGACGTTCGCGGCGTTGCCGAAGTAGAGGCGGCCCTCGGGACGGGCGATCAGCAGGCCTGGAAAGGTCTCGTCTTCAGGATGTTCGGACGAGCGCGGCCGGAACACGTTCGTGCCCGGTTTTCGGACCATCTCGTCGACACGCGGATCGTTGGCGAGCCGTATGAGCTCGGCCATCGAAAGCACGATGGCGACCACAATGCCCTTGAGTGTTCCCAGCAGCATCACGCCGAGGCAGGCGATAAGGGCCCAGCGGAACTCCATCGTCCGCACCCGGCGGATGTCCGCCATCTCCGCCGGGTTCACCAGCCCGATCGAATAGGCGATGACCACCGCCGCCAGCGTGGCATGGGGCATGAGCGCGAGAACCGGTGCGAGGAACAGCAGCGTTGCGAATGCCACCGCTGCAACCACGACCGAAGCGGCCTGTGTTTGCGCGCCGGCGTTGCGGTTCACCGCTGTCTGGGAGGTCCCGCCGCCGGCGGGCATCGAGCCGATGAACGCACCTGCGACGTTCGCGGCACCCAGCGCCAGAAGCTCGCGATTGGCGTCAATGGCAGGATCGGCACGCCGGACGAAGGCGCGCGCCGCCGCGACCGACTCGGTGAAGGAGATCAGGGCAATGCCGGCGGCCGCCGGCCACATCGCTGTGAACAGCGGGGCTCGCGGCAGCCTGGGTATCGGTAAGCCTCCCTGGATCGCACCCACCACGCTCACGCCCGTTGCTTCAAGTCCCACGATGGCCGAGGCGGCGATGCCCACGGCTACGGCGAGCAGCGGCGCCGGGGATTTCGGCAGGAAGCGCTTAGCAATCGCGATTGTCGCCAGGGTTGCCAAGGCGACGGCCAGGGTGGGCCACGAGAGTTCCGGGACATGGGTAACGATCGAGGCGACGTCGCGAAAGAAGCCTGCCTTGGTGATGTGGATGCCGAGCAGCTTGGGTATCTGGTCGACAACGATGACCAGGCCGACCCCTGCCTTGAATCCCGTCAGCACCGGTTCCGAAATGAAATCGGCCAGGAATCCGAGCCGAAGGACGCGCGCAATGATGAGCATCATACCAACGAGAACGGAGAGTGTCGCCGCCGCCGTGAGGGGATCGAGCCCTGGATCTGCACGCAACGCTCCGCCAATCGTGGTCGCGCACAGGATCGCGATTGGCGTCGTGGTGCTGACGCTCAGCACGCGCGAGCTGCCCAGAACGGCATAGATAAACATCGGCACCAGCGCCGCGAACAGACCCGCCTGCACCGGCAGTTGCGCGATGGTCGCGTAGGCGAGTGCCTTCGGTACAACGACGGCCGCCGTGGTGAGCCCGGGTATCAGGTCTGCCGTGAGGCCCCTGTGCCGGTCGCCTTTCTCCGTTCGGATCTCAGCGGACATTCGGAATGCTCCGTTCGGGCCCATGTGTGGGCGGATGCGTGGTCGAAGTGCAACATGCAGGGTACTGAGGGTGGTTTAAGTTTGGCATATACAGTCCAGCAAGCGTAGCACCCGAAATCAGGACAACCAGTCCGCCTGGCCGACGAAACGGTCCACATCGTCCTCCATGCGGTGTAATGCAGCGGGTTGGCAGCGCGCTGAATCTGAATGAGCAGTCATACTACCGTTGTGCAAGCTATTGAGTTTCATCGAACAGGCTCTGCTGATTGGCCAGCGGATCCTCCTCGAGGATGAGTTTGCCGGTTGTCTTTAAGCGCTTCAGTATGCCCCGGAGGGGTTCGCTGTCCAAGTCGGCGCGCCGGATTGCCAGCGGCGCATAGGGTGCGATCTGCTGCACGGCGAGGAGTTTCTCCTCGATCAGCTTCAACGGGGTCGTATCGCTGACGCCGTTGTGTTGGGTGGATTGTGCCAACGTCAGGATGCCATCCTCGCGTGTCGTTTCATCGGGCGGATCGATTGCGTATTTCTTGCGCACATAGGCCGCGCGCGTCTGGCTCCAGTGCTTGCCCTTACCGGTTCGTCGCCTCAACTTGCTTAGCACGCGGGCGATCTCGTCATCCCGATAACGACGGGCCATCTGGGTAATCAACTCGAAGGCTTCCAACGCGGTTTTGTGCACGACAGCGCCAGATTGTGGCTTCGGCATCGTAAAGGCGGTATGGCAACCCCCGTGCCAACGAATGATCATCTGCAGTGCCTGAGCCGCCTCGCCCAGGGCCACGACAATTTCGTTAATCAGGGTGTGAGCTGGGCTAGCTGCCGTTTAGTCAGGCGGGCGGGGCGTTGCCGTTCCACCTTATCAGCAAGCCGTACGAACGCACCAGCCTCATCATCACCACCAACCTGAGTTTCGCGGAATGGGCCAACGTATTCGGCGATGCCAAGCGCACCACGGCACTATTGGACCGGCTCACCCATCATTGCCACATCCTCGAAACCGGCAATGACAGCTACCGCTTTAAAAACGGCTATCTCCGGAATTCGCAACGCATGATCATTAGCTCTGGTCTGACTATATAGCGATTTCAGGTACGTTCATACTGTACGAAATTTCGATGGAATGTGCGCAGGAATATCTACATCCCCAAAGGTCAAGTAAATCATGTCAGCGAATGCGTCCAATGTACGGAATCCGCTGGCTCTGTTCTTGACGATTTTGACAATTCGGTTGAGGCCCTCGGCAATTGCGTTTGTCAGGCCCGTGTCGATGTATGCCAGGATTCCATCGTAGTGCCGTTGTACGGTCTCCAGGAACTTTTTCATTGGCTCCAAGCGGCTTCTCCTTACCGCTGTCATCCAGCCCTTGAGGAATCGTTCCGCAGCCCATCGTGCATTGTAGTTCCAGAAACGTTCAAACTCGTCTTTCAGGCGCCATGCTCTGTAGATTCGCCTGTTGCCTTTGTCCAGAGCTCTAAGTGTGCGGGTATCCTTTCTGGAACGAGTGGAGGAATGGCGATACAGAAGCCATCGTAGTCCCCTGAGTGCCTTACGATTGCCAAAGCAGATGCCACGGATGCCAGCAAGTCAATGGGCCTGTAAGGCCGATACTGTTGATAAAGTCGGTGGACTGAGGCGCACTGACCCTGTGATCAGGTGGCGGTTGACTTAGCAGTTTGACCATGCGACGTAAATTCTGTGCCGTTGCAGCCAACAGGAACTCGTGTCGTTACGTAGGTTGTCGATGAAGATGCTGCCGCTGCGGTGCCGACAATCTCGCCACCAACAATGGCACCTGCCAGAAAATCACCGTCATCATCGTCCCAGCGATCATGATAACCATCGTATTCATCATCAATGAAACCCACGACCGGGTTGGACCCCGCCAGCTGGGCGTAGGCCACTGCCACCGGCAGGGCGACGGCGGCGACTGACACGGCCGCCACCAGGTCGTGGCGAAAGTCGGAGGCAAAGTTGAAGTGCAGCAGTGACGGTATTGAAAACTATGGATCCCGGCGTACGCCGGGATGACGATAAGGGAATTTATGAGAGGTTCCCTAAATCGTTCGCGTTTTGGCCGGCGGGGTATTCACGGGGCCGCGCTGGCGGCCAGCAGGTAGATGAATTCGAGCCCCAGTGTGGCGGCTGCCAGGGAGGTGATTTCGGCGTGGTCATAGCAGGGCGCAACTTCCATGATGTCCATGGCCACAAGATTGGTGTCCTGCAGGCCGCGCAGGATTTTCAGCGCGCGGTCTGTGCTCAGGCCGCCGACCACCGGGGTGCCGGTCCCCGGCGCAAAGGCGGGGTCCAGGCAGTCGATATCGAAAGACAGATAGGCGGGATGGTTGCCGACACGTTCGCGAACGCTCGCGACGATCTCTGCCACCGACTGCTCAGTGGCTGCGACGGCGTCGATCACCATGAACGGATGGTGTTCGTAATCATACTCGGTGCGTATGCCGATCTGGATACTGCGCCCGGTGTCGACCAGGCCTTCCCGGGGAGCGTGGTGGAACATGGACCCGTGGTTGTACCGGCTGTGTTCGCTGGACTCGGTATCCGTATGGGCGTCGAAATGGATAAGGGCCAGCGGACCGTGGGTCCGGTGTGCGGCGCGCAGCAGCGGCAGGGTGACAAAGTGGTCACCACCCAGGCTCAACAGGCGTTTGCCGGAAGCGAACACCGCCTCTGCTGCCTTTTCCACGCTGACGAGCATGGCCTTACTTTCGCCGGTGGCAAAGGTAATATCGCCGCTGTCGAGTACCTTGAGTCGCTCGAACGCATTGAAGGTCCAGGGCCAGCGCCGCGTTTCCCAGCGCAGGTTCGCGGAGGCCTGGCGTATACCCTGGGGACCGTGACGGGCACCCGCGCGCCCCGACGTTGCGAGGTCATAGGGTATGCCCATGACAACCACGTCCGCGTCGGAGCCGGCCGCATCCGGATCGAGCGGCAGTCCCAGGTAACCGAAACTGTTGCCGACCAGGGTGGTACAGCGGATTGCGGTGTCATTTGCCATGTAGTCTGTTCACGCGATTCATCGCGTAATAATGTAGGTTGGGCTGAGTGCAGCGAAGCCCAACACAGTTAGGGCGCGCCATGTTGGGCTTCGCTGCGCTCAGCACCAACCTACGGCCAATCATCGCAGCCCAGCTGGGGTGCAGCGCAGACTGCACGCAGGATCGTCGAACCGGGTTCAGTCCGTCGCCTGGCCCATACAGACAAGCTCGTGAGTCCGCAGCCTGTTGCATTATTTCATCACCGGCATGGTGAATTCCGTACCGCTGCGAATGCCGGTCGGCCAGCGTGCGGTGATGGTTTTCATGCGCGTGTAGAAGCGTACGCCGTCAGGGCCGTGCATGTGCAGCGGGCCAAACAGGGAACGCTTCCAGCCGCCGAAACTGTGGAAGGCCATGGGTACCGGGATCGGTACGTTGATGCCAACCATACCAACCTGGATGTTGTGCGCGAACTGGCGCGCGGCGTCGCCGTCGCGGGTAAAGATGGCGGTGCCGTTGCCAAACTCGTGGTCGTTGATCAGTTGGCAGGCCGCATCGAAGTCGTCGACGCGCACCACAGAGAGCACCGGGCCGAAGATTTCTTCGTGATAGATCTTCATGTGCGGCTTGACATGGTCAAACAGGCAGCCGCCAATAAAGAAGCCACCCTCGGCGCCAGGGACGTGATAGTCGCGTCCATCGACCACGAGTTCGGCGCCTTCTTCCACGCCGCTGTCTACATAGGCGGAAACGCGCTGCAGATGTTCACGGGTCACCAGGGGACCCATGTCCATACTGACATCAGTACCCGGTCCTACCTTGAGGTTCTGAATGCGAGCTTTCAGGGTTGCTACCAGCCGGTCCGCGACCTGGTCGCCGACGCACACTGCCACAGAGATTGCCATGCAGCGCTCGCCCGCGGAACCGAAGGCGGCGCCCAGCAGCGCACTCGCGGCCTGTTCCATGTCGGCGTCGGGCATGATAACCATGTGGTTCTTGGCACCGCCCAGCGCCTGCACGCGCTTGCCGTGCCGGCTGCCTGTGGCATAAATGTATTCGGCCACGGGCGTCGAGCCGACAAACGATACCGCCTGCACGCGGCTGTCGCCGAGCAGCGTGTCAACGGCCTCCTTGTCACCATTGACGACGTTGAATCCGCCGTCCGGTAATCCGGCCTGCCTGAGCAGTTCGGCGAGCAGCATCGGCACCGAGGGGTCGCGTTCACTGGGCTTGAGGATAAATGTGTTGCCGCAGGCCAGGGCGATGGGAAACATCCACATGGGCACCATGGCCGGGAAGTTGAACGGCGTGATGCCGGCGACGACGCCCAGCGGCTGCATCTCCGACCAGGAGTCGACTCCGCGACCGACGTCCTTGGAATGTTCACCCTTCTGCAGGTGCGGAATGCCACAGGCGAATTCAACGACTTCCAGCCCGCGTGCCAGTTCACCTGCGGCATCCGACAGCACCTTGCCGTGTTCGCGGGTCAGCAACGCGGTCAGCTCCTCGGCGTGTTGTTCGCACAGCGCCTTGAAGCGGAACAACACGCGGGCACGATTCAGGGGTGTCACGGCGGACCAGCCGGAGAAAGCCGCCTGCGCCGCTGCGATGGCCTGTTCGGTTTCACCGCGGCAGGCGAGTGCGACCCTGGCCGTCACTGTGCCCGTGGCAGGGTTGTAGACGTCGGCCTGACGGCCACTGTTGCCTGCAACCCTCTGCCCGTTGATAAAGTGCCCGATGGATGGCCGTGCCTCAGGCCGCCGGATGGTGTCGGCTGCACTGGACATCAGGCGGCCGTGCGTCGCAGCGCGCTTAGCGCGGGCACGTAGGTGTAACCGAGGTCATGCGCGACCGCCGCATGCGTCACCATTCCCCGGCAGACATTCACGCCGTTGAGCAGGTGCGGGTCATCGCCGAGCGCCTGTGTCACACCCTTGTTGGCCAGCGCCAGCGCAAACGGCAGCGTGGCGTTGGTCAGGGCAAAGGTCGAGGTTCGTGGAACACCGCCAGGCATATTGGCGACGCAGTAATGGATAATGCCGTCAACGCTATAGGTCGGCGCCTGGTGCGACGTGGCATGGCTGGTTTCGAAACAGCCACCCTGGTCGATGGCGACATCGACCAGTACCGAACCCGGTTTCATCAGTTTGAGCATGGGGCGGGTGACGAGCTTGGGCGCCGCGGCGCCCGGGATCAGCACCGCACCGATCACCAGGTCGGCGATCCGCAGCTGTTCTTCGATGGTGTGGGCGTTGGAGTACAGGGTGTTCAGCCGGTCGCCGTACAGATCGTCGATCTGCTGCAGACGCGGCAGTGAGCGGTCGATGACGGTGACATTGGCGCCCATGCCCATCGCAATACGGGCGGCGTTGAGACCGACAACACCGCCACCGATGACCATTACGTTGCCCGACTCCACACCTGGTACGCCCCCCAGCAGCACACCGGAACCACCCTGCGCTTTCTGCAGGGCGTGCGCGCCTTCCTGCACAGCCATGCGGCCGGCGACCTCGCTCATGGGGGTCAGCAGCGGCAGCCCGCCGTGGTCGTCGGTAACGGTTTCATACGCAATGCAGGTCGCGCCGCTTTCTACCAGCAGACGCGTCTGCTCAGGGTCGGGTGCGAGGTGCAGGTAGGTGAACAAGGTCTGGTTCGGGCGCAGCATTCTGCATTCGTTCGGCTGCGGCTCCTTTACCTTGATGATCATCTCCGCACGGACAAAGATGTCCTCGGCGCTGTCGACGATGGTTGCACCGGCGTTGCGGTACAGGTCGTCGCTCAGGCCGATGGCAGCACCGGCGCCTTTCTGCACCATGACCTGGTGGCCGTGGGTGACCAGTTCACGGGCGCCCGCCGGCGTGAGGCCAACCCGGTACTCGTTGTTCTTAATTTCCTTTGGCACTCCAACCAACATAAACACCTCACTGCAACAGCGTCACTCCACACCCTTGATCGCTTCGCGTAACGTTTCGAAGATCCGGTCTATATGAGGTCTTTCCACAATCAGTGGCGGCGACAGGGCGATGGTATCACCGGTGACGCGAATCAACAGGTCGCGGTTGTGGAAACAGTCGGTAAACACTTCGTAGCCGCGACTGCCCGGCTGGCCGTCACGTGGCGCCAGGTCAATACCGGCGACCAGACCATAATTGCGAATATCGATGACATGCGGCAGGTCCTTGAGGCTGTGGGCCGCCTCCTGCCAGTAGTCACCGAGCAGGTTTGCCTGGTTGAACAGACCTTCCTCAGTATAGATATCCAGCGCTGCCAGCGCCGCCGCGCAGGCGACCGGATGGCCTGAATAGGTATAGCCATGGAACAGTTCGATGACCTGTTCCGGGCCGTGCATGAAGGCGTCGTGAACCTTGTTGTCGACGAACACCGCCCCCATGGGAATAGCGCCGCTGGTGAGGGCTTTTGCGGTGGTGATCATGTCGGGTTTGACATCGAAGTGCACCGCGGCAAAGGTGTCGCCGACGCGCCCGAAGCCAGTGATGACCTCATCGAAAATCAGCAGAATACCGTGCCGGTCGCAAATCTCGCGCAGGCGCTGCAGGTAGCCCCTGGGCGGCACGATCACGCCGGCGGAGCCGGCGATCGGCTCGACAATCACCGCGGCAATGGTCGAAGGGTCGTGCAGCTGGCAGAGGCGTTCCAGGTCATCGGCCAGTTCGATGCCGTGCTCGGTGAGACCCTTGCTGAAAGCGTTGCGTCCTATGTCCAGGGTGTGGCGCAGGTGATCGACGCCGGCGAGCAGTGTACCGAAGAACTTGCGATTGTTGACCAGCCCGCCCACCGAGATGCCACCGAAACCGACGCCGTGGTAGCCCTTCTCGCGGCCGATCAGCCGCGTGCGTCCGCCCTCGCCGCTGGCGCGGTGGTAGGCCAGCGCAATTTTCAACGCCGTGTCGACGGATTCGGACCCGGAGTTGGTGAAGAATACGTGGTCCAGACCGGCCGGCGACAGCGCCGTGAGGCGTTCGGCCAGCGTAAAGGGCAGGGGGTGTCCCATCTGGAAGGTGGGCGCGTAGTCCAATTGGCGTATCTGGTCGCTGACTGCCTGGATGATCCGCTCGCGGCCGTGCCCGGCGTTGCAGCACCAGAGTCCCGCCGTGGCGTCCAGCACCTGGCGCTCGTCGACCGACGTGTAGTACATGCCTTTGGCGCCGGTCATGAGTCGCGGTGCGGCCTTGAACTGGCGGTTGGCGCTGAACGGCATCCAGAAGGCATCCAGTCTTTCGGGGTGGTTCCGCGCGAGGTCTGTGTAGCTCATGACATAGTGTTATATATTTAACAGTGCGTTGAACATATTCTAAGACCGTTAAATAAAATTTACAAATAGCGCCCGTAATTATCAAGATAATTGACATTTTGTCAGGTTTCGCGGTTTAATGCGGCCCTAAAGGTGAGGTGCAATGTCCATTGATGTCGGCGCCAGATTGCGCGCAGTGCGCAAAATGAAGGGCTTTTCCCAGCGTGAGCTGGCCAAGCGGGTGGGCGTGACCAACAGTACCATCTCGCTGATCGAGCAGAACCGGGTGAGCCCGTCGGTCGGTTCCCTGAAAAAGGTCCTGGATGGCATCCCCATCGCCCTCGCGGATTTTTTTACGCTGGAGATCGAATCCGACGAGGCGGAGCGCTTCGCTTACAAGGTGTCGGAACAGCCCGACCTGGGCAGCGACGGTATTCACTATTTTATGATCGGCTCCGGACGTCCGGAACGTCAGATGTGTGTGATGCGCGAAATCATGGCACCGGGCAGCGACACCGGCGATGAAATGCTGCGTCATGAGGGCGAAGAGGGCGGCGTTGTCGTGCAGGGTTCGCTGGAACTGACGGTCGGAGACAGCGTGCAGGTGCTTGGCCCCGGCGAGGGCTATTATTTCGAAAGCAGTCGTCCCCACCGGTTTCGCAATGTGGGTAGCGACGAGCTGATCATTGTCAGTGCCAATACCCCGCCCACTTTTTAGACGTTCAGTGCCACGACACCAGCGGCGGGTTTCGCCGCTTCAGCAGGGAGACCGGCCATGGCCACCACCCATTCGCTCGACTACTGGACCGCGCAGGCGGCCCGGCTCACTATCCGCAACCAGGCATTCATCAACGGCCGTTATGTGGACGCCCGCTCAGGCCAGAGCTACGACAGCATCAGTCCGATCGACGGCAGGTCCCTGACACGGGTGGCGCAGTGCGACAAGAACGACGTGGAGCTGGCCGTGAAATCGGCTCGGGCCGCGTTCGAGTCCGGGGTCTGGTCGGAAACCAAACCCGTGCACCGCAAGAAAGTCCTGGTGGAGCTCGCGCGGCTGATCGAGGCACACGCTGAAGAGCTGGCGCTGCTGGAAACCCTGGACATGGGCAAGCCGATCAGCGACAGCCTCGCGGTCGACCTTCCCGCGACCGTGCGCTGTATCGCCTGGAATGGCGAAGTCATCGACAAGTGGTATGCCGAAGTCGCGCCAACCGGTCCGGACGAGCTCGGCCTGGTGACGCGCGAACCGCTGGGCGTGGTCGCGGCGATCGTGCCATGGAATTTTCCCCTGCTGATGGCCAGCTGGAAGCTGGGGCCGGCCCTGGCGACCGGCAACAGTGTGATAATCAAACCGTCGGAAAAGTCGCCGTTGACAGCAATCCGACTCGCGGAACTGGCCGTCGAGGCTGGTATCCCCCCTGGTGTGCTCAATGTCTTGCCCGGTTTCGGCAAGGAGGCGGGCGAACCGCTGGCCGCCCATATGGACGTCGACGGTCTGGTGTTTACCGGCTCGACGGCAATCGGCAAGCACCTCATGGGCATCGCCGGCACCAGCAACATGAAACGCGCGTTCGTGGAGTGCGGGGGCAAGAGCCCGAACATCGTGTTCCCGGATGCACCGAATCTGGATACAGCCGCCGAAGCGGCCGCAGTCGGCGTTTTCTACAACCAGGGCGAGGTGTGTACTGCCGCGTCCCGGCTGCTGGTCCACAAAGCGATTCGCGACGAGTTTCTCGATCGGGTCGTTGCCGCCGGACAGACCATGACACCGGGCAACCCGCTCGACCCGGCTACCCGCATGGGCGCGATCGTCGACCAGCCGCAGATCAACCGGGTGACCGGCTACATCGAGCGGGCCATGCAGGAGGGCGCGCGACTCAAGTGCGGAGGCTCGCGGGTCATGCAGGAAACCGGCGGCTACTACGTCGAGCCGACGATCTTCGACCAGGTTTCACCGGACATGACCATCGCCCGGGAGGAAATCTTCGGCCCGGTCCTGTCCTGCATCGACTTCGAGCGTGAAGAGGAGGCGCTCGCAGTGGCCAATAACTCGGACTACGGCCTGGCCGCGGCCGTGTGGACGTCGGACCTTACCCGGGCGCACAAGTTGGCACGCAAGCTGCGTGCCGGCAGCGTCTGGGTGAACTGCTATGACGGCGGAGACATGACCGCGCCCTTCGGCGGTTTCAAGCAATCGGGCAATGGCCGCGACAAATCGATCCATGCGCTGGAGAAATATACGGAGCTGAAGGCGACGTGGATCAATCTGGCGCCGTGAGCAAACTTGTAGTTGTCGCCTTCAGTGCCGCCTTCAATGGGGGGTTCCAGCATATCGTCGTCTGATGTCTGTGTGTGCTCGGCAAGGCTGTACGCCGAATAGCGAGACGCGCATAAGATGGCTGTTGCCAGCGGTGAGAGTCAAAAGGTTGAAGATCGGTTTAATATGAATAATCTGTTGCTTGCTTGTGCGATATCGCGGTTATCTCCCTGATCGTGTGGCGCGAGATATTAACAACCGATAGACTGCTGTAACATGTGGCAGTCTGTCGCATGTGCTGTAGACTGCGTGCCGGCATTGATCATTTGCTTTGCTGTTACCAGGGTGTCAATAGCGCCGATCGCCCGACTGAAGATATGAACTATGTTGCTTGTGCACTGCAGACCGCTTGTATACCACTATTCCGATAGCAACCGATGTTCACAGACGCGCGCACATTAACCGACCGAACAACGATCGAGGCCGATCTGGCTATTATCGGTGGTGGCGTCGCGGGCATCACGCTGGCCAGGGCTTTTCAAGGCAGTGCCGTCAAGGTGTGTGTCATCGAAGCGGGCGGGATGCAGCTGGACGCTGAGGTCCAGGCGCTGTACCGGGGCGAGAGCGTCGGCATCGAGTATCCGCTGGACGCCACCCGGTTGCGCTTTCTGGGTGGAAGTTCGAACCACTGGGGCGGTTATTGCCGACCCCTTGATCCGATAGATTTCGAACAGCGTGACTGGGTGCCGCACAGTGGCTGGCCGTTCACCATCGATGAGCTTAAGCCGTACTACCCGGATGCAAGCACCATCGTCGAGGTGGCTCCGGGTAAATATGCCGACGTGGATTACTGGGAACAGATGACCGGAGAAGACTTACCGGCCCTGGCCACCGGTCGCATGCGTCTGCAGTTCGTCCAGTTCAGCCCGCCAACCCGGTTTGGCGAGCGCTACGGTCCGGAGCTGAAGGAGGCCAAAAACATCCAGGTACTGCTGAACGCTAACGTGGTGAATATCGGCGCGGCTGCCGAAGGCCAGGTCGTGGAGAAGCTCGCAATCCGCACCCTGGACGGTCGCAGCCACACCGTAAAGGCACGCTACCATGTGCTGGCCACCGGTGGCCTGGAAAACGCCCGCCTGCTGCTGCTGTCCAATGACGTGGTGCCCGCGGGTCTTGGCAATCAGAATGACCTTGTGGGCCGCTTCTTCATGGAGCATCCCCATCTGTCCGGGTTCGGTGAGATTGTCGTCGGCGACCTCAAGCGGGTGCCCCCGCTTTACCGGGAGAGGGTCGTGGTGGAGGGGCGCCCGGCTAAGGTGGCGTTCAACCCCAGCTACCCGTTCCTGCGCGAGGCGAAACTGCTCAATGCGACGTTCATGGGGGGTGTGGCGGGCGACTATCACGCAAGCGACCAGGCCACCGAGAGCGGGCCAGGAAAGGTCCTGCCGACGGACGTGTTGAAGGCGGCGCGCCGCTTCCTCGCCGATGGGGACGGTCCGGTGAGACCGGAGGATCCCGCCTACATTGGTAGCCCCATGGGACTGGGCTGCGCCGGTGAACAGGCGCCGAATCCTGACAGCCGGGTGACGCTGTCGCGGCAGCGCGATGCACTCGGCTTGCCGGAAATAAAGCTCGACTGGCGCCTGAGCGAACAGGATCGCCACAGCCTTGTCACCCATATGCATTCGCTCGCACTGGAGTTTGGTGCGCTGGGTATGGGCCGGATGGTACGTTATTTCGAGGACGACCGGACCTGGCCGGCACGGGTCGACGGTGGCAGCCACCACATGGGGACAACACGTATGCACGACGACCCCAGGCAGGGTGTCGTCGACCGTAACAGCAAGGTGCACGGCATGGATAACCTGTATGTCGCGGGCAGTTCGGTGTTTCCGACGGGTGGTTCGGCAAATCCGACCCTGACGATTGTGGCGCTGACGCTGCGGCTTGCAGACCACTTGAGGCCGCGCCTGCAATGACCGCTGCGGCGAAGAAGGCAATAGATTGCGTCGCCGGCCAGGTCTGCACGCGCCGGTCATTCCTGCTGTCGGCTCTCGCGGTCGCGGTGGGCGTGGGGGCGGTCGCCGGCTGCGGCGCGCCCGAGGATACCGACACCGCGCTGCAGAAGTGGTCGGCTTGGCTGCTGGGTAACCATGCCAGCCGCGATGCAGCGGTGCGCCTGGGCAAGGCTTACCTGCGCGTCTACCCAGCCGACGGCGACCAGAGCGTGCTGCTTGCGGAAATCGACAAAGTGATCTCGGCGAATCTCCAAACCGGTAACCTAGCGTCTGCTGAGCCCCTGCAGCTGGGTGCGGCGCTGGAGCGGGCGGTTCGTGCCGAGTACGCTGATGACAGGGTCGTCACCGTGGAAGGTTGGGTGTTGAGCATCACCGAGGCGCGTCTCTACGCCGCGGCAGGGTCGGCCTGAGCGTGTGGGCCCCTAAACTGGCCCGGTGTTGACTCAGGTCAGTTCCGGGCCCATGCGTTTCGGGCCGCACCCCGGCAGGGGAATCGCAACACACAGGACCAATCAATCAATGCGTTGGTGTCTTCGCGGCGCTGAATCCGCCTAGCTCTCCCAGTTTCGCGGTAGCAGAATGATCGCGCGGACAGGCTCCTGGTGCTGGCTGCCGATAAGCCCGTCGGTTCACGGCAGCAGGTCGCGCAGCCGGAACCAGGTCATCGCCAGGACCAGCGCCGGCGTGCGGAACGTGCGGCCGCCGGGGAAATTAGCGTGGGGTATTCTGCAAAACACGTCAAATTTTTCCGCCGTACCCTGGATGGCGTCGGCCATGAGTTGGCCGGCCAGGCCCCCGGCTGCGATCCCATGACCCGAAAAGCCGTGGGCAAAGTAGATGTTTCTGCCGACGCGCCCGAAGTGCGGGGCGCGGTTCACGGTAATAGCTACATAACCTCCCCAGGCGTACTCCATGGTGACGTCGTTGAGCTGAGGGAACACCGCGACCATCCGTCTGCGCATGGTTTCCTTGAGGTTGGATGGTGGCAGAGTGGAGTAGGAAACCCGCCCACCGAACAGCAAGCGGTGGTCGGAGCTGCAGCGGAAATAATCCAAAACGAAGTTTATATCGGCTACCGCAGCGTTGTCGGCGATCAACGCGCGGCAGCGTTCGGGCCCCAGCGCTTGCGACGCGCCTATATAGGTACCGACAGGCATGATCTTGCTCTCGATACCAGGCACCAGTCTGGACAGATAGGCGTTACCTGCCAACACCAGGAAATCCGCCATGATCTGGCCCTGTGCGGTTTTCATTCTGACCAGTGTGCCTTCACCGATGTCGATGACTTCCGAGTTCTCGAACACGCGCACGCCAAGCACGGCGGCCGCACGTGCAAGGCCGAGCGTATAGTTGAGTGGGTGAATATGTCCGCTGTTGCTATCGGATAGGCCGGCGACGTAGCGTTTGCTGGCAACCTTTGCCTGCATCTGCTGCCTGTCGAGAAAAGTCAGGCTGTGGTAGCCGTACTCTTGTTCGAGTTCTGTCTGCCATGCACGCAACACGGCGGCCTGGCGATTCTTTAGAGCAGCGTGTATATGGCCCTGTACCAGGTCGCAGTCGATGTTGAACCTGCTGACCAGCTGGCGCAACAGGTTCATGCCTTCGAGCGAGCATTCCCAGATTGTCCTGGCATTCTGCCGGCCCATCAGTCGGACCAGTTTCGATTGATCGCTGGCAAAGCCGAAAATCATTTGCCCACCGGAGCGGCCGGACGCACCCCAGCCGACGCATCTGCCCTCCAGTACTGCGACTTTGTAACCCCGTTCGGCGAGATAAATGGCCGTGCTCAGGCCGGTGATACCGGCACCCAGCACGCACACGTCGACCCGCAGGTCGCCGCGCAGGTCCGGGTAATCAGTGCGCTGGTTGGCGCTGGCCGCGTACCAGGATTCGATATGTGCCGCTTTGGTCATCCCTCGGGACCGATCTAAACCGTTCGCAAGTACCACTGGTATTCCAGCGGCGTGATCTGTTGCTCGAAGACCCTGAGTTCTTCGGCTTTCAAGGCGCTGAAGATATGCTGGAAGTCCTCGCCGAAATACTCACGGACCCACTTGCTCTGCGCAAACACCGTCTGTGCGTCATGCCAGGTTCGCGGTATTTCCGGTTCGGTCTGCTCATAGGCGTTACCGGCGATGGGCGGCTCGCATGCGATCTTATGCGTCAGGCCGTGATGTATACCGGCGAGAATCGCCGCAGTCACCAGGTAAGGATTGGCGTCGGCACCGGAAACGCGGTGTTCGATGCGCCGGTCCACTGTTTCACCCGCCGGGATCCGCAGTGCGACGGTACGGTTGTTGTATCCCCAGCTACCGTTCAACGGCACAAAACTTTCGGCCTGAAAGCGCCGGTAGGAATTGGCGTGGGGTGCAAACAGCAGCATGGCATCGTGCAGGCTCTCCTGCAGCCCGCCGATGGCATAACACAGCGTGGGTGGTGGCTGCGCGTCGTCGTCGTCATCGGCCAACAGGTTCTGGCCCTGCCGATCATACAGGCTGACGTGGATATGCATGCCGTTGCCCGACAACTGCCCGTAAGGCTTGGCCATGAACGTGGCCTGCATCCCGTGTCTGGCCGCGATAGCCTTGATACTGCGCTTCAGCAGAATGGCATCGTCGCAGGCGGCCAGCGCATCGTCGCGGTGTGTGAGGTTGATTTCGAACTGCCCGGGCGCGTATTCGGCGACTGCGGTATCGGCCGGGATGTTCTGCATGCGGGTCGCATCCCGTACTTGGTCGATGAAATCCTGGTAAGTGTCCAGGTCGTCGATGTAATACACTTGTGTGGTGGCGTCACGTTCACCCGTGTGCGCGTTCACCGGAGCCTGTGGATAGCCCTGCCCATCCAGTTTGTTATCCAGCAGGTAGAATTCGAGCTCGACGGCGACAACCGGGCGCAGGCCCGCGGCGGTCAGCCGATCGGCGATGTTGCGCAGGAGATACCGCGGGTTGGCAGGGAAGGGCTGGCCATCTTCGTGGAACATTTCCATCAGCAACTGGGCACTGGTGTGCTCTGTCCAGGGTACGGGTTGCAGCGTGCCGGCGACCGGCCGGCAGAGGAGGTCGCAGTCGCCGATTTCGAAACCCAGTCCGGTGGCTTCCGACGTATTGCCGGTAATGTCGGCGGCAAAGATGGAGGCCGGCAGGCAGACGCCGGCACTGTAGGCCTTTTCGAGGGCGCTGGGGTTGATGCGCTTGCCACGCAGCAGACCGTTGGAATCCGGGATCAACAGATCGATGGCTTCCAGATCGCCCATACTGCGCAGGCTTTCAGCGTCACTGTCGGGCAGCGATGTCTGCGTCATGTGATTGTCTCGCGAAGGGGTGGGTATGGTGATGTTAGCAGAATGACTGATGGAGGTGTTTAAGATTCTCAACACATTGCGGTCGAATGTAAAGTATGTCATTAAGATAATGAAATTCCGTAATAAATGTTAACTTGTCGGGTAAAATGTCAACAAGAATGCGGTGAGATATTCGACAAAATAGCGAATATTTTACGAAGCGGCCTGCGCCGCCGTTGAAAAAAATAAACACCGGTGATACTGTCTTGCATGTAGATCTGGCGTTTTGAAACGAGCATTCATGTCTCCCGTGCCGGTCATTGGCTTACCCGCGGACAGGAAGTTCATCGATCCCCACTGTTTTCATTGTGTGGGTGAGAAGTACCTGACGGCAGTTGTCGATGCCGTGCGCGCCTTGCCACTGATTATTCCCGCCCTCTCCAGGCGTCTCCCGATGGAGCATCTGGTGTGCATGCTCGACGGCCTGTTGCTCACCGGCGCGCACTCCAATATCGAGCCCAGACACTACGGTGGCGAAGAACCCGACGTTGAATCGCCGGCTGACCCGGACCGCGACGCCACCAACCTCGCGCTGATCCCGCTGGCATTGCAGGCGGGTGTTCCGATCCTGGGCATCTGCCGTGGGTTGCAGGAACTCAACGTTGCCCTGGGGGGGACGCTGCACGCCAAGGTGCACAACGTCGTGGGCTATGACGATCATCGTGAACCCGACTCCGAACCGCTCGATATCCAGTATGGACAGCAGCATGACATCATTCTGGAACCCGGCGGTCTGCTGGCCGAACTGACCAGTGGCGGGGCATTGCAGGTGAATTCACTTCACGGTCAGGGTATTGATCGTCTGGCGGACGGCCTGGTCGTCGAGGCCCGCGCTCCCGATGGGTTGATCGAGGCGGTTCGGGTCGATAACGATGACCGCTTCGCGCTGGCGGTGCAGTGGCATCCGGAATGGCGGGTGCGCGACAATCCGTTTTACACGGCTGTCTTCGAGCGTTTCGGCGCGGCGTGCCGAGCCCGGGCCGCGCAGCGTATTAATAACAAGTGATTCACTATGAAAGTTGAAGATCAGAGAAAACTGCAGGCCTGGTTCAAGGAACGGCGTATTACTGAAGTCGAGTGCCTCGTGCCGGATATGACCGGCAATGCGCGCGGCAAGATCGTTCCCGCGGAGCGTTATTTTTCCGAAGGCGGTGCCCGTCTACCCGAAGGTGTGTTCATACAGACGGTGAACGGGGACTGGCCGGACAGCTACGATGAACTCGTCAGTCCCGCCGAACGCGACATGGTTCTGCTGCCGGATACTGATACTGTCTGTGTGGTGCCCTGGTCCAGGGACCCCGCCGCGCAGATCATCCATGATTGTTACGTCTCGGCCGACTCGGGTGACCTGCACCCCCTGGCGCCGCGTTCGGTACTGATTAAGATACTGGACCTCTACCAGGCAATGGGGCTCAAGCCCATTGTGGCCCCGGAGCTCGAGTTCTTTCTGGTGCAGCAGAATACCGACCCCGATTTTCCGCTGGTGCCCCCGGCGGGGCGCAGCGGGCGGCCGGAAACCGCGCGCCAGTCCTATTCGATCGACGCTGTCAACGAGTTCGACACGCTGTTCGACGATATGTACGACTACGCCGAGGCTATGGATCTGGACGTGGATACACTCATACACGAGTCCGGCGCCGCCCAGATGGAAATCAATTTTCTGCACGGCGATGCCAAGTCGCGCGCCGATCAGGTGTTCCTGTTCAAGCGCACCATGCGTGAAACGGCATTGCGACACAACGTGTATGCAACCTTTATGGCCAAGCCGATGGAACACGAACCTGGCAGCGCCATGCACCTGCACCAGTCGCTGACGGATATCGGCACCGGTCGCAACGTGTTCGCCGACGAAGACGGCAAGCCCAGCGAGCTGTTCATGCACTATATTGCCGGACTGCAGAAGTACGTTCCGGCTTTGATGGCGTTCTTTGCACCCAACGTTAACAGCTACCGGCGTATTGCGCGCGATGAATCGGCGCCGATCAACATGCACTGGGGCTATGACAACCGCACCGCGGGTCTGCGCATCCCGTTCTCCGATCCGGAGGCCACGCGTGTCGAAAGCCGCTTTGCCGGGTCCGACGCCAATCCATACCTGATGATGGCGGTCACGCTGGCTGCCGGCTATCTGGGCATGCACGAAAAGCTCCAGCCCACCGAACCCCTGGTCGGCAGTGCCTATGAACAGCCTTACCAGTTGCCGCGCTCAATGGAAGCGGCGCTGCAACTTTTGACCGAGTGCGAGGCCGTGCACAGGATACTCGGTGAGCGCTTCGTGCGCGCCTATGTGGCGATCAAGCGGACCGAGTACGAGATATTTTTTCGGGTCATCAGCTCCTGGGAACGCGAGTTTCTGCTTCTCAATGTCTGAACCATGCGGATGATCAACTGTGGATAGGCTCGACATTCCCACCCTGCAGCGCATGGATGCCGAGCATCACCTGCATCCGTTTTGTGACAACGCTGTCCTGGCAAAAAAGGGCACACGCATTATTACCCGGGCCGAAGGCGTCTATGTCTGGGATGCCGAGGGCCACAAGTTGCTGGATGCCTTTGCCGGCCTCTGGTGCGTCAACCTGGGATATGGCCGCCAGGAGCTGGTGGCGGCCGCAGCCCGGCAAATGCAGGAGCTGCCTTACTACAACAGCTTTTTCCAGTGCACCTCGCAGCCGACCATCGAGCTGGCCGGCCTGATCACATCGCTGGCACCGGAAAATATCAGTCACGCATTTTTCACCGGGTCAGGCTCTGAGGCCAATGACACCATACTGCGCATGGTGCGGTATTTCTGGTCCTTGCAGGGCAAAGCGGAAAAATTCAACCTCATCGGCCGTTATAACGGTTATCACGGTTCGACGGTTGCCGGCGCCAGCCTGGGTGGCATGAAGGCCATGCACAGGCAGGGCGGGCTGCCCATCGCCGGTATCTATCACATCAACCAGCCATACTGGTACCAGGACGGGGGCGACCTGAGTCCCGAGGAGTTCGGGCTGCAGCGCGCGCAGGAACTCGAAGCCACGATTCTCGAGCTGGGCCCGGAAACCGTGGCGGCTTTCATCGGCGAGCCGATCCAGGGTGCCGGTGGTGTCATCATCCCGCCCGCCAGCTACTGGCCCGAGATCCAGCGCATCTGCCGCAAGTACGATGTGCTGTTGATTGTCGACGAAGTGATCTGCGGTTTTGGCCGTACCGGAAAGTGGTTCGGCTCCGACTTCTTCCGCATTCAGCCGGATATCATGCCGGTGGCCAAGGGTATGAGCTCGGGGTACCTGCCGATCGGCGCGGTCATGTTCAGCAACCGTATTGCCGAGGTGCTGAAGGAAAAGGGCGGCGAACTGACCCACGGTTACACCTATTCCGGTCACCCGGTGTGTGCCGCGGTCGCGCTGGAGAATATCCGCATCCTGCAGCGCGAAAACATCGTCGAGCGGGTAGACCGGGATACCGGCCCCTACCTGCAGAAACGCTGGCTGCAACTGGCCGAGCACCCACTGGTGGGTGAAGCGCGGATCGCCGGACTGGTCGGCGCCCTCGAGCTGGTGGCCAACAAGCACGAGCGCCGGTTTTTCGCCGAGCGTGGCAAGGTCGGCGCCCTGTGCCGCGATCTTGCGCTGGACAACGGCCTGATTCTGCGCGCGACCCAGGACAGCATGCTGCTGTCACCGCCGCTGGTCATCACCCATGAGCAGATCGACGAGCTGATCGAAAAGACGCTGAAGACCCTGGATCGGACCTGGGAAGCCGTGAAGGGATGGCCGTGATGGCTGCGGAGGCATTATTTGGTGCGGTCAGCGGGTCATCGGCCGGCTCGAAGAGTGCACTTGCCATCCCGGTAGTGTTTGATTTACACGTTGAATGTATGTCCCAATAACGGCCCTGCCAAAACGGAGATCCCAACCATGCAAAGAATCGTCAAACATATCCTCAGCGCAGTCGCCCTGTCGCTCTGCCTGGGCGCTGGCGCCATGGCGGCCGAGGAAAAGGTGCTCAACATCTACAACTGGTCGGACTACATCGCCGAAGACACCATCCCCAATTTCGAAAAAGAAACCGGCATCAAGGTGACCTACGACGTCTTCGACAGCAATGAGGTGCTGGAAGCCAAGTTGCTCGCGGGTAACACCGGCTTTGATATCGTCGTGCCGTCGCTGTCGTTCCTGGCCCGCCAGATTCAGGCGGGTGTTTTCATGCCGCTGGATAAATCCAAGCTGACCAATTACAAGAATCTCGACAAGGAACTCATGCGGCGAATGGCCACCCTGGACAAGGACAACGCGCATGCGATTCCTTATCTCTGGGGTACAACCGGTATCGGTTACAACGTCAACAAGGTGAAAGCAGTCCTCGGCGACAGTGCCCCCGTGGACAGCTGGTCGTTGCTCTTTGACCCGAACAATCTCAAGGAACTGAAGTCCTGCGGCGTGGCTTTCCTCGACGCGCCGATAGAAGTGATTCCCGCGGTGCTGAACTACCTGGGCGAAGATCCCAATACCTTCGACACCAAGCTGATCAAGGGCAAGGCGCAGGACCTGCTGATGAAACTGCGGCCTTACATCACTTATTTCCACTCGTCGCAATACATCAATGACCTCGCCAATGGCGATATCTGTGTTGCGCTCGGCTGGTCAGGCGACATTCTCCAGGCAGCCGATCGCGCCTCGGAAGCCAACAACGGTGTGGAAGTCGCCTACTCGATTCCCAAAGAGGGAGCGGCGATGTGGTTTGACACGATGGCGATTCCCAAGGATGCCAAGCATCCCGAGAACGCGCTGCTGTTCATGAATTACATTCTGCGCCCGGAGGTGATCGCCGCGATTTCCAACTATGTCTGGTATGCCAACGCTAACAGCGCGTCCACGCCGTTCATCGACAAGGAGATCCTCGACGACCCGGGTATCTACCCCCCGGCGGACGTGCGGAAAAAGCTGTATACCTTCGAGGTGTTACCGCCCAACGTCGACCGTGTATATACGCGTACCTGGACCAGGGTCAAGACCGGCATGTAAGTAACAAGCGACAATTAACAAGCGACACCGGGGCAGTGGTTTCCGGCCACTGCCCGGTATCATCACAGTCTGTTACCGGCCGGAGTGTTAATGGCGCAAGACACGCAGGTCAGCAAAACTGACGAAGCCACCCGCAAACCGGGCAAAGCCCCCACCAGAGCGCGGGCGGAGGACTATGTGCAGGTCCTGGGTATCACCAAGGACTTCGATGACTTCCGTGCCGTCGACAACGCGACGTTCACTATCCGCAAGGGGGAAATCTTTGCGCTGCTGGGTGCGTCCGGGTGCGGCAAGTCCACGCTGTTACGCGTGCTGGCCGGATTCGAAACGCCCACCTCGGGCAGCGTCCTCCTCGATGGGCAGGACATCGGCAACCTGCCGCCGTATCGTCGCCCCATCAACATGATGTTTCAGTCCTACGCGCTGTTCCCACACATGAGTGTGGAAAAGAACATCGCCTTTGGCCTGAAACAGGATCGCATACCCAGAGCGGAGATTACCGATCGCGTCGTCGAGCTGCTGACGCTGGTGCGGATGAATGAATATGCACGCCGCAAGCCGCATCAGCTGTCAGGTGGTCAGCAGCAGCGCGTCGCGCTGGCGCGCTCCCTGGCGAAAGGCCCCAAGTTATTGTTGCTCGACGAGCCGATGGCAGCGCTGGACAAGAAACTGCGCGGCCAGATGCAACTGGAAGTGGTCGACATTATCGAGAGACTGGGAGTGACCTGCGTCATGGTGACCCACGACCAGGACGAGGCGATGACCATGGCAAACCGTATAGCCGTGATGGAGCGGGGCGTCATCCGCCAGATCGGCGAGCCCGACGACATCTACGAACAGCCGGCCAGCCGCTTTACGGCTGAATTTATCGGTTCCGTCAATATCTTCGACGGGCGCATCCGTGAAGACTTTCCCGATTACGTGGTGATTCAGACCGACGCGCTGGCGACGCCCATTTATGTGGGCCATGGTATCACCGGTATCGAGGATATGACCTGTGCAGTCGCGATTCGCCCGGAGAAGATGACGCTGAGCAAGAACGAACCGGCTCAGGAATACAACAAGGCAGCAGGCATCATTCAGGATATCGCCTATTTCGGCAGTCACTCTGCCTACTATGTGCGGTTGCCGTCCGGCTTTGTCCTGCACACCATCCTGTTAAATGCCGAGCGCTGGGCGGGGGAGCGGTTTACCTGGAACGACGAGGTCTGGGTTTCCTGGGGCGAGAATTCGGGCGTGGTCCTGATGTCATGACGCCGGTGCGATGAAAAAGACTACCGCTAGGGTGCTCGCCTGGCTGCCGGGTTTCCTCAGGAACCCGCGTTCGCTGGTCATTGGGGTTCCCTATTTCTGGCTGTTTCTGTTTTTCGCCATCCCCTTCCTGATTGTACTGAAGATCTCTTTTGCCGAGTCGCAGATCGCCATGCCGCCTTTCACCGATATTCTCGAGTGGAGCGGTGAGAAGCTGTCGATCAACCTGAATCTGGCGAACTTCCAGTTCCTGTTCGAGGACGAGCTGTATTACACGGCATACCTCAATTCGATCCGTATCGCCTTCAATTCCACCCTGCTGTGCCTGCTGGTTGGTTACCCCATGGCCTACGTAATCGCCCGCATGCCGCCCGCGAAACGTAATGTTTTCCTCATGCTGGTCATCCTGCCTTCATGGACCTCGTTTCTGATACGCATCTATGCCTGGATCGGTATCCTCAAGAATGAGGGACTGTTGAACGAGCTGCTGAAAACGCTGGGCATTATTGACATGCCGCTGCATATCCTGCATACCGAGGCGGCGCTGTACATCGGCATTGTCTACGCCTATCTGCCGTTTATGGTGCTGCCGCTTTATTCGAACCTGGTCAAGCTGGACATGCGCCTGGTGGAGGCGGCGACCGACCTGGGAGCGAGACCGTGGCAGGTCTTCCTGCAAGTGATACTGCCGCTCTCCAAGGCCGGCATGCTCGCCGGTTCGATGCTGGTGTTTATCCCGGCGGTGGGTGAGTTCGTGATCCCCGAGCTACTCGGTGGCGCCGGAACGCTGATGATCGGCAAGGTGCTGTGGCAGGAGTTCTTCAACAACCGCGACTGGCCAGTCGCGTCGGCCGTGGCAATCGTGATGCTGCTGCTGCTGACCATTCCAATCATGCTGTTTCACCACTACCAGGCGCGGGAGCTCGAAACCCCATGAGCACCCGGCGCCGCAGCCTGCTACTTCCCCGGTTTCTGTTGTTGCTGGGTATCCTGTTCCTTTATGCGCCCATCGTCATCCTGATGGTCTATTCGTTCAACGAGTCGCGCCTGGTCACGGTCTGGGGCGGATTTTCAACCAAGTGGTACGCAGAACTGATTCAGGATCAGCAGATGATGGCGGCGGCCTGGCGCAGCCTGAAGATCGCCTTCATGAGCGCCTGGGCGGCTATCCTGCTGGGAACCATGGCGGGCATAGTGATAGTACGTTTTCAGCGCTTCCGCGGGCGCACGCTGTTCTCCGGCATGATCACGGCGCCGCTGGTGATGCCCGATGTGATTATTGGCCTGTCCCTGTTGCTGCTGTTCGTCACCATGAGCAAGTGGATCGGCTGGCCGGGAGCGCGCGGCATGCTGACCATCTGGATCGCCCACGTCACCTTCTGTACTGCCTATGTCGCCGTGGTGGTGTCGTCGCGTCTCAAAGAGTTCGACATGTCGCTGGAAGATGCGGCCATGGATCTGGGAGCAGACCGGCTCAAGACCTTCATGGTGATCACGCTGCCGATTATTTCTCCCGCACTGATTGCGGGCTGGCTGCTGGCGTTCACCCTGTCACTGGACGATCTGGTGATTGCCAGTTTTGTTTCCGGGCCGTCATCGACCACGCTGCCGATGCAGGTGTTTTCCTCTGTTCGCCTTGGAGTTACGCCCAAGATCAACGCCCTCGCAACCATCCTGATTACACTTGTCGGCCTTGGCGCGCTGGTTGGCTGGTGGATCATGCGCCTGGAAGAAAAGCGCATACAGCGCGATATGCAGATTGCCGCCCAGGAGTGACCGCGCGGATCGCGTCTCAGCGGGTATAATACTTGCTTTTGGCGGTTGACTGACTGATGGCGCGATCGCGCACTATGCGTTTTTGTCCCGACTGCGGCGAACAGACGTTCCGGCAGGTGGCCGAAAAATCGTGGCGCTGCGCAAGCTGCGAGTTTGTCTGGTATCAGAACACCGCAGCAGCTGTCGCTGCTATCATCCTGCACGCCGGTGAGGTTCTGTTTGCGCTGCGCGCCGGCGAACCGAAGGCGGGAAGCCTGGACTTGCCGGGCGGCTTTGTGGACAACGACGAGAGCGTTGAAGCGGCGCTGTCGCGCGAACTGGCCGAAGAGCTGGGCCTGCAGAATGTCCGCGCCACCTACATGGCGTCTTTCCCCAATACTTACCCCTACGCCGGCATCGAGTACAAGACGGTGGATCTTATCTACCTTGTCGAGCTGGAGGAACGACCGTTACTGCGGCCGGCCGATGACGTTGCCGGCGTTCGCTGGATCGACGCCGGAGACATACCCTTTGAACAGGTTGCTTTTGACTCCATCAGACGTGCACTGAAGCATTTCCAGACTCACTGCCACGGTCAGCCCCGCACCTGATCACCCTGGCATCTGAACTGCCGGCCGGGCCGACGCCTCGACACAAGGCATTATGGTGGGCTGCGTTGGGCTTCGCTGCGCTCAGCACCAACCTACATGTCGGCATTCACATGCCACCCGTTGCCGGAAGGCGAAGGCTTAGAGCCCCCCCTGTCGGGACTTTAAACGTCGTCTTTCCACTGGCAATAGGGATGGGCGCTCAGGGCGGCGTTGTAGTAGCGGCGATCGGCGGAGACTTCCTCGCCGAGCCACTCGGGTTTCTGGAAAGCCTCGTCTTCGTGCTCCAGTTCGATTTCTGCCAGCAACAGGCCAGCATTGTCGCCGTGAAATTCATCGATTTCCCAGCGGTGCTTGCCGTGGGTGAGCACGTAGCGGGTCTTGCTGATAATGCCGGGCAGGCACAGGCCCAGCAGCGCCTGGGCATCGTCGCGCGGTAAGGGATATTCAAACTCCAGGCGGGCAAGGCCTTCGCTGGCGCCCTTGATGGTCAGCCAGGCCTGGTCGTCGGCGACGCGCACCCGTACCGAGCATTGTGGCGCGATGGAGAGATAGCCCTGCTGGTAGTCGGTGCCGACTGCGCCGGCGCGCCAACTGTCACCACGGACCAGAAACTTGCGTTCGATTTCAGTTGCCATGTGTCAATATAATCACTGATCCACCCCGAAATGCCAGCCTGGGCAGCGTCGTATCGCCGGCCGGGCCGGGTTGTATGCCTTCCAGTAACCGCGAGCTAGGAGGCTGTCGGATTTGGGACTGATCTACTGCGCCGGTGGGAGAGCGCCCCATTTTCCCGATCCTTTTCGTCAAATAGCTACGGCTATTCTCCTCAAACGATCGAAAAAATGGCCTCGCTCTCCCACCTTGCTCGCTACGATCGCCCAAATCCGACAGCCTCTAGATGGCCGGCGCGTGCTCTGATGGAGAGACCGGGCCATGGCGCATGCGGTTCCCCGCGAACAGGCGGCGTCCTCAACGATAGCGGCGGCCAACGCGATGCAGCGGACCGTGCCGCAGACAGGCATTACGAGTAACCCTGCCTGGCGCATGGGGAAACGCGCGGCTCGACCGCCTATAATGTCGCTGAGGCAACTAATTACCGGTGACGCCGTGTCAGCGCTGCAAACCTACCAGCTGGTCGAAACCCGCCTGCAGGAGAAACTGGATAACGGTACCACCCGTTGTCACTTGTGCCTGTGGCGCTGCAAGATCGGCCACGGTCAGCGTGGCTTCTGCCAGGCACACGTCAACCGCAATGGCACGCTGTATAACCTTTCCTATGGGATTCTTTCGTCGATTGATGTAGACGCTATCGAGGACAAGCCGGTGCGCCGCTACCGGCCCGGAACCCGCGTCATGTCGGTGGGCAGCTACGGCTGCAGTTTTCGCTGCGGCGGATGCCATAACCTGGAAATCTCCTGGGGGGTGCAGGCCCTGGATGATCTCGCCCGCGGCGAATCGCGAGAGGTGTGGGTAACTCCGCAGGCACTCATCAACGCTGCTGTGCGTGCCGGTGTCCAGGGTATCGCGTTCACCTACTCGGAACCGGCGGTGTGGTTGGAGTATGTGGTCGATGCCGCCGAGCTGGCACACCAGGCCGGGCTCTACACCGTGTACGTGTCTAACAGTTTCGTCACTGACGAGGCGCTGGCGCTGGCGGCTCCGCACATCGACGTGCTCTGCTCGGATATCAAGAGTATGCGCGATGATTTCTACCGCGAAATCTGCAGGCCGGCGCGGGTAGAGCAGGTGCTGCACGCGATCAGAAAGGCGCACGATCTGGGCATCCACGTGGAAACCCGCACCAATATTATCCCCGGCAGGAACGATGATCCCGAGGAACAGTACGCGATCGCCGCCTGGGTGCGCGACAACCTGGGTGCGGACAGCCCCTGGCACATTACCCGCTTTTTTCCCGCCTACCGCCTGAGCGACGTGCCGCCGACACCCGACGCCGCGCTGTTTGCTGCGCGCGACGCGGCGCAGCGTGCAGGGCTGAAAAACGTTTACGTGTATAATGACAAAGGCTGTGATTGCGCGAGCGAAAACCGGCCCGTGGAATTCTACCTCAACAACAGCGCCGAGGAGATTCGCCAGGTCAAGAAATGCGCTGCGGGCTGTTGCGGCGACGAAGGTGTGTTGCTGAAAAAGTACGAACAGAGGCAGGCATAATGCCTGGACGCAAAGGGTTAGTGCAATGACGAGAACAGTACAGTGCGTGGTGTTGAGGGTTGAAGCCGAGGGTCTCGACCGGCCGCCCCACCCGGGCGAACTGGGAGAGCGGATTTACGCCAACGTTTCCCGCGAAGGCTGGAACCAGTGGCTCGAGCGGCTGACCATGATCATCAATGAAAACGGCCTGACGACTGCCGATCCGCAGAGCATGGAGATCATCGAAAAACACATGCAGGGATTCTTTTTCGGCGAAGGCGACTATGGCCAGTTACCTGCCGAGTTTCGCCAGGCCGGCGGCGGCAAGAAATAGCCTGCAGACGCGACATCCTCGCGATGCGGATACGCCGCTGAGCGGCGGGCCGGTTGCGTTTCTGGCTAGCCAGCTTCCGCCGTCATGCGGAACACCGGGGCGACCACGAAGTTCAGCCTCGCGTGAGCGGCGCGTAAGGCACTGACTACCTGTTCCGGCGTGTCCGCGCGGGCAAACAGGTAGCCCGGGTACTGGTTGCCTTCCGGCAGCGGCACCAGCTCATAGCCCTCCCGCACGACAATATCCACTTTTTCGATATGCGCCACGCGGGCTGCGGCACTGATGCCTTCGACCCGCCGCAGTACGCCGCCTTGCCGGATCGGCAGCATCATCACACCGCGGGCACCCTGAAGGGGCCGCCATTGGACCGGCTGATCGATTGCCAGTGAGATCGTCAGGGCTTCAAGATGCATGTCGCCTTCAGAATCCAGTGTCCGGGCACAGTCGCCGCCGATGGTGCGCGAGGCGACTTCCAGTATCCAGGCATCTCGGGCGTTGATGCGCAGTTCCGCGTGTACGGGACCGGTGGTCAGGCCATACGCAGCACAGGCCTCGGCAACGCGCTGCTTGACCCGAGACCGGGCAGCGCTGTCCAGCCGCGACGGGGTGACGTAGATGGTCTCTTCAAAGAACGGTCCGACCAGTGGGTCGGGTTTGTCGAACAGCGCCAGTGTCGACAGTTGACCCCGATGCAGATAGCCCTCGTAGGCCACCTCGATACCGTCAATATAGTCTTCCACCAGCACGTGGGTGCGTTCGATTTCGTCCGCGGCATCGGCGATGATCTTCCCGACACGCTCGCAGGCCGCGATAAATGCGGCAGGCGTGTTGGCGCGAATCACGCCGCGGCTGGCCGACAGGTTCAGAGGTTTGACCACGCATGGCCAGGGCAGGCCGTGCATCTGCTTTTCCAGAGGCTTACGCAGGTCGATGAGGCAGTGGCTGGGCACCGGGCAGCCGGCCCGCAACAGCTGGGCGCGCGCCAGATCCTTGCGGCGCGACAGGCGCGCGGCCGCCGGCGGGTTGTGCGGCAGGCCGAGCTGCTGGGCCGCGTGGGCGGCAATTTCCACCGTGCTGTCGTCGCTTCCGAGTATCCCGGCGAACGGTGCCTGCGCAGCGATAGCGAGAATATCCCGCACCGCCGCGCCAGGGTTATCGAGATCCAGGTGCAGTCCCTGGTTGATTTCGGTGGTCAGCGAGTGCTCGCCGCGTGACGCAATGAGCACGTCCAGTCCCATCTCCCGGGCGGCGCTGAGGTAGGGCGCGATACGGTAGCTGCTGGGTTGGGCAACGAGCAGTAAACGCGGCTGGCTCAGGCGCAGCCACCACCCGCGGCACCGCAGGCGCCACAGGTACCGGCGCCGCCGGTATTGGCGAAAACGTTCTTGAACACAAAGCTGCGGTTGACACCCTGTGTCTTGTAGTCGATCTCCACTCCTTCGAGGAAACCAAGCGCGACGGCATCGATGTAGATCTTCATACCGTCCTGCTCCAGCACGCAGTCGTTGGGCATGGCTTCTTCGACGAAGGTCATACCGTAAGACATGCCGCCGCAGCCGCCACCCGAGACGAATATGCGAACGCCGTTGACACCCTGTTCATTCTCGGTGAGTGCGATAAGTTGCTCGATGGCTTCCGGAGAAACCTTGAGTTCGTCGGTTAACTGCGATTTGAACTGCTCGTCGGACATAAGCGTCACCTTAGGTTTGTCACGAAGGTCCTGATGCGCGTGATTTTAGCACGGATGCGGCCGGGTCCAGCAAGCAACCCTCATGATGCTAATGGAAAAGCGCCCGTTTCATCAACGTTTCGCCGGCGTTCTGTTTGTCCAGTAATCTCAAGTGCCTGGTCATCGGCAGCCGGGCCCTACAGCGGGTGCAGCAGCATGTCGCTCAGCGTCCGCGCGGCATTGGACAGGGTACGGTCGCGGTGGTTCACAGTGCCCAAGCTGCGTTTCAGGTCCAGTGCCTTGATCGTGAGAGACCTGGTCTGGGAATCCACCATGGTAACCGGCAGGACACCCCAGCCGATGCCAACCGATATCAGCATCTTGATGGTTTCCAGGTAATTGATGGACAGTGCCACGTCCAGTTTCAGGTGCAGCTTTGTAAACGCCTGTTCAGCGATCTGTCGGGTATAGGTGTTCGTCGCCGGCAGAATAGCCGGGTGGGCGGCGAGGTCACTGAGCCCTGGCCGGGGCTTGGCCGCGAGCGGGTGATCCTCGGAGACCACGACAGCCAGTGGGTCGTCCCAGACTTTTTCCACGTGCAGCACCGGGGCCGGAGAAGGCGGCAGGGTCACGATGGCGAGTTCCAGTTCGCCCAGTTCGACCGCGTGACAGGCCTGTTCTGAGTCCATAAAGCGAACATCCAGGCGCACCTCGGGATAGCGGCGCACAAACTGCTTCAGTACCGGCGGCAACCGGTGCAGCCCAATATGGTGGCTGGTTGCAAATCGCAGAATGCCGCGTACCTCACCGCTGAGGTTGGACAGGCTGCGCACGCTGTCTTCCAGTTCGAGGAGAATGTTCCGCGCGCGCGGCAGCAGGGTTTCGCCGGCCTCGGTGAGGGTAACGCCGCGGCCGATGCGGTCAAACAGGCGTGTCTGCAGTTCATTTTCGAGCGCCGAAACCCGTTTGCTGATCGCCGGCTGGGTGAGGAACAGGTGCTCCGCGGCCAGCGAAAAAGACCCGGCGTCAGCCACGGCAACGAAGGCTTTAAGAGCGGCGATATGCATTGGCTGTTCCTCAAGGCGGCGCTGTGAACCAGAGGCACCCGTTTATTAATTCCATTTTGTCATACAATACATGAAAAATATGAATTTGTGTTATCGGTACTCCGGTCTTAGACTTGCCGCATCATCAGGAGATGCGGCGATGGCTGGCAAGACACTTTATGACAAGTTGTGGGATGCGCACCTGGTCCGTGAAGAAGCGGATGGTACGGCGCTGCTGTATATTGACCGCCACCTGGTCCACGAGGTGACGTTACCCCAGGCGTTCGAGGGTCTGCGCCTCGCCGGCCGCAAACCCTGGCGCGTCGACTCGGTCCTGGCCGTGCCGGACCACAATGTGCCGACAACCGGCCGCAGCCGGGGCGTTGCCGGCATTGTCGATCCGGTGTCGCGCATTCAGATTGAGACACTCGACCAGAACTGCGCAGACTTCGGTATTTACGAATTGCGGATGCACGATATCCGTCAGGGTATCGTGCACGTCATTGGTCCCGAGCAGGGCGCCACGCTGCCTGGTATGACCGTGGTGTGTGGTGACTCGCACACCTCGACGCACGGCGCCTTCGGCGCGCTGGCCTTTGGCATCGGTACTTCAGAGGTTGAACACGTGCTCGCCACGCAGTGCCTGATTCAGAAGAAGTCCAGGAACATGCAGGTGCGCATCGAAGGGCAGCTCGGTTCCGGGGTGACCGCCAAGGATGTCGTGCTCGCGGTGATTGGTGAAATCGGTACGGCGGGCGGGACCGGTTATGCAATTGAGTTCGCGGGCAGCGTGGTCGAATCCTTGTCAATGGAAGGGCGTATGACAGTATGCAACATGGCGATCGAGGCCGGCGCGCGCGCCGGCATGGTGGCAGCAGACCAGACGACTGTCGATTACGTCGCTGGCCGGCCCTTTGCACCACAAGGCGCGAATTGGGAGCGTGCTGTCGTGGCCTGGCGCGATCTGCACAGCGACGCCGACGCGCTGTTCGACCGCATCGTCACCCTTAAGGCGGAGGATATCGCTCCTCAGGTGACCTGGGGTACCTCACCGGAGATGGTGGTTGCGGTGAACGCCGTGGTGCCGGACCCGGACCGGGAAGCCGATGCTGTGAAACGCAACGGCATGCGCAAGGCGCTCGCCTACATGGCGCTCGAACCGGGCACACCGATCTCGGCTATCAACGTCGACAAGGTGTTCATCGGTTCCTGTACCAATTCACGTATCGAAGACCTGCGCGCCGCGGCTACCGTGGTAAAGGGACGCAGGGTGGCGGATAACGTGACGCTGGCCATGGTGGTGCCGGGTTCGGGCCTGGTGAAACAACAAGCCGAAGCGGAAGGTTTGCACGACATTTTTCTCGCCGCCGGTTTCGAGTGGCGTGAACCGGGTTGTTCCATGTGCCTGGCGATGAATGCCGACCGGCTGGCCGCTGGTGAGCGCTGCGCGTCGACGTCCAACCGCAATTTCGAGGGACGTCAGGGTGCCGGTGGCCGGACCCACCTGGTGAGTCCGGCGATGGCGGCTGGGGCAGCGATAACTGGACATTTTATTGACGTCAGGCAACTGGAAACCGCATGACCGTGAAGTCGCACCGGATTGCACAGCGCGGATGGGTGGTGAACACGCATGTGCTCGGCGCGTTGAAGCGTGCGTCCATGGCGAGACGGGGAACTGTATGAAACCCTTTGTTAGAATCGATGGCCTGGTAGCACCCCTGGACCGGCCCAATGTCGACACCGATGCGATTATCCCCAAGCAATACCTGAAGTCGGTCAAGCGCAGCGGTTTCGGTCCGAATCTGTTTGACCACTGGCGGTACCTGGAGCCCGGTGAGCCCGGCCAGGACCACAGTCGGCGCCGGCTCAATCCGGAGTTCGTCCTCAACCAGCCACGCTATGCCGCGGCGCAGATTCTACTGGGGCGGGAGAATTTCGGTTGCGGTTCTTCGCGCGAACACGCCGTGTGGGCACTGGAAGATGCCGGTTTCCGCGTCGTCATCGCGCCAGGTTTTGCAGACATCTTCTTTAACAACTGTTTCAAGAATGGTGTGCTGCCGGTTGTCCTGCACGCGGCGACCATGGATCTGTTGTTCGAGGAAGTGGCAAAGACTGAAGGCTATCGACTGAAGGTGGATCTGGAGGCCCAGACCATCACTACGCCCGGCGGTGCGCGCATCCCATTCGCGGTGGATGAGTTTCGCAAATACTGCCTGTTGAACGGCCTGGACGATATTGGTCTGACGTTGCAACAGGCTGACGCCATCAAAGCCTACGAAACACGGCGGAAACAGCAGGCGCCCTGGTTGTTTGGTGTCTCCGATGGGGGCTTGTAACCGCCGTCGGCAGCCTCCTAGGGGGCAGGTCGGTAGCGACGAGCAGGTTGGTGCCGAGCGCAGCGAAGCCCAACGCTGACAAAGGCCATCAGGCACTTCAATGTTGGGCTTCGCTGCGCTCAGCCCAACCTACGATTTTCATCGGCCGATTGGCCAAGTGTGTTCACAGGGTGTACTGAATGACCAAAACAATACTGGTTCTGCCCGGTGACGGCATCGGTCCGGAAATCATTGCCGAAGCGGTCAAGGTGCTGAACCGCCTCAAGGCCGACACTCTCGACGTGGTGCTGGCGGAAGGTCTGGTGGGTGGTGCGGCCTACGATGCCGCGGGGCAGCCGCTGCCGCGGAAGACCCTCGAACAGGCGCGCAACGCCGACGCCATCCTCTTGGGCGCGGTAGGCGGTCCCCGGTATGAAAGTCTCGAACGGTCACTGCGTCCGGAGCAGGGCTTGCTGGGGTTGCGCGCCGAGCTGGGTTTGTTTGCCAACCTGCGACCGGCGATCCTCTATCCGCAGCTGGCGGCGGCCTCAACCCTCAAGCCCGAGGTGGTTGCTGGCCTGGATATCATGATTGTGCGCGAACTCACTGGGGGCATTTATTTCGGCAAACCGCGCGGTGTGCGTTTATTGGAAAACGGCGAAAAGGAAGGCTTCAACACGCTGGTGTACCGCGAATCCGAAATCGAGCGTATCGGCCGTTCGGCGTTCGCGATTGCGCGCAAGCGCAACCGCAGGCTCTGTTCAGTTGACAAGGCCAACGTGCTGGAAGTGACCGAACTGTGGCGCCAGACCATGATTCGCCTGGCCAAAGACTATCCGGACGTGGAACTTAGCCACATGTATGTCGACAATGCCGCCATGCAGCTGGTGCGCGCTCCGAAGCAGTTCGAACGTCATTGTGACGAGCAACATGTTCGGTGATATTCTCTCGGATGCCGCTGCCATGCTGACCGGATCGATCGGTATGTTGCCATCGGCGTCGCTGGACGCGCAGGCGAAGGGGATGTACGAACCCATTCATGGCTCGGCCCCGGATATTGCCGGACGGGGCATTGCCAACCCCCTGGCTACGATTCTGTCGGTTGCCATGATGTTGCGTTACAGCCTGGGTGATGCAGCTGATGCGGAGCGTATCGAAGCGGCTGTTGGCAAGGTTCTGGACCAGGGCTTGCGAACCCCGGATATTGCCGCCAAGGGGCAGTCGACCGTGGGTACCGCTGAGATGGGAGACGCTGTGGTGGCTGCGTTGGGGTGAGTGGATTAACCACAGAAGCGCGCAGAGGGAAATCATTAAGACTGAAACTTTACCGCCAAGTCGCGCGAAGTCGCGCAAAGTTTGATCGAATTGTCGGTTCAGGTACTATGCTGGCACCATCCAGCCTGACAGGACAGTATTCGATCCCATCCCCGTGGGGCGGCAGAAATTCATAAACTTGGCGCGACTTCGCGTGACTTGGCGGTAAATAGCTTTTTTTTGCGGGTTTCCCTCTGTGCGCCTCTGTGCGCCTCTGTGGTTAAAGTTTAAGTTCAGGAGTCACTGATGAGTCGTACCTTTGACGTCGCCGTGGTCGGTGCTACCGGGGCGGTCGGCGAAGTCATGCTGGAGATTCTCGCCGAGCGGGATTTCCCGGTGGGTGAGGTGTACGCGCTGGCGAGCGAGCGTTCCGCTGGCAGGCGGGTCCGTTTCAAGGGCAAGCAGCTGAGTGTGCAGAATCTGGCCAGCTTCGATTTTTCCAGGGCACAGATCGGGTTATTTTCGGCGGGTGCTTCGATTTCCGCGGAATATGCCCCGAAGGCAGCCGCGGCTGGTTGTGTGGTGGTGGATAACACCTCACAGTTCCGTTACGACGACGATATTCCGCTCGTGGTCCCGGAAGTCAATACGCACAAGATCGCCGACTACCAGAGCCGCGGCATCATCGCCAACCCCAACTGCTCGACGATTCAGATGCTGGTGGCGCTGAAGCCTATCTACGACGCCGTCGGTATTGAACGGATTAACGTCTGCACCTACCAGGCGGTCTCGGGAACCGGCAAGGAAGCCATCGAAGAACTCGCCAAACAAACCACTAACATACTGAATATGAAGCCAATTGAATGCCAGGTGTACCCCAGGCAGATTGCCTTCAACGTGCTGCCGCACATCGACGTGTTCCTCGAAAACGGCTACACCAAGGAGGAGATGAAGATGGTCTGGGAGACGCAGAAGATCATGGGAGACGCGTCCATCACGGTAAACCCCACGGCGGTGCGTGTACCGGTGTTCTTCGGACATTCAGAAGCGGTTCACCTGGAGACGCGGGATAAACTAACCGCCCAGCAGTGTCGGCAACTGTTGTCCCGGGCGCCGGGCGTAGTGGTGCTGGATGAACGTGCCGATGGTGGCTACCCGACGGCCGTGTCCGAGGCTGCGGGTCACGATCCGGTGTATGTGGGTCGTATCCGTGAAGATATCTCTCATCCCAGAGGTTTAGATTTATGGGTGGTCGCCGATAATGTGCGCAAAGGGGCAGCCCTGAACAGTATTCAGATCGCTGAAATACTGGTAAAAAACCACCTCTGAGATATGCTTGCAGGGGCTGGTTTCAGGACTGCCAGTTGCGGACACGCTCCGGTCGGGAGAGCGACCGGGTTCGCTATCGAGACGCGAACGAGGGAAAAAAGGGGACCTTTTTATGTTCAGGAAATCGGCCTTGGCAATGGCAATGCTGGGCGCATTCGCCAGCACGAACGTGGTGGCGCTGGGACTCGGAGACATAGAGCTAAAATCGGCGCTTAATCAGCCACTTAATGCGGAGGTCGAACTTCTCTCCGCCACCGATCCGGATTTGGAGGAACTCAAGGTTGCCATCGCTTCCAGTCAGGCGTTCGCCAGCGCCGGCATCGAGCGCACGCTGTTTCTCAATAAGCTTCAGTTTTCCGTCGGACACAACACCGCGGGCAAACCGGTGGTGCATATCACCAGTCGCGATGTGGTACGCGAACCTTTTCTAGACTTTCTGCTGGAAATGTCCTGGAGCAAGGGCCGCCTGGTTCGTGAGTACACCGTACTCGTCGATCCACCGGTAACCATGCCGGCAGCGCCCGCCGTTGCCCAGGCTCCCGCCAGCCGGCAGGTGTCTCCAGCGCGCGGGAGTGCCGTCGGCCCAGCGCCCGCGGCCCGCGTCACTCACACCGCACAGATGCCGCCGGTATCGGTGTCCCCGGGCGAGTACGGTCCCACCCGACGCAACGATACCCTGTGGAGTATCGCCGAGTCGGTGCGTCCCGATGGTGTCAGTATCGAGCAGACCATGCTGGGCCTGTTACGCGCCAATCCCGAGGCCTTCATTGATAGCAACATCAACAATCTCAAAGCGGGCTACGTGCTGCGCATCCCCGACCGTGAGGAGTTGACTTCCATCGGTCGCAGCGCAGCTGTGCGCGAATCCCGGGCGCAGTATGCGGCCTGGCGCGCCGCGCGCGGTCTGGCGCCGATGGCGGCAGTGGCCGGCAGCGACAGCGGGGCGACGACGCCCGCTCCAGGGGCGCCTGTGGCCGGCGGCGAACCCAGTCTGCAGTTGATGGCACCCGACACGACAGACGAAGCGGCCGGAACCCAGAGCAGCGCAGACCTGGAGACCATGCAGAAAGAATTGATGATGGCCAACGAGGCGCTGGAGGAAGAGCGGCGCCAGGGCGAGGAAATGTCCGGGCGGGTGTCCCTGCTCGAGGAGCAGATCGCCAACATGCAGCGCCTGATTCAGCTCAAGGACAACGAACTGGCGCGGCTGCAGGCGCAAAGCGCCGGTGCGAACGTCGAGTCCATGCAGGAAGAGGAAACTGCGCCCGCAGAAACGACACCATCTGAGGCTGCTGCCGAAGCGTCGCCGTCGGTTGAAGGCGCCGCGGAAGGTGAGGACGCTGCGACCGCCGCCATCGGCGGTGAAACCGCGATGGAGGAGGGCGAAACTGCAGGTACCGAAGCATCGCCAGTGGCAACGACAGAACCCCTGGCTGGCGACGCTGTGACCGCAGCGGATGGCAGCGAAGCGTTTGGACCTGCGGATACTGCTGTTGACGCCAGCGAGGACGGTGCCAGTGATAAAACTGCGGCCGCGCCGGAGGGTGCCGAGGCGGAAACGGGTGGTGAACCAACCGTTGCAGGTTCACAGACCCAGGCGCAGACCGTGCCGGCTGCAGCACCAGCGGCCGAGACGCCGGCGATGCCGGAGACGGCGACTGCGTCAGGATTCATCGAACGTGTGCTGGCTAATCCTTTGTGGCTCGGTGCCGGCGCGGCGGTGCTGGTGCTGCTGGCGTTCGTCGGGCTGCGCCGCAAGCGCGGCGTGGACACCGAATTCCAGGAGAGCATCCTGCAGGCGGCACAGAAGGAACGCAGCGAGTCAGACAGCGAGACCGTTGCATCGCAGCCGGAGTCCAGCGTCAGCAAGACGACGCAATCCTCGCTGCTGTCCGAATTTGCGGTCAGCGACATGGGCTCCATCAGGAACGACAGTGAAGCTGACCCGTTGGCCGAAGCCAACGTCTACCTGGCTTACGGCCGCTATCAACAGGCCGAAGATCTGATCAAGGACGCGCTCGAAAAGGACAATGCGCGTGAAGATCTGAACCTCAAGCTGCTGGAAGTCTTCATGGCGACCAAGAACCACGCTGCCTTTGATGAGCACGCTCAGGACCTGCTGGCGCGGCTCGAAAACAGCGACCACCCGATGTGGGAGAAGGTGGCCGAAATGGGTCGCGACCTGAATCCGGATAACCCCATGTACCAGGCCGGTGCTGCACCGGCCGCGGGCAAAGGACACCTGGAAGATGACGGCGGGCTGTCGGAAGACCCGAACTTCAGTCCGCGCGGTCATGCTGCCGGAAATAGACTGGGCGCCGACGCCGACGAGGCGGCCAAGGCAGACAAGGACGGCCTGGACTTTGAGATCGACCTGTCTTTCGACCCCACTGCCGACGATGCCGACCATCCCGACAGCGTCGAGTTCCAACCGCCGGCAGCCGGCGGTGAGTCGCTTGAAGCGAACCCGAATGTCGACATGGATGGTATCGAATCCGACGCCACAGCCGAGGACAATTCGCTGGAGTTCGACCTGGAAGATTTCGACGTGGAAGCCGCCGGTGGGACCGAGGAAGAACCGCAGGGTGACGGCGAATTGACCGATCTCGACGAGGTGTCGACCAAGCTGGATCTGGCACGTGCCTATATCGACATGGGCGATCCCGACGGTGCGCGGAGTATCCTCGACGAAGTCATGGATGAGGGCAGCGACCACCAGAAGGATGAAGCGCGCGGTATCATGGCGCAGATGTCCTGATCGTTACACGGTCCCAAACCGAAAAAATCCCCGCAGCCGCGGGGATTTTTTTGTCCGGCCATGCGTGGTTTGGATATAATAGCGGCCCGCTTCCTCCGGCTGTCTGCAGGTTGTCGCTTGGACTTTCCCGTTCACGTATTTCCCAAGGCTCTGTTCTGGGCGGCCAACGCCCTGATGGTGTTTGTGTGTCTCGCGGCGCTGTGGCAGGCGCCGCTGAGACGCCTCTGGAACAATGAATTCACCCATGTCTATTTCGGCGCCTGTGTGGTGTTGCTACTGCTGTGGAACACCCGTGTGGGGGTGTTGCCAGCGTTGAATTTTCACCTGCTGGGGGTCACGGTGATGACCCTGATGTTCGGTTGGGCGTTTGCGGTGTTTGGTGTGCTGATCGTAACTATCGGTTCCATCATCAATCAGGACGGGCACTGGGTCAGCATCGGCCTGAATGCCCTGGTGATGGGCTGTGTACCGGTGCTGGTGACAGAATCGCTGCTGCGTCTCGCGCAGCGTCGGCTGCCACACAATTTCTTTATCTACGTCTATATCAACGGATTCCTGGCCGCTGGGTTGTCCATCCTGATCGCCAGCGCGCTGGGAGCGCTGCTGATGTGGCTGGTCGATGCCGGCAGCAGTCAGTGGCTGGGCTACCAGTACCTCCCCTACCTGCCGCTGGTGTTTTTTTCCGAAGCCATTGTGAACGGTATGATAATGACTGCCATGGTCGCTTTGCGCCCGGGCTGGGTGGCAAGTTTTGATGACAACCTCTATATCAACAACAAGTAGTTCCCGGGCGCATGCGGTTTGCCTGCGCGGTTGAATACGACGGTGCCGGTTTCTCCGGCTGGCAGCGCCAGGCGCACGCACGTTCGGTACAGGCGGCGGTGGAGCAGGCTTTGTCCTTTGTCGCCGATCATCCCGTCCAGGTTAGCTGCGCGGGTCGCACCGATGCCGGAGTGCATGCGACCTGGCAGGTGGTCCACTTCGATACGGAGGCCCGGCGCAGCGAGCGCTCCTGGCTGTTAGGCGCCAACGCCAATCTGCCCGACGACGTGCGCCTGCTGCAGCTGCAGTCGGTGGATGACGGGTTTCACGCGCGCTTTTCCGCGCAAAGGCGCAGCTACCGCTATGTGATCCTGAATCGCGCTGTACCGAGTGCCCTGTCGCGCCATCGGGTTGCGTGGGAGCATCGCCTGCTGGATGAAGCAGGCATGCAGCAGGGGGCACGCTACCTGGTCGGCGAACACGACTTCAGCTCGTTTCGCGCCGTGGCCTGCCAGGCGAAAAGTCCGGTGCGGACCGTGCACCGCCTGGAAGTGGGGCGCCGCGGCGACCTGGTCTACCTGGACGTCGAAGCAAACGCTTTTCTGCATCGTATGGTGCGCAACATCGCCGGGGTGTTGATGACGGTTGGTCGCGGCGATCGGCAGGCCGACTGGGTCGATGAGGTTCTGCAGCACCGCGACCGTGCCCGGGGGGGTGTGACGGCACCTTCGAGCGGCCTCTACCTGGTTGGCGTCAGTTATCCGCCACAGCACGGCTTGGCTGCCCGCGGGGTTGTTCCAGGCTATGGATAACCTGCCAAATTGCTATCAAATTCCCGCATCAGGCCGGATTCTGCTAGCATACAGGTTCTATGTTGCCGAACCGGCGGAGCGGCGTGCGCACCCGGGTTAAAATCTGCGGAATTACCCGCGTCGAGGACGCATTGACGGCGGCCCGGGCGGGTGCAGATGCCATCGGGCTGGTGTTTTACCCCGCCAGTCCCCGCTGCGTGGCGGTGCCGCAGGCTCAGGCGATTTGTCGCGCTTTGCCGCCCTTCGTGAGCGTTGTGGGCCTGTTCGTAAACCCTTCGCGGGCGGAGGTCGGTGCAATTACGGACGCGCTGCCCCTGGATCTGCTGCAGTTTCACGGCAGCGAGCCGGGAGACGCTTGTACGGGGTTTGCCCGGCCTTATGTCAAGGCAATTGGTATGCAGACCGGTCTCAACCCGCTGCGCGTCATCGCAGCACATCCGCACGCCAGTGGTTTTCTGCTGGATGCGTACCAGCCGGATATCCACGGCGGCGGGGGCGCGGTATTCGACTGGAGCCAGGTGCCGGCGCGCTGCGATCGACCGCTGATCCTGGCGGGTGGTCTGACGCCGGACAATGTCGCCGGTGCAATTGAACAGCTACGGCCGTTCGCGGTCGACGTCAGCAGTGGTGTGGAAGAGCGGAAGGGCATAAAGTCCGAAGCGAAAATACAGGCATTTATGCGAGGTGTAGAACGTGGTGACGCAAGCCAAGCGCACGGTTGAGTCTGCGGCGCTGACCGATCTGCCGGATGCCAACGGGCACTTCGGTCCCTATGGTGGCCGTTTTGTCGCGGAGACGCTGATGGGCCCGCTCGAAGAGCTGCGCCTGGCGTACGAAAAGTACGCTCGGGATCCCGAATTCCAGGCCGAGCTCGACAATGATCTGACGCAGTTTGTGGGGCGCCCTTCGCCTCTTTATCACGCCGAGCGCTGGAGTCGCGAGCTGGGCGGTGCGCAGATCTACCTTAAGCGCGAAGACCTCAACCACACCGGTGCCCATAAGATCAACAATACCGTCGGCCAGGCGATGTTGGCACGGCGCATGGGCAAACAGCGCATCATCGCCGAAACCGGTGCGGGGCAGCATGGCGTCGCATCGGCCACCGTGGCAGCGCGCTACGGCATGCAGTGCGTGGTTTACATGGGCACCGAAGACATCAAACGTCAGGCGATCAATGTTTACCGCATGCGCCTGCTGGGCGCCGAGGTGGTGTCCGTGGAGTCGGGTTCCCGGACCCTCAAGGACGCGCTGAACGAGGCCATGCGCGACTGGGTCACCAATGTCGACGACACGTTTTACATTATCGGTACGGTCGCGGGCCCACACCCTTATCCGGCCATGGTGCGCGATTTTCAGGCCGTTATTGGCCGTGAGGCGCGTGCGCAGATCCTTACGCAGGCCGGACGCCTGCCGGATGCGCTGGTGGCCTGTGTCGGCGGTGGCTCCAATGCCATCGGTCTTTTCCATCCCTTCCTGAAGGATGACAGTGTCGCGATGTACGGGGTCGAAGGTGGCGGCGAGGGCATTGCCAGCGGCCGGCATGCCGCACCGCTGTGCGCGGGCAGACCGGGCGTGCTGCACGGCAACCGCACCTACCTGATGGAGGATGGCGATGGCCAGATTATCGAGACCCACTCGGTGTCCGCGGGCCTGGATTATCCCGGGGTCGGCCCGGAACATGCCCTGCTTAAGGACACCGGCCGCGCGCAATACGTTGCCGTGACGGATGACGAGGCTCTGCGCGCGTTTCACGAGCTGACGCGTACCGAGGGTATTATCCCGGCGCTGGAATCCAGTCACGCGCTGGCCTACACCCGCAAGCTGGCACCGACCATGGACAAGGACCAGATCCTCATCGTCAACTTGTCGGGCCGTGGTGACAAGGATATTCACACCGTGGCGACCCTCGAAGGAATCAAGGTATGAGTCGCATTGCCGGGCGCTTTCAGCACTTACGCAGCCAGGGTCGTACGGCGCTGATTCCCTATATTACGGCGGGTGACCCGCGGCCCGAGATCACCGTACCGCTGATGCACGCCCTGGTAGCAGCGGGTGCCGATGTGCTCGAACTGGGCGTGCCTTTCTCCGATCCCATGGCCGATGGTCCGACTATCCAGGCGGCGTGCGAGCGCGCGCTGGCGCACCATGTCAGTCTGCACAACGTGCTCGACATCGTCGGCAAGTTTCGCCAGCAGGATGCCGATACCCCCGTCGTTCTGATGGGCTATCTCAACCCAATTGAAGTGATGGGCTACGACAAATTCGCCGCAGCGGCGCAGGATGCCGGGGTCGATGGCGTACTGACTGTCGACCTGCCGCCGGAAGAGGGAGACGACCTGGTGTCCGCCCTCAAGGACCGCCAATTGGACCCGATTTTTCTGGCGGCGCCGACGAGCAGCGCATCGCGTATCCAGCAGATGTCTGCCAGTGGCGGCGGTTTTCTCTACTACGTGTCATTCAAGGGTGTCACTGGTGCAAACCGGCTCGATGTCCAGGCGGTGAAGGACAAGCTGGTGCAGATCCGTGCCAATAGCAGCCTGCCGGTGGGTGTCGGCTTTGGTATTCGTGATGCCGACACTGCGGCGCAGATCGCCGAATTTTCGGATGCTGTCGTGGTCGGCAGCGCACTGGTAAACCGAATCGCGGCGCTGGCCGCCACACCGGACGAGGTTGTTGCCAAAGCGCCGCAACTGATCGCCGACATGCGAGCGGCCATGGACGCGAAGCGCTCGGTGGCCGCGGCTAACTGAACGGGAAGGCTGTGCATGAGCTGGTTTGAGAAACTGATGCCCTCGCGCATCAGGACAGAAAGCAAGGACAAGCGTGCGGTCCCCGAAGGACTATGGACCAAGTGCCCGACCTGTGACGCGGTCCTGTATCGTAACGAGCTGGAACGCAATCAGGACGTCTGCCCGAAGTGCGACCATCACATGCGTATCAGCGCGAGAAGGCGCCTTGACCTGTTTCTCGATCCCGGGCAGCGCGAAGAGATCGGCGCCGAACTGCAGCCTGCGGATCCACTGAAGTTCCGCGACAGCAAGAAGTACATCGACCGTATCAAGCTGGCGCAGAAGGCGACCGGCGAAACCGATGCGCTGGTGGTGGTGCGCGGGCATGTGCAAGGTGTGCCCCTGGTCGCGGCGGCGTTCGAGTTTCAGTACATGGGCGGTTCGATGGGTTCGGTTGTCGGCGAACGTTTCGTGCGCGCGGTCAATGCCAGTCTCGACCATGATGTGCCGCTGGTCTGTTTCTCGGCCAGTGGGGGCGCGCGCATGCAGGAGGCGCTGCTGTCGCTGATGCAGATGGCCAAGACCAGTGCGGCACTGACGCGGCTGTCCAAGGCGGGCTTACCCTTCATTTCAGTGATGACCGATCCGACCATGGGTGGCGTTTCCGCCAGCCTGGCGATGCTCGGCGACGTCAATATCGCCGAACCCAAGGCACTGATCGGTTTTGCCGGACCGCGGGTGATCGAGCAGACGGTGCGCGAAACCCTGCCGGAAGGTTTTCAGCGCAGCGAATTCCTACTGGAACACGGCGCCATTGACCAGATCGTCGACCGCCGCGAAATGCGTGAACGCATTGCCTCGCTGCTGTCCATACTGACGCACCGCGCACCGCTCGAATAGCTCCTCCGCCCCGCGACTGCGGGGACATTACCGATGCTTGTGAGTCCGCGTTTTTCATCGTTGCAACAGTGGCTGGCCTGGCAGGAGACATTGCACCCGTCGGCCATTGATCTGGGGCTGGAGCGGGTTTCCCGGGTAGCTGACCGGCTCAGGTGTCGAACTCCCGCGCCCGTGGTCATCAGCGTCGCCGGTACCAACGGCAAGGGCTCGTGTGTGGCCATGCTCGAATCTATCTTGCTGCGGGCCGGCTGCCGCGTCGGCGCCTATACTTCACCGCACCTGTTTCGCTACAACGAGCGCGTACGGCTCGAAGGCAAGGCAGTCGCCGACCAGACCCTGTGTGATCTGTTCGCCCGTGTTGACGCGGCGCGTGAGGGCGATACGCTGACCTATTTCGAGTTCGGCACCCTGGCTGCCCTGGATCTCATGTCACGCCAGGACCTGGATGTTGCGCTGCTGGAGGTTGGCCTTGGCGGCCGGCTTGACGCCGTCAACATCGTCGACGCGGATGTTGCCTTGATTACCAGTATCGGCATCGACCACACCGACTGGCTGGGTGCCGACCGCGATGCCATAGCCCGCGAAAAGTCCGGCATTATGCGCAGCGGCAGGCCGGCGGTCTGCGGCGACAGCGAACCGCCCGCCAGCCTGGCGGCCGAAGCCGGTCGCCGAGGCGCCCATCTCATTCAGCGCAATCGCGACTTTTTAGTCAGTCAGACGGGCCGGCAATGGCACTGGCAGGGGTGTAAGCGTCAGCTGCGCAATCTGCCGCTGCCGGCTCTGCCTGGCACCCATCAGCTGACCAATGCTGCCAGCGTGCTGAGTGTCCTGGAAATCCTGGAGCCACGCCTGCGTGTTACGCGTGAGGCCATTGAGTCGGGCCTGCGGCGTGTGCGTTTGCCAGGACGGGTTCAACATGTCGGGGGACCGGTGGATCAGGTGCTCGATGTGTCCCATAATGCGCAGGCCGCGCAGGCATTGGCAAATGTGCTGGGTACGGTGCCGGCTGCAGGCCATCGCTATCTGGTCCTGGGAATGCTGCGGGATAAGGACGCGACGTCGTTCATACAGCCGCTGCGACCGTACGTGGATACCTGGTATGCAACCGGTCTGCAGGCGCAGCGTGCCAGCCCGGTTGCAGCGCTCGCCGCGGCTATTCGTAGGCAGGTGGACGGTCAACCGGTGATAACCTGCGCCAACATGCAGGAAACCCTCGCCGCGCTCAAAGCCGTGGCGGAACCGGGTGACCAGATCGTGGTCTGTGGTTCTTTCTACACCGTTGCGGAATGGTGTGAACTTAATCCGCAATTTAGCTAAGAGGCAAAATGGATTTCCTGATGAAACAGCGCCTGGTCGGCGCCATTGTGCTGGTGGCACTGGGAGTCATTTTTATCCCCATGTTGCTCGAGAGTCCGGATCGTAACCTGGTACCGGAAATGGCGCCGCTGCCGGAACCCGGTGAACAGAACATCGGCGAGCCGCTGGAACGTTTTCCGGCGGTCGGAGAGGTGCCGGTGCAACCCGAGCGTTCGGTGGTGCAGATGGATCTGGCGCCGGACACGGAAGCCGAGCCAGCCGAAGCCGCCGCTGCTGATGAGGAGGGCTTCCGTACCCGGGCACTGCCGCTGCCGGAATCAGAGATCCCGGAATCCGCTCCCAGGGAAGCAACGCCGACACCAACCGGCGTCAAGCCGGTTCCCGCAGACGGCAAAGGAGTGGAACCGGGGCCACTTGGCAACTGGGTTGTGCAGATGGGCAGTTTTTCCAGTGAGCAGAATGCCCTGCGTTTGCGGGACCGGCTGCGCAAAACGGGTTTCGTCACCCAGGTTGAGAGAGTGATGGTTAAAGGGAAGGCGCTATTCAGGGTGCGCGTGGGACCTTACCTCGAACGTGCCGAGGCGGAGGGTGATCAGAAGAAACTGGCTGACACCTTTGACCTCAAGGGCCGTGTGCTTTCCAACCCCTGACCGGCTGTCGCTACCTGGGGTCTTCGAGTAGACTACTCTATATGCATTCGGTTGAGGGGCGGTACGCCCACAAGTTGGGCGGAACCGGCGTTTGATCTGGGTAGATTATATCCTGCTGGCAATCATCGCGATCTCTGCGTTGTTGAGTCTGTGGCGCGGATTTGTCAAGGAAGCTTTGTCGCTGGCCAGCTGGATAGTGGCCTTGTGGGTGGCGCTGCTGTTCTTCCACGACCTGGCCGACTGGCTGGCCCGCTGGATTGAGACACCTTCAATACGCGATGCCGTCGGCTTCGGCCTGCTGTTCGTCGTGACGGTCCTCATCGGTGGCCTGGTGGGTTATCTTGCGGGCCAGCTGGTGGCCAAGACCGGACTGACGGCCACAGACCGTGCCCTTGGGATGATATTCGGCGTAGCCCGCGGTGTGATCATAGTGGCGGTCCTGGTGCTGCTGGCAGGTCTGACAAACTTACCGCAGGACCCCTGGTGGCAGGAATCACTGCTGCTCAAGCACTTCCAGGATATGGCCTTGTGGTTGCGGAGTTTCCTGCCCGCCGATATCGCCGAGAACATCAAGTTCTAGGAGGCTGTCGGACTTGAGCGATCGTAGCGAGCAAGGTGGGAGGGCGAGGCCGTTGTTTCGATCGTTTGAGGAGAATAGCTGTAGCTATTTGACGAAAAGGATCGGGAACATGGGGCGTTCGCCCAGCGGCGCAGTAGATCAGCCCCAAGTCCGACAGCCTCCTGGGGCTCGGCGCAACGATTGATCTTTGAGGTGAACGCCAGTGTGCGGGATTGTCGGAATAGTTTCAGTCAACACAGTTAATCAGTCGATCTACGATGCATTAACGGTTCTGCAGCACCGCGGGCAGGACGCAGCGGGTATCATGACCTGCGACGGCGACCAGCTTTGCCTGCGCAAGGACAACGGCCTGGTGCGCGATGTCTTTCATACCCGCCACATGCTGCGATTGCGCGGCACCATGGGTATCGGCCATGTGCGTTACCCCACGGCAGGCTGCGAAAGTTCTGCCGAGGCGCAACCGTTCTACGTCAATTCACCCTATGGTATTACGCTGGCGCACAACGGCAACCTGGTTAATGCCGAGGAGCTGAAACAGAACCTGTACCGTGAGGACCTGCGACATATCAACACGGATTCCGACTCGGAAGTGCTGCTGAATGTGTTCGCGCACGAGCTGCAGCGCCGTGGCAAGCTGGAAATCGACCAGGACGACGTGTTTGCGGCCGTGGCCGGTGTTCACCGGCGCTGCCGCGGCGCCTATGCCGCAGTAGCAATGATCACCGGTTTCGGTATTGTTGCGTTCCGCGATCCTTTTGGCGTGCGGCCCCTGGTCTACGGCAAACGCGCGACGCTCAAAGGTGCGGAGTACATGATCGCTTCCGAAAGCGTGGCCCTCGACACACTGGGCTTCGAACTGACAGGCGACGTGGGCCCCGGAGAGGCAGTGTTGCTGAGTATGGGCGGCGGTATGGCGAAACGTCAATGTGCAGACCATCCCCGTTATGCCCCCTGTATTTTCGAGCACGTTTACCTGGCCCGCCCCGACTCCATTATCGACAATATTTCGGTTTACAAAGCCCGTCTGCGCATGGGCGAAACCCTCGCCGCCAAGATCCGTCGTCAGCGCCCAGAGCACAATATCGATGTCATTATCCCGATCCCGGATACCAGCCGAACCGCGGCCTTGCAGCTTGCCAATAATCTCGGCGTAAAGTACCGCGAGGGTTTTATCAAGAACCGCTATATCGGGCGCACCTTTATCATGCCGGGCCAACAACAGCGCCAGAAGTCAGTGCGCCAGAAGCTCAACGCCATCGACCTGGAGTTCAAGGACAAGAACGTCATGCTCGTGGATGATTCGATTGTGCGGGGTACCACCTCGCAGCAGATCATCCAGATGGCACGCGATGCGGGCGCAAAGAGCGTGTTTTTTGCCTCGGCGGCACCGCCGGTGCGTTACCCCAATGTTTATGGCATCGATATGCCGAGCAAGGATGAACTGATTGCACACGGGCGCTCGGTGGAAGAAATCGCCGCGGCGATCGGCGCCGACTGGCTGGTGTTCCAGGATCTTGAGGACCTGATCAACGCGGTGCGTCGGGGTAATCGCAACATAACCGAGTTCGATTGTTCGGTGTTCACCGGCGAGTACGTGACCGGTGGGGTGACTGTCAGCTACCTCGAACACCTGGAAAACCTGCGCAGTGACTTGGCCAAGGAAAAGCGGCGCGCCTCCGATGACGAAGTGATAGAGATGCACAATAACGCTTGACGCCGGCGGGCCATTTTGTCTAAGCTTTTTGGAGAGCGCCGATTTGAGTTTCAGCTTGCGGGCGCCTAATAAATGCGGCTAAAGCGATGGCGCCTGCTTTCGTGGTTAGTCGGGAGCGGGTTTTTTTGTGCCCGTGCGTTTGATCACTGCGAACCTTCGCTGACAGGGCAGGGGTAGACTATGTCGGAAAGAGATTCAACACCAGGCTTCGAGACCCTGGCAGTTCGCGCGGGCCAGCACCGTACTGCGGAGCAGGAACACTCGGAGCCGATATTCCCCACGTCGAGTTACGTGTTTGAAAGCGCAGCGGCCGCGGCCGCGCGGTTTTCCGGCCAGCAGCCCGGAAATATCTATTCTCGCTTCACCAATCCGACGGTCAGGACGTTCGAGGAACGCCTCGCGGCACTCGAAGCGGGTGAACGCTGCGTCGCCACCGCATCGGGAATGTCCGCCATTTATGCGACCTGCGCGGGGCTGTTGTCTGCGGGTGACCACGTGGTCGCTTCGCGCAGCATTTTTGGCAGTACCACGCTGCTGTTCAACAATTACCTGGGGAAATTCGGCATCCAGACCACGTTCGTGGCCCAGCACGACCTCGATGCCTGGACGCAGGCCATCCGCCCGCAGACGCGGCTGCTGTTTCTGGAAACCCCCTCCAATCCATTGACCGAAATTGCCGACATCGGCGCATTGGCCGCGCTGGCACACGCCAAGGGCTGCCTGCTGGTGGTCGATAACTGTTTCTGTACGCCGGCCCTGCAGCGTCCACTGTCACTGGGCGCCGATATTGTGATTCATTCGGCGACCAAATACCTGGACGGGCAGGGACGCTGTGTCGGTGGCGCCGTGGTGGGGAGCGAGTCCCTGGTCGGGGATGCCGTGTACGGTTTCCTGCGCACCTGCGGTCCGACCATGAGTCCTTTCAACGCCTGGGTATTCCTCAAGGGACTGGAAACCCTGTCGCTGCGTATGCAGGCGCACTGCCGTTCGGCGGGTCAGCTCGCCGAGTGGGTGCAGCGGCAGCCGGGTGTTAAACGGGTATTTTACCCGGGTTTGGCTTCGCACCCGCAGCACGCACTGGCGGCCAGGCAGCAGACCGGTTTCGGCGGCATCGTCTCGTTCGAACTCGATGGCGGTCAGCCGGCGGCCTGGAAGCTGATCGACGCCACGCACCTATGTTCCATTACGGCCAATCTGGGCGATACCAAGACCACCATTACCCACCCCGCAACCACTACGCACGGGCGCTTGACGCCCGAGCAGCGTGCCGAGGCGGGTATTTCGGATGACCTGGTGCGCGTTGCTGTAGGCCTCGAAACGGTTGATGATCTTTGTGCGGACCTTGCCCGCGGACTCGAGTAAACGGAGGTAGAACCCATGACACGACTTGTTCCCGGGATGTTGATATTGATGGCGCTGAGTGTGCTTCCCGCAGTTACTGCTGCGTCGGATAAGGACGTCATCGAAGATCAGGTGAGCTTTCAGGTCGGGGTGGAGCGTGATGTGGAAAACGACCGCGCCGCGGCCACCCTGAGTGCAACCGCCGAGGACCGGGACCCGGCGAGGCTTGCGCGGCAAATCAATGAGAGTATGGACTGGGCGCTGGAACAACTGAAGGGACAGACAGCGATCACGCCGCGCAGTGGTACCTACCAGACGCATCCTGTTTACGATGACCGTAAGATCGTGCGCTGGCGCGGGTCACAGGAACTGCAACTGGAGTCCGGCGATATCGATCGTCTGGCGCAGCTGATCGGCAGACTGCAGGAACGCCTGCAGGTTCAGGCAATGCAGTTTCTTGTGTCGACGGCCAAACGCCGCGACGTTGAATCCGCCTTGACCGAAGAGGCCCTGGCTGCGTTTCAGCAACGCGCCGAGGTTATTCGCAAGTCACTCGGTGCGAGTGGCTACCGACTGATGGACCTCAGTGTTCATACCGGCGGCCTGCGCCCGCCCATGCCGCTGCGCGCTGAAGCCATGTCAGTGAGTCGCGCCGGTGTTGCCAGTCCCGCTATTGAACAGGGCACCAGCAGCATCAGCGTGCAGGTCAGTGGACGCATCCGCCTGTTACGCAAATGAAGGTAGCGCGTATATAAGATCCACTTAACGAATTATTTATAAAGCTCCAGCAGACCTCAATATGACAGCTAAATAACAGTGCAAAACCGGTTTTAGTCGCCTGCGTCTCTTGCTGTCACGCAATCATTTCTCGCATCGTTTGAGTATTCTTGTCTTTGTTGACCGGAATCAATACGAAATGTATTGACGCGGTATCCAGATCTACCTAACGTTTTTACCTGCTGGCACGGATAGCCATAGCTTGTGGGCACCGCGCACCGGCAGCAGAAGTCGTTTGTATCGGCGCCGCGCAAGCAATCGATCGTTATCCAGGATCGAAGTGTTCCCGGCTGGCTGCCGGTATCTCGGAGCGTTGTCGTGTATGGCACATGGTGTAGTCCATGCACACCGGGCGGCCGCGCATTCAGGTCGTGAAGGAATGGCCGTGATTGCGCTTCCCTCAATAGATGTCCCATCCCTGCAGCATCCGCAGGGATTGCGGCCTGCTATGCAGCGGCTGCGGTGTTGATAACTCAGGTTGTATAGACATCACCGCCGCCCTCCGGATCAACGGCAAACGCCGATCAGTGCGGCGAAAACATGAAATTATCAACGGAAACGCCGCCGTGACCGGCATTGAAAATGATTAATCTTATGAAGATCTGGCATAGCAAGGAGCAACTGCGATGATGTTACAGAAGAAGTGGTACAGGCTATACGATGCAGTCAGAACGGTGTTGTGGCTTGCGGGCCTGACGCTAGGCAGTCTGGCAGTAACTGTGCCGGCGCAGGCTGTACCCAGCTTTGCCCGTCAGACGGGGCTGCCCTGCGCATCGTGTCATACCGTGTTCCCGGAACTGACGCCCTTCGGCCGGAGTTTCAAACTGCACGGCTACACGCTGACGGGTATCAAGGCAATCACTGCGGAGTCATCACGATCTGACAGTGCACTGAACCTTAACTCCATTCCGCCACTCTCAGCGATGCTGCAGGTTTCCTTGACCCACGTGCAGAGTTCGCCGAGTGGCAAGCAGAACGACGATGTGCAGTTCCCGCAGCAATTCAGCCTGTTTTATGCCGGAGCGATCAGCGACCGTGCCGGCGCATTTGCACAGATGACCTATGAGCAAGAATCCGGTAATTTTGGTTGGGACAACACCGATATCCGTTATGCGAACGACCTGCCTGACTCTAACCTGAGCTATGGCCTGACGCTGAATAATGCGCCTACGGTGCAGGACTTATGGAATACCGGGCCGGTATGGGGGTATCCCTGGTCCGACCCGGGTGGTGCCGCACCGGCCGGACCCAGTGTCGAGCCGTTTATCGGATCCGAAGACTTCGTGCAGTTGAGTTCGGGCGGTCTGGGCGTTTATGGCATGTGGCATGACAGTATTTACACCGAATTTACCGTGTACCGTTCGGCGCACGTGGGCACAGCGGCACCCGACGGCGGGAGTAACCAGACGATCGCCAATGTCGCTCCATACTGGCGCCTCGCCTGGCAGCACACGGCGGGCAACGGCGATAACCTCATGCTGGGCACCTACGGAATGTGGGCCAAATTTCATCCCAATGGCGTGAACGGACCGACGGATCGTTATATCGACACGGCGCTGGACACCCAGTATGAACACCCCTTTGCCAACGGCGATATGCTGTCCGTACATGCCACTTATACTCATGAGGATCAGGATATCAATTCCACCACCCCGGGGGACTCTCTGAGTTTTGATTCCGCAAAAGCAGACGGTACTTACCATTTGGGAAGTCATGCAACCGCAACGCTGGCCTACTTCAACATCTGGGGAGACAAGGGTGCCTATTACCCAGGGTATGTGAATAGTGATGGTGATCCGTTGAATCCCACCGCCACGGGAGCAGACGCGTTCAATCCTGACAGTAATGGCTGGATCGCGCAGGCAGCCTACCTTCCCTGGGAGAACACCAAGCTGACGGTGCAGTATACGGCCTATAACAAGCTGGATGGCTCCACCAAGAGCAAGGAAACAACCGACAACAATACCCTGTACCTGCTGGCCTGGTTTGTTTTCTAACCGGAAAAGGACCAGCATTGAGGCCAGGGCAGGGCTTCGCAAGTCGCCGCAGTGAGCCGGTTTGGGGGGGCCCACCCCTATGTTACCAAGGCAGACATTGATAAAGCCTCACGTCTGTCGGCGGGGCGCCGTAAATACATCCCTGTAGGCTTGACGGCCGCATCCCTGCGGCCGACACCCGCCGACAGACATGAGGCTTTATCAATGTAGTATTTTGTAACCTGTTAGTTGCATGAGTTTGGGTCTGTATACCGACTTCGCCCGGTGAAACATTGAACGTACAAGCTGTTGGCCCAGGTTTATCGAATTCACCCGTCGTGGGGGCTTCGTTAACCTATAGGAGCACCGTCCCCCGGCGCGAATCGCGGCCAGGAGGCCGCTCCCACAGCGAGATTTTTGCCATGATTAGGTTAATGCTGTTGACGGACGACTGGCCATGAATCACTTGAAAATGTCTGGCAATGGGCTCGCTGCTATCCTGTTGATGCTACCACCGCAGCTTCCGGCGCAGCCGCCGCAGCGGCCAGCTGACGACACAGCTGCCTTACGGCAAGAGGTGGAAACTATGCAGCGGGCACTGAAGGCCATGCAGGAGCGGCTTGATGCAATCGAAGCGGGCCGGGTTGCTGAACCCTCGTCGACAGTGCCGTCGAGCAATAGCCCGGCCGAACCGCCGCCGGCCCGGCACGAAGTCGATCCTGGCGACGGCGCTGACGCGAGCGCGTCCGGGTCTGTGCTCACCCCGCAGGTCGCAGAGAACTGGGCCGCGCTGCGCGAAGGCATGAACCCGGAGCAGGTAGAGGCACTGCTGGGTCAACCAAGCCGGGATTTCAAGCTTAACGGGCAGACTGTCTGGTACTACTACTACACCGGTGTCGGCGGCGGGTCCGTGATGTTCTCGCGAGGTAAAAACACCCTGTCCGACTGGCAGCGCCCGCCTTTCCACGGATGGTGGTAGGCGCCGGTCAACCGGTGCTCAGGTCGGTGGGCTGATCTTGCCGACTCCCCAGCGTTGGAAATCATCGAATGTGAGTCTTTTCACCTGTGACAGGTCGGCCTTGCTGACGACCCGCGCTATGTTGACGGTGCAGGTGCTGCCGACGGCGCGGTCTATCTTGTCGTCGTTGTAACGCGGCTGCACCAGCAGATGGGTGACGTCTTCCTGATCAATAACGAAAGGGTGTTCCAGCTGGACCAGGTAATAGTTGTCGCGCATGGGACCGACCAGTATGGCTATGCCGGATACGCTGAGCGGGTTATCACCGTGGTAATCATAGGGCTCGTAAATTTCGAGGGCATGATATTGTATGGTCATAATTGCCAGATCCCCCCGTTGTGCCTGTTTGCAGCATGCACAAACGTACAGATCGTGTCAAAATTTGTCTTATGCGCCTATAGTTATATTCTACATCGCGTATATGTTATATCTAACTGAAATAAAACATGAATCATCATTTTACTGTGTGCTGTAACCATGTGGTCGAATAACAGTCTGTTCAGCGGTGCGCTACAGTGCCTGCGCTGCGAGGAGCCGGTTCTGAAGTGTCAGTGGACGGAGGAAAGCTGCGCGGCGCTGGACAGGGGGGAGTTGCATCTGGTGCCTGAGGAGCCGCCGGTGCCTGTCGATAAGCCGGGGCGTCCAGCGCGTCCGCTGCTGGTTGCGCCGCGCGATCTGCCGCAACGCAAACTGGGCAGCAGGGAAGGCCGGGCCACCCTGCTGCATGCGCTGGCACATATCGAGTTCAACGCCATCAATCTGGCCTGGGATGCAGTGTATCGCTTTCGTGAGATGCCCGCGGCGTATTATACCGACTGGGCCGGTGTCGCGCGTGAAGAGGCATTGCACTTCCGTCTGCTGTGCGAATGCCTGCAGGACCTGGGCTATGTTTATGGTGATTTCGCCGCGCACGACGGGCTGTGGGAGATGGCGTGCAAGACTGCCCACGATCCATTGGTGCGCATGGCATTGGTGCCGCGGGCCCTGGAGGCACGTGGGCTGGACGTTACGCCCGCTATTCTGCAGCGGCTGCGAAAGACGGGAGACGCGCGCGCCGTGAACGCCCTGGAGATCATCCTGCGCGATGAAATAGGTCATGTCGAAATCGGTACACGCTGGTTTCGTTACCTGTGTGAGCAGCGTGATTTGCCGGCCGATGCGACTTTCGTGCAGTTGCTGCAGGAATACCTGCACGGTCAGGTGAAGCGGCCGTTTCACTACGAGGCGCGTAAGCAGGCAGGTTTCAGCGAGCTGGAAATGCAGCACCTGGAAGAGATGGCGGCGTTCAGGCATGGATAGAGCCGCAGGAGAACTTGCAGTGCAAAACCGCCTGTTGAAGCTGTTTGTGCGGGTGCTGATCGGTGCCAGTATGTGCAGCGCCGCACTGGCGCAAAACCTGGCAACCATGGTCTGGTATTCCGAGCAGGAACCAGGCATAAAGCCCCACCGCGTACGCTATATCGTCACACCGGAGTACCTGCGCTCGGATGACGGGCAGTCCGGAAATGACTTCCTGCTGTTTGATCGCCGGCAGCGCAAGATCTACAGCGTGGCAGCCGACAATCGCACCGTTCTGGAAGTCGATGGCAATGGCAAGGCGCCGCTGAAACCGGATGATCTGCCGATTGCAGTGCGCGTACGCGTCGACCCAAAGGCACCGATGATTGACGGGAAGCCGACTCTCGAGGTTCAACTGGTCGCAGCAGACCAGGATTGTCACTCGGCTATGGTGGTTGCGAATTTTCTCGAGCCCGTACGCGCAGCGCTGCAGGAATACAGCCAGGCTCTTGCGGTGCAGCAGGCACGTACTCTGGACCATACGCCCAGCGCTTTGCAGACGCCATGTTTCCTGGCGCGCTACCTGTATGCCGGTGACTTCGCCCTTGCAAAGGGGCTTATCCTGGCCGACTGGAACAACGCTGGTGAACGGCGCGAGTTGACTGGGTACGAAACCGATGTTCCGGTCGCCGATACACTCTTCGTGGTGCCGGTGGATTTCAGACGGATCTCTGCCGCCGCCGAAAGACTCAGGCGGGGAGGGACTTGAGATCGAGCCTACCGTCCTCGACGTGCAGGACGCTGCCTTGTTCGTACCAGGCGCCGAGCACAATGCGCCGCAGTTCCCTGCCAGCGTATTCGAACTGGTGGATGCCAGGTCGGTGGGTATGACCGTGTATCAGCAGCCTGACATCATGGCTGGCGAAAATCCGCAGCACTTCCTGCTGATTGACATCCATGATTTCGTCGTCCTTGTTGTCGGTCGACAGGGTGCTCAGTTCGCGAGCCTGTGCGGCCAGCTCCAGGCGCTCGTCCAGGGGCAAGGCAAGGGCCCGCCGCTGCCACTGCGGGTCACGAACGCGGGCGCGCAATGTCTGGTAATCGGTATCATCCGTGCACAGTGAATCGCCATGCATCAGCAGAGTCCTGGTGCCATAGAGGTCGATACTGGCGGGGTCTTCCAGCAGCGTGCAGGCGGTCTGGGCAGCAAACTCTTTGCCGAGCAGAAAGTCGCGGTTGCCGTGCAGCAGGAAAACCGGCGTACCGGAGCGGTTGCAGCGTTTGAGCGCCTCCCTGACCGGTGCATAGCTTGGCTCGGGGTGATCGTCCCCAACCCAGGTTTCGAACAGGTCACCCAGTATGTACAGTGCGTCAGCATTCCCCTGAATGTTCTGCAGGAAGCCGAGAAAGCACTCATTGATGGCCGGCCGTGCGGGGTGCAGGTGCAGATCGGAAATAAACAGTGTGGCCATCTTGCCCCGTCTTTGCCAAGTGCTGTCCTGGAGTTTGGTCCCGGGCCAGAGTCAGTCGTCCACACTGACCTTTTCGATGATGACGTCATCCCGCGGCACGTCCTGGTGACCGGCACGCGAGGTGGTCGCCACCTTCTCGATGTCCTTTACAACGTCGATTCCCTCAACGACCTTGCCGAAAACGCAATACCCCCAACCCTGCGCATTCGCAGCGCTGAAGTTCAGAAAGCCGTTGTTCTTGGCATTGATGAAAAACTGTGCGGTCGCGGAGTGCGGGTCTGAGGTGCGCGCCATGGCAATCGTACCCAGGTCATTGGTCAGGCCGTTGTCGGCCTCGTTCCTGACGGGGCTCCGGGTCGATTTCTGCACCATTCCCGGTTCAAAGCCGCCGCCCTGGATCATGAAGCCGGGGATGACTCGGTGAAATATCGTGCCGTCGTAAAAGCCCGAGCCGGCATACTCGAGAAAGTTAGCCACAGTTTCGGGGGCCTTTTCGGCATCCAGTTCGAGAACGATGGTGCCCTTGTTGGTCTGCATACGCACGCTCACAGTATGTCTCCTGTTGAGGTTTCGGGCCGAGTATGATAACGATTTCCGCGCTGCCGACCAATTTTTGTTACCATGCCCGCCGGTTTCTACAGTCTTGAGCCGCGATGAGCAAAACCCGCCTGAAAACCCGATTTGCGCCCAGCCCAACGGGCGAAATCCACCTGGGGAATCTGCGTACCGCCCTGTTCAGCTACCTGTGCGCGGCGGGGCAGGACGGCGTCTTCCTGCTGCGCATCGAGGACACCGACATGCAGCGCAGCCGGCCCGAGTACGTGCAGGCGCTGATGCGGGACCTCAGATGGCTCGGACTTGACTGGCAGGAAGGGCCCGGAGCTGACGGTGACCATGGCCCCTATTTTCAGGCCCAGCGTTTGCCAGTTTATCAGCAGTATTACACCGCGCTGGACGCCGCCGGGGCTATCTATCCCTGTTTTTGCAGCGATGCGCAGCTGAAGCTGGCCCGCAAAGCCCAACGTGCGGCCGGACAGCCGCCGCGCTACCCCGGAACCTGTGCCAACCTGTCCGCCCAGGAGGTAGGGCAGAGACTCGAGCAGGGCGGCAAGCCGACATGGCGTTTCCGGGTGCCGCCGCACGAGCCTGTGGAGTTCGATGACCTGGTGCGCGGCGTACAGCGTTTCAGCAGCGACGAAATCGGTGATTTCATTATTCGCCGCAGTGACGGCACGCCCGCATTTTTCTTCAGCAACGCCGTAGACGATGTGTTGATGGAAGTGAGCCATGTGCTGCGCGGCGAAGACCACTTGACCAATACGCCGCGCCAGCTGCTGATCCTGCAGGCGCTGGGGCTGCGCCCACCCGCCTACGGCCACCTGTCACTGATCACCGGCGACGATGGGAGTCCGCTGTCCAAACGCCACGGGAGCCGCAGCATACGGCAGCTGCGTGAAGCGGGCTATCTGGCCGGTGCGATCCTCAACTACCTTGCGCGCCTCGGGCACAGCTATAGCGGGGACAGTTTCGCCGGACTCGATGATCTGGCTGCGGGTTTTTCGCTCGACCGCCTGGGCAAGGCCCCGGCACGGTATGACGAGGGGCAGTTGCGTTACTGGCAAAAAGAAGCGGTGGCCGCTGCAGCTACGAACAGCCTCGTTGACTGGTTCAAACAGAGCGAGGAGGGCAGGGGGATGTCGGCCGACTGGAGCGACGCCCGACTGGCGGCCTTGCTTGGAGTGGTGCGCGACAACATCGAGTTGCCGGGCGACGTCGCGCAGTGGCTGCAGCGCCTTTCCGCCGGTCCGCCTGCCATGGGAGAGCAGGAACGTCAGGTGCTGGCGGTGGCCGGCAGCGCTTTTTTTCACGCCAGTCTGACGCTGCTGGATACATCGGGGCAGGAGTTCGGCGGTTTTGCCAAGGCGGTTGGCGGCCGGACCAGTACCAAAGGCAAGGGCCTGTTCATGCCCTTGCGGGTCGCGCTCACGGGTGTCATGCACGGCCCCGAAATGGGGCGTGTGTGGGACTGGCTGGGCCCGGATGTTTGCCGCGAACGTCTGCAGGCGGCGCTGGATTATTGCCATGGAGCCGAATCACATGCTGAAACTGTATAACAGTCTGTCGCGCACCAGGGATACCTTTGTGCCGATCGAGGCTGGCAAGGTGCGCATGTATGTCTGTGGCATGACTGTCTATGACTATTGTCATCTCGGGCACGCGCGGGTGCTGGTGGTGTTCGATGTGATTGTCAGACACTTGCGCAGCCTCGGCTATGAGGTGACCTATGTGCGCAACATTACCGACATCGACGACAAGATCATCGCGCGCGCGCGGGAAAACAACGAAAGTATCAATGCGCTGACGAAGCGCTTTATCCAGGCAATGCACGAAGACGCCGATGCGCTGGGCGTGTTGCGTCCGGACGCCGAGCCGCGTGCGACGGAGTCCATGGATCAGATACTCGGCATGATTCGCAGTCTGCTCGACAGGGGTTACGCCTATCAGGGCGATAACGGTGATGTGTTCTACGCCGTCGGCAAGTTCGGTGACTACGGTCAGCTGTCGGGCAAGCGAGTGGATGAACTGCGTTCCGGCGCCCGCGTCGATGTCGAGGACGCCAAGCGTGATCCACTGGATTTTGTGCTGTGGAAAGCCGCCAAGCCGGGCGAACCCAGCTGGCCGTCCGACTGGGGCCCGGGGCGACCCGGCTGGCATATCGAATGTTCGGCAATGTCGACCGGGTGCCTGGGGGCACACTTTGATATCCACGGCGGTGGTATGGACCTGCAGTTTCCACACCACGAAAACGAGATTGCGCAGTCTGAAGCGGCGACCGGCGAGCACTTTGTGAATTACTGGGTCCACAATGGTTTCGTCCAGGTCGATGAAGAAAAGATGTCCAAGTCACTGGGCAACTTCTTTACCGTGCGCGAAATCCTGCGACGCTATCAGCCTGAAGAGGTACGCTACTTTATCCTCTCCAGCCATTACCGCAGTCCGCTCAACTACAGTGACGACAATCTGAATAAAGCCCGCGGAGCTCTGCAGCGCCTGTATACTGCCCTGCGCGATGCGCCGCCCGCCGACAACGCAGAGGCGGACCGCAGCTACGCGCAGCGTTTTCAGGCGGCGATGGATGATGATTTCAACACTCCCGAAGCACTTGCGGTGCTTTTCGAACTTGCCCGGGCCATCAACCGGGCCCGCGAACAGGATGTGGCCGCAGCCGGTCGCCTGGCGGCGACCTTGCGCGCACTCGGTGGCCGCCTGGGCATTCTGCAGGCTGACCCGGAGCTCTACCTACGGGGGCCGCAGGGTGACCGGGATACCGGTCCCGACGATGCGTCGATCGATGCGCTGGTGGCGCGGCGGGACGCGGCGCGCACCGATCACAACTGGGCCGAGGCCGATCGCATCCGCGACCAGTTGACCGCCATGGGTATCGTCCTGGAAGACGCTGCCGGCGGGACGCTTTGGCGCCGGGCCTGAAAGGCCCCTGCCGCGACCGCGGATATTTCAAAAAAATCCGCCGATTGCGGATGCAGCGGCTCTAGGAGTACCCGCCCCGCAGGCGGCGCGCTGTCGCGCAGCAAACAGCCAAATGCGTTGCCAATAACTCCAATAGGTTACGTTTTGTTTGATGAGAGGCTGTCGGACTTGCGGCTGATCTACTGCGCCGGTGGGAAAGCATCCCATTTTCCCCATCCTATTCGTCAAAGAGCTACGGCTATTCTCCTCAAACCCTCGAAAAAATGGCCTCGCGCTCCCACCTTGCTCGCTACGATCGCCCAAGTCCGACAGCCTCCTAGCCGTGCAGTGTGTCCGCGGCGAACAGGGTGTTTTGCAGCAGGGTGGCCACTGTCATTGGGCCGACACCGCCGGGCACGGGCGTGATCCAGCCGGCGCGTCCCCGCGCCGTCTCGAAGACCACGTCACCGATCAGACCGCGCTCACTGCGGTGAATACCTATGTCGACGACGGTTGCACCCTCGCGCACCCACTCGCCGGGCACCAGGCCCGGTTTGCCCGCTGCGACTACCAGGATTTCGGCCCGCCGGACGTGCGCTTCCAGGTTGCGGGTAAAACGGTGGCAGCAGCTGACGGTGGCACCGGCGAGCAGCAACTCCAGCACCATAGGGCGCCCGACGTGGTTGGACGCCCCGACGACCACCGCTTCCCGGCCGTAATAGGTTTCATCGATACTGTCGAGCAGCGTAATCACGCCGCGTGGCGTGCAAGGCCGCAGCTGTGGTATGCGCAGCGCCAGGCAACCGATGTTGTGCGGGTGAAAGCCGTCGACGTCCTTGTCCGGATGTATGCGTTCAATGATAGTTTCGGCGTTGATCTGTTCTGGCAGCGGCAGCTGCACCAGTATACCGTCAATGGCGGTATCCGCGTTTAGCTCATCGATCAGGTTCAGAAGCTGCTGCTGCGAGGTGTCCGATGGCAGGTCATAGGAGCGTGACAGCATCCCGGCTTCGGCGCAGGCGTTACGCTTGTTGCGCACATAGATTTCTGAGGCGGGATCCTTGCCGACGAGCACTACCGCCAGGCCAGGCCGTCTCGCCCCGCGGGCCAGGCGACGGTCAATACTGTCCTTGACCTGCCGGCGGATGTCCGCGGCAACAGCCTTGCCGTCGATAATGCGGGCGCTCATGAATTCGCCAGGTGGCCTGTGCGGGGAAGGGCCGGAATTTTCGCATGTGGCAGAATACTGAACAAGCAAAAGGGGGGAAATCTGGTATAATTCCGCGCTTCGGTCGTTGACGCTGTACCCACGTCACCGTATCATCGCGGCCCCGTCATCAATGCCGGGTCTGGCAGGCTGTCGGCGGAATGGCCGGAACCATCGGGGCATAGCGCAGTCTGGTAGCGCGCCTGCTTTGGGAGCAGGATGTCGGGAGTTCGAATCTCTCTGCCCCGACCAAATGACAGAGGGTTAAGCGCTGCAATGCGGTGGCAGGTGATCGAGCCCCGGTAGCTCAGTAGGATAGAGCAACGGCCTTCTAAGCCGTGGGTCAGGGGTTCGAATCCTCTCCGGGGCACCATACTGGCCACTCAATCCGGCGTTCGTGCGGGTGACTGACGAAAGTGCAATGGCGGGCGTAGCTCAGTTGGTAGAGCACTGGATTGTGGCTCCAGTTGTCGCCGGTTCGATCCCGGTCGCTCGCCCCATACTAGACAGTCCATGGGCCGTTAGCTCAGTTGGTAGAGCAGGAGACTCTTAATCTCTTGGTCGAAGGTTCGAGCCCTTCACGGCCCACCAATTAAAACAAATGGTTACATGTGATTTGTAGCCATTGGCTATAGCGATTAGCGTTCAATTGTCGCGTTTATTGTCGCTTTGGCGGCGTGGTGCAGCGTTTTCCCGCGCCTATTTGCTCGCAATATATCCCCTCTAAATCCATGGTATCTCATAGTGGCGTTTCGCTTTTTATCCCCCCCATTAGCATGTACACGGGACCCGATAGTGAATAACTAAGGTCCGGGTCGACCTCGGCTACCGTTTGCATGTGGTGGCTGGAAGGGTTTGTGTGAGGGGTTAGAGCGGTTGAATGCCCAGTTCTGCGGTAGGGCAGGGTACGGACCCCCCTTGGGTCTAAGCCATGAGCCTGGAACCCCCCATTTTCGTCCAGCCCGATTTCCAGCGCCTATCGCCCGAATACGAACGTCTCAGTTCGGGCAACTCGGCCCTTCACACAAACAAAAACGGCGACGCTGAGGTCACCGCTGTTAGTCTGACTTCGGCCAACCTCTGTCCTTCATGATCACCGGCCTGAACGACTGCTTACTGCTGCTAAGCGGTCTTTCACTTGAAGCGATCAATCCGCAGGCACCGGATCGAAGTCACTTGTGCCGCATGAAGAACGCGAACACACCGTGCAAAGTGTCAGCTTCGCGCCCGGCCGGATGGGGATCGCCTCTGTTGATCAGCGGCTGCATGTCCAGTTTCCGCGTCGCGACGCCGTCGGTGTACAGCCCAGGCTTCCCGGCGCTTGGCGCAGCCCGGAGCTGCCGCTCGCCTCCTGCAGCGCCGCCGCACCGATCGGGCAACCCGCTTGACTATTCACGGTAAGGGCAAATACGATTGAAACTGGGGTTTTGTGAGGCGCGACATCCCCGATTCGGGTGGCGGCGTTCAGCCATTGACCCGAAGCCTTGCGGAAGTTCAAGGTTTGACTGGTAATTGTGGTAATGGACTGCCGCAAGGGATGTTGTGCGGCGAAGCCTCGCTCAATTGAAAACGTAAGAAATTCAGCGAGGAGCTAACAATGCAAAGAAATAGACTAATCTCGTCTGTTGCCGCCTTAGGCGGTGCAGCGCTGGCGGCCGCGGCTTGTGGCGTTGCTGGAGCGCCGCCGGCCCCGCAACCGGACTGGCAGGTGGTGGTAAACAACAGCGACCAGATCCCGGAAACGAATCGCAATTACAACAGCTACAACCCGCCGTCGGTGAATGCGGGCGCGCTGGTTGTGTTCCGGGCACGCAGTACCGGGCAGCAGCAGGGGCCGGTGAGCGGGATTTATGTGCGGGACATGGCGACACTTGACGCCATCGACAAGATCGCCGACCGGGACACGGTAGTGCCGCCGCCGAACAACACCGAGTATCCGGTACCGGGCGGCCAGGGTGACACCACCCTTGCGACCTTCAACGAGTTTCCCTCATTCCCGCGTATCGCGCTGACCGCCGATGCGATCGCGACAAGGGGAAACCACCAGCCGGTTTGGACCTACGTCATTGGCACCGATCCGGAAACCGGTGAGGATATCGAAACGCGGGTCGGCACCACCGGCGTATACGTCAATCTGGATGCGGGCAACCCATCAAGCCCGCTCGTTACCGGGGCCAGCCTGTTGGGAACGGTGCCGGCTTTCTCCGACATCTTCGCCGTGCCCGGCGTCGATCCCGCAACCAAGTTCGATGTGTTCCCCGGCGCGCCCGCCGTAACGGATGCCGGCGTCATCGCCTTCAAGGGCAACTACTCGGTCGATGACCCGGCTTCGGAGGACCCGGAGGTGACCATCGGCAAGACCGGCGTGTTCTATCGGCCGGTAGTGCCCGCCGATGCGGGCGGCGATGTGCCGATACAGCTGGTAGCGAACTCCGACACCGAGGTGCCGAATCCGGGTGCCTGTGCGCCGGGCACGACCTTCGGCTCCACGGCGCCACCGAGTGCGGCGGGCGATCAGATGGTGTTCGTCGGTTTCGACAACGAAGATGACCCGACCTGTGGTGGCGTCTACATTGCGCCGATGGCGCAGCTGCCGGCCCAGCTCACCACGCTGGTGGGACTCGAAACCCCGGTGCCGGGCCAGGGTGGCCAGACCTTCACACAGCTCGGCGAAGGATTGTCCTACGACGGACGCTTCGTGACCTTCTGGGGGGCCTGGGGCAGCGAAACCAAGACGGTGCGCCTGTATTGTCCCGAGGAAGGCAACCAGGTCCGTCGCGAGTTCTGCAACAATACCGGCGAGTTTGCGCCGAATCTGGGTGACCCCAACAGCATTTGCGACGATGACACAGACGACACCGATCTTTGCTATCAGGAGAAAGAGGTTCCGGTCAACCAGGGTATCTTCGGCTTCGATACCGTCTCCAAGCGGCTGCGAATGGTGACAAGGGCGGGTCTCGATGCCGAGTTTGACGACTTTGTGTACTGGAACTACTCCGGCGCCCCACCCGGTGCCGGCGAGAGCGAGGGCGACGCGGAACCGCCGCGCTGGCGTTCTTCGGCCTTTCAGGCCGTAGCTCAGCGGGCGGGCGCGACCTTCCGGGTAGCGTTCCTCGCCAGAAGCGGAGTGATCGACCCGGACAACCTCTACGTTGACCCCGTCGATGGCATCTATCTCGCCGAAGTCCTGGGTGCAGCTACCCCCAGGGTGACGACTCTGGTGCAAACAGGCATGGACGGCACCCTGCTCGATCCGGACGCGGTATGGGATGACGACGAGAATCCTGCGACTCCGGACGTGCCCCTACCGATTGCCTCCCTTGCCTTGGAGCGCGACGCCTTGCGCGGCAACCTGCTCGCAATTACCGCCAGCATGGGCGTGGAGGAAGCAGGCTGGGCTGGGATCTATCTCACCGAGATAGGCCGGTAACGGTGAGCGCGGTGCCGGCGGTCCCGTACTGGTTCGGAGTCGGGTCCGCCGCACCGACAGAAACGGGGGCAGCTATTGCGGCTGCCCCCGGCTCCCAGGGCAAGTTGCAAACGAATAGAAGAAAGCTCGCATATCGCGAGCAGGTCATTATTGTGCGCCGTCGCTGTTAGTCGCTGTTACTTGGATCGCTTCGATAGTCCAGGTGAGCGTCAGGATTCTCATCGGCCGAGTGCTGGATGTCGACGATTAGGGCTCTTCGGCTCCTTGCCGAAATAGATGCCGGCGGTCTCAGCCCCATCAGCCAGCCATTCGCCTCCACTCCTCCCACCTTGGCCGGCACGCCGAGCACCAATCCGACGAGCATCCGGGCTGTGACTGGCTGGCGTCGGCTCGGCGGAAAAGCGAACCCTTACGGGAATGACCGTTTCCTAACTAGCTGCCGTTCATGAGTTTCCAGTTAATGGCGACAGCGGGTCGACTATTGCCTGTTAGAGAAATCTCACATAAGGACTTCCTGTAATACCGGTTTGAACCACTAACCTGCCGTTCGCGATAGCGGAGATCCTACCTCACTAGCACGTCTGCGTACGGGAAAGTTCGGCCAACTCTGGACCTACACGGAGGATCAGCGAAGGGCAGCTGTGCAGCAGATACTTGCCGTTCGCACAAGCAAAAACGACGGCCCTCAGACCGAAGGCCGCCGCTCTATGCGGGCGGGACATGTCGTTCACTGAGTGGCATGTCCCGCCAACAACTACCGCTATTCTTTCCTCCTGGGTTACGGTACTAGGTATCCATCTGAGAGCGTCCGCATGAAGGCAACAATGGCATCTTCCTGGGCGTCGGTCAGGTTGAGATTGCCCAGCTCCTTGGTGTTGACATTGACGGGAACCTCTGGCTCCGGCCAGCAGTCCTGGGCCAAGGCGTCCTCAACCGTGGTGAAGGGGTCAAAGCACGTCGGCTTCGCGTCGCGGGTATTGTAAAAGTGCACGATCTGCTTCAGCGTCTTGAAATACCCGTTGTGCGCGTACGCCTTGACGAAGTCCGGCGATGGCCGTTTGTCCACATTGCGCAAGGTGGGGACCTTCTGCTTACCGTAGTTCTCCGCCGCGTACTGTTGATAGTCAACCTGACTGTCGAGGAAGTCGCCCAGCCCGAGGTCGATCCAGGAAAAGCCCTGCGGGTTGAAGTCGGGCTCGCTGTAGAAGGGATTGTCCGGGTTCCGCGGCACGCCCAGGTTGTCGTAGGTGAAGTCAGTCAACAGCGGTGGTTCTCCATTGGGCCCCGGGTCGAGGACATGGCAGTTCGCGCACTTGCCCTTGGACTTGAAGAGGTTCAGGCCCTTCTTCTCCTCCTTGGTAAGGTCGACATCGCCCGCCAGGAAGGCATCGTATTTAGAGCTGTACTGGTTCACCTCGTCTGAGCCCTCGTACGCGGCCACCGAAAGCCCGACACAGTCATAGGCAGCACTCACGTTTGCCGTATCGCAGGCGTCGGCGCCGCAGACCTGCGTGAACGAACTGACATAAGAGCTGGCACAGATCCTGGTGATCACTTCAGCGGCGTCAGGCAGGGCCTGCTCGAGGGGATTCAGAAACGGCCCCTGGGCCTGTTCGGCAGCGGGGCTGCCGAGTGTCTGACCGGTGGCGCGCCCGTCCCAGAAGTTCCCGCCGATGAAGAGCGCCTCCTTCTTCTCAATGACATAGTGCAGGACTGGACTGGGTGTAGCATAGGCTGAGCTCGGCGGTTTGCGGTTGCCGAAGCGATCCGCTATCGATCCCTCATATACGGCGCCGCCTGCATTGATGCCGGATTCGGGTCCCGTCCAGCCCGCTTCGGGGCCGTGACAGACTGCGCAGGACTGATTGTTCATGATGGATAGGTTCGTGTCGAAGAATATCGACTTGCCCAGTTCTTCCTTGTCGGTCAAGGCTTGCGCTGTACCAGCGCCAACCGCCAGACTCGTCATGAGTATATAACGTACGTAGTGTTTTTTAAGTTCCACAGATAGCTCCTCCTTGCCCATTAAAGTTTGCTCTGAATCGTTCAGCTCAACGGGTAACCCCGATGGGTTGAAAACTCCTTACCTAAACAAGATGTCTAGGCAGCCGATTCCAGTGCGCCCGAACAGGTAGGCAATTTTTGTGCAAAAAATATAAAATTATAAATCTAATTAGAAAAACAAGTTAGGCAAAATCGTTCAAATAAACGCCAGCCATTTTTGTCAATAATGACGACAAAGTTATGGGATGCCTTACAGATCCCCTACAAGCAAGCAAAAGCGGCATAGGACATTGAGGTTGCGATCCTACTAAACGGATAAGCTGCATGGCTGTCATAAATCCTGTTCGGGTAACTCGATTAGAGAGCCCCTTGGCTTACCTGACGAATCGGCAACGGCAAGTCTAATGTGAGTACTGCCGAATGACTATAAAGGGGTCGATGATGGCCGATCAGTACCCGGCCCGGGAACGACTGCTCACAGTACTTTCCGGTCCTCCTGGCTGAAATTCGCTACTTCCGCTTAGGGTCGTTTCCTGCCTGTTAGCCGCCGCGAATATTAGAGAACGACAAACGACAAATTCCGACCCAAAGCCGAAGTTTAGGATAGGGAGCCGAGGGACAGTTCGGTGCCGCCTGACGTTGCCACGCGTGCTACGCAGGAACACCTGACCAAGACCGAAAAAGATCACCGCTGTTGTCCCTTTGGGTTGTTCCGGTCGATCTTGACACAGCGCGAATCTCGGCTATTTTCTGACTAACACGCTCGGAATTGGCAGATATGGTCCCGAGATTTGACCATAGCTCCATCCCGACTTAGAAGCTCTGTAACCGTGTTAACCGTACGATACGTCACGGGTCGTTATCTCGGAGGTCTTTGTGCGCAAGCTCCCAATGTGCCTCTCCTTATTTTTCGCGTCGTATCCGTTGCTCGTTCCAGTTGCGAGCGCGCAATTGCAATGTGGCGCAGAGGTAACTATTGACGTTGAATTAACGTCAGACTTGGGGCCCTGCAGCGGCCCGACCCCAGCTATTACAATTCGAGGTCCAGCGCGTTTGAATCTCAACGGATTTTCGGTGACCTGCGAGACGGGTACGCAATCACCAAGCGGAGGCATCGAATTGACGGGACAGGGCGCGGAGTTGCAAGATGGCGTAGTTAAGGATTGCCGCCAGTCTGGGTAAGTGGCCGATAGCCGCCTGTCGGGCTTTGCCAAGGGTCTGCTCCGTGCATGGTGCGGTCCCCCAACACTTCGCTCGCTCTGGGAGGAGCAATCCATGAAGACGAAACAAATTGCATTGGTCAGTCCTATTTCCCTGTTCCTGCTCAGCATGGCCGCTCTGGCAGCACCATTGTGCCCTCAAGGCATGGTCTACATGTGCGAAGGCGGAATCAACGGTGTGACGTGCTGGTGCGAGCGCCCCTCAGGTGGATTCGGTGGCGGAGCGGAAGTAACCATGGATTACGATGCCGTGGCTGATGTCGTTCCCCCGGGCACGGTAGGTCTTGAGGTCGTCCTGCAAAGCCGAATTCCCGAGGATTCGAACTGCCAGATTCACAACAACCTTGGCGTGAAGGTGTTCGACGGGGAGAAGGCGAGAAAGGTCTCGCTCGGACTGGTAACCCTCTCCAGTGAGACCCCCGACGTGCTGATTTCGTCGGTACCGATGCGCGGTCGTGATCGAGCAGCACATTCTCACGAGTTCTACACGCTCTTCGGCGAGGGGGAGGCTCACGATTGCGACATCTCGGAGGTGCTCAGCGTTAACATCACGACGGTTACCTACTATGGTAATGGACAACCGAACGGGCGATCCACCGTCACGCCTAGACTCACGCTGATGCCCGGCGACGGTACGCCGCCAGAAGAGTTCATCCCGCCGATTCTTCCGCCGAATCCCGACGTCTTCGATTTGCAGTGACATAGAGAGCTAATGACAAAGGTGTCGACTACGACAGGTCTTGGAAAGAGCTGATTCTTTCTGCGCGAGTGGGTGAAGACCTGCAGGCATATGACGGTTCAAATAGAGACTCGGCACGTGGATCGATGAGGTTTGCTAGCGTGCAGATGCCCACCTGGGAGAACAGCGGCTTCGCGCTGGAAGCCGCGGTGCGCGTGGGCGCGCATGATCGCGCCGAGCTGTAGCGCCTGCTGCGTTACTGTGCTCGGCCATTAGATGTCCGGTTTGTCGAATATAGCAGCCGATCGTTGCCGCATGGGCGATGTCTCTTTATGGCCGAACTTGCCCGTAACCAGATGAGTCTGTGGTATGCACTGCTCGCTATCGTGAACGGCAGATTAGCGGTCGAAACCGGTATTACAGGAAACTGTTATATGAGATTTCTTTAATAGGCCGGAGCAACCCTTTCCCGGCATTCACGTTGTTCCCCGGAAAGCGGACGTTCGACATCATAAGTCGATAGGCCGAAGTAGAAGAGCGGCTATATTGACCCGAATCTGGGTGATATGATCGGCCGGTCTCCGGCAAACCGGCGATCATTGAATGTATCGCGGCATCCGTGCCTTGGCCCGCGATTGCTGTGTCTCGAAAAGCGATTCAGACTATGCGAAGATCACCGCTGCAATATTCCATGTCAATGCCGTGTCCGGCTGGGCGTGTACAGATCCAGCGGTGCTATGCGCTGCGCTGGCCAGCGGTCCGGAGGCACGCGTCAGGAGATTGGCATGAGAGTTAGTTCGCTGCTCGCATTGTTGCTGCTTTCGATCTGCAATGGCGGCTGCCTTTCGCCCGTCGCCCTGGGTACGGTGGAAACCACTGGCAGCAGCGCCCCTGTAGTGCTTGACCATTTTGGACGCGGCCAGAGCATGGGTTTCTGTCTCGCCAACTTTGACGATGTCACTGCGGCAACGTTGCGGGCGGCTGCTGCGCTGTCACTTGAACAAAAAGAGAAGAACGTGGCAAAGGATCGGGCGTTATTCCGTTTTTATGACTGGAATAACGACCGCATCGATATCATTATCGTGCGTCGTTCAGCCACGATGACATCGATAAAGTTCGATGTCGGCTGGTTTGGGCCGGTGGGCCTGGGGCGACTCATGTCGCGGCAGATTATCGCCGAGCTTCACCGGTCGGAAGCCTTCCTGCAGGACTGGACGACAGACAGAGGCAATAACTGAAAGGGGGCGGGGTGACTGCCTGACGTACTGGTTGCGCAGCGGGAATGTCGGTTTGTGGCCGAACTTCCCCGTACGTGCCAGCGCCGGCGGATGGAGTACCCCCTGTATTTCAACGGCAGTTTACTCGTCCAACTCGGTCCTACAGGAAACTCTTATATGAGAGTTCTCTATCAGGCGGTTCACGACCCAACGCGGTCCTTTAGCCCGCGCTTCTATTCACAGCCATTAACCGGGAAGGCACAACCCGTTTGCAGCATTCACTGATCAAAGAACAGCTAGTTCGCCGCGCCCAAATCCCGTCTAAGCGATTTGTAAGTTTTCTCAAACCTCTGTTAGGAATTCTTTACACATTCCATCTACGTACAATTACTTACCATCGGCGTAACCTTTTCAACCCACAGTTCTTTATTTTTGTGCATGCAATTTGCAGATTCTTCTCCCGGAACTACTCTCTGCCACAAGATCTGTGTGTTGAAGAACGACCAAGGAATACTAAGGAGGAGGGTTTATGAAATCACGACTATTGGGTGCTGAATGGCTCCTCGGCAGCGTTACGGCCCTGATATTGACGGGCATACAGGGACTGGTTAATGCCGCCGATCTGGGAAGCGTGCCTCCCTGGACAGACTCTCGTATTGAGCTCATCAATCAAGCCGGCGAGGGACCCGACCGGGTCACTTCGATAATCATGTCGACCAAGCTCGGCGAATCGACTGTCATCATTGACAAGGATGGGCATAGATGGGAAACGCCGGTCTCGTATGAGGCCTACATGAATCTCTGGGAGTATCTGTTGGAGAGGGATGTCGGCAACATGGTTAATGCTCCGGTGGAGGACCCGATTCCTGACCAATCGGTGTTCATCTTCACATTCACGAACGGCTTGGAGACGAATACGTTTTCCGCCTACGGAGTTGATTTCCTGAAAGATACCCGCTACCGCGAGATTGCCAGGGCAATCATTGAAGCCGCCAGAAAATATGGCTCCGAAAGGGAGGACTGAGCGATGCCAAATAGAATTTCCTCTCCAATCAAATTCGCCTTGATTGCGTTCATACTGCCCGGGCCAGCATCCGCGCTCAATACCACAGTCGTTGGCACTCTGGGGGATCTCGATGGCGACGGCGACGGCGGTGCGGGAGAAACGGCGGTCGTCAACAACGCGGTAGGCTGCTGGGACGCCCGGATCACGACAAATCGCAATTTCACACTGACTGTAAGCGGTGCGAGCCTGACTGGTCGCGGCGTAGGGTCGGTGACTGCTCTGGCTGGCGGCGTTCCTACTGCCGGGATGATCATGATGGACAACGACGGTAGCACGACCTGGTTCGTGGATCCGACCCCACTGGACAGTCTTGAGTTCACCCCAGACCCGAACGCCCAATGGCGTTTTATCAACGGAACGGCCGCATCGGGTGCAAATAATGCAGATCTACTGAGGTCGGTTGCGCATGAGATCGGACATGCAAACGGTTGGATCTGCGGAAACGCAGCCTGCAATAGGGCTACCGACACGGCCAACTATGACGCACTGATGAACCCGCAACCGGCGGGTTTCACACTTAACACCACTGTGAATCTTCAGGCGAATCCCGGATTCAACGTACCACTACGAGGAGATGGCCTGGCGGGGGGCATAGGCACCGGCGGGATCGTCAACGAGCTGAGTCATACCGGGCCGGCCGGGCCATTCAATTCCGTTTCCGATTTGATGTTTGGGCGCACGGGTAGCGGCGTGCGTGAAACACCATCCATGAACAACGTCGACTTATTTGTACGGGCTTACGGCGACACCGTGAACTTCCCGCCAACAGTCGATGCGGGTGCCGATATCACCGCGGAGTGCTCGGAGGCAGGCGGATCGACGGTTTCTCTGGACGGCTCGGGTTCCACTGATCCAGAAGGCAACTCGCTGACCTATTCTTGGACGTGTGCAACAGTCGCACTGTCAGGTGCTGGCACGGTAATGCCTTATGGCTTCTTCCAGAACGGGCAGACAGAGCAGTGTCGCCTGGACGTAACCGACTTAGCTGCATGCTCACCAGACGCCGATCTGGTAAATGTAACCGTCGTCGACACAACTCCGCCTGGCCTCACGGTACCAGACGATGTAACGACCGAGTGCGCCGCTCCGGGCGGTACTGCCGTTGACATTGGCACTGCTGTCAGCACAGATGTATGCGACTCGCTGGTGACGATATCGAACGACGCGCCAGCTCTCTTTCCACTGGGCGAAACCCTGGTAACCTGGAAGGCGATCGATGACGACGGCAATGTCACCGAAGTGACGCAGACCGTGACGGTTGAGGACACTACCCCACCGGAAATCAGCGTCGAGCTTGATCCCGCCTCGCTCTGGCCGCCAAACCACACGTTAAATACGATATCAGCGACCATCGCGGTTACAGATATATGTGATCCGGATCCGTCGGTAATCCTGACATCGGTGGTTAGCAGCGAGGCTGATAATGGCATTGGAGACGGCAACACCACTGATGACATCCAGGGAGCCGCGATCGGCACAGACGACCGTGAGTTTGAGCTGCGTGCGGAGCGCGACGGCAGAAATGCAGGCAGGACTTACACTGTCCTCTACACTGCAACTGATGGAAGCGGTAACGAAGCATCTGATGAAGATATGGTCACAGTATCTCATGACCAGAGATAGCTGAAGTCTGCAGTGACTGGCTTAGGCCAGCGAAGTTTCACAATCCACGTAACTCGCGGCGACCTTCCATATGAAGGTCGCCGTTTACGCTATGTAATGAACGGCCGAAACTGGCCGGTTCCTGTTCTGCAGAGTTTCCTAGGGTTACCCAATCTCCCGTGCTTTGCTACTTTCAGCGCCCGTCTTGAACTAAGACCCCTTCCCTCCACCGGCATTACCCGGCTTCCCCGGTAGTACGAGCCTTTCCGCCACCCCATAGCGCCCTCTCTGACCGTCACCGGCCTCAAGGTTGGTCGCCACGACCGACCACGCTATCGGGCTTCCCGTGTTGCGCGCGTTTTCCTTGTGTACATGCTGTCGCCACTACCCCGGCACAGGGACTGGGGGGCACCACATCGCTCATTCCCCCAGCCCTATCAGCCTTCCCCGAAAGGGTGACCGGGTCGACCTGTGCAACGTCCTTTTCGAGGATTGCTCAGCGTTTACTCGCGTTACGGCCTGCACACTCGCTGGATCATCTAAAATGACCCGTTACATCAGAGGCTTCAGTTATTTCGTTACCTCCATAACTGCTCCGATTGCTTCCGGCTGGAGCGAATTTGCCGGGTGGGACTCTCACCCACTGGAAAACGCCGCCTTTGCACGGCGCACACCCTAGTCGGTCATTCACTACCACCCGGTTTTATATACGTAGATCCCACAATGTCATCCTTAAGATGCCTGTTATATTGTCCCTACCGTAAGCGCCTCGTAAGTTAGCTGTAAGCTCGGAAAGAAGCCGGTGCGCGTCCTACAACAACCAAGGAATCACGGAGGAAGGTTTATGAAGTCACGTTTACTTGGGCGCTATGTGTGCCTCATTCTGTTTACTTAATGTCTGCACACCACTGGCCCACGCAGTTATCGTCAGTCGTCAAGGCCCCTGGGGGGGGGCACGATGCAGGGCCGTGAAATAAACGGTAATGCCGGGACCTTTGAGGCCTAACATGACACCGTCCTGGATATTATCTGGCTGGCGGACGCCAATTATGTGCAGACATCCAAGTTTCGACTCCAGCGGGTAAATGTAAACCCTGTTTGCCAGAGTGCGTAAACGTAACCCCCTAAAGGGGGTTTACGGTTTACGCTACCTTTACAACGCACCGCGGGTTGACGTTGATTGACGGCTGTTTGATGCTTCAGCATCGAGTTCCGGCTTTTGAAACCGGTCACAAAATGATTCTCTCCATGGCCATGCAAGGCCGGATACGCCTGGGGTACAACTCCCAAGCCCGCCCGCCGGGTCAATGATGTCCTGCTTCCAAAGGCTACAGTCTCCGCACCGTACCAATCCAGGGCGTGGCACGGGACCGTTATTCAGGCACCACGGACAATTGACTACATAGTCTGGCGCGCCTTCCCACAGCCACACAGGGCCGCAGCGGGCGCATTCCGCCGCTTGGGTATAATGGTCCGGTCTTTCGCCCCGCTGGCGAGTCTCAGACGTTCTCAGGGCATGAGCGAAGGCTTCCAACTGGACAGGGTCGTTGTGGATTTCCTGCCAGTCGTCCGCCGCTTCGGCTTCCAGTTCGGCCAGGGTGAAGCGGTGGTATGTGATTTCTGGGCTGTAATCAGCCAAATCAGCCAGCAGCTCTGCTTTATGGCTACGGATTGTTGTTGCTGGAGTAGAACCGCGGCTATTTGCCGCGGCTGTTTTTCGTATCTGGGCATAGCGGCCTGCTGGCGCAAGGGTTCGCGCTCGTTGTGATTGCCGGCTAGAACTCAAGATCGCCATCAAACGGGAGCTCACCCTGGTGTTCGTTGACGACCTGGGTAATGGAGGGCTCGCGAAGCAGATCACCAATCTGATCGCCATAGATTTCCCAGAGCTGATCGCGAAGTACATCCAGGAACTCGATGACGGTATGGGCGTCCGCGGCTTCCCAGTAGGTGTATAGGCGTGTGATTTTCATCGTCATGGTCATCGGTCTCCGGCGGGCGCTTTAGCCGTCGTTTTCAGCGTGGCGGTACGCGTTGAGCGTGTCGATTTCTTTTTTCTACTGGCTCGCTCCTTCGCCTCTCGGAAGCGATAAGACTCGCCCTCAAGGACGATGATCTCGGAATGATGCACCAGTCGATCGACGATGGAGATCACGCAGGCCGCGTTGGGGAACACCTCGTTCCACTCACCAAAGGGTCTGTTGGTGGTCACAATCGTTGGCTTGAGCTCATAGCGTTGATTGACGATGTTGAACAGCAGATCGGCATGGCGGCTGCCGTAGGAGAGGTAACCGACTTCATCGATCACCAGCACCTGCGGATGGGCGTAGTGTTTCAATCGTCGACGCAAGGCATTGTCACCATCCTGTGCAGCCAGGTCCCCGGGCATCTGGGCGGAATTGACGAACAGTTGCGCTGTGCCCCTGCATGACGGCGTGATGCACAATGTTCTGTGCGATGGTCGATTTTCCGACGCCGTTGGGCCCGACCAGAATGACGTTGGTGGCGTCCTTGATGAACTCGAGGCTCATCAGCTCTGAGACGGCCGCCTTGTCGCACTGCGCGGGCCAGTCCCAGTCGAAGTCAGCCAGTGGTTTGAAGCGGCCAATGTGCGCCGCGCTCAGCCGTCGTTCCAGACCGCGGCGCTTGCGCTCGATGTCCTCCCACTGGACCAAGGTCTTCACCCAGGCCATCTGCGGGTCGGTCAGCTCCTCCCAGTGCGCCACCAGTCCGTGGAGCTTGAGCGCGGCCGCCCGCTGCTTGAGCCCGTCCTGCTGGATTTCTGCCTCAGCGGTTCTCGTCATCGCTGCGCTCCTGGCTCTCTGCCCTGTGGGTGTCCGTGTCGAGCTGATCGTAGACTGCCAGGGACCCGGGACGCACCACGATGTTGCTTGCCTTGGCGTTGTCCGGCAGTACGATGGCGAGAGGTGGTGGGAGGTGGCGCTGCTCGCGCTGTCGCTCCAGCGCCTGGCGTACCGCATTGGGGTGGGGAACACCGCTGGCGAGCGCCTCGGCGATGGCCTGCTCGAGCGCGCGCGCACCGTAGTCGTCGAGCAGCCGGTTCAGCTGTGAGACGACAGCGCTCAGGCGGTTGCCCCGGTTGGCCGCCTCGCGCAGCAACTCACGGCTCGACGGCGCCGCGTGCGCCAGTCGGTCCTGACCGCGGTGATGGCGTGCGGCGCGCTTGGCACCGACCAGGGCCGCGAGGTGAGCCGGGTCCTCGATCTGTTCGCCCTTGCCATAGACGCGCCCATGCTCGGCAATCACTTTGCTGCCTGCAAGCACGCGCACGTGGGTCAGTGAGGCCATCACCGTCAGGGTGCCTCGCACCTGGGTGTGCGGCACCGAGTAGTCATTGAGATCAAAGCGGATGTAGGGTGTCTTGCCGACACTCACTTCGAGGCGTTCGTCGGTAGGATAGGGGTTGTCCGGTAACGCAATGAGCTGAGCGCGTTCCTGCTCGAACGCTTCCCTGACGGTGATACGCGGATCTTCCGGACACCGGCGGTTGGCGCTCACGCCTGAGCACCAGGCCGCGGCCTGCCCATTCAGATCGTCAATGTCCGACCACCGGCGTCCGGCAAAGAAGCTCTCGCGGATGTAGCGGATCGCCCGCTCGACACGGCCTTTTTCATTCCCCCGCGCGGGCGCGACTGGCCGCGGTTCGAAACGATAGTGCGCCGAGAGTTCCAGTAGGGTGGGGTGAAAACGGATCGCCTCACCCTGGCGCTCGAGCACGGCGGAGCGTAAATTATCGTACAGCAGCACCCGGGCCACGCCGCCGCAGGCATTGAACGCCGCCACGTGGCCGCGCAGGAAGTTGTCCATGCGCTGATTGAAATAGAAGCGCAGGAAGATCTGCCGGCTCCAGCTCAACACCATCATGAAGGCCATCAAGGGTCGCTTCGCCCGACCGATCTGAACATGACCAAAGTGTCCCCAGTCAATTTGTCCTTGTTCACCCGGCAGGGTTTTCAGCCGTAGATAGGCCTCGCTGGGCTTGCGGGGGCGCAGTTGCGCGACATGTGCCCTGAACTGGCTGGGTCCGCCGGTGTAGCCACGCGCCTGGGCCATGGCATACAGGCGCGCGGCGGTGAGCTTGGGAAACTGCTCGAGCGTCTCGATGATCATCGGATGATACGGATCGACGATCGAGGCCTGGCGCGTGCGTTCGACCTTGGGTAAACCCGCCTGCGCGAGCACACGATCGACGGTGGTGTGATGAACGCCCAGTTGCCTGGCAATGGTATTCACACCCCAGTGCTCTACGAAGTGATAGCGCAGGATCTTCGCTTCCTGTTCTTTATCGATCGTCAACAGCCATCTCCTTCTCGGACGCTTCGGTCACGGTGATCTTGGATATCGAGCGCGCTCGGTGGATCGGAGAAAGTCCTGTCTCAACAAGAGTGCGCATTCGCGACCACAAAATTGACAATGCATCGCTGCATAGGCGTGGCGGCGGGTGTTTTCCTGAGGACTTTCCGCTTGATTCACTGCGAGCAGGAGTAGAACAGGCTCCGCCATCGGTGGGGAACCCTGATGCGTCGCCTAAAGCGCCTACTTTTGGTACTTTTTGCTTTTGACGCGCTCGCAATCGACCTTGGCGAGCGGCGTTGGTCAGGCGACCCCGGTGGGTCGAACGGTAACGAGATCCGGCTCGGCGCAGTGAGGCCTTGCGGGCCTGTTCAGCGCAGTCGCCGGCACAGTACACGTTTCCCCGGTCGCAGTGTCGGCAGAAAACGACCTGGCAATGGCAGCTGGCACAGTGATAAAGTCGAGCGCTGGGTTTCATCGGCACAAGGGGCCGATGAGGGCTGGATAAAGACCGCGTCAGATGCGACACTGACACGGCTGTGCGAAAGCACGGTTTGGGGCGTAGCGTCAGCGGTGACCGTCAAATCTTAGCTGGCGTTACGCCTGTCTCCTCGGCCAGCCTGTCTTACCAATTTCCAGATGCTCTGTCACCTTGATTCGAGCCGGTTCGCGCCGGTCAAACATTCCCCTTACACACCCTATCGTTGACTCAAGCTGTGCGGTGGAGCTTTGGCCGTGGAATTGAACCGCGGCAAATAACCGCGGATTTTGGTCGGCACTTACACGGATAGCCGCTCGAAGGTCGTCGGTAAGGCATGACGCCGGAGAAACGACGAGTTGCCCACCAAATGCCTTAAGCGTGAAACCGGCACCGTGTAGCTGCTCCAATAACCTCAAAATACCTCCTCGTCCCTGGAAGCGGTAATCTCGACTGCTAGAGTGCTAGAACCCGCGCCCTGACTACGTTCTAGCGTTCTAGCACTTTGAGTTGGTAGTACTGGGCGCAGATACCTGTCAAATGCGTCCCTAAACTGGGCAAGTTCATAGCCACGGTGGTTCGTGCCACAGATCCAGAGCTGTTTTGGCTTTATCCCAAAACTTCCCAATAGTCGCGCAACTTTGTTTTTCGTGATGGGTTTTTGCTGCCTGCCATATTCCGGCCAGGGGCTATTTTCCAGTTTGAGCAATTCTTCTGTCAGCGATTCAGACGTGATGCGGTCCCGGTCATTCAGGATGGTCTGAATATCCTGGAGCAACATGACGCCGATTGAGTCCTGAGAATCACCGGATTCCATGACAGCGGCAATACCGCGCAGCTTTGCTGGCCAATCGCCTCCGATAATGTCCGCAATAGCAAACAGGTGGCGCCATCGGTCGGCCACACGGTTAAAGAATCCGTCTGGCATACCTGGGTCTGCGTGCGTCAATGCTTGTATATTGTCGGTCGCCCAGCGCGCTGCCTGCCTGTTGAGTACTTTCAAGTCCTGTGTGTGGCGGCTGTCGAAATGCTGAATACCGGAAACCTCGACTTTGGTATCTCGCGTCATACGAATCAGGATGGAACGGTCATGCAATGTCGACGGCAATCCTTTGATACCAGCCAGTGCCACAGGTGCAAACGTGCGGAAGGCGCGAACTTCGTATTTATCTCCCTCACATCGCAGATGTTTGCCACCCCGTTGCCAGCCTGCATTGAGCGCGCCGCGCATATCTTCGCTATCCCGTAGAAACGTGTCGTATTCGTCAATCAGCAGCGTCGGCTGCTGTGAGTCCACGAGGCGGAACATAACGGCACTGGACAGGTTTTCCGTTCGCATGGCCTTGGGCGTCAGGTGTTCGAGCAAGTCCAATACCAACGTCTTACCGCACCCCTTTTCTGGTGCCGTGATATTGAGTCTCGGCGTGTGGACGGCGGATTGATAGCTGTGCGCGTGCAGCGCCCAGAAGGCGACGACAGCCAGCACATCAGTATCTGCAACAATGTACTTTTGCAGCGTCCCGACAAGCGCTGAAACAAGCGGTGCACCATCAACCGGTTCATCCCAGGGTTCCGGAGATTCGAGCTGTAAAGCCTGCCCTTGGCGGGTGTCTTCCTGCAGTCTCCTTTGTTTTACCTCGATGTCCAGCACACTGACGCTGAGACCAAGCTCTTTTGCTTTGTTTTTGCGCGTCTTGTCGTACTCTATCGGCGATAGGTGTGCCAGTTTCATTAGTTCCTTTTCCAGCTTCGCCGCGCCCAACTCCTTCACGGCCTGTGCGTCAGCGCCGCTCTGTTCCTTCATTCTTTGTTCAGGTGTCGGCATCTAACACCTCCAACACATCAAGAATCCGCGTACGGGCTACGCGCACGGACTCTAGCCCGACTTCGCCGATTCGCCCCAGTTTTCGACTTTTTTTGGCGAATTTCGTGGCTGCGAACTGACTAAGTCTATGTTTTCACAGACGGCAGGTAGCCGAGATCCCGCTGTAGTGCCGACCTAGCCTATTGAGTTTAGGCGCAATTCGACTGACACTTTTCGCATGTTCTTGAGGGCCAAAAAGCGTTTCAAAGACGGCAAAGAACACCGCTACTGGAGTATTGTCGAGAACCGACGTGTCGCCGGTAATCGGGTTGTTCAACGACAAGTGCTCTATCTGGGAGAAATCAATGACACTCAGAAAGCAGCCTGGTGCCGGAGTATCGAGGTGTTTCGAGACAATGAGACCGAGTCCGAGCAGATCGCGATCTTTCCAGAAGATCGAGAAGCGCCGGCACTGGATTGCGATGTTGTTCAAGTCAAGCTAAGCGGCTTACAGCTGAAGCGGCCGCGCCAGTGGGGCGGCTGTTGGTTAACGCTTCATCTGTGGGATCAACTGCAACTGGACCCGTTTTGGAATTCCAAACTGCGCCCGAGTCGTAAAGGAACACGTTGGCTGAATGTTCTGAAAACGCTGGTGTGTTATCGCTTGGTTGACCCTGGCAGTGAATGGCGCTTGCACCGCCACTGGTACGACGCCAATGCGATGGGTGATCTACTGGGTGAAGACTTTGCTTTGGCAGAAAGCCACAAACTGTATCGTTGTCTAGATAAGCTAGTGGTGCACAAGGAGGCGTTATTTTCTTATCTGCAGACGCGTTGGCACGAACTGTTTAACGCCCGGTTTGATGTGTTGCTCTACGATCTGACCAGTACGTACTTCGAATCGGAACCGCCGGCGGGCGGAAAACGCCGACATGGCTATAGTCGAGACAAGCGACCGGATTGTGTGCAAGTCGTCATCGGGCTGATCGTGACACCGGATGGTTTTCCTCTGGCCTATGAAGTATTGCCGGGCAATACCAGTGACAAGACGACACTGGAAGATTTTCTCAAAAAGATCGAGACACAGTACGGCAAGGCCAATCGCGTTTGGGTGATGGATCGAGGTATCCCGACCGAAGAGAGCCTGACCAAGATGCGCGAGACCGATCGTCCAGTCCATTACCTGGTGGGTACCCCAAAAGGGCGACTGAGCAAACTGGAAAAACATTTTCTCGGGATGAGCTGGGAACAGGTACGTGCCTCGGTGGAGGTCAAACTCCTCGATGAAGACGGCGAGCTCTACATCCTGGCGCGCAGCCAGGGGCGCGTGCAAAAAGAACGCGCCATGCGCCGACGACGACTGAAGAAACTCTGGAACCGTTTACATGAACTGCAGCAACAAAAGTTGAATCGCGATCAGTTACTGCTCAAATTAGGCGCGGCCAAAAAAGAGGCAGGGCGTGCTTATGGCTTGGTGACCATCGCGTTGCCTGATCAACATTAGCCCGTCAATGCACAGACGTTCACCTTCGTCTTGAACAAGAAAAAGTTCCGCCAAGTCCGCCGTCGTGAAGGCCACTACTTGTTGCGCTCCAATCTCAGCGGTGAAAATCCCGCTACGCTCTGGGAATACTACATCCAACTCACGGAGATTGAGCAGGCCTTCAAAGAACTCAAAAGCGATCTGTCCATCCGTCCCATCTACCATCAGCGTGATGACCGGATCGAGGCGCATATCGTTGTGGCTTTTCTTGCCTACTGTCTTCAGGTGACGTTGAAACAAAGGTTGCGCGCGTTGGCCAATGGACTGACGCCACGGGCTGTGTTGGAAAAGTTTTCTGTGATGCAGATGGTTGATGTGCATCTGCCCACGACTGACGGACGTCAGCTGATCTTGTCACGCTATACCGAGCCTGACAAAGACCAGCAGCTACTGCTCCAACAACTCAAACTGCACTTGCCGCCGCAACCACCACCGAAGATCTGTTCCACAAACGGCACCCAGAGTGCCTCGACAGCAACCCCGGTGTAGTGCCGACCTTTTGCTTGGGATTACCCACAATCAATGGGTTATAGCATTTTCAGTGCCGAATCGGCGAAGTCGGGCTATGGCTGGCTCAGCCTGTTTCACTTACGAGGTAAAGATTAATGGGGGATTTTTTAGGGGCAACCGAAAACATATTGCCCAGAAATTCTTAACTAACGGAAAATACTGAATAATATTAGGCCCTATAATTGAATGGCACTAAGTTAAGCCCCAGCGATACGAGCGCGATGCGCTAATGTATTGAGAGCGATGAAGAAGGTTGGCTTGGGATTGGTTAAGATGTTTGCTATCAGACATCCACCCCACCCACCCCGAGGCCAACCTTCATGGGACACAACTTTAACTGTCGATCTGCCCAACAGCAACATCACCTCGCCAAACGTGCTCAAAAAGTCGATGCCAACCATTTTTTCAATCTACTCACCGATCCACGGATGCTGGAAACGGTTGAGGCCCAACTGCCGGAGCACCGGGAACGCCAGTTCCCTCCGACGCTGACATTGGCGATGTTTTTGGGGCAGATCATGAGTGCGGATGGGTCTTGTCAGAACGCGGTGAACGAAGCGATCGTCGCTCGCCTGTTGGCCGGGATGAATCCCGGGAGCGTGAACACCAGCGGCTATTGCCAGGCGCGCCAGCGCTTGCCGCAGGAGATGGTCGGTACGCTGGCGCGGCAAAGCGGCGCGCTGCTGGGTGAGCAGAGCCCCCAAGAGTGGCTGTGGCAAGGCCGACACGTGAAGCTGGTGGACGGTACGACGGTGTCGATGCCGGACACCGCGGAGAATCAGGCGCGTTTCCCCCAACATGGGCAGCAAGAACCTGGCGTTGGTTTTCCGCTGGCGCGCCTGGTGGGCGTGATTGCGCTTTCCAATGGGGCAGTGCTGGATGCCGCCATTGGGCCGTACCAAGGCAAGGGCACGGGTGAACACGGTTTGTTCCGGGAGCTCAAGGAGTGCTTTGTCGAAGGTGATGTGATGCTGGCGGATGCCTATTTTTGCAGTTATTTCCTGATTGCCGACATGCTCAGGCGCGCAGTGGATGTGCTGTTTGAGCAGCACGGTGCGCGGATCACCGATTTTCGCAGAGGCGAGCGGCTCGGCGCGCGCGATCACCTGGTGTGGTGGTCCAAGCCTGCCAGGCCTGACTGGATGAGTGTGGAGGCGTACCGTGGCTATCCGGATGAAATCAAGGTGCGCGAGGTGAAAGTCGGCAAGAAGGTGTTGGTGAGCACGTTCCTCTCGCCGCGCAAAACGCCCAAAGCTGCGCTGGGGGAGTTGTTTTGGCAGCGCTGGAACGTGGAGCTGGATCTGAGAAACATCAAAACGACCCTTGGCATGGAAGCGCTCAGCTGCAAAACCCCGCAGATGTGCGAGAAAGAGTTCTGGGCATACCTGCTGGCGTACAATCTAATCCGGCTGCTGATGGCCGAGGCGGCATTGCAAGCGGACGTATTGCCGCGTCAATTGAGCTTCAAGCATACGCTGCAGATTTGGGTGGCGTGGAGTCAACGTCAGTTTCTCTCCGCAGCTGATGAAGATACGGCAACCCTGCTGGTACTCATTGCGCGAATACGGGTAGCCGATCGACCCGGAAGGATCGAACCGCGGGCAGTCAAACGCAGGCCAAAGCCTTATCCGCGATTGGATAGACCTCGACAGCAAGCACGGATGGAGATCGAAAAATATGGGCATGCGAAGAAGTTACAGGCTTAACTTAGTGCCATTCCCCTATAATTCAATTTAGGGCCTACAGAGGCTAGTTAGAAACTTTGTGAGCTTAAACTGGATTTAAGCAGCGATTGCCAGTGGTATCAAACCGGACTCATATTCAGCCAGCAACATAGGCCTTCCCGTACGGATATAACAAACCAAACTGGCTTTAAGAAAGCGGTGGAAGGAAATGCCCCTTAACTGACATGTCATGGCGACCGACTGTATGCAAGCATAGGCCCTGGCGCCTTCGGCGGACATGCTGCCACCGGACATCTTCCGCTTCACGACACCCTTCTTTATGATGTATTCGCCGTAGTTGTTGTGGTGGGGCGCGTCTTCATGCTTGATGAAGGTCAGTATATGGTCCTTCTGGCGGTGGACTTTTTTTATCACCTCCTTCAGCGTGTCATTGGGGTTCTTCCATTCCAGCAACGCGTCCAGCCTTTTTTCCAGGGCCTTCAACCGCCGCTGAAACACCAGCTCGCTCAACCCATCACGCGCCGCTTGCAGTTTCTCGCCATCCCTGATGATCCGCCGCAGTTTCAGGTAGAATGTCATGATGGAACGGTATTGGGGAAACGCGTCAATGAAGGCGCGTATCTTGCGGAATATGTGCGCCATGCAGGTTTGCCGGTCACAGACAATCTTCGTGTAGGCGTGCCAGCCGTCCACGATCAGGATGCCTAAGAACACCTCACCCAGGAGGCGCTCAACGACCGGCCCCCCGCGTGTCTTGTCGGGCCAATAATAAGCGCTGCGCTCATTGGCGAATATCCATAACCACCACAGCTTGCCCTTGACCCGCCAGCCGGTCTCGTCGGCCCAGATCTTCGCCCCCTGCTTGACGTTGTTTAATATTTCCTCATAAACCGGCTGTAATAGGCCGCTCAGCCGGATCATGATCCTGGAGATGCCGGCCGTCGACAGCCTCAGTGTCTTGAAGTTGACGAAAAGATCCCTGATCTTCGGGAAGGACAGCGCGCACATCACCCACACGTAGGCCATCTCTATCATGGCGTTCAGGCCGATGTCCGAGCCCGGCAGTGCCTTTTCGGAGGTTGACGAGACCATTTTCTTGCATTGCTCGCACCACTTGGATTCCGTTACCTCTTTGAACACGATGGTCTTCTGCGCGGGCGGGGGGATGTCTTCCACCCTACGCCCGCTGTCCGCCTTGCCTTTCCTGCCGCCCAGGTCATTGCCGCAGCAAGGGCATGATGCCAGGGGAATGAGATGTGTCTCGTCAGGCGTGAGGCCGGATTTTCCCAGGTTGCCGCAGCCGGTTCTCTTTTTGCGCTTTTTCTTTTGGCCCTTTGTTGTCGGCTTCGGGTTGCCGTCCTTGTCCCATTCCGGTTTCTTCGAACTCGGTTGGTTGACATGCTTGTTGATGTCCTTGATCTTTTGCCCGGCCTTTCCCTTGTCGATCTCGCCTTGCAGTTTGGCGAGCTGTTCGCTCAGCTCGGTTATCTGCTTGTCTTTTTCGTCAAGCCGGATGCGCGTGTCCTCGCGTTGTTCGAGGATCATTGCAATGAGTTTGGCCTTGGACAGTTTCTCCAGCCCCGCCTTGTCCGGGGCGGGTTGTCCGTTGCCTTTTACGGCGGGGGCTGTCACGTCGTTAATCTGTCTCCACCGCTTCCACCGCCATGATCGCCGCCAACAGGGCGAGCCGTTCCGCGGGGGGTAGCGCCTGGTAATTCCTTGCCCAACGTTCGGCCTTGCGTTTGATGCGCTGGCGGTCGGTGAAGTCCTTTCCCGCGTAGGTGGCCCAGTGCACGCGGTCGATATCGTAGTTGTACCAGAGTTTCTCCGTGCGTGGGCCGCCCCAGGTCATGGCCTGTAGTTCCACGCAGTTCCAATCTTCCAGCCTGCCGTCATACAGGGCGGACGGGTAGCCGGAGAGGATGACCCGGCACGGCAGGGACTTGAGCAGGTCAAGTAGGTCCAAATGGTCCTGCCTGCTGTACTCATGGCGGTAACGGCGTTTCGAGGTCCGCGTCTCTATCAGGTAGGGCGGGTCGCAATAGATCAGTTCTGAACCGGCGTAGTCATATTCGCGCAGGTAGCGGTGGGCGCAATCGTTGACTTTTTGTACGTGATAACCGCAGTCGAATGACGCCAGTGGTTCCGGGTCGATGTCGATGGCGATGTTGTTCCGGGCGGGCGGCTTCTTGCGCATGACGGCCCCGCCGCCCAGATGGGTTTCGATGTAGGTGTCGTGGGGTGGCATCATCGCTATGATGTTTTGGTACAACCCCAATGCGGCCTTGGAGCCGAAATATCCCGTCATGCCGTTGCCCTTGTGTGTTTCATGGGGGCCAAGACTAGCCGGGGTTGTCTATGGCGTCAAGCTGATTTGACACTAGCCGTGCAATAATTTTACGCCTGATGAATTGGGACTCTGAAGATGTCCACAAGAAATACGTCGCGCCAAAAAACGCATCGTTATGGGAGGTGCTTTAACCCGTGGCGAGATGGAAAATCAGGTAGGCATAACGCCTTTCGTTTAATGTTATGCTGGAATTTACTTAAAATCAGTTTAAGCTCACGAAACTTTAGGCTTTGGGATGATGCGGTATATGTTTGCGTAGGTTAGGTGTGCGTATTCTGGTTGCCTCGACAAAGCCATGGCCAGTGTTTCTTTGTTCCAATGTTTACCTTGTTCGTGATACTTCTTGGCTAACTGATCCGCAGCTTCCTTTAGTTCTTGATCACGTTCTTCCCTTGTTTGTTTACGGGGAGTATCGATATCGGCGGGTGCATTAAGCGGAAATTCATGTGCTACGACACTGCTTTCAGTATCGCTGCTTTGATAATTGATCAGAGTCTCAAGTTCACTCGGAATGGAAAGGTTATGCTGTCTTGCCCATTGGATGAAATCGTTTGGCGTATTATCGTTGCTGAGCTGTCCATATTTTAGTGAACGCATAGCGAGTTCATAAATCTCTTCATACCGTGTTTGTGCTGAGTATTTAAACAGGCCATAGAATCTTGTTAGGTCTTCATGTGTAACAGCTCTCGGGTCATAACCAAGAAACAGTATAATTCCTTCGCTGATTGACCAGTAAGGCATCTTACCCCAGTAGTCGAATCTTGCCTTTGAGGCGGGCCGGTTCCAGATCTTCATTTTTTCTTTCTCATCAAATTCGCGTCTTTCCTTTTCGCGGTCGCGGATTTCCTTTTGCCTTGTTTCTTCGGCTGCTTGCTTGAATTCCTCTTCGTATATTTGTTTAATTATCGCTAATGGCTTTCGTTTAAGTGAATCTGCAATTTTCTTTGCATCAGCCAGTTGTTGTTGGCGAATATCTTCGCTATTGCTACCACTCAAAGCTCGCTCTACGACGTGCCAATCATCCTCAGGAGGTATCTTTGCCGCTTGGTAACCCGGAGTTCTTAACTCGATAATCTTTTCTATGAGTTCTTCTTTATCAGGGATATTCGTCGGCTTCGCCATGGAAACAGAGAAATGGACCCCGAAAGTTGGACAGTGCCTTAAGTGAAATCTTCCATGGGTTTCAGGCTGCCAATTCGCGGCTAGCCTGCTCGTTATACACCGCGTCCGGGGTGCGTCGGTCCAGTGCGCTGTGACGGCGTCTGGTGTTGTAAAACTCGAAGTACCGCGCCAGTCCGGTGCGGAGCTCGGTTGGCGTTTCGTATGCACGCAAGTACACGTCCTCGTACTTGACGCTGCGCCATAGACGCTCAACGAACACATTGTCCACCCAGCGGCCCTTGCCGTCCATGCTGATGGCCACCCCGTGGCGCTTGAGAACGCCGGTGAACGTCTCGGAGGTGAACTGGGACCCCTGGTCGGTGTTGAAGATTTCCGGCGTTCCAAAACGCTGTAGGGCCTCTTCCAGGGCCGCGATGCAGAAATCCGTATCCAGGGTGCTCGACACCCGCCAGGACAGCACCCGGCGCGAATACCAGTCCATGATAGCCACCAGGTACATGAACCCCTTGGCCATCGGGATGTAACAGATATCTGTCGCCCAGACCTGGTTCGCACGCTCGACACACAGGTCCCTGAGCAGGTAGGGGTAGATCTTGTGGCCCTTCCCCGGCTGGCTCGTTCGCTGCCGCGGATACAGCGCTCGCAGGCCCATCAGCCGCATCAAACGTCGGACCCGCTTGCGGTTGACCGTGTAACCCTGGTCCTGCAACTCGTTCCGGACCCGCCGGCTGCCGTAGAACGGCAGCTGCAAGTGGATCTCATCGATCAGCCGCATCAGCGCCAGGTCCTCCTCGCTGACCGGCTCGGTACGGTAGTACGCAGTCGATCGTGCGACACCCAACAGTTCACATCGCCGTGTCTTCGGCAACTCATGTGCCGTGTGGATCTGTGCTCGGCGCTCGCTCATTGGCCGCGCCCCAGCACTTTGGATAAAAAATCGTTCTCCATCGCCAGCTGGCCTATCTTCGCGTGGAGCTTCTCTACCTCCTTTTCGTTGTGCTGGGCCTCGACCGCGTTTCCTCCGAACACGTCCTCTGCGCCTTCGGCCAGCCGCTTCTTCCAGTCCTGGATCTGATTGGGGTGAACGTCGAACTGCTCGGCCAACTCTGCCAGCGTACGCTCGTTCTTCAGAGCTGCCAGCGCCACCTTCGCCTTGAAGGCTGATGAATGGTTACGTCGCTTTCTTCGGGTCATCTTCTGCTCCTTCTCTTTCGAGAATGTTAACTCAGAAGATTACACTTATCAGGCCCTGATCCCTGTCCAACCACTGGGGTCCACCTCTCAGTACTCCCTCAAGTACTTATACCTTCCTTAATAAAAGCCAAGCCAGGGCGGTGAAGGTATCCGCCTCTTCGGGAGCTACCCTAGGCTTGGCATAACCTTATGCCCTTAGTTCTACAACTTTGCGCTCTTGCTGTTCTCCATTAACCAAGTAGTCGAGCCACCGACACCATTTTTCCATCGCGGCCCGCTTTTCAGGCCAATAGTCGTATCGGTCATAATGCTGCGACGCAACATCAACAAAAGCATGACCCTGAATACGGTCACGGATTTCCTTAGAAAGCCCAACGTGTCCAGCAAGGCTTTTCCATGTGCGGCGCATGTCCCTTCCTGTAAACAGTTTGAAAGGTTCACGCTTGCTGTTGCCGTAAGGGATACAGAAGCGTTTAATGGCTTGATTTAACGCATCCGGCCCACGGGGTTTGTCGTCGTGCTCGCCCTTTTTCTTATCATCACTATGTTGAGGAAATAGATATTTGCTATTTCCAGACAGCTTGCGTAGCTGTTCTAGCAGATTGAGGGAAAGGTCAGTCAGTGGTACCAGATGGGGTTCACTGTGTTTGGCCTTGCTTCGTATCTTTCGGCGAGCCATTGGAATAGCCCAGACCCCTTCGTTTAGGTCAAATTCTGACCATTCGGCATGCAGTAGCTCTTGTACGCGTTGACCGCCCAGCGCCAGGGATAGTTTGAGATACAGTGCAAAGGGGAGCGACAGGGCTTCTGTGCCGACGCGATTCCATAGTGTGGCGACTTCTTCGACGGACAGGTGACGCTGGCCCATAACGACCCGCGACTGATATTTGCCGACTATGCGGGCAGGATTGCTGTCCAGTGTATTGAACGCAGCCGCCTGTTTACGCCAAGCTGCATTAGTGGTTGCTTTAATAGCAAATTCATATGCCGAACTGATGTACGAGCGTAGTAGGTCCGCAGTACGCTCACCATTGACGCCACGTCTTGCGGCATTCTTCGTGACAGATTCCATCAAATCCATGACTGTATGACGGCTAACGTGCGAAGCGGGGAGGACGCGCACGTCGTCTGTGACGTACCGCTTGAATACCTTCTCGATGTTCTCGGCTGTTACCCTTTTCTCTGCGCGCAGGTGGGACACATAAAGGTCCAGTAACTTGCCGAATGTGCCCTTAGCATTGGCGTCTAGGACGGCCTGTACCCGTTTTTCTTCCTCGATGGGGTCTTTGTCTTGCCCAATCAGCTTGCGGGCGTCTATGGCCTTCTGGCGGGCCTCGGCGAGAGATATGGCCTGGTAGTTCCCTAGGGTCATATTCCGCCGTTGGCCGTTCTCCGGGCTTGTGAAGGACAGTGCCCAGCTCTTCGAGCCATTAGGGGCAATTACCAGATGAAAACCCTTGGTCGCGGAGTCTCGGAGGCGGGTGACGTGTTTGGAAGGCTTTGCCGCCTTAACGGCGGTATCGGTTAAAATACGCTTGGCCATTTCAATCTCCTTGATAGATTGGTCTGGTTAGAAGCCCGTCAGTGTTACAGCACTCTCGGGCTTCGCTGTCTTGGGGGTAATCAATTGTCACGTTTATTGTCGCTTTATTTATGGATACCTGCAAGATTCGATGGGTCGTAATGAAACAAGGGTCGGAATTAAATTCCAATTAACAGCGTGATATAGGAAGCTAATGAGATGTGCTGAAACTCCCTGATGCAGGGGAGATATAGACTCTTAATCTCTTGGTCGAAGGTTCGAGCCCTTCACGGCCCACCATGCCCAAGCCCGCACCTGTGCGGGCTTTTTATTTACCCTGACTTGTTCGGGGTTATGCTGCTTTTTCCAAACCCGTATAATGGTTTGCCGACTCTGGCCCGGTGTCGCAACGGTACCTGGGGTACATGGCGAAAGTGGCGGAACTGGTAGACGCGCTGGATTTAGGTTCCAGTGGGGGAACCCGTGAGAGTTCGAGTCTCTCCTTTCGCACCAAATACATACCCGGATGTTGTTGGAAGGGTCGAGTTGTGCACTTGGGGAGAAACCCGGGCGCGTGCGGATGGCCCAGGCGAAAATTGATTTCAGGGTGAGGACAAAACATGCAAGTCTCTGTTGAAACCACTAGCGGATTAGAGCGCCGGATGAAGGTGCAGATTCCAGCCGATCAAATCGATCAGCAAGTGGAGAGCAAACTGCAACAGCTCGCGCGCAGCGTGCGGCTGGACGGTTTCCGCCCCGGCAAGGTGCCGTTGAGTGTGGTCAAGAAGCGCTACGGCGACCAGGTCCGACAGGAAACCGCCGGTGAACTGATCGCATCGAGTTATCAAGAGGCGTTGCAGCGCGAGAACCTCAGGCCCGCCGGTGAGCCTAGCATCGAACAGACGCGCAACCAGCCGGGCCAGGAACTGGAGTACGTCGCGACCTTCGAGATCTTTCCCGAAGTCGATCCGCCGGAACTGATCGATATCAGTATAGAGCGGCTGACAGCCGAGGTCGGCGAGTCGGATATCGACAATATGCTGGAAAAACTGCGTCGGCAGCGGGTTACCTGGAGCAAGGTGGAACGCCCCGCGCAGCAGGGGGATCGGATCGAAATCGATTTCGAGGGCAGCATCGGCGGCGAGCCGTTCTCCGGCAACTCGGCGAAACATGCCCCGCTGGAACTGGGCAGCAATACGATGATACCCGGCTTCGAGGAGCAACTGGTCGGTGTCAGCCCGGGCGAGTCGAAAACAATTGAAGTCACCTTCCCCGGCGATTATGGTTCCGCCGAGGTTGCGGGGAAGACGGCCAGTTTCGCAGCCACGGTACACTCGGTAGCCGCGCCGGAACTGCCGGAAATCAATGACGACTTTGCCCGCGCTTTCGGCGTCGGTGACGGTGGACTGGATAAACTGCGCGAGGAGATTCGCCGCAACATGGAGCGTGAACTCAAGGCTGCGATCAAGTCGAAGGTCAAGCAGCAGGTGTTTGATGCCTTGCTGGAAAAGGCGGTGCTCGATGTACCGACCGCGCTGATCGACAGCGAAATTGACGCGCTGATCAAGAAGGACGAAGCCGCCGCCGCAGGCGATCGCAGTCGCTACGAAGATGAGGCGCGGCGGCGAGTGTCGCTGGGTCTTTTGATTGCCGAGATCATCAAGCGCAATCAGCTGCAAATCGACCCGGAACGGGTGCGTCAAGCCATCGAGCATCTGGCGCAGTCGTACGAAAAGCCCGAAGAAGTGGTGCAATGGTACTACAGCAATCAGGAAATGCTGGCTGACATTCAGACCCTGGTCATGGAAGAGACTGTGGTGGAATGGGTTGCTGGCCAGACAAGGGTAACTGAGAAATCAACCAGTTTTGATGAACTTATGCAGGCCTGACGGGTCTTGCCAACGTATAGGACAGCATTGAATGGCGCACAACACGAACAAAGGTGGAGCAGGGGATGTCCGGGCGTTGAACCTGGTGCCGATGGTCATAGAGCAGACCGCGCGGGGTGAACGTGCCTACGACATCTATTCGCGCCTGCTCAAGGAGCGCGTGGTGTTTGTGGTCGGGCCGGTTGAGGATTATATGGCTAACGTGGTGGTGGCCCAGCTGCTGTTCCTGGAGTCGGAAAATCCAGACAAGGACATCCACCTGTATATCAATTCGCCGGGCGGTTCGGTGACTGCCGGTCTGGCGGTTTACGACACCATGCAGTTCATCAAGGCAGACGTCAGTACCATGTGTATCGGCCAGGCAGCCAGCATGGGCGCGGTGCTGCTCGCCGGCGGAGCCAAGGGCAAGCGTTACTGTCTGCCCCATTCGCGCATGATGATTCACCAGCCCCTGGGAGGTTTCCAGGGGCAGGCGTCAGACATCGATATTCACGCTCGGGAAATCCTGCTGGTACGCGAGCGCCTCAACAGGATTCTCGCCACTCACACCGGCCAGCCGATGGAGCGAATCCAGGCGGATACCGACCGGGACAACTTTATGGGCGCGGAACAGTCCAGGGACTACGGGCTGATCGATGACATCCTGGTTGCCCGCGGCGCGCCCGCAGAATAGGCCAAAAACCGCAGATTGCGGCCGGAAACACTTGTCAGACCGGTCTCCAGGGTGTTGAATAGGAAACCGGCTGTTCTTACGCAGGCCCGAATATTCAGGGGATAGCGGATCTGCCGCTGATTAGACGCAGAAGGTACCGCAAGTCGGGGACATCGCAATGAGCAACGATCGAAACGGTAAAGGCGACGACGGAAAATTACTGTATTGCTCTTTCTGCGGAAAGAGTCAGCATGAAGTGCGCAAGCTGATCGCCGGTCCGTCGGTATTCATTTGCGACGAGTGCGTGGAACTCTGCAATGACATCATCCGCGAGGAGATGCAGGAAAAGTCTTCCACAGGCACCAGCAAACTCCCGAAGCCACACGAAATAAATGACGTTCTGGATGAATACGTGATCGGCCAGAGAAACGCCAAGAAGGTGCTTTCCGTGGCGGTCTACAACCACTACAAACGGCTGGAAGCCGCGCACAAGAAGGACGACATCGAACTGTCCAAAAGCAACATCCTGCTGATCGGTCCTACCGGCTCGGGCAAGACCCTGCTGGCGGAAACCCTGGCGCGGCTGCTCAATGTACCGTTCACCATTGCTGACGCCACGACCCTGACCGAAGCCGGTTATGTCGGTGAAGATGTTGAAAACATAATTCAGAAGCTGTTGCAGAAATGCGATTACGATGTCGAGAAGGCGCAGACTGGCATTGTATACATCGACGAAATAGACAAGATTTCGCGCAAGTCGGATAACCCCTCGATTACCCGCGACGTGTCCGGTGAAGGCGTGCAGCAGGCGTTGCTCAAGCTGATTGAGGGCACGGTTGCTTCGGTGCCGCCACAGGGTGGTCGTAAGCATCCGCAGCAGGAGTTTTTGCAGGTCGACACCTCCAACATTCTGTTTATTGTGGGTGGTGCATTCGCCGGCCTGGAAAAGATTATCAGGAGCCGCTCCGATAAGGGCGGTATCGGCTTCTCGGCGCAGGTGAAAACGCGGGACGAAGATGTCAACGTCGGTGAAATTCTCTATGACGTGGAGCCTGAAGACCTGATCAAGTTTGGTCTGATACCCGAATTCGTCGGTCGTCTGCCGGTGGTCGCTACGCTCGAGGAGCTCGACGAGGACGCTCTCGTCAGTATTCTGACGGAACCCAAGAACGCCTTGACCAAGCAGTATGCAAAACTGTTCGAAATGGAAGGCACGGACATTGAATTCCGTGACGAGGCCTTGCGTGCCGTAGCCCGCAAAGCCATGCAGCGCAAGACCGGCGCCCGTGGCTTGCGAACGATCATGGAACATGTGCTGCTGGATATCATGTACGAGTTGCCGTCCATGGAACACGTGCAGAAAGTCGTTATTGATGAGCGTGCGATTGCCGGTGAGTCCGAGCCCTACCTGGTGTATGACTCCGAGCAGGAGCAGCGCGCCGCGTCGGACTGACGTTACTACCCCTGCGTTTTCCCACTCCGGACACCTGCCACAATCGCAGGGTGGCCGCTCGCACAGCGCAAGAGAGCGCTATACTTCACCGCATATCTGTGCTTTCGGCCGGCACCTGGAAGCGCGGGGAACCGTGGCTCAGTTCTTGCAGAAACTTCAGTTGGGGATCGAATCCGCCATTGAAATGGCTTTCGGCGGCCCCCATAGTATTAAGCCCGGGAGCTGCTTAGAGCAGCTGGGCTCCCCGATCAGATCCGGATAAGAGGTACTCTCCGATGGAGCAGAAGGAAAACACCCCCGAAGGCGGCAACATGGTGACAGCTGTGGTCCCAGTTCTACCTCTGCGTGACGTAGTGGTCTACCCGCACATGGTCATTCCGCTGTTTGTGGGTCGGGAAAAATCCATCCGCGCGCTGGAAGCTGCCATGGACGACGATAAGCGAATTCTGCTCGTCGCCCAGAAGAGTGCCGAGGTCGATGATCCCCATGTCGAGGACATTCACGAAATAGGCACTCTTTCGACAATCTTGCAGTTGCTGAAATTACCGGACGGCACGGTGAAAGTGCTGGTTGAGGGTGCCGAGCGCGCGAGTGTCATACAGTTCCAGACCACCGACGAGTTTTTCTCTGCACAAATCGCGGCCAAGGGCGCCGTCGAGCAGACCGGTGAGCGCGAAGTGGACGTGCTGATGCGCTCACTGCTGACCTTGTTCGACCAGTACGTTAAGCTGAACAAGAAGGTACCCCCGGAAATTCTCACGTCGCTGTCAGGAATCGATGAACCTGGCCGACTCGCCGACACCATCGCCGCGCATATGGCGCTTAAACTCGATGAGAAGCAGCGTATCCTGGAGATCGAGAGTGTGCGCGAGCGCCTGGAACACCTGATGGGCATCGTCGAGGGTGAGATCGATGTCCTGCAAATCGAAAAACGCATTCGCGGACGCGTCAAGCAGCAGATGGAGAAGAGCCAGCGCGAGTACTACCTCAACGAACAGATGAAAGCCATTCAGAAAGAACTGGGCGAAATGGATGACGTACCCAATGAAACGGATGAGTTGCAGGACAAGATCGAAAAGGCCGGGATGAGCAAGGAGGCCAAGACCAAGGCGGTCGCTGAGCTGAACAAGTTGAAAATGATGTCGCCGATGTCGGCTGAAGCGACGGTGGTGAGAAATTATATTGACTGGCTGGTCAGCGTGCCGTGGAAAAAGCGTACCAAGATCCGCCATGATCTGGCTCGTGCCGAACGGGTGTTGGATGAAGATCATTACGGCCTGGAAAAGGTCAAGGAACGCATTCTTGAATACCTTGCCGTGCAGCAGCGCGTGCGCAAGTTGAAAGGTCCGATCCTGTGTCTGGTGGGCCCCCCGGGGGTCGGCAAGACCTCACTCGGACGATCCATTGCGCGTGCAACCAACCGCAAGTTTACCCGCATGTCGCTGGGTGGCGTGCGCGACGAAGCCGAGATTCGCGGCCACCGCCGTACCTACATCGGCTCTCTGCCGGGAAAGATCATACAGAATCTTTCCAAGGTAGGTGTTCGCAATCCGCTCTTCCTGTTGGATGAAATCGACAAGATGTCCATGGACTTCCGTGGTGACCCGTCATCGGCGCTGCTGGAGGTGCTGGACCCTGAGCAGAACAGTACGTTTGGCGACCATTACCTCGAGGTCGAGTTTGACCTCTCCGACGTGATGTTCGTGGCCACGTCCAACTCGCTCAATATCCCGGGCCCGTTGCTCGACCGCATGGAGGTTATCCGCATCCCCGGTTACACCGAGGATGAGAAAGTCAATATTGCCATCCGCTACCTGTTGCCAAAACAGGTGACCAACAACGGTCTCAAGGAAGCTGAGCTGACGGTCAGTGAAAAGGCTATACGTGACATCGTCCGCTACTACACTCGTGAAGCGGGTGTGCGTAACCTGGAGCGCGAAATCGCCAAGATCTGCCGCAAAGTGGTCAAGGAACTGTTGCTGGAGAAGGATGGCGGGAAAGTCACGGTTTCTCCACGGAACCTGGAAAAATACTTGGGGGTTAAGCGTTTCCGTTACGGGCGTGCCGAGGAGCACGATCAGATCGGTCAGGTTACCGGGTTGGCCTGGACCGAGGTGGGTGGCGAGCTGCTGAGCATCGAGGCGACAATTGTGCCGGGAAAAGGGCGGCTTATTCACACCGGGCAGCTCGGCGATGTCATGCAGGAATCCATCCAGGCGGCGACCACCGTGGTTCGCAGCCGTGCCCAGGCGCTGGGTATAGAAGAGGATTTTTACCAGAAATACGATATCCACGTGCATGTTCCCGAGGGTGCAACCCCGAAGGACGGGCCGAGTGCGGGTGTCGGGATGTGCACCAGCCTGGTATCCGCACTCACCAAGATACCGGTGCGCGCTGATGTGGCGATGACCGGCGAAATTACCCTGCGCGGTGAAATACTGCCGATCGGTGGTTTGAAAGAGAAGCTGCTCGCAGCGCACCGTGGAGGTATTACCACCGTGCTGATTCCTGAGGAGAACCGTAAGGATCTGGCTGAAATTCCCAAGAACGTCAAGGACAAGCTGGACATACGTCCCGTCAAGTGGATTGATGAAGTGCTCGAGGTCGCCCTGCAACATCCGCCGGTACCGCTCACAACCGGGACACAGGGCAAAACGGAAGAGAAAGCAAAGACAAAGGACAAGGCAGGAGAAAAAGGCAAGTCTCTCAGGACACATTGAAATACTGCCCAAAAAGCCTGTTATCTGTGTAATCATTCTGACTTTACACGGATAACAGGCTTTTTATTTGACGTATACTTTACCGGCTTGGTATAAAATCGCCCGTGCACTTCGGGGCCTTCCGTTAATCAGCCTTTACTTATGTCGAAGTTTCGCCCATGCATTGAGCGAGCCCCGGACACTTTTTGGCAATGACTAATCTATTTTGAGGATCGCACTGAATGAATAAAGCAGAATTAATTGATGCCGTTGCAAGCTCTGCGGATCTGTCTAAGGCAGATGCGACACGGGCTGTTGACGCCATTGTCGATAACATCACCGAAAGCCTTCGCAAGGGCGACTCGGTGACCTTGGTCGGGTTTGGTACGTTTGAAGTGCGGGAACGGGCTGCGCGCTCCGGACGTAATCCGCAGACCGGCGAGACGATACAGATAAAAGCCTCGAAAGCACCGGCATTTAAGGCTGGCAAAGCTTTCAAGGATGCCGTAAACTGACGCGCCTTCCCCAGGGTGCTTAGCTCAGCTGGGAGAGCGTCGCCCTTACAAGGCGAATGTCGGGGGTTCGATCCCCTCAGCACCCACCAAGGTCATGGAGTGGTAGTTCAGCTGGTTAGAATACCGGCCTGTCACGCCGGGGGTCGCGGGTTCGAGTCCCGTCCACTCCGCCACCTTAAGATACGGGCACCTTCGCGGGCGCCCGTTTTTTTGGTTTCGCTGTACAATAACAACTGGCATGAAACTCAACTTGCCTGTTGCCCGGCCTTGCGTTTATGGGGCGAATAATCGGGGGGCGGGAAATTAAACGGGAATACCACCATGTTGCAAGCAATGCGCGACCGGGTCATGGGCGTACTCGGTTGGATTATCATCGGTCTGATTATCATCACCTTTGCGCTGTTCGGTCTGGGATCCTATCTGCAGGATCATTCGCGCGTGTCCGCGGCCAAGGTAAACGGAGTGGAAATTACACCGCGTGAGCTGCAGCTTGCCTACCAGAACCAGCGCGCCAACATGGAACAGATGCTGGGCGATGCTTACAACCCGGCCTTGATTGACGAGGGAAAGCTGAAACAGCAGGCACTGGAAAACCTCATTCGCAGGGAGCTGATCCTGCAGGCGGCCAAGGCCGACGGCATGGTGGTGAGCGATCATTTGCTGGCGGCGCGGATCCACGCGATTTCCGCGTTTCAGGAAAATGGCCAATTCGACCAGGAGCGTTATCAGCGTTTACTCATCCAGCAGGGACGGACTCCGGCAGGCTTTGAGCAGGAGACCCAACGTCTGTTGACGGTAGAACAGCTGATCAATGGCGCGTCGAACACGGCGTTCGTGACCGATGCCGAAGTCAATCGCGCTTACAGCCTGCAGAAACAGAAACGCAGTTTCGACTACGTCATCGTTGCCGCTGAACCGTTCAAGGCTGCTATGGAACCCAGCGATGCCGAAATCAAGGCGTATTATGAGCAGCACAGGGACAGGTTTGTCACGCCGCAACGCGTACGCCTGTCGTATGTCCGGCTGAACGCAGACGCACTGAGCGAAGGTATCGAGGTCAGCGATGCAGCGGTCAAGGAACTCTACGAACAGAAGAAGGCCTCGTTGACGACCAAGCAGCAGCGTCGCGCCAGTCATATCCTTTTCCAGCTCCCCGACGACCCCGATGAGGACGCCGTCACCAAGACCAGAGCAGAAGCCGAAAAAGTCCTGCAGCAGATCAGGGATGGTGCGGACTTCGGCACCCTGGCTAAACAGTATTCCGCGGATCCCGGTTCGGCCGCCAAGGATGGCGACCTTGGCTACTTTCCCGCGGGCGCCATGGTGCCGGCGTTTGACAAGGCGGTATTCGCTATGCAGGTGGGCGATGTGTCGGACCTGGTTCGCACCCAGTTCGGTTTCCACATCATCAAGCTCACCGACATCAAGGCGAGTGCAATACCGCCGCTGGAGGACGTTCGCGCGGAACTGGTCAAGGAAATCAAGCAACGCCAGGTTGATGACCAGTATTACGAGCAGCTCGAGCAGTTAACCGACGCCGCTTACGAAAATCCTGATAACCTCCAGGCAGCTGCCGATGCCCTGGTGCTCGACATCAAGACCACCGACTGGATAACCGAGAGCGCGGGCGACAGCGCCGATATTGGCAAGTATCCGCAGGTGCGTGCCGCGGCATTCAGTGACGATGTTCTCGAGGGCGGCAACAACAGCGAACCGCTCGAGGTTGGCCAGAATGATGCTATCGTAGTGCGTATCAAGGACCGTGAAGCGGCGCACCCGACGCCGATCGAGGAAGTCCAGGACAAGATCGTGGCTGCCTTGAAGCAGGAGCAGGCGACCAAAGCGGCTCGCGAAGAAGGTGAGCAGTTGCTGCAGAAGCTGGCAACTGGTGCGGCCATGAAAGATCTGGCAAACGCCGACGGGCTGTCGTACCAACAGGCGGACGCGGTTGGGCGTGATGCGCCAGGGCATAATCCGGAGCTGATAAGAGATGTCTTCAGGCTGTCACGGCCAGATGGCGGCAAGCCCGTGGAAAAGGGCTTCGCGCTCGCCAACGGCGACTACGCGGTTGTGCAGCTCAAGGCCGTCACCGACGCCGATCCGGCGACCATGAGCGAGGCAGAGCGTGCGCAGTTAAAACGCGGTTTCGAAAACATGCGCCGCAATCAGGTACTGGCGACTTTGGTGGGTGATCTGCGCCGTCGGGGCACTGTGGAGATCGCCAAGGATAGCGAACAGTAGGCCGCGGAAGCAGTCGGCGTGCGCTTGCAGTTACACTGGCAGATACTGATCGCGCTGCTGGTCGCGGTTATTGCGGGACGTCTCAGCGGTACTGATGGCAGTCTGCTGGGTATTCCGCTGTATGCGGCCTACGTCTTTATCGGCGCGTTGTTCATGAATGCGCTGAAAATGATCATTGTGCCTTTGATAATGGCGTCGATTATCACCGGCGTCTCTGGTATGGGCGGCACGGGTGGACTTGGCCGTCTGGGCGGCAAGACGCTGCTGTACTACATGACAACCAGTCTGTTCGCCATTCTGACCGGTCTGATGTTCGTCAACCTCCTGACGCCGGGCATCGTCAACGGCGAACCGGCGCGTCATGTGCTGGGGCTGAGCGAACAAGCCGCGGCCGAGGCCGCGGAAAAGGTGAGCGGACGTTCGGCCGCGGATCTCAGCGATGTCTTCCTGAGCATGGTCCCCCCAAATGTCATACAGGCGGCCGCCGACGGCCAGATGCTCGGGTTGATCTTCTTCAGTCTGCTGTTCGGATTTTTCATTACCCGCATCGACAGGGACAGAGGCGCACTGCTGACTGGTTTCTGGCAGGGAGTTGCCGATGTCATGATGGGGATGACCGATCTGATTATGAAATTTGCGCCGCTCGGTGTCTTTGCCCTGGTGGCCAAGACCGTGGCCACCATCGGCGCAGACGAGATCGACGACCTGGCGGTCTCACTTGGCGCTTTTACTCTGAGCGTGCTGCTGGCGCTGGCCGTGCATACACTGGTGACTTTACCGCTGATGCTGCGATTCCTCGCCCGGGTTAATCCGCTGGCCCACTTTGGCGCCATGATGCCGGCACTGTTGACAGCATTTTCCACGGCATCCTCATCTGCGACCCTGCCGCTGACCATGGAATGCATACAGGACAATGCTCGGGTGTCCAAGCGCACTTCCAGCTTTGTGTTACCACTGGGCGCGACGGTCAACATGGACGGTACCGCTCTGTATGAGTGTGTGGCGGCGATATTCATTGCGCAGGCGTATGGTTTGCAGCTGGAGTTTGTTACCCAGTTCACTATTGTATTGGTGGCGCTCCTGACATCGATTGGTGTAGCGGGTATACCGGCAGCCAGCCTGGTCGCGATAACCATTATTCTGGCGACCATTGGTCTGCCTGCAGAAGCGATCGGTCTGATTCTGGCAGTGGACCGTATTCTCGACATGGTCCGCACCGCAGTGAATGTTTTCAGCGATTCCTGTGGCGCGGTAATTATCGCCAGGAGCGAAGGCGAGAAGGGAATTCTGGAGTCACCGGGTGGCTCGTGATGCTGGTGTTTAGCGGTTATCGACCACTGAGGCGCGGAGGCGCACAGAGGAAAAGCGTGCGAACCGCCTGGTTAACCGCTAAGTCGCGCTAAGTCGCGCAAAGTATCTAAATGCGGGGGGCTATATTGAAGCAATCATTGCAAAAAAATCGCACTGTAGGAACGGCCTTTTATGCCCTTTAGGGTGCCTGGCCGCGATTCGCGCCGGCGGACGGCGCTCCTAAAGGTGGATTCCAGAAACTTGGCGCGACTTAGCGCGACTTTGCGGTGAACGGGCTTGTTAATTATCGTCCTCAGCGGTCGACAAGTGCTAGTCGTCCAGCGGCGGCATGCCCGTGGTGTTGTAGCCAGCGTCAACATAAGTTATTTCGCCGGTGATCCCCGAAGCCAGGTCCGAACACAGGAAAGCGGCGGCATTACCCACTTCTTCGATTGTGACATTGCGGCGCAGCGGTGCAGCGCGTTCCATGAGGTCGAGCATTTTACGGAAATTGGTGATACCTGCTGCAGCCAGCGTCTTGATCGGACCGGCGGAAACGGCGTTGACGCGAATGCCGTCCGGCCCGAGGCTCTGGGCCATATAGCGCACATTGGCTTCCAGGCTTGCCTTGGCCAGGCCCATGACATTGTAATTGGGCATGGCCTTTTCCGCGCCATAGTAACTCAGCGTGAGCAGGGCGCCGTCGCGGCCTTCCATCATGCGGCAACCGGCTTTGGCGAGCGCGGAAAAACTGTAAGAACTGATTTCGTGGGCCACGCGGAAACCTTCGCGGCTGACCGATTCCAGGTAATCACCTTCGAGTTCGGCGCGCGGTGCGAACGCAACCGAGTGGACAATGATATCCAGATGATCCCAGTAATCATCCAGGTGATCGAAGACTGCGTCGATTTCATCGTCCTTGGACACATCGCAGGGCACCGTGATTTCAGTACCGCATTCAGCCGCCATTTTTTCCACGCGATCGCGCAGCTTGTCGTTCTGAAAGGTGAACGCCAGTTCTGCGCCCTCACGCTGCATGGCTTTGGCAACACCCCAGGCAATGGACCGGTTGCTGGCGAGTCCCACAATGAGCGCACGCTTACCGCTTAGAAATCCCATGGCTGAGTCTGACCTCCGTTTTCTGGCTTGATGCGGGGTAAGGTACCGGAAAACGCAGACGACGGGAAGGGCCTGTCAAACTCCGGGGTCCGGCCCTATAATGCAGGCTCATGTGTGCGCCGCAACTGCTGATCAGACCAGCATTTAGAGCCTTCAAATGGACAGTCGTCGTCCTTGTCGCGCTGTTGACAGCGGGCTGCGATAATCAGCCCTGGAACAGCCCCTATCCACCGCAGCAGGCGGGGCAGAATATCCTCTATTCCTCCTTTGCGGAACGCCCGAACCACCTGGACCCGGTGCAGTCCTACAGCTCGAACGAAGTGATTTTTACCGGTCAGATCTATGAACCGCCCCTGCAGTATAACTTTTTGAAGCGACCGTACCGGCTGGAACCGCTGACCGCTACCCGCATGCCCGAACCTTATTATCTGGATAAGACTGGACAGCGCCTGCCCGACGATGCTGCCGTTGACCGGATTGCCTATAGTGTCTACGACATTGAAATCAAACCCGGCATTCGCTACCAGCCGCACCCGGCGTTTGCCCGTGAAGCCAACGGCCGCTATCTGTACCACAACATCGGCGAAGCCGATCTCGAACTGGTTAACAATCTGTCCGATTTCAAGCGGACCGGCAGCCGCGAACTGGTTGCCGCCGATTACGTCTATCAGATAAAGCGGCTCGCGCATCCACGATTGCATTCACCAATCTTCGGACTTATGGCGGATTATATTGTCGGGTTGCGCGACTATGCGAAGACACTGAAGACCGCCGACGAAGCTGCTACGGCATCCGCATTGCTGAACCTGAGCGATTATCCGCTGGAGGGCGCCGAGGTCATCGACCGCTACAGATACCGAATCACACTGCACGGCAAGTATCCACAGTTCCGTTACTGGCTGGCCATGCCGTTTTTTGCGCCGGTCCCGTGGGAGGCCGACGCGTTTTACAGTCGGCCAGGAATGAAGGAACGAAACATAACTCTAGACTGGTATCCGATAGGCACCGGACCCTACATGCTGACCATCAATAATCCCAATCGCCAGATGGTGCTGCAGCGTAATCCCAATTTCCACGGTGAGACCTACCCGGCCGAGGGTGATCCCGGTGATGCCGAGGCAGGGCTGTTACAGGACGCCGGCAAGCCGTTGCCACTGGTCGACACCGTGATGTTCAGCCTGGAAAAAGAAGCTATTCCCTACTGGAACAAGTTTCTCCAGGGTTACTATGACTCGTCGGGGGTGAACTCCGACAGCTTCGACCAGGCGATACGGATTGGATCCGCCGGGGATATTTCACTGACACCTGATTTGCAGCGCAAAGGTATCAAGCTGAATACCGCGGTGTCCGCATCTATCTTCTACATGGGGTTCAATATGCTGGATCCCGTAGTCGGTGGGGACAGCGAGCGGGCACGCCTGCTGCGTCAGGCGATCTCTATTGTCATGGACTATGAAGAATACATATCGATATTCAATAACGGGCGCGGAATTGCAGCACAGGGCCCGCTGCCGCCGGGAATCTTCGGCTATGTGGATGGCAAGGCCGGGGTCAACCCGTACGTTTACGATTGGAGTAAACACGGTCCGCAGCGCAAGCCTGTCAGCTACGCCAGACAGCTGCTGGCTGAAGCGGGCTATCCGGACGGGCGCGACAGGGATAGCGGGAAACCGCTGGCGCTGTACCTCGATACCCCCGCGGGCGGCCCCGACGATTCCGCACGGCTCAACTGGCTGCGCAAGCAGTTCGCCAAGCTGGATATCCAGTTACAGATTCGTGATACCGATTACAACCGATTCCAGGACAAAATGCGCAAAGGTACGGCGCAGATTTTTCAGTGGGGCTGGAATGCCGACTACCCCGATCCGGAGAACTTCCTGTTCCTGCTCTACGGCAAGAACACTAAAGTGGAGCATGATGGCGAAAATGCTGCCAACTATGTCAATCCGGAATATGATCGCCTGTTTGAAAAAATGACCAATATGGACAACGGGCCCGAGCGGCAGGCGGTGATCGACCGGATGGTCGAAATCCTGCGCCACGATGCGCCCTGGGTATTCGGTTTCCATCCCAAGGAGTTCGTGCTCTATCACCAGTGGTACCACAATGCCAAACCCAACCTGATGGCCAACAACACGCTCAAGTACCGGCGTGTCGATCCGGCATTGCGGGAACAGAAACGTCATGCCTGGAACCAGCCAGTGCTCTGGCCGCTTGGCCTGCTGGTGCTGGTGCTGGTGCTGATGGTGGTTCCTGCGCTCATCGGCTACCGGCGGCACGAAGCCGAGCGCATCCGCGTCGCGCGATCCTGATGTTCGCGTATATCATTCGCCGCAGCCTGTATGCGCTACCCGTGTTGCTCGGCGTCAACCTGATAACCTTCCTGCTGTTCTTCGTCGTCAACTCGCCGGATGACGTGGCACGTATGCACCTGGGCGCAAAGCGGGTAACGCCCGACGCGATCGAAAAGTGGAAAGCGGAACACGGCTATGACCTGCCTCTGTTGTACAACACCGGCGAGCAGGGGATGGGTCGTTTTACGGATACGATTTTCTTCGACAAGTCGGTTCGTCTGTTTGTCTTCGATTTCGGGTCGTCCGATTCGGGACGCGATATCAGCGCCGATATTGGCCAGCGGATGTGGCCCAGCCTTGCCATTGCCTTGCCGCAGTTCGTGATTGGCCTGTTGGCGTACGTCAGTTTTGCCATGCTGCTGGTGTTCTTCCGTGGCACTTATCTCGATGTGTCGGGCGTGATTCTGTGCGTCGTGCTGATGTCCATCTCGGCATTGTTCTATATCATCGGTGGGCAATATGTGTTCAGCAAACTCATGCATCTGTTTCCCATATCCGGTTATGAGCCGGGTATCCAGGCCTGGCGGTTCGTGGTGTTGCCGGTTCTGATCGGGCTGGTCGGCGGCCTGGGGGCCAGCGGCCGCATCTACCGAACCTTTTTCCTCGAGGAGATCGGCAAGGACTATGTGCGCACTGCCCGTTCGAAGGGTATCCCGGAACTGAGGCTGCTGTTCGTACATGTTCTTCGCAACGCCATGATCCCGATTCTAACCGGCGTCGTCGTGGTGATACCGACACTGTTCATGGGGAGCCTGATAATGGAATCATTCTTCGGCATTCCCGGCCTCGGCAGCTATACCATTGACGCGATACAGAATCAGGACTTCGCCATTGTGCGCTCCATGGTGTTTCTCGGCTCGGTGCTGTACATCCTGGGTCTGCTGCTCACCGATATCTCGTATACTGTGGTTGACCCGAGGATCCGCCTGTCGTGATCAAGCCGGTGATCCTGTGGACCGACGCCCTGGTATTCCTGCTGGTAGGTCTGGTGGTGCTGTTTGCCCTGTATGCGCGCGGACGGGAACATCTGCGGGCGCCCTGGCGGGATGTGGTGCGCAGTCGTATTGCCATTGCGTCACTGGTAATTCTGGCGGTCTACACGCTGACTGGCCTGCTGGATTCCGTACATTTCCGCAAGGCGGTGCCCGCGCAGGCGGGGCAACAGGAAACCCAGTACGGTGGCGAGGTGCTGAGCCTGCTGGATGAACTGCTCGGGCCGGTTCGCACCCAGGTCGAAACCACCTATTCAGCGCCATTTGCGACCCACCTCTACACCAAGGAGTACATGCTGGGTAAAGACGGGGAGACGGTGCGCGACTATCCACGCCTGAAGTACGCCGGCGCGAGCTTCGCTGATCCGGCGGTGGAAAAAGGGCCGGATATTCGTCGTCGCCTGTTGCTGTCGCTGGGACAGACAGTGGCCGCCATGCTGGTTACCTATGCGCTGCTTGCTGTCCTGCTGGCGCGGCGCTGGCGTGTGCCGGCATCGACCGCTGCACGGGATATCGCCCGCGGGCGCAGTAGCGTGCCGTGGCGTACCGCGCTGCTGACGCTCGCCGTGGTGGTGCTGTCGATCGCCCTGATTGCCAACCTGTCTGCAGCCTGGCATGTGCTCGGGACCGACAAGGTTGGCCAGGACGTCCTGTACCAGAGTATCAAGAGTATCCGCACCGGGCTGGTCATCGGGACGCTGACCACGCTGATCATGCTGCCATTCGCCGTGTTGCTGGGAATGATGGCCGGCTACTTACGCGGATGGGTCGACGATATCATCCAGTACCTGTATACCACGCTGAATTCGATACCCGGCGTGCTGCTGATTGCCGCGGCCGTATTGATGATGCAGGTGTACGTGGCCAACCACCCGGAACTGTTCGAGACCATGGCCGAACGCGCCGACCTGCGCCTGCTGTTCCTGTGCATGATACTGGGAATTACCAGCTGGACCGGTCTGTGCCGCCTGTTACGCGGCGAGACGCTTAAGTTGCGCGAACTCGATTACGTGCAGGCCAGCAGCGCATTCGGGGTCTCCAGTTTCAGGATTATGCTGCGTCACCTGCTGCCCAATCTCATGCACCTGGTGATGATTACTCTGGTGCTGGATTTCAGCAGTCTGGTGCTGGCCGAGGCGGTGCTGTCGTATGTGGGCGTCGGTGTCGATCCGACCACGATGAGCTGGGGCAACATGATCAACCGCGCACGCCTGGAAATGGCGCGCGAACCGATGGTCTGGTGGTCGCTGCTGTCGGCGTTTGCGTTCATGTTCACGCTGGTACTGGCGGCCAATCTGTTTTCCGATGTGGTGCGGGACGCCTTTGACCCGCGCCTGCGAACCGAAGCATAAGTAATGGCGCAGACTCTGTTAGCGGTAAAAGATCTCAGCGTGCGTATCGGCCACGGCGACACGGCAGTGCGCCCGGTCGATGGCGTCAGCTTCGAAATCAGGGCGGGTGAGACCTTTGCGCTGCTGGGTGAATCCGGGTGCGGCAAATCCATGACCGCGCTGGCGCTGTTGCGCCTGCTGCCAAGACCGTCCGGTGAGATCGTCGGCGGCTCGGTGCAGCTCAGGGGTGAGGAACTGTTGAGTCGGACCGAAAGCAGTATGCGTGCGGTGCGTGGCGGCCATATTGCCATGATCTTCCAGGAACCGATGACCTCTCTCAATCCGGTCATGACGGTTGGCGCGCAGATTGGGGAAAGTGTCGAGCAGCACCAGAAGCTGCGCGGCGCAGCGGCGCGACGGCGGATACTGGAACTGCTCGACGCAGTCGGAATCCCGGACGTCGCGCGTCGCTATGGAGAATATCCCCACCAGCTGTCCGGCGGCATGAAGCAGCGCGTCATGATTGCCATGGCGCTGGCGGGAGACCCGGCACTGCTGATTGCTGACGAACCAACCACGGCGCTGGACGTGACGATTCAGGCGCAGGTGCTGGAACTGATCGCCAGGCTGCAGAAAGAACGCGGTATGGCCGTACTGCTGATTACCCATGATCTCGGCGTAGTGGCGGGTATGGCAGACCGTGTGGCGGTTATGTATGCCGGTCAACTGGTGGAGCAGGCGACGCGCGAACGTTTTTTCAGCGCGCCACAACACCCGTACAGTCACAAATTGTTTGCAGCACTGCCGGACAGCAGCAAGCGCGAACAACGTCTCACGGTAATACCGGGCAGCGTACCGCCGCTGAACCGGATCTTTCATGGTTGCCGGTTTGCTGATCGCTGTGACCGTGCCTGGGATGTGTGCCACGGACAGCAGCCGGGCTGGTTCCAAGCCGGTGCCGGGCAATCGGTGCGCTGCCACCTCGCCGACCCCGGCCTGTTGGCACCACCGGGTCGGGCGTCAGAGCCAGCGGCAGCGGGCGCAGTCGCCCGCAGCCCGGGACAGGCGACGACGCCACTGCTGATGCTGCGAGATCTCAAGGTGTACTTCCCGATCCACCGCGGTCTGTTCAAGCGCACTGTGGGCTACGTGCGCGCAGTAGACGGTGTCAGCCTGGAAATTCCCAGTGGTCAGGCGCTGGCGCTGGTGGGCGAGTCCGGCTGCGGCAAGACCACAGTGGGCAAAGGCATCCTGCAGCTGTTGCCGGCGACCGGCGGCAGCGTGAAGTTTGAAAACCTGGAATTGACGCAGCTCAAGGGTGAGGCGCTGCGCCGTCAGCGTTCCAAATTTCAGATTATTTTCCAGGATCCGTACTCATCCATGAATCCGCGCATGAGCGTCGGCGATATCATCGAAGAAGGCATGGTCGCTCAGCGGATCGGCGGATCGGCTGCACAGCGGCGTCAGCGCGTGCTCGAGCTGCTGGACCAGGTCGGACTGCGCGCGGAGCACGTGCGGCGCTATCCGCATGAGTTCTCCGGTGGTCAGCGCCAGCGTATCTGTATCGCGCGCGCCCTCGCGGTTGACCCGAAACTGATTGTGTGTGACGAGCCCACCAGTGCCCTGGACGTCTCCGTGCAGGCACAGATACTCAACCTGTTGCGTGACCTGCAGCACAACCTCGGTCTGGCGTACCTGTTCATCACACACAATATTTCTGTCGTGTCTTACCTGGCTGAGCGCGTGGCCGTGATGTATCTGGGACGCATTGTCGAAGAGGGCGCGGTTGCCGAGGTACTGGACCGGCCACGGCACCCTTACACCCAGGCGCTGCTGTCCGCCGTGCCGAGCATCGACGCAGCGACTCACCGCGAGGTGATCCGCCTGCAGGGCGACCTGCCTTCGCCGTCCAGTCCACCGCAAGGCTGCCACTTTCATCCACGCTGTCCGCAGGCCATGCCGGTTTGCCGCGAACACTATCCCGGCGTCAGCAAAGTCAGCCCCGGTCACCGGCTGCGTTGCCACTTGTTCGGCCACTGACCGGCAACAGCCATGGCGGCCAAAAACACCTATCCCTATGCGCTGGCAGCAATCTTCCTTAGCGTCTTTGCGTGGCTGGCGCTGGCACCGGCATCCCGCAGCGTCTGGATTGCCGAGGTTATCCCGGTGGTCATCGTGTTCACCCTGCTGCTGGTGAGCTTTCCTGCTTTCCGTTTCAGCAATGCGGCCTACAGCCTTATGGCCGTGTGGCTGTTCTGGCATACTATCGGTGGGCACTACACGTTCGCCAACGTGCCGTTTCGCTGGGTGAGCGATTTGATCGGGTCTGAGCGTAATCATTTCGATCGCATCGGGCATTTCTCCGTTGGTTTCTATGCTTATCCGATGATGGAATGGCTGTTGCGCAAACGGCACTGCGGGATCGTTACCGCGAGTTTCTTTGCATTGTTCTTTGTCATGAGTATTGGAGCCGGTTACGAAATCATCGAGTGGTGGTACGCCGCCGCCGAAGGCGGCAAGGCCGGTGTCGAATTCCTGGGTTCGCAGGGTGATATCTGGGATGCACAGAAGGATATGCTCGCCGATACACTGGGCGCGATCGCCGCTATCGCCCTGTACTGGTTAGTCCGACCGGACAAGACCTGGCGTTGAGGCGGGTGGACAGGTGGTGGCGCGGTACCGCGTGCGTGCAACAGTCAGCGCCGGCCGGCCATGCCATCCGGGGCTGGTGTGTCTTGAATGATATCAATCCAGTGGTGCGACTGTTCCCCGCCCAGGTCAGACAGCTGCGCTTGCTGATCCTGCTGGCGTATGCACTGCTTGCCGTGGGACTGGTGGCCCCCATTGTCACCCTGGAAAAATTTCTCCTCATCGAGAACACGTTTTCGGTGCTCTCAGGGATATACCAGTTACTGCAGGAGGGGCGCTGGTTTCTGTTCCTGATCATTGCCGGGTTCAGCGTTATTCTGCCGTTGCTCAAACTCTATGTACTGTACCGCCTGCTGGGCAGACACTGCCGTAATACTGAACAGTTGCAGCGCTACCTGCACTGGATGCACCTGTACGGTAAGTGGTCGATGCTTGACGTGTTTATTGTCGCCGTGCTGGTGGTGGCGGTAAAACTGGGTGCAGTTGCCCAGGTGGAGATGCGTTACGGCCTGTACGCGTTCGCCGCTTCGGTATTATTGACCATGTTTGTCACCGCGCGCGTGGTGGTGCTGGCCGATCGAGTTGACTCGGCTGCTGGATAATGACCGCATGTCGGCGACAGGTAGGTTGAGCTGAGCTTGCGAGGCCCAACCATGCCGGACGTTGGGCTTCACGTTCGTTCAGCCCAACCTACGGCCTTGACCGGCCGAGCGGCTGATCGAACCGGCTTCAGCCGGTGGCGTATGCACATCAAAAAGGCGGGCCTTGCTGGCCGGGGCTACCCCGGCGATTTCCGCGGACCTTGCCGGGGATCAACTGCAGCCGGCATGCTAAACTGCCGAAAAATTATGGAAATGGAGGACACCCAATGACGCAGAAATCGTTCCATCCACCGGTTCGCACCCTGATGGGACCGGGTCCGTCGGAACGTCAACCCACGCATTCTGGAGGCGATGGCGCGGCCAACAATCGGTCATCTCGATCCGGTCTTCGTGGAGATGATGGACGACATGAAAGATCTGCTGCGTTATGCCTTTCAGAGCGACTACGAGCTGACTATGCCGGTGTCGGCACCCGGTTCCGCGGGCATGGAGACCTGCTTCGTGAACCTGGTCGAACCGGGCGACAAGGTGGTGGTCTGTCAGAACGGCGTGTTCGGCGGCCGTATGCAGGAAAACGTCGAGCGTATCGGCGCCACGGCAATCATGGTCGAAGACGAGTGGGGTGCCGCTGTCGATGCCAACAAGGTCGAGGACACATTGAAGGCCCATCCCGACGCGAAAGTCATGGCGTTTGTACACGCCGAAACCTCGACCGGTGCCATCTCCGATGCCCGGACATTGGCGGAACTTGCGCACCAGCACGACTGCCTGGTCATCGCCGACACCGTGACCTCGCTGGCTGGTTCGCCGCTGAAGGTCAGCGAGTGGGGCCTGGACGCCGTCTATTCCGGAACCCAGAAGTGCCTTTCCTGCACGCCGGGGCTTTCCCCCGTAACTTTCAGCGAGCGTGCGGTCGCCGCGGTAAAGCACCGCAAGACCCGCATACAAAGCTGGTTCATGGATCTCAACCTGGTGCTGGGGTACTGGGGTGGCGGCAGCAAACGCGCCTATCACCACACCGCCCCGGTCAATGCGCTGTATGGTCTCCACGAGGCACTGGTGATTCTGCAGGAAGAGGGTATTGAGCAGTCGTGGCAGCGTCACCGGGCCAATCACCTGGCGTTACGCGCCGGTATTGAAGCCATGGGTTTGCGCTTTGTCGTCGCTGAAGCGAGCCGCCTCCCGCAGCTCAATGCAGTGGCGATCCCCGATGGCGCCCACGACGCCACGTTGCGGGCCCGCCTGTTGACTGAATACAGTCTGGAAATCGGTGCCGGCCTGGGTCCGATGGCGGGCAGGATCTGGCGTATCGGCCTGATGGGTTATGCCAGCAACCGCAGGAATGTGCTGCTGTGCCTGGGCGCACTGGATGCCGTGCTGACGGACATGGGCGCAGCGATCGAGCGGGGCGTTGCCGTGGAAGCAGCGATGAAGGCGTTTGGCTGACAGGCATCGCGACGAAGAAGCCTGCAACGAAGAAGCATGAAGATGGGGACAGACTGATGTCTGTCCCCTTAAAAAGGACTCGGGCTATTGCGCGGAGTCTTCGCCGGAATCGGCTGAGCTCTCGCCGGAGTCGGCCGACCCCGGTTCGCTGGCGCCCGGCTGTTGTTCCTTGACATCAATCTGGGCTCCCTGGCGCAGGCCGGATATGTACTCCTGCACACGTTGCTTCTGCACAAACGCCTGCAATTGCGGTTTCACCTGTTCGAACGACGGCGGGGTGGATTCACGTACGTCATCCAGCATGATGATATGCCAGCCGAACTGGGTTTTCACCGGTTCCTCGGTGTAGCTGCCTTTTTCCAGTTTGGCCACCGCGTCGGAGAAGGGTGCGACCATCTGCTTGGGTGAGAACCAGCCCAGTTCGCCACCGCTTTTGCCGGACGGGCCCGTGGAATTCTTCTTGGCCAGTTCGGAGAAATCTGCGCCTTTATCAAGTTCGGCAATCAGTTTTTTCGCCTGATCTTCGTCGTCCACCAGGATGTGACGCGCCTTGTACTCGTCACCCTTGGGCACCTGTTCGTCGTAGAGCTTCTGTAATTCGTCGTCGGTAATCGGGTGCGCCGCCAGGTATTTCTGTATGGCCGCCGTGGCGATCACAGCACGGCGCTGTTGATCGACCTGCAACTGAGTATGGGTATCTTTGTCCAGTCCTTCCTTGCTGCCATTCTGACTGGCGAGCTCCAGGTTGATCACTTCTTCCAGGATCGTCTGGCGGTCTATCGGCGGGCCGGGGCGCTTGCCTTTCATCTGTTCCTCGTACAGATCCAGCACGGCCGCGGTGATCGGCGTGCCGTTGACGGTGGCGACAACGGCGCTGGTGTCCTGGATCGCGGCGGCGGGTGCGGTGGATGACGCACTCTGGCCGGCATTCGGTAACCGGTCGCAACCATTGAGCGCTGCGGTCAGGCCAATGGCGAGTGTCAGATAACGAAGTTTCATGCTGTTTTCCTTTCGTTGGAGGTTGGCGAGTATCAGTTGCCCGCTTCGGCTGGCGTCGAGGCTTTGATACTCAAGGCGTGTATTTCGGTATTCATGGCATCACCCAGTGCATCGTATACCAGCCGGTGACGCTGAATAAGGTTCTTATCGGCAAATGCGTCGGCAACGATTTCGACCACGAAATGACCGGCACCGCCGGCTTGCGCGTGCCCTGCATGCTTGTGGCTCTCGTCGATGATGTTCAGGCGTTGCGGCGCAAACACCGCGGTCAGGCGTTCGCGAATCATGCTGATACGTTGTGTGTTCATCAGGGCAATACCTGCTTAAAGGGTTTCACGACGACGTGGGCATAGACCCCGGCGCTGACATAAGGATCCTCATCAGCCCAGTCGCTTGCCGCTTTCAGGGAGTCGAATTCGGCCACGACCAGGCTGCCACTGAAACCGTCATCGCCAGGGTCCTCGCTGTCAATGGCCGGGTGCGGCCCCGCCAGGATCAGCCGCCCTGCGTCACGCAGTGCCTGCAGGCGTTGCAGGTGCGCCGGACGGGCCGCCAGGCGTTTGTCCAGTGTTCCCGGGACGTCTTCGCTGATGAAGGCGTACAGCATCAGGATTCTTTTTCCGGGGCCTTGTGGTCCTCGACGTAGCGACTCAGGTAAAACGCCTGGCCGATGACGAATGCGAAGGTGATGCCGAGGATGCCGAACAGCTTGAAGTTGACCCAGGTTGCTTCGGAGTACGTGTACGCCACGTACAGATTGAGCAGCCCGATGCCGGTAAAAAAACCGATCCACAGCCAGCTCAGGCGTATCCACACCGGTCGCTCGGCCTTGATGGCGTGACTCATCATGCGTTCCACCAGCGGCCGGTCGCCGATCCAGTGGCTGCCCAGGAAGACCACCGCGAACAGCCAGTTGATGACGGTCGGTTTCCACTTGATGAAGGTCGGGTCGTGCAGAAAGATTGTCAGTCCGCCGAAAACCAGCAACAGGAAAAAGGTTACCAGGTGCATTTTTTCGAAACGGCGGTGCTTCAGCCAGAACACCAGTGTCTGTACAGCTGCCGCTGCAATGGCAACACCGGTGGCGACATAGATGTCGAATACTTTGTAGGCGACGAAGAACAGCAGGATAGGGAAGAAGTCGTAGAGAAACTTCATAAGATAGCTTAAGCTCTGTATCAGTTGTATAAGTAGCGAGTCAGTGCAGCGAGCGATTAACACTCCATCTTCTGTAATAGCGATCCATCACGGCCCGTACGTGTGGCGGGTAGTTTAGCAAGTCCATCTGCTCCATGCCCTGACTAAAAAATCCCGCGGCATCTTCCGGCAGCTGTTCCACCAAGGTTGCGAACGCTTCCTCCATGAGGTCGGGTTGATGGCTGCGCGTTGCTACAATCGCCCGGTTCAGAAGCAGGATACGCCATGGGCGCCCCGGGTTGGTCTTTTCGATATCCTTTTGAATAACCGCGGCGGTGGCTTGCAGCGTGTGGTTCATGGCGGCGTAAAGTGCCATCAGTTCTCCGGAATCCTGGGTGCTGTTTGCCTCGCGGGCAAACGCATCCACCACCGGTTCCAGCGTCAGCAACTGGCCGCCGCGGGCTGCGATCCAGCGGGCCATGGCTATGGTATATGCCCGCAGCGCGCTAGAAACCACAGGAAGATGAAGGTGATTGGCCCAGTGCAGCGCCTGTTCCAGGAGCTCCAGCGCGTACTCGCCCACCTCGGTGATGGCGGCCGGGTCTACGCCCGCCGGCTGTTCGGCCGAGCGACCGGCATCACTGCGCTGCATGACGTCAAACAGCTGTTCAAAGGCGCTGGCGATCAGCGGTGGCGTGGATTCATTGGGCCAAGCCGGCTCTTCCTGCAGTCGCCACGTCTCGACAAGATCGGCCAGGGGCTCGGCCAGGCCGGTGCGAAAAGACTCTGCAGTCGCGACAGGTAGCGTCATGCGCCGAATGGTACCGGAATATGGCAGTGCGCGCAGGAGGCGGCGTGCGAGGCTGCATTCCGGTAGAATAAAATAAATGTATTGCCATGATTTACACAGTCATTCGACCGCCTCAGACGGGACCCTGCCGCCCGCGCAACTGGTGGACAGAGCGCAGCATGCCGGTGTCCACGTGCTGGCGCTGACTGATCACGATACGCTGGACGGTTACGCCGAAGCGGCCCAGGCTGCGGCAGGGCGCGCGCTGCGCCTGTTGCCGGGCGTTGAGATTTCTGTCACCTGGAACGCCATGACCATTCATGTGCTGGGCCTGAACGTGGATCCGCGCTGTCGGGCGCTGCAGGAGGGCTTGCGCGGCCTGCTGGCGTTCCGCGACTGGCGAGCGGAGGAAATCGCCCGCAAGCTGGATAACGCCGGCATTGCTGGTGCCCTGCAGGGTGCCGAACGTTACCGCCAGGGGCGTATTCTCAGTCGTACCCACTTCGCTCACCACCTGGTTGCAGCGGGACGCGCACCGTCGGTGCAGGAAGTGTTCAAGCACTACCTGGTGAAGGGTAAGCCGGGTTTTGTGCGCGGCGAATGGGCTGCGCTGGATGCCGCGGTGGCCTGGATCCTCGCGGCCCACGGCTTCCCGGTGATTGCGCACCCGGCCCGCTACCGTCTGACGCGCAGCAAGCTTGCGCGGCTGATTGGTGAATTTCAAGAAGCGGGTGGCGTCGGCATCGAAGTTGTATCGGGCAGCCATTCCCGGGACGAGACACTGCACATGGCCGCGGTATCGCGCGAGCACGGTCTGCTGGCGTCGGCTGGTTCCGATTACCACGGCCCGCACAATCCCTGGGTCGAACTCGGTCGACTCCGCCCCTTGCCGCAGGGCTGCAGACCGGTCTGGGAGGCCGACGGCTGGCCTGCGGCGGCGTGAGCGCATGAGCCAGTATTTCGCAATCCACCCGGACAATCCGCAGCCACGCCTTATCCGTCAGGCAGTGGATATTATCCGCGACGGCGGCGTGGCGGTGGTGCCTACCGATTCGACTTACGCGATCGTCTGTCATCTCGACGACAAGGCCGCCGTCGAGCGTATCCAGCGTATCCGCCAACTGGAAAAAGATCACAACTTTACCCTGTTGTGCCGCGACCTGTCGGAACTCGCCACGTACGCGCGCGTCGATAATACAGCCTACCGCCTGCTGAAAGCGCACACGCCGGGTCCGTATACATTCCTGTTGCGGGCAACAGCGGACGTGCCGCGTCGTCTGCAGCATCCCAAACGTAAGACCATTGGTATACGCGTCCCGGACCACGCGGTCCTTAGGGCGCTGCTGGTGGAACACGGTCAACCGCTGATGAGTTCGTCCCTGATTCTGCCGGGCATGGAATTCCCGGAGACCGATGCCGACGAGATCCGCGAACGACTCGAACACCAGGTTGACCTGGTCATCAGCGGCGGCCGCGGTGGCGTTGAACCGACCACGGTGGTCGATCTTACCGATCCGGCACCCACTGTGATCCGCCACGGTCGCGGCACCAGCGAATCTCTCGAGTAACAGCCGTTGTGCCTGGGTGAAAGCTAAAGCGGGTTAGAGCAGGTATACTGGGGCCATGTTACACGTCAGTCTGGTACAGCAGATCGCGGCCTGGTTGCTGCCGGTGCTGTTCGCCATTACGGTTCATGAAACGGCACACGGCTGGGTCGCGCGCAGCTTTGGTGACAGGACTGCGGAAATGCAGGGCCGTCTGACCCTGAATCCCATCAAGCATATAGATCCCGTCGGCACCATCCTGGTGCCGGGGCTGATGCTACTGCTGCCCGGCGGCTTTGTCTTCGGCTGGGCCAAACCCGTGCCGGTCGACTGGCGCAATTTCAAACACCCCAAACAGGACATGGCCTGGGTGGCGGTCGCCGGACCGGCGTCCAATCTGGTGATGGCGCTGGCCTGGGCTTTAATGGCGCGGCTGGCACTGGACCTGCCCGCGGACAGCTGGATCACGGCACCGCTACTGTTCATGGGGGTGGCAGGTGTTTTCATCAATACCATTCTCATGGTGCTGAACCTGTTGCCGCTGCCTCCGCTGGACGGCGGCCGCGTCCTCACCGGCCTGCTGCCTGCGTCCTATGCATACCGGTTTGCGCGTATCGAACCCTATGGCTTTATGATTCTGCTGGCACTGCTGCTCACCGGCGTTCTGGGTTTTGTCATGTGGCCGTTTGTACAGCTGTTTCTTGAAATGTTTGCAGGTGTTGCGGGTATGCAGGCGGCCGCATTTCAGTCGATTCTGTTATCCCTGATGAGGAGCTGATTCAGTTTGCCAAGCGAATCGAAAAATCGCGTGTTGTCCGGCATGCGTCCGACCGGCCGACTGCACCTTGGTCACTATCATGGTGTCCTGAAAAACTGGGTGAAGCTGCAGCACGAATACGACTGCTATTTCTTCGTCGCCGACTGGCACGCGCTGACCACACACTACGAGGACCCACAGATTATCAACGCCAGTTTGATGGACATGGTGATCGACTGGCTGGCCACCGGCGTCAACCCGGCGAGCGCCAAGCTGTTCGTGCAGTCGGATGTGCCGCAACACGCGGAACTGCACCTGCTGCTGTCCATGGTCACGCCGCTGGGCTGGCTGGAACGCGTGCCCAGTTACAAGGACCAGCAGGAAAAACTGCGCGAGCGTGATTTGGCCACCTACGGATTTCTCGGTTACCCGCTGCTGCAGAGCGCCGATATCCTGATCTACAAGGCCGGATCGGTACCGGTGGGCGAGGATCAGGTGGCGCATGTGGAACTCACCCGGGAGGTGGCGCGGCGCTTCAACCACCTCTACGGCCGCGAGGCCGACTTCGAGGAAAAGGCGGATGCGGCTATCCGGAAGATGGGTAAGAAGAACGCCAAGCTGTACCGCAAGCTGCGCCGGAATTACCAGGAGAAGGGCGACCAGGAAGCGCTGCAGGTCGCGCGCGCACTGCTCGAAGGGCAGAGCAACCTGGCGCTCGGCGATCGCGAGCGCCTGTGGGGTTATCTGGAGGGCGGCGGACGCATCATCCTGCCGGAACCCGAAGCCCTGCTGACGCCGGCGTCGAAGATGCCCGGCCTGGACGGGCAGAAAATGTCCAAGTCTTACAACAACACCATCGCCCTGCGTGACGACCCCAGGGATATCGAACACAAGTTGCGTACCATGCCCACCGACCCGGCGCGCGCGCGGCGTACCGATCGCGGTAACCCCGCGAGGTGCCCGGTGTTCCCGTTGCACGCAGTGTATTCGGACGAAAAGCGTCAGCAGTGGGTGCGAGAAGGTTGTACCACCGCGGGCATCGGCTGTCTCGACTGCAAGCAGCCGATTATCGACGCGGTGCTGAGCGAACTGGCACCGATCCGTGAACGGGCGCGCGAATTCGAGGAAGATCCGCAGCTGGTGCGCAGTATTCTGCGCGAAGGCGGCGAAGCCGCACGTGATGTCGCTGAAGAGACAATGGATGAAGTAAGGGCCGCAATTGGCTTGAATTATTAGTAAAAATGCGTTGGATCTACGGTGCGGCGGAGGCCTGGTCCGGGGACTGGGAATTGATTTGCCCGCCGCGGTTCTCATCGCTGGCCGCGGCGTTTACAATGCCGCGATACTGACGTGAGCGGATTGCATGACAGAATCGCCAACAGCGACGGAACAGACGCCCAAACAAACTGAAATGGCCATCGCCTATGTGCAGGGCGAAGCGGTCACGACCCTCCCCAAAGATCTCTACATTCCGCCAGACGCGCTGGAAATTTTTCTTGAAGCCTTCGAAGGTCCCCTGGATCTGCTGTTGTACCTGATACGCCGCCAGAACCTGGATATACTCGATATTCCCATCTACGAGATCACCCGGCAGTACATGGAGTACATTGAGCTGATGCAGGACATGCGCCTGGAGCTGGCTGCCGAGTACCTGGTCATGGCCGCCATGCTGGCGGAGATCAAGTCGCGCATGTTGCTGCCGCGACCGGTCGAGGACGAGGACGAGGACGATCCGCGCGCCGAGCTGGTGCGCCGGCTGCAAGAGTATGAACGCTACAAACAGGCGGCCGAGGACATCGACCAGCTGCCGCGCGTCGAGCGCGACGTGTTCCCGATCAATATCGAGGCGCCGGAAAAGCAGATGGTGCGCAAGCCACCCGAAGTCACGCTGCAGGAGCTGCTGATTGCAGCCAAGGTGGCCATGACCCGCGCGGAAATGTTTTCCCACCACCACGTGCAGATGGAGCCGCTGTCGGTGCGCGAACGCATGTCCATGGTGCTGGAGCGGATCGGTGGCGACGAGTTCACCGCGTTCACCAGCCTGTTTCGGGTCGAGGAAGGGCGTATGGGCGTAGTGGTGTCGCTGCTGGCGGTGCTGGAACTGATCAAGGAGTCCTTGATCGAGCTTGTGCAGTCGGAACCGTTTGCCCCGATTTACATCAAGGCCGCCGGTTTGGGGGCAACGCTGGACGAGGAAACGCCGCTGGTTGCTTCGGCCGACGCGCGATGAATAGGGTGATCTGTGTCTATGAGTAATCTCAGAATCAAGCATGTTGTCGAAGCGGTGCTGCTGGCGGCCGGCAAGCCGCTGAGCCTCGAGCAACTGCTGGGCGTGTTCGGCGACGGTGAAAAACCCCACCCCGACGAATTGCGCGACGCGCTTACTACCTTGCAGGAGGGGTACGCCGACCGCGGTCTCGAGCTGGTCGAGGTTGCGAGCGGCTGGCGCATTCAGGTCTCTCAGGCCATGGAACCCTGGGTGTCGCGACTGACGGAGGAAAAGCCAACGCGCTATTCGCGTGCGTTGCTGGAAACCCTGGCCCTGGTCGCCTATCGCCAGCCAATCACTCGCGGCGAAATCGAGGATATCCGTGGCGTCAGTGTCAGTTCGTCGATTATGAAGACTTTGCAGGAGCGCGAATGGGTGCGCGTCGTTGGTCACCGTGACGTGCCGGGCCGACCCGCCATGTACGGCACCACACGCCAGTTTCTCGACTATTTCAACCTCAAAGGTCTGGACGACCTGCCCACGCTGATGGAACTGCGCGATATCGACACCATCAATGCCGAGCTGGACCTCGCGTGGCCGGGTGAAGAGCGGACGGCGGGGGAAGGTGAGTCCACCGAGGTTGCGGGTGAAGACAGTGTCGGCGCCGAGTCCCCATCGGCCGTGGCGGTGCAGGTGCCGGTCGACGCCGCCGACCAGAACGAAACGCTGCACTGACCCGTTCATCCTGCCGCCCAGTTACGGCATTCCAACTTCATGCAAGAACGTCTGCAAAAGATTCTGGCCCGCACCGGCCTCGGTTCCCGCCGCCATATGGAGGAACTCATCCGCAGCAGGCGCGTCAAGGTTAACGGCAGGATCGCCGAGCTGGGACAGAAGGTGAGCGGTGACGAGCACATACTGATCGACGGCAAACCCGTCATGATCAGGCCGGGCGCGCCGCTCGCCGCCGAAGTGATCCTGTACCACAAACCGGCGGGCGAGGTGTGCAGCCGCAGCGATCCGGAAGGACGCCCGACGGTGTTTGCCAGTCTGTACAGACCGCGCGCAGGTCGCTGGATCAGTGTCGGGCGCCTGGACATCAATACTGCCGGCCTGCTGTTGTTCACCACCGACGGCGAGCTTGCGCATCGGCTGATGCATCCGTCGCAGGAAATCGAACGCGAGTACGCTGTACGCGTGCTGGGCGAAGTCAGTCCGCAAATGCTCGAACGCCTGATCAAGGGTGTGCAACTGGAGGACGGTCTGGCGCGCTTCACCGCGATCGAAGAGTCCGGCGGCAGCGGGGCCAACCACTGGTACCACGTCGTCATCAAGGAAGGCCGCAACCGTGAAGTGCGCCGCCTGTGGGAATCACAGGGAGTGACCGTCAGCCGTCTGAGCCGGGTGCGCTTTGGACCGGTCCTCCTCGAGCGCGGGCTGCGTGCGGGCAAATCCCGTCCGGCCACCGCCAGGGAAGTGCAACAGCTTTACAAGGCCGCGGGATTGAAACCGCCGGACGACCGCTCGCGCCATAGCCCGCTCGTGCGGGATGGCAAGCCGCAATAAGCGGCCGGCGCGCCTCACGGTCTGCTATACTGGCGCGCGGTTTTATCGCGGTCCTGCAAGACTACGTGAAATCGCTGTGTTTCATTGCTAAGGAGAACCTGTGATGCGATTGATGCAACGCCCGTTGGTTTGGTTACTTTCTCTTCTGCTGACCATACTGCCGGTGCTCCCCGTGCAGGCGGCGATGGTCGGTACCGAACGGCTCGTCAGTCCGGCGGCGCACGGGCGTCCGGCGGAAAACAAACTACGTCAGATCCTCAATCAGCAGGCTGCCCGCCAACAATTGCAGGCCTGGGGTGTCAGTCCGGCCTGGATCGAGGCGCGTGTCAACAGTCTGAGTGACAGGGAACTCGCCCAGATCATTCAGACGATGGATGACGTGCATGCAGGCGGGTCAGACATACTGGGTATCCTGCTGGTCATATTTCTTGTGTTCGTCATCACCGACGTCATCGGCGCCACCAATATATTTCCGTTTATTCACCCGATCCACTAGGAGGCTGTCGGACTTGGGGCTGATCTACTGCGCCGGTGGGAGAGCGCGCCATTTTCCCGATCCTTTTCGTCAAATAGCTACGGCTATTCTCCTCAAACGATCGAAAAAATGGCCTCGCCCTCCCACCTTGCTCGCTACGATCGCCCAAGTCCGACAGCCTCCTGGCGCGGCTGAGCCTGGCACAGCCAACGCCCGCCGTCTGGCGGGTGTTTTGCTGGGTACGCTGCTGCTGTGCGCCTGTGCAACGCCGCCGCAAACGCGCTCGCTGCTGGCGCAACCGCCTGCCGATCTGCCGGGCAGCGTTGAACTGACGGATACGCCTTTCTACCCTCAGGAGCGCTACCAGTGCGGACCCGCGGCCCTGGCCACGCTGCTGAAAGCGCACGGAATAACGGTGACGCCGCAGCAACTGGTGGATGCCGTGTTCGTCCCGGCGCTGCAAGGCAGCTTGCCGGAGGAAATCGCGGCCGCGGCGCGCCGCTATGGAATGCTTGCCTACCGGCTGCAGCCGTCACTGCAAGACCTGCTCAGCGAAGTGGGGCACGGCAATCCCGTACTGGTGTTTCAGAACCTCGGCACCGACTGGCTCGCCCGCTGGCACTTCGCCGTCGTTATCGGCTACGACCTGGCGCATCGTGAGGTCATCCTCCGTTCCGGTACCACCAGGCGCTGGCGTGCTACGCTCGGCACCTTCGAGCGGACCTGGGCCAGGAGTGGTTACTGGGCACTGGTTATCCTGCCCGCTGGCGACGTGCCGGTCAGCGCCCGGTTGATGCCCTATCTGCAGGCGGCCTACGACTTGGAGAGAGCCGGCCGGGGTGTCGCCGCGCAGTCAGCCTATCTCGCCGCTACCCGACAGTGGCCCGACGAATCGCCTGGCTGGCTGGCACTGGGTAACAGCCGGTATGCAGCGGCAGAGTATACTCAGGCCGAAAGCGCATTCCGCCAGGCAACCCGTCTTGCACTCGGAGATCCCCAGGGCTGGAACAACCTGGCTTACGCACTATTGAAAACGTCCTGTCCGGCGCAGGCGCGAGCCGCCGCAGCCTGTGCGCAACGCCTGGCGCCAGCCGAGTCCAACTATCGGGACACGGTGGCTGAGATTAACGCCATGGCCAAGGGCAAGGATGCGCCGCATTGCATCCCGGTCAATTGCAGGCTGCCAGGCTCAGCGGAATTATCAGTTACCGTGTTGCGAAGACCACAAGGCATTTGTGACACGGTTTCCCGTGATATCGCCGGTTAATCGAAGGAGCGAAACTGGCCGATAACTGATGACTCGACCCATCGAGTTGCTCGCGGAAATGGGTGGGCCCGCGCGGCGGCTGGACGAAGGTCTATGCGGCTGTCCGGGTGATCGCTCTGCTACTGCCAAAGCGGGAGAACGGTGCATTTTTCCGCACCGTTTCCTTACATAGCCACTGCTATCCTCCGCAAATCTTCGAAAGACTTGCCTCGCCCTCCTGCTTTCTCGCTGCGCGAAGATGACTCAGCCAGGCTCTCAGCGGGTGGCGCGTGTGAGTTCGGGCTCGGCGGGTCGCGGTAAAGCGCAAGGTTTTTCGGCCGCTACGAAGCTTGTTGCGTTAACCTTCTGGAAGAACGAAGGAAATGAGTGATCAAGCAGGCCGCTCGGAAGTGCCTCACGAAGCCGCTGCGGGTGCCGTGGTGCTGGTGGTCGATGACAACGAATTCAATCGCGACCTGCTCCGGCAACGACTCGAGCGCGATGGACATAGTGTAGTGCAGGCCTGTGACGGCGAACAGGCGCTGCAAACCCTGCGCAGCGAACCCGTCGACCTCGTATTGCTCGATATCATGATGCCGGTCATGGATGGCTATGAAACGCTAGCCCACATGCAGAAGGACCGCTGGATGCGGCACATTCCGGTTATCGTTATCACCGCTGTCGATGACATCGAGGCGGCGGTGCGCTGCATCGAGAGTGGTGCGGAAGACTTCATCGGCAAACCGTTCAACCCGGTCCTGTTGCGCGCGCGGGTATCAGCCTCGCTGGACAAAAAACGGCTCCATGATCTGGAAACAGCACACAAGAGATCCATAGAACAACAGAACCGCTTGCTGGAGGAGAAAGTCAGGCAGCAGGTAAAGGAAATCTCCTCGGCGCAGATGGCGGCAATTTTCGCAATGTCCAAGCTGGCCGAGTCCAAGGATCCGGAAACCGGCGAACACCTGGAGCGCATGCGCGAGTATTGTCTGGTGCTTTCCAGGCAGCTGGCCCAACTGCCGCGATACCGCGCTGTGATAACGCAAAGCTTTCAGGACAATATCTACGCGGCCAGCCCGCTGCACGATATCGGCAAGGTCGGAATTCCCGACGAAGTTCTTCTCAAACCGGACAAGCTGATCGAGCCGGAGTGGGTGATCATGAAGCAGCACCCGCTGATTGGCGGAGCAACGCTGCGTGCAGTCGACCGGCAATACCCGGGTAACGAATTCCTGCGCATCGGGATCGATATCGCCGAGTGTCACCACGAAAAGTGGGACGGTAGCGGTTATCCCCAAGGTCTGGCCGGGGAGCGCATACCGCTGGTTGCGCGTGTTCTCGCACTGGGCGATGTCTACGACGCCCTGACGTTGAAACGCTGTTACAAAGAAGCATTCTCTCACGAGGAATCACGCGCCATCGTCGTCGAACAATCCGGCCGTCATTTCGACCCGGATGTGGTTGACGCATTTCTGGAGCGTGAGGAGGAATTTATCAGGATCCGGAAATATTTCCAGGATCCCGAGTGTTGACCGGTGGTGTTATGAGCGAACGTGTTTTTCGTTTTATTCTCGGAGCGGTTCTGATACTGCTGCTCTTCCTGCAGCAGGAGCAGTTGATCTACGCCTACGTCGGACTGTTGTTGCTTGAAGGCATTACCAACTGGCGGGTGCCGAAGCTGGTCTCGCGGGTGGTTTCGGGAACCGGCTATACCGAAAGCATCTTGCCGGACGGTGCAAAAATACCGTTCGATGCCGAGCGAGCACTGCGCCTGATCGTGGCTGGCCTGCTGATCCTCACATACATAGTGTTCCGCGAACAGGTTTGGTTCTTCCCCTGGTTTATCGGCTTCATGCTGTTCATGGCCGGTATGACGAATATCTGTCCGATGGTGATGGTACTGCGCTGGCTAGGGTTCCGCTAGGTGACAGAAGAACTGCAGGTCACGGATAACTGGACCCGCAACTGGCAGGCCAGCATTGCTGTCAAGATCAGCGCCCTGGTGCTGTGGGTGCTGATCATGGTGGTGTTCGTTGCTTCGGTTTTTCTGTTCAGGGATGTCGAAAAGAATCTGCTCGCCGAGTATGAAGACAGCGCCGATCAGATCGCCTACCGGGTTGCGCAAGTTGTTGCCCGGGAAAATGCCTGCAACGACGCAGTGCTGGAGGAGCAGCTAAGCACGCTGCTTCATCCACAGCAGTTTTACGGGCTGGTGATACAATGCGGGAACCGGAGCCTGGAAGTGGGAACCATCCCGCCCGGTGGAGGCAAGCTGCGGCGCCGGCTTCCGATTACCGATCCTGGAAGCGGGCAGCCTATATTTCTCGACCTGTATTATCCGCAGCTGCATGAGATTGTTCAGCAAAAACGCAACCGGATGGTCATCGCTATATTTGTAACCTTGCTGGTGTTCGGCGTGTTCCTGACCTGGGCGGTGCGCACCATTGTGCACATGCCTTTGCAGCAACTGGTCTCGGCAACGCGCCAGATCTCCGCCGGTGACCGCGACGTGCGCCTGAATATGCAACGTCAGGACGAGTTCGGTCATCTGTCGCGGTTCTTCAACCTGATGCTTGACAAGCTCATGGAGCAGCAGAACGCGCTCAAGGAGGCTGTTGACCGCGCCAACACGGCGAGCAAGGCGAAAAGCGCGTTTCTCGCAAATATGAGCCACGAGCTGCGCACGCCGCTGAATGCGATTATCGGTTACAGTGAGATGTTGCAGGAGGATGCATCCAGCATGGGTGCCACCCGCTGTGTGCCGGACCTGGAAAAGATCCATATCGCCGGCAGGCATCTGCTATCGCTTATCAATAACATTCTCGATCTGTCCAAGATCGAAGCAGGGAAAATCGAAATCGAGTGGAGCAGCTTCCCGGTGAGCCAGCTGGTCAGGGATGTTGCGACAACGATCCAGCCACTGCTCGACAAGAACAACAATACGCTGGTGGTCTGTTCCTCGGATGAGCTTAACTTGATGGAATCGGACCAGACCAGGCTGCGTCAGGTGCTCTTCAACCTGCTGGGCAATGCGACCAAGTTTACTGAGAACGGCCAGGTAAAACTGTCTGTCACGCGTCTTAAGCAGGACGGCGTAGAGTCAGTGGAGTTTGTCGTCGAGGATAGCGGCATAGGAATCCCGGAGGACAAATTGCACCGCTTGTTCGGCGAGTTTTCACAGGTCGACTCTTCGGCGACGCGAAAGTACGGGGGAACCGGCCTGGGGCTGGCTATCAGTCGGCGCTTCTGCCAGATGCTGGGCGGAGACATCACGGTACAAAGTGAGGTCGGGGTCGGGTCGCTGTTCAGGGTTGTCGTGCCTACGCAACGCCTTTCACCTGTCGAGCAACACGTCATGCTGAACCAAACCTCCGATCCTGCAGACGCTAAACAGCTGCGGCTTGCTTCGCAGCCGTCCGCCGACGTTGCTACCGAACGCCGGCGCCGCGTCAGCCGGGTGCTGGTGGTGGATGATGACCCGTTTGTTCGTGATCTGGTGACCCGCTACCTGGCCCGCGAGGGATTCGAAGTGCGCTCCGCGGAAAACGGTGAGGAAGGGCTGGAACTTGCCGCCAGTTTGCGTCCCGACGCGATTACCCTGGAGATTCGCCTGCCGGATATCGATGGCTGGACAGTCTTGTCGAGACTTAAGCAGGACCCGCAACTGGCGCGTATTCCGGTGGTCGTGCTCAGCATGGATGAAGGCGCGCAGAGGGGAATGGCGCTGGGGGCGAGCCACTACCTCGCTAAACCCATTGACGGGGAGAATCTGCTGAAAACCGTCAAGCGCTGTCTGCGCAGGAGTGGTTCCAGCCAGACGGTGCTTGTTGTTGACGACGATCCGTCGATCCGTCATATGGTCGCGCGTACCCTTACCGGGCAGGGCGTCGAGGTCATACCTGCGGTTGATGGCGAGCAAGCCCTCGCATGCCTGGACAAGCGCTCCCTGAGCCTGATCCTTCTGGACCTTCATCTGCCGCGCATGAGCGGGTTCGATTTCCTTCTGGAGTTGCGCAAGCGCTTCGCCGACCGATCGGTGCCGGTGGTCGTGATGACGGGCCTCGATCTGAGTGAAACGCAACGCAGCGAGTTAACCGGCAAGGTAGAGCACATCTTGCAAAAAGGCGCTCACTTGCGCGAAGATGTCTTGCAGCAACTCAAGGAACTGGTTTGCACGACATAAATAGGTGTACGTACGTTGCCGCGAATATTGCTGGTAGAAGATAATGAAATGAATCGCGACATGTTGTGCAGGCGTCTGCAACGACGGGGGTACGAGATGTTGTCGGCGGGCGATGGCCAGCAGGGTCTCGAGATTGCGCTTTGCGAAGAGCCGGATCTGATCCTCATGGACCTTAGTCTGCCCGTCATGGACGGCTGGCAGGCGACGCAAAGCATCAAAGCTGACCCGCGCGGCGCGGCCATTCCGGTGATTGCATTGTCTGCTCACGCCATGGCGGCCGACCGCGACAGCGCCTTGTTCGCCGGCTGTGATGATTTCGATACCAAGCCGGTGGAATTCGAACGTCTGCTTGAGAAAATCGAACGCCTGCTGGAACGCAAGGACAGCGCTGTCGACAGCGGACTAATCACCGGTCAGCCCGGCTAGCAACAGTTCCCTGTGCCCGTCAGGCAACCGTGATCTATCCATCTCTCCAGTCATCCCGTGCAACGTTTCCAACCAGAGACATGGTTGAAGTCGTTTCCGCACGCCGCACAATGTCTTCAGCGGGCGACAGAGTCCTTGCGGTGTATCTTCTGCTTGCAAGCTCTTGACGCATTGCGCATTTGCAATTCATGCTTGGAGTCATGAAACAACCAACGTCACGCTACGACCGCCGTTCCTGGGTTGCCGCGAGTGCGGCTGTCTGCGCCATGATCTGCCTGACGGGGTGCGCGGGCTTGTCCGATTGGCTGAGCTTTGGCGAGACGTTCAGCGCGTGCTCCGTCCCCCGGTGACAGGTTCCTGCTCCCACCGGATGACACAGATGTCGTCGGAGACGTTCAGTTCACTACCACCCGTTACGAGGATACGCTGCTCGATATCGCTCGCCGCTACGACCTCGGATACGAAGAGATCGTTGCTGCGAATCCCGGTGTCGACCCGTGGCTGCCCGGGGAGGACACGCGGGTGGTGCTGCCTACGCAGTTTGTGCTTCCGGCTGGACGTTGTGAGGGACTGGTGTTGAACCTGGCCTCCAAGCGGCTGTTTTACTACCCGCACCCCGCGCCGGGTGAGCCCGCCGAGGTCATCACGCACCCTGTCGGTATCGGCCGGGAAGGCTGGCTGACGCCACAGGGCACTGTACACATTACCCAGAAGATCGTTAAGCCGGCGTGGACCGTACCCGAATCGGTGCGCAAAGAGCACGCCGAGCTGGGCGAACCCCTGCCGCGAGTGGTACCTCCCGGGCCCGACAATCCGCTTGGCGATTTCGCCATGCGCCTCAGTCTGCCGCGCTATCTGATTCACGGTACCAACCAGCCCTACGGTGTGGGCCTACGCGTCAGCCACGGTTGCGTGCGGCTCTATCCCGAGGACATCGCGAGGCTGTTTCCCAGGGTTCCGGTGGGAACGCAGGTACGCATCATCAACGAACCCTACCTTGCCGGGTGGCGCGACGGGCAACTGTACCTCGAGGCACACGAGCCGCTGGCGGAGGACGCCAGACGCTGGAATGGAAGCCTGAAGGCCATGGAGCAGGCGGTCGCGCGCAAAACCGCTGATGGGTCCGTCGAGATCAGCTGGGACAAAGCCAGAACCGTGGCGCGGGAAGCGCGCGGCATACCGGTACCAATTGCCACCGGGAGCCGGAAACCCGCCGAGAAGCTGGCGAAAGACTTTGCCGCCGCCGGCAGGCGCGGTGTTCCAGAGTGACGGCTGCTGCGCGGTGATTAACCCTGCATGCAGGTCTGGTGCCCGCCCCGGCGGCGGTGTTCGCGGCTGGATTTCATAACTGAACCATGGAGTCGCTGCTAACGGGCCAGCTGTTTGCACTCGTACAGGTCATCTTCATCGACCTGGTGCTTGCCGGAGACAACGCCATCGTGGTCGGCATGGCGGCAGCCTCGGTTCCGCTCGAACAACGCAAACGGGTCATCATCTGGGGAACGGCCGCGGCAGTCGTGCTGCGTATTCTGTTTGCCTTGCTGACCACACAGCTGCTGCAGATCATCGGCCTGACGCTGGCCGGTGGCCTGCT
>CAWFEQ010000017.1:0-109783 GCA_963814945.1 uncultured Gammaproteobacteria bacterium
TTTATGATCATCCCGCCAATTACAGGAGGAACGAAAAACGCCGGCTTCAGCCTTGACTTGTAGAGCACCATCGTACGCTCTCCTTGAGGGCGTATGTGCCAAGAGGCTGAGCCCGATACAAAGTCGCTCAATTGTGGAATGGTTTTTACCTCAAGGTCTCCCTTACCGGTTTTCACTATATCCCCGGTCCATGTGATCTCAAAGCAGAATGGTCCAACACACTGCTCCGAGAGATTGCGCACCCTGACGACTCCCTCATGGCCAGAGGGCAGAATCTTGACCCCGATAATTGATGGATCTATTCGATAGGCGCGCTTGTAATCGGTTATCACTTTATACACATCATCCACAGGAGCATTGAGCACATCGGCAATTCGAAGGCTATACTCACCATCCGCATCCGTCACGGACAGGTCTTCAACCGTATCGGCTGTGGAGGTGGGGCTGCATAGAATTAGTATGATTAGGCCCCATATCCTGATCACAGATAGACAGAGGTCTGGAAGGCGCTCCCCGGTACAGTTCTGCAAGAGTGTCATTAACTTCTTTCATCTTATGAAGGATTACACTGCGGAGACTTGACTGTGGGCAGTCTAGGAGACCGTGGGTGATTAATCTACTGTTGAAAGTACCTATCTAAAATTACTTATATTAGAGCGTCGGGCCCTTATGAAAGGTACGAAAGTTTCGAATGAGTTGGACTAAACTGCATGCTCAGCGTCTTAGAATCTATCAACATGCATACGATAGGTCGACGTGATCTATCATCCAATACTGCGTAATCCAGCTGGACGTGCTTTCCCTTGTCTGTGGCGGTGCCTTTAACTTGCCGGCGCTGGCCGCAAGACCCAGCCTCCAGGATATCAAGACTGCCCTGGGGGACTATGCGACGCTTCAACTGCATTGAGCCTGTGCCACAGGTGGCAAAACATCCTCCTGACGATCAGGCAGCCATCCGGTTCTACATCTGACTGATGTGTTGAATAAGTGATTTCCCCGTTGCCCGTGACCCGTTTCATGATCTATAAATTCGTACTGCCTTGGCCCGGTTGATTCCGGCACGCCCTATTGAACACCTCAGCTCTTAGGTCTCCAGCCGCTCCAGCAGTTCTTCCCGAACCACAGGCATTCGCCGTCTGCCCCGCTCTGTCCTAAGTTGGAGGGCGCGTTCATACCGCTTCCGACGCTTGATTAAGGAGCAAAGCTGGCGGATCATTTCTATAAAGCGGTCGGATATCTGATCCTTCGGCCAGTAACTAGTCAAGGCACCTTGAAATTAGCGCCGTACCCCCCATGCAACAACTCACCCCAGAAGGTCAGCGGATCGTCAATGATCTCTCCCAACGCCATGGCTTCAGTCACGAGGCCGTGACGCACATGCTGTTTGCTGTGCTCAATGGTAATGGTTCCATGGCCCAGTTCAACCATCCTGAGTTTGGCGGTTCCGGGCAGTGGATGAAGGGCGGTATGCTGATGCTCGGCGACATGTTTAACCATACCTTGAAAGGGCGTGTCGATGCCCTTTGCTGGGAGATTTCCGGCGTCCTTGCTAACCAGCCCGGCCTGTTGCAAAGTGGAAGCTTCCAATCCCAAAGCCAAAGCGGGGGTGGACAGCAGAGCCAGGTGGCCGGCGCGTCCATGGGAGAGTCGAGCCTTTTCGTGCCGGACCCCGCTGCCCACTGGTGGCTGCGGGATCTCGGCGCCCCGAGCGCGCGTGGTAACCAGAACAACGTCCGCTATGCCTACTTCGCCAACGCACGTCGACTAGCGGTTGAGACCAATGGGCAAGTCTGGGTCTACGACACCCTCGATCATCAGATTGGCGGTTTCTCCCAGCAACAGGGCAGCGGCGGATCGATCCTGTTTACCAGTCAGTACGGCACCGTGAATCTGGCTAGCCTTCCGGTCATCTCTATCGATGGCCGCCCGCAGGCATCGCGTCACCCCGTGAACCGCCCTGCGGCTACGGCCGAGCCGGTCAGCAGTTCTCAGCCCTCGCAAGAGGCGGATATATACTCGGCCATCGAACGCCTTGCGGACCTGCGTGCAAAGGGCGTTCTCACCGACGACGAATTCACACAGAAAAAGGCTGAGCTACTGGGTCGTTTATAACACCGATAGCCTGTGGCTTTCCCTTAGCGCGACACCGCGGCCAGGTGTAGCCTCGCAGCATCCGGATGGACTGTTACCACAGCCAATTGAGTGGGGCATGGACTAATTCCGATGAAGGATTCCCTCCTGGATTGACATCTGGCGCCGACCAGTCGGTTTGGGCTCCACTCCTGCAGGTCGCCGAGGCTAGATCCTTGAGCGGAAGTGACAGAAAGTCTGATTACTGATTGCTCCATGCAAACGGCTACTCTGGCCGTAAATCGCCGTTAAGTGGCAGGTAATATGAGCATCCACTAAACGAGAAAGAACGACCCATATGCGACGTTTAGCATTTGGTGATATATACCCACCGGGTGTAGTCTGCAAATAACAGTCAAATATGAAGAATAACGTTCCGGCTGAAGAAACAACCAAGGAAACACGGAGGAAGGTTTATGAAATCACGTATATTGGGCGCGATCGGCGCCTTTGTATTCTCGATCGGACTGGTGGCGCAGGTTCAGGCGGCAGCAATTGCACAGATGACGATTACCGATGTTGACAATGATGGTCTGGCCGGTTGTTTTAAATTTGACAGCTTGGATGCTAGTACCTGCGCCGGTGGGGCGCAGTTTTCATCAGATGGATCGGTATCGGCGGGTGATGCGATACCAGGTGTCTCGGTCGATGGTGCTATTTTGTTCGGTCAGGCGCAAGGTGTTAATGGCTTTAGTCAAGGATTCGATTTTGCTGGTTTTCCGATGAAACCAATTACTCTCGCTGCGCCGATTGGCGATATCACCGGTAGTAGCATGACGCTTGGTAGTTTTCCGTTTGCGGTCAGTTATCAGAGCGGAAATCCAATGACCATTCCGATGAGCCCCGACGGTGGAACGCTGGTTGCCCAGATTCTGAACGACAATGGCGATAACACTTTTGATTACCTGATGACATGGTCGCACTTAGTTACAGCCGTGGATGATCCAACCGGAGCGTTCACTAATTTCCCTGCCTTTTGGCGTCTAGAAGGTGCCGCTACCGTGGTGCCCGTTCCCGCAGCAGTCTGGCTCTTTGGTTCCGGCCTGCTGGGACTGATCGGAATGGCGAGACGCAAGAAAGCGTAATCAGTAACAACCATATCAAGAACGGCGGCCCTCGAGTCGCCGTTTTCGTTTGGTGCTGAAGGTCCGAAAGTGCCCGAACTTCCCCGTACCCAGATGTTCCAGGAGGATGGGTCGTTCGCTATCGCGAACGGCAGGGTAGTGGGTGAAACCGGTATTACAGAGCACCCTTATATACGAGTTCTCTAACAGGCGGTTCACGTAAAGGATCGTAAGATGCCTGCCCGCAGCGGCGGGCGTATGGGCACACGCAAGGGTCAACGGGCAGGCGTGTTACAACCCTTTACGAACCCGGAAGTACAGAAGGATTCTATTGAGGAAGCTGACCGTACTGTCAGGTCTGCCAGATTGGTGCAGTAAAGTATGGCTAGTTATCTGCTTCTCTGCCCAAGCCGCGGCTTTACGCGCAATTTTCACGATACCTGCATGCCAAGCCATCCCAGTATTCGATCTGCCACAGTCTGCCATCCTGCCTCTAACATCATGTCATGCGCCATGCCGGGGAAGACCTCTGCCTGCGTCCGGTAAGCTCGCGCCGTCGCCTCAATTTCCTCTGGCGAAATGAGACGGTCATCTGCAGCGCCCATCACAAGTATTGGTGTTTTCACCCGCCAGGTCCGTGGCAAGCTCAGGCCCATCATGTCTAGATAAGCCCGATACGACTCATCCTGCAGCCGCGAGAAATAAGTCATCACCTTATCCTCTGGCATGTCCATCGAAAATAAAGCCTCCTGTGCCAGGTGCGGCGCGCCTAACATCGGCATCATGCTCATCGTCAGGTTAGCCTTAATGAATACCAGTGGATGGCGCAGGGCCACTCGCATGGTAGCGTGAGCCACTCCTCGGGGTGGCGCAGATGCCATCAACACGGCAGCCGGTATATCGAATGATTCCAGATATTTCTGCACGATCATCCCGCCCATCGAATGCCCCACCAGCACCGGTGGCCGCTTCATCAGGGTTGCCACCTGCGCCACGTCAGAAACATATTCATCCAGAGATGTCCAGCGTAACCGTTCCCGCCCTTCACTGCCGCCGTGACCCCGCAGGCTCAAGGCATGGGATACATAGCCGTGTTGGCCAAAATAGGGCAGAAAGTGCTCGGCCCAACACCATGCGGCGTGCGACATACCATGCACAAATAGGATTGGCGTGGAACGCGCATGCGATACGGGCTCTTCTTTTATGATTTCAAGTTTCATGGCTGCAATTGAATGACGCTTGCAGTATGAAGTCGCCGCTCGTTGGTGTACAGCGAAGGTCAGGAGTTGGCCGGTAGTCGTTAGTCAGGAATCCCGCATCTACGTGGTCTATTTTTGTTGGGGAGAATGTCTTTTTGTGGCCGAACTTCCCCGTACACACCCGCACCGTGGCGGGAGACTATCGAAGCCGTAAACGGCAAGTTACCGCTCAAACCCAGAACCTTACCCTACCCTTATATAACCAGTCACTAAACGAGAAAGACCCTAAACGGAAGTTCATAGAACTGTCATGAACTGCCGGAATCTATTGCAAGGTAGCGCTTGCAGACCTGGGCGCCTGACGGTCATGCTCGACCCACGTTGGCCGTTCATGGTTAGGTAATAGAAACAGGCTACCCTAAGCTCTCTTGTAAAAGCGGCGCCGTTATAGCTCGCCAATCAGATAGTGAGCGACCACCCGTGCGGGTAAACCCTGATGGCAGATCATTCCATCAACGAGTATGTTTGATCTTGCCTGAACTTGACGTTTTGGATTCGTCTATTCAGAATGCCGCAAATGGAACTGGCGGAGTGCGCATGGAATGTGAACTTTCTTGCCAGTGTCGGTACCCGGGCAGGGCTGGTCTCTCCATGGAGGTAAAGGATCGGCTTGGTCGCGTTCTGGGGATGCTGTGCTTAGTCGACGAGCATGACTCAGAAGAAGACATAGGCATCAAGGCAAAGTACCGATACTCAGCGTCATAGAAACAGTAAATCATAAGTCTCATCATCAGGAGGAGCTGTCAATGAAACGGAACAGAGTTTACGCAACACCTATTGTCGCAATCAGTTTGGCCATAGGCACGGGCACGGCGCAAGCGCTTACTTCCCAGGAAGAACTGGGCGAATCCATCTTTTTCGACATCAGCCTGTCCATCAACGGCAACCAGGCCTGCGCCGCCTGCCATGGCCCGGAGGTCGGCTTCACGGGACCCGAATCAGACATCAATGTCGGGGGCGCGGTGTACGAGGGCTCGATCACCGGGCGTTTCGGCAACCGCAAGCCGCCCAGCGCAGCTTATGCCACGCCCAGCCCGATTCTGCATTACACCCTAGAAAAGGCCAATAACAAGAACAAGACAGACGCCCTTTTTGTCGGCGGCAACTTCTGGGACGGGCGTGCGACCGGTGAGAAATTGGGCAACCCGGCTGCCGACCAGGCGCAAGGGCCGTTTCTCAACCCACTCGAGCAGGCCCTGCCTGATCCTGCCGCGGTAATCAGCGGAATCTGCGGCGGCGCATACACCGCGCTGTTCACGAGCGTCTGTGGCATCGATGCCTGCGACGCGGGAAACGTTGACGCCGCTTATGATTGTGTCGGGCTTTCGGTGGCTGCATACGAGGGCTCGTCCGAGGTGAACACGTTCTCCTCGAAGTACGATGCATACCTGGCGGGAGCGGCAGACCTCACCAAGCAGGAAAAACACGGTCTGAACCTCTTCAAGTCAAAGGGTAAGTGTGCGAACTGCCATGTACTCGATGCGGGGCCCAGTGGTGCCCCCGCCCTGTTGACCGACTTCACCTTTGATAATCTGGGCGTGCCCCGTAACCCGGACAACCCCTTCTATCTCGAGCCGGACTTCAATCCGCAGGAGTTTGACTGGGTCGACATGGGGCTGGGTGGCTTCCTCGACTCACGAATGGACTATGCGCAGTATGCGGCGCAAAATTACGGCAAGCAGAAGGTTCCGACCCTGCGTAACGTGGACAAGCGTCCCTATCCGGAGTTCGTGAAGGCCTACACGCACAATGGCTATTTCAAGACCCTGAAGCAGGTCGTGAACTTTTATAACACTCGGGATTTGAAACCGGTGTGCCCTGACGACCCCACGACGCAGAAGGATGAATCGCTCTTCACCCCCGTGGATGAGGCGATGGCTCAGGGCTGTTGGCCAAAACCGGAGGTTGCCGCCAACGTCAATACCACTGAACTCGGCAATTTGCATCTGACTGACGCGCAGGAAGATGCCATTGTGGCGTTCCTAAATACACTCTCAGACGGATACCTACCCTGAATCGGGAGGGAAAGGATAGACGGGGTAATTACTGGCCGGGCATGCCGCAATCACTGAGCGGTCTGTCCGGCCAGCATACAGCGGCGGCCTTCAGTCTGAGGGCCGTCGTTATGGTTTGTAGGAATGGCAATTTTTGGCGTGCGCCGTGCTAAGGCGGCGTTTCCCAGTGGGTGAGAAACCCACCCGGCTATCGCTCCAGCCGGAAGCAATCGGAGCAGTCATGGAGGTAACGAAATGGCTGGAGCCTCTGATGCAACGGGTCATTTTAGATGATCCAGCGAGTGTGCAGGCCGTAACGTGAGTGAACGCTGAGCAAGCCTCGAAAATGCCGATGCACAGGCCGACCTGTCCGCCAATGCGGGGAAGGCTGATACGTCTGGTGAAGTGAGCGAAAGATGCAACCAGGCGCTGTGCCGGGGTAGTGGCGACAGCATGTACACAAGGGAGACGCGCGCAACACGGGAAGCCCCATGGCGTGGTGAGAGGATGACCAACCGGACGCCCGTGAGGGACAGGCCGGGCGCTGTGGGGTGGCGGAGAGGCTCGTAGTTACCGAGGAAGCCGGGTAATGCCGGTGGAGGGAAGGGGCCTTGGTTCAAGACAAACGCAGGACGTAGGAAAGGACAGGAGATTGGGCAACCTATCAACTCCAGGAAGTGTTCGGAAACTGCAGAGGGCGTTACACGCGAAAGCGAAGGCAGAGCCGGGCTTCCGCTTCTATGCCCTGTACGACAAGCTCTACCGGGAAGACATCCTGAGGCATGCCTATGCCCAGTGCCGCTCTAACAAAGGGGCGCCGGGAGTGGATGGTCAGGACTTCGCGGACGTTGAGGCGTACGGGCGAGAACGGTGGCTGGGTGAACTGGCGCTTGCGCTCAGAGAGGAGACGTATCGACCGGACCCGATCAGACGGGTGTTCATCCCCAAGGCCAATGGCAAGCGCAGGCCGCTGGGCATCCCGACCCTGCGGGACCGGGTCTGCATGACAGCCGCGATGCTGGTGCTGGAGCCGATCTTTGAGGCCGACCTTCCACCGGAGCAGTATGCTTACCGTCCGGGCCGCAGTGCCCAGCAGGCGGTGGTCGAGGTGGAGGAGGTGCTGTTCCGCAGCCACCCGGACGTTGTTGACGCCGACCTCTCGGACTACTTCGGGAGCATTCCGCATGCCGAATTGCTGAAATCGGTGGCCCGCCGTGTCGTGGATCGACGCGTGCTTGTCCTGATCAAGCAGTGGCTGGAGTGCCCCGTGGAAGAAACCGATAAACGAGGCCGGAAGACACGCACGACGGCGGCGAAAGACAGCCGTTGCGGCATGTCGCAGGGTTCTCCCATCTCACCACTGCTGGCGAATTTGTACATGCGCCGGTTCGTGTTGGCATGGAAGAAGCTCGGGCTGGAGCAAAGCCTTGGCAGCCGGATCGTGATCTACGCAGACGACCTGGTGATCCTGTGCAAGCGAGGCAAGGCCGAGGAGGCCCTGCAGCACATGCGCGCGATCATGGGGCAGCTGAAGCTCACGGTCAACGAGGAGAAGACGCGCATCTGCAAGGTGCCGGAAGAGACGTTTGACTTTCTGGGTTACACGTTTGGGCGGCTGTATTCGGCGCGCACGGGCCAAGCTCGTATTGGCTACCGGCCGTCGAAGCAGAGTATCCAGCGCATGGTGAGAAAGATCCATGCGCTGACCGCCGAGGCGATGGGTTGGCAAGAGACCACAGCGTTGGTGGGCAAGTTGAATCGCAAGCTGCGTGGCTGGGCGAACTACTTTCACGTAGGGAGTGTCAGCCGTGCGTACCGTGCGCTCGACAGCTACACCAGGATGCGGTTGCGCCGGTGGTTACGCAACAAGCATAAGGTCAGACGCAGTGGGGGCACGGCCTATCCTGACGTGTACCTCTACGAAACATTGGGTCTCGTTCGTCTGTCTTGTCTGGCGCGCAACGTGCCGTGGGCGAAGGCGTGAGGTCTTGTCCGAAAGCCGGATGCGTAATGTGGCGTCGAACGTTATGTGGCGCCGAGGCCCTAACCGATTGTCTCGATTAGCCTCTCGTCCACCTGGGCGCCACATAATGTCAGTCTGTGGCGACGCTATAGCGATTGCAGGAACGTCATCAAGGAAGCGTCGTCGCTCCAGTGCACCGTAGGTGTCGTTTCCCTAGCGACCTCGCAAGTTGCCAGCGCTTTGGCTTTCATCTCCAAGTCGAGTTCGGCGTACACCTGGGTGGTATTGATTGAGACGTGTCCTAACCAAGCCCGGATGGTATTGATGTCCACGCCGGCGCGCAGGAGAAAAACGGCTGTGGTATGCCGAAGCGTGTGCGGACTGACGCGTTTACTCGCCAGCGACGGGACGACGGTGGCGGCTTTTTGAGCACAACGTTCGACCAACGTATGGATACCGAAGCGGGTGATCGGTTGGCCGCAACGATTAAGAAAGGCCCGCTGGGTCGATGCCCGTTGCGCCACCAGTGGCGTGAGCGTTTGCGTGGTGACGGGCCAGAGGGGGCAATGGCGGATCTTATTGCCTTTGCCCAGCAACCGTACCGCCGGTTGAGCCAAGTCGATGTCGGCGATGGTCAGCTGCGCCGCCTCGCTCGCCCGCGCACCGGAGTTGTAGAGGAAGAGCAACAGCGCGTAGTCGCGTCGCCCCTGCTTGGTGTTGCGATCCGGAGCACTGAGCAGGGCGTCCATCTCCGGCTTTTCCAGATACGGCACCACGGCTTGGATGGTCTTCTTGAAGGGAATGCGACGGATATCTCCGCACCAGGCGATATGCTCGGGACTGTACGCGGCGACGAAGCCGGCCAGAGCGCGGATGGCGGCCAGGCGTTGATTGCGCGTAGTCGTCGTGCAATGACGCACCTCCTCGACATGACGCAGAAAACCGAGGATGCGCGCTGCGCTGATCTGCTCCACCGTTAGTTGGTCAAGGGGTTGACGGCACTGGCCAGCGACGAACGGCAAGAGAAGACACAGCGTATCGCGGTAACTCAGCTGCGTCTGACGCGAGAGATTGCGTTCGCCGATGAGGTGCTCGAGGAGGAAGCGGCGGACCCAGGGACCCAGCAGCGTGGTGTCATTCATCATGCACCTCCGGCTGGGCGTAGCGCTCAAAGCACTGACTCGCCTCGCGAAGGAGATCCGGCGTCATCGTCAAATAACACTGGGTAGCCGCCACATCGACGTGACCGAGATAGGTCGCCAATTGCGGCAACAGCTGCTGAACATCCGCGCCCTCCCGGTACCAGGCGACGAGGCGGTGAACGGCCATAGCATGACGCAAGTCATGCAGGCGGGGTTGATAACGCGCGCCATCCGCGCGCGCGATACCCGCGATATCGCGCAGATGCCTAAAGGCACGTTCTGCCAAGCCCCGCTTCACAGCGGTGCCGTTGCGGGTCACAAAGAAGGTCGCGCCAGGCTCATTGGAATAACTGCGCTGGTAGCGATCATTGGCGTAGCTGCGCAACACCGCAGCCAACCTCGGGCCGATCGGTACCAGCCGCGTCTTGTAAAACTTGCTCTCGCGGATGGTCAGTAGGGCCGTGTCGAGATCGACATCGTCGCGGGTCAGCGCCAGGGCCTCGCCGATGCGCAGCCCGGCCCCGTAGAGTAGCAACAGCAGTGTGCGCAAAGTCGCTTCTTCAAGCGCGGTCTTCGGCGTCTCGTACTCGCCGGTCGCTTTGAGGATGTCACGTAACTCCTCCTGGGAGCAAATGTAGGGTCGAAACGCTTGGGGCCGCTTGGGCACCGTCGTGGGCAGTGGCGAATGCAGTACGTAGCCACGACCCAGCGCGAAGCGATAGAAGCCGCTCAACGCCTCGTACTTACGGTGCCAGTGCCGGGTCACCGGTCCGCTACCGGCGAGGTAACTGCTCACCTGATGCGGCTCCACGTCAACGCTGGCGATTTCGCCGAGCGTCTTGCAGAAGGCCTTCAGGATGGTCGCCTCAGTGTGAAAGCGGCACCCCTGCGACTGCTTCAACGCGATGTAGTCATGAACGGCTTGGGCAAGTTTCATAGTAAGCCTCCCAAGTCGAAACGGGCCACTTCCCGCAGCCCCGTCAGATCGACCTTGGCATAGTGGCGTGTGCTGTTGAGGCTTTGATGGCCAAGATGATCGCTGATGGTCTCGAAAGAGAACCCCTGAGCAAGCAGATGACAGGCACAGGCATGGCGCAGTGCATGGGGGCCGCGATGGGGTGTTTGGACACCCAGGCGGTCAAAGCGGCTGCGGGTCAGATGGTAGAGGCCGCCGGCAGAGAGGGGGCGAAACGGCGCTTTGAGGGTCAGAAACACGTCCCGGCAGCCACAGCCGGGACGCACGTCCTGGAGATAGCGCACGATGGCGCTGCCCACTGCATGGGTCAGCGGATAAATCTGGGCGCGGTGCTGCTTGGTGCGCGTGACTGTGAGTTGCTCCAACGCCCAGTCGATGTCCTCAAGCTGCAGTTTGGCGACCTCGCCGCTGCGCAGACCATACACGACGAACAGCAGCAGGATCGCGCGATCGCGAATGCCGCGTGGCTGCGTTGTATCACTCGGAGGGATGATCTGCTGGACATCATCCCAAGCGGGACCGGCCGGTAGCGTCTCGTCGCGGAACAGGCGAGGACTTTCGATGGCGGCGGCGATTCCAGCACGGCACCACTGTTGCGCTTCGGCATACCGAAAGAACGCCCTCAGTGCCTTCGCGCTGGTAGCGATGGAGACGCGGCACCAGTGTGCCCCCTGGCGGGCAAGAAATGCATCGGTATCCGCAACGGCAACCTCCGCGAAAAGCCGCTGCTGTGTGCTGAACCAGGTGAGGAACCGTTCGATGTGCCAGCGGTAATTGGCGATCGTTGCCGACGCCAATCCGCGCTCGTGCTGCAAGTCATTGGCAAAGTGTTCCACCAGCGAGGCAAAGGGTTTTGGTTCGGGTTCAGGGCTATACAGTCGGCCTAAGAACCGCAACCAATGAGTAGCGGTTTGTTGGAAAAAGATCCGCGACCAACGGGCCGTCTGTGCACGATGCCGGCGTTTTTGTTGCCGGGCCCAGCGATCAGCGGCGGTCTCGATCGCCAGGGGTGTGATCACGTCGTTGTTTGCCAGGTCCAGTTCCTGGACGACGACAAGAAGTTCCCGTGCCAAACGCACCAGGGTGCCCGGTGCGGCCCCGTTCTCGGCGCATTGAGCCAGGAAGGACGCACGTTCCGATGCAAGGGGGGCATTTCGTTGGCGCGAGAGCGCGCAAGGTTGTTTGAACAGTTGATCTAACATCATCAGATCTCCTCTGTGGAAGAGACCTGATGGATATCACATAGATTATGTGACGCCCAGCCAGCTACAGCGTCAACGTATACAAGCGGTTAGAGCTTCCGGGCCACATAACGTTCGGCGCCACATTACGCATCTTATGTGGTGCACCACATAAGATGCGGGAAATCTGCCTGTCCGGTTTGATGAGCGGGGTGTGGAAACGGAGTGATGGTTCAGCTATTGAGGCACCGCCAGACGAAAGGGGCGGCAACAGCTAGGCTGTACCTTAGACCACCGCGCCACATCTCGACTCTACCGAACTTCCCCGTACCCCGATGCGCTAGCGGAAGGGGCCTGCTCTATTGGGAACGGCAGGTTTGTGGTGCAAACCGGTCCTACAGTCAACCCTTATATGCGATTTCTCTAACAGGCGGTTCACGACCCAAGCCGGACGTCCAGCGTTTTAGGCTTCATGTCGTGTTTGTACTGAAAGCTGCCGTTTACGGGCAAGATACGGGCCGACAACAATCGACCCAAATACCTTCACGATATGCGCCTCAGTCGTCTGACGTAACTATTTGCCCAAACAGGAGGGCAACTACTATACGGTCGTGACGTGTGGGCCAGCCGTCATCATTTCACTCCGCTGGCCCGTCTGGGCGTGGAAGGGAGTAATTGATGACAGATGCTATTACTTACCGGCGTGACGCCGTATGTCAATAACCCAAGCTCTCCACGTACTGTATTCAGCTCGAGAAAATCCTGCCTTTCCGTTTCAATCAGGCTGAAGCGCACGCCATCGTCGTCGGGAAAGGCTTCACTGTGGTCGAACCGTCCCATGAAGATCTCTTCAGGAATGGTGGCAAACGCGTCGCAGCTGGGCAGCGCCGTGCTTGGATCGTTGCGCTCATGATGAAAGTGCCGGCAAAACACACACTGAGATGGAATCATGCAGCTCAATTTGACGCCCTCCCTGACCTGATCTTGAGGTGGCCCCGCTGGTAACCGAATTGCCCGCAGGGCGGACAATGGGTGAGCAGCCGGGTAGCTCGCGCGGTGGGCCAGCCTCAGCCTCCCGGCATTTGCACCTCGCTGTTCGGTGTTCTCTGATCCTCGGGCGACAGACGGGGCGCGGCTGTGAATGAATTCCACGACGGGCACGTCGTTACCCCCATGCTCGTCTCCTGAAGAGGGCGCAGGGGCTGCATGGAGCGTTCAAGCTGCAGCATGGTCGCGTCCTGTCCGTTCATCTGACGGTCCAGCTCATACAGCGCGTCCTGTATCGCTTCCTCGAATACCGGGTGGTAATAGGGCATGCGCAGGGCTTCGGTTACGGTCATGCCTTTCTCCACGGCCCAGGCGACCAGGTGAGCCAGGTGCTCGCAATGCGCGCCGACCATGGCCGCACCGAGGATGCGGCTGGATTTCTTGTCGGCGTAAATGCGCAGAATCCCGCGATTTCGGCCCGTGATCACGGCACGCCCCACGGGGCCAAAGCGAACCTCGCCCACGGCGCTGAGCTCTTCACTGAGCTCGGGCCACAGCAATCCCACCGATGCAACATTGGGGTCACAGAAGACAATGGACATGTGGGTCTTGGGCTTGAACTGCGTCGCACAGGGGCGGGCGGCATTGTAGCCGGCAATACGCCCCTGATCGGCCGCCTTTTGCAGCGTGGCCAGTCCGCCCGCGGCGTCACCGGCGATGTAGATGGGCAACTGGTCGAGCTGCATGGTGTGCGGGTTGTGCAGCGGCACCCCTTGAGAGTCGGTTGCTACCCGCAGGCGCTCCAGGCCAAGTCCGTCAACATTCGGGAGCCGTCCCGCGGCAATGAGCAGCTTCTCGACCTCGGTCTCCCGCTCACCGGCCTTCATCCGGAATCCGGTTCCCTGCCTTTCAATGGAGACAGCAGCACCGAGCCAAAGCGGAAAGTCCCGCCCGATGATATCGATGGCGGCCTTGTTGACGACCGGATCTGCTATACGCGCGATGTGATCGCCCCGCTCAATGCCAACGACCCTGAGGCCGAGGCGGTGTAAGGCCTGTGCGAACTCTAACCCCATCGGACCAAGCCCGAGTACAGCGATGGATTCGGGGAGCGTCTCCTGGTCGAATAAGTTCTCGACTGTCAGGATGCCGTCAGCAAACTCGCGCCATTCGGGTGGCACGAACGAGCGCGCCCCGGTAGCTATCACCGTGGCGTTGGTGTGTATGACCTGGTCGCCGACTCGTAACGTCCGGGCATCGATAAACTGCGCATAACCGTCAATAAGCGCATCGCCCATGTCATCTGTGGTGTTGGCGAGGATCAGATCGACAAACATATCGCGCAGATCACGGATGCGTTCCATCGCCTCGGGTATGTCGACCCGCATGCGCTCTCCGCCCTTGATGCCGAGCTTCTGGCACTGAGTCCTGGTGTTGTAGGTCTCAGCCACATGCAATGCCACCTTGGACGGCATGCAGCCAATTCGGGCACAGGTTGTGCCGAGTTGGCCGCCATTGATCAGTACATAGTTGTTGGTAATCTTACGGATTTCTTTTATGGCATTCAGCCCTGCATGGCCGGCGCCAATAACGGCTACATCCACGTGCCTTGTCATCCTTGTCTCCCTCTCGCCTGTTTCCGATTCGCGAGAATCCGCAGTCGTGATTACACTGCTTGTTCCTACCCGGTAAATCCCTCGGTAATCAGAGAGCCAATGATTCCTTCCGGGGGGTTAGGAATCTGCCTGGCGTCTCAAGCCACCTTCATCGCCTTCATAAGTACGGCCTATAAAAAAGAACCCATCACAGGCTGGTCTTCAATGATATTAGGCGAGCCGTGCGATCCTGCTATCGTGGAAACTACTTACAGCGAAGGAGTGAATAACAAAATGATCCGCCCCCTGGTATGAATAAATAATTTCACTCTTCCCATGTCCTCGTGGTTTGCCATAACACGGATCATGGAACAGTGACGATGCACCAGCCATGTGCATATGACACCTGCGATGGCAACGATCGGTAGAATCGAGAACTGAAGCCGGACATTCAGATTCAAGGGCGACCGCTCTCAAGACTTGGGCACGGCGCCCGAAGTGCGTATTTGGCATCGACATCAAGATCCGCCGTGAATGTGGCGGCACGTTGAAAGTGATGCCAAAACCACTCGCTGCGCTCGCGGGGCAGGCTCTCGCTTCCATCGAAGACCTGGCGGTCATTGAGAAAATTCTCGCCCATTTGCAGGAAAAGCTGACCTCGGCTCACGCAGGTCTGCGGCCGGCAAACCGGGCGCCACCGGCTGACCTGTTCGGCTCACACCATCAAACCCTTCACCCCATTCCAATGGCAATTATCCAAAACGGGGGAGCCATGATGCCGGTTGGCCTGATGCCCGGGTCGCCGCGCAAGTGGTACGGGCGAGGGGAAACGGTTGGATAGTGAGTACGGAATGGGGCCAAGATTTCCGGGTTGGTGGCAGGACGCAGGACCCTTCGTTACCCGTGGATGATCCGTCGACGAGTGATGGAAAGGGCGTTTATTTCGCCTAAACTCACGCTGCGAATGCGTTACAGCTAGGTACTCGCGTCACGACTGGCCGCTGGCGGCACGTTGCTCTAACAGGAAGGCACGCAGCGTCTCCCTCGTCTTACTCAGCAGCGGCGTACGCAGGTGGTCCGCTCCCGCGACCGCCGTCAGTTGCAAATCCGGAAGGACGCCAACCATGGCCTCAGAGCTTGATCTGAACGGATCTTGGCTCCCGACGATGGCACGGACAGGAATGGCGATATGGCTGAGCTGCTGTTGTGACACGGCCAGTCCGGGCAGACCCTGAGCCATGGCAGCCAGCGCCTGCTGGTCACTGAAGTAGCCGGTCACCAGTTTCACGCTCCAGGTGTGCAACCGTCCGGGCTTGGTCTTCAGAGCGCCGATATGATTGGCCAGCGGCCCGATCCCCTGCCCGGATTCAAGGGTCGCCTGCAGTTTGGGCAGGGCGCGTATAAACATCCCATCCGGCGGCACCCAGCCGGCGCCGAGCGCCGAGGCACTGATCAGACGCTGCGGCGCCACGGCCGCCAGCTTCAGGACAATGAAACCACCCAGCGAATAACCGACCAGGTGGGCTCGATCGATGTGCAGCCTGTCCATCAGGCGAAGCACATCGTTTGCCATTTCCATTCCATAGGCCCGGGCCTGGTGCGGCTTGCCGCTGAGTCCGTGGCCGCGAAGGTCGAGAGTAATGACTCGGAAGTCTTCTGCCAGCAGCCGTACGATGCCCGGAAGCCGCCAGTTGATGTCGCCATCGACCGCGAATCCGTGCAGCAGCAGTACCGGCGGTCCGGTGCCCTCAACCGTGTAGTGGATGCGAACATCTTGTGAGCCGAAATAGGTGCCTTGGACGCGCCGGGTAAGCAGCCGCCACACGGCGGCCGCGGCAGTCAGTCCGAAGACCAGTAAGCCCGCGAGTACAAGGTACAGAATCCGCATCAGCAGTTTCCAGCATAACGCACCCAAAATACACTGTACGTTAGACCTGATGACGCTGCGATGCCGGCGCAAGTATGGAGTGCACGACCAGCCAGAAAACTCGAGCGAAACACCTGCTGAATCCGCCGCAACGGGTGAGGCCGTCGTACAAAAGGATGCGGAACAAAGAAGACATAAACTCGAGATCTGCCGGGAATGCGGCGGGGCGCTGAAGATCACGCCCAAAACACTCGCTACGCTCACGGGGCAGGCTTCGCCTGCATTGAAGACCGGGCGGGAATTGAGAAGATTGTCGCCGTCAGCGGGGTACAGATGCTTATCCAGGGGATCGGCGGAGCTTTCACGGTTTTCAGTGCAGGTAAGGCTTAACGCATGGTCGGCTGCCATGGCTGCCACAACCCTGTGGCCGGCCTTCTATACCCAATAAACTCAGCTGTTCATTGGAAATTCGTGAAGGATCATTCCTGCCGGATTGACAAGTCCGAGCACAGGACGAGGACGGCAACTATTGTTAGTCGCCGACTGGGAACTACGCAACAGCGTGAGTCGTGTGTTTCAGGAACGGCCGCTTTCGTCTGGAGAGGCGACATTAAGGAACCGATCGGCAAATGACGTACCCGCCGCCGCGGCGTGCCAACAGCACGTAATGTCGATCGATTTCCCGGGACTTTACCTGTTCTGGGACGTCAGTGGGACGGTCAGAAACCGTGACAGAGCCTTGGGTGGCCGCAGCGGCCTGTTGCGCTTCCAGACGCGGAGGCGCCGAGGGCTTCCAGGCGGCGCGCCTGCGTCTCATTGATCATCCGCACCGCCCGCTCCCGGACTTCCGGGGAATATCTCGTCGTCCTGTTTATGACTCCATCCTCTCAAGAAATGGAGTCTCCGGTAAAGCCGGGGCGATTCACTGACAGAGTGGCGCCGGCTTCTTCCAGTGCCTTGGGGGAATTCACCCAAGCCGTAGAAAAGAAACCGGGTCTGCTCTCTGTTGCTGTCACCAACGCCTGGGATTTACCGCCGCTGGTACTCCACGACCTGGACGGTGAGCGACGCAGCCTATACGACTTGCGTGGCAAGGTGATTGTTCTGAACTTCTGGGCGAGCTGGTGTGGCCCATGCCAGAGCGAGATTCCGCACCTTGTTCGTTACCAGCAGGTCTATCAGGGGGGAGGGTTACAGCCGGGCGGAATACAGGCGGATTGAATCTAACTCAGTTCCCAGCCTTTCTTCCCACCCCCACCTGCAACATCCCCTGGCCGAATTTCTCTGTCACGTCGTCGATGGTCTTCAGCAGTCGCTGGTTGTCTTGCCGCTGTTTCAGAGCGTCGAACAGATCCGCTTGAGCCGCCTGATTGTCTTCCCAGCCGCTCACACCCACGCCGATGAGCCGGACCGGTTTCTTCGGCAGGTTGCCATTCTGAAACAGTTGCCAGGCGGTCTTGAGGATGTCGCGTTCGTCATTGGTTGATGCTTCCCGTTTATGCTGCCGCGTGTGGGTGTCAAATCCGGCAAAGCGTATTTTCAGCGTGACGACCAACCCGGACAAGCCTTCCCGGCGCGCGGTTCTTGCGACGTCCGACGCCAGGCGGCGCAGGGCATCGCGCAGGACGGCGTTATCGCGGATGTCCGCCTCGAATGTCGTTTCCTTGGAAATGCCCTTGCGTTGCCGGTCCGGCACGACGTCGTGAGAAGCGATCCCCAAGGCCTGACGGTGAAAGCTCGCGGCGGCCTTCTGTCCCAAGTGCTGTGCCAGCGTTTGCAACGGGACAGCACGCAGCTGTGCGACGGTGCGGATATGCAAGCGGTCGAAGATTTTCTGTGTCTGACGCCCCAGGCCGCGGAGATTGGCAACGGGCATGGGCGCGAGGAATTCGAGAACCTGGTCGGGGGTAACCACTGTGAGTCCGTCGGGCTTGCGGTATTCGGAGCCGAGTTTGGCAATCAGCCGGTTGGGGCCGAGGCCCACCGAGATGGTCAGGCCCGTCTGTGCGAACACGCGCTGCTTGATCTTGCGCCCGATCATTTCCGGCGTGCCGATCAGTTTCTCGAGTCCGGTGACATCCAGGTAGGCCTCGTCGATGGAGGCGGCTTCCACGGTCGGCGTGATGGTTTCGAGTATCCGCAATACCTGCTGAGAGACCTGCCGGTATTTGTTGATATCGGGGCGCACATACACGGCGTGCGGACAGCGGCGCCAGGCTTCGGAAATCGGCATAGCGGAGTGGATGCCGAATTTTCGCGCTTCATACGAGGCGGCGGCCACCACGCCGCGACGCCCGGGCCGGGCGCCGACGACGACCGGACGCCCCTGGTAGTCGGGATGTTCCCGCTGTTCACAGCTGGCGAAGAAAGCGTCCAGGTCTACGTGGGCGATCCAACGTTGTGAGTGGTGAGGCATGTTTGGTTACCGAGTATCCGGATCACGCGCCGGCACGCATTCTACAGCACATGCGACGAACTGCCACATGTTACAGCAGTCTATCGGTTGCTAATATCTCGCGCCACACGAACAGGGAAATAACGGCGATATCGCACACATAAGCAACAGGTGATTCATGTTGAACCGATCTTCCATCTCTCGATTCTCACCGCTGGCAACAGCCGTCTTATGCGCATCTGGCTATTCGGCTGACGGCCTTGCCGAGCATGCACGGATGTCAGACGACCGTATGCTGGAAATCCCCATTGAAGGCGGCATTGAAAGCACCACCTCGGTTTACACACTGGACTCGCAACGTGTTCCCGAGACACATGCGGATACCGCGGCACTGCTACTCCGGGCGCCCGGTGCAAACGTTAACCGTAATGGGCCGTTGACGGGTATAGCCCAGTACCGCGGCATGTACGGGGACCGTGTGAATACCTCAATCGACGGCATGTATACCCTTGGCGCCTGCCCCAACGGCATGGATCCCCCACTGTCCTATATCCCGCGTTCCCAGGTAAGTTCGCTGACCGTTATCCGGGGCATCGCGCCGGTCAGCTCCGGTGCAGAAACCATTGGCGGTACTATACTGGCGACCTCGCGCCGCAGTCGGTTTTCAGCGGGAGAAACAATCACGCCGGGCCTGGAGCTCTCCACCGGTGCTGCCGGCGCCGATACTTCCCGGTTTATCGACACCATGGCCGCTGTGGCCAACCGCTCCCACCGGCTGCACGTATTCGGCAGCCGTGAAAAAGGCGACAACTACAAGTTCCCCGAAGGCACCGTCAAGCCAACACGTTTTCAACGCGACACCATTGGCAGCGGCTATGGTTTCCGCAGTGGCAAGCACGAAGTTTCCCTGGACCTGCGCCGCAACGAAACCGACCCGACCGGCACACCGGCGCTACCGATGGACATCGTCGACACCAACGCCACCCTCGCTGAGGGCTAGTATCGCGGTGAACTGAGCGGCTACCATCTGCACGGGAAAGTCTACTGGACCAACGACAATCACAAAATGTCCAACTACGAACTTCGCAGTGCGCCAACAACCCGGCTCAACAACGCCTCATCGGACGGCGCCGGCTACCGCCTTGACAGCGGTTTTGCATTCGGTACCGGGCAGTTGAGTGTGGGCGCAGACGGTCGGCTGGCGAAACACAACGCGACAATTCCTGATCCCGTCAACAATCCGGCCTTTCGCATCGTCAACTTCAATGACGTTAAACGCGATGTCTACGGCTTCTTCGCCGAGTGGAATGGCGCCGTTGCCAGGGACTGGAATGCGCAATTCGGCGCCCGTTACAACCGTGTGCTCATGGATGCCGGCGCGGTCGGGGCCACTGTGCCGCCGGCAAACGCCCTGCAATCCCGTTTCAACGACGCCGACCGCAGCAAGACCGACGACAACCTGGACCTGGTGGCACGACTGACGCACCCCTTGTCATCCCGCCTGACCTTCGAAGTCGAGGCAGGCCGCAAGACCCGTTCGCCGTCCTATCAGGAACGCTACCTGTGGCTGCCGCTGGAGGCGACCGGCGGTCTGGCGGACGGTAATGTCTACATCGGTGACATCAATCTCGACCCCGAGGTCGCCTATGAGATCGGCACCGGCTTTGACTGGCACACCCAACGGTACTACTTCGAACCACGTGTGTTCTACCGTTATGTCGACAACTATATTCAGGGTGTTCCGGCGACCGATCCGCTGGCGATTGCCTTCAATCCGGCCACCCTGCAGTACGCCAATGTCGATGCGACCCTGTATGGTGGGGACGCCCCCTGGGGCGTCGCTCTGAACGACAACTGGAGCCTGGACGGTGTGGTGAGCTACGTGCGCGGCAAGCGTGATGATATTTCCGACAACCTTTACCGCATCGCCCCCTTGAACCGTCGCGTCACACTTACCTACCGCAGGAGTAACTGGTGGACCGCGGCCGAGGGCATTGCCTATGCGCAGCAGCACAAGGTTTCCAAAACCAACCGTGAGACCAAGAGCGGCGGATACCAGTTACTGAAACTGCGAGCCGGCATCGAACTGGTCCGCAACCTGACGCTTGACGCCGGTGTAGACAATGTTTTTGACAAGGAATACGCGGATCACCTCAGCGGTATCAACCGTGTGAGTGGCACGGGCGTGCCACTCGGCGAGCGTATTCCCGGCTACGGTCGCAACTACTATGCGTCACTGCAGCTGCGCTACGACTGAGGACTACCGACGCAAGCGGTGTAGCCCCTCAGCATGGCGACGGTGGTCAATCGATGTGCGAGGAGGAGTATCATCAGATTCTTCATGGCAGAACAGGGCAGCGAAGCTAGTCTTCATGATCAATTCTGTCTACGTCGTCGATTTCAGGTGAAAATTAGGAATTCGCCATAGACAGGCTGCTCGGCATCGCCAGACATAGAGCAGCATGAACCTTGATACAGTCTCTACCTGGCCGACGGCTTAGGTCGACGTATTTTGCATGATGCTAAAAGTCTGAAAGTGGCCGAAGGCAACATCGTAATAAGAAGAGCGATAAACAAATCAACACGTGCGGATTCGGGTGGCACCACCGGTAATCCGTCAGCGGCCCAGCCGTTGGCGTAACAAAATTTGATGGCATCATCGGCGTCGATTTCGCGGACGTTGGCGATGTCTTCAAGGGTGCTCATGTGGTGACCCTCGGTAGCGTTTCGCTGCTGCCGAACACTTAACCACTTTTCAGGTGCCAAATAAAGCGCGGTCCGGGTACGAGGGATCGTGCCCGGATCGCGCAGATGGAGTCACTGGTTAAGGACGAATCCTATTCCAGCAAATCGCCCGGTGTCGGAGGTAACCGGGGCATGGTTTGCGCGGGGAACTCGCCCGTTAACGCTTCAAGGAATGCCACCAGATCCGATACCTGGTCCTGGGGCAGGTCCAGATTCAATTGGGTCTTGGCCATGACGCGCACAGCATCGTCGAGACTCTTGACTGACCCGTTGTGCATGTAGGGTGCGGTGTAAACGAGATTCCGCAAAGTCGGCACGCGCCACATGTTCTTGTCGGCCTCGTTGTGCGTCACGTTCATTCGGCCAACGTCATTCATCAACCGGTAGGTCGTGACATAAGTGTTGTTGGTGAAGGTAGGAAATTTCTGCAAGAAGCCGGTGCCAACGGGCAGGGTAGGGCCGGCGAAATTGGCGCCGGAGTGACAGGCGGTACAACCGGTGCTGGCGAATGTCTCCATCCCGCGTACCTGCTGTGCGGTCATTGCCTTCTTGTCACCCTTAACATACTTGTCGTAGGCACTATTGGGTGTGATCAGGGTGCGCTCGTACGAGGCAATTGCCTTGGCTGCGTTGTCCATGGTGATACTGTCTTTGCCACCGAAGACCTGATCGAAGTAGGTTTTGTAGCCGGGTATCATCTTGATGCGGTTCACCGTCGCATCCAGGTCAGCCATGCCCATCTCAATAGGGTTCGCCGGCGGTCCCTTGGCTTGATCTTCTAACGTCGGTGCCCGGCCATCCCAGAACTGGGCGGAAAGGAAGGCGGCGTTCCAGACCGTCGGTGCATTTCGTCCGCCTGCCTGGCCGTGAACACCAATGGATGTTGGTCGATGGTCATCGCCCCCTTCCATGACATTATGGCAGGTAAAGCAAGACACCGTGCCATTGGAGGATAGTCGGGGATCAAAGTAGAGCATCTTCCCCAGTTCGACCTTTGCGGGCGTCATCGGATTGTCGGCGGGGACTGGCGCGCGGTCTGGTAGCGCTTCCCATTGCGCGTTGGCGGAAATTGATGCGATGAGTATTGCAGTGCCTGACACAAGACGCATTAATGGATTCATTTTTACCACCTCGTAAAGTAGAGCAGGATTTAGCACACTTTGCATTGATGCCGAACAATTCTTAAAAGCAGGGTACAGGTGAATAGATGGCGGGGCTGTACGCTACCGTACAGACTGGGTCTGGCGCCGGCATCTAGTCTGGCCACCTATGGAATACCATCCAGCACTGGCGACACTCGTCGCGACTCCGGACAGGACAAGTAGTGTGAACCGAACCATACAGGGTTTTCTTATATGACCTTTTGTTGAAGGACGGGAGGCGACCCAGGCCAATTGCCGGGGGCATCTACGACTATGAAAACTGCACAGAGTGCCATCGTAGCGGTGATGAAGATGAGGCAGAATACCTCTGGAAGTCAAAACGCCTCGGGTCCGGGGAGGGCGAAAAGAACTCCCAGCCTTCCGGCCTGAAATGGCAGGAACGCAAGAATCATGATGATGGCTAGACACTCACCCCCATACTCAGAGTCAACACGAATTCCAGGAGCCCCGCCATGACCGATCTGAAAGCCTACACTGTATGGGACGCTAGCGTCCGCTGGTTTCATTGGATCAATCTGCTGTGCATGCTCGGGCTGATTGCCGTGGGCGTGGCCATTCTCAACGACGAGGCGCTCGGCGTGACCAACGACGGCAAGATTCTGCTGAAGACCGTGCACGTCTGGATTGGTTATGTGTTTGCGGCGAATCTACTGTGGCGTCTGGTCTGGGCCTTCATCGGTGGGCCACATGCGCGCTGGCGGGCGATCCTGCCTGGCGGACACGGCTATATGAACGAGGTACGTGTTTACGTCACCGATTTCAGAGCCGGAAGGCCACGACAGTACCTCGGTCACAATCCGCTCGGGCGCATCGCGGTTACTCTCCTGCTGCTTCTGTTGTTGTCACAGGCACTCACGGGTCTGGTACTGGCGGGCACTGATCTGTTCTACCCGCCCATCGGTGCATGGATTGCCGGCTGGGTGGCCAACCCGGGGGTCGATCCGGCAACGTTGGTGCCTTACGCGAAGGAGATGTATGACGAGACCGCTTACGAGGCGATGCGCGCCTTCCGCAAGCCCTTCATAACTGTTCATTACTACGGCTTCTACGTGCTACTCACCTTTGCCGTGATTCATATCCTGGCAGTTGTCGTGACCGAGCTGCGCGAAGGCGGCACTCTGATCTCCGCGATGTTTTCGGGCAAAAAGATACTGAGCGAACCACCAGCAAATCGGGCGAACACCGATTAAGGTGGCAATCCGGTAAGTGCGGGGTGAAGGCATGGACAAACACCATGTGAATTAATCTTGCAGCAAGCATCGTATTGGTTGAAGCCTTCGCTGGGTACAGATCACAATCCGCACCTGAACGTCCGCATACCAGTATCAATTTGACGTTCACCAGTATTTAGTAAACGTCTCCGATGGCCGAATTGCGCCAATTAGCATTGCTGATGAAGAAGACTGTATACTTCCTGAGTCGCCCCTTATTGGTCCTCGGCCAAACGGAACAAACACTTCGGTGGTGTCCAGCATCTTTCGCACTTTTGCTTGGCGGCAGCCCCAATTGGACCTCATGCCACGCAAGCCCAGGTAGTGTCGAGGTCGCGCGGCAAATCCATTCTCAAGTAGCGTTTCGTGCCCCATTGGGTACCGGCAATGTGGCGTAATCTGGCAGCAGACAGCATGAGTGCTGACCTGCCATCCAGGAACCCGCCCACGACACGTGTCCGTCGAGGAATCTCCCGCACGATACGCTCCAAGGGATTGTTGGTCTGGATGCGTCGCCAATGCTGAGCCGGAAAGCTAAGGTCAGCGTCTCACCAATCGCCTCCCTGACCTTGGCTACCGCTTCTACAAACGCGGCCCTTGGAGCTTCTTGATTGTAGTGCGACAGACGGCCCGCCCTACGTTAAGCAATCCTTAAGCTTCACCCGGTAACGTGCCCGCATGACCAACCAATGCGGAGCACTGTCATGAACCCACTACTCTACCTGTTTGCCACCGCGGTGACGGCCGCAGCTGTCACCACCGGCGCGGCCGCACAGACACCGCTGGACATTCGTCATTCCCTGGATGCAGCCGCCCAACGCGAGAGCGTGGATTTCGCCGGGTTTTCCAACGTCCTCGGTCGCCCCTGCACCGCAACGGAAAAGGGCGATGTCCTTGTCTACCTCATGTCACTCAAGCAATAGGAGCACGCCATGCATCACGCAACCAAATTGTTCATCGCCGCATCACTGGCACTCGGCGTGGTCGCCGCGGTGTTCGCGGATGATGATGACTACGGCCGTCTCTATACCGTCAGTCCCCCGGCGTGGAAAACGGAGTGCGGCGGCTGTCACGTCGCCTATCCGCCGCAACTGCTGCCGGCGCGCTCCTGGCGCGCCCTGATGTCCGATCTCGACAACCACTTCGGCACCGACGCCAGCCTCGATCCGCAGGCGGCGGCGGATATCGGCGCATTTCTCGAACGCAATGCAGGCCGTGACCGCACCCCGGCCGCAGCGCCCGTACTGCGCATCACCGAGACCCCCTGGTTCGTGCGCGAGCACGACGAGGTGCCGGCACGCGTGTGGCAAAGCGCGAAAGTGGCGAGCCGCTCCAACTGCGCCGCCTGCCATGTGACTGCGGATCAGGGCAGCTATGGCGAAGGCAGCCTTTTCATACCGAAATAACGGAGGTTGTCATGACGACACGCATACTTGTCTGGGATATCCCGACGCGCATTTTTCACTGGCTGCTGGCGGCGTCGTTCGCTGGCGCCTTTCTGACCGCGGAATCGGAGATGTACCGCGACGTGCACGTGGCGCTGGGTTATCTGATGCTGGCGCTGATCGGTTTCAGAGTGGTCTGGGGTCTGGTCGGCACGCGCTACGCGCGGTTCCGGTCGTTTGCATTCGGGCCGTCGCGCGTGTTTTCCTACCTCGGATCGCTGCTGCGCGGTTCGCCGCAGCACTACGTCGGCCACAACCCGGCCGGCAGTTGGGTGATCTACGGGCTCCTGCTGCTGGGTGTACTGAGCGGCGTTACCGGTTATGCCAGTTATAGCGACCTGGGCGGGGACGCGTTCGAGGAACTGCACGAAGCGTTCGCCGGTGCGATGCTGGCGCTGGTCGGCCTGCACGTGGCGGGCGTGATCGTGAGCAGCCTGCTGCACCGCGAGAACCTGGTCGGCAGCATGATCAGCGGCTATAAGCCGGGCGAGGCGCCGCAAGGCATACGCAACGTAGGCTGGCTCACCGGCACCCTGCTGGCCGCTGGTGCCATGGCGCTGTGGATTGGCGTATTGTGGTGATATGCGCATATTGCTGGTCGAGGATGACGAACTGCTGGGCGACGGCATCCGTGTCGGGCTGACCCAGGCCGACTTCGCGGTCGACTGGGTACAGGACGGCATGCTCGGCGATACTGCGCTGCATACCGGACCCTACGCAGCCGTCGTCCTCGACCTGGGGCTGCCCCGGCTTTCCGGACTGGACCTGCTGCGCCGGCTGCGCGCGCGCGGCGATGCAACGCCGGTGCTGATCCTGACGGCGCGCGACGCCATCGGCGACCGGGTGAAAGGTCTCGACAGCGGGGCCGACGACTACCTGGTCAAACCCTTCGACCTCGATGAGCTGGCGGCACGCCTGCGCGCGCTGATACGCCGCGGTCAGGGCGGAGCATCCCCGGTGCTGCGCTTGCACGGCGTACTGCTCGATCCGGCCCAACACCGCGTGGAGTTTCACGGCGAACCGGTGGAACTCACGGCGCGCCAATTCGCCCTGCTGCACGAACTCATGCTCAATGCCGGTCGCGTGCTGTCGCGCGAACAACTGGAGCAGCGGCTGTATCCCTGGGGCGAGGAAGTGGAAAGCAACGCCATCGAGGTTCACGTCCATCACCTGCGGCGCAAAATCGCACCGGAGCTGGTGCGCACGGTGCGTGGTGTCGGCTACCTGATGCCGAAGGAAGCGCATGACTGAACGCCGCGGACATTCGATCCGGCGCCGCCTGCTGCTGGCACTGCTGGCCACGAGCCTTTTGGCCTGGGGCACGACCCTCCTTTTCAGCTATCGGGATACGCGGCATGAGCTGAACGAACTGCTGGATGCACACCTCGCCCAGTCCGCCTCGCTGCTGATCGCCCAGGTCAGCCACGATACCGACGAAATCGACGTGGAGCATTCACCCCGCCTGCACCAGTATCAACGCAAGGTCGCCTTCCAGATCTGGGAACAGGGCAAGTCGCTGATACTCCATTCCGCCAGCGCGCCCAACGTGCGGCTGTCGCCTGTCGATCAGGGCTTCAGTGGCAGTCAGGTTGGAGGCTACGAGTGGCGCGTGTTTAGCGCCTGGGACGACAGTCGGCGTTTTCTCATTCAGGTAGGCGAGCGGCGCGAGGCGCGCGACGCGCTTGCCATGACCATCGCCAGAAACATGCTGCTGCCCCTGTTGGTCGCGCTGCCAGTGCTGGCGCTGTTGATCTGGTTCAGCGTCGCGCGCGGGCTGCGCCCGCTGCAGGTGCTCGGGCGACAGGTCGCGGTGCGAGACGCGGACAACCTCGCGCCGATCGAGTCGACCACGGCGCCGGACGAGGTGCTGCCGCTCCTGCAGGGGCTCAACAAACTTTTCGCACGCGTGCGCGCATCCATCGACAGCGAACGCCGCTTTACCGCCGATGCCGCGCACGAACTGCGCACGCCGCTGGCGGCGATCCGGACCCAGGCTCAAGTCGCGCGCGCCGCCGGCGACGACGCACAAAGCCGGCGCGCGCTGGACAACGTGATCGCCGGCTGCGACCGCGCCGCGCACTTGGTGGACCAGTTGCTGACGCTGGCGCGGTTGGAACCCGACGAAGCGGTGCAGCGCGAGGCTGTCGACCTGCAGGCACTGGTGGCGAACGTCGTGGCCGACCTGGCGCCCGCCGCCATCGCCAGGGACGTCGACCTGCAACTGGCGCCAGGCGCCGCGGTGCAGGTCACGGGATTGCCGGCGCTCCTGGCGATCATGGCGCGTAATCTCATCGACAACGCCATCCGCTATACCGCCCGCCACAGCGCGGTACAGGTGGCGGTCACCCCGACCGGCGACGGCGCGGAATTCTCCGTACTGGACCAGGGACCGGGCATCGCCGCGGAGGAGATCGGCCGCGTGTGGGATCGCTTCTATCGCGTGCTGGGCAGCGGCGAGACCGGCAGCGGCCTCGGGTTGTCGATAGTCAAGCGCATCGCCGAACTTCACGACGCGCAGGTGTCGCTCGCGGCGCGTGCGGGCGGCAGCGGACTGCATGTCCGCGCGCAGATTCCCTGCCGTCCGGCACGACGCTGAACGATGCCAGGCGGTCTGGTATACGCTGCAACTTGCTGCTGGTCGCTTAAGGCTCCCTTAATCTTCCTGCTCTAGACTGCCCCCATCAGTCAAAACGAGGACAGTCATCATGCAAGCTCAAGCAAACGATTTTGTCAGACAGTTGGCCGTCGTGGTTCTGGCGACGGTCTTGTTTGTCGCAAGCATCGCTTTCGTTTCGATTCCGGCAACGCTGCAGTGCAATCCCGGAGACCACCAGGCATGTGCGATGTCGACGATGGAGCGGCATTTGACCTAACGTCTTGGCGACGATAGCGGTTGCCGCTACTTTTGCATTGCTGTTCTTCGGCGGCGCGACCGTGCTAGCCGAACATGTAACCAAGCCCCAAGACCTGAACGACTATGCGTGCAAGGACGATACCCTCCTGTCCGGTAATGACCGGGTGGTTCAGCGTCAGGAGGTGGCCATGGACTCCTCGTGAACGGCAAGTCCTGCTGCGTTCACGGCATTAATCAGGAAATTGGGGACCAACGTCTTGTGACCGAACTCGCAACTTTAGTCGTACAAAAAAAGCGATCCTCCGAAACGGCGGGAGACGACCCAACTCGGACCTTAAGCTGTTGCTTATATAAACAACGCCTTAAAGACAAAATACGACCCTAAATGGACGTGGGCGGGTTCACCAGGTACGACCAAAGAGTACTGAAGTCGGTCATTGAGATTCAGCATGACGACAGGCAGGCATCGACCCAGACTAGCAATTATTTCAACTTGGGTTTTGCCTATGTCTCAGGGCGGATACAATGCCCGTATAGTTCGGCCAAGAGGGGAACGACCATGGCGAACAGGTATCATCAACGAGCTGACAAAGCAGTAGCTGAGTTCAAGAAAATGATTAGCGCGTCTACTTGTTCAGAAGATTCCTGACGCTCACCTCCGGGACTTGGCCCTGCTGATACGTGACGCAAACACTGATGAACTGCTGGTAGCAGCAGAACTGATGGAAAAGGTGGCCAAGCGAATAAGAAGCGAAACCGACTTATATGAATTAGGGTTCCAGGAGGCTGTCGGACTTGGGCGATCGTTACGAGCAAGGTGGGAGGGCGAGGCCATTTGTTTGATCGTTTGAGGAGAATAGCCGTAGCTGTTTGACGAAAAGAATCGGGAAAATGCGACGCTCTCCCACCGGCGCAGTAGATCAATCCCAAGTCCGACAGCCTCTTGGCCATAGGGTCCGGGGGCGCTAAGGCTGATCTCGGGACCGGGCGAGAATGTGGGTCGTCGTCTCAGGTTTCCGCCATGCCGGCGAACGTGATGTGCGGAGGGGAGCGGCGCCACGCCGACCGTTCGTAAAGGAGGAAGTATGGTTGGTGAATCCCGAAAGCAGCGGCTGGCCCTGATCGGCATCAGCATCCTCAGCTTCGTCGTCTTTGTCGACTTCACCATCGTCAACACCATCCTTCCCGGTATCCAACGGGAACTGCATGCCACCATCGACGAATTGCAATGGGTGATGAACGCCTTCTTCCTGATGCTGACAGTGTTCATGGTCACAATGGGGCGGCTCGGCGACATCTATGGCCGAAGGCGCGTCCTCTACACCGGCGTGATCGTCTTTGCGCTGGCTTCGTTCCTGGCCGGAACGGCCGAAGGTCCGCAGTTCCTCATCGCCTGCCGGTTCGTTCAGGGCATTGCCGGGGCGATTGTGCTGACCTGCGCGGTAGGCTTGGTGAACCATCACTTTACCGAAGCAGAGCAGGGGAGAGCGCTGGCGGTGTTCATGAGCGTTACCGGTTTCGGCATGGCGGTCGGGCCGGTGCTAGGCGGCGTGTTCCTGTCGGCGCTGTCGTGGAGGTGGGCATTCTACGTTAACTTGCCGGTGGTCATCCTCGGCTTCGCCTTCGCCTGGCGGGCGGTCGAGGAGACGCCGCGCCTGGTGCACGAGACGGTCGACTGGCTGGGTCTCGCTTTTCTGACGCCGGGGATGGCGGCGCTGGTCACGGCAATCACGAAAGGCAACAACTGGGGCTGGGATGCGCCGGCCACCCTGGCGACAAGTGCGGCCGCCCTGGTCCTGCTCGGCATCTTCGTCAGAATCGAGCGGCGCGTCGCGTCGCCGATCATCGACTTCAAGCTGCTCCGGCACCCACAATTTCTCGCCTGTTGCGTGATGGCCCTGACCCTCGGCGGCTTCATCGCCATCGACAGTTTCATGGCGCCGCTCTACCTCCAGACCGTCCGCAACGAAATTCCCTACGTCGCCGGTCTGATGCTGCTGCCTATCTCATCGCTGGTGGTCATAGGCCCGCCTATGATCGGGAAACTTGCCGACCGTCATGGGCCGATGCCGTTCCTGGTTGCCGGACAGATCTTCCTGGCCATCGCCGCGCTGGTACAGAGCTTCTTCGAACCGGCGAGCCCGGTGTGGCTGGTCCTGGTCGGCTTAGGGCTCTTTGGGTTCGGCTGGGGGCTGCAACAGGCAACCTCGGCGCTGGCCGTGACCTCGCCCTTCCCGCCCGCCTCGGCGAGCCTGATCATCGGCGTGCTCTATTCGGTCTGGAATTTCGGTTCCTGCGTCGGGCTAGCGGTCGGCGGCCTGATCTTCGAGGAGCTCGACCACCGCAGTCTGACGAGCGCGCTTGCGCAACAAGACATCGTGCTCAATGGACAAGAGCAGGACCTGGTCAAGAGTGTGCTCTCGGATCCGAGCCAAGCCTTGCAGGTGCTGGGTAAGCTCACCGCCGGCCTCGAGGCCGAGATCCTGCCGCTCTTTAAGGACTCCTTCATGGTCGGCTATAGCGGTGCCATGGCGTACCTGTTCGTCACCTGCGCGCTCGGTGCCGTCCTGGTACCGCTCATTGCCCGCAGGGCTGCGCCGGCAGCGTGAGGTAGGGGTCGCGGCGCGCGGTGCGGGTTTCGGGGTCAGCATTGTTGATCTCAGTTTGAGGATCGGTGTGTCGGGTCGCGTTTGCTGAGTCACTTCAACTATGTCTTTAATGGCTGGTAATCCAAGTACCCAGGAAATATGGGAACGACCGGTTATGGCTGCATAGTTGCACTTCGCCGGTCGCCCATTTGGGTCCGGAGTTGGCCGTAAGTCGCCGACTGGGAACTACGCAACAGCGTGAGTCCTGTGGTTCAGGAACGGCCGCTTTCGTCTGGAGAGGCGACAATAGGTAACCGACCGGCAAATGACGTACCCGCCGCCTCGGCGTGCTAACAGCACGTAATGTCGATCGATTTCCGGGGACTTTACCTATTTTGCGACGTGACTGGGACGGTCAGAAACCGTGACGGCGCCTTGGGTGGCGGCAGCGGCCTGTTGCGCTTGCGGACGCGCGAGCCGGGCGCTGAGGGCTTCCAGGCGCGTTTGAGTCTCGTTAACCGCCCGAGCGGCCTGCCGTGTTCCGGCGATTGCCTGAGCCAGCAACGTGTGGATGGCGACTGCATCGTCACCCGGGGGGCTCCCGGCGGGGGATGTCTTATCGCGAAAAGCTTCGTTGGCGCCGCGCTGCGCCGTCCGCGTCTGTTCGCGATGCAGATGCCTCGCTAGCGCCAGTAGCCCGAGGGCGACAACGGTCAGTATCGACCGCACGATATAGCCCGCGTATTGCGTGATGGCGTTCAAGGGTATCGTCCGTGGCCGGTAAGTGGGGCGTGCTCTATTAACGTAACCGGGGAACGCTTTTTCGTTTACGTCGCTGCGCACGGTCGTACGCATCCATCAGCGCCTCGACCGCCTTGTCGAACGATGGCAAACTCTCGCGCGCCTTGAAGGCGCGCAGGCGCTGGTAGGTCTGTGATGATGGATTCACCGGGCTGGTTTCCCGTGCCTGCGTTCGTGACGCGTCTTGCGCAGCGTGGCGAGGCAACGCGACCACTTCTCGTCACTGACGTGCTCCGCGACCCAGGCATGCAGCGCTGCCACATGCTGGTCGGTGAACTGGCTGAGCTGCGCCGGAGCCAGGTTGCGCAGATGCGGATACCAGGCGGAGAAATACCAGTAGACGCCGATGTAGTTGTCGGCCGTCACGCCTCTGCGGGGGCGCCCACGCGTCCGGGTTTCGGTGCGTTCGGCGTCAATGGTGTCGATCGTTTGTTCGGGATCCATGTTTTCCTCCTCTGGGTATTACCGTTCCGGGGTAACGATAACTATCCGTCACCCGTGATGTGCGTTACCGCGGCTTAGCCGTGTAGGCTTTCGCCTTTGCCGGAGCGATTGTCTGCATAAACCGCTCGGCTTCTGTCTTGGTGGCGACTTGCAGCCGGGTTTTGGAGATTTCCTGGAATTCAAAACCGAGCAGCCGGGTCGCGTGTACAAACGCGATATTGATACTCTCGATATCGGCGGTGAAGGTTAAGAACACATAGTGTTTCCGGCTCCGCGTAAACCGGTAGTAAACGCCGCCGTCTGTCTCCATTAACCCACGTACAAAGGGAATCAGGAATTCCTCCGATTCGAAAATCCATGCAGGCAGTGGGAAGGGACCATCCTTCTTCGAACCGGCGCGAAGACCGAGCAAATGAGGCACGTGCAGGCAATATAACGTGATATCGGTGCAGGCTTTGTCACGTCGTGGTGTGACTTTGACATTCCCCGGCAACAGGGTGCTGACCAGGATTTCATATCGCGTAATAAGGTGCGGCTGCTCATTATCGCACGTAATCCACAACCGGCAGGTGCGTGGCTTTTGCTCAATAAAGCCGTCCCCGGCGATAACGCCGATCAGGTAGCTGAGGTTCGCCGATGGCGGCAGGGGCAGAGGCGGCGGTTGGTCGCCATTGCGTTGACCGCGCGTGCGCGTCGGTTTACCAATGGCGATATCCTTGACGTGATGCCGCACGCCCGTGTAACCCATGCCGACTGTCTCTGCGATCAAATTAATGCTCATGCCTTGTCGCCGCATGCGGCGGAGCTGTCGCCTTTTGTTCATCGTCGAATCGCCCTGATCGCCGGGTTGCGCGAGTTCGTCATCAGCCACCCCTCACAGCGTCAGGAGGCATGTTTCAGGTGGTTGCCCAGCTTTCTGCTGCCACATGGACTCGACCAGTTCGCCTTCCCGGTGGTCGGTGTCGGGACTCCATTTGGCATAGCGCCTACGGATCTCATACCAGTCTTTGTGGCCCAGCTGCTGGGCAATCCAGGTCGGGTTCTCTCCGGCGCTGAGAAGCGTCGAGGCGAAAGTGTGACGCGTCTCCGGTAGGGGGCCCGGTAGGGGACGCCAGCGTCGGCCGCCAGAAGGTCTCACGGACCGGTTTGTCGCCCGACCAGGGGTCGAGTGTGTAGGGGTGTAGCAGGGCGAAGTCGTCCTTGCGCTTGTAGGTCAGACCGCGCAACGCCAGCAACGCACCCCGGGCGGGCTCCAGCATCACGATATCGCGCCGCCCGGCCCGGGTTTTGGGGCCCTTGTATTTCCCCTTGACGAAGGCGATGCGCACCTTAATGACGCCCGCGTTGAAATCAATATGGCGCCAGCGCAGGGCGATGAGTTCGGACGTCCGCATGCCGGTGGCAATGGCCAGCATCACATAGTAGTAAAACAGGGGCAGGGCTTCGCAGGCCGACAGGATCTTTTCGATCTCATCGTAGCGGAAGGGGTGCACGATGTTGTCCTGCTCAGAGAGTTCTTCGCCGGTCTCCGGGTCAATCGACTGTTGGGGCTTCGGTTTCGGGAATACGACGCGGTCCAGTGGGTTCTCTTTGATCTGCCGGCTGGCGTAGGCGGCAGCGAGAACGCCCCGCAGTGGCGTCAAGACATTACGCGTCCGTTTGTTGGACGAGGTCCGGCTGTTCACCCACGCCTGTATCGGCTGGACGCTCAGATCGGCAACGGTGATGTCAGCGAAGGACTGGATCAGGATGTTGATGGAGTTTTTGTAGTCGTTCGCGGTTGACGGGGCGGCTTCGTCTTGCTTGGTTTCATACCAGGCGAGCAACGCCTGCCCGACGGTCACGCGAGTGGTGGTGCCGAACTTGTGGGCATTGCGACCGTGAGGAAAGTACGTCTCATAGTCAAAGGTACCGGTCAGTTCGATGCTGCGGCGGATCGCGGCCAATGTCTTTATCGCGTACTCGATGTCGCTATGGGTCAACGGCAAGCGCAGTGACTCTTTCAGGCAGCGACCGTGATAGTAAATATGCAGGTAGATGGTTTTGCCACGCGCAGTGATGCTGGGGGCAAGCGTAACCTCTTCACCGGCGATAACGCGACGTTTTACGGCTTCGATGTCGAGTTTGTTATGTCTGTCTCTACCCATTGTTCAATCGCTTTCATATTCATCTTCAGTCCGTTGGCGGCGCCGGCGTTGCGTGCAAGGGGACCGCGGGGCGGGGTCTTGTCAGGAATCCAGCTCGTCAACGTCTTGATCGAACTCGTACATGCGTTTAGCGAAATAGCGGGAGTCATCCGCAATCAGTCCACTGGACATTGGGAAACTGAAAAAGAGCACCTTGTCTTCGATGTCAGAACGTTCATAGGCGGTGAGGGTGTGTTTATCCAGGCGGCGGCGAAGATCACGGCATACATCCAATAACAGGGGATGTTTGGTGCTTACGAGATGAATGACGCCGAACGCTATCCCGCTTTTGTGTTTGGGGTTCCTGTAGCGGTTAATAAGAAAGTTCGCCAACTGGCGCTTTCCTCGATCGTTGCGCCGGGAATTCTCGACCTCCATCCACCAGAAATAGACCTCGTCATCTTCGTTGGTGTAGACGCCCAAGGCGTCGGGAACCGTGTCGTCCCAGGACAGGAGGGGCGTGCGCCCCGTCTGGATTTCGTATTCCGTGTAAAGCTCAAGTTGGTGAGATTGGCTGGCCCGTGCAGCAAAGCGTTTCCAGCTGATAACGTGCCAGTTGCAGATTGCGCGGTGTTCCCAGGTGCCGAATGAGCGTAGCCGAACCGCGGTTACGTCTTCCCCGGTTTCGATACATAACCGTTCGGCACCGCGTTTCGCCAGAAAATAGACCCAGACCCCGTTTGGTAACCGTACGCGTGAGACTTCACGTACTTTGGAGCCCTTCAGGCGGCTGAGTGTCCGGCGCACCATCGCCAAACCCATAGACAGCCAAAGAGCGAGCTGGCGCGATGTGAGTCAATGGAATTTCCAGAGCGCTTCCAGAATGCGAGCCTCGTTGTCGCGGCTGACCTGGTAGCCGGAGCGTTTCGTGGTGCCTTGTGCTGCTGCCTCTCCGGGTGCGGTGCCAGATGTATGATCAGGCACACCCGAGAACGTCACCGGGTGGTGTCCCATCGGGTGCCGCTTCGCACGTGTCCTGCGGTGGCGCTTCGTGCACCCCAATTGCGTCCACATCAGGGTATGTGGTCTGTTCCTCATCCGGTGTAGGAGTGCCCAGCACGGCCTTGTCGCCGTCCGGTTCTGCGAAGCACTCGGTAGGCGCCTCATCGGGCTCAACGGATTCCGCGTTGCCGATGAGGGGCGTGGGCTGTGTCGAATCGGTGTTCATGACGAATCCTCCGTAAGGTCTGTGCCGTCACTACCGTGTAGCGAGCCCGGCTAGGAATTCGTCATGCTGTGGGTCCAGGGCCTGTATACCAGGGGGATGGGGGGTGACATACAGACCCTGGACCTTAATCGGTGTCGCTGCGCGACGGTCTCCGGCACCGGGCGCGGCTGACTGGCTGGGACGCCAGATCCGCGCCCTGACTGGGCTGGATGCCCCGTCTGCCGGATTTCAGGGCCCGACCCCGACGCTCATCCCGCTGGGAGGACCGCTGTCCCCCGGACAGCGGCTCCGGCGTGCGGGAACCCCTCTTTCCTCGTGTCGCCAACGGCGCACGCGGCGGTCTGCCGACCTTGCGTTTGCCGGGCGAACGTTGCCGCCCCCATCCACGCTACGCGCGGCTGGGGCCCCCTAGCGGCAACTCACGGATTCAGGGGGTTCCCGCACGCCTCCGGCTGAACGCCTACGGGTGCGGGGTCGGGCGGAGCTGCGCCCCCCACCGGCCACCGCTGCCTGGGGGCAGCTATTCGCGCGAGGGCGCGAATTGACCGGCGGCTCCCCCGCCTCCGGCAGCCCTCGGTGGGCGAGGGCGTGCCTCCGGGACGCGTGCCTGGATGCTCGCGTCCCCGGCCATTCCTTCCGGATGTCCGGGCCCCAAAACAGGGTACCCGGCTACGTCCCGTACGCGGGTACCCGAGTCGGTGTGGGGCTATCTTTCGATGCCCCAGTTGAATCCCTGTCCGGCGATTGAGAGTAGCGAAAAATCGAGCCGGTGCGGGGGTGAAATTAGGGGAATGTGGCGGGCGTCTGGGACCACAACCCCGCCAATAATTACCCTGGATAGCGGTGTTGTCGTGGCCGAGGTTGGCTCTATTTCAGCCAGATCGCTCGTTGCTTGTTTAGCAACAAATCCATTCCGCAAGCTGCTGGTCGCGCTTCAACGTGGCTCTTTGCATCATCAGCCCGTCAAAGACATCTTCCGGTGACGGGGATGTCGAGCAGGCGAGCGTGCCCGGGAGGGCGGCGATGGCCTCGTCCACAAAGCGTTCCGCAATCGCCCCCTGGCCCACGAAGGCTGTTTGCCACCACTCGAGGATCCGCTCTCTTGCGCCGACCAGAGACTCGGCGCTCGGCAGCCTGTCGCCTTTTTTCTGATTGACGCTCGGGTGGGCAGGGAAGAGGTTCCAGAGGTCGTTACACGGCCAGGCGGCGAACGGGAGGCAATGGTCGACCGCGAATACATCCCTGAGCTTGCGGCCGCTCCAGAGACAGTAGAGCGCCTGGTTGCCCTCCCGGATCCTCAAGGCAAAGTCTCGGACCAGGCGGGTATCATGTTCAGGATCAAGCCAACGCAGCAACGCGAGGTGTTCGTCGTGAGGGCGCCTGGCGTCTCCCTCATAGCCTTGCATCAACCCGGTCCACTCGTTTATGAGGGCCGGTTCTATCCAGGCGGCATAGCGGCTCATCGCCTGCCAAAGGTGCCGTGGCACCAGGAGACGACCGAAGGAGCCAAGGAAAGGGCCGTCCAACGTAAAGCTGCTGACCCGTGGTGTTCGCGCCGTCTGTGCAACGAAGACCTGGTGCTGCTGACCTGGGTAAGTAATGTAGTGAGCCGGCATCTGGGTGATGGTCGTCCGGACATCACGAAGCGCCGCGAGAAGTGACTCGCCTTCAGCCCCAGAGAAACGGGCACCGAGCCGTAGACTGTAGGGCGATATATCCCGGAGAGCACGAAATCCGGCTTTGACAAAGCCCAAACCGGTGTCGTTGCGATTCGGCGGCTTTTGGGGGGCGTCGTGCTCGATCAAGGGCTTGAAGGCCCGGATCCAGTAGAGAGCTACCAATCCGAGCGGCACAGCCACGGTGTCGTCGTCCACGTCCTCGACGAGGCCTGTGGCGCTGTCGGCTATGCGCACCAACACCCTGAGTAACGCGAGTTTGTAGGTGGAGGCCTTGCTGTCGTTGATGATGACGTGCCGGAGCAACGGCAGTGCCCCCAGCCCGTCGTCTGGGGCCTGAAGACATGCGGTTTGCCAAGTCACATCCTCGCGGCCAAGGCGATCGTTCGCCCGGGTGATCCGCGTGACCGCCAGCCCGTGACTGCGCGCGAGCTGTTCGATCTCGTCCACGTGCATGGGGTACATCTCCCGTCCATCGGGTGGTGGCCCCTGGCGCAGCGACATCATCATCCGGCCACCGGGTCGCAGCAAGGTGACTATCTTCCGGAAGGCGCGCTGCCGGGACGTCGGTGGCACGTGCATCCAGACCGCGCTCAGCCAAATAAGATCGAACGTCAATCCGGTCCGGAAGATATTCGCGAGGGCGGGGAGTTGATCATCGAGCCAACGAATGCCGGAGTCGGAATGAAGGGATTTGGCGATTTCGAGCATCTGGGGCGCGGGCTCAACGGCAACGACCTCATGCCCATGGGCGGCAAACCAGGCCGCATCCCGACCGGAGCCCGCGCCGATGTCCAGAACCAAGCTGGGGGCATCGGGTACCAGATCGAGGATGTCGCTGTGGACTTCCTCAAAGCTCCTGGACTCGTAACGGGCCGCCAATGAGCTGGCTTCACGGTTGTAGGCCTCAAATGTTGCTGTGGTACTGGTTCCCATACCTCTTATGGTGCACGTGATGGCTAGCTAATCGACTTTGTGTAACTTTACGATCACATTGTAAGATGGAGAAGTGCATTGACATCTCTCGTCTGTCGATTCGGCCGCTTTTTTCGGAGGGATCGGCCAATAATGAGCGGTGCGCGGGCGGGTCGGGGACTTTGAGCACTGGAGTGAGCCGGTCTCGCCAGCCGCCCGGATTCTTCCTAGGCATCTGAGATGCGCACTTGGTACCTATAAAAATGTATATTCCGTAAGTTACAGTAAGCATGCACCGCTATCTAAATGTGCGCCGAAATTCTGCCGAAGCATCGGCCCCGGCAGTGGGCGAGGGATGGACCAATGGACCGGTTAACACCATTACACTCGGGTGACTGCGCCTGCTTTAAACCATATGATGTAGAAGATATTCTCGATCAAACAGTGAGTTGCGGATCCAATTTGGCCAGAGTAGCGAGGTGCTATGCGTCCGTAAAGTCCCAGTTAACGGATGGTGTATATCTGGGATTAACGGGAATTCGGTATGTCCGTAAATCACGATGCAAGAGATGGGGTCTTCGACAGGGGTAACTAACTGCTATATAGGCGTGGCTTTAGATAACTCTGGGTCAAAACGTGAAGTGGAATTAAACAATTAGAATGGCATTCAACGAAGACTCAAGAGTCAAAATACCCTGCATCAAGAGTTTGCAAGTGCAGTGTAGTCGTATAAGGCGCGGATATGAATGCATCGATTAATAACATGGATGAATGGCACTTAATTAAGGATCAGCGAGTCACGTAGCATAGGCTAATGGTTTGAAAAAGAAAGAGAAGGTTGGCTAGGACTGGTAAGATGTTTGTGGCGAAACATCGACCCCACCAATCCCGAGGCCAACCTTCATGACACACTGTAACCGCCCATCGCTGCCACAACAACGTCGTCTTGCCAAACAGGTTCAGAACATCGATGCCAATCATTTCTTCAATCTCCTTAGCGGCCCGCAATTACTGGAGGCGGTGGAGGCGCAGCTCCCCGAGCACCGGGAACGGCAGTATCCACCGACGCTGACATTAGCGATGTTTTTAGGGCAAGTCATGAGTGCCGACGGTTCCTGTCAGAACGCGGTGAATGAAGCGCTGGTCAATCGCCTGCTGAGCGGGATGTCGGTGGGCAGCGCCAATACCGGCGGCTATTGTCTTGCACGCCAGCGCTTGCCGCAGCCGATGGTGAGCGGGCTTGCCCGACAGACCGCGGCATTGCTTGGCGCGCACACGCCCAAGGGGTGGCTGTGGCGCGGCCGGCACGTAAAACTGGTGGATGGCACGACGGTATCGATGCCAGACACCGAGGCGAATCAGGCCCGCTTCCCCCAGCACGGGGGCCAAGTGCCTGGCGTGGGTTTTCCGCTGGCGCGGATCGTCGGGGTGATTTCCCTGTCCCATGGTGCGCTGCTCGATGCTGCCATGGGTGCCTACCAGGGCAAGGGCACCGGCGAGCATGGTCTGTTTCGAGAGCTCAAGGAGGCATTTGTCGAAGGCGACATGATGCTGGCGGACAGCTATTACTGCAGTTATTTTCTGATTGCCGAGATGCAGGAGCGCGGGGTGGACGTGCTGTCCGAGCAGCATGGCGCGCGCCATACCGATTTTCGCACCGGGGAGAAACTCGGCGCACGGGATCATCTGGTGCAGTGGTCCCGGCCGGCTAGACCGAATTGGATGAGCCGGGAGGAGTACCACGGCTACCCGAAGCAGATCACAGTGCGCGAAGCGAAAGTCGGCAAGAAAGTGCTGGTGACGACGCTGCTCTCGCCACGCAAAACCGCCAAGGCCGATCTGCAGGCGTTGTTCCTGCAACGCTGGCACGTGGAGCTGGATCTGAGAAACATCAAGACCACCCTCGGCATGGAGGCGTTGAGTTGCAAGAGCCCAGAGATGTGCGAGAAGGAACTGTGGGTCTACCTCCTGGCGTACAACCTGATCCGGCTGCTGATGGCCGAGGCGGCGCTGCAGGCCAGGGTGTTGCCGCGCCAGTTGAGTTTCAAACACACGCTGCAGATTTGGGTAGCCTGGAGTCAACGGCAGTTTCTTTCAGACGCCAAAGAAGACACGACGACCTTGTTCCTGCTCATTGCCCAAATACGCGTAGGAAAACGACCCGGCCGGGTTGAGCCACGAGCCGTCAAGCGCAGGCCCAAGCCTTATCCACGCTTGAACAAACCTCGCGAGAAAGCACGTCAGGACATCAGAAAACATGGACATGCAAGAAAGCTTGAGCTTAATTAAGTGCCATTCACAGGGGTAACTAACTGCTATATAGGCGTGGCTTTAGATAACTCTGGGTCAAAACGTGAAGTGGAATTAAACAATTAGAATGGCATTCAACGAAGACTCAAGAGTCAAAATACCCTGCATCAAGAGTTTGCAAGTGCAGTGTAGTCGTATAAGGCGCGGATATGAATGCATCGATTAATAACATGGATGATTTAGGAGTGAAATGATGGATTGCTCAAGAGTGCGGAGTTCTCACCGATTTTCGCCATGACTTTTGGTTACCGTAATGGTCATCGATCCACGCCTCCGTCAGCCGGTCCAACTCATCCAATTGCTCTTGGGAATAGCCTTCTGGGGCGAAGTCCATTTCCAACCATCCGATGTTTCCCGATCCGCTACGGGTCAATGGACGACTGGTGCTGCTCGGTGACGGCATCAAGGCGCCCAAGTGCGGCAAGAAGATGCCCGGCGTTAAACTGCTTCACCAGGACTCCGAGTCCAATACCAAGCCCGAATACATCATGGGCCACTCCCTGCAGGCGGTCTCGGTGTTGGTCCATGCTGCCAAGAGCGTGTTTGCCGTACCGCTCGCCATCCGCATCCACGAAGGCCTGGTGTGGTCCAATCGCGACAAACGCACCTTGCTCGATAAAATGATCGCCCTGCTCGCGACTGTCGATATCCAGCAACCGTTCTACTTCGTGGCTGATGCGTACTATGCCAGTCACAAAATCATCAACGGCCTGCTCGAGCACAACAATCATCTCGTGACGCGGGTGAAGTCCAATGCGGTCGCCTACACCTTGTATGATCATAAAGGTGCGAAGCAACGGGGTCGGCCACGAATCTATGGCAACAAAGTGAAGCTCAGATCATTGCTCAACGATCGACCGGCGATGGAACACGGCAAGAGTCCCGTCTACGGCGAGAAAAACATCACGATCCATTATCGAGTCTGTGATTTGCTCTGGCGGCCCATTGGACGGCTGGTGCGCTTCGTCGTGGTCATTCATCCCACCAGAGGACGTTGCCTGCTGATGTCCACCGACACATCCCTCGGTGGCATCGACATCATTCGTCTCTACGGCTTGCGCTTCAAAATCGAACACAGCTTCAAGCAAGCGGTTCGGGTTGTCGGCACCTTCACCTATCATTTCTGGATGAGGAACATGAAGCGGCTGCGTCGACGCAACGGCAACCAATACCTGCATCGGGAATCGGCCGACTATCGAGATGCCGTCAAACGCAAGATCCACGCCTACCATCTGTTCATTCACGCGGGCGTCGTCTCGCAAGGATTGCTTCAGTATCTGGCCGCCAAATTCTCCCAGCTCGTGTGGCATTCCTTCGGCTCGTGGCTACGCACGATTCGCCCCGGAGTCGCGCCGTCTGAATTGGTCGTGGCTACCGCGCTTCGCCACTCGCTCCCTGATTTTCTCTTGAGTTCCACGCACAACCATACCTTCGCGAAATTCATCATCGATCGAGAGGACCCTGATAGACTGGAAGTATTCCGGCTCGCTTCATGACGAAAACTCCAGACTCATGAGGAAGTTACCAATGCTGTTTTATTGTGTCCCAGAGCCGTTGGGCGAAACGTTGCAAGTCACCGAATAGAGTCTGTGCGGAAACGCTTTCGCCTTTCTGTGATGCACGCGTTTGCTCGATGTCTTGCCGTGCAAGCGGACCGGCGTCGTGAGCGGGGTTTCCGACACGCCCGACGTGGGCCGGTTCACCAGTTTGTTCGAAGGAGTGCGCCGGGTTCGCGACCTGTCCGAATGGTTCATCTGCGATCAAGGTTTCGGTTGTCTGAGTCGCCGATATGGCAATCGGAAATGTCACTCGGTGGCTAAAATTGCAATGGTCACGCGTGACATAGCTGTTGCCGATCCACTCCCTTAACATCAAGACCAGCGTGTAGGTGTCGGCCGGCGGTGGAACTATCACCATATCATACGCACAATTCTGCCGACTTGTGCCCCCCGCCAGGGGCCCCAGTGTAACCGCCCCCAATGCGTGGCCCCGGAAGTCACCTGCAATGTAGGGTTCGGGTAATGCCCATAACTCAAGAGAGAGGGTCCCGCTCATGTTATTGGGGTCACGCGGATTATGGATACGCTCAACCTCGACAACGAGGCGTTTGTCGCCTACGCAGCGATATCCGAGCAGTCCTTCAAGGCACGGATGGATAAATGCATCGCGGTAGGGGTAGTTATGAAAGTCATGGATAAGGTTAAACCCTTCGCCATCCCATTCTGCAATGACCAGGGTAATCGCAAAATCGCCGGATTCGGGAAAGCTGGCTGGTACGTCTGACTTAACCCGTGCCAGGAAGTGCCCGGGCTGTAAGACGCCCAGGGGGAACTCGGCCAATTTCCAACCTGTCAGACTCCCGCCCGTATAGGGTGACTGACACGCCCATAGCTGCAAGGACAGGTTACCACTCGTGACCCCGGCGTTATTTAAGTTATCGATACGGTCAGCAAACAGGGAAAACGTATCGCCATGCCAGGAGTAGCCACTGGCACCGTTGAACTGAATATAAGGGTGTTCGACCGTGTGCGGTGTCATTGCGCAGTCCTCTCAGTCACGATTCCGATTCCTTGGTACGTTCAGAACTGAATTAATCAATTGAAGGACGAACGGAAGCGGTCGCCGGCGCATTGGTACTTTTTGCGCGAATGGGTGTCCAGGAAAGGTGCATGGCGCTGCATCCCTGCAGGGAGGGGTCCTGAGGTGGTCAGACATTGGCAGAAGGGAGAATCGGTGCGAGTTGGCGCCTGTCACCTGAAACATGGGAACTGCGGGTTTTGAGCAAAGGGAAACGGGCAATGTGTGCCGATCGGATCTTGATATCCTCAGGCTGTCAGCCAGATCGACGTACCGCCAATACTGCTACGACCACCAGTGCCATTACGATACCGACTACTGTGAATACATCGAAAATCATGACGTTCTCCCGTACGTACCACTGTCCGAAACATCGCGTGTCTGCGGGTGCGGTATCAGACATAAAGGCATCTCGCACAAATGAAGCAAACGCCATGCCGTTGTGGGTTATGTCGTAACTATCAGTATTTCTTTAGAAAACGTAATGCGTGGCAACGCTGCATAATGCATATCGGCACCAATGTGGTGCCGTAACGCACAGTATGCGTATTTTTTCGCGCAAATCTTGTCGATTGGCATTGGACAGTGAAGCACTCTTGTAAAAGTCACCCGTTTATCGATTGCCACCGTCGCGAAACGGATGAAGTATCCGTTGAATCATGGTTTACTCGCTGTTTGCGCGAAGGCACAATCCAGACGTTGCGGGATTGACGACGGTCGAGCCGGGGTTGAAGTCCAGAGAATCAGACCAGGATGCATGCCTGCGAAGATCAATTGCCAGGTGGATCCTCCCGAAACGGGTGGGTTATGCTTCCAATCTCCCTTAGGGACGATTTAACCCATGTGGCTACGCACAAGCTGCGATTTTACATTCGATATCACGTCGCCTGTTCCCTTTGTGCTGATGTTGCGGCCCCGCAGTGGCGCCCAGCAATGGGTCGCACGCGAGGAATACAGGCTGGAGCCAAGCGTACCGGTGTTCGAATTCACGGATTACTTCGGCAACCTCTGTCAACGCCTCATTGCGCCCACTGGTGTCGTCCAGGTGTGCACCAGTGCCGACGTGATGACTGCAGATTACGTTGACCAGGCGTTCGGAGCGCCGTTTGTCGAAATCCAGAATGTGCCCGATGCTGTGCTCAGCTACCTGTTGCCCAGTCGCTACTGTGAGTCGGACCGCTTTCATCAAATGGCGACCGAAATCACGGCAGGCCAGCAGCCGGGCTACAACCAGGTCGCGGCAATCGTCACCTGGCTGCGCAATACCATCAGTTTTCGCCCTGGCAGCAGTGATATTCCCGTATCAGCGGCAGAAGTCAATTCCAGGCAAGTAGGTGTCTGCCGGGACCTGGCGCACCTCGGAATCGCGTTGTGTCGTAGCCTCAGCATTCCCGCGCGGATGGTGGTGGGCTACCTCTACCGATTGGAGCCAATGGATTTGCACGCCTGGTTCGAGGCCTACGTGGGTGGTCGCTGGTATACCTTCGACGCGACGCAGGCCGAGCCAAAGAACGGATATGTGGCAGTCGGTTATGGCCGGGATGCCGCGGATGTCGCCGTCTACAATCAGTTCGGACCCGCGGTCTATCCGACAGCACAGACTGTGCATGTGGAGCGCATCCGGGGCTAGCCAATGCCACGGTGCAATCAGCGGCAGCAAAGGCGAGGTCAGCCAGGTGGGCTGAATATACAGGCAAGGACCAGTAACTGCTGAGGCTTTTGGACATGCACTTCACAATCCGACATCACACCCACTATCGCTATTCGCATCCGGTCCGCTTCAAGCCGCAGCAGCTGCGTTTCCACCCTCGCGACGATGGGGCGCAGCGAGTCATAGACCATCAGCTCAACATCACTCCGACGCCGCTGGGACGCAATGAACTTCTCGATCTCGAGGGAAATCGGGTGACACAGGTCTGGTTCGAGGAGGAAACAGACCACTTCGATATCGAAGTGACCATGCAGGTCGAAACCTTGCGACGCAATGCCTTCGATTTCATCCTGGCGCCCGAAGCGACGGTTTTGCCCATCGACCATGAGCATGACGCTATCTGTGCGCGGGCCTATCTGGAGCGCATCGAACCCGACGATGCAGTCACCGCCTTCGCTGCCGAACTCAGCCTGGCAGTCAAACGCGATACGCTGAACTTTCTCGATCACCTGAACCGGCAGATATTCGCCGAGTTCGCCCAGGCGCATCGTGATACGGGCGGACCGCAAAGCCCGGCCTTTACCCTGCAGAGCCGCCGCGGGGCATGCCGAGATCTGGCCGTGTTGTTCGTCGATTGCTGTCGAGCTGAGGGGATCGCTGCGCGTTTCGCCAGCGGCTACCAGAAAGGTCACCGCCAAAGCGAGCAACGTCATCTGCATGCCTGGCCGGAAGTGTATCTACCCGGCGCCGGCTGGCGGGGATTCGATCCCACCCACGGAGAGGCAGTAGCCGACACCCATGTGACCATCGCGGCGGCGGCTCACTCGCGCGACACCATGCCGGTAAGCGGGAGTTTTAGCGGCGATGGCGCGGGCAGCACGCTCGATTACACGGTGACAATTCAGGTGTCGGAAGACTAAACGACTGCGCATTGGTTCAGTGCTAGCTAAGCAATGGGTTTCAGATCGATCAAATTGCATCGCGCCTGGTAAATCACTTGCGGATCTTTGCTCCAGCAAACAAAGCACCTTTTACCCCGACACCGGATAGCCGGCGACGTGCGGCTCGTGCAGTCTAAAAACTCATCCGTGTTTCGATATCAGTGTCTTACCATCTATGGCCTGTCGAACAATGCCTTTGAATTTAGCCTCAGATGAGGCTTAGAATTGGATGATAAATTCGAGTTAACGGTGGGGATTCTTAATGGATTGGGTGCGCATACTGGCCTATATCACTGGGACAGTGGACCAGGAACTCCTTTTGCGTAATGAGTATCTTGCTGCCGCAAATCGGATCCTCAAAGCCCAACTCAAGACCCCGTTGCGGCTCACCGACGCCGAGAGAATGACCCTCGCTGAAATCGCGCATCGCCTTGGCCGTAAAGCCCTTGAGGGTGTCGCTGATGTCGTGAAGCCCGACACCCTCCTGGGCTGGTACCGGAGGTTAATCGCACGCAAGTTCGACGGTTCCAAATCGCGCCGATATCCGGGTCGCCCCAGAATTGATGATGAGATCGAACAATGGGTCGTGCGCATGGCCAAAGAGAACTCGGATTGGGGCTACGATCGGATTGTTGGTGCCATGGCGAATCTCGGCTACAGGCTATCCGATCAAACGGTGGGTAATATCCTACAACGCCATGGCATCCCACCTGCGCCGGAGCGGAAGCGTACGACAACATGGGGCAGACTTCATTCGAGCGCACATGGCTGTCCTTGCAGGGACTGACTTTTTCACGGTGGAAGTACTCACGCTGCGAGGGTTGGTCACCTATTATGTAGTGTTCTTTATCCATCTCGACAGCCGCAAAGTCGAGGTGTCTGGTCTCACACCGCATCCGAATCAGCGATGGATGAAGCAAATCGCGAGAAACGTGACCATGGACGACCGGGGTTTTCTCAATAACTGCAGGTATCTCATTCATGACCGTGTCACGAAGTACTGTCAGTCATTTCGGGATATCATCGAATCCGGTGATGTCAAAACGCTGCCGCTTCCTGCGCGTAGCTCGAACTTGAATGCATTTTCGGAGCGCTGGGTGAAATCGGTCAAGGACGACTGTTTGTCGAAGCTGATTCTGTTTAGCGAAACGTCGCTAAGACGTGCATTGCATGATTACCTGGTCCATTATCATGCCGAACGTAATCATCAGGGTAAAGGCAACGTACTGTTATTTCCAACCGCCACGCAAGCAAAGCATCGTGTTGACGGATCAGTCCGTTGTAAGGAACGATTGGGTGGGCTGCTGAAATATTACCATCGGGAAGCCGCATGAATATTTTGACCAGACGGGAATAATCGATTAGAAAGATCACTAAGCGGGGTCCAGACTCTGAACACGTTCCGGCGGTAAAGCGTCTGACCAGTGATGAGGACGAGGAACCCGGAAGGCGGCAACACGGTTGAGACGCTGTTGCGTGTATCCACCGTCGCCGATGCCGAGCGCGACTTCGCGCTGAAGGTGTACGCCGAGGAAGGCAACCGGGACCTGGTCGGTAACAACGCCTAGCAGCAGACACGATTGTCCTAAACGGAACAACCTGAAGAAAATTGCAGCCAAGATCGGAGACAAAGATGAGCGCAAACACTGACACGAACGCGGGCAAGTGCCCGGTCATGCACACGACCAGTGGAGTGAAGTCAAATCGGGACTGGTGGCCAAACCAGTTGAACCTGAAGCTTCTCCAGCAAAACTGCCCCCAGTCCAATCCTCTGGGCGAGGTGTTCAACTACGCCGAGGAGTTCAAGAAGCTCGACTTCGAGGCCGTGAAGAAGGACCTTTACGCGTTGATGACCGACTCGCAGGACTGGTGGCCGGCGGATTACGGCCACTACGGTCCACTCTTCATCCGGATGGCCTGGCACGGCGCGGGCACCTACCGCATCTCGGACGGCCGCGGCGGAGCAGGCTCGGGTCAGCAACGCTTCGCGCCGCTCAACAGCTGGCCCGACAATGTGAATCTCGACAAGGCTCGCCGGCTGCTCTGGCCGATTAAACAGAAGTACGGCAACAAGATCTCCTGGGCCGACCTGATGATCCTCACCGGCAACTGCGCCCTGGAGTCAATGGGCTTCAAGACCTTCGGCTTCGGCGGCGGGCGCGCGGACGTCTATGAGCCCGAAGAGGACACCTACTGGGGATCGGAGACCGAGTGGCTCGACGACCAGCGCCATTTCGGTGAGCGCGATCTGGAGAATCCCCTCGCCGCCGTTCAGATGGGTCTGATCTACGTGAACCCGGAGGGGCCGGGCGGCAAACCGGATCCGCTCGCATCCGGCCGGGACGTTCGGGAGACCTTCGCGCGTATGGCGATGAACGATTACGAAACCGTCGCGCTCACCGTCGGCGGCCACACCTTCGGCAAATGCCATGGCGCCGGCGATGCGGCGCTCGTTGGGCCTGCCCCCGAGGCTGCCGGAATCGAGGAGCAGGGCCTCGGCTGGAAGAGCCGCTTTGGCAGCGGTAAAGGGGGTGATCAGATCGGTAGCGGTCTGGAAGGCGGCTGGACGCCGACCCCGACGCAGTGGGACAACAGCTATCTGGACATGCTGTTCGGCAACGAGTGGGAACTGACCAAGAGCCCGGCGGGCGCTTGGCAGTGGACGCCGAAGGAGGCGACTGACAGGAATATGGCGCCGGCCGCCGACGATGCGTCGAAGCGGGTCCCGATCATCATGACCGACGCGGACATGGCGATGCGGATGGACCCGATCTACGAGCCGATTGCGCGGCATTTCCACGAGAACCCGGATGAGCTCGCGGACGCCTTCGGCCACGCGTGGTTCAAACTGACCCACCGCGACATGGGCCCGCGCTCGCGCTATCTCGGCCCGGAGGTCCCGGCAGAGGAGTTGATCTGGCAAGACCCCGTTCCGGCGGTCGATCACGAGCTGATCGACGCGGCCGATATCGCGGGCCTCAAGGCCAGGATCCTCGAATCGGGGCTGTCCATCTCCGAGCTGGTCTCGACCGCCTGGGCCTCGGCGGCGACCTTCCGTGGCTCTGACAAGCGCGGTGGGGCGAACGGGGCGCGCATCCGTCTCGCGCCGCAGAGGGACTGGGAGGTCAACCAGCCTGCCCAGTTGGAAAAGGTGCTGCAAACCCTTGAGGGCGCCCGGAAGGAGTTTAACGCCGCGCAGGCTGGCGGCAAGAAGGTATCGCTCGCCGACCTGATGGTTCTTGGCGGTTGTGCAGCCATTGAGCAGGCGGCGAAGAACGCCGGACATACTGTGGAGGTGCCCTTCGCGCCGGGGCGCACGGATGCCACGCAGGAGCAAACCGATGTGGACGCCTTCGCCGTGCTCGAACCGATCGCGGACGGGTTTCGCAATTGCCAGAAGGCCAAGTACAGCGTGTCAGCTGAGGAGCTGCTGGTCGACAAGGCGCAGCTCCTGACGCTGACCGCGCCCGAGATGACGGTGCTCGTCGGTGGCATGCGCGTGTTGAACGCCAATGTCGGGCAGTCTCAACACGGCGTCTTCACCAAGCGCCCCGGGACACTCACCAACGACTTCTTCGTCAACCTGCTCGACATGAGGACCGAGTGGAAGGCGACCTCGGAAGACGTGGATGAGTTCGAAGGACGCGACCGCGCAACGGGCCAGCTGAAGTGGACCGGCACCCGCGTCGACCTCATGTTCGGTTCCAACTCGCAGCTGCGCGCGATTGCAGAGGTCTACGGGCAGGACGATGCGCAAGAGAAGTTCGTGCAGGACTTCGTGGCGACCTGGAGCAAGGTCATGAACGCGGACCGCTTCGACCTTGCCTGATCCTGGCTGAACGGTCTTCCTTCGGGGATTACCAGGGAGGGCAGATCGAAGCGGCGGTTGATGCGGTACTGCGCCTCGGCCAGATGGCGATGGTGGTACTTCCTGAAGTCTAAGTGGTGGTAGGTGCCGCGGATTGTTGTCTTGAGGTAGGCGATGACGGTGTTGACCCACTGGAACGGGGACAACTCGCTGGATTTGCGCGTAGGGACCTCAAGCCGACATCATCGCTGCTATCTTGGACGAGACGTAACCAACGGAGGTAACGCTGTTCGAGCTGGCGGCGGGGACGCCGTTGCTGTGGGAGGAGCAGTGGGGGGCGGGTTGAAGGGATCGACGACTTGTCTTGACCCGTTTGAAAGGGCTTAAAGGTCTACTTCAATCAGTCGGATCTGTTGCTTCACACATGACTCGGGTACAGCGCATGAACCTAAAATCCTCAGTTGTCCTTGCTAGGGCTTAGACGCCAGCATAGTGGATCACGACATTTAACCATCACTCCCCTCATCCTGTTTGGGGAAGTCTATCCGGGGGATCATTCCCCATAAAAACCTCCATCGACTTTGTCACGATGAGTTGCCAGCACTCGCTATGGGTCAACTGAGTCGCAGTTGCTTTCAACCAAGAAAAGAACGCGTGAACGCGTGCATAGGCACGCTGTATGGTGAGCGTCTCACCATGGGTCGAGGTGATGACCATGTGCCGTTGCAGGCCGCTTTCCGTGAGCACATTAGCGAGCTCTTCCGAGAAAACGACCTTTTCAATGCGGATTCCAGACCAAGCGTTGTTACGGCGAAGGAGGTAAGCAACGGGCACGGCGTGTTTCCTTTTATCGCTGCTACACGTTTTGCTACACAGTCGGTGTAGCAAAACGTGTAGCAAACAGGAAACTGCCCCTCTAGCGAAAAAACGCTAGTCGGATAAACGAGAAGGATACGAGAAGATATGGTGCCGAGGAGAGGACTTGAACCTCCACGGAGTTACCCCCACTAGCACCTGAAGCTAGCGCGTCTACCAATTCCGCCACCTCGGCAAGGCTGTCCCGGCAGGTCGCCCGAACAGCAAGGCGCGAACTGTACCGACAGGCTGGCGGATTGTCAATTGCGTGTCAAAGTCGTTAGCATGCGCGCATGATGCAAAAACGCAGGAAACAACGCGGCAAAAAACCGCGCTTTGCCAAGGACCCGTTCGCCGAGCGCGAGGCGGAAAAATACCCATCCCCTATTCCCAGCCGGGAATTCATCATGTCGGTGCTGGCCGATGCCGGCCGCCTGATGACCCGCGAAGACCTGGTGGCGGCCTTCGGCGTGCACCGCGAAGACGATATCGAGGCCTTGCGCCGCCGGCTGCGTGCCATGGAGCGCGACGGCCAGCTGTTGCGCAACCGCCGCGGTGGTTACGGGCTGGTCGACCGTATGGACATGGTGCGCGGCCGCATTATCGCGCACCCGGACGGCTTTGGCTTCCTGGTTCCTGACGAAGGCGGGGAGGACCTGTTTCTGGCGCCGCGGGAGATGCGCCAGGTGATGCACGGCGATCGGGTGGTGGCGCGGGTCGCGGGCATCGACCAGCGGGGCCGCCGTGAAGGCGCGATTATCGAGGTGCTGGAACGCAACACCCAGCGGCTGGTGGGGCGTATCTATTTTGAAGCCGGCATCAGTTTCGTGGTGCCCGACCACAAGCGCCTGACCCAGGACATTCGCATTCCGCCCGACGCCGTGGGCGGTGCGCGCCACGGCCAGTTCGTGACGGTGGAAATCGTCGAGCAACCCAACAAGCGCTCTGGCCCGGTTGGCCGGGTGGTCGAGGTCATCGGCGACCACATGGCCCCGGGTATGGAGATCAACGTCGCCATGCGCGCGCACGATGTGCCACACGCCTGGCCGGACAACGTCGAAGAGGAAATCCAGGGCCTCAGCGAAAAAGTGTCACCGGCGGCCAAGCGCAGCCGCGTCGACCTGCGCGAGCTGCCGCTGGTGACCATCGACGGCGTCGATTCGCGCGACTTTGACGATGCGGTCTATTGCAAGCGCACCGCGCGCGGCTGGAAGCTGATTGTGGCGATTGCCGACGTGTCGCACTACGTCGAGCCGGGGACGGCCCTGGACAAGGAAGCCCTGCTGCGGGGCAACTCCGTGTACTTTCCGGAACGCGTCATCCCCATGTTGCCGGAAATCCTGTCCAACGGTCTGTGTTCCTTGAATCCCGAGGTCGACCGTCTGTGCATGGCCTGCGAAATGACCATCGACCAGCAGGGCAAGGTGACGCGTTCGCGTTTCATGGAGGCGGTGATGCGCTCCCACGCGCGTCTGACCTACGACCAGGTGGCGGCCATGCTGGTGGAACGTGATGACAAGCTGCGGGCACGCTTTGCACCACTACTGGATACCCTCGAAGAGCTTTACAACCTGTACAAGGCGTTGCGGAAACTGCGCGACCAGCGCGGCGCGATCGATTTCGACACCACCGAAACCCGTATCGTTTTTGGAGTCGATCGCAAGATAGAGCGTATTGTGCCGGTGCAGCGTAACGATGCCCATAAGATCATCGAAGAGTGCATGATCGCCGCCAACGTTTGCGCCGCGCGTTTCCTGGCGCGCAACAAGTTGCCGACGCTGTATCGCGTGCACGAAGGGCCGCAGGCCGACAAGCTGACCGATCTGCGCGAATTCCTTGGCGAGCTCGGCCTGTCACTCGGCGGTGGCGAAAAACCGTGCGCGGCCGATTACGCCAAACTGCTCGCAACGGTGCTGACGCGTCCCGATGCGCACCTGATCCAGACGGTGATGCTGCGTTCGCTATCACAGGCGCGCTACAGCCCGGACAATATTGGCCACTTTGGCCTCTCGCACGAGGAATACCTGCATTTCACTTCGCCCATCCGTCGTTACCCGGACCTGCTGGTGCACCGCGCCATCCGCTATCAGCTGCAAGACGGGGCGCGCGGGAAGAAAACCGGGAGTAACGCGCGCCTGGCCGGTTTCGCCTACACGCAGTCGGACATGGTGTCGCTGGGCGAACACTGTTCGGTGACCGAACGGCGCGCCGACGACGCGACACGGGATGCCGTCGACTGGCTCAAATGCGAGTACATGCTGGACAAGGTCAGCGAGGACTATGAGGGCATCGTCAGCAGCGTGACCTCCTTCGGTATTTTCGTCGAACTCAAGGACATCTACGTCGAAGGCCTGGTGCACATTACCGCCCTGCACAACGACTACTATCATTTTGACCCGGCCGGCCACCGCCTGCGCGGCGAGCGCACCGGCCAGGTGTACCGCCTGGGCGACCAGGTTAGGGTGAAAGTGGTGCGGGTCAATCTCGACGATCGCAAGATCGATTTTGAACTGGCCGAAGCGGAAGAGAAGCGCCGACAGGCCAGGGCACCGGGCGGCGGGAAAGGTGATGAACACCGGCCGGCCAACAAATTGCGCCGACGGCGCAAGCGCCGGTGAGTCGTGTCCTGCTGCGGAGCTGGTGCTGAGTCGCGCTGATTGTTCGGGAATGGCCGGCCTATGAAGAAAACAGAACGGGTCTTCGGCCTGCACGCCGTCGCCAGTCTGCTGCAGCGCAACCCGGCGAAGGTGTCGCTGTTGCTGGCGCTGGAATCGCGTGACGATGGGCGCATGCAACAGGTTCTGGATCTTGCCGCCAAGGCCAATGTGCCGGTGCGCCGGGTTGGGCGTGGTGAACTGGATGAGCTGGTGTCGGGTGTCAACCACCAGGGTGTGGTCGCCGAGACCGGCGCGGCCCGCGTCGTGGGTGAAAAGGACCTGCCGCAGTATCTCGACGCCCTGCAGCACCCGGCTTTCCTGCTGATTCTCGACGGCGTGCAGGATCCACACAACCTGGGCGCCTGCCTGCGCAGCGCCGACGCCGCCGGCGTCGACGCGGTCATACTGCCCCGGGACCGGTCCGCGCCCCTCAACGCCACCGCGCGCAAGGTGTCCTGCGGCGCGGCCGAGTCAATGCCAGTCGTGCGCGTTACCAACCTGGCGCGCACACTGCGCACCATTCGCGACAAGGGGATCTGGATTTACGGGGCGGCGGGCGAAGCCGGATCGAGCCTTTACGACACCGACCTGTCGGGTCCGCTGGCGCTGGTACTGGGCGGCGAAGGCAAGGGCCTGCGACGCCTGACGCGCGAGCACTGCGACGGGCTCATGGCCATTCCGCTGACCGGCTCGGTCAGCAGCCTGAACGTCTCGGTGGCCGCTGGCGTCTGCCTGTTCGAGGCGCGCCGCCAGCGGTGTGGCTGACCGGCCGGCGCGGGCGCAGCTTGCGGCACCGGGTCGGGTTGCGTAGAATGCGGGCGTTTCGGTGCGGCCCGGCCGCGCTCACTCCTTGCCTTTCGCAATGGCGGAAGGCTGTTAATCCATAAGGAGCACTAAATGCGTCATTATGAAGTGGTGTTCATGGTCCACCCGGACCAGAGCGAGCAGGTGCCCGCGATGATCGAACGTTACCGTGCGACCATCGAGTCCAAGGACGGCAAGATCCACCGTCTGGAAGACTGGGGCCGGCGTCAGCTCGCCTACCCTATCCAGAAACTGGCCAAGGCTCACTATGTGCTGATGAATATCGAATGCGGCACCGAAGAGCTCGCGGAGCTGGAAAGCGCGTTTCGTTTCAACGATGCGGTGCTGCGTAATCTGATCATTTCCCGCAAGGACGCTGTGACCGAGCCCTCGCTGCTGGTCAAGCGCGGCGATGATCGCGACGAAGCGCCCCGCCGCCGGCCGACCGACGACGACGATGGGACGTCGGACACGGATGAGGTGCCGGCGGGCGCTGACGAGGAGACCGCGGCCGAAGGCGTGCGCGCCGGCTGACGGCGTTCAGCCACGGAGGCGTGGAGCCACCGGAGAACCAGCTGGTCTTTGCTGGCCAGCTGCACAAGGTCGCAGAGTTGCGCACCACACCCGCCGGTATACCCATTGCCCGTTTCGTTCTGGCGCACCGCTCGCGCCGTAGCGAAGCGGGCCAGCTGCGCGAAGTCGAGTGTCGACTCACCGTGGTGGCCAGTGGTGAAGCCCTGACCAGAGGGCTTGAGAAGCTGCCCGCGGGTACCTGGATGAGGGTCACAGGGTTTTTGAGCCGGGCCGGATACCGGGCTCCGGACACACGTGTCGAGTTGCACGCACTGGATATTCAAACCGTTCCCGCTAACGGTCGCCATGAGAGGTAACACTATGTCGCGCTTTTTTCGTCGCCGTAAATTCTGCCGCTTTACCGCGGAAGGCGTAAAAGAAATCGATTACAAGGATCTTCAGACCCTGAGGAACTATGTGACTGAGACCGGTAAGATCGTGCCGAGTCGCATCACCGGTACCAAGGCGAGATACCAGCGCCAGCTGGCCACGGCTATCAAGCGTGCGCGCTTTCTGGCCCTGCTGCCGTATTGCGATTCTCACAAGGGTTAAATAAGACCGGGCGCATGGCCGGCCGCGGTGGTAGCACATAATGCGCGCGCTGGCCGGCTTGATTATCGCGGGTCCGTTGCAGGCGATCGGAGTCATAGCGCTCTGCACCGTGCTGAGTTTTCTGGCGCCGCCGTTGACGTCTCTGTTGACCTATGTCGGCGCCGCGGCACTCGCGCTGTACGTGCTGCACGCCGGTGCCAGGCCAAGCCTGCTGGTGTTACTGGGTGCGGCGGTGGCGACCGCGCTGTTGGGCCAGCTGGTCATGCACCAGGGCGCCACTATCGTCGTTGCGGCGATGCTGGTGTGGGTGCCGGTATGGATCGCCGCCGCTGTTTTGCGCGCGACCCTGTCGCTGGCCATGGCCATGCTGGTGCTGAGTGGCCTGGCCATGCTGGCCGTGCTGGTGGTGTACCTCGTCCACGGCGACCCTACACCGTGGTGGCAGCAGCTGCTGCAGGGCATGGTTGACAGCCTGCTGGCGGCGCAGCCGGAGCTCCAGGACGCTGCGGGCAGTCTGTCTGGATTTGTGAAGCAGGTCGCGCCGCTGATGACCGGTTCGCTGGCAGCTGGCCTGGGGTTCGCGGCACTGGCCTGCCTCATGCTGGGGCGCTGGTGGCAGTCGCTGCTGATCAAACCGGGCGCGCTGCGCACCGAGTTCTATGCGCTGCGGCTGAACGGCGCACTGTCGGTGGCGGGCCTGGCGATCATGGCGCTGGCCAGCCTGAAACTGGGCGTGCTGAGCAGTATTGCCGTGCAGTGGTCGCTGATTGTGATGGTGGTGTTTTTATTTGTCGGTCTGGCCGTGCTGCACGCCACGCTGGCAAACCTGAAAGCCGCCAGGATCTGGCTGATCGCCGCATACGTGTTGATGAGCCTGTTACCGCAGGCGTTACTGATGGTGGCTGTGACCGGCTTGCTGGATCCCTGGCTGGATCTGCGCCGACGTACTGCGAAGGTCGAGTCAAACTGAAATTTGGCGGAATGCATAGGGTAGGGTGGAACGATGGAAGTGATTCTGTTGGAAAAAGTAGAAAACCTGGGCAACCTCGGTGACCGGGTCAATGTTAAACCGGGTTACGGGCGTAACTTCCTGATTCCCGGTGGCAAGGCGACGCCGGCCACGGAGGAACATATCAAGGCGTTCGAAGCGCGGCGCGCCGAGCTGGAAAAGGCGGCCGCGGATCACGTGGCGGCCGCCGAAGCGCGCCGCGATCAGCTGGATGGCATGCGGGTGACTGTCAAGGCCAAGGCGGGTGAGGAAGGCAAGCTGTTCGGTTCGGTAGGCACTACCGATATCGCCGAAGCAGTTACCGCGGCCGGCGTTGTCATCGAACGCCACGAAGTCCGCCTGCCGGAGGGCGCATTTCGTCAGATCGGTGAGTACGCCGTCGACATCCACCTGCATACCGACGTGAATACGGAGATCACGGTCGTCGTAGAAGCTGAGTAAGCAGATTCTGCACGGCTCACTGACGCCTTGCCGCCCTTGCGCGGCAGGGCGTTGTTTTTTGCCAGATATCCTCTTCCATAGAATTTAGAGTCGCCGACAGCCGCCTAGCCTTGAGGCGACGCATACGGACAGGCTGGTGCGGACGTAGGTTGGGGCTGAGCGCAGCGAAGCCCAACACAATTGCGGCAGAAACCACTGGTGCCGAGACGCCGGACGGGCAGGTAGTTATAAGGTGTCAGGGTTGTCGGGTGACGCCGTTGGGCTTGGCAGTTTGTAGGTTGGGCTGAGCCTGCGCAGCCCAACGATGATAAAGGCCATCGGGCACCTCAATGTTGGGCTTCGCGGGCTCAGCCCAACCTGCGGTCTTAATTGGCCGGCTGGCCGATCGATCCGGTTTTCAGCTGTGAGCGGAAACCCTGGGCCGTTGAGTGACGGACAATTTGTTTGTGCCGAAAGAGGCGCATAAATTGCGTACTTGAGCAGCTCTGCGGCGCGCTTTAGTATGCAGCCTGGAACAACGCTTTCGAGCTACCTACAGGCTCCACGGAGGACGAATGCCGGAACCGGTACCATCGGCCAATACTGTCGAATTTACCAGCGACCGCCAGAAGGTGCCACCGCATTCCATCCAGGCCGAGCAGTCCCTGCTCGGTGGCCTGCTGCTCGATAACCGCGCCTGGGATCAGGTCGCCGATCTGGTGACCGAGACTGACTTCTATCGGCGCGAACACCGGCTGATTTTCAGCGCCTCCGGCAAACTCATCGAACGCGGCGACCCCTGTGACGTCATCACCCTGTCGGAGTGGCTGGACGGTCTGGGCGACTTGGAGGATATCGGTGGTCTGGCGTACCTGGGGACGCTCGCCAAGGACACGCCCAGTGCCGCCAACATCCGCGCCTACGCCACGATCGTGCGGCAAAACTCGGTGCTGCGGCAACTCGCCGAGGTCGGTACCGAGATTGCCAACAGCGCCTATGTCACCGAGGGCCGTGATACCGCGGCGTTGCTCGACAATGCCGAACAGCTGGTGTTTCGCATCGCCGACCGGGGCAACAGCCGGGGTTCCGGGTTCGCCAGTATCAAGGATCTGCTGACCAAGGCCGTCGACCGTATCGACACGCTGTTTCACCTGGACAACCCCCTCACCGGGGTTGCCACGGGCTTCACCGACATCGACGAAATGACCGCCGGTCTGCAAACGTCCGACCTGGTCATCATCGCCGGACGCCCGTCGATGGGAAAGACCACCTTCGCCATGAACATTGCCGAGCACGCCGCTATCAAGGACGGCCGCCCGGTGGCGGTGTTCAGCATGGAGATGCCGGGCGAACAGCTGGCCATGCGTCTGATGTCTTCGCTGGGGAGGATCAACCAGACCAAGGTGCGCACCGGCAAACTGGACGATGACGACTGGCCGCGCCTGACCTCGGCGGTGAGTATTCTTTCCGAAGCGCCGTTGTTCATCGACGATACGCCGGCGCTGAGTCCCACCGAACTGCGCGCACGGGCCCGCCGCCTGAAGCGGGAACACGACCTGGGCCTTGTCGTGATTGATTACCTGCAGTTGATGCAGGTGCCGGGGCACAAGGAAAACCGCACGGGGGAGATTTCCGAAATCTCACGCTCGCTTAAAGCGCTGGCCAAGGAGCTCAAGGTGCCGGTGATCGCGCTGTCGCAGCTCAATCGCAGCCTGGAGCAGCGGCCCAACAAGCGCCCGGTGATGTCCGACCTGCGTGAATCCGGCGCCATCGAACAGGATGCCGACGTGATCATGTTCATCTACCGTGATGAAGTGTACGACGAAGACAGCCCGGATAAGGGGACGGCGGAAATCATCATCGGTAAACAGCGTAACGGTCCCATCGGCATGCGGCGCCTGACGTTCCTCGGCAAGCACACGCGCTTCGAGAACTTCACGCCTATGGACCATTATGCCGACGAGAACTTCCATCCGGGCGGGCCCGGTGCATGACGCGTCCGCTACGGGCGCGGATTGACATCAAAGCCCTGCAACACAATTTCCAGCTCGCGCGCCAGGCCGCGCCGGACAGCCGGCTGATGGCGGTGATCAAGGCCAACGCCTACGGGCACGGCGCCGCGCCGGTGGCGCTGGCGCTGCAGGCCGCCGATGCCTTCGCCCTCGCCAGTGTCGAGGAAGCCGTGCAGTTGCGTGCAGCGGGCGTGTCGGGGCCGCTGGTCTTGCTTGAAGGCGTGTTGGACAGCGGCGATCTGCAAGCGGTCGCCCGGCATGACCTGCAAGCGGTGGTACATACTGAGGAACAGATCGACCGCCTGGAGCGGGCGCGCATCACCGCGCCCCTGCACCTGTGGCTAAAGGTGGATACCGGTATGCACCGCCTGGGTGTGCCCCTGGAGCGAGCGGCGGTTTCGTGCCGTCGTCTGCTCGCGCTGGTGACAAGATTCGGCGGCAGTTTACGCCTGATGTCGCATCTGGCGTGTGCCGATGAGCCGCAACACCCGGCTAACGACGCCCAGCTAACGGCGTTCCGTTCGCTCGAGGCCGCGGACCTGGAACGTTCACTGGCAAACTCGGCGGCGCTGTTGTCACGCCCCGACACGCACTTCGACTGGGTACGGCCGGGCATTATGCTCTATGGGGCTTCGCCCTTTGATCCGGGCGTGGACCGCTCGCTGGAGTTGCGCCCGGTGATGACTTTGGAGTCACAGCTGATTGCCGTGCACGCGCGCAGCAAGGGTGACAGCATCGGCTATGGCCAGGCCTGGACCTGCCCGGAGGCGATGCCCGTGGGTGTGGCGGCCGTCGGTTACGCTGACGGCTATCCGCGTCATGCGCCGAGCGGTACGCCGGTGCTGGTGAATGGCAAGGTGGTGCCCCTGGTCGGCCGGGTGTCCATGGACATGATCTGTGTCGACCTGCGCAGCCAGCCCGGAGCCCGCACCGGTGACCCGGTACAGCTTTGGGGGAGCGGCCTGCCGGTCGAGACGGTCGCCGCACGGGCCGGTACCATCAGCTACGAATTGCTGTGCAACGTCAGTCAGCGTGTGCCGCGGGCTTACATCCATGGCTAAAGCCAGGACCGTTTACCAGTGCAGTGAGTGCGGTGCCCAGTCACCCAAGTGGGCGGGGCAATGCGCCGACTGTGGTGCCTGGAACAGCCTGATGGAAGCCTTGTCGGTGGTCCCCGGTGGCGGCAAGACCGCCCGCTTTGCCGGCTACACAGGTGAGGCCGGCGCGCGGATACAGACCCTGTGTGACGTGCAGCCGGGCCTGGAAGCGCGCGTGTCGACGGCGGTCGATGAACTGGACCGCGTGCTCGGTGGCGGCCTGGTCGCAGGTTCGGTGGTGCTGATTGGTGGCGATCCGGGTATCGGTAAGTCGACCCTGCTGCTGCAGGCACTGGCGTCGCTTGGCGCTGATCTGCGCGCCTTGTATATCACCGGCGAAGAGTCCCCCGAACAGGTGGCGATGCGCGCCCGGCGGCTCGGCGTCGCCGCTGACGAGGTGCGATTGCTGGCGGAAACCTCGGTGGAACGCATTACCGAACACGCGTGTATCGAGAAACCGCAGGTGATGGTGGTCGATTCCATCCAGACGCTGTACACCGAGTTGTTGCAGTCTGCGCCGGGTTCGGTGGCTCAGGTCAGGGAGAGCGCGGCGCAACTGGTGCGTTTTGCCAAACAGACGGGGACGGCGCTGTTTCTGGTTGGGCATGTCACCAAGGAAGGCACGCTCGCCGGCCCGCGCGTGCTCGAGCATATGGTCGATACCGTGCTGTATTTCGAGGGTGAGCCTGGCGAACGTTATCGCGTCATCCGCGCCATCAAGAACCGCTTTGGTGCGGTCAACGAACTCGGCGTATTCGCCATGACCGACAAGGGGCTGAAGGAAGTACGCAATCCTTCGTCCATTTTTCTGTCGCGTCACGAACAGCCGGTTGCGGGCAGTGTGATCATGGTGACCATGGAAGGCACGCGCCCGTTGCTGGTCGAAGTGCAGGCGCTGGTCGATGACAGCCAGCTGTCGAATCCGCGGCGTGTGACGCTGGGCCTGGAACACAATCGCCTTGCCATGCTGCTCGCGGTGCAGCACCGGCACGGCGGCATCTTCATGAGCGACCAGGATGTTTTCGTCAATATCGTCGGTGGCGTACGCGTCAATGAAACCGCGGCGGATCTGCCGGTGTTGCTCGCGGTGCTGTCGAGCTTCCGTGACCGCAGCCTGCCGAACGACCTGGTGGTGTTCGGCGAGGTTGGCCTGGCGGGAGAAATCCGGCCCGTGCCCAACGGTCAGGAACGCCTGCGCGAAGCCGCGAAGCTGGGCTTCAAACGGGCACTGGTGGCAACGGCTAACGCACCGAAATCGGCAATTCCCGGGCTGGAGGTAACCGGGGTGTCGCGTTACGCGGAGGTGCTCGACTGGTTCGGCGCATAGCGTAGGTTGGGCTGAACGCATGTCACGCCCAACGGATCGGCATTGTTGGGCTTCGCTTCGCTCAACCCAACCTACCGGTTTTCAGCCGAGTGCGGTCAGTTCCCGTTCCAGCAGCGTCGGGTCGCCGAGATTCAGTTCCACCAGCCGACGCAGGTGGGTGATACTGTCGACGTCGATGTCTGTGCAGTTCAGTCCCAGTTTATCGTTTTCCCGGTGGACAACTTCAACGTCCATGCAAATCTCCGGTCCGCCCTCGAGGTGGACCGCCAGGCGGTAACGTTTTTCGGCTGCGGCGGTAAAGGTCGCGGGCGCTTTGATCAGTGCACCGTGCAGCGAGATGTCCAGCAGCCGGGTTTCCCAGCGCTGCTGGTCATCGTGCAGTGTCACGTTGATATCGAAGGGGATACGACTGAACTTACGCTGCTGTGCTTCCGCCTGTTCCGTCGGCGGCAGCGCGGACTCATGTGCGCTCTGGCCGTCGGAGAAGAACTGCGCCCGCAGTTCGCCGATTGCGATATGGTCACGGTCATGCAGTTTGCGGCTGCTGTCAGCGATACCCTGGTCGTTGAGTTGGGGACCCTGATCGCCCTGTAAGGCGGACAGGTAGTAGCCGTCGTCACGATGGGTGATAACGGCCAGCTCGCCGTTTGGTTTGCCGATGCGGGTGAACGCCTTGTTCAGCCGGATAGTCCGACCCAGGTGGGGTCCATTTTGAATCTGCAGCCAGCTCGCGGACAGCAAAGGGATGGCAGCTGCGTCAACTGCCACACCTTCGTTGTTTTCGGAAAATGCCAGGCTGTGCTTGCCGATGTGAATGATGTCACCGGCAGCGAGCGGCTGCGTTTCATTGACCGGCCGTTGTCCGACGCTGATTTGGCAGTCGGCGCCGACTGGTTCAATGAGGTAAGTCCCGTCCTGGTTCCGGATACGCGCGTGCTCTGGCGCAACCGCGAGGCTGTCGATGACGACAGTGCAATCGGGATTGCGGCCGATGACACAGTTGCCGGCTGGCAGCGCAAAAACCTTGAGTTTACGGTCCTTGAATGACAGCGTCAGTTTTGCCACGCGTGTGCCCCCTAGTGTATTTTGCGAGCACCCTGTCTGCAGATACAGCGCCTCGCCTTGCTCTGTCAGGCGTCGCCCCAATGCACGGGTGACCCTGGTGGATTAGCGTCACGTTTGGTCGTTTTCTTTAAGATTCAGCGCGATGGAACTGATGCCGTGGCGCAGACCGGCAGCTGGCGGGCTACCGCCGAAGTCTCAACTTTCGGCGACCGGTCTGCGCCGCCGCTTGGGGTAGACGCGTAATGTTTTCACCAGATTGTCCTTGGTCTGCATGATTTCCACCGGGTACCCGGACAGCAGCAGGCTGGTACCCGGCTCGGGAATGTTTTCCAGGTATTCCAGCACCATGCCATTCAGCGTCTTGGGACCGTCAGTGGGCAGTTCCATATGCAAAGCGCGATTCAGGTCGCGGACATTGACCATGCCGTTGACCAGGTAGCTGCCGTCTTCCTCGGGGGTGTAGTCGCTGATGGTCGTCGACGGGTCGGTGGTGAATTCGCCGACCACCTCTTCGAGAATATCTTCCAGTGTCGCGAGCCCCTGGATATCGCCATACTCGTCCACCACCAGGCCGATGCGCCGGCGCTCGCGCTGGAAGTTCAGCAGCTGGCGGTTCAACGTAGTGTTCTCCGGAATGAACAGTGGTTCCTTGACCAAACGTTCCAGCGTGTCTCGGTCGAGATGGTCGCGCATCAACAACGGCAATACCTTGCGCAAATGGATGAAGCCGACCACATGGTCGATGTTTTCGCGAAATACCGGCAGACGGGTGTACTGGCTGTTGGTTATCTCACGTACAATGTCGTCCCAGTCGTCCTCAAGATTGATACCGGTGATTTCCTGGCGCGGTACCATGATGTCCTCGACGGTCACTTTTTCCAGGTCGATGATATTGAGCAGCATGTCCTGGTGGCGCTTGGGGATCATGGCGCCGGCTTCGAGGACCACGGTGCGCAGCTCCTCCTGACTGAGTGCGTTGGTGGATCCGTCTTGCGGGTAGATGTGTAACAGTCGCAGCAGGCCGTTGGCGATACCGTTCACCACCCACACCAGTGGGTAAAGCAGCCACAGCAGTGGCCCGTAGATGAAGGCTGCGGGAAATGCCACTCGCTCCGGGTGGAGGGCCGCCAGCGTTTTGGGGGTGACCTCGGCAAAGATCAGTATGATCAGCGTAAGAGCGCCTGCGCCGACAGCGATGGCGGGTTCTCCGCCCAGGCGCAGGGCGATCACCGTGGTGATGGCGGACGCCATCACATTGACGAAGTTGTTGCCGAGCAGGATGATTCCGATCAGCCGGTCCGGGCGTTCCAGAAGTCTTTGTGCACGTTTTGCGCCGGCATGATTAGCATGTGCCAGATGTCGCAGACGGTACCGGTTGAGCGTCATCAGACCGGTTTCGGAACCAGAGAAGAACGCGGAAAGCAGGATCAGAAAGATCAGCGCGCCAAATAGAACACTAAGATCGATGTCTTCCAAGGAAGCTGGACCGGGTTGCGAGTGTTGCCGTTAATTGTAGGCGCATGCCACGGGTTTGTCAGGCGTTGCGCTGCAGGATGAGTTCCAGCACCAGCTTGCTGCCGAAGTAGGCCAGAATCAGAAGCACAAAGCCGCTCAGTGTCCAGCGGATAGCCGTGCGGCCGCGCCAGCCGAACTTGCGTCGCCCCCATAACAGAATTCCGAAGATGATCCAGCTGGCGATGGACAAGACGGTCTTATGCACCAGGTGCTGGGCAAAGATGTCCTCGAGGAACACCACGCCGGTCAACAGCGCAGCGCTCAGTAGGGCGAAGCCAGTGGCGATCATCTGAAACAGCAGGCCTTCCATCACTTCCAGTGGCGGTAGCGCGCGGATAAAGCCGCCCGGGCGACGGTTGCGCAAGTGGCGATCCTGGATGTCCAGCAGCACAGCCTGCGCGGCGGCCAGGGCAAACAGGCTGTAGGCCAGGACGGAAAACAGAATATGCAGGTCAAGCTGCCAGTTGGTGCTGGTGATGTCCTCATGTCCGCCCGGGTTCCAGATGGCCAGCGCTACCGTGGCGGCGGCCACCGGCAGCACCGGTATCCCAAGATTTTCCACGGGTTGCCGCAGGGCGGTCAGCAGCAGCAGTGTCACCATCAGCAGGGCGACCAGCGAGGCCGCATTGAAGAAGCCCATGTTAAGGCCCTGCCTGGTCATCAGTTCAGGGTAGAGCACCAGACCATGGAGAATAACCGCGCCAAAGCCAAGCACCAGCACCGCACCCCTGCTGACGCGCGGGGTGGAAATGCTGCCCGCCAGGCGGACAGTCAGCGCCGCACTGGTCAGCAGGTAGAGAATGACGGCGGCAACAGCGAAAACAACCAGGTTCATAAGGGCGATGATGGCACAAGCTGCGGGGGGCGAAAAGTCTTGCGTGCGTCCAGTGCCGGTGGCGGGCAGCCAGAGTGACGCACTGCGTCAGCGCACGACCGGGCGGGCACAGCTGGTCACGAATCCGGCAAACTTCTGTGACGGCCCCGACAATTTTTTTGTGAAATGGCGTGGCACGATCCTCGCATCGGGCAGGGAAACAATCACCGGGGAAGACCGATGGAACTTAGAGTATTAGGTTGTAGTGGTGGTATCGGGGCCAATTTGTCCACCACCTCGCTATTGATCGATGATGACATCCTGATTGACGGTGGCACCGGGCTGTCAGAGTTGAGCCTGGAGGAAATGTCGCATATCCGCCATATATTCGTGACGCATTCCCACCTGGATCACATTGCGGGAATTCCCATGCTGCTGGACTCGGTATTCGAGGCCGTTCAGCACCCGCTGGTATTGCACGCCCGTGAAGAGACGATCCGCACCCTCAGGAAGCATATCTTCAACTGGCAGGTCTGGCCGGATTTCTCTGTGCTTCCAAGCACAGAACAGCCGGTGCTGCGTTTCGAAGTGATGCAGCCCGGTGAAAGTGTGCGGGTCGGTGCGCGCAGCGTGGAGATGATTGCGGTTAACCACTCCGTGCCGGCCGCGGGCTACCGGGTGCAGAACGGTGTCGGCAGCTTCGCCTTCAGCGGCGACACCACCAGCAACGACGGTTTCTGGCAGGCCTTGAACCGGCATGCCAATCTCGACCTGCTGATTGTCGAGAGCGCCTTTTCCGACCAGGAATGCGAGCTGAGCATCAAGTCGCGCCACTATTGCCCGCAACTGCTGGCCGACGATCTGAAGAAACTGCAGCACCGGCCACGGTTGTTTCTTACACACCTGAAACCCGGCAGTGAAGATGCCATTGTCCATCAATGCCGTGAGCGCATCAACGCGTTGCCGGTCCAGCGTCTGTGCGGAGGTGATCGCTTCAAGCTATAATCGCGGCTCAATTGACTGGAATGGGCCGCATGTTTCAAAACCTCACTGAACGTCTGACCAAGACCCTCAGGAACCTGCGCGGGCAGGGGCGCCTGAGCGAGGACAACATCAAGGAGACGTTGCGCGAGGTCCGGATGGCCTTGCTGGAAGCCGATGTGGCCCTGCCGGTCGTCAAGGAATTTGCCGATAAGATTCGCGAGCGTGCCGTCGGACAGGAAGTGCTGCAAAGCCTGACACCCGGTCAGGCGCTGGTCAAGGTCGTCAAGGAGGAGCTGGTCAGCCTGATGGGCGAGGCCTGCGACGAGCTGCAGCTCAATGTGCAGCCGCCGGCCGTAGTGTTGATGGCCGGCCTGCAGGGCTCCGGCAAGACCACCTCGACCGCCAAACTGGCGCGCTGGCTCAGGGAACGCAAGAAGAAGAGCGTGCTGGTCACCAGCTGCGATATCTACCGCCCCGCCGCCATCGAGCAGCTCAAAACGCTGGCCGGCGAAGTCGGCGTCGAATTTTTCCCCAGCAGCAAGGACCAGGATCCGGTCGCTATTGCCGCTGCGGCGCTGGACCACGCGCGCAAACATCACCTCGATGTGGTGATCGTCGATACCGCCGGTCGCCTGCACATCGACAGCGACATGATGGAGGAAATCCAGCGTCTGCACGTCGCCGTCAAACCGGTCGAGACCCTGTTTGTGGTGGACAGCATGACCGGTCAGGATGCGGCCAACACCGCGCGGGCATTCCATGATGCCTTGCCGCTGACGGGTGTGATACTGACCAAGACCGACGGTGACGCTCGTGGCGGTGCCGCGCTGTCGATTCGGGCCATTACCGGCAAGCCGATCAAGTTCCTCGGGGTAGGCGAAAAGACCGCAGCGCTGGAGCCTTTTCACCCTGACCGGGTGGCGTCGCGTATTCTCGGCATGGGCGATGTTCTGAGCCTGGTGGAAGAGGCGGAGCACAAGGTCGACAAGGAAAAAGCAGCCAAGCTCGCCAGAAAACTGCACAAGGGCAAACGCTTCGACCTGGAGGATTTCAGCGACCAGCTGGAGCAGATGATGGGAATGGGTGGTCTCGGCAGCCTCATGGACAAGCTGCCGGGAATAGGGCAGTTACCGCAGAATGTCCGCGATCAGGTGAACGACCGGGAACTGCACCGCATGCTGGCCATCATCCGTTCCATGACTCCGCAGGAGCGGCGTTTTCCTGACATTATCAAAGGCTCACGCCGGCGGCGCATCGCCACAGGTTCCGGCAGCCAGGTGCAGGACGTTAATCGTCTGCTCAAGCAGTTCACCCAGATGCAGAAAATGATGAAGAAGATGTCCAAGGGCGGCCTTAAGAATATGATGCGCGGCATTAAAGGACGGATGCCGCAGGGGTTCCCTTTCTAGCGCGCAAAAAAACAAACGGCGATACCGAAGTATCGCCGTAAATCAAGGGTCGCTTATTATATTTCCCCCCTTTTTCACCGGTGCTGCGTTATTATAATTGCCGGTGATAAGGTTATTTAGGCGCCGCGGGTTGTTTCTTGCTGAACAACTGACGTCTACCTACCCTCTTTCCTGATTATTAGCTGCTGCATTCCTCGATAAGTGTTAAAGCAACCCGCGTGCCAGGTTTTAAAAACCTTTTGAAATCAATTAGATATAATTGTGAGTTTGGCTATTTGCAGAAGTGGATGGTTATGGTTGTAAAATACACCGACATTTAGCCTTCAGCGGCCACCTGTCAGAGTCTTGTATTATGTTAATAGCAACAAATAGTTAGTTGCAATAAGCGGGGGCGCTGGAGGTCAGGATTACAATGTAAAGATCTTCGACAATGTCGGTGTTTCTGACAAACAACTCAAAAGACTGTAAATTTTCAGCAGGCCCTTCACTTTTAGGTCGTTTCGCGTAAAATGCCGGCTTTTCCGCGGCGCCGGGTTGCCCGCTGCTGCTCAGCAACATTTTTCAGAGGTTCAATCTCAATGGTCACGATTCGACTTGCACGCGGTGGTGCCAAGAAACGGCCGTTTTACCACGTGGTGGTTACCGATTCCCGCAATCGCCGTGACGGTCGTTACATAGAGCGCATCGGCTTCTTCAACCCGGTTGCCAAGGGCCAGGAAGTGCGTCTCAATATCGACGCGGAGCGCGCCGCCCACTGGGTCAGCAAGGGTGCTCAGACCTCCGAGCGTGTGGCCAAGCTGTTGAAGGAAACGGCGCAGTAGACGGAGGCAAGCAACACCAGCCGATTATCCCGGTGGGCCATATTGCCGGGGTACACGGTGTAAAGGGCTGGGTGCGGGTGTTTTCCTACACCGAGCCGCGCGACAACATTATTCAGTACCGGCCCTGGTATCTGCACCGCGGTGACGGCTGGCAGGCATGGCAAGTTGCAGAAGGCAAGGCGCACGGCAAGGGTGTGATTGCGCGGCTGGAGAATTGCGAAGATCGCGATCAAGCGCTGGCGCTGATGCGCTGCGAAGTCGGTGTACGGCGCGACCAACTGCCGGCGACTGCACCGGGCGAGTACTATTGGAACGACCTGCTGGGGCTGGAGGTAGTGACCCTGCAGAACGAACCACTGGGCAAAGTGGCTCACCTGCTGGAGACCGGCGCCAACGACGTGCTGGTAGTGACGGGTGACCGGGAACGCCTGATCCCCTTTGTGGCGAACGACGTGATCAAGCGTGTGGACCTGGAAGCCGGCGTTATCCAGGTAGACTGGGACAAAGAATTCTAGGTGGCGCCATGCGTATCGACGTGGTGACCCTGTTCCCGGAACTGATCCGGGACTGTTGCCGCTATGGTATCCCTCGCATCGCCCTGGAAAAAGGGCTACTGGAGATAGGGACCTCGAACCCGCGGGATTATAGCGGTAATCGGCACCGTAACGTCGATGACCGGCCTTATGGTGGCGGGCCCGGCATGGTGATGCAGGTTCAGCCGGTGGCTGATGCTATCGCTGCGACACGCTGCCACGGTGACGGGCCCGTGATCTACCTCAGTCCGCAGGGCCGGCGGCTCGATCAGAGAGCGGTGCGGCACTTCGCCCGGCTGCCGCACATGATTCTGCTGGCGGGGCGTTACGAAGGCATTGACGAGCGGGCGATTGAGCGGTACGTCGACCAAGAATGGTCCATCGGCGACTACGTGTTGAGCGGTGGCGAGCTGGCTGCGCTGGTATGGATTGACGCGCTGGCGCGTCTCTTACCCGGAGCACTTGGCGACGAGGAGTCCGCGCAGCGCGATTCCTTCATGGATGGCCTTCTGGATTACCCGCATTACTCGCGGCCGGAAGTTGTCGATGGGCTGGCCGTTCCGGCGGTGTTGATCGGCGGCAACCACGCCGAGATCGAACGCTGGCGCATGAAGCAGTCGCTGGGCCGCACCTGGCAACGGCGGCCGGATCTGCTGGCGCAGATCGAACTGAACGAGGAACAACAGGTGTTGCTGGCGGAATTCATCCGCGAGCATCATAGGACGAAGTCAGATGGCAGCCCGCAAGCAGGGGAAGACTCATGAGCAATATCATTCAAGAACTTGAAAAAGAGCAGATGACCAAGGAAGTGCCGGAATTCAGTCCCGGCGACACTGTGGTTGTCCAGGTCAAGGTTAAAGAAGGCAATCGTGAGCGCTTGCAGGCTTTTGAGGGCGTGTGCATCGCCAAACGGAACCGTGGCCTCAATTCCGCGTTCACCGTGCGCAAGATCTCTCACGGTGAAGGTGTCGAACGCGTGTTCCAGACGTACAGTCCGAGCGTCGCGAGCATCGAGGTCAAGCGGCGCGGTGATGTGCGTCGCGCCAAACTGTATTACCTGCGGGGCCTTTCCGGCAAGGCGGCGCGTATCAAAGAGAAGCTTTGATCGCGTGCGGCAGCCGCTGGCTACCGCCGCGGTTAAACGTGACGGGCAACCTGGCCGCAGGTTGCCCGTTCTTTTGTGTCACGACGTCGCCTGGTTTGGCGCGATCGCGTGGCAGGTGCGTGCCAGCGCAGCTCTACTAGGCGGCACGCTGCTTCTCACCGCGGGCCTGTGCGTCGGAGCGCAGCCGGTGCTCGATGCCTCGGGCCTGAATGAGTTGGCAAAGCTGGCGCGTGCGGGGGCTCCGCAACTGGCGCTGAGGCGCATGGACGCCGAACAACCGCCACCCGAACAGGGTATGGTCATCTGGTCTGCCTGGGAACGGGAGCGCCTGCAGATCCTGGCAAACCAGGGACTCTACGCTGCGCTCATTGAGCGCGTCGGCGCCTTGCCAGCAGGGGTCGATCCCGCTTTTCGCCGTTTCGCGCTCACTGTCAAGGCCGACGCACAGCTGCAGCTCAATCAGGCCAACGCCGCGCGCGCCACCTTGCGTGACCTGCTGTGGTCGCCGGCCACGGCGCAACGCGAGGAACGCGCTCACTGGCGGCAGCTGGTCATACGCAGTTATGTCCTGGAAGATCGTAGCGATGACGCACGCCTGGCTCTGTTACGCTATCGTCAGGATTTCGGTGACGAAGACGCGCAGATGCGCTGGCTGAATGCCCAGGTCATGTTGCAGAGCGGTCACGCCGATGCGGCCTACGATCCGCTCAAGGACGATGACAGTCCACAGGGGCGGTTTCTGCGCTACTGCGCTCAGTTGAAACTGATGCCTCAGCAGGCAGCCAAGGTGACTGAAGCGGCGGAGGACCTCGCGAAACAGGGCGATGGGCCTATGCTGCAGGGCGCCATCTGGGGGCTGGCTGCGCAGGCGGCCGGTGAGTCCGGGCAACCCCTGAAACGCATCCGGTATCTCGAGCGGGCGTTGTCACTGCCGATCGACCAGCAGTTGAACCGCGGCGTGATCAGCTACACTGCCGATCAGTTGTGGGACGCCTATATCACTGCCGGCAAACGTATCGGTAACGACGAACAGAAACTGCTCGGCAACGACGAAGACTGGTATTTTCCGGCCACCGAGGCCATGGGGAAAGATCCGTTGCGCGCGCGCATCCTGTTCAGCGTGCTCGCCGTTTACGGCAGCAGTCCGGAACGGCGCGCTGTCGCCCACGAATACCTGGTCGGCCTGCTGGATGACCTGCCCAATGGCAAGCAATTGACCCGACGACTGTACCTGGATTCGACCCGCTATGCCGATGCCGGCAGCCTGCCGTCGGTTATTCGTTACCGGCTGATCGACGAGGCGCTGGAAAGCGGTGACCTGGACACAGCATCGCGCCTGATGGCAGGCCTCGCCGAGCCACCGGCTGGCAGTGACCGTTTCGAGTGGGATTTACGTCGGGCCCGCGTGGCAATCTACACCGGCGACACCGATACCGGAATCGGCTTGCTGCAACAGCTGATGAAAGTGGACGAACAGGAATGGAACGAACAGCGCGTCGACCAACTGTTGCAGGTTGTTTTCGATCTGCAGACGGTCGAGCGGCATGACAAGGCACTGGCGCTGTTCAGCGGCTTGCTGGACAAGCCGCTCGCCGCACAACAGCGGCGGGAGTTGCTGTTCTGGATGGCAGATTCGCTGCAAGGACTGGAGCACTATGACGAAGCGGCCTACCTCTACCTGAAGTCGGCGACACTGATCGATCCCACCGCCATGGATCCCTGGGCGCAGACCGCGCGCTACCGGGCTGCCCAGTCGCTGGTGGACGCCGGACTGGTGGAAGACGCGCGGCAGATCTACGGCCTGCTGCTGCGTGCTGCCAAGGACGCCAGCCGTAAGGCCGTGTTGCAGAATGAACTGCAGCGGCTGCACCTTCTCAGCAGCACGCGTCATTCGGGCAAGGGGCGGTGAGGACGGCCCCTTCGCCGCAACGTCGATTCGCCCGTGGGTCGCCTGCAGGGCTTCTTACCGCTTTGGCGCAGCGCATTTTCGGTGCGCGCAAGCGGTGCGTTGCCGCCAGCGGCCGGCGTCTAATGGCCGCGCTGGAGGCGCGACTTTGTCGGGAAGACCTCTGCTGGCCGGCGAAGGTGTTGAAATCGCTGCGTGATGCCCCCACATTTCCGCTTGAACCCAGACCCGAGCCACGGTGTAAGCCCCCGAATGGGTCACGTCTGGGCATTTTTTGAAAGATTCGCGTAGAACCTGAAAGGTAAACCATCGGCCATGACTACAGAAACCAGCAAAGAAACCCTGGAATTTCAGACCGAAGTGCGCCAACTGCTGCAGTTGATGATTCATTCCCTGTATTCCAATAAAGATATTTTTCTTCGTGAACTGATTTCCAATGCTTCCGATGCCTGCGACAAGTTACGTTTCGAGGCGCTGTCCAACGACGCTCTATACGAGAGCGACAGCGAACTCAGAGTCCGCATCAGTTTCGACAAGGATGCCCGCACGGTGACCGTCAACGACAATGGCATCGGGATGTCACGGCAGGAGGTGGTGGACAACATCGGCACCATTGCCAAGTCCGGCACCCGCCAGTTTTTCGAGTCGCTGACCGGCGATCAGAGCAAGGACATGGAGCTTATCGGTCAGTTCGGGGTGGGTTTTTATTCGAGCTTCATCGTCGCGGATAAGGTGACGCTGACTACGCGCCGCGCAGGTGCCGCTGGCGACGAGGCGGTGCAATGGATTTCCGACGGTGAAGGCAGCTACACGCTGGAGAACGTTGAAAAGGACAGCCGTGGTACCGAGGTGGTGCTGCATTTGCGTGAAGGCGAGGACGAGTTCCTGGAACCGTACCGCCTGCGTTCCATCGTTACACGGTATTCCGACCACATTTCCCTGCCCATTGAGATGCCCGCGCAGGAAAAGGACAAGGAGACGGAGTTCGAGACGGTAAACAGCGCATCCGCCCTGTGGAAGCGTCCCAAGAAGGACATCAGCGACGACGAATACAGGGAATTCTATAAGCATGTGGCGCACGACTTCGGCGAACCCATGGTCTGGACACACAACCAGGTCGAAGGCACCCAGTCCTACACCAGCCTGCTGTATATCCCGAAGCACGCGCCGTTCGACCTTTGGGATCGCGACCGTCGCCACGGCATCAAGTTGTACGTGCGGCGTGTGTTCATCATGGACGATGCCGAGAACCTGATGCCCCAGTATCTGCGCTTCATTCGCGGCCTGATGGACTCGGATGATCTGCCGCTCAACGTGTCACGCGAAATCCTGCAGAAGAACAAGTTCATCGACAGCATTCGCGCTGCATCGGTAAAGAAAGTACTGGGCCTGCTGGAGAGCATAGCCAAGGATGATGCGGAAAAGTACACCGAGTTCTGGGCGCAATACGGCCGGGTCATGAAGGAAGGGCCGGCCGAGGATTACGGCAATCGCGAACGTATCGCCAAGTTGCTGCGCTTTGCCTCGACACACAGCGACAGTGCTGAGCAGAACGTGTCGCTCGAAGATTATGTGGGCCGCATGCAGGACGGCCAGGACAAAATCTATTACATAACCGCCGACAGCTTCGCAGCCGCGAAGAACAGTCCCCACCTCGAGGTTTTTCGCAAGAAGGGCATCGAAGTTCTGCTGCTGAGCGACCGAGTAGACGAGTGGCTGGTTTCGCATTTCACCGAGTTCGACGGCACGCAGTTAGTGTCGGTAGCCAAGGGCGAACTCGACCTCGGCAAGTTGCAGGACAAAGACGAAGAAGAGGCTGCAAAAAAGGTCGAGGACGAGTACCAGGATCTTGTCAAGCGTATACAGGACGCGCTGGGTGAGGATGTCAAGGAAGTGCGCGTCAGTCATCGCCTGACGGATTCGCCCAGCTGCCTGGTACTGGAGACCCACGAAATGCCCATTCACCTGCAACAGGTCATGAAGCAGGCCGGGCACCAGTTGCCGGAGAGCAAACCGATTCTGGAAATCAACCCCGATCATGTGCTCGTCGGGCGCCTCAAACAGGAACAGGACGCTACGCGCTTCGCTGAATGGGCAAGGTTACTGTTCGAGCAGGCGATGCTCGCCGAAGGCGCGCAACTCGAGGACCCGGCGGCATTTGTCAAACGGATGAACAGTCTGCTGGTTGACGTGACAGCCGGTGCCGGCGACTGACCAATCGGCTTGCCGTCCGTCTGGTCGCGAGGGGTGATTTACGGACCTGACTGATGAACGATGGTGTGCGCATCGACAAGTGGCTGTGGGCGGCGCGTTTCTTCAAGACGCGCAACCTCGCAGCCCTGGCGGTCGGCGGTGGCAAGGTGCAGGTCAACCGCGCCCGCGTCAAGCCGGCGCGGACGGTAAAGGTGGGCGACGAGCTGGAAATTCACAAGGACGGCTATGAAATCAGTATCACAGTTCTCGCCTTGTCCGCGCAGCGCGGACCGGCGGCGGTGGCACAGAGCCTTTACCGTGAGTCGGATGAGAGTATTCAAAGGCGCGCACTGCTCAGAGAACAGCACCGCCTGGCTGCAGCCAGCGCCCCGCGGCCGCGCACCAAGCCGGACAAGAAAGCCCGGCGCCAGCTGCGCAACCTAAAGTGGTAAGCGATGCGCAGGCCGGCGACACCCTCGCTAACAGTTGACATCATCATCGAGATGCGTGACCGGCCGGGGCGACCGATCGTGTTGATCGAACGCAAGTACCCGCCACACGGCTGGGCTTTGCCGGGCGGGTTCGTCGATGTCGGCGAGCGCCTGGAGACGGCGGCACTGCGCGAGGCCCGCGAGGAAACATCACTGGTTGTGGCGCTGGAAACCTTGCTGGGTTGCTATTCGGACCCTGCGCGCGATCCGCGTGGGCATACCGTTAGCGCGGTCTATGTCGCCACCGCGAGCGGCGAGCCGTGTGCCCGGGATGATGCCCGCAACCTCATGTGCGTCGCTCCCGATAACTGTCCGCCCCTGGCGTTCGATCATGCCCTGATTGTCGACGATTATCTGTGCTACCGGAAAAGTGGCAGGCCTGCACCGCTGCGCTTCTAGGAGACTGTCGGATTTGGGCGATCGTAGCGAGCAAGGTGGGAGGGCGAGGCCATTTTTTCGATCGTTTGAGGAGAATAGCCGTAGCTATTTGACGAAAAGGATCGGGAAAATGGGGCGCTCTCCCACCGGCGCAGTAGATCAGTCCCAAATCCGACAGCCTCCTAGATTAAAAATATTTAATATTCCCGTAATCCTGGGTTAATGCGGCTCTTTGTACCGTGTTCACCGCTGGCCTCTTTACGGCGACCTTCACCAGGATTGACAGATGATCAAGACGCATGAGCTGACGCGGCACTACGGGGACTTCACCGCTGTCGACCAGGTTTCCTTCGAGATCGGGCAGGGCGAAATCGTGGGTCTGCTCGGACACAATGGCGCGGGCAAAACCACCATCATGAAAATGCTGACCGGCTACCTGGAGCCTTCTTCCGGTCAGATCGAAATCGACGGCCTGGATATCGAGGCGCAACGCACTGCGGTACAGCAGCGGATTGGGTACCTGCCGGAAAACTGCCCCCTCTACCCGGAATTGACAGTCATCGATTCGCTCCGTTACGCAGCGCAGCTGCACGGCGTGTCCGTCAACCGCCGGACGGGCGCGGTGCGCGAAGCAATCGCCCGCACCGAGCTCGAAGCCAAGGCAACGCAGCCCATCGGGACACTGTCACGCGGTTACCGGCAACGCGTCGGTGTTGCCCAGGCGATACTTCATCAGCCGCGGATCCTCATCCTGGACGAACCGACCAATGGCCTTGACCCGGCGCAGATCCGGCATATGCGCGGCCTGATCACTGACCTCGCCGAGCAGGCAACAGTCATTATCTCAACGCACATTTTGCAGGAGGTCAACGCAATCTGCGACCGTGTGCTCATCGTGCGCAACGGCCGCAAAGTGCTGGATGAGCAACTCAAGGCACTGAAGAATGCGCACCGCCTGATAACGGTTGTTGATCAACCCCCGGAACGAACGCGGTCGCGGTTAGCCGCCGTGGCCGGCGTTTCCGGGGTGGAGGTGATTCCGTCCGACGATGGCCGTTACCACTATGCCCTGGATCTTGCGTGCGACAGCGCCAACGTCGCACCACCCGTGGCCACCAGCCTGTTGCAACTGGGGGCCAGACTGTTTGCCCTGTATCCCGAACAGCGCGACCTGGAAACACTGTTCAACAAGATCAACCAGGGGGAGGACGTTGTTCATGGGTGAGCGTATCGTCAATATTGCGCGCCGGGAGTTTGCGGCGTTCTTCACCAGCCCGGTAGCCTTTATCTTTTTCGGAATTTTCCTCGCGGTCAACCTGTTTATCTTTTTCTGGGTGGAAACTTTCTTCGCCCGTAACATCGCCGATGTGCGACCGTTGTTCGAATGGATGCCGGTTTTGCTGATTTTTCTCGTGTCTGCCCTGAGCATGCGCATGTGGAGCGAGGAACGGCGCAGCGGTACATTGGAGTTTCTGCTGACGGCACCGGTCAGTCCCTCGGCCTATGTGCTTGGCAAGTTTCTCGCTGGTATGGCCCTGGTAGCCGTTGCCCTGGCGCTGACTCTGCCGCTGCCGGTGACGGTGTCTCTGATCGGGCCGCTGGACTGGGGACCGGTGTTTGGCGCTTATGTCGCGAGCCTGCTGCTTGCGGGGGCATACTTGTCCATTGGTCTGTTTGTCAGTGCGCGCAGCGACAATCAGATTGTCAGCCTGATTGTTTCGGTAGCCATCTGTGGTGTGTTCTACCTGCTGGGTTCGGACGCACTTACCAGTCTGTTCGGCAATTGGGCTGGCGAGGTGCTCAAACTGCTCGGATCCGGGTCGCGCTTTGAGTCTATTACCCGCGGCGTGCTCGATCTGCGTGACCTGTACTACTACGTGAGCATCATCGGCGTGTTCCTGATGTTGAATCTGTATACCCTGGAGCGCCTGCGCTGGGCTGCGGATGCGCATTCGACAGGACACCGGCGCTGGGGCTGGCTGGTGGTCCTGACAATCGCCAACATGCTGGCCGGCAACCTGTGGCTGGCGCCCATCGGGGGCGCACGCGCCGATATTACCCAGGGGCATATCTACTCGATTTCGCCGGCAACACGTGGTTATCTCGCGCAGCTGCGTGAACCACTGTTGATTCGCGGCTATTTCAGTGCCAAGACTCACCCCTTGCTGGCACCGCTGGTGCCGCAACTCAAGAACCTGCTCAAGGAATACCAGGTCGCAGGCCACGGCAAAGTGCGCGTGGAATTCATCGATCCCATGGAGAATCCGCAACTCGAACGCGAGGCGGTGGAGAAGTTCGATATCCAGCCGGTGCCCTTTCAGACTGCCAGCAAGTACCAGGCCTCGGTGGTGAATTCGTACTTCGATATCGTGGTGCAATACGGAGATCAGTTCGAGAAACTCGGGTTTCGTGATCTGATAGAGATCAAGGCCAAAAGCGAGACCGACCTGGATGTCGAGCTGAAAGATCCCGAATTCGACGTTACCAGTGCCATCCGTAAAGTGCTGTACAGTTACCAGGGCTCCGGAAAACTGTTTGAACAGATGGATCATCCCGTCGTGTTCCACGGTTACTTTTCCAGTGACAAGGTCTTGCCGCCCGCCCTCGTCGACGCCAGGAAAGCGCTGCAAGACGTGCTTGACACGCTGACTAAAGCATCGGCCGGCAAGTTGAAGATCGATATTCAGGATCCCGGGGCCGGTGGCGGGACGCTGGCCGCGCAACTGACGCGGCAGTATGGCTTCCGGCCCATGGTGCTGAGTCTGTTGGACGATAAGCCGTTCTGGTTTTATATGGTTCTGGAAAGCAATGGTCAGACGGTGCAGGTGCCGTTGCCGGAACAACTCGACACCGCGGGTTTCAAGCGCGCCGTTGACGCTGGGCTCAAGCACTTCGCCACCGGCTTCCTGAAGACGGTGGCTATCGACACGCCGCCACCCGCGGCATCCATGTCTGGGCTGGGGATCGGGTCGATGGGAACGCGCTTCACCCAGCTTCGCGACCAGCTCAAGGAAAACGCGCGTCTCATCGACACGGATCTGAAAACGGGGCAGGTGCCGGCTGACGCGGACCTGTTGCTCCTGGTGGCACCCAAGGACCTCGACAAGCAACAGCTCTTCGCCGTCGACCAGTTTCTGATGCGTGGTGGTACCGTCATACTGAGCAGTTCCGCCTTTGATGTGCAGACCGAGGGAGAGCTGGCGGCGCACAAACAGCGTTCGGGGCTGGAGGACTGGCTGGCGCACAACGGTCTGGTTATCCAGCCGAGCATGGTGCTCGATCCCCAGAACGCCGCTTTCCCGGTGCCGGCGCAGCGCAACGTCGCCGGCTTCACGGTCCGCGAAACCGAACTGGTGAACTACCCCTATTTCGTCGATGTACGTGGTGATGGCCTGGGTGGTAAGCTGACTGCCGGCCTGAACCAGGTTACGCTGAACTGGGCTTCGCCGATTGCGGTGGACGAGAAGAAAAATACCGGCCGTCGCGTCACCCGTCTCCTGGAAAGTTCCCCGCAGGCCTGGAACAGTGACTCAACCGACCTGCAGCCGGATTTTCGCGGCTATGGGGACCTCGGTTTTCCCGTCCGCGGGCAGCGTGGACGCCAGCTGCTGGGCGCGGAGGTCACGGGGCTCTTTGAATCGTACTTCAAGGGACAGCCATCACCGCTGATGCAGGCGGCGGCCGACGAAGAAACATCAACGGACGACCCCAAGGCGAAAGCGACTGACGCAGCGGCCACGTCCGACGGGGCTAAAGCCGATCCGGTCATTACCCGTGTGATCGACAAGTCACCGGAATCGGCACGCATTATCCTGCTGGCGTCCAACAGTTTTCTCACCGATACCGCGATTGACCTGGCCAGCGTAGTGGCCCGCAGCCAGTACACCAATTCGGTGCAGCTGGTCGAGAATGCCATTGACTGGTCGCTGGAAGACCGCGGACTGCTGGCGCTGCGCGGGCGGGCGCACTTCAACCGCACGCTTGAGCCCTTGAACCGGCAGACACAGATGTTCTGGGAATACCTTAACTACGGTCTGGCCGTACTCGGACTGGGACTCGTCTGGCTGTTCAACCGGCGTCGGCGCGTGCGGCGCCAGGCAAGTTATCACACCATTCTGCAGGGAGGCGCCAGCGCATGAGCCCGACCAAGCATAACCTGAGGCTTTTGTCCCTGCTGCTGGTGGCGCAGGTGGGACTTGCCCTGGTGCTTAATCTCGAAGCTCACCGTTACAGTAGTTTTCAATCTGATACACCGCTGCTGGCGCTGGACGCCGGTAAAGTTGACAGCCTGCTGATCGAAGATGGCGAGGGAAACAAGGCGCAGCTGCGTAAGCAGGGCAGTCACTGGGTGTTACCACAAGCGGAAAACTTTCCGGCCAGCCCCGGTCGGGTGGATGCCTTGCTCGCACAGCTGGCGGGACTCAAGACCAGCTGGCCGGTGGCCTCGACCTCCGATGCAGCCGAGCGCTTCAAGGTGGCCGACGACAGCTTTGAACGGCGTCTGACTTTACGCCATGGCGACACGGTGCTGCCCAGCCTTTACGTCGGCACTTCGCCGACCTTTCGCAAAGTGAACGCGCGGGTCGATGGCAAGGACGATATCTATAGCGTTGGCCTGGAGAGTTTTCAGATGCCGGCCAAAGTCGACGCGTGGGAAGACAAGAGCCTGTTGACGCTGAATGCTGAAGATATTACCCGCATAGAGTTGCCCGGTGTCACCTTGCAGCGTACAGGTGACACACTGCAGGTCGCCCAGCTGGGTGCCGGCGAGCAGACCGCCACCGCCGAGAGTACAGCGCTGCTGCAGCGTATCGCCAACCTCACCTATACCGCGAGCAACGGCAGGGCGGCGCAGCAGATCGGTGATGACAAACAGCAGGCCGTTTTCGAGTTCTCGCTGGCGCTTAAATCCGGTGACAAACGCGACTACCGGTTCAGTCAGTCGCCGGGCGCCAAGGACTATCTGCTCAAGGTGTCCGGTCAACCCTGGTCGTTCCGCGTTGCTGCGTACACCTTGGACGGTATCAAGTCTGATACCCGTAGCAAACTGGTTAAGGCCGCGGGAGGAGAGACGCAGAAGGAGGCCTTGAAGCCGAGCGCCGCCCAGCCTAAGCAGCCTAAAGGATCTTCCTGAAAGCAGGCGCTTGCCCGCAGGTTAACCTGTAGAGGAGCACCCGTGCCGGGCATGGACGCCGTCAATAGGCGCGAATCGCGGCCAGGCACCCTAAAGGGCATAAAAGACCGCTCCCACAGTGAGATTTTTGCAATGGTTGGCTTTAACAGTACACCGGTTGGTGTACAAAGGGGCTGCGGCGGAGGTTGTTCAGTATGGTCAGAAAGGGATCGGCTGCGGGGTCGACGCTGACGCACAGTGGTGCCCGCGGTTCTGCGCCGAGGTGTCCTTTCCACTGGTCGGAGAGCGCCGACACCTGGGTGCGCACCAGCGCCAGATCATAGTTTCTCAGCGCCATGGCGATCCGTGCTTCGTGCGCTGAACGGGCGCGGAACAGACGGGTCTGTTTGCCGATGGTGTTCTGCACCAGTTCAGCCAGTCGGTCGTCGTCTTCGACATGGAGGATGTTCGGTGGACGGCCGGCGGAGCGCTGACCGGCCTGCTTGAGTGCGAAGATCAGGCGGGCATAATCGGCGGCCCGGTTCACCCAGCCAGGGCTGCGGTCTGTGCGCGCACACCGCTCGGTCGTGGATACCACCAGGATAGAGACCCAGGGATGTTCCTGCCGCAGTTCCATGGCAAAGGAAATACCGTCGCGGTCGGCCAGCAGCAAATCGACGGCTACGCCGTCGTAGTGCTGTTTCCAGAGCAGCTCGCGTGCGCGTTCCGCCTCGATGGCGCAGTCAACCTCGACACCGGCTCCGACCAGCCTCTGTCGCAGCGGTTCAAGTTTCTGTTCATCTGTTGAACAGAGTAACAGGCGTGAAATACTGGTGTGGGATGCTGGCATTTGACGGCTTGGTTTCGGTTCGGGTACTGGGTTCTGGTAGCGGCGGCGGGGCACTTTTATTGAATGTTTGCCGGGAGCTCAGTCGCAACTCCGGAAGCGGTTTTTAACCCGTTGTGTTTTGGTAGATTTCCATCGCCGCCATGCAATTCTGTCGCGACTTGCGTACCATGACCCGGCTAGGAGGTTGTCGGACTTGGGCGATCGTGGCGAGCAAGGTGGGAGAGCGAGGCCATTTTTTCGATCGTTTGAGGAGAATAGCCGTAGCTATTTGACGAAAAGGATCGGGGAAATGGGGCGCTCTCCCACCGGCGCAGTAGATCAGTCCCAAGTCCGACAGCCTCCTAGCGGAGGGGCCGACGCGGTTCCCGGAGGAGACATGCGACCATCGCAGTTGTTAACAGTGCTTGAAACCGAATTCCAGAGCGTGCAGCACGGTCAGCACACGCCGGTGATGCTGTGGGGCCCCCCGGGTGTTGGCAAGTCCCAGATCGTCGCCGAGGTAGCCGCCAAGCACCAGGTGCCGGTGATTGATATCCGCCTGTCGCAGATGGAACCGACCGATCTGCGCGGCATTCCGTTTCGCGTCGGCGACCAGGTCGAATGGGCGGTCCCTGCGATGTTGCCGAACGCCAGCAGGCATGGGCCCAACGGCGTGCTGTTTCTCGACGAAATAACTTCGGTGCCGCCCAGTGTGTCGGCGGCCGCCTACCAGCTGATCCTGGACCGGCGCCTGGGCGCCTATGAAGTGCCAAACGGCTGGGCGATTTTTGCTGCCGGTAATCGTCAGGGTGACCGCGGTGTGACGTACAGCATGCCCGCACCGCTGGCCAACCGGTTTTCGCACTACGAACTGGAGGTGAACCTGGACGACTGGGTGGCCTGGGCCTATGCGCATGCCATCGATGAACGCCTGATCGCTTTTCTGCGTTTCCGTCCCGAGCTGCTGTTCGAGTTCGACCCGGCGCATAACCCGGTGGCGTTCCCGTCGCCGCGGTCATGGGAGTTCGCTCATCGAGCCCTGCAGAAGTTCTACAATCGGTCGGACGTGCTGGTGGAGGCCCTGCAGGCCTGTGTCGGGCCCGCCGCGGGCATCGAGCTGAACGCCTTTGTCGACAACCTGGACAAACTGCCTGACATCGATGCCATTACCCGCGGTGAGTCGGTGTCCGTGCCCAAAGAAACCGATCTGCAATACGCCGTGGCGTCGGCGCTGGTCGGCCGTGCGATTCGCGCCCGCGATAACGCTGACGCCCATGCGGTTTATGGACACATCATTGATTACGCCGGCATCTTCCCGCAGCGCGAGATGGGGGTCATGCTAATATCCGATATGCACCGGGCGATTGGCCAGGAGCTATTCCAGGTGCCACAGTTCTCCAAGTGGGCGAAAGCGGTCGCTGATGTGATGTTATTTGATATGTAGACTGCGAAGACGGCGGTGATCCGCAGCATGACTGACGAAATAGAAACCAAACTCAGTGCCGCCCGTACCCGACTGATTCTCGATCGGCCGTTTTTGGGCGCACTGGTGTTGCGCCTGCCCATGAAAGCCACCGAGCCGCAGCGCTGCAAGACGATCGGCACCGACGTGCGGGCGCTCTACTACAACCCCGACTACATCAGGGGCCTGTCACTGGACCAGACCCAGTTTGTGCTGGCCCACGAGGCTCTGCACTGTGCGCTGTCGCACTTCGCCCGCCGCCAGCACCGGGTGAAGCACCGTTGGGACATTGCCTGCGACCTGGCCATCAATCCATTGCTAATCAAGGATGGACTCAAGCCGCCGCCCGGTGTGCTGTTGAAGAGCGGTTTCGAAGGCATGATGGCAGAGGAAATCTATCCCTATATCGAAGACGAGCTGCAGGAGGAGACCCACGACGACCATTTCTACGACCAGGAGAACAAGTCGAGCGGTTCGTCCGGTGGTCAGCCGCTCGACCGGGATGAGGGATCAAGTCAAGGTGACAGCAGCAGCGAGCCGCAGCAAAGCGGTGACGCGCCACGTCCGCTGTCGGAAACCGAACAGGACCAGCTCGCGGTGCAGTGGCGCCAGCGTCTCGCAGGTGCCGCGCAGCAGGCCATGCAGGTGGGCAAACTGGGAGCCACTATGGCGCGTCTGGTGGAGCACCTGCTGCAGCCTCAACTGCCGTGGCGCATGTTGCTGGCGCGCTATATGACGGCGGTGGCACGCGACGATTACAGTTACCAGCGCCCTTCACGGCGCGAAGGTGATGCCATCCTTCCCACCCTCAAAAGCACCCAGGTTGACGTGGTAGTGGTGCTGGACACCAGTGGTTCAATCAACGATACCGAGATGCGGGAATTCGTTTCCGAAATAGACGCCATCAAGGGACAGATGCGCGCCCGTTTGACGTTGCACGCCTGCGACGCCAAACTCTGCGAACACGGACCCTGGGTGTTCGAACCGTGGGAGGAGTTCCGGGTGCCCGGGAACCTGTATGGTCGCGGCGGGACGCGCTTTACGCCCGCCTTCGAGTGGCTGCAGCACGAAGGCCGACAGCCGGACCTGCTGGTCTATTTCACCGATGCCGAGGGTGAATTCCCCAAGGCCGAGCCGAATTTCCCGGTCCTGTGGCTGGTCAAGGGGCGCGGAAAAGTGCCCTGGGGACAACGCGTTCAACTCAATTGAATGACAGCGCCGTCGCTTGGGCGCCAGCTCAAGAAGCGCCCAGAGTTGCCGCTAGTAAGGATACCTGGGGCGGGTATCTGCGCCAGGGCGCCGAACGGATTCCCCATGTTGTATGGATGCGAACTGAACGCAGTCACGCAGGCATCCTGATCCATGACGACCGTGGTCGATTCACAAAGTGAATGTGCCGTCGCAAGACGCATCGAGCAGGTCTATCAGTTGCCACCAATGCCCGAGTTAGGGCGGCGAATCCTGGAACTGCAGTCGGATCCGAATGCCGACGTCCGGAAACTCGCCAAAGTGGTACAACTGGATCCAAGTCTCGCGGCCCAGGTGATTCGCTACGCCAGCTCATCTTATTACGGTTACGGTGGTCGGGTGACGACCATCCATGATGCGATCGCCCGGGTACTGGGATTCGACATGGTGATGAATTTGTCGCTGGGACTCGCCGCCGGCCGATCGTTGCAGGTTCCGGATAAGGGGCCCCTGGGATTGTCGCGGTTCTGGGAGCATGCGGTCTGCAGCGCCGTCCTGGTACAAAAACTCGGTGCAATCATGCCCGAAGGGATGCGGCCACCGCCTGGCTTGTGCTACCTCAGCGGCCTGTTGCACGACTTTGGCATTCTGTTGCTGGGCCACCTGTTTCCGCCGGAATTTCAGCTGTTGAACAAGCTGGCACAGGCCAGTCCGGGGCGTTCGGTTGCTGAGCTTGAACAGTGCCTGCTGGGCATGGGGCAGGCACGTGACGTTCTGGCAATGGGACATGCGCGCATCGGTGCCTGGCTGATGGAAACGTGGCGCATGCCGGACGCCACTCGCGTCACGCTGTTGGAACACCATAACCCCGACTATCATGGTGACCACGACCTGCTGGTGCACCTGGTGCAGGTGAGCGATTTTCTACTGCAGCATGAATCAAGCCCGCCTGAGGCCGGACATTTTCCAGTCAGAAACCTGCGCAAGCTGCAGTTGCTGCCCGAACAGGTTCTGGACGTGTTTGCCACGGCAATGAAGGCCCGCGAGGAGCTTACGTCTCTGTCGCACCATCTGGTGGCCGCTTCATAAAACCCCCGCATCCCCTCATTTATTCTATTGTTTGTTACGCGCGGCGTAGCTGCGGATAATATGCAGCACGTACTCGTGCAAATCCCGGGGCTCTTGCTGCGGCGGGCCCCTATCTTCAAGGAGTCATACGCATGCGTGTCATTCTTCTCGGCGGACCGGGCGCTGGCAAGGGAACCCAGGCCGCTTACCTCAGGGACAAGTATCATATTCCTCAGATCTCAACCGGCGATATGCTGCGTGCCGCGGTCAGGCAGGGGACACCATTGGGCCTGGAAGCGAAAAAGGTGATGGATGCCGGTGGCCTTGTATCCGATGACCTCATCCTCGGTCTGGTCAAGGAGCGCATTGCACAGGACGATTGCGCTAACGGTTTCCTGTTCGACGGTTTTCCGCGTACGCTCGCTCAGGCGGAAGCGCTGAAGACTCAGGGGATTGGTATCGACGCCGTGGTCGAAATCGATGTCGACGACCAGGAGATCATCAAGCGCATGAGCGGTCGGCGGGTGCACCTCGCCTCAGGTCGCACGTATCATGTGGTTTTCAATCCGCCCCGTGAGGACGGCAAGGATGATCAAACCGGCGAATCACTGGTGCAGCGCGATGATGACCAGGAAGAAATCGTACGTCAGCGGCTCAAGGTTTACCACGATCAGACCGAGCCGCTGATCGGCTACTACTCGAAATGGGCGGAGCAGGGTGGCGAAGATGTGCCGCGCTACATCCGCATCCCTGGCATCGGTCGGGTCGAGGAAATCCGCGACGCCATTTTTGCGGCCCTCGGCCAAACGTCAGCCGCGCCAGGGTGATGCGGTCGTCAACATCGTGTCGTACTGCAGGCGAACCCGGCATCATTGGCGGGAAGAAAATGTCGATTGAGCGATTCGGAAATAGAGAAAGTCTGTGTAGGAAATTAGCCAGTAAGTAGGGGTTTCCGGCAGAGCGGGTGAGACGGGCTGCAGTACCGACGTTGCTAGCTCACTGAAAAGACTGTCAAAAAAATGCCGCTCGTTTGGACGTGACGAGGCTGGTGAGGCGATTCATTTGTTCATATTTTTCAACTGCTTTCTCCAGATGTCGCAGTGCATATCGTCTGGCGGTTTGTCCTTTTTCCCTAACGAGAGTAACGTTTCAATCTGGGTCTGGTGCAACCGCGTGGTACCCTGGTCGGGATGCTGAGCTCCCGGCCGCTTGATAATCACAATAAGGCCATAATTGCCAAATGAAATACCAGAGTCGCGGGAGATAACTTCGAAGCATGGGCGCCGCCAATTTCCAAGGCCTGGAAGCGACCGGCATGGGCAAGGTGTTGCGCCTGCTGGATGCCCTGCGCCAGTCGCCTACCGGCGCAGTCATCTATCGCCAGGCCGAACATATGCTGGGGAACCTCGCTGCCGATCAACAGACTGTCGAGCGGGCGTACCTCGCACTGATCAACCAGTTTCTCGACGCTTACGCCAGCCACTTGCGTGCCGGCTCCCCACTGCAGCTCCAGGTCAGGTTACTGCAGGCACGGCTGCAGCCGCCGCTGACGACCGTCGATATGGCCACGCTGCGCGACTATTTGGAACCGTATGCGAGTCAGATAGAGTCTTTGGGGCAGTTGAAGTCCGAACTGTTCCAGCACGCCATGGAACCGTTGCTGGCCGCGTTTGGAATCGTCGAAGAAGAAAATCAGGCGGATCAAAGGGCGGCGAGCGAGACGGTGCAGGAAGCCACTCAGACCGCTGAACTGGCTATTGAAGAAGCCATAGTTCCCGCAGCAGGCTGGACGCCGCCCGCCGCTGTTTCTGAGACGGCGGCTGGCAGTGACGTTGCGCCGGCTGATGAGCAGGCGGTGGCACCAGCCGGGACGGAAGACGTTGTTGGTGCGCAATCACCGGGAGTGGTGGAGCAGGAACGATACAATCGGCTGCATTCAGCCCTTGGTACGGGCACGCCCATCGCCGGTGAAACGGAAGAGTCCGCCGGAGACACTCGGACCGAGTCCCAGGTGGATACTGCGTACCGCAGTCATCTCGACTCCAAACGCCGGGATATCCTAAAGCTGCAGTCAACGCTGGCCGAGCAGGTTCTGGGGACTATTGCCCAGAACGAAGAGTTCGGCGTGTTGCTGGAAGTGGTCCTGGGTGAGTTGCGCCAGGCCGGCGACGCCAGGGAACTCGAAGATCTGCGCTGGACGCTGATACGCGAGATCGAAAAGCTCACCAAAGGGCACCACGAACTTGCCGAGAAGCTCGACAGCACGCACCACTATCTGCAGCTGATCGAATCGGACAGTCGTCAGCTCAGCGACGAACTGACCCGAGTACGGCTGTTAAGTCTCACGGACGAATTGACCGGGTTACCCAACCGCCGCGCCTTTCTCCGTCGAATCGAAGATGAGGTGGCACGTGTACAGCGCTACGGTTTCCCGTTGTCGCTGGCGCTGATGGACCTGGACCACTTCAAACAGGTCAATGACAAGTATGGTCACGCCGGTGGTGATGAAGTCCTGCAAGTGTATTCGAAGAACATACTGTCGATCTTTCGTCACCACGACCTGGTGGCACGTTACGGGGGCGAAGAGTTTGCTGTGCTGCTGCCAAATACGGACGCCGAGGGCGCCCTGCGTGCACTCACCAAGGTCAAGAACCGCGCCGCTGAAACCCGCTGGCAGAACAATAGCGACATGGTTCCAGTGCCGACATTTTCTTCCGGGGTGTCGCTGTACAAGCCCGGCGAGACCGCCAGTGCCTTTATCGAGCGTGCTGACAAGGCGTTATATCGGGCCAAGCGCCTGGGGCGCAATCGTGTCGAGATGGACGCGACGTACCAGAGCGATGTCGAGCAAAGCGTCGCCAAAGACGACGCGCACGGCCAGAGCTAGGAGGCTGTCGGACTTGGGCGCTCTCCCACCGGCGCAGTAGATCAGCCCCAAGTCCGACAGCCTCCTAGTAGTCCGTCAGCAATGTATTGATGGATACAAGCGCTTGAGCTTTATGCGAGCATCTTGGGTAGTAAACCGCCAGTTCACTTCAACGGCCTCAGTGTTCCGGCGTTGCTGCCATGCGGCGACTTGGTCGCGCAAGGTTTCCTGGCCGGGTATGCGGCGGTTCAAACATTGGCGTTGCAAGATGCCGAACTCGATTTCAGCCATATTCAACCAACTGCCGTGTTTCGGCGTGTAATGAAACTCCAACCGATCCAGAATGCGCTTTGCCTCGGAGGCCGGGAATGCCTTATACAGCGACGAAGGCTTGTGGGTGTTGAGGTTATCCATGACCACCACTACGCGCTTGGCGTTGGGGAAATGCACATCAACGATTTCGCGCATCAGCAAGGCCCAGTCATGACAGGTATGGCGGTCAGTAACCTTAACATGACGCCAGCCGATCAGCGGCGCAGAGACCATAAACAGATTGCTGACCCCGTTGCGCTCGTATTCGTAATCGTACTTTTCCACATCCCCGGCACGACATGGCAGGGGCAGGCGCGTCTCCTTCACATGCTGTTTGCTCGTCTCGTCCATGCATACCAGCGGTTCGGACTCCGAGACCGGCCGTTGGTACACCGACAGGACATCCTCCATCGCACACACAAACTCTGCACTCTGTATTGCCGGGATGCACCAACACGACTTCAGCCAAGGCTTAAGTTCGTTTTTTTTAGGGTCTGGCGCACCGTTTCGCTCGATATCGATTCGAACACCTCAAGTTCAACCAGCCGCTCCGCTAACAGTCGCAGGGTCCACCGCGTGCGTCCCTCTGGTGGTGATGAGCAGGCCAAAGCGACCAACTTCGCCTCGCTCTCGCCATCGAACACTGGCGGGCGCGTCTGCCGGGGGCGCTTGGCGTTTAATGCCTGCTCCAACCCCTCTTCGACAAACGCCTTGCGAACGCGTTCGACGGTCGGGCGACTGACGTGAACGGCATCTGCAACCTCGGTGTCAGAAGCCCCACGGCACTCGTCGGTTTCATTGCAGGCGAGGAGGATGCGCGCATGAGCCAGCTTTCGTGCCGCCGACTTGCCTTTGGAGATCAGTTCCTCGAGTTGCTCTCGTTCGTCTGCGGTGAGTGTCACCTTGAACTTTTTCGCTGGCATAGTTTTCTCAAGCTCCTTCAGTGCATCACGGATGGATCTTGAGATTCTACTTTAATTTACATCAGTAGTTTACTGTTGGACTACTAGGAGCCCCCTTTGTCAGGATAGGTGTCGCCTCTAGTCTTCTTGAAGAAGGTTGGAGGAGATAGTCGTGAAAAAGAAAGCCAAATGCACCGAAGTTGTTCGTCGCATAGTCACGGCTCAGCTCCTCAAATCTTCGAAAAACTGTCTTCGCTCTCCCACTTTCTCGCTACGCGAAGATTACTCGGACCGGCTCCTAGCCCCTGAAGCGTTTCCGTGACTGCGCTTTTAATCACATAAGAATCAATGGTTTTCCCTTTACATCGTAGTTGCTAGACTGGACGCTGTTAAGTTGACGGACTACGGCAGGTGGTGCCATGGCGACGATCGAGCTCACCCACGACAATTTTCAGGAGACCATAAACAATAACTCGATCATTTTGATCGATTTCTGGGCATCCTGGTGTGGCCCCTGCCAGAGTTTCGGGCCGGTCTTTGAGGCGGCGGCGAAAGAGAATACCGATATGGTCTTCGCCAAGGTGAACACCGAACAGCAGATGGAACTCGCGGCGCATTTCCAGATCCGTTCGATACCGATGCTGGTGATGTTCAAAGAGCAGATCCTGGTATTTGCCCAGCCCGGGGCACTACCCGCGTCCGCACTCAATCAACTTATCGACCAGGTCCGGGAGCTGGATATGGACAGGGTGCGCGCGGACATAGCCGAACGGCAGAAGAGTGATGCCTGATCGGGTGAAATCACTCAAAGGGCGAGCGGTTATCGTTTCACCTGTCGCGACCCCCGGCGTCGTTGGTTAGCCTGTCGCGCCTGCGTTGATGCCGTGTGCGGTGCTGGACGGTTGGACTGGATGCCGAGGTATCTCTTACCCGTTTTGCCCGCGCCGCGCCGCGCGGAAGCGGAGGCGGGGCTTAGACGACAGCAATATCCGTGATCACAATGTGGTAGCGTAAGGGCGATGTGGATCTTATCCGGACAGCGGTATGATTGACGCTGAAGCGCACAGTTCGCTGGTGCAACACTGTGCGGCGGACGATATCTCGGTTGTGGACCGTTTCACCGACGCTTTGTGGATGGAAAACGGGCTCAGCGACAATACGCTGGCTGCGTATCGACGTGACCTTTACCACTTATCTGGCTGGTTGAAACTGCAGCGGCGTGCCCTTGCCGAGGCGCAGCCCGCGGATCTGCTGGGCTTCCTGGCTGCGCAGTATCAGCAAGGCCGGGCGCTGCGCAGCAGCGTGCGGTTGCTGTCCAGTATGCGGCGCTTTTACCGTTTCCTGGTGCGCGAGGGTCGCCGCAGTGACGACCCCACTGCCAATATTCAATCGCCGCGGATGGATCGCCCGCTGCCCCATGCACTCAGCGAGGCCGAGGTGGAAGCCTTGTTGGCGGCTCCGGATGTTGAACAGCCCGTGGGCTTGCGCGACCGCGCGATGCTGGAACTGCTATACGCCAGCGGCCTGCGGGTGTCGGAGCTCGTGGGCCTCAGCCACGAGCAAGTCAATCTTGTCCAGGGGGTGGTGCGCGTAGTTGGCAAGGGCAGGAAGGAGCGGCTGGTCCCTGTCGGTGAGGAGGCGGTGAACTGGATGCAGCGCTACCTCAGGGAAGCGCGTGACGAGCTGCTGAAGGGCAAACCCAGCGGGCGGGTGTTTGTATCGCGGAAAGCCGCCGGGATTACCCGCCAGGCCTTCTGGTACCGCCTGCGTCAGTATGCCGTCCAGACGGGAATTCGCGGACCGCTGTCGCCGCATACGCTGCGCCATGCCTTCGCCACTCACCTGGTCAACCACGGTGCCGACCTGCGCGTGGTGCAGATGCTGCTGGGGCACAGCGACCTGTCGACCACGCAGATTTATACCCACGTGGCCAGGGAACGTCTCAAAGAGTTGCACCGGGCACACCATCCGCGCGGCTGATTGGCGTACACTACTGAACCCAGCGGTCACTGCGCGGTCTTACCGGACTGAAGAAGTGTGTCTTTATTTCAAAGAAAACCAGGTAACCTATGTGAAAATCATGAAATTCTTTTTTCTGGGGGCGCTGGCACTGCTGGTTGCCGGTGTTGCCGTCGCCGACCGGGCGGTCGATGAAGCGGCTATCCGCAAGGCCCTTGGCCAGATCAATCCCGACACGATTGAAGCAACGCCGGTAGCGGGCATCTACGAAGTTGCCATTGGCCCGCACATTGTCTACATGAGTGCCGACGGGCGATACATGTTCCAGGGCGAGCTGATCGACGTGCTCAAGCGTACCAGCCTTACCGAACCGCGCCGTCGTATGGCCGTGAAGGCGACGGTCGATGCGGTCAGCGAAAAGGACATGATTATTTTCGAACCGAAAGAAACCAAGCATACCATCACGGTTTTTACTGACATCGACTGTGGCTACTGCCGCAAACTGCATAGCGAAATGGCGGATTTCCTGAATGCCGGTATCCGCGTCCGCTATATGTTCTACCCGCGCGCGGGTGTGGGCTCCGAGTCCTATAAGAAAGCCGTCGCCGTCTGGTGCGCCGCCGACCGCAGGGCAGCGCTTACCGCCGCGAAGAACGGCCAGCCGATCGAGATGAAGACCTGCGAAAACCCCATTGCCGAACACATGGAACTGGTAGACAAACTGGGCGCGCGCGGAACGCCGTTCATCGTTCTGGAGAACGGCCAGACACAGCCGGGCTACGTGCCCGCCAGGCAAATGGCCCGCCTGCTCGACCAGCAGGCGATGGTGCAATAGTACCCTTTTCCCTGGAGTACCGGGGGTGTCGCGGTGGCGGCATGGCCTGACTGGGCTGGCCGGTGGATCTTTGCCCGGTGGCGTACGCGTCTTATATTTCTACGCGGACTGCCGATATTAAGGGCAGTCAAGGAAGGATGCCGGTTCATGGATCAGCTTACGGTCGACACCCACCACAAAGCGCTTACCATTAATCTCGACGAAAGCAAGTACGGCACTATTGCTGAAATCGGCGCCGGTCAGGAAACGTCGCGCTGGTTTTTCAAGGTAGGCGGGGCGGCCGGCACGATCGCCAAGGCCATGTCGGCTTACGACATGCAGTTCAGTGACTCGATCTACGGCAGCTGCGGGCGTTACGTCAGCCGGGAGCGACTGCAGGCCATGGTGGATCACGAATACCAGCTCTTGAACGAACGCCTGGGCGAGACGCGCGGCACCAAGAGCGCCTTTTTCGCTTTTGCCAACACCGTCGCTACGCACAGTTTCAGTCAGAAGCAGCCGGGACACGGCTGGCTGGGAATCCGCTTCCAGCGCTGTCCCGGTGAAGCCCCCTCGCAGATCGACCTCCACGTCCAGTTGAAAGGACAGGAAAACATCCAGGACCAGGAAACCCTGGGCTTGCTGGGCGTCAATCTGATCTACGGCGCCCTGTACCTGCACGCAACACCCAACGGCCTGCTCGAATCCCTGCTGGACCAGTTAAGCACCGACTTGGTGGCCGTTGACATGATCGATTTCTCGGGTCCGGCGTTCACCACGGTCGACAACCGCCTCATGGCCTTGCGCCTGGTGCAGAAAGGTTTGTCCAACGCCGCGATGTTCCGCGCCGACGGCAAGGTGGTGCAACCGGCGGATACACTCTACAAGAAGGCTGTGCTGGTCGAACGCAGCCGTTTTCGCCCGCCGACTCGGCTGACCATGCGCCTGCTCGACTCCGCCTACGCAGCCTTCTGTGCGGATTCGGATGTCGATCCGGACAGGGTTATCGTGCTGAGCGAAATGACACTGCACAACCTCAGTGAGGGCGAAGAGATCAATGTCCAGGATTTCCTGCATCGCGCAGAGATCCTCTGCGCCCTGGGCAAGCACGTGCTGATCTCAAACTACGGTGAGTTTTATCGTCTGGCGCAATATCTTTCCGGCTATACGCGGTTGCCCATCGGTATCGCCCTGGGCGTGCCAACGCTGCTGCAGGTGTTCAATCAAAGGTATTATGACCACCTGGAAGGCGGGATCCTGGAAGCCTTTGGCCGGCTCTTCAAGAATGACTTACGCCTGTATGTCTGTCCGATGCTGGATCCGGACACCGGGGGGCTGGTGACGGTGCACAACGCCAAGGTCCAGGACAACCTGCGGTACCTTTACCTGCACCTGCTGGAAAACAAACTGATCCGGGAGCTTGACGCTATCGACAAGGCCGATTTGTCCATCTTCTCCCACGATGTATTGGCCAAGATACGTAAAGGAGAGTCGGACTGGGAAGGACTGGTGCCGGAAAGAGTGGTCGGTATTATCCGCAACAAGCGCCTGTTCGGCTGCTGCTCCTAGGAGTACCCGCCCCGCAGGCGGCGCGCTGTCGCGCAGCAAACAGCCAAATGCTTTGCCAATAACTCCAATAGGTTACGTTTTGTTTGATGAGAGGCTGTCGGACTGGGGCGATCGTCGCGAGCAAGGTGGGAGGGTGAGGCCATCGTTTCGATCTTTTGAGGAGAATAGCCGTAGCTATGTGACGAAAAGCATCGGGAAAATGGGGCGTTCTCCCACCGGTGCAGTAGATCAGTCCCCAGTCCGACAGCCTCTTAGTGGAGCAGGGTGAACATCTTGCGTCGATAGGCGCTGACCCGCGCGTCATTTTCGCCCAGCAGGGAAAACACCGTCAGTAGTCCACGTTGAGCCGCCCCGTCGCCGAAAGCACGATCGCGTTGCAATAACTCCATGAAGTTATCCAGAGCGGCAGCGTAATCGCCGTCAACCACCTGCCGTGACGCGAGTTGAAAACGGGCTTGCGAATCCGCCGGGTTATCGCCGAGCCTCTTGGCTAGTTTGTCGGCGTCCGCGCCTGCGGCTGCAGTGGAAGCAAGTTCGACCATCAGCTGAAGTCCCTTGGCCAGGTCACTTTCGCGCACCTCTTGCGGCAATGTGTTCAGCAGGCTGGTGGCGTTTTCGAATTGTTGGTCTTCGATGTACAGCCGTGCCAGCTCCAGGGGCAGGCGCGGGTTTTCTGGATCGTCTTGCAGGGCCTGTTCCAGCAGCTGCAGGGCCTGTGCGCGGTCGCCCGCGGCAGCGTGGTTCAGCGCCTCCTGTAAAGTGCTGTCGGAGGCGCGCACCAGGTACGCCTCGATCAGGGCGCGTAGTGTCGATTCCGGCTGGGCGCCAAGGACTTCTTCCACGACTTCCCCGTTGCGGTACAGGTGCAGGGTCGGCAGGCTGCGTATCCCGTACCGCTGTGCCAACCCGCGTTCCAGGTCGGTGTTGACCTTGGCAATCTGCAGCTGGTCGCGGTAATCGTCGGCCAGCTTCGCCAGTACCGGGACCAGCATTTTGCAGGGCGCGCACCAGTCGGCCCAGAAATCCACCAGTACTGGAACCTGGTGTGACTTCTTGATCACCTCTGTTTCGAAATTGGACTCGTTCAGCTCAATCATGGAAATGTGAAACCGGGACCAACAGTAATACGCTCCGGCTGGTTTTGCTGGGAGCGTCGACCACTATGAGCTTAACAGCGATGCAAGGCCGGTTTCAACGGCAACGCTCAGGCGTTTATGGCATCGATCAGCAGGCGCAAACGGCCAAAGTCTTTTCTGTTGAAATCCACGAGCAATCGCGGCATCTCCAGCAGGCCGGGTTCATCCGCCTCTTCGGGTAGCGCCGCCGAAGCGACAATTTGTCCGCCGGGTTTGAGCAGATCGACGAAGGAGGCCTGGAGCCGCTCTATCTCGAGTGGGTCCAGTGGCGTGCCGAGTCGCAGCACCAGTCTGTCGCTGACAAAACGCATACTGTGATAGCGGAAATAGAAACGCTTGATCGCCTGGATGGCCTGCCCGGGGGACTGGACCATTTGAAACAAGTCCAGGTCCGCCGCGTCAATGTAGCCCAATGACAGGAGTTCGCGTTTCAGGAAGTCCACTTTCGACGACCAGTAGGTGCCGCCGGGTGGTTCGATAAGAATCAGCGGCATGGGATAGCGCTTCCCGGTCTGCACCAGCGTTAGAGTCTCCATCGCTTCGTCCAATGTACCGAAACCGCCCGGAAAAAGAACGACCGCATCGGCCTCCTTGATAAACGCCACTTTGCGGTTGAAAAAGTACTTGTAGTTGATCAGCCGGGGGCTGTTGTCCAGAATGTGGTTGGCACCCGCCTCAAAGGGCAGTCTGATCCGTACGCCGAAAGAATGTTCTGCACCGGCGCCCTCGTTGACCGCCTGCATAATGCCCGGGCCGGCGCCGGTGATGACCATGTAGTCCTCTTTTGCGAGGCTGCTGCCGAGTTCAGCTGCCATGCTGTAGGCGGGGTGATCGCTGCGTGTCCGCGCGGATCCGAACACGGTGACCTTCCTGATACCGCGATAGGCACCGAATACCTTCGCAGTAAAGCGCATTTCCTTTAACGTGCTGGTCATCAGTTTGAGATCGGCCCGCGAGTCACATTCGCGCCCCGCCTTGAGCGCAGTGACGAGCATTTCCCTCACCAGTTCAGGGTGTTGTATGGGGCCGGCCTGTTGCAGCAACTGCTCGACGACGGTCTCCGTAGCGGCACTCGAGGGGGAGACGTCCCGCCCTCCGGGCGGTGTTGCCGGAGAGTCCATTTCCGGTAGAGAGTTCGCTGTGCGAAAGGGTTTCATCGTTGGTGGCGCCGCTTCCCCGGATTCCTGGTGTGGCCGTCATTGTTACGGTGATTTGTTACGTTTAGCGGCACAAAGTCGCGATCTTAGAGGGTGTAAATGTGAATAGTTTAGGAACGCAAGTCCGATGTGGGCCTGCGGCACTGTCTGCGGCCACGGTCACGGAACAGGATCGAGGCGAACCTGTGCGGACCAGTGACGATCGCATCATCGCTTAGTGGGGTTGGTGTTTCCGCTGCGGGAGTATTCGGATTTCAGCAGCGGTTCGCGTAATCGTGCGAAATTCCGTGGCGCGACGTACTGCAATACAGCTTTGCGTCCCTCGTTGAGGATCAAGTCGAGCCCCAGGTGGGGGTACAGCAGGTGAACCGCTCCGCCGTCGACGCGGATCGTCTGCTCTGCGGGCCCGAAACGCTTGCGGGCAATGTCCTCGTCGAGGCTGGCGGTTGGGATAAACGTTACCGTTTCGATCGGGGCGCTGTAACCCAGCGGCAGGTCGTCTTTCTGCAGGTGATATTTGCGTGCGCCGCTGTCGAGGTATTTTGGTGCGCCGGAACGGGCGCGCAGCTGCGCGAGCGTGCTGTCGTCCAGTACACCCACCAGCACCAGTTTGCCGTTGAAGGGGCCGGCCCTGTAGTTGCTGTAAAACATCTCCAGTGAACCGGCTTCATCGTCCGCGGCGACTATGGCGAGTTCCATATCCGGTCCCAGTCTTTCGCGGGCATCGCTCAGGCGATCCCTGCCGAGCGTCAGGCCGAAAACTTTCGCACTGCCGTCGGCCAGGGGCTCTATCTGCCAGGGCAGGCCTTCCAGAGACCGCGTGTCTTCAGCCGGCGGTCTGAGAAAAGGTGCGGCGGCGAAGGCGATGACGAAGATGAGCAGCAGGTAGAGGAAGATCTTCATGGCGATTAATGACTGTTGGCTCCTTTTCTAATCATCTGTGCCGTAAATGGCATCAGCACAGCTTCAATCGAGCGTTATCAGGCGGGATTGGTGGGTCATAAGCAGGTGGGTCGATACCTGTTTAGCCGGCCACAACCGCTGTACACCCTGGCGGTAGAGCGCGATCTGCGGCCGGTACTGGTCGACCAGTGGTCCGGTGCTGGCGGTGTCTTCCAGGCGGTGGGTTTTGTAATCGACAATGTGGACGTGCTGTCCGTCAACGACCAGCCGGTCGATGACGCCGAACACGGTACGCCCTTCGTGACGGTACTGTATTGACGCCTCGTTGTAGACCTGACAGTGCGCTGGCGGCCGCATCAGCCACGCCAGTGAATGGTCGGTGAGAACCCGCAGCATTTCCTGCCACCAGGCCTGCAGGCGCTCGTCCCCGGTAGCCAGCTGATACTCGCCGGCGACCTGCCGCAATAGGGTTGATTCCAGGCTGGCGGGCTCCGGTTTGTCTGCGGCCAGCTGCAACAGCCGGTGTATGACCAGGCCCCGCAGCGTGCCATCCGCGTCACCGCCAACGCCGTCTGTTCCAGCCGCGCTGCGGCTTGGCGCAATCTCGCGCCACTCCGTTGGCGTCGCGATAGGACCACGCAGCCGGGTATCGACGTCGCCGCGGTCGGTCCGGGTCCTGACCACCGGTGGCCGCATCGGTGCTTCACCGTAGCACTTTACCCAGGTTTCGCACAGTGCGCTGTCACCACACAGTGCGGTCGCTATTTGCTGGTGCCAGCTGGCACCGGCCGCTTTCCTGCCAGGTGCACAGCCGCTGACGACCAGCATGTGGCGCGCGCGCGTGAGCGCCACATAGAGCAGGTTGGCTGCCTCGCGTTGCTCTTCCTGTTGATCGAGTTCATAACTGCGCCGGCTGACGCTGTCGCGTTGCTTCCGGTTGCCGAGCAGCATGAAATCGCTCGGTCGGTCGGCGTCTGCTGGCCAGCGCACCAGAGCCTGGCTGCCATGATCGCCACTGGTGTCGCGCGCGGTGTCCGCAATAAAGACGATGGGCGCCTCCAGGCCTTTGGACGCATGAATGGTCAACAGCTGGACCCGCTGGCTGTCATCACGCTGCGGCGTTGCCTGACTGGGGCCTTCCTTGTCGAGACTGCGCAACTGTCGCAGTCGCTCCAGGAAACGCGGCAGGGAAGGATAGCGCCCTGCATCGACTTCCAGCGCGAGTTCGATGAAACGGGTCAGGTTGGCCTGCACGCGGGCGTGCTCCGTCGCCGGGAAAGATGCACGGAAGCGTTCGGCGAGGTTCGCCTGGTGAAAAATGTGTTCGAGGAGATCATGTATTGGCACGCGGCCGGCGAGCGCATGCCACTCGTCGAGCAGGCGGGCCGCACGCACCAGCCGGTGGCTGCTGTCCAGGCGCGCGCACACCGCCTGCAGGCGCTCGTACCAGCTCCCGGCGTTTTGCGCCGCAATCAGCATCAGATCAGCGTCGCTTGCGGAAAATATCGGTGAGCGCAACGCGTGGGCCATTGACAGGTTGTCCTGCGGCGTCATCAGCACCACCAGCAGGGCTTCGAGGTCGCGGATTTCCAGACTCTGCAGCAGCGTGCCCCGGTCCAGGCTCAAATACGGAATCTGGTGGTCGCGCAGCGCCGCTTCGTACTCCGCGAGGTGGGTGCGCGAGCGCATCAGGATGAGCACGTCGTTATAGTCGGCGACACCGTCGTCGACCAGTTCGCGGATGCGCGCAGCGATAGCTTCGCCTTCGCGGTAATGACGCCGGTCAGGGTAGTGCGGCCGCGGTTGCAGTAGCGGGTTGCGGAGTTCGCCCGTCGCTGTGTCCGTGCCTGCAGGGCTGTCGGCTTCAATGAGTGGCCACAGTTCGACCCGTCCCCAGTGGCTTTGACGGTGCGTGGTGTGTGGCTGAAAGTCTTCCAGCAGCCCCTGCATGCCGGGGTGCTGAAACAGCGTATTGACACACTCCATGATCAATGGCGAGGAACGCCACGAGTGGTCGAGGTGCAGCCGTGCCGCGCCCAGGTGTTGTTGCATCCAGTCGGCTGCACAGGTCAGTAACCGGGGATTGCCCCGGCGAAAGCGGTAGATCGACTGCTTGGCGTCGCCGACGATGAACAAACTGCGCTGGCGTTCACTGCCGGCGGCGATCTCTTCCAGCAACGGCAGGATGAGTCGCCATTGTGTCGGATTGGTGTCCTGGAACTCGTCAATCAACAGGTGGTCGATACGCTGATCCAGCTTGTACTGGATCCAGTGGGCCTGCTCGGGGTGGTTCAGCAGCCGGTAGGCCTGCCATTCCAGGTCGGCGAAATCGAGCAGCCGGCGCTCGCGTTTGATACGCTGATAGTGGTCCAGCATGCGTGCACCGGCGGCATACCAGGCGCTGTTGACGTCCAGGCTGCGCTGGCGGTTCTGTTGTTCGCGCACCGCTTCGATACGTTCGCAGAACAGCGTGTGCAGTTGCAGGAAACGCGCTTCACCGGCGGCACCCATGGACCTTTGCTGGGCTTTGCTGGTTTTGCGCCTGCGCGGCTCGTCGCCGCCGGTGAAAAACACCGGGTAGATGGCGGTTACGGCCGTTGCGGCCTCACAGGGTGCAGCCAGAACGCCAGTGAGGAGTTGTGCATGCTGCTGATTGGCACCGGTAGCGTGTTTCTCCAGTAAGGCACTGAATTCAGCCAGCTCAGCCCGTATCCCGGGTGTCCAGAGTGTTTCGCCGCTGGCCATCTCCGGGTGTATGTCGAGTTTGTCATGCAGCTGTTTGATCGCATCCGCCACGGGGTCGCGGCTTCCCTGGGTGTAGGCCCACCAGTCACTGCGGTGTTCGACGAAACTGACCAGGGCCTTGCGGGTATTGTGCAGACCATTTAGGGCGTCGAACAGCAGGGTCAGCGCTGCCGCCAGCGGCTGTTCCGGCATTGCTGTTATCTCGGCAAACAGCGCATCCCAGGCTTCACCGATGAGTAAGCCGGTTTGTTCGGCGAGTTCGAAACCCGGCGGCAGGTTGGCTTCCAGCGGAAAACGCTGCAGGAGATCCTGGCAAAAGCTGTGAAATGTCGAGGCGCGCAAGCTGCGCTCACTGCGCAGGGTCGCTTCGAACAGGCCGCGTGCCCGGCGGCGCACGTCTTCCTCCGGCGTTTCGCCGATCTCGTCGAGCAGGCGGTCAAGTGCCGCGTCGTCGGCTTCCAGCAGTTCGCGCAGCCGCTGGTTGAGGCGCTGTTGCATTTCGCCTGCAGCCTTGCGGGTGAACGTGATCGCCAGGATAGCGTCCAGACGGGCCCCGTGCAGCAGCAGGCGGGTGAGGCGCGCCACCAGCTGCCATGTCTTGCCGGTGCCCGCCGACGCCAGTACGCTGCAACTGGTTGTCGGGTCAGTGGCGCTGGCGGTGTCAGCCACATTCACCACCGTCACGCTGCCAGGTGTCGCGCCGGCAGAGTCCGCCGAATTCACAGTACCTGCACACTCTGTCGTCGCCCCAGGCGGGTAGCTCGGTCTGTTGGTGCAAGGCCTGGTCAATGACGCCAATCCGATCCGCTATCTGCTCTAGCAGCGCCTCCAGGTGCGCGCCCTGCGCACAGACATCCGGGGCAACACTCGCGTTGCCGATTTGCAGGTATTCCAGCTGCGCCACGTCGGCGCCCAGCAGCAGCGCATAGCTGGGGAGCTGTACAGCCTCGCCGTGCAATACGTCGTCGGTAGCAGGCGGGGTGCCGGTCTTGTAGTCGATGACTGCGAACCTGCCGGTCTGCTGATCAACGCGGTCGATGCGACCCTTGAGACGCAGGTGAGTGCTGAAACTGCGCTCGGCCTTTACTTCCACGGCATGCAGTTGCCAGTGCGCCTGGCGCGCGCAGAGCCATTCCAGGTAACTTGGCAGACAGTTCAGCCACTGGTGCAGCCAGCTGCGTGCCTGAAAATTGTCGCGCACGGCGTCGGCGAACACCGCGTCGCTGATTTGTTGCAACATCGCCAGCGCAGCGGGACGGCTGTCGGTGTCCAATGGCGCTGACCAGGGTCCCGGCAGACCGCTGACATCGCTGTGGAAGGCCTGCAGCACTCGGTGTATCAGCGACCCATAGTCGCTCTTGCTGAGGGCTTCGCGGATCTCGTCCTGCGGCTTGAGGCCCAGCGTATCGGCGGCGAAGAAGCGGTAGGGACAATCGATCATGCGCTGGTGGGTATAGACTGACCAGCTGCGTGGTTGCAGTGCCACCGGAGCGCGCGGCGCCGGGCGCTTCGCCGCGGGGGGCAACGGTGCGGTATCCGGGGACGCCGGTTGTGCGTCCGGGTGCCGGATCAGACGCTCGAGTTCGGAATCCTGCAGGGTTGTTCCGTAGGCGTTGGCGTGAAAGGTTTCCAGCAGTTCGAGCCAAGGACTCATCGCGACCGGTTCGCCATCGTCTTGGGCGTGTCGGGTCAGCAGCACCCGCTCGGCGCTGTGCAGGATCCGGCAGAAGTGGTGCAGTTTGTAATTCATTGACTGTGACCAGGTGGGCAGTCCCAGCTGCGTGCGCACCCGCTGGTTGAAGAAGGTCTGGGTCGGCGGCGAACCGGGCAGGTGCTCCTGACTGCAGGCCGCGACAATAACGGCGCCGAAGCGCTGGAGCTGGCTCTGTTCGAAGGTTAGCAGGCGCACCGGGCTCGCGCGCAAAGGGACGCGAAAGGTTGCCCGTTCCAGGTTGCGTCCCAGCCAACTGCGGAAATCCTGCCAGTCCAGCCGCAGAACTGACACCGCGGCCGCCGCCTGCAGTTGTTCCAGCAGTTCGAGCACCTGCAGACCGGCGGCATCCGTGGCCAGGGTCCCGCGGACGCCAAGCTCTGCAAGACTCAACTGCAACCCGGCGACGTAGTCGCCGACGGTGTGCTGGCCCGCGAGCAACGCCTGTAACGGATCAGCGGCGTGCTCGAGACGGGTGAGCAGGGCATGCAGGGCGCACCGGGACTCCTGCGACCACTCCGGCAGGCGTTCGCTGCGCAGGTCGAGGTGTCGCCGGTAGCGCTGCAGGCCACGGGCAATGTTTTCGTGCAGGATGATGTCCTGCTCCAGGCGACGCACCAGGGACAGGTGTAACTCGCGGTCGTCAGTGGCGGCGAACGGTGACTTGAGTACATCCAGCAGCGGCCCACAGGCAAAATCCTCTTCCACGGTCTCCAGCCAGCGTTCCAGTGTTGCCGCGGCACTGGTTGTCGACAGGGCCCAGCCGCCCGGGTCGTCGAGGACGATACCGGATGCTTCCAGCAGCGCACGTACGCGCCGCGCGAGGCGGCGGTCAGTGGTGATGACAGCGATCGAAGCAACTTCTTCCAGCAGCCAGCGTTTCACCTGCAGGGCCACGGCTGTCGCCTCCTGTTCGGCGTCGTCGGCGCAGAAGCTGTGGATGCGTCCCCGTAGCGGGTCATCGGTGCAAAGCGTCGCGAACCGTCGGGCGCGATGCCGCAGGTTGTCGCTGGACGGGTCGAACAGCGCCTCAATATACCGATCGAAAGGCGTGTCATAGCCTGTAGCGCTTGTCAGGGTTTGCAGCGAAAGTTGCGCGGTGAGCCGGTGCAATGGCTCGTCGGGATGGTTGCCGCTGTGCCGGGCGATGCCGTGCAGCAGCAGATGTGCCTGTTGCCGTTCGAGCAGTGTCTGCAGCCAGCGGGCCTCCGCGGCTGACAAGCGATCGAAGCCCAACAGCCAGAGGTCGTCTGCTGAAGCCTGCTCCAGGCTGGCGTCCAGTCGAGCCAGATAGGCCGAGGCGGTATCCGTGCTCTGCTCCGCAGCAAGCTGCTGGCGCCACGCGTGCCACAGGGTATGCAGAATATAGGCTTCCTCCTGCAGCGAGGGCGATGGTGTATTGACACCGTAGCCCTGTCGCAGCCGGGCGTTGAAGTCGTCCAGCTCGTCCGGTATCGGATTCTGATGAAGGGTGAGTTCGTCGAACAGGGTCAGCAGCTGGTCGGCAAGCAGCCATGGATCGGTATTGGCATATAGTGGTCGGGCCCCGCGCAGAGCCTCCGCCAGAACCAGTTCCTGGGCTGCCCGGTCGAGCACACGCGCCTGTCCAGCCGGAAATTGCGCCAGCCAGGTATCCAGCCGTTCGATGGTCGGACCCAGCAGCGCGCTGAATCCCCGCGCGTCCGCTTGCCGCAGCAGCTCGGTCCGCAGTTGCGGTGCGCACTGCGTGTCGGCGACCAGAATCCGGCAGTGACTGAGATCAGGAAGGCTGTAGCGATAATGGTCGAGAATACGTGTCGCGGCGACGGCCACTGGATTCTGGCTGAATGGGATCAGCAGGCTCAACGTTCCAGCAGGTCGAGTTTGCCTTCCTTGCCGTTCCATTCATCTGCGTCGGTGGGCGGTGCTTTCTGCTGCGTAATGACCGGCCAGGTTTTTGCCAATTCCTCATTGAGTTCGAGGAACTGTTGCTGGCCCGCCGGCAGATCGTCTTCGGGGAAGATAGCTTCCGCAGGGCATTCGGGTTCACACAACGTGCAATCGATGCACTCTTCCGGATCGATGACCAGAAAATTCGGCCCCTCGTGGAAGCAGTCCACCGGACATACTTCGACGCAGTCGGTATATTTGCACTTGATACAGTTTTCACCCACCACAAAAGTCATGACGTGCTCCTGCTTGAACCGGGGCTAATAATACACGGAATGGGCCTGTGGGTGACACAGGCAGTGGCGATCAGCCGCTGACGCTTTTCAGCGAGGATGAGGGCTGGGCGAGCTCGATGCAGTTGCGGCCACGTTCCTTGGCACGGTAAAGCATCTTATCAGCGGTCTGGATGAGTTGCTGCGGCCGGGTGCCTTCCTGGGGCCACGCGGTGGCGATACCGATACTCAGAGTGACGTGGTCGGTGGCGGCGGAATTAGCGTGCGGAATGTTCAGCCGGGCGACAGTGGTAAGGATCTTTTCCGCCAGCGCCAATGCGCCTGCGTCCGCTGTATCGGGCAGAACCATAACGAATTCTTCACCCCCGTAGCGGCTCACCAGGTCGGCTGGACGGTGAATGGTTTTCTGCAACGCGCTGGCCACTTTCTTCAGACACTCGTCACCCGCCTGGTGGCCATAGTGATCGTTGTAGCGCTTGAAGAAGTCTATGTCGGCGAAGATCAGCGACAGCGGCATGCTGGTGCGGATGGCGTGCCGCCATTCCTGTTGCAGGGTCTCATCGAATTGGCGGCGATTGGAGAGACCGGTGAGGCCGTCCAGGGACGACAGTCGCTGCAGCTCCCGGTTGCTGCGCTGCAGTTCGCTGTTCATTTTTTCCAGCTGCTCCTGCATGCGGCTGAGGTTCCTAAAGGCTTCGTCGCGCTCTTTCTGTGCGACGTAACTCTTGGCGTGGGCGCGAATGCGCGCCAGCAGCTCGATTTTTTCCGGCAACTTGACCAGGTAGTCGGTAGCGCCCTGGTTAAAAGCGTCGCTCTTGATATGGGGGTCGTCCTTACTCGATAACACGATGATCGGCACGTCGCGGGTGCCCGGGTTATTGCGATAGAACCGTACCAGCGTGAGGCCGTCGACCTCTGGCATCACCAGGTCCTGGAGAATCACGGTAGCCTTGCAGGCAATGGCTTCGTGTACAGCTTTCTTCGGATCGGCACAGTAGTGGAAGCGGATATCCGTCTCGTCCGCGATCATGCGACGAATGCCCTCGGCGACCATCGCCTGGTCGTCGACCAATAAGACCACGGCCCACTTGCCGTGGTCGGTCGTGGCGCTGTCCTTTGCGGTGTCTGCGTCCATCGTTATAGTCGTGTGCGTTGCCCCCCGCATCGTGACGAGGCCTGTTCTGCCCATGCAACCAGACGTGGCCCAATGTTCTCCAGTGGCAGAATTTCCCTTGCTGCACCAAGTTCTATTGCGGCTTTTGGCATACCGTAAACGGCACAGCTGGCTTGATCTTGAGCGATGGTGCACCAGTTGCGTTCACGCATTGCTTTCAGCCCGGCGGCACCGTCTTTGCCCATACCGGTCAAGAGAACGCCAACTGTTTGAGTCTTCTGATTTTCTGCAAGGCTGTGAAAGAAAACGTCTACCGAGGGGCGGTAAGCCAGCGCCCGCGGCTCCGGGCTGTAATGCAGCCGGCCATCCGCGCGCAGGATGAGGTGGTCTTCGCGACCGCAGACCACCACTGTGTCGATGATCGGGGGTTCGCCGGGCCGTACGGCGCGCACCTTCAGCGGCACCTGTGCGTCCAGCCAGCGAGTGAAACTGGCAACGAACTGCTCGTCGACATGCTGCACGATAGCGATGGCCACGCCGGGGTTGGGTGGCAGCGCCCGCAGCACATGGCACAACGCCGACGGGCCGCCGGTAGATGCGCCGATAGCGATCAGCGGCATATCGCCACCAACTGGGGGCCGCTGTATGGCGGAGGACGTGCTGGTGTTCCGCCGCAGCGGTTTGCCGTGCAGCAGTGTGGCGACAGTGTGGGTCTTGCCGATCAGGGCAGCGGCGCCAGCGCTGTCGCCGCTCCGACCGAGGATCGGAGTGTTGACGGCATCCAGCGCGCCAGCACCCATGGCTTCGAAGACCTTGCCGGCATGGCCATCGACGCTGGCGGTGACCACGAGGATAGCGCACTGAAATTCAGCGCAAATGGCGCGGTTGGCCTCGACGCCATCCATCTCGGGCATTATGAGGTCCATCAGAATAATGTCGGGGCACAGCTGACGGCATTTCTGCAGCGCTTCACGCCCGTTATGGGCGACCCAGACCAGCCGGTAATCGGCGACGCCGTCCACCACGCGGCGCAGACTCTCGGCGGCCATCATGGAATCGTTAACGGCTGCAATCTTCAACATGAGGTCTGTCTATTCTACTGGGCCGATTAAGTCCACCACGGCCGCGATCAATGTCTCGTCGTGGAAGCTGCCTTTGGTCAAATAGTAATCCGCGCCGACCTGCAGACCGCGCTCGCGATCCTCCTCGCGATCCTTGTAGGACACGATCATCACCGGCGTTCCGGCGAGGCGTTCGTCCTGTTTGATCAATTGCACGAATTCAAAACCGTTCATACGTGGCATGTCGATATCGCTGATCACCAGGTCGTAGTCTTCCATGCGGATGGCTTTCCAGCCATCCATGCCGTCGACCGCGACATCGACTTTGTAGCCGCGCGTGGCCAGCATGTTGCGTTCGACCTCGCGTACCGTGATGGAGTCATCCACCACGAGAATGCGTTTGCCGCGAGTTTCCCGGTTGTCCGGCTTGTCCTCAATACGGTTTAGCCGGCCGCCGGCAATCAGAATGTCGATCGAACGCAGCATGTCATCTACGTCGATAATCAGGCATGGTGCGCCGTCCTCCAGCAGACTGGCGGCGCTGATGTCCTGCACCTTGCCAAGCCGCGGATCCAGGGGGTGTACCACCAGGTTACGTTCACCGACGAATCGGTCGACCACCAGGCCCGAGCGCTGCAGCCGTTCCCCCAGCACCACCACCGGCAGCGTGCCGCTGCGCTCGGTGCGCGCCTCGCAGCCGAGAACCTGGCTGGCAAACACCAGGCCAATGTGCTGGTTGCCGAGTGTAAAGTATTGCCGGCCCTCCAGCGATTCGAGCAGGACGGTGTCGAGCTTGACGGTATGGTCTATGCGTGCGAGGGGGATGGCATAGGGCTCGCCACCGATTTCGACCAGCCGGGCGCGGATAATGGAGAGGGTCAAGGGCAACTGCAGGTGAAAATCAGTACCTTTGCCCGGCTCACTTGTGGCACGCACGACGTCGCGCATCTGATGAACGGTGCTGTGTACCACGTCCAGCCCGACGCCCCGCCCGGAAATTTCGGTGACCTGTTCGCGGGTGGAGAAACCTGGCAGGAAAAGAAATTCCAGCAGCTCGGTCTCGCTCAAGTCAGTTGCCATGGCTTCGCTTACCATGCCGTTGCTGACAATGCGTGCCCGCAGTTTCTCCAGGTCGACGCCGCGTCCGTCGTCCTGCACGTGCAGCGACAGCATGCCCGCGTTATGTACCGCGGTCAGCTTGAGGGTGGCCGTTTCCGGTTTGCCAGTCTGGCGGCGTTCTGCAGGTGTTTCGATGCCGTGGTCAAGCGCGTTGCGCAGCAGGTGGTTTAACGGTGCTTCGATGCGATTGAGAATGTCGTGGTCGACTTGGGTATTCAGACCGTCTATCTTCAGCCCTACCTGCTTTCCCAGCTGACGCGCAACGTCGCGTACCATGCGCGGGAAGCCCCGGGTGACGTCGGCGAAAGGCCGCATGCGGCTGGCAATAACTTCGCTGTGCAGGCGATTGCCAAGGCTGTGTATCCGCCGGTCGAAGTCGTCGAGTTCGACAAAGCGGTCGGATAACAGGTGGCGACAGCGATTGGCCTTGGTCTGGATCTCTGCTGCCAGGGTCTTGCTGTATTCGTCGCCACCGGCCGCATACAGATTGTCGTTGAATCGGTCCAACAGTCGGATCAGTTCCGTCTGACGGTGCTTTATCTGCACAAGCGCTTCCGCAAAGGGGTGTAACCAGCGCGACTCGACCTGCACTTCGCCCGCCAGTCCCACCAGGCGATTAAGGCTGTCTGCTGATACCCGTACTGCCTCGTCGCCGCCGGCCGCGGCAGTTGCAGGCGCAGCGGTGGGCGTCGCTGACGGGTGTCCGCCCGATTGTTCGTCGATCGGCGTTGCAGGCTTTTCCGCCTCGTTGGCTGCGGCGAGATGGTTATCACTGACGGTTTGCGGCACGTCCGCTGCGGACATACTTAGACCTGTCGCGGGCTGTTCAATGTTTGCACCATTACGGATTTCGATGTTGCGTATCTGCTCACACACTTGCGCCAGCAGGGTATCGTCGGTTTCCTGCCTGGAAATGGCGATCAGCTGATCGACGCTCTTGAGCAGCAGATCGATCTGCGGCGCCTGCAGGATAAGTTCACCTTTCTGCGCCGCGACGAAGCAGTTTTCCATGGCGTGTGCCAGCTTGACGCCGGCATCGACATCCATCATGCGCGCCGCACCTTTTAGGGAGTGTGCAGCGCGCATCAGTGCTTCCAGCTGCCTGGTGTCCTCGGCATCCTTTTCCAGGGCCACCAGCCCGTCGCTGAGGATGCTCGTCTGGCTATCTACCTCCAGGCGAAACAGTTCCAGCATGGAGAGATCGCCGAGTCCCTCGCTCATGTCAGACTTCGCGCGAGCGCATAAAACAGGAGTTCATGACCCAGTATCCCGACGAGCTGGTCGTTCCAGTGAATGATGCCGGTTGTCAGCTTGCTCCTGGCGTGGGCCAGAGTCGCCGGCAACGCGCGCAGCTGCTGGTCTGCGTAGTGAATGATGCCTTCGACCTCGCTCACCGGGAACACAAAGCTGTGACCGTCGTTTTCGATCAAAATGATGCGTTCGAGAATAGCAGGTCGGCGACACTGATGCGCTGGATCAGATCTGCGTTGGAGCGGGTCGCGTGGCCCAGATACGGGGCGTCTGGTACCTTCAACCCGGTCGTAGTAAATGCCGCTGGGTCGATCTCCATGGTTTCGGTCACATGTTCCGCCAGCAGGCCCAGTGTCCGGCTACCACCCGCTGCCAGGGGGGAACTTCACGAGGATGGTGCGGGTGGTGAACGAGTTCCGACAGCAACAGCCTTGCAGAACCTGGCACAGGTCGATGACCGGCACATGCCGGCCCCGGTAGTTGAACAGGCCGGCAACATAGTCCGGTGTCCGGGTGATGACCTCAAGCGCCACACGCGGCGTCACCTCAACCACGTCGGTGGCCGGAATGGCATACTGGCTGTCACCCAGGTGGAATAACAGCATCAACATGGTACCGGCCCTTAGGAACTGACCCGGAAGTGTGATGCGCCTTCCTGCAGGCGCCGCGCGGCTTCGTTGAGTTGCAGGATGGCGCCGTTGGACTGGCGCAGGGAATCAGCGGTTTGTTGCGCCGACTCGCTCAACAGGACAATGGCGTCGCGGATCTGCTGTGCGCCCTGCGACTGCGACGTTATGCCTTCGTTGACTTCCTCGAAACGTGGAATAAGCGTGTCAACCTGTTCGATGACGTGCGCCAGCTGGGCACCCACCTGACGGACGTTGTCAACGCCGCGGCGCACTTCTTCAGAAAACTTCTCCATCCCCATCACGCCGGCTGAAACCGCCGACTGCATCTCCTTGACCATCTATTCGATGTCCCAGGTGGCCACCGCAGTCTGGTCGGCCAGACGTTGTATCTCGGTGGCGACCACAGCGAAGCCGACACCGTATTCGCCCGCCTTTTCCGCTTCTATAGCCGCGTTCAGTGACAGCAGGCTGGTCTGGTCGGCGACCCGGTTGATGGTGGTTACCACAGTGTTGATGTTGCCAGCCTTTTCGCTCAGTACGGCCAGTTTGGAGCCGATCGAGTCGGTGGCATCCATCATCTGGTGCATGGTTTTCTCCATACTAGCCAACGAGGAGCGTCCGGCGTTGGCGCTCTCAGAGGTTTTCCAGGCGACTTCGGTAACCGCGTTCATGGTCCCGACCAGGTCCTTCGACGTTGCGGTAATTTCCGTAACAGTCGCCTTGATCTGGTTGGTGGTGGCCGCCTGTTCGGTAACCGTTGCTTCCTGCTACTTGGCGGTAGCGGCGATTTCAGTCGCCGACGAGGTGACCTGGACGCCGGACTGCTGAATGCGCGCAACCAGGGAGTTCAGGCTGTCGAGCATCTGCTGAATGCCGGCAGCCAGTTCGGAAATAACATCCTGGTCGCGGTACACCATGACCTGACCGGTCAGGTCGCCCTGGGCGGCCATGGTGACCACGTCCTGGATCAACTCGACTTTGCCCTTGCCGTCCTCCGCCGACTGGCGTTCCCGCTCGATGATATCGCGGACCTGTTGCGTCATTGTGTTGAAGGCATTGGCGAGGGCATGAAATTCCTTCAGCGCGCGGCTGCTTATGCTGCTGCTGGCGTTGCCCTCGGCAACCCGATTCATGTCGGTAATCATGGTGTTGATCGGCTGGAACAGGAAGCGGTTCAGGATCAGCACGGCAATCAGCAGTGCGGCGCCAGTCAGCGCAACAAAGGCCGCCGTGGTGGTGTTGCGGGTATCTCGGGTGGCGCGGTAGAGCGCCGCGAAATCATCCAGTAAGACCAGACTAAGGTAGGGTGTGCCGGCCGCGTTGCTGAGCGGGTAACTGACTTCATGTATAGTTGCCGGCCGCGACGACCAGTCCCCGGATTCGAACAGCACGTCGCCGCCCGGTGCCAGGATACGCAGTGGCAGGTTGGTGAGTGCGGCCACCGATTCCAGTGAATTGACCGGATCAAAACTGAGGGCCAGATAACCGCGAGCGGGCTGTTCACCGACCGGTTGCAGCACCGAATAACGGGCACCTGCGTCGGCCAGCCAGAAGGCGCTGACGGGCTGTTTCGGGTCGCGGCTCTCCAGCCACGCCGCTGTCGATTGTTTCCGCCTGCCCGGCGACCATCAGTCGCTGCCCGGCCCTGTTGTAGAGACTTACCGACAGCGGTTTCAGTCCCGGCAGGTCGGTCGCCAAGGGTGCCGACATCAGTTGTGTCAGAGTGGGATTGGCTGCATCGGCCGGGGCTTCCGCCAGGTAACTGCTCAGTTCAGGCTGTCTGCCAGGGCTTCGCCCGCGGCGGCAGCCAGCTGCGCGCTGTTGGTTTCCAGCCGGGTGAGGGCCGCGTCACTGGCTACCCCGAGTATGCGTGTCACCGCACGAGTCTGAGCTTCGATTGCTGCCTGACGGTATGCGCTCTCGGAAACGAAACCGGTGGCAACGGCCAGGACACCGATGATGAGCAAGACACTTACCGTCAGCGCTCTTAAAAGAGAGTTTTTCAATGTGCATGGCCGGTTGTCGTCAAGTCGGGCTGTTCTACAGGTGGTCATCAACCGCAAACTGCAATTTCCTTGCCTTATGTCTGCAATGGGCAGGCATTGGACTTGAATCCAGTCCGCTAAGGCATATGCCAGAGGTTAATAAGCTATGGATTAATAGCAAATTAAGCGTTCACCTGGTGCCACGGGAGGCGTCCGGGAGAACGGGGCACGGCACCCGGGGCCAGGTTCAGTTTCCGCTGCAGGCGGCCGTTAAGAAGACTAATGACGGTTTTTTGTCGCGTGGAATGTGGCTATGTCCCGATTAACGTTCCGGTTGATGTTCACACTGTTCACCCTGTCACTGGGCGACATGGTTAATGCCGCATCGTTCCAGACGATCCCCATGAATCAGAAACAGCTGGCGACTTACTATATCGAGGCGAATATGCACGGCAGCGGCGCCGTCGAGTTTATGGTCGATACCGGCGCCGGTTATACCACGATCAACGAGAACACCCTGGCGCTGCTGAAGCAGGCCGGTAATGCTGACTACATCGGTGAACTGACGGGAGTCATGGCCGACGGCAGTCAGCACCGGCTGCCGGTCTATCGAATCAGGCGCCTGGTGCTGGGCAAGGACTGCGTATTGAGCGATGTTGAGGCAGCTGTGTTTCCGCAGAATACCCGCATGCTACTGGGGCTTACAGCCTTGGAAAAGGCCGCGCCGTTCGTCTTTTCGACTGATCCGCCGCGCCTCAGTTTGAGCAACTGTGGTTCGGCCACCAGCTGAAATCCCCCGCACAGGGGCGATCTCTTCAAATTCTGACATATATCAATTACACCCCCTTGAAATCTGCTTCAAAATGCAAACCGTGGGTCATTTAGACAGGCATGGACAGGTTTAACCGCGGGGCGACGTAGCCCGGGCAATGAACCTGCCGTGTTTCGGGTGGCACTTCGCTGGCTCCAGCATTTCATAAGGCTACCGGGTCGGGCCCGCATATTTCATTGTTCGGAGGTGAAAAGATGAACAAGATTACCCTGGCACTGCTATTGGCCGGGCTGGCATGCGTAAGTGTTTCGGGCCATGCCGAGACCGGCTACGTCGATGACGCTGGCGGCAGCGTTGTCACAACCGGGTACGGTGATTGCGTGCGTACCGATCGCTGGTC
>CAWFEQ010000018.1:0-574800 GCA_963814945.1 uncultured Gammaproteobacteria bacterium
CGCTGACGTAAGCGTTGACCAGGTCATTGAACAGATGCAGCAGGGTATCGGATCGAAATGATCCGGTCGCCTCGTATCGAAAACCTTCGGGTCATGCGCAATACTCGGTGCAACGCCCCACATAGGGGCCGAATAGGAGTTGGGCCTGCGTATCAAGAGTTTCTGTCAACGAACCTTAATCAAAGGAGAATCAGAACATGAAGTTCAAGAAAGTACATTCGGGAATGCTTGCGGCATCGGTTGCTCTCGCTATGGCCATGGGATCGGCGCAGTCGCAAGAGGCGCCAATCGCCACGTACAACACCGACGTGTTTGCGTACTGGCACATGAATGGCGAGGCGCTCAAGGAGTTCTTGCCTCCGCTCGATGCTGCGGGAAAGACGGCTTTGCACGATTACGCCTATTCACTGGCCTTGCAGGCCGCGATCTGGGGCATTGCCCCCACGACGTTCTACGCGTGGCGTTACAACGATGCATTGGGACCGAAGGCGCATTCGGCGCCGGGCGACATCTGGCGCATGTCCGACATCTCGACGCCGGAGCTGTCGGAAAAGGCGGGCTATGTGACGCCGAACGTCAACACGGTCTACGGCTTTGGCTTCATGGACTTGGGTACGGAACCGGTCATCCTGAGCGTGCCCGATTCCAAGGGACGCTACTACATGGTTGAAACCCTGGACGCGTACGCCAACGCATTTGCCTACGCGGGCGGCGTTGCCACAGGCTACGACGGCGGCACGTTCGCGATTATCGGTCCCGGCTGGAAGGGAACGTTGCCCGCCGGCATCCGACGCATCGATTCACCCACGCGCTGGGTTGTGCTGCAGCCGCGGGTGCACATCAAGAATCCGGCCGATTTGCCGGGCGCCAAGCAGGTTCTGAGCGAAATCACGACCCAGCCGTTGTCGAAGTTTCTCGGAACGGCGCCGCCGGCTGCTGTCAAGTACAGCTAACCGGAGCCGCGGTTTGCCGACCCCAAACTCCCGGTCAGCGCCAACTACTACAAGGACCCGTTGCAGTTCTGGGAGATCCTCTCCAACACCATCAACGAGAACCCACCGCCCCAAGCGCAGATCGACGCGTTGCTGCCGATGTTCGCACCGCTCGGCATCGAACTGGGCAAGAAATGGGACCGCACAAAGGTGCATCCGGTCGTGCTTGATGCCATGAAGGAAGCGGCCGCAAACGTCGGCATGAAGACGATGGTCGACATTCCGCCGGGCAAGCTCAAGAACGGCTGGGTGTGGATGTGGCCGTCGACTGGGAATTTCCGTACAGATTACTTCACCCGAGCACAGATCGTCCGCTGGGGCCTGAGCGCGAATACGCTTGAGGAAGCGGTCTACATTGGCGCGTTGCTCGACGGCGAGAACAAGCCCTTGATGGGTGAGAAGAAGTACACGGTGAGACTGTTGCCGCCGTCGTTCAAGGAACCAGCCTTCTGGTCGGCGACGATGTACGACTACAAGAATAACTACACGGTCGTGAATCCGATCAACCGCTACTCGCTGGGCAGTGACGATCCGATGATCAAGAACCCGGACGGCACGGTGACGATCTACCTACAGAGCGAGAGCCCGGGCAAGGACAAGGAAGCCAACTGGCTGCCGTCGCCGAAGTCTGGACGCTGGTACCTCAACCTGCGCGCCTATGCGCCAGGACAGAGGACCATCGAGTCGGCGTTCAATTCCGATGTCTATGCGCCGGCTGGGATTGTGGAAGTAAAATAGACCGACAACTAACAAGCGCCTCACAGGCGGGCCGCCTCCTCAGGGGGCGGCCCCGGTGAACGCGCCCGTACATAGGCAAGGTGCAGCCTTATTGAATTTGTAGCGCGATAGGCATTGACGACAAGCGCCTTCGTGTCGGGTGCAGGCCCCCTCAACAAGGCAACGGTTTTTTCGGTGCTTGCATAGACCGCCCGGTAGTAGGAAACCATCTTCTCGCGATCGCGCAGACCCACCCTGTGCGTAGTGAATTGATAGTCAAGCCGCTGCGGGAAGCTGGTAGAGCTCTCGACAGTGAGTCTGCCAACGGAAGTTATTCAACGTGGTTTGCATTTTGGTGGGTTCTCCAGCAAATTCAGTCGGGGTGGCGCCGCCGAGTGAGCTGTGCGTACGGTGATGGTTGTAATATGTTTGGAAGTCCGCACGCTTTCTCACCAGGTCGCCGGCATTCCAGAATAAAATGTGGTCAAGAAACTCACGGCGAATGGTCCCGATGAGTCGCTTAATGAAAGGATGCGAGCGGGGCGTATAGGGAATGCTCTTGAGTTCATCAATAGCCAGGATTCGAAGATTCGCTTGCCATTGGAGATACTGGAATAACGGATCGTTATCAGAGCTGAGATACTTCGGAGCACCCCTGGTTGAGTAGCCGTGTTGAACATTCGACACAAGTCCACACCGTCGACATCACCGCTGTGCACACCAAAGCCAATGATGCGGCGCGTGAACTGGTCCATGACCACGAGCACCCAGTGGGTGTTGAGCAAAATGGACTCGCAACGAAACTCGGTAGTCCCGGCTGCGCTTTACCGGGCGCAGACTTGATGCTGCATTAAATGTTCAATTGTGATTGAATAGCCGCGAAGGATGCGGAACGACACGAAAAGATGCTGGAACTACACCATGCTTAAGGAGATTTCACCCTGATGTCCTCCAGCAGGGAAGCCGGGCTCGGAACCTTCTCCACCGTGTCCATCGGAATCGGTGGCATGGTGGGCGGCGGCATTTTCGCCGTGACCGGACTCACCGTGGAAGTTACCAAAGGCGCTGCCCCCGTCGCCTTCCTGATCGCGGGGGTCGTGGCGCTGCTGACCAGTTACTCCTACCTCAAGCTGACGCTACGCTTTCCCGGAGAAGGCGGCACGGTCGAGTTCCTGAACCGGGCATTTGGCGGCGGCATCGTGACCGGGGCGGCCAATATCCTGTTGCTGCTGAGCTACGTGGTGCTGCTTGCGGTCTACGCCTACGCCTTCGGCACCTATGGCGCCAGCTTTTTCCCCGAGCAGAACCGCGGCCTCTGGTTGCACATCCTGATCAGCGCCGTGATCGTCGGTCTGGTCGTCGTCAACGTCTTCGGGGCCAGGCTGGTGATGCGCTCTGAGAACTTTTTTAACGTGGTCAAGCTGCTGTTACTGGCTGCTTTTATAGTGGGCGGCTTGCTCACGCCCATGGAATGGGATCGGCTCGGACCCCAGAACTTCGTAACGCCCCTGGGTCTGGTCGCCGGGGCCATGCTCATATTCCTGAACTATGAAGGTTTCGAGCTCATTGCCAATGCCTCAAGGGACGTTGCCGACCCGAAGCGCTCGCTGCCGATCGCGTATATCGGCGGAGTGCTCATTGTCATTTTATTATGCTGGCGCGGCAAAGCGGCGCGCTGCTGGGTGAGCAGAGCCCCCAAGAGTGGCTGTGGCAAGGCCGACACGTGAAGCTGGTGGACGGTACGACGGTGTCGATGCCGGACACCGCGGAGAATCAGGCGCGTTTCCCCCAACATGGGCAGCAAGAACCTGGCGTTGGTTTTCCGCTGGCGCGCCTGGTGGGCGTGATTGCGCTTTCCAATGGGGCAGTGCTGGATGCCGCCATTGGGCCGTACCAAGGCAAGGGCACGGGTGAACACGGTTTGTTCCGGGAGCTCAAGGAGTGCTTTGTCGAAGGTGATGTGATGCTGGCGGATGCCTATTTTTGCAGTTATTTCCTGATTGCCGACATGCTCAGGCGCGCAGTGGATGTGCTGTTTGAGCAGCACGGTGCGCGGATCACCGATTTTCGCAGAGGCGAGCGGCTCGGCGCGCGCGATCACCTGGTGTGGTGGTCCAAGCCTGCCAGGCCTGACTGGATGAGTGTGGAGGCGTACCGTGGCTATCCGGATGAAATCAAGGTGCGCGAGGTGAAAGTCGGCAAGAAGGTGTTGGTGAGCACGTTCCTCTCGCCGCGCAAAACGCCCAAAGCTGCGCTGGGGGAGTTGTTTTGGCAGCGCTGGAACGTGGAGCTGGATCTGAGAAACATCAAAACGACCCTTGGCATGGAAGCGCTCAGCTGCAAAACCCCGCAGATGTGCGAGAAAGAGTTCTGGGCATACCTGCTGGCGTACAATCTAATCCGGCTGCTGATGGCCGAGGCGGCATTGCAAGCGGACGTATTGCCGCGTCAATTGAGCTTCAAGCATACGCTGCAGATTTGGGTGGCGTGGAGTCAACGTCAGTTTCTCTCCGCAGCTGATGAAGATACGGCAACCCTGCTGGTACTCATTGCGCGAATACGGGTAGCCGATCGACCCGGAAGGATCGAACCGCGGGCAGTCAAACGCAGGCCAAAGCCTTATCCGCGATTGGATAGACCTCGACAGCAAGCACGGATGGAGATCGAAAAATATGGGCATGCGAAGAAGTTACAGGCTTAACTTAGTGCCATTCATCTATGTGCTGATCGCAATGGTCGTGGTCGGACACCTGGGCTTCACGGAAGTGGCGAAGGCGAGCGATCATGTTCTGTCGGTGGCGGCAGAGGATTTCATGGGCAGGGCCGGCTATATTGCCATCGCGATTGCGGCGTTGATGGCCACGAGTTCGGCGATCAATGCGACCTTTTACGGCACCGGACGTCTGGCTTACATCATTGCCCGAAGTGGCGAGCTTCCCAAAGAACTGGAACGGACCATGCGTGGCCAGCATCTCGAAGGGGCGCTGATCACCGCTGGTCTTGCCCTCGTCATTGCGAATCTCGTACCCCTGGAGGCTATCGCGACCATGGGCAGCGCCGGATTCCTGCTGCTGTTCATGGCAGTCAATGTCGCCAACGTGCGCCTGGCGCGCGACACCGGCGGGCGTGCCTGGCTATCCGGACTGGCTGCCCTGAGCACTGCCATCGCCCTGCTTGTGCTGTGCGTCGAGGTGGATGAAAACCCGGCGACCCGAAACCATCTCTGGATTCTGTTGGGCATGATTCTGGTATCGTTCGGGATAGAGATCGCCTATCGCGGTATCACGGGGAGACGCATTCATCTGGTATCGAAAGCGGCTGAAAGCGGTGCCGCAACGACGTCACCTGTGAAAGGGCGTCACGGTTGAAAGCGCATTTTCAGGCCATCGTATCAGGCAACTGAAGCTCAGTCCGTGGCTTGCCTCCGCCGCGATCGGTACGGTCATCCCGATCTACGAAGGCGGGGCCCTGCGCACCCAGGTGAAGATCGCTACCGCACAGCAGGCGCAGGCGGTGGCCAACTTTAGCAGCGTCGTGCTGAAGCCGCTCCGCGAGGTCGAGGATGTGCTCGCCAGCGAGCAGATACTGGAGAAGCGTCTCGGGTATGAGCAGCGCACGCTCGCGGATCATATTGCGACCGTGCGGCTTGCCACCGTGCAGTAACAGGCGGGGAGGAGTGACCTGCTGTGGGTGGAACAGTTACAGACGGAACAGCTCGCCGTGGAATCGAACGTCATCCAGTTGCGCAACGCACAGATCGCCAACCGCATCCAGCTGCATCTCGCGCTCGGCGGCAGTTTTGACACGGCGCCGTCGGTGGCCGAACTGACGGATGGCGAATGAATATGCCTTGGTTGATGGCGCGCGGGCTGATCAAGCGGTCACCGTAGCACCGTGTCCACAGCCGGTATTATGGGGGTAGTCAAACCAACACAGGAAATGACCAGGAAGGAGAACTGTTATGTCTGCAACTGACGAAGCGACTTTATCATCCCTGCGGCTCGCCGTTTTCGGTGAGCTGAAAAAGAAGTGGGGCTGGCTGCTGGCGCTTGGAGTATTGCTCATCGTGCTCGGAACCCTCGGGGGGTAGAGGAAGGATAAACGCCCTTTTCCTCAATGGTCAACAGATCACTCACAGGTGATGAAGAGTCATGCGCCCTGCCACCCTCACGAAATTCTGCTCAATTCAGTCCTCACCATCGAAGAATACTTCCTCGCCACCACCACTTTCCGGCCCATCCCGGCCGGCAGGCCAACCGAAGCCGTGCCGTGCTCTGCGGGTAACAGCAATTGGGGTTGAACGAGGGGGATTTGATGGCGTCAGCCGAACAGACTGGCAGGCGGAGCCCGGCCTTGCGGTAACCGGCCCGCACTCTGCGAGGGTTCTTGCTTGTCGAGGTGGGTGAGTATCTTCTGAATAACCGCCGGGTCGTCAATACAGGCAATCACTTTCACTGAGCCGCCGCATTCACTGCAGGTTTCGATGTCGATGTGGAACACTCGCTTGAGGCGTTGCGCCCAAGTCATCGACGCCCGCCGTTCGGCGGGCGTTTGCGGTTCATCGGATACCCTGGCCTTGTTGCCCTTGCCACGCTTCGCGGGCGTGATGAGGGCGCGGTGTCGGCTGTTCGGCGCAAACACACCATGAAAGCGTGTCTATGCGGAGTCCCAGACTATGCGCAGTAGTATCGGTGGCCCTCTTGCTGAAGCGGACAATAGGGAGGCGGAACTGCGCATAGTCAGAGCGCTTCCAGGAAAGCCAGCAGACGATCGTTGGCCTTGAAGCGAACGGGTTTTGATGATGGAGCATCCATGCGTTTGAGGGCGGCCTCCTTCATCTCAAGATCCGCTTCGATGTACTGGTGTGTGGTGGATGTGTCTTCATGACCGAGCCACATTGCAATGACCGTGATGTCGACACCGGACTGCAGCAGATGCATCGCGGTCGCGTGGCGCACGGTATGGGGCGAGATCGGACGGCCTCGGAGCGATGGACACTGGACCGACGCTTTGGCGATCGTTACCCGAAGGCGCTGCTCGACACCGGAACGTGACATCGGTTTGCCGGCGCGATTGGGAAACACGGGTGCCTCGGGCCGGCGGTCGATGCGTTCGAACCAAGCGCGCAATTGAGCAATGGTGCTCTTCCAGAGCGGGATGACACGCTCCTTCCTGCCTTTGCCGTGCAGGTGCACGGCGTGGGCACGGTCCAGAAGGATGTCGGCGACGCGCAGGCGGATAATCTCGGAGACGCGCGCACCGGTGTTGTACAGCACGGCGAACAACGCCGCATCGCGTTGTCCGCTCCAGGTAGCCCGGTCGGGTGCATCGAGCAGCGCTTGCATCTCATCACGAGACAGAGACTCCAGAACGGGCCGATCGAAGCGTTTGCTGGCGATGGCGAGCACGCGCTGTGCAACAGGTAAGGATGCCGGATCGCGCACCGAGGCATAACGCACGAAGGAGCGGATCGCAGTGAGACGCAGATTGCGCGTGCGCGCACCGCAACTGCGCTCGGTCTCCAAATGATCCAAAAACGACAGGATCATGGGCGCATCGAGATCCTGCAGGGTGAGCGCGGAAGCCGTTCGCCCCGTGCGCCGCTCCGCGTAACGCAACAGCAGCTCGAACGAGTCCCGGTAGCTGGCGATCGTGTGCGCGCTCACGCCACGCTCGGCGACCAGGCGGCGCTGGAAGAAGTCCTGCAGCAGCGCCGGGAAATCGAGGTTGGGCGCGCTCATGGCAGGCGCTCCTGCGTCTGCTGAGCCAGACCCTCGAATCGCTGCGAGGCGATCGCCAGGAGCTCTGGAACGCCTGTCAGGTACCAATAGGTGTCGGTGACTTTGGCGTGCCCGAGATAGGTGGACAGGGCCAAGATCTTCTGCCCAACGTCAACGCCCTCCTCGTACCAGCGCAGGAGTCTGCGCACGGCGAAGGTGTGGCGAGTGTCATGGATGCGTGGTCGTCGGGCGCGACCTTGAGCGGCCCACCCCAGGCGACGCCTTAGGCAGCCAAACGCCTTCTGCACTGTGTCCGGTGTCAGCTGCGAGGCACGCTGAGTGCGGAAGAAGAAGCTCGAGGGATCACTCGGCACGCGTGCATCGCGTTCGGCTGCATACTGGGTAAGCGCCCCTGTCGCGCTCGGATGCAGCGGAACGCAGCGGGACTTGCGGAACTTGGTTCCCCGTATCGTCAGGAGGCCCCGATCCAAATCCACGTCGCCGCAGGTGAGACGACACGCTTCGGAGAGGCGCAGTCCCGTCGAGAAGAGCAGCGCGAAGAAGGCCACATACGTCTTGGGGCACAGTCCGCCACGAGGCCGCATCCGGCCGGCCTGCTGCAACAGTGAGCGGATCTCGGCATCGCTATAGATGTGCGGCTGCTTGCGACGTGGTACGCGCCCGAGCAGGTCGACCGGCGGGATCTCGGTCGCCGGATCGATCAGCGCTCGATGGCGCGCGAACAAACGAATCACTGCAAGACGCCGGGCGGCTTGTGCCGGCTCACGCGAACGTGAACGCAACGCCCATCGTGTCGCCAGATCCACCGTGATGGGACCACGATGGCCAACTTGTTCGGCGTAGCGCGCAAAACTGCGCAGGTGACAGGCCGCCGACCCGAGATCGAAACCGAGCCCGCGACGGAACGACAGGTATTCTTCGACCTGCGCAAGGAGGTTCGAGTCTGTCATGGCAACACCTCCGGCCAGGGCAGCGCGACCTCACGCAGGGCCGACAGGTCGAGCTTCGCGTAGATCGTCGTCGTGTCGAGGCATTGATGTCCGAGGAAATCGGCCACCTCTTTGAGAGAAGCTCCGCGAGCCACCAGACGGCTAGCGACCGTGTGACGAAATACGTACGCGCCGCCTAGCGGCGCGTCGACTCCGACACGTTGAAAAGCGCGGACCACAGCCGCCGTGATGGCGGGAGCCGAGAGCGCCGCGCCACAGCGGCGCCCGCTGTGCTGGACAAACAGCCGACGCTCGGTCGTCGTCGGGCGTCCCTGGCGCAAGTAGCCGACGATCGCATGACCGGCCTCGCGCGGGAGTGGCAGCATGGCGCCGCGACGGGTCTTGCGTGTGCGCAAGCGTATCGTGCCGCCGCGCCAGTCGATGTCCTCAAGATGCAGTTCTGCGAGTTCGCGGGGGCGTAGCCCCAGCATCGCCAGGCACGACACGATGGCCCGGTCGCGTAGTCCGCAGGGGGTCCGAGGATCGAAGGCCTTCAGCACCTGCTTGAGCTGCTGCTCGTTGAGGCATCGAGGCAGCGTTGCCATCCGCCAGTGCGCAACGGCAGGGATCGCCAACTCGAGCCGCTCGTCGCAGTAGCCCTTCATGCGCAGGAAGCGGAATAGCGACCGCAGCGCCGTGCGCACATGCTTCAGCGAACGCGCCGAGTATCGATCCTGTAATGACGTGACGAACTGCACCACATCGGCCGGCGTCAAACGTGCTGGTTCGAGCGGATCTTCCCCGAGGGAGAATCGCAGGAACGGACGAAGAACCGCCTCGTACGACTTCAGAGTCGGCTCTCGCAGTCCTCGGACCCGTCGCTGGTCGCGCTTGTATACCTCGACGATGGAGTCGAGTGTCCACGAATCGTGATTGATCATAGGATGCTCCTTTTGGCTGAAACGTCAGCCTGAGCATCCGGACTATGCGCCGTTCTGCAAAGCGGTCACGCGCGCAACTCCTTCACCACCATCAACTTCTACATCCACCGAGCGACCACGGTGCGCATAGTCCCGGTCTCCGCATAGACACGCCTATGCAGAGATCTGCATAGGCGTGTCAGGTTGACGCGGGGCTTAGGCACCAGGGCGGCAAGCCGGGCCATCAAGTCCAGCGGCTCGAAAATGACGTGAGTCGTGCCGTACCCAAAACACTCGCTACGCTCGCGGGGCAAGCTTTCACGGTACGGCGTCTTCAACTGGTAACGGACGTTACCGTTTGGTGTGAGCGACAGCCGCTTTTACGAGATCGCCGGCCGGCTGATATACCGGCACAGCCGTTCCAGCTTCTTGCGTTCATCCGCCCGCGCCGCCACGCCGGCGTGTAGCGAGAACCCGGCCACCTTGCCCACCCCGTCATCGAACGGCTCATCGCAGGCTGGCAGCGTCTGCAGCGTGAAAACCTTGCGGCCCTGTTGCGGACCTATAGCGATGCGATACGACTGCATGGATGCAGGAGGTAGAGCAACGCAGGAGCAGTTGCCGAGGTGATTGAGGAACCCAGCAGCTGTTCCATCGATTCGGCCTCGAGCCCGTCGCCGGCCAGGTAGCTGTTCTCCGCATCCCGTTCCAATAGTCCCTGGCGTTCCAGGTACCGGCCGATGCGCTGCGCCAGGGTTTGGGTCAGTCGGGCAAGCTCGGTGCTTGATGACGCCTTCACCCAGCAGAACCGGAGCGAACCGTCGGGGCGCCCGACATACACCCCACCGAGGAACAGCATGTGGAAGTGAATGTTGAGCAATAACCACACGGAATACCATGCCGTCGACGGTGACGGTGACGGTGCAATTATCGTGAACACTTGTTTAACTTGAATTGACTCAAGTTAGGTTGTGATTACTGTTATCGAATCGCCAACACTGAACATCCCACCCTTAACCACCCTTACACATACCCCACTCCGATGACTCAACGCACGCCCAATCCCTTTCCCTTCCACCCGATCGAGATAACCGCAGGGCGGCCGTGGCTTGTGGTATTCAAAGACCGCTTCGCCGATCTGAAAACGCTTGCCTTCCAGTGCTGAAAGCTTGATGCCATCAATCACCAGATTGCGGCGGTGCGCGCCGCTGTCGAGCGGTATATCGGTACGTCGTTGCGCCTGTTGCAATTCGTGCTCGGTGATCAGGGTGACCTGGCAGCCTTCAATGGATTGCCAGTGACCGTTGTCATCATGATAGCGGTCGCCTTGCAGTCCCCGGTTCCGTTCCGCATACACAGACTCAACCGCCTGCATGGGTTCACCGGCATCCGATGCAATGAAGATGGCTGTCAGTGTAGGCGCGGTGCGCGAAGCAGTGAAGGGCGACGCTATTGCCGATAGCGCACGGCGGATGACCCGAAAGAAATGTGCAGGCTGCATATCGTTCCTGTGTCTTGCCGGTGCCATCGTTTGCTATCATCTCACTACTATTCAGTAAACACGAGTCTCGTTGTGAATAAAAAACGTGGTCTGTCCCCTACTTTCGCTACTTTCGGCTAGACTGTCAATTGCGTGATACATGCAGAGAGCATGGATAATTCGCTCACAGGAGAAGCGTGATGATAAAAGCTTATGCGGCATTCAAGCCTGGCGGAGAGTTAAGACCCTTCGAATATGACCCCGGTCCGCTCGGTGCCCATCAGGTCGAAATCAATGTTGAGCACTGCGGCATCTGTCACAGTGATCTCAGCATGTTGGATAACGAATGGGGCATGACAGAGTACCCCATCGTACCCGGGCACGAAGTCATCGGAACAATCGCTGCAGTCGGCGGTGCTGCGACACACCTTGAGGTCGGTCAGCGTGTGGGATTGGGCTGGCATTCCGGATACTGCATGTCCTGCGGCTCCTGTCTGTCGGGTGATCATAATCTCTGCGCCAATTCTGAGGCTACCATTGTCGGGCGCCACGGTGGGTTTGCCGAAAAAGTACGTGCCAGCGCGGTCAGCGTGTTTCCGCTACCGCAGTCGGTCGATTCAGCGAATGCCGGACCGTTGTTCTGTGGTGGAATAACGGTTTTCAACCCACTGGTTCAGTTTGACGTTTCTCCGACCGCCAGGGTCGGCGTGATCGGTATTGGCGGGCTCGGCCACATGGCGCTTCAGTTTCTTAACGCATGGGGTTGCGAGGTTACAGCTTTCACGTCGAGCCCGGCGAAACAAGAGGAGGCGCTCAAACTGGGTGCGCACCATACGCTCAGCTCCAGAGACTCATCGGCACTTGAATCTGTGGCTGGCCACTTCGATCTGATCCTTTCTACCGTAAACATCAAACTGGACTGGAACGCGTATATGTCTGCCCTTAAGCCCAGGGGCCGCCTCCATTTCCTTGGCGCGACATTGGACCCCCTGGATCTGCAGGTGTTTCCAATGCTTTTGGGGCAGCGTTCGGTGTCGGGATCGCCGGTTGGTAGTCCGGCCACTATTCGGCGCATGCTGGAATTTACAGCACGTCACCAGATCAAACCGGTAACAGAGCAATTTAGTTTCGAACAAGTGAACGAAGCAATCGCACGGCTCAAAAGCGGACAGGCACGGTACAGGATTGTGCTCAGCCGCCAATAATAGGGGTAATTTGGGGACAGACCACGTTTAATGAATTCTATTCCCTTACTAATTAAGCACTGTGAAAATCGTGGTCTGTCCCCTATTCCCGTTACGATGTGCCAGGGGCGCGGCCGGCCGTTCAGGAGCGGCGTGAAGCTGTGAATGCTGAGTAGCAGACTCCGTCGCCGTGAACGGCCATTGAGCAGCTCATCAATGGCGTCGTGGTAAGGCCGGAACAGTGCATTGATGCGGCTCTCTCTTTCCGCGGGCGACAACCCGCGGTTACGCGGGACGGGCACGCCGGCACTTTCTTTGGCAATGGATTCCGCGCTGCGCAGCGGTCGATTGCAGTCGATGACCAGACGTGAGTAGCCGCTCAACACCAAGGGGGCATCTAGGAGGCTGTCGGATTTGGGCGATCGTAGCGAGCAAGGTGGGAGGGCGAGGCCATTTTTTCGATCGTTTGAGGAGAATAGCCGCAGCTATTTGACGAAAAGGATCGGGAAAATGGGGCGATCTCCCACCGGCGCAGTAGATCAGTCCCAAATCCGACAGCCTCCTAGACGTGCCGAAAGGCGGCGTGCTACGTCGGCAACGCCCGGGTCCCAGCCGATGTGATCGGCCAACTGTACAGCGTCCAACCCCAGGTTTCCCAGGCGTTCTGGCACGCGATTAGAGGCGTGATCGCAGAGAAGCACGGCGCTGCTGCTGCCGTCGGCATTGACCATCTCGACTGCAGGCGGTTCATCGGGACTAAGCAACGACAATGTCGTTACATCGGCATCCGCATCGATCATCGCGGACTTGTCCGTGCTGTGCTACTGCCACACAGGGTGCGCATCAGAATCCGTACTGCCCCCCTCACTTCGTCGTTCCACACCTTGAAGCTCTTGAGTACATTCGGACCGAACGCGGTACTGAGTGATACATCCGCCGCATCCCGGCCCTGCACAATCAACACACGCCCGACTCGCGGCATATTGTTGCGTGGATCGAAGATATACCAGCGGTCGCCGAGGTATGCCTCGAACCACGTGGAGAAGTCCATTGGCTCCGGCGAGGCAGGCACCCCGATGTCGCTAAGATAGCCGGTGCAGTAGCGCGCTGGAATATTCATGCAGCGACAGAACGTGATCGCGAGGTGGGTATAGTCGCGACACACGCCCCTGCACTCCTTGAACGCTTCAAGCGCGGTCTTGGTCACCCGGGCATGCTCGTAGCCGAAGGTAATATGCCCATGCACGAAATCGCAAATGGCCTGGACGCGCGGCCAGCCGGGGGGCGTCTGCCCGAAGATCGCCCAGGCGGTCTCGGACAGCCGATCGGTCTCGCAGTAGCGGCTACCGAGCAAATACACGAGTGTGCCGGTCGGCAAGTTTTCCACGGCGCACTGCGTGGTAGCGAAGTTCCCGACCGCATCCGGCCGTCCGCTATCATTGATGAGTGCGTCGGTGGAGATTCGCAGGTCACTTGGTGGCGCGACGATGCCGCTGCACCAGTTACCGAAACCGTCACGGTACCCGCTGATCGGGGTGGGCGGGCTGGTGATAATGTGGTCTACAATGACGAGATCGGAGACGCGGGTGAAATGGATGGTCAGCGTCAGGATCATGGGGGTCGGCTGCGGACACTCGTAGATCGACTCGTATCCAAGCCGTATCTGCATCCTGTTCTCCTTCTGCAAGCCCGTCATACGGCACGCCTTACGGCGCTTCTTGATTACGACAGCTCGTCGCTCACCGGCAATTGAATCATGTCAGGAAGCATAGCCACCCAAGCCCCTGGCTTCCACACGCAAAACGGCTATCGTTATCCGGTGACTAACAGAACCCCCTACCATCGCAACATGTGGCCGTCCGCGTAGCGCTGATTAGCTGCCAATTGGAAGTCCGGTCTGAATGTCGTCTCAGGATCGTCTCCTGGCGATTAGCGTTTTCGAACAGTAACGGCGGCTAAACTTCAGGGTACGGCCAAAACCCCTCATTCCCAAGAAAAGAAAAAAACCCGCTGATGCAGGGTTTCTGATCGGAATTAGCACAAGCACCGTTTTAATTGGCTGTGGTGTAGCGGTCCATCCGTATGCTACGAGGCTAGATTCGGCCGCGGTGTTGCTCTGTGAGAAAGCCACAGGATATCGGTGTTATAAACGACCCAGTAGTTCAGCCTTTTTCTGTGTGAATTCGTCGTCGGTGAGAACACCCTTTGCGCGCAGGTCCGCAAGGCGTTCCATGGCGGCGAATATATCCGCCTCTTGCGAGGGGCGAGAACTGCTGACCGGCTCGGCCGTACCCGCAGAGCGGTTCTCGGCGTGACGCGATGGCTGTGGGCGGCCATCGATAGAGATGACCGGAAGGTCAGCCAGATTCACGGTGCCGTACTGACTGGTAAACAGGATCGATCCGCCGCTGCCCTGTTGCTGGGAGAAACTGTGGGTGGCAGGCGCGAAGGTCTTATTAGGGTCGGAAGTTCCCGTTTAACAACGTCCAATATAGCTAACCACTAAAGGAGCTCGGTCGACAAGAGCCGCCTTTCCCGAAACAAACTGGCGACACGAAGGCCGCCGCTGCTTTTCATATGGTTAATCTGTATTTTTCTTCACGCTACGCCGATTTGACCGATCGAATAGCCAGATGGCGGCGGTGGCCTGAGGATATGAGGTCACCCTGGCCGACTCTTTCCAAGTATGGCAACGGTGTTGGATCAGGGGCGGGATTTTCTGGACGCTGCGCTGGGAGAAGAGCTGTTGATGGGGGCTTCTTTGTCATCATTGCAACCAAGCACCTTTATCAGGTGTGCTTCGAAATCGTGTTTAAGCCAGTGTACGCGTCGCCCAAGTGACTTGGGGCGTGGCAGTTCATTGCGCAGGATCATGTTCTCTATAGTGCGAATGTGGACACCAAGCAGCATGGCGGCATCGGCCTTGGTCAGTAATTCCATCAAAGTCTCCAAAAATAGGTTTTGTGGAGACATGTAGCAATTTCCGCCCGAAAAACGTCATGGTTTAGATTGACGCGGTAACGCCGCAGCACACGAAAATCCGCTCCAAATCCGCTCCACTCCGAATTGTGGCCAGGTTCGTTTACATGCGGATAGGTGCGTTGTAATGCGTTGTTAATCCACGTATTATGAGTTTCGAGACGTGCAGGAAAAGGGCCGATTTCGGCCTCCGAAGCCGAAGGTCACAGGTTCGACTCCTGTCGGGCGCGCCACATTTATCAATGACTTGGCGTCATTATCAGACGATGCTCTTACCCCCCAATCCACACGCCATGGCCGTGCTGGGCCTGAGCCTGGTGGCGCTGTTCCTGTTCTCCAGAGAGAAGATTCCGCTGGAGACGTCCAGCCTGCTGGTGCTGGTGACGTTGACCGTCGGTTTTGAACTGTTTCCCTACAGCGACCACGGGCAGCGGCTGCCTGCCCTGGCGTTTTATTCCGGCTTCGGGCATGAGGCCCTGGTCGCGGTATCGGCGTTGATGATCGCCGGTCAGGGCCTGATCCGCACCGGCGCCCTGGAGCCGGTGGGCCGTTTCCTGTCGCGCATGTGGTCGGTGGTGCCTCGGCTTTCGTTTCTACTCACACTTATCGTCGGCGCGGCCCTGAGCGCCTTTGTCAACAATGTGCCGATCGTGATCCTGTTGCTGCCCATCCTGGTGGGCGTGGCCCTGCGCACCAAGACCCCGGCCTCCAAGGTGCTCATGCCCATGGGCTTCGCCACCCTGATCGGGGGGATGAGCACCACTATCGGTACCTCCACCAACCTGCTGGTGGTCTCCGTGGCCGAAGATATGGGCATGCGCCGCTTCCAGATGTTCGACTTCGCGCTGCCGGTGGCCATCGCCGGCGGGGTCGCGCTGCTGTATCTCTGGCTCATCGCGCCCCACCTGGTCCCTCGCCGCAAGACACAGCTCGATGATCGATCACCCCGGGTGTTCTCCGCCCAGCTCAACATCCCGGAGGACAGTTATGCCGACGGCCGACCGTTGTCAGAGATCGCTGACAAGGCCGGCCAGGGCATGCGCGTGAGCCGCATCCGCCGGGGTGAGGACACCTTTCTGCAACCATTGCCGGATGTGATTGTGCGGGGCGGCGATCAGTTGTTACTCAACGATACGCCCGACAACCTCAAAGAGTACGAACAGGTCCTGGGTGCCGAACTGTACTCCGGCGACGAACCAGTGGACGAGGATCATCCCCTGAGCAACGAAGACCAGCAGTTGGCCGAGATCATCGTGACTCAGGGATCACCGCTGGAGGACTCCAGCGTGGCGCGCAGCCGCTTTGCCGATCGTTACCAGCTGATCCCGTTGGCCATCCACCGGGCGGGACCGACCATCAAGACCATGAAATCGGATATCTCCGATACGCAACTGCGGACCGGTGACGTGTTACTGGTGCAGGGCGCGCGGGAACAGATTGCCGAATTCAAACGTAGCGGACAGCTGCTGGTGCTGGACGCGACGACTGACGTGCCCAAGACCAAGCGCGCGCCGCTGGCGCTGATGATCATGGCAGGGATTGTGCTCGTCGCCGCCTTTGGCATCATGCCCATTGCCATCTCCGCGGTGGCCGGGGTGATGCTCATGTTGTTCACTCGCTGCCTGAACTGGCGCGATGCCACCGCCGCACTCAGTGTCCAGGTGATCATGATCGTAGTGGCCAGTCTCGCCCTTGGGGTGGCCCTGCTCAAGACCGGTGGCGCTGACTATCTCGCCCGGCTGTTCGTCGATGCCACCCAGGGGGCCTCGCCCAGGGTGATGCTCAGCGGTCTGATGATCCTTATGTCCGTGATCACCAACATCGTCTCCAACAATGCGGCGGCTGTCATCGGCACCCCCGTTGCGCTGGAGATCGCACGACAGGTGGCCATGCCGGTGGAGCCGTTCGTCCTGGCAGTACTGTTCGGCGCCAACATGAGTTTTGCCACGCCGATGGCCTACAAGACCAACCTGCTGATCATGGGTACCGGCGGCTACCGCTTCGGCGATTTCATGCGGGTCGGCATCCCCTTGACCGTGATCATGTGGCTCATCTTTTCCTGGCTATTGCCGGTGTTATATGAGCTCGACTGAATAGCCGATCATGTTTACAAAGCGGTTGGTTCGCAATGCAAGGAGCGGTTGACAAAGGGATCGATGGGCCTTACGGCCGGGTTGAGCGGCCGCGGCTTTATTCGGTGTCTCATCTGAACGAACTAAAGCCTTCAGGTGCACTGGCCGACACATCATGGCGTTGTACGAGGTTTCTCGTCTAGATTTTCGTTTACGAAAGGATACGACCATGAAGATGACCCATTCCCTGACTGCGGCATTAATTGGAACCCTGTTCTGCGTGACGGCACAGGCCGAAGACGCACCGGCCTCCGTAAACAATCTCGTGCCCGAGCTGCAGGCCTGGGGTACCGACCCGGTTCTGGTCGCGGCGGTAAAGGAGCGTAACGGCATGGCCCCCACGCTCGACCAAGTCAAGGCAACGGACGCCGAATGGATTGCCTACACCGGTGTCAGCGAATTCATGCACGCTCTGATGCATAATACGGCAGCGGAGGAGTTGAAAAAACTGGAACAAACCAAGCCGTATTTCACTGAGCTCTTTCTCATGGACCATCTGGGCGCCAACGTGGCCATGACCAACAAGACCTCCGATTACTGGCAGGGCGACGAACCGAAATTCACGCAATCCTTCAAGGATGGCGCCGGTGCGGTGCACATCAGCAAGGTTAAGTTCGACGAAAGCGCACAGGCCTACCTGGTACAGGTTTCAGTGCCGGTGATGGATGTTGGCAAGGCCATCGGCGCCATCACTATCGGTGTCAATATCGACGAGCTCGAAGCCAGCGGCCAGTAGACGCAAACAGGGAGGTTTGACATGGCCAGGCTGCAAGACATATCCCTGCGCTGGAAACTGGTGATTCCGGTTGCCGTGGTCGCACTGGCTCTGGTGAGCCTGATGGTGATTTCCCTTCAGGTTGCAAGCAGTATCAGTGCCAGGACCAAGGCCATCGGCACGGTCCACCTGCCCAATGTCGATGCGCTCGTGGAGGCAGATCGTGATCTCTATCAGGCGCTGGTGGCGGAACGCAGCATGATCTTCATTCCGGTCGGCTCGGAAGAGTTCGCCAGGCTGCGAGCCCGATACGACGAAAACGTGCAGCAGGCACGGGAACGGGTGGCGAAATTCGCCACGCTGACCAGCAGCGCCGATGCACGTGGCAAGGTCGAGGAATACAAAGCACTCCGCAGTGAGTGGGAGAAAGTCAGCAAGCAGGTGGTCGAGGCCCGCGCCAGTGACACGCGCGAGGGGCGCAGCACGGCAATCGAGCTGAGCTTTGGCGAGGCCAACCGCCTGTTCGAAGCCATGCGTGGCGTACTCGCCGAACTCACGGCGATGGAACTGCGGCTGGCCGATGTCGCCCGCCAGCAGAGTGATGCCACCGTGGCGGGAGGGCGCAACAGTATTGTCGCTGCCGGCATGGTTGGCCTGGTCATTTGCGCCGCTCTGATGCTGGTATTCCCCGCTCTGATTCTGTCTCCCATGCGCCGGCTGATCGCCCGTATGGAGAATATCGCCGAGGGTGATGGTGACCTGACCGTGCGGCTGGCGCACACGTCGCATGACGAACTGGGCGGACTGGCAGCGACGTTCAACCGGTTCCTGGACAAGCTGCACGCTATCATCAGCCAGGTGGCCGCTTCGGCCAGCGACCTGGGTGTGGCCGCCAGAACGTCTGACAGGGGTAGCCGCGGAGAGCAACCGCACGGTCAGTGCCCAGCTGGGCGAGATCAACCAGGTGGCCACTGCCATGAATCAGATGACGACCAGCATTCACGAGGTCGCTGCCAACGCCGCCAGCGCGGCCCACGGCGCCGGTGAAGCCGACAGCGAGGCCCGCCACGGCCAGCAGGTGGTCTCTGAAGCTATCCAGGTGATCAATGAGCTGGCAGCCGAAGTGCAGAGCAGCACCAACGTCATCCAGGAGCTGGAAGCGGAAAGTGCCAACATCGGGGCCGTGCTGGACGTAATAAGGGGTATCGCCGACCAGACCAACCTGCTGGCCCTGAATGCCGCGATCGAGGCGGCCCGCGCCGGTGAGCAGGGGCGTGGTTTTGCCGTGGTAGCCGACGAAGTGCGCACCCTGGCTTCCAGGACGCAGCAGTCCACGGGCGAGATTCAGGCCATTATCCAGTCGCTGCAGGCCCGTGCCGCGGCAGCCGCGGAGGCCATGGCGGCCGGCCGTAACAAGGCCGAGGCGAGTGTGGTCAAGGCGGGTGCCGCCGGTGAGTCCCTGGCCAAGATCACCACGGCGGTTGCCAGCATCAACGATATGAATACACAGATCGCCAGTGCCGCTGAGGAGCAGAGTGCCGTCAGCGATGAAATCAATCGCAACACTGTCAGCATCCACGATCTTGCCGAGACATCCGCCGCTGCAGGCCAGCAGACGGCGTCGCAAGCCGCACAGCTGGAGTCGCTGGCCAACGATGTGCAGGCGCACATGGCACAATTCCGCGTCTGAGCCGGGCTTGGTACCGTAAGGGCGGGACCACGCCTTCAACAGGGTGACACGCCCGAGATCACCGCTGTCAAACTCAGTCACATCAGGTCACGGTTGCGGGACCTGGATGCGAACGTGCGTATTGTGCTTGTTACAAACAGTGTTGAGAAATACCCGCGACCTCCGAAGCCGAAGGTCACAGGTTCGACTCCTGTCGGGCGCGCCATTTCGCCACAGCTAGGAGGCTGTCGGAGTCGGGGCTGATCTGCTGCGCCGGTGGAAGAGCGCCCCATTTTCCCGATCCTTTTCGTCAGATAGCGGCGGCTTTATGCTCAAACGATCGAAAAATGGCATCGCCCTCCCACCTTGCTCGCTACGATCGCCCAAGTCCGGCAGCCTCCTAGACCACGTTCGTCATAATTGTCCCGTTGACCCGCTGGCCGCCGAAACGCTGCCGGTATTCTTTCGGCGCAAAACCCGTATAGCGCTTGAATATATTGCGGAAGAACGGTACGTCCTCATAGCCAACCTCGTAACACACCTCCTGAACCGATTTGAAGTCGGTTTCCAGCAACTGCTTGGCACAATTGATCCGCAGCTTGTGTAAATACGTCAATGGCCGCTCGCCGGTGGCCTGTCTGAAACGGCGGGTAAAATTGCGGCTACTCATGCCCACCCGCTGCGCCAGTTCATCAATGGTGAACTGCGCACTGAAGTATTCGTGCAGATAGTCCTGCGCCTGCCTGATTTTCGCGTCATGGTGCTGCTGGTTGAGCAACGGCGCACTGAAACTGGCCTGCCAGGTGCGTGGTGCGTCGATCAGCAGGGCGCGACCGCATTGCTTGGCAACTTCATAGCCCGCCAGACGCTCGACGAGGTACAGACATAAATCCAGCGCCGCATAGACGCCGCCACCGCAAAAGATATTGTCGGACTCGGTGATGAACAATTCCGGTTTCCAGTCCACCTTTGGGTAGCGTTTGCGGAACTGATCGGCCAGAGCCCAGTGAGTCGTTGCCGGCCTGCCATCGAGCACGCCCGCTTCTGCCAGCATGGCCACACCGCTGCATACACCGGCAATTACCGTCCCTTTTTCAGCCTGACGCTGGATGAACTGAATCATTTTCCCGTGTCGGGCAAACACCGTATCTACATCAAGACCGATCGTGGGTACAAAGATCAAATCTGTCTTTCGGATTTGCGCGAGGGACTTGTCCGGCTGGATAGAAATCCCGCCTTCGTAACCCACCGGCCTGCCATCCAGGGAAGCGGTGACCACCTTGAACGTCGCCGCCACTTCCTCGCCAAGGAGGGCATTCCAGACAACGCCCGTGTTGCTGAACACCTCAAAGGGGCCAATGACCGCTGACGACATGCCGTAGCCGGGAACCAGTATGGTGATGTGCATTTCAGACCTCACAGGTCGAATGGCTTATTCACCATCCAACAATGTCATATACGCCATCTGCAATCAAGGCCGGATTTTGCCAGACTGATTCCCGTCAACACGGCCGCGGGCCATGGTTGGCACGAGAAGGTTAAACTCATATCAGGAGAGCTACGATGCAGACTTTTGTTATACGACGCCGCAACGCCTGGAAGAATGCCCAGGAACTGGAAGCCACTGCCGGTGTATCGCTGCGCATTGGTAACGATGAAATGGCAGACCAGATCCGCTGGATCCGATCCTACGTAGTTTCTGAAGATGACGGCACACTGGGTACCGTGTGCATTTACCAGGCGGTCAGTGCTGACGCCATTCGGGAACACGCCAGGCGCGTCGGCATGCCTGCCAATGAAATCACAGCAGTTGCCAGGACGGTGGTGATTCGTGACGACCCCAGGGAAGCTGCCCAGGCAGCCTAGGCCACGGCGCGGAATCGGGGAACAGCATTTCCCCGATTCCGCCTGTTCTTGCCGGACGAGTGCACTGACTGAGCGTGATGTCACAACAAGCCGCGCAATTATGCCGCATGGTAGTGCGATAATAATGTTGACAAACACGGTTGGAAAAAGCGGGATCAGTTAATCCATCGAGGCGGCAGCTACCTTGACAATTACCGATCGGTTGGCGGGAACAGTCGCTCCCGATGTTCCGGCAACAGCGACTCGACCTCGCCAAACAATTGCCGACTGCTGGGTAGATTGAAGAAGGCATAAGGATCACTGTTTTCAGCCCAGTTCCGGACTCGTCACTGTTGCAGCGCGTACCCGTGGCGCTTAGGATCCATTCGGGCTGACTCCTTGACAATGATGGATGGTTTCTCGCAGTTCCACCTTATCACTTGCGCCAGCCTTCTTTGATTACTTCAAATGCTTAGAGCCTAAGCAAGTGCCATTCTCCACTAACCCGTTGTATCAACAATCCTCTGTTCCTTACAATCCACCCTCGTGCGTATAGGATTGAAGCTCTTCAATGTAATTCGCCCGTTCAAATGCTGCGGGTGCTGCTACATTCTGCTGACTCATACGGCCTCGCACTTCATCAACGTCAGCGTAGCTGTGTGCGTCCAGCCACTGAGTCATTTCGGCAGTGACCTGCTCGATACAAGCGATGCCATTTTTCAGTAAGGCGGACGCCATCATCACAACGGAAGCTCCAGCCAAAAGGGCTTTGACTGCATCTGCACCAGTATGCACGCCTCCCGTAATAGCCATATCAGCCTGGATTCGGCCATACAGGATGGCTACCCAGCGTAAGCGCAGGCGTAACTCTGCCGATTCACTCAGATTCAGGCTCGGTACCACCGTTTCTGTATCAAGGTCAAAATCGGGCTGATAGAAGCGATTAAACAGCACCAGGCCATCGGCGCCGGCATGGGCGAGCTGCGCGGCTATATTCGGGATGGAACTGAAATAGGGGTTGAGTTTGACCGCGACCGGAATCGGCACGCTGGCCTTGATCTCTCTAATTAGATGGACAAACCGCTGTTCGATATCCGCGCCCGGGCTGTCGACCGAGGTTGGAAGGTAGTATATGTTCAGTTCCATTGCATCCGCACCGGCCGATGCCAGCAGTCTGGCATACTTAACCCAACCCCCCGTAGAGGTACCGTTGAGGCTGGCAATGATTGGAATCCCTACAGCCTTCTTGGCCTCATAGATCAGCATCAGGTAGCCGTCCGCGCCACTGTTGTATTCCTTCAGGCTGGGCAGATGGCGCAGCGCTGGAGGCAACGTTATCTTGCCAGTCGCCTGGGCCGCCGATGGGTTATCCTGTAATGTGATCTGTTCCTCGAACAGTGAGGGTAACACCACAGCTCCTGCTCCAGCGTCTTCCATACGCTTGATGTTATCCACATTGCCGCACAGTGGGTTCGACGATATCACCAGGGGTGAATCGAGTTCGAGTCCGAGGTAACTAGTCGATAGATCAATCATGATTTCCCTCATGTGCAAGCCATGATCGGTAACTGGTTGTGGGAGAACGCATGTCCCGTGCCATTTGTGCGGTCAGCCCCTGCTCATTGCGGTAAAGTTCATCAGCAAGTTCCTCCGCCTCCTTTTTCCCTTGCAGGAATGAACAAAACTCACCATGCCTGACCCCGTTATCTGTCAACGAATAGTCACCGCCTACAGGCAGGATCCACATCCGTACCGCATTGTCACCATCGCGTTTGGCAAGCACATAGTTCTTACCGCTCAGTACGTTGGCCAATGCTGCTTCCAAAGGTAAGAAGTCAAAATGGGTGCTAATCTTTTCGGCATCGTCAGTGCAAGTTGAACAGCCTACTTTGGCTACAGCTTCAATTGTCGCAAGTACCTTATTCTATGGCTGCTGTTCTTAAGTCCATTTTCAGCAGAATGTGTATTCGAGTATACGCAAAATAGACGCTCTTTTCATCACTTGTCAATGGATCATCCACGGGTAACGAAGGGACCTGCGCGCTGCCATCACCCTGAACTCTTGCCCCATTCCGCACTCACTATCCAACCATTTGCCTTATAGAAATTCGAACGAGAGCGTCATCAGCACCCACTGCAGGCCGATAGATACACATGTCCTTGCGGAGTTCCTGCCAAAAAACGGAGCCGCAGCACAGGCTGTCAGGAACACCAGAACAGAAAGTGTGATGCCGCTTAAGGGTAACGCAGCGGCTTGCCCAATAGCAGGTACCAGTAACGTCTCCCGGGCAATGCCATTGGCAATGGCAAGAACAAGGATAATCAGCCAGACACTGCCGGCCTTTATTGCCAGGATTGCCGCCACACGGTTCACCGGACGATGCAACCAGGGATTGCGCGCTGGTCGCGCCGCCTGGTTGCACCCGTATCAGGACTGATCATTCCGTGAAGGCAGCGTTCGCATCATCTCTTTGGCGGGATGGTGCTTCCACTGGGGATGTTGTTTGCGCAGTCGCTTCACCACTCTTAACGTCTTGAGAATATCCCAGGGCATGGGAATACGCGGCGTATACGCGAGCTCCCAACGTATTCCGGTTGGGTCGATGAAAAACACGGCGTAGTAGCCCGGCGCATAGACAGGGTATTCGGTCGGGTCGTCCGTCACAGTCACGTGCTCTCTGAGCAGGAATTCTCTATAGAATTGATCGACTTCTTTCCTGCTGCGTGCCCACAGTGCGATATGATGGACCCCGGGCGCATGGTCTTCATGGTTCAATTTTTCACCCTGGGCAGCGGGTTGAATGCCGATATAGCTGTGCGGCACCGGGAACCGGGCCATGTAGTAGGTAGAGCGGTAGCCGATGTCCAAGGTCCAGAAACTTCTGTAACCCAGCCATCCGAACATCCGGTCGTAGAATTTGACCGAGTGGTCATAGTCCAGAACGGAAAATTCTACGTGATGCACGCCTCGGAATCTCATGTCCTCCATCCTTATGTCTGCGGCCCAACCGAACCAGAGCGTTTCCTGACCGAGTTTTGCAATCTGCCCATCTACCAACTATATGTGCAGGTTGTGGCCATTGGAAACGCAGTTGGCCATGCAGCGCGCGTTTCTCCAGTTCGCTTTCCCGATCTTTGCTGCAGCCGCGGCGCCAGGTGGCCGCCTGCGGGCGTCAGGCGGTCGCCGCCGACTCCACCCGGGTGTGACAAGCTGTCAGTCAGGCATAGAGAATTGGGCGCAGCGCCGGGTGAGGGCTAGTGGCCGGCGGCCGTTTGGCACCGGGGGCCCTCTGGCACAGAAAGGCGCTCCGATTGCGCCTTACACCGCGTTGGGGGCACAGCATTCAGGTGCGGGCGCTTTGTAAGCGTTTGTCAAGACAGGCATTATATTTCCCGTGCAACGTGGACAAGGAAGCCTGTTCGCCCCGCGAGCCGAAAGTTGCACTTTGGGACGCCTGTGGGGAGCTTTCCGGTACACGAGGAATCCCGGAACCTTCCTGGTTTCACTGGTCGGACAGCCGCCTTGTTTCGGCTTTCCCTTATGGATAACCTGTTTGCTCTATGGAATAGTCAGTCAGTCAAATGGAAAGGAGATCCGGGCATTCATCATCACTGCGACGACAAAGCCGTTTCCATGAGCAAGAAAGCCGCCCCCAACGAGCCTGGATCCACAAAAGAGCCTCCGCCATCCCTGGCGTTTCTGTTACTTCAAGCTATCGAATCCCCGGTCCTGGTACTCGATCAGCAGGCCCGGATCGCCTGGTTCAACACGGCGTGCGAGCGGTTGTTCGGCTTGACCGCGGACGAGCTGCAAGGTTCGCACCTGTGGGAGCGCCTGGTCGCGCCCGAAGGCGTCGCAACGGCACGCTGGAGCTATACCGAGTGCCTCGGGGATCATTCGGTACTGGACATGCTTAAGAAGAGTGGCCAGCCGGTACGTGTGCGCTGGACCAACCGTCGGATTGACGATCCGGCGCTAGACACCTGCTATACCGTGCTGACTGCTCCCACATTCCAAGACGAGCAGCCAGGAGACGTCCACGAGCCCGTGCTGAGCGGCGTCCGCAACGAACAGGTGCGATCTGCCCTGCAGGAAAGCGAGGTCCGATTTCAAACGCTGTTTGACTCGGCCGCCGAGTTCATCTTCGTCATCGAGCCCGACGGCACGATTGTGCTGACCAACCGTTCGGTCACCGACCAGGCCGGTTACAGTCGGGACGAAATTACTGGAAGAAATATCAAAGACTTTTTTACCGAAGCGTCGAAGCACATCTGCGACTGCAACTTTCCTGGTCTGAGGGAGCGCGGCCATAACCGTGCCCAGGTGGAATTTGTCTGCAAGGACGGCGGGGTTCTGCAGATGGAATGCTCGGCAACGGCGATCCCCGACAGGAACGGTGCGTATAGCAGTTTCCTGATCATTCAGCGGGACGTCACGGAACGCCAACGGGCCGCGGAGGCGCTGGCGGACAGCGAGCGGCGCTTCCGGGCGATTTTCAATTCGACTTTCCAGTTTATTGGCCTTTTGAGCCCCGATGGCATTTTGCTTGAAGCCAATCAGGCGGCGCTGGATTTTGTCGGTGCCAGCAACGAGGAGGTCGTGGGAAAACCATTCTGGGAGACACCCTGGTGGGGCTCGACAAAGGAACGGGAACAACTCAAAGCGGCGATACAGGAGGCTGCGAAAGGCAGGCTCGTTCGTTACGAGACGGAACACCCGGGCGTGGGCGGCAAAGTTGCATCGATTGACTTTTCACTTAAACCGGTCATGAACGACTTGGGCGAAACGGTTCTGATCATTCCCGAAGGCAGAGACATCACCGAGCGGAGGCGCGCCGAGGAAGCCGCCCAGCGCCACCAGCGCGAATCAGCGCATTTCATGCGCTTGAGCATCATGGGGGAAATGGCCGCTGGCATGGCCCACGAGCTGAATCAGCCGCTGGCCGCCCTGATCAGCTATTGCGGAACAGCCCACTCGATGCTGGCGGAGGTTCCGTCGGTGCCGGGACCGCTCGTCGATACGCTGGGGCGCGCCCACGAGCAGGCGCATCGCGCCCGGGACATAATCCGCCATATTCGCAATTTTGTCAGTAAGGACAGCACCAGCAGGGGCCCTGTTGATATCGACCAGGCCATAGCCGAAATGTCGCACCTCCTCGACTGGGAACTGCGTAACAGCAACGTCAGCATCAACCTGGATCTCGGCAGCCAGGGCTACCGGGTTAAGGCGAATGCCGTCCAGATCGAGCAGGTTCTCCTCAATCTTATCCGCAACAGTCTGGAAGCGATTCACAACGCCAGAATCAGTGACGGGCAGCTGACGCTGAAGACCCGGGTACTGCAGGGCAAGTTAATCAGAGTGACAGTAACGGACAACGGTCCCGGAATAGATGCCGATATGTGCCGCAGGTTGTTCGAACCGTTTCAAACCAATAAAGAAAGGGGAATGGGCATGGGACTGTCGATCAGCCGGTCGATCATCCTGGCACACGACGGCAAGATACTGCTCGGCAAATCTGACCGGCACGGTACCATGTTCTGCATTGAGCTGCCTGTATTCGATCAAGCACATGACTGAGAGCAACAACGTGTTTCTGGTCGACGATAACGACGCAGTCCGCCACGCACTGCGTTTGTTTCTCGAATGCAGAAATTTCCACGTCAGGGAGTTCTCATCGGCGGAGTCGCTGCTTGCCAGTGTTCGCGATACCGATACCGGCGTACTCGTCCTCGATGTCCGCATGCGAGGCATGTCGGGTATCGAACTGCAAAGCGAACTGAACGCCCGCAGGATAAACCTGCCGGTTATCTTCATAACGGGTCATGGGAATATACAGGACTCCGTTATGGCGCTGAAAGCCGGGGCGAAAGACTTTCTCGAAAAACCCTTCGAGAACAACGTCCTGTTGCAAAGCATCAAGCAGGCATTGCAGGAGGAAAACGCCCTCAAGCAGTTGCGCCAGGCCAAGATCAGCCTGACAAGCAAATTCGAAAGGCTCACGCCCCGCGAGCGTGAAGTCATGCGCTACATCGTCGACGGCGTATCCAATAAGCACCTGGCCACCCTGCTCGGCGTCAGCAACCGTACCATCGAGGTACACCGCTCGAGAATAATGGCGAAAATGGGCGCCAGCTCACTGCCGGAACTGGTACGCATGGCACTGGCGATGGATCCGAGTCAGCCCGATCAAACGTAGCGGCCAGAATAACGTCCACTCAGCACCAGGAGCCTGTCCGAGCAATCATTCCGCTACTGCGAAAGCGGGAGAGCGGCCCGTTTTCTCGCGACGCGAAGATTACTCGAACAGGCTCCTAACGCGTGTTGCGTGAACCCGGACCTAGGAGGCTGTCGGATTTGGGACTGATCTACTGCGCCGGTGGGAGAGCGCCCCATTTTCCCGATCCTTTTCGTCAAATAGCTACGGCTATTCTCCTCAAACGATCGAAAAAATGGCCTCGCCCTCCCACCTTGCTCGCTACGATCGCCCAAATCCGACAGCCTCCTAGTCGGCACTTCTCCAGCGCGCGGCCAGCAACGAACCACTCAGGTTGTGCCAGATACTGAACACCGCGCCGGGCAGCGCCGCGACCGGCGCAAAGAACTTTATGGCCAGCGCCACGGCGAGCCCCGAGTTCTGCATGCCCACCTCGATCGCCAGCGTCCGGCTGATGCGCCGGTCGTAACCCAGTAAACGCGGCAACAGGTAACCCGCCGTCAGACCGAGCGCATTGTGCGCCACCACGGCGACCATCAGCAGCAGGCTCAGCTCGGCAAATCGCGGCTGGTTCAACGCCACGATGATGGCGATAATCCACACAATCGCGATCACCGACAGCAGCGGAAACCAGTGGCGGATGGCTCCCAGCTGGCGATGGAAACGGCGGTTGATAAAGATACCCAGCACCACCGGCACGATGACTATCTTGAGAATGCTCAACAGCATGTCCCCCGCCGGTACCTCGATACTGGTATCGATGTACAGCATGCAAAGCAGCGGCGTCAGCACTATCGACAACAAGGTCGACACGGCTGTCAGGGTAATCGACAGGGCGACGTCGCCCCGCGCGAGGTAGCAGATCACATTCGAGGCCGTTCCCCCGGGGCTTGCGCCGACCAGCACCATGCCGGTCAGCAGCAGCGGATCGAGCCGCAACCCCAGCGCTACCAGCCAGGCGAACAGCGGCATACAACCGTACTGCAGCAGCACACCGAATCCGATCACGGCCGTGCGTTCGATCACCCGCTTGAAGTCTTCCAGTGTCAGCGTCAACCCCATGCCGAACATCACCACGGCAAGCAGCGGTACAATAGCCGTCTTCTGCGTGGTGAACAGCTGTGGACGGGACCAGGCCAGTGCGGAAAACAGGATGGCCCACACGGGGAAGGCACGCGTCAGTGCGGCGATCACGACGCGCTGCGCTGGCGGCTCAACAGATGTCTTTCGATGACCCTGGCAACGGCAGCGAATCCCATGGCACCCGTCACGAAACTCGCCGAACCGTAGCCCATGCTGCAGTCCAGATGCACGCCGTGAATGCCCGGCTTCTGGTGACCGATGCTGCCGTCTCCCCGGGGATAAACATGGTGCTGTGCCGAAAACACGCACTCCACACCGAAGTAGCGTTTCGGGTTGCGGCTATAGCCGTGGCGGGTGCGCAGCTGCGAGCGCACCTTGGCAGCCAGCGGGTCATTGCAGGTACGCGTCAGGTCCTTGATCATGATTTGCATCGGGTCGGTCAGACCACCGGCGGCGCCGGTCATAATCACAGGGATCTTGTTGCGCTTACAGTAATAGATCAGTGCCGCCTTGAACCTGATACTGTCAATGGCGTCGATGACATAGTCGATCGCAGCAGCGGCGGGCAGACAGTCGAACAGGTTGCGGTCGGTGATAAAGTCATCGACCACCTCGACCTCGCAGTATGGATTGATTTCGCCGATGCGCTGTCGGAGCGCCAGCGTCTTTTTCTGGTCCATGGTGCTGCTGAGGGCATGAATCTGGCGGTTGACATTGGACGCGGCGACCGCGTCAAAATCGATCAGCAACAGGCGACCGACACCGCTGCGCGCCAGCGCTTCCACGGCCCAGGACCCGACGCCTCCCAGGCCGATCACGCATACCCGCATCGCGCGGATCCATTCGGCCGCCTGCTGGCCATACAGACGCTCAATACCGCCAAAGCGCTGGCGGTAGTCGTCGCTCACGGCATCACTGGGGCAGATTGAGGACATCGCGCGCATTGTCAGTGGTTTGCAGGGCGAGTCGGCCAGGGTCTTCGGCGCGCGCCTCGGCCAGCGCCTGAAGACATTCGGGCAGGTACTCCGGGCTGTTACGCTCACCGTGGTGGGATGCCACGGTCATGTCGGGGGCGTCGGTTTCCAGCACGATCGCCTCCAGGGGCAGCTCCCTGGCCAGGCTGCGCAGTTTGCGCGAACGCTCGTAAGTGAGCATCCCACCAAAGCCGAAGCTGAACCCCAGCTGCAGATACTGGTCCGCCTGCTGCAGACTGCCGTTGAACGCGTGCACGATACCACCCTTGACGGGGTGCTGCCGGAGTATCCCCAGAACGTCGTCGTGCGCCTTACGCACGTGGAGAATCACGGGCAACCCGGCATCGCCGGCGATGTCCAGCTGCGCTGCGAACAGCGCCCGCTGGCCGTCGAGGTCCGCGTCGGCGACATAGTAGTCCAGACCGATTTCGCCGACCGCGACGGGCTGCTCGGCGGCCACGGCATCAACCAGTGCCCGCAGGTGCTCGCGCCGGTGCCGCTGCAGGTAGATAGGATGCATACCGAGCGCTGCGTAGAGACCCGGACGACTGCGGCACAGCGCCAGCAGCCCCTGCCAGTGCGCGGCATCCACGGCCGGCACCACCACCTGCCGGACACCCGCGGCCTGTGCGCGCGCGATCACCGCCTCGCGGTCGGCGTCGAACTCTTCCACGTCAAGATGGCAGTGGGTATCAACCAGGTCCATGGCGACATTATACGGGGTCTTGTTACCGCGGGCGTCGGGCGCCCGAGGACTGACGCGTGGCCGGGCTGCGGCAGGGTATCGCTCACTGCTTCCGCGCCGCGGCCCGGAGACCGGCCAGCACCAGCGCCAGTTGCTGGCGATACACCGGACCAATACGTGCCGGATCGACGCTCAGCAGGGTTAAAGGCACACCGAACAGCACTGACAGCAGGGTATTCAGCAGCAGCGGCATCAGCGTATTTTCCGGCAGCTCGCCCCGCGCGATCGCGGCCTCCAGGTTCGGCAGCAGCCAGGCGTCGATCCCCTTGATCGGAGTGACCTCGATACCCTGCAAATCGGGGAAGGCAAGTTGTTTCTCCAGCTCACTGACATCCAGACCGTTGTTCAACGCACCGCCACGGGCGATCCAGGCGAGCAACTCGGCCAGCACGCCCGGCCGACGTTCACAGGTACGCGCCACCTCGGCAAATAGCTTATCCACCGCCCCCAGACCTTGCGCCTCGGCGCTGGCGCGCTGCACGTGCCAGCCCAGCTCGAGGACCCAGAGGTGCGCCAGGTAAGTCATGAGGTCCTGTTTGCGGGGAAAATAGTTGAAGAAGGTTGCCTCCGAGACCTCGCCAGCACGGCACAGACGTTTGACCGGGATCTCCTCAAAGCTTTCCTTGTCCAGCGCTTCGGCCAGGACACGCGCCAACACCAGGCGGGTGCGGGCAAACTTGCGCTGTCGGAGGTCGCTCATGAATTTCTATAGTAGTCTATATATTTGGCGTCATAAAAGAAAAAGATGACCGCGCGGCTGTCGCGCGGGCGTCAGCCGATCGTGCTGACTGACAAGTTTATAATTATCTATGCTTTTATAGTGTAATATATTAAATTTTATTATCATAATGTTATTATGCTAATAGCATCTTTATCCCGGTGCAACTCTGGCAAACAGAACCGTATGGTAAACTGGCATTCTGCCGATACAGTCGCTAATCCGTACGCGCAGTTCGCTGGTCCTGTCAGGCTTGACTTACCCATTATTGGGAATACTATCCCATAATATGCCGGACTCCATTCAGCAAACACTGGCGCGTACCCTTCTCACCCTGCTTAAACCGCTGGTAAGAATTCTGCTCCGCAACGGCATCGCCTATGGCAGTTTCGCCGAACTGGCAAAGAAGACCTATGTCGATGTCGCCTTCGAAGCCTTTGCCCCAGAGGGCAAGAAACAGACAATCAGCCGGGTCTCTGCCATGAGCGGGCTAACGCGCAAGGACACCAAACGCCTTCGCGAATGGGACAGGCCGGACGCCAGCAGCAGCGAGCAACGTTATAACCGCGCCGTGCGCGTCATTTCGGGCTGGCTCAACGATCCCCGTTTTCGGAACGCCGCGGGCCAGCCGGCGGAACTGCCGGTGGATGGTGAGGGCGCTTCATTTGCCGCGCTGGTGAAAAAGTATAGCGGCAACGTCACCACCCAGGCCATGCTGGCAGTCCTGCACGCCGCCTCGTCGGTGGAAAAAACCGAGCACGGCATCAAGCTGGTCCGGCATGCCTATCTGCCCGGCAACGACCCGTGCGAAAAGCTGGCCATCCTGGGAACGGACACCGCCGAGTTGATCGACACCATCGATCACAACCTGGCCGCCGCCGATGGTACGCGGCGCTTTCAACGCAAAGTTTCCAATCATCGCATACGTGCCGATGCACTGGCGGATTTCCGCGCGCTCTCTGCGCAGCAATCCCAGGCCCTGCTCGAAACGCTCGATGCCTGGCTGTCCGCACACGAAACAGACGACGACGCTGCAGCACATTACGTCAGCGTCGGCATTTACTTCTTTGAGCGCCGTCCCGAGAATAAGGAGGACAACGCATGACGCCGTGCAAACTGATTCACCACGCGGCCCTACTCGCGCTGTGCGCGGTTCTCGCCAGTTGCGGCGGCGGCAACAACAACGTGGCCACCGGCATTGGCGGCACCGGCAAGATCGCCAGTGGCACCATCACCCGGTTCGGCAGTATTTTTGTCAACGGTGTGGAATACAACATCGATACCGCGAGTTGCTCGGTCGACGACAGCGATGTCACCGGCAACTGCGAGGCAAACCTGGCGCTGGGCATGGTAGTGACGGTCGAGGGAACGGTGTCCGATTCCACCGGTTCGGCTGACAGCGTCGTATTCGACGCCAACGTTGCAGGCCCGGTCTCCGAGCTGAAGCCGTCACCGGACGGCCTGACCAAGACCTTGTCGATACTGGGTATCAACGTCGCAGTCGACACCGCGGGCACCGTATTCGACGACAGCGCGCCCAGCGTCAGCTTCGCCACGCTGACCGAAGGCAACGTGGTCACGGCCAGTGGTTTCGTCGATACCATTGGCACCCTGCAGGCCACTTACATCCGGAAGACCGCGGACACGGCGGTCTTCGACACAACTACGGTCAAGCTCAAAGGCACTGCCACGAATGTCACCGGCAGCAGCTTTGCCCTGAACGGCATAACAGTGACGATTCTGCCGGGCACCGATCTCAGCAACCTGCCCGGTGGCCAGGTGTCCGCGGGCGCTTTTGTTGCCGTCAGCGGTATCCTCATCAGCGATACCAGCGTGAACGCCAGCAGAATCCAGCCCGAAAGCCAGACGGTCGGCGAGGACGGCGATGAGGTCAGTATCGAGGGTTTCGTGTCCGACTTCGGCGGTGACCTGAGCAATTTCAAGGTTGCCGGCCGCGTGGTCGACGCCAGCGGCGCGAGCTTCGAACCGGCCAGCCTGCAGCAGCAGCTGGCCAACGGCCTGAAGGTGGACGTCGAAGGCAGCATCAGCGGCACCACCCTGGTCGCCGACAAAATCGAGGGGCGCGGTAGCGAGATCAAGATCGACGCCATCGTGTCGACTACGACCGCCAGCACCCTCACAGTTCTGCTGGGCGACGGCAGCATCACCGTCAGCGTCGATAACCGGACCCGCATCAAGGACAGCACCGGCGGCATCGAAAATCCCGACCTGAGCGACCTCGGCAGCGGGGACTTTGTGCAGATCCGCGGTTTCCTTGACAACGGCGGCATCACCGCCGGGGAAATTCACCGCGAGTCGGCAGATGACGTGATCCTGCAGGGGCCGGTCGACAGCCTCGTCAGTGGCGTGTCAGTGACCATTCTCGGTGTCACGTTCTTCACCGATCCCAGCACCCAGTTCGACGACAACAGCGACAAAACCATCACCAGTGCCGAATTCTACGCCACCCTCACCCCGGGCGACCTTGTGAAGATCAAGGACGATCAGCCTGTCAATGGCAGGGCCGACGAAGTCGACCGGGAAGATTGACACACTCCGTGCTGCGTCGGCCCCTGCCTGTGCCTCCGCCGCCCCTCCTGACGGAGGGGCTTTGTTTGCACCAGTCGCCGGTGTCTCGATCCCCAGTTTTCAAGCGTCTACTCGCCGCATGGTGTGCACGTTGGATACGAGCGGACGCCACGGCGGACACCGAAATCGCGCCGTTAGCGGCAGCATGTATCGCAGCGAACCGAGGGATCTTAGCCCAACTTAGCGGCTTCGCACAGGCACTACGACCGTCCGGCGTCGATTACGCCGCGACCCGTTGTTTGACAATCGGTTTGCTAGGAGAGGCTGTCGGGCTTGGGCGATGTTAGCTAGCAAGGTGGGAGCGCGAGGCCATTGTTTCGATCGTTTGAGCAGAATAGCCGTAGCTATTTGACAACAAGGATCGGGAAAATGGGGCGTTCTCCCACCGGCCCCGTAGATCAGCCTTAAGTCCGACAGCCTCTCAGGGTGCCGGTTCGCAGCGATTACGCCCGACCTGCTTGGCGCGATAGAGAGCCTTGTCGGCGCGCTCGAACCACGACTCGGTGCTGTCGCCGTCACGAAACTGAGCCAGGCCGCAGGACACCGTAATGGTCACGGCGCTGCCGCGAAAGTGGAAACCGGTGGCGGCAATCAGCTCGCGCAGCCTGTCGGCTACGACCACGCAGTCGACGAGTTCCGTGCCGGTCATCAGGTGCACGAATTCTTCGCCCCCGTAGCGGGCAATAAAATCGGTCTCGCGAATCGATCCCGCCAGCGCCCGGGCGATAGTGCGCAGCGCCTTGTCCCCTGCCTTATGGCCAAAACCGTCATTGACCCGCTTGAAATGATCAACGTCCCACATCAGCAGCACCAGGGGGGTGGAAAAGCGTTTCCAGCGGGCGATCTCTTGATCCAGGCGTTCCTCGTAGGCAAGCCGGTTGGGGATCCCTGTCAGCGCGTCGGTTTGCGCCTGGCTGCGTTCTTCGCCGAGGCGCGAGCGCAGCGTTGCAGATTCGCTTTCCAGCGCCCGCAGGCGATCGGTCATCGCCGCCATATCCGCCTTGGCTGTGTCGTAACGCTGCTGCTCCGCGGCGTGGTGCTCTGCCATGTGCGCCAGCACCTTGTCGATGTGAACCTGCACCAGTTGTTTGATCTGGTTAAGATCCGTGGCTGCGCGGACGCTGGATTGAATACCATTGATCCCCTGCTTGACCGCATCGTCCAACTTTTCGCCGGCAGCAAAACTGTCATCGTAATACTGCTCGCTCAACGCAAGCTGGCGGTCGACCTCCTGCAGGCGTTCACTGAGCTGCAGCAGAAAGTTCTCGACCCCCTGTTGTTCGTTCTGCGTCTGGGTGCGAATTGACTGGACGAGGTCCACGATCTGTTCGAGGATCGCATCCCACGAGCCGTCTTCGGCCCTTTGTTGGATCTGTTCGCGAATCGCTTCGACGCGCCCCGTCAGCGCCTCGGGCAGGGACAGGCGTTCCAGCAGACTTATCAGAATTTCGCGCACCGTTTCGCCACCGCGCCCCGCGGCTCCTGCCGTATCCTCAGGCGCAGTTTCCCCTGAGTATGCCGTGCTTGCCGCGGACTTCTTCTGGCTGCCAAACAGGCGCTGCATCAGGCCAACCCCCGGAGCCGCGTCCGCGGCATCTCTGGTTTTCCGCTGGCGCTGCTGGTCCAGCTTTATGAGCGCGCTCGACATGGCGTCGACCAGTGCCTGCAGTTGCACGGTGCTGGCACTGTCGCGAACAGCGTCGCGCAGTTCGCGCAACTGGCGGTCGAGGTTTTCATCCTGCCCGTCGGCGGCGAGTGTCAAGCGTGAGATCGTCTTGCGGAGCAGCTCGTCAGCCTGCTGCCACTGCTTTTCCTTGGCCTCGAGCTGCTCCAGCTGATCGAAATACTTGCGCTTCCACTGCTCGGCTTCCGACGCTCCTGTGTCCGTGTCCAAGCCGCGCGCCTCCTCTCTCAGGTGTGCAACGTAACACTGTCCGGCAACACGACTTCCATGGAAATCGGCAAGTGATCGGAAAGCGGGTAATTCAGCACCTCCGCCTTCGCCACCTCAACGGTCGGTGTCACCAGGATGTGGTCGATGTTACGCCGAGGCCGCCAGCTCGGAAATGTATTCATACCGTGTAAGGGCTCGCTCATCAGCGTCTTGTTGACCAGCACCTCCATTTCATTGCTGTCGGAGCGGCAGTTCATGTCGCCCATCAGGACCACGTGGCGGTATTCGTTGACCAGCTCACTGATGTAGTCGAGCTGACTCATACGGCCGCGACGGCTCAGCGCCAAGTGCACGATCAACACCACCAGCGACTCCTGCCCGCCGCCAAAGCGCACCGCCATAGCGCCGCGCCCGGGGATGCGCCCGGGCAGACGGTGTTCGGTGATACCGCTGGGCCGGTAGCGGCTCAGCACGCCCAGACTGTGCTGGGCAAAGGGGCCGATGCGGCGGTTGGTCTGGTCATCCCAGTATGGAAAACCGGCGCTCTCCGCAAGATACTGGGTAATATTGACGAAACCACTGCGCGCGCTGCCGGCATCCGCTTCCTGAATGCCAACCAGGTCGTACTCGCTCATCAACCGGGCGATACGGTCGAGGTTGTCGAACCGTTGCGGGTGATGCAGAACGTGCTTCCAGCTGTGCGTCAGGTACTGCCCGTAGCGGCGCGTCTTGATACCGATCTGGATGTTATAGCTGAGCATGCGCAGCGTCCGCTGCGGCAGCTGCTCAACCTGTTCGGCGTTGACAGTCGATGACATGGCGTATCAAATCGGGCAGACCAGTTTACCCAGCTGCTCGGTCAACTTCAGATTCTCACTGTAATCGACAGGACAGTCGATAATACTCACGGTCGGCTGGGCCAGCGCATCCTTGAGAATACCCTGCAACTGGTCCGGTCCAGTCACCCGGTAGCCGCGCGCGCCGAACGACTCAGCGTACATGACGAAATCCGGGTTGGTGAAGTCGACGTGCGCGGCCCGCTGGAACTGATTCATCTGTTTCCACTTGATCAGGCCGTAACCGGAATCATTCCAGATCAATATGACAACCGGCACCTTCAGGCGCATGGCCGTTTCGATTTCCTGGGAATTCATCAGGAAACCCCCGTCGCCGGTCACGGCAACCACCGCACGGTCCGGCGCCACCAGCTTGGCCGCAAGGGCGCCGGGTACGGCAATCCCCATACTGGCAAAGCCGTTCGAAATTATACAGGTATTCGGCTGCTCACAGCGAAACATGCGCGCCATCCATAGCTTGTGCGCGCCGACATCACAGATGACGATATCATCCAGGGCCAGCACGGTGCGCAGGTCCCAGATGATCTTCTGCGGCTTGGTCGGAAACCCCTGATCCTGGCTGTGGTGGTTCATGTCGCTGATGAGCGCTTCGCGCAGCGGACGCATCAGGTGCCCCTGGTGCGGCGTGACCAGTTTGGCAATACGCATCAGACTGTGCTTGATGTCGCCCAGCACGCCGACGCTGACGTTGTAGTGTTCATCGACCTCGGCCTGGGTGCGATCAATGTGGACGATGCTGCGGTCACGCGTCGGGTGCCACAGGTAGGGGTGGTATTCCACCAGATCGTAGCCGACGCAGATAATCACATCGGCGCTGCTGAAGCCGCAGCTGATGTAATCGTTGGCCTGCAAACCCGCACTGCCCAGACTGGTGCGGTTACGGAACGGCGGGGCCCCCTTGGCCATGAAGGTGTTGGCCACCGGGATATTCAACGACTCGGCGAAGTCCGCCAGGTGTTTCCAGGCGCCGGCGCGGATCACGCCGTTCCCCGCGAGGATCATCGGGTTGCGGGCCTCGGAAATCAACCTGGCCGCACGCTCGAGCTGCTCCTGCGATGGCTCGGGCGGGAACGGCCTGTTCACCGGCAAGGGTCTGGCCAGCGCGGACAGTTTAGCGATGTCCTCTGGAAATTCGATGAAAGTGGCGCCGGTCTTCTCCGACTGCGCGACCTTGAAGGCCTTGCGCACCACCTCCGGTATCACGTCGGGCGCCAGTATGCAGGAAGCGTACTTGGTGATCGGTCGGAACAGGTCGCGCAGATCCAGAACCTGATGGGACTCCTTGTGCAGGCGGTTCGTGCTGGCCTGGCCGGCAATCGCCACCAGCGGGGCATGATCCATGTTGGCATCGGCGACACCGGTCACCAGGTTGGTGGCACCGGGCCCCAGCGTCGACAGGCAGACGCCGGCGTTGCCAGTGAGCCGCCCGTAGACATCGGCCATGAAGGCGGCGCCCTGTTCGTGCCGGGTAGTGATGAAGCGAATGCTGGAATCCAGCAAGGCGTCCATCAGATCGATATTTTCTTCGCCCGGCACGCCAAAGACGTACTCGACACCTTCGTTTTCCAGGCATTTGACGAACAGCTGTGCGGCGTTCAAATCACTGCGGGGCCGGGACTGCGTCCCCCGCGGACTCGGCGCGCTCCTTTGCCACCAGGAAATCGACGACCTGCAGCATCTTCTCGTTGCTGCCCGCGAGCGTCGCCGTGGTGCGATACTTGCCGTTGACCACCATGGTCGGCACACCGGTAACACCGTACATGGTGCGTGCCTCCCTGGCGCGGTTGGTCATGGTGACCACTGCAAACGAATTGAACGTCTTGTCGAAGTCCGCTTCGGAGACACCTTGTTGCACGAAAAAGGCTTTCAATTCCGACGCATTGCGAATAAGTTTGCGCTCGTTGTGAATATGCTCGAACAAGGGCTCGTGGATCTTGTCGAGAGCGCCGAGCAGGTCGGCGGTGTAATATGCCCGCGCCAGTAACTCCCAGCTCGGACCCAGCACCGCGGGAACACGCACGAATACGACGTCGTCCGGCTTGTGCTTGAGCCAGGCGTTCAGCTCGGGTTCCAGGTGGAAACAGTGCGGGCAGCCGTACCAGAACAGCTCCAGCACTTCGATCTTGTCGTCACTCGAGGTCGGCTGCGGCGTCGCCAGCGCCTGGTACTCGGTCCCTTCGTGAAAATCCGCAAATACTGGCAGCGCCAGCAGCACCAGCGCCAGAAAGGCAAATAGCTTATTCATTTTGTTTCTCCGCAGTTCTTACAGTTCACGTGGGAACGCAGCCCGACCTGCACAGTCACCCCCGCGATCAGCGTCGCGCCGCCGACGCGTGTGCCATTCTTGCCGGGCGCCCAGGTGGATTGCAAGTCCGATGGCAGCTTAACTGAATGACACCGGCCCGAACACCGGCCGACGTGGCCGCTGTTGCGCCAGACCCACAGGTCATAGTTTCCGCATCGACTGAAACCTCGTGCCCGTCGCTGCACACCTGCCCACGATGGACCCTTGCGGCGCCGAGGAGTTCCGGTCGAAGCCCCTGGGAGGCGTTCTTACCCGGCGAGTAGTGCCGCGAAAAAAGCCGTCAGGAGGCCGCCTTGGCTATCCCGGCCTGCGGGCTGACTCAGTGCAGACCCTCGACATAGGACGCGACGGCCCGGATTTCCTTATCGGTCATCTTGCTGGCGATATTACGCATCATCTTGTTGGGATCGTTGTTGCGTTCGCCACTCTTGAAAGCAAGGAGCTGGTTTTCAACATATTTAGCATGTTGACCACCAAGGCGTGGGAAATTGGCCGCCGGATTGCCGGCACCGGTCGGACCGTGACAGCCGATACAGGCCGGAACATCGCTTGCCGGGTTACCACCGCGATAAATGCTCTGGCCAAGGTCCACCAGCGATTCTTGTGCGGCGCCCTGAGACATGCTCTGACTGGAAAAATAGGTGGCAAGGTTTTGCATGTCCTGATCGCTGAGTCCCATCGCCATCGGTGCCATAGTGGCATTCGTGCGGTCACCGCCCTTGAAGCTGTGCAGCTGATTAACGAGGTAGGTGGCACCCTGTCCCGCCAGCTTCGGCCACTCCGGGTTGGGGCTGTTGCCATCCGGGCCATGGCAGCCTGCACAGGTCGCCGAAGCGGCTTTACCCGCAGCGAGATCGCCCGCCGCCAGGGCCTGCGACATGCTGCCGGACAAGGTGCAAACTGCTGCAAAAACAAGCCACTTGTTCATCTTGATGTCATCTCCAGAAAAACTGCTGACGGGTCGCCGACGGTTGACAGGAGCCGCGCCCAAAAAAGAGCCCAAGTGTATACCAGTGGGGCGCCGGTCGGTCAATAAAAACCCGGGGAGGTTCTGTGAGAAAATAAGCTGATGACCACCAATTTTCAGCGCGCGCGTTTCCTCACCAGTGTTCCCAACGTCCGCCTGGCGCCGCCCGACGCCGGTGCCGAAGTGGCGTTTACCGGGCGCTCCAACGCCGGCAAATCCAGCGCACTGAACAGTATCACTCAGCAACGCAACCTGGCACGCACGAGCAGGACGCCGGGACGCACCCAGCAGATCAACTTTTTCGATCTTGGCGAAAACCGGCGTCTGGTCGACCTGCCGGGCTACGGCTATGCCAAGGTTCCCCACGCCCTGAAAAACCAATGGCAGCAGAACCTTGCCGAATACCTGCGTGTCCGCCGGTCACTGCGTGGGCTCATTCTGCTTATGGATTGCCGCCACCCGCTCAGCGAATACGACCAGAACATGCTGGCCTGGAGTGCTGACGTCGGCCTGCCCGTGCACATCCTGCTGACCAAGGCAGACAAGCTGAAACGCGGGCCCGCCAACAGCGCCCTGCTGGCCATGCGCAAACACCTGCCTGCCCGGCACCCGCACGCCACTGTGCAACTGTTTTCTGCACTCAAACACATCGGTATCGACGAAGCCCGCGAGGCACTGATCCGCTGGCTGGCAGGCCTTTGAACCGGTAACTGGCAGCCAAAAAAAAACCCCGGAGTGCAAGGGGGGAAGCACCGGGGTTAAGAATACCCGGCTTGGGGAAACCGGGTTGGAGGAATTCCCGTTCTGTCTGAGTACGAACGGGGAGCGTCAGCTAACAACACTCCGTGTCTGGAACGACCTGCAAATTCGTTACGACCAATGCTGCCCGTAGTTATACCTCGTTTCGTAGTAACAGACCTGGAACGCTCGATACTGATTACTATAGCCCATTTGGCGGTGTCATGTGTAGTCAATCGGCGCCAAAACAGCCATTTGCTTAAAAATTAACCACTACCGATACATTGACCGGCATCAGACCGCAAAGTTCGCCGCGGTGCACTAACCCTGGACAGGCGTTCAGTGGGCTTCATCCCAGTTCCGGCCAGCCCCGACATCCACGACCAGTGGCACCGTCAACTGCACAGCCGACTCCATCCGCTCGCGGATGGCCTTTTCCGCAACCAGACGTTGTGCTTCGGGGACTTCAAACACCAGTTCGTCGTGCACCTGCATGATCATTTTGACGTCGTTTGCCTGTGCGTTAATCCATTCCGCCACCCGCAGCATGGCTTTCTTTATGATGTCAGCCGCGGTGCCCTGCATCGGTGCATTGATGGCGGTACGCTCGGCGGCCTGGCGCCGCTGCGCGTTGCGCGCCGAAATTTCCGGCAGGTACAGCCGGCGCCCGAACAGTGTTTCCACATAGCCCTGGCGCCGTGCCAGTTCACGCGTGGTTTCCATATACGCCCTGACGCCCGGATAACGCAGGAAGTAGAGATCGACATAAGCCTGCGCCTCGCCGCGTTCGATACCCAGCTGCTTGGCCAGACCGAATGCCGACATGCCGTAAATGAGGCCGAAATTGATGGCCTTGGCAGAGCGGCGCTGATCGGCCGTCACGGCATCGGCCGGGATCGCGAACACCTCGGCAGCCGTGGCGCGGTGGATATCCTCCCCCTGCGCGAACGCCGCCACCAGGCCCGCATCGCCGGACAGGTGCGCCATGATACGCAGTTCGATCTGCGAATAATCGGCGGCCAGTATGGTGTTACCCCGCTCGGGGATGAAGGCCTGGCGGATGCGCCGGCCTTCCGGTGTGCGCACCGGGATATTCTGCAGGTTGGGATCCGAAGACGACAGGCGGCCGGTGGCTGCGACCGCCTGGTGGTAGGACGTATGTACCCGCCCGGTACGCGGATTTACCAGTCCGGGCAGCTTGTCGGTATAGGTGGATTTCAATTTGCTCAGTGAACGGTGTTCCAGGATCAGTTGCGGCAGCGGATAATCGAGCGCCAGCTCCTGCAACACGGCTTCGGCCGTCGACGGCGCGCCCTTAGGGGTTTTGGCCAGCACCGGCAGCTGCTGCAGGTCGTAGAGAATCGCCTGTATCTGTTTGGGGGAACCCAGGTTGAACGCTTCACCCGCTGCTGCGTGCGCCTCGCGCTCCACCGCCTGCATGCGCTCGGCGAGGTCCCGGCTCTGCTGCCTCAGCATGTCAACGTCGACGCGCACGCCGTTGCGCTCCATCTCTGCCAGCACCTCCAGCAACGGCAGCTCCAGCTCTTCGAATAACGCTTTCAGCGCCGGTTCCGCCGCCAGGCGCGGCCAGAACAGGCGGTGCAGTCGCACGGTCATGTCGGCATCTTCCGCCGCGTACGGTGCGGCCTGCTCCAGTGGCACCTGGTCGAAGGTCAGCTGCTTCGCGCCCTTGCCGGCGACATCCTCGAACCGGATATTGGTGTGCGACAGGTACTTCTGGCACAGCGAATCCAGGTCATGGCGACTGGCGGTACTGTCGAGGAGGTAGGATTCCAGCATTGAGTCGTAGGCAATGCCGCGCAAGCGGATGCCGTGGTTGAGTAGCACGTTACGATCATATTTAAGGTGGTGACCGAGTTTTGCCTTGTCCGGATCCTCCAGCACGGGGCGCAGTTGTTCGAACACCCAGTCACGGTCCAGCTGTTCCGGGGCACCGGGATACGCATGCGCGACCGGCAGGTAGGCCGCCTCACCGGGTTCGATGGCGAAGCTCATACCCACCACTTCCGCCTGCATGTAATCAAGGCTGGTGGTTTCGGTATCAAAGCCGAACAGCAGCGTCTCCTGGAGACGCACCAGCCAGCTGGCGAACGCATCGCGGGTCAGTACAGTCTGATAGTTGACCTCGCCGGCGGCTGATTCATCGGCGGCGGCCGCCGATGAATCAGCCGCCGGGTCGTCCGCATCGAGTTGTTTCAGCCAGGTGTTAAACTCCAGCCGCTGATACCACTCGCGCAGCAGCGCCTTGTCGGGCGGCCGCCGCCGCAGGCCATCCGGGGTGACCCCCAGCTCAACGTCGCACCTGACGGTCGCCAGCTGCTTCGACAAGGGCAACTGGTCGAGGTGGTTACGCAGGTTTTCGCCGACCTTACCCGGGATGGCGTCGGCATGGGCCACCAGCTGGTCCAGCGAGCCGTACTCCTGCAACCACCTGGCCGCGGTTTTCGGCCCCACCTTGGGCACGCCCGGTATGTTGTCCGAAGTATCGCCGACCAGGGTCAGAAAATCGATGATCTGCGCCGGATTAACGCCAAACTTTTCGACCACTCCCCGGCTATCCATATGGGTGTCGTTCATGGTGTTGATCAGCGACACGTGTTCATCGACCAGTTGCGCAAGATCCTTGTCTCCCGTGGAGATCACAGTCCGCCGGCCGGCCGCCGACGCCTGCGTCGCCAGTGTGCCGATCACGTCGTCGGCCTCGACGCCTGGGACCTGCAGCAGCGGCAGGCCCATAGCCTTCACGATTTCCAGTAATGGCTCCACCTGTGAGGACAGTTCCTCCGGCATCGACGGCCGCTGCGCCTTGTATTCGGCGTACAGCTCGTCACGAAACGTTTTGCCGCGCGCGTCGAAAACCACGGCGACATGCTCCGGCCGATAGGTCTCCAGCAGCTTGCGCAGCATATTCAGGACACCATAGACCGCACCGGTCAGCTCACCCCGCGAATTGCTCAGCGGTGGGAGAGCGTGGAAGGCCCGGTACAGATAGGACGAACCGTCGACCAGGATGAAATCTGCACGTTGTTCCGCTGCCATAGGGTTTTCTCGTTAAAATCAGTGTACTGCCTCACACAGGAGGCGATGGTATCATTCGCCCACCGTCAATTCAGGATAACCGCAATGGATGAACAGTCGCGCCACCGTCACCCCGGCTTCGGCCAGGTCAACGACACCCAGCTGACCCGTGAGTCCTGGAAGATCTTCCAGATCATGGCCGAATTCGTCGAAGGTTTTGAGCGCCTGGCACAAATCAAGCCTTCGGTCAGCATTTTCGGCTCGGCGCGTACCGCGTCGGACCACCCCTATTACCAGCTCGCCGAAGATATCGCTCATGCCCTCTCAGATGCGGGTTTTTCCGTGGTCAGCGGTGGCGGCCCGGGCATTATGGAGGCAGCCAACAAGGGCGCCCATGCCGGACCTTCACCCAGCATCGGCCTGAATATCATGCTGCCGCACGAGCAGGCCGGAAATCCCTACCAGGACATCGCCCTGAATTTCCGCCATTTCTTTTCCCGCAAAGTGATGTTCGTCAAATACGCTTCCGCGTATGTGGTGCTGCCGGGCGGCTTTGGCACGCTGGACGAACTGGCGGAAATCCTTACCCTGGTGCAGACCGGCAAGACACGGCGCATTCCCATCATCCTGGTGCACCGACCCTTTTGGGACGGCCTGATCGACTGGTTCAAAGCGACACTGGTGAACGAAGGCACCATCGACCCCGATGATCTGGACCTGTTCAAGGTGCTGGACAATCCCCGGGAAGTGGTCGATGCTATTTTCGAACACTACGATAAACGCGGCTTCGAACCGTCGCCCACAGAGCAGGCCATGCTGCTCGAGCTGTAGGCTTTATGCACAGACCGTCATCCTACTTCGCCATTGTCCCGTCTCTCCTGCTGTTTTGCAGTCTCGCCCGCGCCAGGGAACCGGTGGACACCTCGCCGCCAGTTGCACCCAGCGAAAAAGAGGAAGAAACCCTCCAGCCGGAAGTGAAGATCATCCAGCGTACGGACAAGACCATCGAGGAGTACCGCGTCAATGGCAGGCTGTACAAGATCAAGGTGACGCCAAAAGTCGGCCCGGCCTATTACCTCATCGACAGCAACGGTGACGGCTCTTTTCAGGCGCTCCCCGTGAGCGCCGGTCCGGAACCCGCCCTCATGATCCCACAATGGGTGCTGTTTCGCTGGTAAGCAGACTCGCTAACAGCCTCGATCGTTTCGCTGAACGCACTGGCCGCACCGTCGCCTGGCTGGCCCTGCTGCTGGTGCTGGTCACGTTCGGCGTGGTTGTGCTGCGCTACCTGTTCGCGATCGGTTCTATCGCCCTGCAGGAAGCCATCCTATACCTGCATGCCAGTCTGTTTCTGCTCGGCGCCGCCTATACCCTGAAGGTCGATGGCCACGTCAGGGTGGACATAGTTTACCGCCGCCTGTCAGACCGCGGGCAGGCGCTGGTCGATCTGCTCGGCGCACTGTTCCTGCTGTTGCCGGTGTGCGGCTTCATGCTGTGGATCAGCTGGGACTATGTCGCCACGGCCTGGTCGCTGCGCGAGGGTTCGCGCGAAACAGGTGGGCTGCCCTATGTCTACCTGTTGAAAACCCTGATTCCGCTCGCGTCCGGCCTGCTGATCCTGCAAGGTGTCAGCCAGGCGCTGCACAGTCTGGCCGTGCTCACGGCTCACCACCACAGGCCGACATGAACGGCGAAATCGGACTGCTGATGTTTGCCGCCGTGTTCCTGGTGCTGCTGGCGGGCTACCCGGTAGCATTCTCATTGGCCGGCACAGCGCTGTGTTTTGCACTGGTCGGGCAATCGCTGGGAAGCTTCGATTTTGCCTTTCTGCAGGCACTGCCGAACCGGTTGTACGGCATCATGACCAATGAAACACTGGTTGCGGTGCCCTTGTTCGTCTTCATGGGCGTGATGCTGGAGCGCTCGCGCATTGCCGAGAATCTGCTGGAAACCATGTCGGCGCGATTCGGCAGCCTGCGCGGCGGTCTCGGTATTTCCGTAACACTGGTGGGCATGCTGCTGGCGGCCAGCACCGGCATCGTTGGCGCTACAGTCGTAACCATGGGACTGTTGTCGCTGCCAACCATGCTCAAACGCGGCTACGATCCGCGCCTTGCCACCGGCACCATTTGCGCCTCGGGCACACTCGGGCAGATTATCCCACCGTCCATTGTGCTGGTGCTGCTGGGTGACGTCCTGTCATCCGCCTACCAGCAGGCACAGCTCGACCAGGGGATCTTCTCCCCCAAAACCGTGTCTGTCGGCGACCTGTTTGCCGGCGCACTGCTGCCCGGCCTTCTGCTGGTGCTGTTCTATCTCGCTTATCTGCTGCTGGTATCGCACCTGCGACCCGCGGCCATGCCTATGCCGGCGGACGACGCCCCGCCCGCTGCCAGCGGAATGGCGGCACTGCACGCACTGCTGTCCCCCCTGCTGCTGATTCTGGCGGTACTGGGCTCCATTCTCGGTGGCCTGGCAACGCCAACGGAGGCCGCATCCGTCGGCGCAGTTGGCGCCATGCTGCTGGCGGCCAGCCGGCGGCGGCTGCGTTTTGCGGTGCTGCGCGATGTGGTGCGCAGCACACTGAGAATCTCCAGCATGGTCTTTCTGATTCTTATCGGCGCTTCAGTCTTTTCGCTGGTCTTTCGCGGTTTCGGGGGTGACGAACTGATCGAAGACCTGCTTTTGCAACTGCCCGGAGGCACGTTCGCTGCGACGCTGGTAGTGATGCTGGTGATGTTCCTGCTGGGTTTCGTCCTCGACTTTATCGAAATCATTTTTGTGGTCGTGCCGATTGTTGGTCCGATACTGCTCGCCATGGGTCTGGACCCGGTCTGGTTGGGTATCATGATGGCCATTAATCTGCAGACCTCATTCCTTACGCCGCCGTTCGGATTTGCGCTGTTCTATCTGCGTGGTGTCGCACCTGCGGAAGTCACCACCGCAGACATCTATCGCGGTGTCGTTCCGTTTATCGCCATCCAGGTGGTTACGCTGGGCCTGCTAGCGCTGTGGCCGGCGCTGGCCACCTGGTTGCCACAGCAGGTTTATGGCGGTTAGCACTGCGTGTATACACGCCACCAACCAAGCGCCGCTGACCTCTGGTTACGGCTCAAAGCCGGATTTAATCGCCCAGCCGACAGATCGAAACCGGCTGTTTAGAACCGTAGGTCGGGCTGAGCATGGCGAAGCCCAACAGCGTCACCAAAACCCCCTGAAACCTTAATCAAACGTCGGGACGAAACCTCGACGCCCCCTCATTTCAGCCGGTCTTGTCTTGGGCTTCGCTACGCGCAGCACCAACCCACCAGGCGTCCCCACCAGCCTACCTGCAGTCGTCGCGTGGAGGCAAAGGGTTTACAGATCACCTGTGGGAGGCGCTAAGCACAGACGCCAGAAGGGATGCTCATAAACCAACGCCGGCGGTTCAGGCACCCCGGGCATTAAGATAGGCCCGTTCAGAAATGTCGTCCCAGGCAGTAACCTGCTCGCGGAACGCCTGGAACCCGGTGTACACGCGTTGCGACAGCGCGTCCTTCGCCGCGACTTCGGCGACCACTTCGTCCGACAACTTCTTCAGATGCCGCAACACCGCGTCCGGCAGCGGCCGCAAATCGACGTGGTGTTGCGTCACCAGCGTGCGCAGCGCCTGGTTGTTGCGCGCGACGTATTCGGCCAGCATGTCCTGATTGGCCACACGTCCGGCGTTGAGAACGATATCCTGCAATTCCTGGGGTAGCGCTTCGAGGGCCTGCCGGTTGACCATGCATTCCAGCGTGGTGCCCGGTTCATGCCAGCCTGGGTAATAATAGTACTTGGCCGCTTTGTACAGCCCGAACGCCAGGTCGTTGTAAGGCCCCACCCACTCGGTAGCGTCAATAGCGCCCGACTGCAAGGCGGTAAACAGTTCGCCACCGGGTAGGCTCACCGGCACACCGCCGGCGCGCGCCAGGACTTCGCCACCCAGACCGGGTATGCGCATCTTCAGGCCCTTGAGGTCTTCCAGCGAATTGATTTCGCGGTTGAACCAGCCCGCCATCTGCACACCGGTATTGCCCGCCGCCATCGGCACCAGGCCAAACGGCGCGTACGTTTCCTGCCAGAGCTCCATACCGCCGCCGTGGTACAGCCAGGCATTCATTTCGTCGGCGGTCAAACCGAACGGCACGGCGGAAAAGAACTGGGCCGCCTCGCTCTTGCCCTTCCAGTAATAGGCAGAGCCGTGGCCCAGCTGCGCAGTCCCCTGCGAGACCGCGTCAAACACCTCGAAAGCGGGCACCAGTTCCTTGTCGCCGTAGACTTTGACCTGAATACGCCCGCCACTCATACGGGAAATCAGCTCGGCGAGGTAGTTGGCGCCTGTACCCAGGCCGGGGAAGTTCTTCGGCCAGGTGGTCACCATCTTCCATTTGACCGGCTTGAAATCACTACCCGCGTGGCCCGTGACCACTGCCTGCGATTGCTGCTCTGCTGGCTCGCAAGCCGCCGCCAGGCCCGCACCGGCCAGCACGGCACCCTTACCCAGCTGACCCAGGAACTGTCTTCTCTTCACGGCATCCTCCCGGTGTTGCTCGATTTCCCAGCCGGCTATTTTACGGAAATGATCAGACTCCTTGCCGATTAAATTAATCCTTGCAAATCTGTATAGTTATGCCACTATGCCATATAGTTTATATAGAATGTGTCGTAACAGGCTTGCACAATAACGAGATTTGCCAGTTCGACAATAGTAGCAGTAACCGGGTACGTGGTCTCTGACCTGCCGTTTCTGAGGGACGATATGCTGGATGCACCAGAGCGCACAGGCGCCCGTTTTTCGATTCTGCTGTTTCTCGGATTTCTAATAACCCCAGTTATAGGTTTTGCTGCCGCGGTGCTGTTCGGCATCCTCCAGGTCTGGCAGCTGCAGCGGGTCCTGGCGGCCGGCATAGTTCCGGCGTTTTCCGTCTCGCTGGTATTTTTCTCGCTGTTCCAGCTGCAGCGCCTGATAACGCCGCTGACTGCCTGGGCGCTGCAAAACCCGCTGGGCGGTAACGCACCCAATCATCTGCACCGTCTGGTGAATCGCTACAGCCGCAGTTTCTGGACGCTGATGGCGATGCACGTCCTGGTCAGCCCGCTGCTGGTGTTCTGGAGCCTGGACGGCGGCATCACCAGCGAAAACCGACTGCCGCTGCTGCACTTCGCAGTATTACAGCTGGTGACCACCGGCCTGGTCGGCACGCCGGCGTTTCTGTTCGGGTTGCACCAGCTCGGAAAGCTCGCCGGGCACCTGAGCCTGGAGCGCATTCACGTCAGTCTCAAGTCCCGTACCCTGCTGTTGGCCGGCGTAGTGCCCATGCTCTCCTACGCGCTGCTGGCCCATTATCATTGGCTGCACACCGGCGAACTGGACAGCGGCTACCTGCTGACCTGGGCGGGACTGGGCCTGATTACGCTGACCATCAGTTTCCTGGCAATACGCACCACCCAGCAGGCGTTGCAACCGTTCCACGACCTGTTCAGCCGCAGTGGCGCCTCGACTCACCAGGAGCTGGCCGGCTTGCGGCCTGCGTCTACCGATGAGATCGGCCACCTGACGCAGACGCTGGGCAAGGTGTTCCAGCGCCTGGGTGACCAGGAGACACATATGCGGGCGATTGTCGACACCGCCGCCGAAGCCATCATCGTGGTGGACGAAGACGGCCTGATTGACACCTTCAATCCGGCCGCCGAACGCCTGTTCGGCTACCTGGCGCAGGAAATCCGCGGCCGCCACCTGGCGTCGCTGTTGCCGAATGTTTTCGAAGTCAAGCAGCGCATCGACACCCACCTCGAAGCGCGCGAAGTGGAGGGTAAACGTCGCAACGGCTCGATCATCCAGGTTTCGCTGCGGGTTTCCGAAATGGCCATCAGCGGCAAATGCATGTTCACCTGCCTGGTCGCCGATATTACCGAGCGCAAGCTGGCGGAAAGCGAACTGCTGGAGGCCGAGGCCCGCTACCGTGCGCTGGTCGAGACGGCTCACGATCTGGTGTGGAGCGTCGACACCGAGGGACGTTGGAGTTACCTGAACTCGGCCTCGCGCATGATCTATGGCCGCAAAACGGAAGATATGCTGGGTCGCCGGGTCGCGGAATTCTGCGCGGGCGACTACCTCGAAGCCGATCAGCAGGCTTTCAGCAAGCTGCTGACGGGCAAAGATCTGTACCAGTATGAAACCGTGCATATCGACAAGGACGGCAACCGCCGGCAGCTGAGTTTCAACGCCAAGGCGCACCTCGATGATGACGGCAATGTCACGCAGATCAGCGGCACGGCGCGAGACATTACCGATCAGAAGGCCTTCCACCACCAGCTGACCTACCAGGCCGAGCACGATTCGCTGACCAAGCTGTTCAACCGCCATTATTTCCAGCAGGAGCTTGAACGCACGGTAGCGCGCGTGCTGCGCAATCCAAGTGGCGCCTGCGCCCTGTTCTACATCGACCTCGACCAGTTCAAGTACATCAACGATACCCTCGGCCATGCCGCCGGGGATGCGCTGCTGGTCGAAGTCGCCCAGTTGCTGCTGAGCCATGTCCGCGAAGGTGACCTGCTGGCTCGCTTCGGCGGGGACGAGTTCACCTTGCTGCTGTACAACATTCGCACGAGCGATGTGATGTGCGCGGCCGAACATTTCCATCGCCTGTTCGAAAACTATGTGTTCGTTCAGGACGGCAAGAGCTTCAATATCAGCTGTAGCATCGGCGCTGCTGTGATCGATGCGTTCGTCGAGTCTGCCGAAGAGGCCCTGTCGCACGCCGATATCGCCTGCAACCTGGCGAAAGCCCAGGGCCGCAACCGCATCAACCTGTATGACCCGGCCGACAGTAACAAAGCGGGCATGGCCGAGGACATGGGTTGGGCGGCGCGGGTGCGCGAAATGCTGGAGCACGACCGCTTTCAGCTCGTCTACCAGCCGATCATGGCTCTCAACAACGACCAGGTGCAGGACTACGAAGTGCTGGTGCGCATGGTCTGCGACGACGGTGAAATTATTCTGCCGGGCGGTTTCATGCCCGCAGCCGAGCGTTTCGGCCTGATCCACAGTGTCGACCGCTGGGTCGTCAGCCGCGCCCTCAACCAGCTGGCCCGTCTGCACCTCCAGGGCGAAGCCGTGCGTTTCTCCATCAACCTGTCCGGTAAGGCTTTCGAAGACGCCTCGCTGTTGCCCATGATCCAGCAGCTGCTGGACCACAGCAGCATCGATCCGTCCAGGGTGTGCTTCGAGATCACCGAGACGGCCGCCATCGCCAAACTGTCCGCTGCGGAAAAGTTCATTGCGGCGCTCACGCGCATGGGTTGTCAGTTTGCCCTCGACGATTTCGGTGCCGGTTTCTCGTCGTTCGCCTATCTCAAACACCTGCCGGTCGACAAACTGAAAATCGATGGCGCCTTTGTGCAGGGCATGGCCAACAGCCAGATTGACCAGGCGATGGTGCAGTCGATGAACCAGGTGGCTCACGCCCTGGGCAAACAGACCATCGCCGAGTATGTGGAGGACGCCGCCACGCTGGAGCTGCTGCGCGAGTACGGCGTGGACTACGCCCAGGGCAACTACATCGGTAAGCCGCGCGAAGCACTGATGAACGTCACCCGCCTGCCGGCGGGGCGCCGGCAGGCGGCGGGCCAGGTCGACTGAATCAACCAGGCAGCGCACGCCGCGGTGCTCTGCTCAGCGGCACGTCCCGGTCGTCGCGCTTTGTCACGCTACCGGCCGAACCAGCGGGATAGCACAGTCAGTTTGTCGTGCGGTAAAAAACCGGCCGCGAGCCGTGTATCATCCGCTCATGTACATTGCCATACGAGACTTCCTCAAACTCGAGAGCGCCAGCGGCATTCTGCTGATTATCGCGTCTATGGTGGCACTGGTATTGGCGAACTCGGTTCTGTCGGACTATTACCAGGCGTTGCTGGATGTCCCGGTTCACATCCGCGTCGGCGCCCTGGAAATCGCCAAACCGCTGCTGCTGTGGATCAACGACGGGCTGATGGCGGTGTTCTTCTTCGTCATTGGTCTGGAACTCAAACGTGAATTTGTCGAAGGCGAGTTGTCGGAGCCAGCAGAAATCGTGCTTCCGGCGCTGGGTGCGATCGGCGGGATGGCGACGCCGGCCGCGATTTACCTGCTCGTCAACCGGGGCGACCCGCTCGCCACCAGCGGCTGGGCCATACCGGCGGCCACCGATATTGCCTTCGCCCTGGGGATCCTGGCACTGCTGGGCAGTCGCGTGCCCAACGCACTCAAGGTATTCCTGGTCTCCCTGGCGATCTTCGATGACGTCGGCGCGATTGTCATCATTGCTCTGTTCTATACCAGCAAACTGTCAGTCGACGCGTTGGGTATAGCCATGGCCTGTATCGCCGTACTGGCATTACTCAGCTGGCGCGGCGTCATGCGCATAACCCTGTACGTACTGGTCGGCCTGGTGATGTGGGTCGCCCTGCTCAAATCCGGCATACACGCGACCCTGGCCGGCGTGGTGCTGGCCATGTTCATCCCCATGGCCAAAGACCCCGACAATGGTGGCTGGTCACCCTTGCATCGCCTGGAACACGACCTGCACGGCACCGTTTCGTTCGTCATTCTGCCGCTGTTCGCGTTCGTCAACGCCGGCGTGTCCGTGCAGGGAATGGGGGCTGATCAGATTCTGGGACCGGTGCCGGTGGGCATTGCCCTGGGACTGGTGCTGGGAAAACAGCTGGGTGTGTTTGGCCTGTGCCTGCTCGGTATAAAACTCGGTATCGCCAGGCTCCCGGACGGCGTCAACTGGTCGATGCTCTATGGTATCGCCATTCTTTGCGGAATCGGCTTCACCATGAGTCTGTTCATCGGCTCGCTGGCGTTTGAGGAAGCCAGCTCGCCTTATCTGCATCAAGACCGCGTCGGTATTCTTGGTGGCTCGTTTATTTCTGCGTTGCTCGGTTATGTCTGGCTGAGAAAGGCACTACCCCGGACGGCGGTCCGGTGAAGGCCCCACCGGATTGATAGGACGGCCACTCGACTGAGACCTACGCGTTTCCGCCAGCTGTCCGCAGGCATAGACATGCCGTCACGCCGGCTGCAGATTGGCGTAAGCCACGACCAGCCACTTGGTGCCCGCAGACTCGAAATTGACCTGGACACGGGCGTGCGCGCCCTGCCCTTCATAGTTCAATACAACACCCTCACCGAACGTCCGGTGTTGCACCCGCTGCCCAAGGCCAAGGCCATCGCCGGGCGGCGGATTCAGTGACCTGGTGGGCGCCGGCGGCGCGTAGGGGCGAGTCACGTGTATGCGCGGCCTGATCTCATCGACCAGCACTGCCGGAATTTCATGGACAAAACGCGAGGGCACACAGTAGCTTTCGCTGCCGTGCAAACGCCGGTGCTCGGCATAAGACAGCATCAGCTGCCGGCGCGCGCGGGTGATGCCCACATAACACAGCCGGCGCTCTTCCTCCAGGCGGCCTGGCTCCTCGACCGAGCGCTGGTGCGGAAACAGGCCTTCTTCCAGCCCGCAAAGAAACACGTTGTCGAACTCCAGTCCCTTGGCGGAATGCAGGGTCATCAGCTGGATACCGTCCTGCCACTGGTCCGCCTGCCCTTCGCCAGCTTCCAGTGCAGCGTGCGACAGGAAGGCTGCCAGCGGCTGCAGCTGCTCATCGTCATCGGTCCCGTACTCGAACTCGCGCGCGGCATTGACCAGTTCATCAAGGTTTTCCAGCCGCGCCTGCCCTTTCTCACCTTTTTCTTTGGCATAGTGGTCCTTGAGTCCGGCGCACTCCACCACATGTTCAACCTGTTCCGCCAGCGCCAGCCCCGCGAACGACTCGTCCAGCGTTTCCAGCAAAGTGAAAAAGCCACCCAGCGCATTGCGGGCACGGCCGCTCAGTACCTCCGCCTGCTGCAGCGCCCGCGCAGCTGCCCACAGGGAAACCTTGTCGAGCCGCGCACGCTCGCGCACCTCTGCGAGCGTGCGCTCACCGATTCCGCGCGGCGGGTGGTTGACGATACGGTCGAACGAGGCATCGTCTTGGCGGTTTTCGCACAGCCGCAGGTAGGCTAGTGCGTCCTTGATTTCCTGGCGTTCGAAAAAGCGCAGGCCGCCGTACACCCGGTAGGGAATGGCGCGCTGCAGCAGGCGTTCCTCGAACACGCGTGACTGCGCATTGGAACGATACAGGATGGCTATATCGCTGCGCGCTGCGCCCTTGTCGATCAGCGCCTGAATCTGGTCGATGACAAAGCGGGCCTCGTCCTGTTCGTTAAGTGCTGCATACAGGCGAATCGGCTCGCCTTCGCTGCCGGCCGTCCAGAGGTTCTTCCCCAGGCGACCATCGTTGTGCGCGATCAGTGCATTGGCTGCCTTGAGAATGGTACCGGTGGAGCGATAGTTCTGCTCCAGGCGCAGCGTGCGAGCGCCCGGAAAGTCTTGTTCGAAACGCTGCAGGTTCTCGACCCGCGCACCGCGCCAGCCATAGATCGACTGGTCGTCGTCACCGACCATGGTAATGTGCGCGCGGTTGCCGGCCAGCACCCGCAACCAGGCGTACTGAATGGTGTTGGTGTCCTGGAACTCGTCGACCAGGATATGCTGGAAGCGCTGTTGGTAGTGTGCCAGCAACTGGGGTTGCTGTAACCACAGCTCGTGGGCACGCAACAGCAGCTCGGCAAAATCCACCAGACCGGCTCGCCGGCACTGTTCTTCATAGGCCTGGTAGACCGCCAGCTGCTGGCGCAGAAACGGGTCACCTTTGTGCTCGATGTGCTGCGGCCGCAGACCTTCGTCCTTGCGCGCATTGACGAACCACTGCATCTGCCGCGGCGGCCAGCGACTTTCGTCCAGTTCCATGGCCTTGAGCATGCGGCGAATCACCCGGTACTGATCGTCTGCGTCCAGCACCTGAAAGCTCTGCGGCAAGCCGGCCTCATTCCAGTGGGCGCGCAACAGGCGGTGCGCGAGGCCGTGAAACGTGCCCACCCACATGCCCCGCGTCGGTGCGCCCACCAGCTGCTCGATGCGCGTTCGCATTTCGCCGGCCGCCTTGTTGGTAAAGGTCACCGCCAGTATTCCATAAGGCGAAACCTGCTCCACCTGGATCAGCCAGGCCACGCGGTGTACCAGCACCCGCGTCTTGCCGCTGCCCGCCCCCGCCAGCACCAGCAGCGGTTCCTGCGTGGACGTTACGGCTTCCCGCTGCGCATCGTTTAGTGGCTCGATAATGTAGGAGACATCCATGGGCGCATTCTAACAAAGCTGCTGGCCCGCGCGGGGCCGCCAATACGCGTAAATTCCGGCGGGTTTAATTTCAGTTGATCTGGTTTACGCTGATTGCATCCTGTGAAGACGCGTCCCAGCCGTGGACGAGGAGCGCAACATGGCAGCTGGAATCGAACCGCACAACCTCACCGAACCGGGCTACATCGTCGCCTGGCGTTCCAAGAAGGAGTTTCGCGCCGGCAAGTACCTGGACGCCGTGATGACCTACGGGGAAGCCCAGGAAAAGGCCGAACAGCTGAGCGAAGAGCATCCTGACAGGACCTTCTGGGCAGAACATACGCCGCAGCACTTTGAGCCACACTAGGAGTACCCGCCCCGCAGGCGGCGCGCTGTCGCGCAGCAAACAGCCAAATGCGTTGCTGATAAATTCAATAGGTTAGGTTTTGTTTGATGAGAGGCTGTCGGACTTGGGCGATCGTAGCGAGCAAGGTGGGAGGGCGAGGCCATTTTTTCGATCGTTTGAGGAGAATAGCCGTAGCTATTTGACGAAAGGGATCGGGAAAATGGCGCGCTCTCCCACCGGCACAGTAGATCAGTCCCAAATCCGACAGCTTCCTAGCGGCCTGTTTGGATTTGAAGTTCCGCACAGTGATCCATAAACCCCTCGCCTTTCGGCAACGGAGAAGGTGGGTCGATGGCGAGGGGTAGATTCTGATCAGCCGGTTTTGCAGCCTTGACGCCTTTGGCGGGATGCAAGCGTGTAGACTGCGCGCATGCGCGAATGCTGCCCGGTAATCGGCCTGACCATCGATCAGCGCCTGCTCGCAGGCTCGGCGCGCAGACTTGCAGAGCGCTTCGAGGTGCCCCTGCTCCACCGGCCGCCTGTCACTGGCTTCTATCTCTGCCTGACCGGTGATGGGCTGGAGCTGCGTCAGGCCGCCCCGAGCGCAGCCGGTCCCATCCGTGTCGACTATGCGACGGGCGCGATGGGCCATCGCCTGCGCTTTGGCGGCGGCCGCGGTCAAGCGCTGGCGCGTGCCGCAGGGATCAAGCCCGGCTTTAACCCCACCATCTGGGACGCCACCGCCGGTCTCGGGCGAGACGCGTTCGTGCTCGCCAGCCTTGGCTGCCGGGTAACCCTGTGTGAGCGCTCGCCGGTCATCGCGGCCCTGCTCGCCGATGGCCTGGAGCGCGCCGCGCTGCGAAGCGATATCGGCGGCTGGGTGAGCCAGCGGCTGCGCCTGGTGCACGCCGAGGCGGCCAGCGAATTGGCCAGGCTCGCTGCCACGGACCGACCGGACGTCGTCTACCTCGACCCCATGTATCCGCCCGGCAAGGATCATGTTCTCGCCAGAAAGGAAATGCGCGCGCTGCAGCAGATACTCGGAGCTGACCAGGATTCGGGCAAACTTCTGGAGGTCGCGCTCGGCTGCGCGCGACGCCGCGTCGTGGTCAAACGGCCGAAGCGGGCGGGCTGGCTCGACGATCGCAAACCTGCCAGCGCGATCGAAAGCAGGAAGACACGCTATGACCTGTACGTTACATTATGATCCTGCAAACCGCACCGGCAGCAACGCACATGGCTGAAACACGCTTTTGGCAACATAAGCGCCTCGTCGACCTCGACACCGAGGAGTGGGAAGCGCTGTGCGACGGCTGCGGTCGCTGCTGCCTGCTGAAAATCGAGGACGAAGACAGCGGCCAGCTGTTTTATACCAACGTGGTGTGTGAGTACTTCGACAATGACCGCTGTCGGTGTACGCAGTATGCAGACCGTTCCCTGCTGGTGCCCGACTGCATCAAGGTAACGCCCCAGGTTGCAGCAACGCAGAAATGGCTGCCTGAAACCTGCGCCTACCGCCTGCTGGCGGAAGGCAAACCGCTGTATGACTGGCACCCGCTGATCAGCGGTAACCGCAACAGCGTGCACGCTGCGGGCATATCCGTGCGCGACAAGGTGGTCTCGGAGCAGTATGTGCACCGCGACGAATTACCCGAACACCTCGCCCACTGGCTGGAACAGGACGGCTAGATGGCGCGGGGTCTGACAGCCCTGCTTTTCGCGCAGTTTCTCAGCGCCTTCGGTGACAACGCCATCCTGTTTGCGGCCATCGGCATGGTGCTGCAGGCGACACACGCGGCGCAATGGTACATACCGGCGCTGCAGAGCGTTTTTCTGGTTGCTTATGTCGTTGCCGCGCCGTGGGTCGGCCCCTTTGCCGACCGCCTGTCCAAATCGCGCGTGCTGATGATCGCCAATCTCATCAAGGCGATGGGCGTGGGCCTGATACTGATCGGCGTGGACCCGCTGCTGGCCTATGCCCTAGTGGGCCTGGGCGCCGCGGTCTACAGCCCGGCGAAGTACGGTATCCTGCCCGAGATGGTCGCCCACGGGCAGCTCGTCACGGCCAACGCCTGGATCGAGGCCTCGACCATCGGCGCCATCATCCTGGGCACCGTTGTGGGCGGCAAGCTGGCCGATGTCAGTGTGAACGCCGCCTTCTGGCTGGTGGCCGCCAGCTACCTGGCGTCGCTGCTGCTGACCTTTCTGATCCCGGTGACCGAACCGCGCGGTGGCCGTCTGCGCGACGCGCTGCCGCAATTTTCGCGCACCAGCCGGACGTTTCTGCGCTCTGCGCGGGCCCGGTTCGCCATGCTGGGGGGCAGTCTGTTCTGGGGTGCGGCAGCGGTACTGCGTGTGCTTCTGGTCGCCTGGGCACCGCTGGTGCTCGCCAGTCGCTCGGCCGGAGACATTTCCGAACTGGTGCTCTACCTGGCCATCGGTGTGGTGGTGGGATCGGCCGTGGTGCCACGCATCATTCCCCTTGAGCAGTTGCGCCGCGCGCGGCTCGCCGCCTACGCGATGGGTGTGGCTATCCTGCTGTTCGGCCTGGTAGACACGACCACGCAGGCGCGCGCCGTCCTGTTTCTGATCGGGCTGACCGGCGGTGTGTTTATCGTGCCCATCAATGCGGCGCTGCAGCATGTCGGCCACGCCAGTGTCGGTAGCGGCCGCGCGGTGGCCGTACAGAATTTCTTCCAGAACGTGGCCATGCTGCTCACCGTTGGCATCTACACCGCGGCAACGGCACTCAAGGTGCACCCGGTGACCGCAGTATTCGCGCTGGGCGTCGGCATCCTGGCCGCGACACTGGCCATATCACGGCACTTGCCAGCCGTCGCCAATGAAGCAAACGGAACTGCACGCCCCAGGTAGGCGCAGGCCGTGCTGGCGCCCGATGACGGAGGGCGTCAACCTGCTCCACCGGATCCGGGATGTCTGGCTGTCGCCGCAGGTAACGATTGCCCAAAGTCTTCAAGGGGTCAGAGTAGTTGATGTTGGCCCGCGAACGTAGTGGAAATTTGGCGGGGATGGACATCAACTACTCTGACCCCTTGAAAACCTTGAAAAAAAAGGATCGGGAAAAGGGGCGCTCTCCCACCGGCGCAGTAGATCAGCCCCAAGTCCGGCAGCCTCCCAGAATACGGGCGAAGTTCAGGACGCGTTCATCAGTTTTGCACTGACCAGCGCCACATCGACGGCATCCTGATCGATGACCTCGGGAATCAGCGGATAGACGGCGAGTAGCGGCTGGGGGCGTTGACAGGCGGCCTGCTCAAGGCGCCGGCGGGTCGCAGCACTGAGATTCTGGTGGGCCAGCAGAGCAGCCGCGTACCAGTGGTGGTAGTCGTTCACCAGGCCGCGCTGGATGTCGTTGTCCCACTCTTCGCTGATCAGCAATTCCGGAAATTCGTTCGCCGCCAGGAAGCGGCCAGCCTCGCCGTCCTTCAGGCGTAAGCCTTCCCGCCCCCTGCCGCTGCCGTCGTTCTGGCGTTCGAACCACTGCGCCGCCGGCATGGGCCGGGAGGCAATATTGACCTGGCTTTCGAGCTGGTCGCGGTGCGGAATCGGCCAGCCGTTGCGCGGCCTGGCTTTTTCATGAGCGGCCAGGGTCGGTGACACAAACCCGGTATCGGTCATCAGGAAGGGCCGCCAGTGCGGATCAGTGACCGGCTCCATGTCCAGCGCTTTGTAGCGGGTACGCAGCAAGGCCAGTGGTTTGCGGGTCTGGCTGTTGAGTAACCAGAGTTCGAAGCGGTCGCGTAGCGGAAAGGGTATCGGCGGCTGCTTTTTCAGCGCCTGGACCAGCTCGTCGGCGTTGACCAGGCGCACTTCGTTGACATCCTCGCTCGACACCTGGGTCACACCCCAGCGGAATCGCCCGGATGCGGTCTGCTGCCTGATGCGCCACGTTCTGCCATTGGTGGAATAGGCGCAGGTGTCACCGACATCGATGACCTGGATGACACCGAGATAAGGCCCGAGGCGGCGCACGCCGTAGTAAGGATTCATAAGCAACACCGTGACACAAAGGGTCACGGTTATAGTGACAAAGCCTCAGGAGGCGCACAAGCGGCTGCAGCCGCCGCCGTCGATCAATGGACCCTTCCCGGCCCGGGTGCGCAGCGCGATTAACCGCTGATGGTCGCCTGGATGAGCTTCCTGTTGGCCGCGGTGTGCAGGTTGGCCACCTTCGGCTTGCTGCCGCCGAGATAAGCGTCGAGCGAAACCGTAGGGACTTTTTCGTTGTCGACAAGGGGGTACATGGTGCACTTTTCACAGGCACGCAGCATGGGCTGTGCGCCGGCGGGGGCTTTACCGGCGGGACGTTTGCGCAGGTTGCAGCAGTTCTCCGTCCGCATATAGGCCTGCTGGGGAATGCAGAAGAACATCATATCCTTAGCCACAGATTCAGACTCCTCGCGTGCGTTCTAGGTAGCTTTGATTGACAAGCGGGGAACTGTAACATTTTTGCTACAGTCTTTCAATATTTCCTTGATTTTAAAAGGTTATAACTTATTCTACAGTGACCGACTTGGCCAGGTTGCGCGGCTGGTCGACGTCTGTGCCCTTGAGGACGGCGACGTGATAGGCGAGCAGTTGCAGGGGCACGGTAAACACAATGGGCGCCACACAATCGACGGTCGGCGCCACCGGCAGTACCGTGCTGGTTGCATCCGACTGCACACCGGCGTCCTGGTCGGCGAAGACCAGCATCTGGCCGCCGCGCGCACTGACTTCCTGCATGTTCGATTTCAACTTCTCCAGCAGCTCGTTATTGGGGGCGACCACGACCACCGGCATATCGGCGTCGACCAGTGCCAGCGGACCGTGCTTGAGTTCTCCGGCGGGGTAGGCCTCGGCATGGATGTAGGAAATCTCTTTCAACTTCAGCGCACCCTCCATGGCCACCGGGTAGTGCGCGCCGCGTCCGAGAAACAGTGCGTGCTGCTTGTCGGCAAAGCCTTCAGCCAGATGCTCAATCTGTTGATCGAGTTGCAGCACGTCTTCGATTTCGCGCGGCAGGTGCTCCAGCTGGCGCACCAGACTGCGTTCGTTCTCCTCACTCAGCGAAAACCGTCGACCCAGTACAATTGTGAGCAACATCAACGCAACCAGCTGGGTGGTGAATGCCTTGGTGGACGCCACGCCGATTTCCGGGCCGGCGCGGGTCATCAGCGTCAGATCGGACTCGCGTGTCAACGAGCTTTCCGGCACGTTGCAGATGGTCAGCGAGTGGCCGAAGCCCAGGCGCCGCGCCTCCTGCAGACCGGCGAGGGTGTCGGCGGTTTCACCCGACTGTGAAATCGTAACGATCAGCGAGCGGGTACGCACCACCGGCTTGCGATAGCGGAATTCGCTGGCAACCTCCACGCTGCAGGGAATTCCGGCCAGCGATTCCATCCAGTAGCGGCCGATCAGCCCGGCATGGTGGCTGGTGCCGCAGGCGATGATGTGGACACCCTGGACCTGGTCAAAAATCTCGGCAGCACCCGGGCCGAACGCGGCCTCGAGCACCCGCCCCTGGTGGATACGACCCTCCAGCGTGTCGGCGATTGCCCGCGGCTGCTCGAAAATTTCCTTCAGCATGTAGTGGCGGAATTCGCCCCGTTCCACGGCATCGGCAGACAACTCGGAGCGGCTTTCGGGACGCGTTACCACTTCACCCGCGCTGTCGTAGATCGCCATGCCGTAGCGCGTAAGGTCGGCGATATCGCCGTCTTCGAGGAAAATGAAACGCTGGGTGACCGGCAGCAGCGCCGCCACATCGGAAGCGATAAAGTATTCGCCGATCCCCACACCGATGACCAGCGGACTACCCAGGCGGGCGGCCACCAGCCGGTCGGGCTCGGAGGTGCTCACCACGCCGATGGCGTAGGCGCCTTGCATGTCTGCGCAGGTATGCCTGACGGCCTCCAGCAGATTGTCACCCTGATCCAGGTAGTGATACACCTGGTGCACGATCACCTCGGTATCGGTGTCCGAGGTAAACGTAAAGCCGAGCTGTGTCTGCACGGCGCGCAATGCCGCATGATTCTCGATAATTCCGTTGTGAACCACAGCGACCCGGTTACGGCAGATGTGCGGGTGAGCATTGTTCTCGCTGGGCTTTCCGTGCGTCGCCCAGCGGGTATGCGCGATACCTGTGCTCCCCTGCACCGGGTGCCGATCGAAGACCCTGGCCAGTTCAGCAACTTTTCCGGTGGTACGCAGGCGATCCAGGTGCGCGGCATCATTGAGAACCGCCATGCCCGCAGAATCGTAGCCGCGGTACTCAAGGCGTCTCAGACCCTCCAGCAGGATGGGGGCGACTTCACGCTGGGCAATGGCACCGACTATTCCGCACATGGCAGTTGCTCCGTTCCCGGGTTAGTTCAACTTAGCGGCGCCGCAGATAGTGACTAAAACTCACGAATGCGGTTTCTTCTTTACCGGCCGCTTCCAGCCTTCGATGGTTTTCTGCCGGCCGCGGCTGAGTGCCAACTGGCCCGGCGGGACATCCTGCGTAATGGTCGTACCCGCACCGATAGTCGCCCGGTCGCCGACCTTGACTGGCGCGACCAACTGGGTGTCCGAGCCCACGAACACGTCGTTGCCGATTTCGGTCAGATGCTTGTTGGCACCGTCATAGTTGCAGGTGATAGTACCCGCGCCGATGTTCACACCCGAACCCATATGCGTATCGCCGATGTAACTCAGGTGGTTGATCTTGGAGCCTTCGGCAACGCGCGATTTCTTCACCTCGACAAAATTGCCGACGTGCACGCGCTCAGCGAGCTCGGTTTCCGGCCGGATGCGGGCAAACGGACCGATGCGGCAGGCACGCCCGATACGGGCGTCGTCGATGACACTGTTGGCGAGCACTTCCACGTCGTCGGCGAGTGAGGCATTCCTGATGACGCAGTTTGGACCGATCCGCACGCGCGCACCCAGCTCAACCGTACCCTCGAACAGCACATTGACGTCGATAAAGCTGTCGCTGCCCGCAGTCAGCTCGCCGCGCACATCGAAGCGCGCCGGGTCCGCGAGACTGACTCCCGAGCGCAGCAGCTCGTCCGCCTGCCGGCGCTGGTACACCCGTTCGAGATGTGCCAGCTGAGCGCGGTCATTCACACCCAGAATTTCATCGACATGCTCCGCCCGGGTGCTTTCCACGTCGACACCATCGTCTACCGCCATGGCGACGATGTCGGTGAGGTAGTACTCACCCTGGACATTGCGGTTATCCAGCCTGGTCAACCAGTCGCGCAACAGCACGGCAGGCACAGCCAGGAAGCCGGTATTGACTTCTCTGATCCCCAACTGCTCGTCGCTGGCATCCTTCTGTTCGACGATGTCCACCAGCTTGCCGTTGGCGCCGCGCAGGATACGGCCGTAGCCAAAAGGATCGTCGAGCTTTGCCGTCAACACCGCCAACCTCTCCAGCCGGGCCTGGTCGACCAGGGGTTTCAGAGTCAGGGGTGTTATCAACGGGACGTCGCCATACAGGACCAGCACGACGCAATCGTCGCCGATGAGCGGCATAACCTGGTCCACCGCGTGCCCGGTGCCCAACTGTTCGGCCTGCTCGACCCATTCGACGGGGGCGCCGTCTAGCGCCTCGCGCACCCGGTCACCGCCGTGGCCGTACACGACGTGAATACTCTCGGGGTTGAGCTGAACAGCCGCATCGATGACATGCGTGAGCAGCGGCTTGCCGCCGACCAGGTGCAGCACCTTGGGCACAGCGGAGCGCATTCGGGTACCCTGACCGGCAGCGAGAATAACAACACAAAGTTTCATTATTGGACGGTAACCGCTGTACCAGGCGCTACTGGGAGCACAATGGCGGCATGATACTGCAATACATGGACGGAATCGAAGCGTGCATCCCCGGCGATGGGCCCACCTCGGACAGGCTCCTAGTGCAAAATCGGTTTGGCGATGCCGTTCTGCTTTTCTTCTTCGGTGGCCTCGCGAATATCGGCAACGGTAATTGCATATCTGAGCGTCTTACCCGCAAACGGGTGGTTGCCGTCAACCGTCAGCTTATTGTCGTCGATCCTGGACACGATAAACGAACGCGTCTCCCCACGCTCATTCTGCATCTGCACTTCGGCACCGACTTTGCGGAATTGCGGTGGCACATTGGCGATATCGTCGGTAAAGGTCATGGCCGGATCGTGGTAACCGAAGGCTTTTTCCGGCGGTAACACGACTTCCACAGAATCGCCCAGCTTACGGCCTTCGAGCGCTTCTTCGACATCCGGAAACATGTCATTCGGTCCGCCATGGACGTAATACACCGGGATGTCCGATTGCTCGAGAATGACGCCGGATTCGTCGATGATCGCATAGGTGATGGCGATTACCTTGTGTTTGCTGACAATTGGCGCTGACATGAATTAATTCTAACACCTTGGCTTCGATGGGGCCTGTCCCCATTGAAGCTGTGAAGCTGGGAGCCTGTCCGAGTAATCTTCACGTAGCGAGAATGTGGCAGAGCGAGGCCATTTTTTCGAAGGTTTGAGGAGGTGAGCCGTGACTCTGTGACGACAAGCTTCGGAAAAATGGCCTCGCTCTCCCACCTTGCCCGCTACGATCGCCCCCCAAGTCCGACAGCCTCCTAGACTTTGGCCCGCTCGCGCAGGCGCCGGATAGCGTGCAGCTGGGCCGTGGCTTCAGCCAGCTCGGCCTGGGCCTTGGCGTAGTCAAAATCACTGGCCTTGTCGGCAATGGCCTGTTCGGCACGTTCCTTGACCCGCACGGCCGCGGCTTCGTCCAGGTCTTTGGCGCGCAGCGCGGTATCGGCCAGCACGGTAACCACATGCGGCTGGATTTCCAGGATTCCGCCGGAGACATAAAAGAACTGCTCCTCTTGACCCTCGACCTGCACCCGCACTTCGCCGGGTTTCAGGCGCGTGAGCAGCGGCGTGTGACGCGGCGCAATGCCCACCTCCCCCATTTCCGCGGGGGCAAAAACCATGTTCGCAGTGCCGGAGAAAATTTCCGCCTCGGCACTGACGATCTCAACGTGAATGGTCATAGCCATAGTTTAGACCTCGCACCGCCTTATAGCGATTTCGCTTTCTCCTCGGCTTCGTCGATGGTGCCGACCATGTAGAAAGCCTGTTCCGGCAGGCTGTCGTAATCACCGTTGACGATGCCCTTGAAGGCATCAATGGTATCTTTCAGCGAAACGTACTTGCCCGGCGTGCCGGTGAAGGTCTCCGCGACGAAGAACGGCTGCGACAGGAAGCGCTGGATCTTGCGTGCCCGTGCCACCGCCAGTTTGTCGTCTTCGGACAGCTCGTCCATTCCCAGGATAGCGATAATATCGCGCAGTTCCTTGTAACGCTGCAGGGTACCCTGCACCGCACGTGCGGTGTCGTAGTGCTCGTTGCCAACCACCAGCGGGTCGAGCTGGCGGGAGGTGGAATCGAGGGGGTCCACCGCCGGGTAGATGCCCAGCTCGGCGACTTGGCGCGACAACACCAGGGTGGCATCAAGGTGCGCGAACGTCGTGGCCGGAGAGGGGTCGGTCAGGTCGTCGGCCGGCACGTACACGGCCTGGAACGAGGTAATCGATCCGGTCTTGGTCGAGGTGATGCGCTCCTGCAACTCGCCCATTTCCAGCGCCAGTGTCGGCTGGTAGCCCACCGCCGAAGGCATACGGCCGAGCAGTGCGGACACTTCGGTACCGGCCAGGGTGTAACGGTAGATGTTGTCGATGAACATCAGCACATCACGGCCTTCATCGCGGAAGTTCTCGGCGATGGTCAGGCCGGTGAGCGCCACGCGCAGACGGTTGCCCGGCGGCTCGTTCATCTGGCCGTAGACCAGCGCCACCTTATCGAGCACACCGCCGTCCTTCATTTCATAATAGAAGTCATTACCTTCGCGTGTACGTTCCCCGACGCCCGCAAACACCGAGTAACCGGAGTGCTCCACCGCGATGTTACGGATCAGCTCCATCAGGGTCACCGTCTTGCCCACGCCGGCGCCGCCGAACAGGCCGATCTTGCCGCCCTTGGCGATCGGCATGATCAGGTCGATTACCTTGATGCCGGTTTCCAGGATCTCCACGCTGGCCGCCTGGTCTTCAAAGGTCGGCGGGGAGCGATGGATCGACATTTTCTTGTCGGCGTTGACGGGCCCGGCTTCGTCAACCGGATTGCCCAGAACGTCCAGCACGCGACCGAGCGTGCACTGACCGACGGGGACAGAAATCGGTGCACCGGTGTTGGAGACATTGACGCCGCGCTTGATTCCGTCCGTGGAACCCATGGCGATGGTCCGTACCACACCGTCACCCAGCTGCTGCTGCACTTCCAGCGTCAGACCGGCGTCGTCCACCAGCAGTGCGTCGTAAATCTTGGGGATGGCGTCATGTGGGAATTCCACGTCAACGACGGCACCGATAACTTCAACAATGTTTCCGGAACTCATAGCGATTCCTCATCGATTTCCAATTTGCCCGAGTAGGAGCGCCGCCCTTCGGCGCGATAATCGCGGCCGGGAGGCCGCTCCTACGTCAATTTCTCTGCTGGTTTTCAACGGTTCAAGCGGTTCAAGGGGTTCGGTTCAAGGGGTCGGTTCGGTTCAAGGGGTCAGAGTACTTGATCCCACTTGATCGCAACCCCCGCCAAAGATCGACCACATTTGCAGGATCAAGTACTCTGACCCCTTGAAAACCTAGACCGCAGCTGCGCCGCTGACGATTTCCGACAGCTCCTGCGTGATCGCTGCCTGACGCGCCTTGTTGTACACGAGCTGCAGCTCATCGATGAGGTTGCCGGCATTATCCGAGGCCGCTTTCATGGCCACCATACGCGCCGCCTGTTCGCAGGCAATGTTCTCGACCAGACCCTGGTAGACGAGTGACTCGATGTAGCGCATCAGCAGACCATCCATGACTTCCTTGGCGCCCGGCTCGTAAATGTAGTCCCAGTGGTGCGCGATTTGTTTGTCCGCCTCGTCACCCACGACCGGCAGCAGCTGCTCAATGTCTGGCGACTGACTCATGGTGTTGACAAACACGTTGTTCGCAAGGTACAGGCGGTCGATGGTGCCGGAATCGTAGGCGTCCAGCATGACCTTCACCGAACCGATCAGCTCTTCGATTCTCGGCGCATCGCCCAGGTGCGAGTTCTCCGACACCACGTTGCCGCCGAGACGCTTGAAAAACCCCATAGCCTTCCTGCCAATCACAGCGATATCGATTTCCAGGTTCTGTCCCCGCCATTCTTTCATCGCACCGACGGCCCGTTTGAACAGGTTTATGTTCAGGCCGCCGCACAGCCCGCGATCGGTGGAGACAACGATGAGGCCGACACGCCTGACGGGACGCTCGATGAGGTACGGGTGCTTGTACTCCGGATGAGCCTTACCCAGGTGAGCGACCACGGATTTCATCTTTTCGGCGTAGGGCCGGGAGGCCCGCATGCGATCCTGGGCCTTGCGCATTTTGCTCGCCGCGACCATCTGCATGGCTTTGGTGATCTTCTGCGTGTTCTTGATGCTCTTTATCTGGGTACGGATTTCTTTCGCGCCAGCCATATAACGTTTCCTGCCCGGTTGAATCCCGCCTCAGTAGGCGGCGGTAGCCACGAACTCATCGATGATGGCGCGCAGCCGGGCTGCGACTTCATCGTTATAATCCGGGTTGCTGTTAATCGCCTCCAGGTCGCTCGCATTTGCCGAACGGAAATGCGCAAGCAAGGCGGCTTCAAAGGCCACCACCTTGTTGACCGGAACATTGTCCAGGTAGCCTTCGTTGGCCGCGAACAGCGACATCGCCATTTCCGCCACCGACAGCGGTGCGTACTGCGACTGCTTCATCAACTCGGTGACGCGCTCACCGCGTTCCAGCTGCTTGCGCGTAGCCTCGTCGAGGTCGGAGGCAAACTGCGAAAATGCCGCCAGTTCACGGTACTGGGCCAGCGCCAGGCGCACGCCGCCACCGAGCTTCTTGATGATCTTGGTCTGCGCGGCCCCACCCACACGCGACACCGACAGACCGGCGTTGATGGCTGGACGGATACCGGCGTTGAACAAATCGGATTCCAGAAAGATCTGGCCGTCGGTGATGGAAATGACGTTAGTCGGCACGAAGGCCGATACGTCACCCGCCTGGGTTTCGATGATCGGGAGGGCGGTCAACGAACCGGTCTTTCCGGTCACCTGTCCATTAGTGATGTGTTCCACGTACTCCTGGTTGACGCGCGCAGCGCGCTCCAGCAGACGCGAGTGCAGGTAGAACACATCACCCGGGTAGGCTTCACGACCCGGCGGGCGACGCAGCAGGAGAGACACCTGGCGGTAGGCCCACGCCTGTTTGGTCAGATCGTCATAGACGATCAGCGCGTCTTCACCGCGGTCGCGAAAATATTCACCCATCGCACAGCCGGAGTACGGCGCGATGTACTGCATGGCAGCGGACTCGGCCGCGCTCGCGGAGACCACGATGGTGTGCTGCATGGCACCGTGCTCTTCGAGCTTGCGCACCACCCCTGCCACCGAGGAGTTCTTCTGGCCGATCGCGACGTAGATGCACTTAACGCCGGTGCCCTTCTGGTTGATGATGGCGTCAATCGCCACCGCGGTCTTGCCCGTCTGACGGTCACCGATAATCAGCTCGCGCTGGCCACGGCCGATCGGCACCATGGCGTCGATGGATTTCAGGCCGGTCTGCACCGGCTGATCGACCGACTTGCGCTGGATGACGCCCGGGGCGATCTTTTCGATTGGCGAACTGGCGGCCGCCTGCACCGGGCCCTTGCCGTCGATGGGCATACCCAGCGAGTCCACCACGCGGCCCAGCAGCGCTTCGCCGACCGGTACTTCGAGGATGCGTCCGGTACACATCGCTTTGTCGCCTTCGGACACCGTCTGGTAGTCGCCCAGAATCACGGCGCCGACGGAATCCCGCTCCAGGTTCAGCGCCAGACCGTACAGGTTGTTGCCGAAATCGATCATTTCGCCCTGCATGACGTCGGCCAGGCCGTGAATGCGGCAGATACCGTCGGTCAGACTGACGATGGTGCCTTCGCTGCGTGCCTCGGAGGTCGCTTGGAAGCCCTCGATGCGTTTTTTGATCAGTTCGCTGATCTCGGATGGATTTAGTTGCATTGCTTGCGTCCTCTATTAGTGAACCAGGGCTCTGGACAGCTGACGCAGGTGCTCCACAGCCGACCCGTCTATTACCAGGTCACCTGCGCGGATCACGGCCCCGCCTACCAGGTCTTTGTTCACAGAACAATTCAGTTGCACGTCGCGGCCGAGGCGCTGTTTCAGTGCCTTGCTGATCGCCGTCTTCTGCGCCTCGCTGAGCGGCAGCGCGGAAATCACTTCAGCTTCCAAGGTTCCTGCAGCTTCGTCACGGAAGCGGTTATACAGCGCAGCGATCATCGGCAGCTGCGACAGCCGGTCGTTTTCCGCCAGCATCGTAAGGAGGTTCTTTTCGGCATCGCCGATATCTTCACCGCAGGCGCGTATGACCAGGTCGGCTGCGCTACTGCGGCTCACCTGAGGACTATCCAGCAACAAACGCATGGTGGCATTGCTGACCACGGCTGCCATCAGCGCAAGACTGTCGGACCAGGACTGGTAGCTGCCCTGTGACTTCGCCAGTTCGAAAATCGCGCGCGCGTAAGGGCGCGCCAGTGCCGCATCACCGTGCGGGGTTTCCTCTTTGCTGCTCGAATCGGCCATGCCTGCCACCTCAGATCCTGGCGACCAGATCTTTGATCAGGTCATCGTTGGCCGAGGCGTCCAGCTCGCGCTTGAGAATGCGTGCTGCACCGGCCGTGGCGATTTCCACGACCTGGCCACGCAGCGCTTCCCGGGCACGATTCAGCTCCCGCTCGATTTCAGCTTGCGCGGCGACCTTCATACGGTTGCCTTCCTCGACGGCATCTTTCTTGGCTTCTTCGACGATGTTCGCGGCGCGCTTTTCGGCGCGGCTGATGATGTCGGCCGCCTGCTGCTTAGCTTCCTGCAGCGTTTCCGCCGCCCTTTTCTTCGCCAGTTCCTGTTCGTGCTTGCCGCGCTCCGCCGCTGCCAGGCCTTCAGCGATCGTCGCCTTGCGCTCGGCAAGCGCGTTCATGATCGGCGGCCAGATGAACCTCATGCAGAACCACACAAACACGATAAAGGTGATGCTCTGTCCGATCAGTGTCGCGTTGAAATTCATGTTTGCACCCCGTGCAATATTTAATGGGATAAAACGCCGTTATGCAGCGTGTTATCAGCTAACAAGAGCGAACATGACATACATGGCCAGACCGACAGCGATCATCGGCACGGCATCGACCAGACCCATGACGATAAAGAACTGGGTGCGCAGCATCGGGATCAGTTCCGGCTGACGTGCAGCACCCTCCAGAAAGCGACCGCCCAGAATACCGATACCGACAGCAGCACCCAGTGCGCCCAAGCCCATCATCAGGCCACCGGCAATGTAGAGCAGAGCGTTTTCCATTGTATGTCTCCTAATAGTTGATGTTCAAATTAAGTAAGGGGTAACGGAATCAGTGATGTTCCTGGGAGGCCATGTCGAGATAGACAATGGTCAGGACCATGAAAATAAAGGCCTGCAGGGTGATGATCAGGATATGGAAGATTGCCCAGCCGAGCTGCAACAGACCGCCGAACGCGCCAAGCGCGAGGCCGCCCCCATACATCAGGGCAATCAGGATAAAGATCATTTCCCCCGCGTACATGTTGCCGAACAGTCGCAGGGAAAGAGAAAGCGGTTTGGAGAGCAGGGTGACGCCTTCGAGCAACAGGTTGACCGGGATAAACAGCGCCTGGACAAACTTGTTCTGCGCCTGGAATGGCATCAGCGTCAGCTCGCCGACGAAACCACCCGGGCCCTTCATCTTGACGCTGTAGAACAGCACCAGCGCGAAGACCGACAGTGACAGGCCGAAGGTGATGTTCGGGTCGGTGGACGGCACGATTCTAAGGTGACCCACACCGGCAAGGCCCGCGGCTGCGGGGAGCCAGTCGACCGGAAGCAGGTCCATCAGGTTCATAAAGAAGATCCACATGAAAATCGTCAGCGCCAGCGGTGCAACCAGCATATTCTTGCCGCTGAAGGAACCGCGCACGCTGCTGTCGATGAACTCTATCACCCATTCAACGAAGTTCTGCCAGCCCCCGGGCACGCCGGCGGTGGCCGTCTTTGCCGCTTTGCGGAACGTCCACACGAACAACAGCCCGAGTCCTATGGAGAACAGCATGCTGTCGACATTGATCGCCCAGAAACCGAAGCTGGCGGCATCCTGCATACTGTGAGCGAAACCCCAGTGGCCGGCGTGTTCATGCCCCTCGGGAAACTGGCCAAACGTGAGGTTGGTCAGGTGGTGCTTGATATATTCGGCTGAGGTATCAGCTGCGTCTGACATGATTCTACTTCTGCTCTAACTGTTGCGTTCCGATGATTACCATCACCAACTGGCCGGCGATAAAGCCCGCGAGCAGTGCAAGGGGTCTCAGTTGCAGTGCACCCAGCCCGCAAGCGAACAACAGGGCGGCGACCAGAAACCGCTGAGCGACACATAAAAAAACAGCCGCCAGACTCTGCTGCGGCGTGCGTTCCGGGGTACGCGCGTCGCGACTCGCGCAGCGCGCAACCAAAAGTGCATTCACGGCTGCAATGCCACCCCCGAATCCACAGGAGGCAGCAGCAAACGGACTGAAGGCGACAAGACACACGGCTGAAATGACTGCCACCAGTGCTAATTGATACAGCAACAACCCGCGGATTCCTGTATCCAAAGTCGCCCGACCCGACCCTGCGCCGACCGGTCAAACATCCGGCCAGACCACCGGCATTGGTGGCGTGAAGCGGGCGCGATTATAAGGATCGTCGATGGGCGGGGTCAACACGTTGTCTATTCCTAGTGGGTATTCTCCCTATCCCTATTGGATATGCTCGAGGATCCCGTCCAGCTCGTCCAGGCTGTTGTAGCTGATCACCAGCTTGCCCTTGCCGCGCGCCCCGTGCTGGACCTGGACCGGCGCCCCGATTTTGTCGGACAGGTCCTGCTCCAGGCTGACCAGATCGGGGTCGCGACGCGGCGTGCGGCTGTGTTCCCGCGGGCGCCGGCTGTCGACCAGTAACTGCTTGACCATGCGTTCCGTGGCCCGCACGGACAGGCCCTTTCTGAGCACCTGCCTGGCCGCCTCAGCCTGCTGGGTGCCCTGCAGCGCGAGCAGGGCGCGGGCGTGCCCCATTTCCAACTCACCGCGCTGCACCATCCCGGTCGCAACCTCGCCTAATTCCAGCAGGCGCAACAGGTTGGAGACTGCGGTGCGCGAACGCCCGACCGCCTCCGCAGCCTGTTGGTGAGTCATTTCGAATTCGTCAATCAGGCGCTCCAGCGCGTGTGCTTCTTCCAGCGGATTGAGGTTTTCGCGCTGTATGTTCTCGATCAGGGCAACCGCGATGGCACTGCGGTCATCCATATCGCGCACCACCACCGGGACGTCCTGCAATCCGGCCAGCTGGGCCGCCCGCCAGCGGCGCTCGCCGGCAATGATTTCGTAATCGCCGCCGTTAACGGGGCGCACGACAATCGGTTGCACCACGCCCTGGGCGCGAATCGAGTCCGCCAGATCCTCGAGGCTCTCGTTGTGCATGTCGATGCGTGGCTGATACTTGCCGCGGCGCAAACGCTCGACCCCAAGCGTGCGCAGCTCCCCGTGCACGCCCTCCGGGGATCGGGCCTCCGCAGCGGCCATCGGCGCGGTCTCGGTCGCTGTTAGTGTCGCTGTCACGGTCGCAGCCGGCGCTTTTGCGGGGCCCAGTAGAGCGTCCAGTCCGCGACCCAGTCCTCTTTTTTTTACTGCCATAATAAGCCTTTAACCTTGCGCGCCGTCAGGCCGCAGGCGTATCGGATGTTGGGGAACAGGCTTCGACGGCTTCCACTCGCGGCTCTTCGCCGGGAGTCTCGGCGCGTTCTTTCTGCCGTCGCACCATCTCGGCGGCCAGCGCCAGGTAAGCAATCGCTCCGCGCGAGGCGCTGTCATATCTAAGAACAGGTGCCCCATAGCTGGGCGCTTCCGCAAGCCGCACGTTGCGCGGAATAATGGTGCGATAGACCTTGTCGCCAAAATGCTGCAGCAACTGTTCCGAAACTTCATTCGCCAGGTTGTTGCGAGCATCGTACATGGTGCGCAGCAGCCCTTCGACTTCCAGGCCGGTATTAACAGCCTCCCGGATCTGCTCAACGGTTTCCAACAGCGCGCTCAGACCTTCCAGCGCGTAGTACTCGCATTGGATGGGTATGAATACAGCGCTCGCGGCAGCCAGTGCATTCACTGTCAGCATGTTCAGCGACGGCGGGCAATCAATGAGGATATAGTCGTAATGCCTGGCGACCGGCTGCAACCGCTGCCCCAGACGGCGTTCGCGGCTGTCCGTGTGCATCAGCTGGACCTCAGCTGCGGTGAGGTCGCTGTTACCTGCAATCAGGTGGTAACCAGCTGTGGCTGCGTCGATGACAATGCGCTCGATGGGTTCATCTTCGATCAACAGCTGATAGCCGCTCAGTTCGACCTCGCGCTTGTCGACACCGCTACCCATGGTGGCGTTGCCCTGCGGATCCAGATCGATCAGCAGCACCCTGCGCCTGGTTGCCGCCAGCGAGGCCGCCAGGTTCACACAGGTGGTCGTCTTGCCCACGCCGCCTTTCTGGTTGGTAATGGCGATAATGCGAGTCATCGGAATATTCAGCCCTGTCTATCCAGCCACAAAAGGTGGCGTTCGGCGTCCAGCCCCGGTACGTGCAGGGGTTCGCAGTGCAGCACGGCACGCCCTGGCGAAAATGCCGCCATTTCCTGTTCGGGCAATGCACCTTTCATAAACAGCATGCGTCCGTTTGCGCCCAGCAGGTGCCGTGACTGTCGGTAGAGTTCGTCCAGGCTCGATACCGCCCGGCTGATCACCATATCAAATGCGCGCCCCGGCTGGTACTCCTGCATGCGCGCCTGTTCCACACACACATTGCGGAGCCCCAGTTCTGCCACGGCCTGGCGCACAAAGCGCAGTTTCTTGGCGTTCACGTCGAGCAGCGTCACCTGCAAGCTGGGGCGGGCAATAGCCAGCGGCAACCCCGGTAGCCCCGCGCCCGTACCAACGTCCAGCAGGCTACAGCCACGCAGGTACGCTGCGACCGCCAGGCTGTCGAGAATGTGGCGGTTCACCATAGCCAGCGGCTCGCGGACGGCAGTGAGATTGTAGACGCGATTCCATTTCTCCAGGAGACGGACGAATGCGCCAAGCTGGTCCAGCGTTGCCTGGTCCAGGTCCAGTCCCAGCGACCGGCTGCCGCGGTCAATGCCTTCGACGATATCGTGCAACGTGCTGTCTCTGTGTGTGCCGGCGCAGACGGCAAAAACCGCAGTCTTTCGGCGCGGCGGTGCGTTCGCTGGCCGGTTTGCGCTGCCCTCGCGTACGGGCCCAGCCGGCCAGCGGCCGCGCCGAGTGGGGATCAAGCGCTGTTGCGCGCCAGCGCGGTCTTTTTCAAATGCACCAGCAGCAGCGATATCGCGGCCGGCGTCACCCCCGGAATCCGTGCCGCCTGACCGATGGTCTGCGGCGCAACCTGACTCAGTTTCTCGCAGACTTCGCCAGACAATCCCTTGACTGTGCGGTAATCCATACCCTCGGGCAGGGGTTTGTCCTCGTTGCGCCGCTGGCGCTCGATTTCCTCTTGCTGGCGTTCGATGTAGCCGTGATAGCGGGCCTGAATCTCCACCTGTTCTGCCACCTGGTTGTCGCCGCAACCGGGGCCAACCCCCTCAAGGGTCATCAGATCGGCGTAACTCAGTGTTGGACGGCGCAGCAACTCGGCGACCCGCTGTTCATTGCTGAGTATTTCACCCGTGCGCGCAGCCAGTGCGCTGGCTGCAACGCTGCCGGGCCGCACCCATAGCCCCTGCAGTCGCTGCTGTTCGCGTGCGATCGCGTCGCGTTTCACCAGAAATGCGCGCCAGCGCTCGTCATCGATCAGGCCCAGTTCCCGTCCGCATTCCGTAAGACGCAGATCGGCGTTGTCCTCCCGCAGCAGCAGGCGGTACTCGGCACGGCTGGTAAACATACGGTACGGCTCGTTGGTGCCGCGGGTTATCAGGTCATCGATCATCACGCCTACGTAGGCCTCGTCGCGGCGCGGGCTCCAGCCGCACTGGTCCTGCGCCCGGCGTGCCGCGTTCAGACCGGCAATCAGGCCCTGGGCAGCGGCTTCCTCGTAGCCAGTCGTGCCGTTAATCTGGCCGGCGAAAAACAGGCCGTCGATGTACTTCGTCTCCAGGGTCGCCTTGAGATCACGCGGGTCGAAGAAATCATATTCAATGGCATAACCGGGGCGCGTGATCACGGCGTTCTCAAAGCCCGGTACCGAGTGCACCAGGTCGTTCTGGACGTTAAACGGCAGGCTGGTCGAAATACCGTTTGGGTAGATTTCGTTGGTTGTCAGCCCCTCGGGCTCGATGAATATCTGGTGCGACGCCTTCTCGGCAAAGCGCACCACCTTGTCTTCGATCGACGGGCAATAGCGCGGCCCGACACCCTCGATGACACCGGCGTACAGCGGCGAGCGGTCGAGGCCCGCGCGGATGATCGCGTGGGTGCGCGCCGTGGTAGCCGCCAGATAGCAACTCACCTGCTGCGGGTGCTCCGTGCCGGTCGCCATGAATGAAAAACTTGGTATGGGGTCGTCGCCCGGCTGCTCGTGCAGCTGATCAAAATCGATGCTGCGCCCGTCTATGCGCGGCGGTGTCCCGGTTTTCAGCCGCTCTACCCGCACCGGCAGTTCGCGCAGTCGCCGGGCCAGCGCATTGGCGGGCGGGTCGCCGGCGCGGCCACCCTGATAGTTCGACAATCCGACGTGGATGCGCCCACCGAGAAAGGTGCCGACGGTCAACACCACGCAGTCCGCGAACAGGCGCAGACCCATCTGCGTCACGACGCCAGTGACGCGGCCGCCTGCGACGATCAGGTCATCCACCGCCTGCTGAAACAGGGTGAGGCCGGCCTGATTTTCCAGGATGGACCGGATCGCCTGCCTGTAGAGCTGGCGATCGGCCTGGCAGCGGGTGGCGCGCACTGCCGGCCCTTTGCTGGCGTTGAGGCGACGGAACTGGATACCCGCGGCATCCGCAGCGCGACCCATCGCCCCGCCCAGTGCATCGATTTCCTTGACCAGGTGACCCTTGCCAATGCCACCGATGGCCGGGTTGCAGCTCATCTGTCCGAGCGTCTCGATGTTATGGGTCAACAGCAGGGTGTCCGCACCGCTGCGGGCAGCCGCCAGTGCCGCTTCCGTGCCGGCGTGTCCGCCACCTACGACGATTACCGCGTAGCGATGCCCGAAGTCCATTGGTTACGACCTGATAAACGAATGAAAAGACGCGGAATTATAGCGCATAAAGACGAAACTGACGCAGCGTCCCTGCGGCCACTTTAGGTTTGGATGCAAAGTACAATGAACCACAAACATTTTATAAATATCTTGAAACCATCTTTACACTATAATTAGTTATTACTAGAGTTAACTATATTATCAAAGATATAAAAGATTATTTCACTCACGATCGGCTCGCTGTAGCAGGCAACAAGTTTTCGGAAGGCAGCCTGCCGCAGGCGCTCCGCGAGCGCCGGGTCGTCCATGAGCCGAGCCAGCTGCCGGCAGGTATCCTGGCTGTGTTGCACTTTCGCATACAACACCTCCGTGTCCGGCGCGAACATTTCACGGTGACCGGAGACGTTGGACAACACCATCGCCACACCCGCGCGGGCCGCCTGCAGCGGGGTCAGACCGAAGGCATCTCCACGGGCCGGAACGCAGAGGATATCCAGGTCCGCATAGAAGCGCTCCACATCGTCGATCCAGCCCGGAAATGCGAGTTGGGCAGAGAGGCCGCGCGCCGCGGCCTGGCGGGTCAGCGCAGCGTGCTCGGGCCCTGAACCTCCCAGCACCGCCTCGAATTGCCGGCCCTGGTCGCGCAGATTTGCCAGCGCTTCGATGAAGACGTTGAAGCCCTTGACCCGGTCGAACCGTCCCAGGGCACCGATCCGCGGCGGCTGGTGAAAACGCATTGGTCCGGGAACCCGGTCGACGTCAACGGCGATTCCGTTAGGCACGACGAAACAGGGTTTACCGCTGCGGGCCTGCTCAAAACGCAGCCGAGCGGCCCGGTTCAACACCAGGCAGGCGTCTGCCGGCAGCAAGCGTCGCAGTTTGCTGCTGTGACTGACCGCCACCACCGGTGCCCGCCCGTTGATGGCGCGCCGCAGCAACGCCACCGAACGGCTGCAGTGCGCGATCGCCAGATCCGGTGGAAACGCCGCCAGGCGGCGGCGCAAGCGCCAGGCCGCGAGGAAATCATAGTGCCCGTGGGCGTCGACCAGCTGGACCTCCACGCCGGGGGGGACGCTTCCCAGCGCGGGGGCCTGGCGCCGCCCCAGCAGCATCAGGACCTGGTGACCGCGCGCTGCGAGCCGCCGACTGTAATCACAGACCACCTGCCAGCGGCCGCCGCTGGCATCGCCGAGGACACTGTTTATGATGCGCATGGCTGCTGCACTAAGACCCCGGGGCTGGCGCAGCACCGGCCTCGAGACCGGTGAGCGGGCATCCCGGCGGCCCGCACCGGCGTAATAGGCTGATAGCTATGGACAAATAGCAGTCCTCAGGCACATTGCATCAACTTGGGAAAAATCCGCCGAACAGAATAGCATCTGTGGTCGACGCGTCGTGAGCCTAGGAGGCTGTCGGATTTGGGCGATCGTAGCGAGCAAGGTGGGAGGGCGAGGTCATTTTTTCGATCGTTTGAGGAGAATAGCCGTAGCTATTTGACGAAGAGGATCGGGAAAATGGGGCGCTCTCCCACCGGCGCAGTAGATCAGTCCCAAATCCGACAGCCTCCTGATATGTATTGACCTGTCAACTACTGGTGCCACCTATTCGATCTTCTGTGTTTAATTCTCCATACAGCAAGCCCTTTGATATGTATTGACCTGTCAACTACTGGTGCCACCTATTCGATCTTCTGTGTTTAATTCTCCATACAGCAAGCCCTTTGGGCAGGGCACGAGCAGCAATCAACGACGGTAGATCACTCTGATATGCGCGGGTCGGAACCGCCTGACTTCTCTTCGTCGTGGAGCTGCCTCGCTCTAGGGTCGAGGGTCGTCCCGTTGTTCTGGGCGCCTCATAGGAGGCTCGAGGGTTCTCCAACCGGCTCCTCATGCCCTGACCCAAAGACTCGCTGTCTGTTCCTGTAGCCATTGTTTCGATTGATTCTGTTAGTTCGTTTTTAACCTGCGTGCTCGATCGGTTTGTTCATCACTTCGCACGCAATAGCCCAGATGAACCCAACCAGTTCACGCGCAACCGCTGTGCATACCTGCACCTTCAGTTTGCCCCGTTCGAGCAGATGCGTGTAACGCCCGCACAAGCGTTTCTGTGCCTTCCAGGCAATCGCCTGTACCGTGTCTGAACACTTTTCCGCCCGCCGTTGAAGATGGGCCGTTTTGCGAGCCGAAAAGCGATAACACCAGCCCGCTTCCACCAGCACTCGCCTGACATGTCCGTTCCCTGTCTTGGTGATGCCGCCTCGGCGGCGCGTTAGGCCACTTGAGGCTTCACTTGGAACCAGCCCCAAAAAACTCATCAGTTGGCGTGGCGAATCAAATCGGGTGATATCCCCAAGCTCCGCCATCACCGTCATCGCCGTAATCAGCTTGATGCCACGCAATGCCATCAGGGCTTCAACCACCGGCGCCAACACCCAGTGCTCCAGCGCCTTCTCCATCTCCTTTTCCAATCCGGCAACCCGGACTTCGGCTTGCTTGACCGCATCCACGTATTCCTGGAAAACAATCTGCTGTACCGCTATGTCGAATTTGAGCCCTTCCAGCCAGCGAAAGTGGGCCTGGGTCCAGCGGCTTTTTCCGCTTTCGTACAGTCGGCCATGACGAAGCAGAAAAGCATTCAGGCGTTGTTTGCTCATTCGTTCCAAGCCTTTCATGTCTTCGCGAGCCCGGGTGAGATCACGCATGGCTTCCTGCTCCTGATCGGGCACCCAGACCGGTGTGAGTTCGCCTGCTCTATCCAACCGGCAGAGCTTTTCACTATCACGTCGATCCGTCTTCACCCGCTCGCCAGGCTTCACCGGAATCAGTGAAGGGGCTACTACACTGCAATGGTGGCCAAGCTGGCTGATCTGCCGGTATATCTCATAACCACAGGGCCCTGCCTCATAACAAAACGAGATAACCTCTCCATCGGGACATAAGTTCTTGACCAGCTTTCGTATCGCCTCTGGGGTATTGGCTATCTCACCGTAATATCGCGCTTTTCCTCCCAAGGCATCGGCGACCGCAACCGCTATCGTTTCCTTGTGTGTATCTAATCCAACGTACTTGCTAAACTCTTTCATGACCTGTCCTCCTCAATTGTGGCTCTGAACCACGGGGTGTATTGTTCCAACCTCAGCTTAACCCACGTCGCTTGAGGTTGGGCAGGTCAATACATGATGTCTAGTAGTCCGTCAGCAATGTATTGATGGATACAAGCGCTTGAGCTTTATGCGAGCATCTTGGGTAGTAAACCGCCAGTTCACTTCAACGGCCTCAGTGTTCCGGCGTTGCTGCCATGCGGCGACTTGGTCGCGCAAGGTTTCCTGGCCGGGTATGCGGCGGTTCAAACATTGGCGTTGCAAGATGCCGAACTCGATTTCAGCCATATTCAACCAACTGCCGTGTTTCGGCGTGTAATGAAACTCCAACCGATCCAGAATGCGCTTTGCCTCGGAGGCCGGGAATGCCTTATACAGCGACGAAGGCTTGTGGGTGTTGAGGTTATCCATGACCACCACTACGCGCTTGGCGTTGGGGTGTGAATGATCACCACTATGGAGCCATTCCGGGATCGCCTTAATGGCGCCACTTCAGGATCGGCCTAATGGCGCCACGCCAGGATCGCCCTAAAGGCGCCACCTGAAGATCGCTCTATTGGTGCCACCCGGTGCCGGTTTCACGTTTCAGACTTTCTGCTCTTTTGCCTTATCGTTGTGGATTTTCAGCGGAGAAAGGCATGACCAACAGGAGGTTTGAGATGTATCACTACCGTCAGGCTCTGGTGCGGATGCGCCAGGGCGAGTCAGACCGGCAGATTCAGGCCACGGGGCTCATGGGTCGGCGTACTCTAGGGGCATTGCGTAAGCAGGCCGATGAGCGAGGCTGGCTCGACCCGGCGCGATCACTGCCACCGGACCATGAACTGGCTGCCGTCCTTCAGCGGCCCAAGCCGACGCATACCCACGCACTATCGAGCCTCGAACCTTACCGGAGTCTGGTCGAACAGTGGTGGTCAGAGGGCATCGACGGCACCACCATCGACGCTGCTCTCAAGCGCCGCCACGGGTACACCGGCAGCTACTCATCGGTGCGTCGGTTTCTGCAGTCTCTGGCAGAGAAAAAGCCCCGAGTCACTACAGTGCTTGAGTTCGCACCTGGCGATGCAGCGCAAGTCGATTTCGGCAAGGGTCCACAGATCATTGATGTCCATACCGGTGAAGTATTCAAAACCTGGGTGTTCGTTATGGTGCTCGCGTGGAGCCGGCATCAGTACGCCGAACTGGTGCGTGATCAAAGCATCGAGACGTGGCTCGGTTGTCACCGCCGCTCGTTCGAACACTTCAACGGTGTGCCATCGAAAGTAATTATCGATAATCCAAAGTGCGCGATCACCAAAGCGTGCTACCGCGATCCACAGGTGCAGCGCTCTTACGCTGACTATGCCGAAGGGTATGGGTTCCTGATTTCACCCTGTCCGGTTGCCGATCCGCAAAAAAAAGGCCGCGTGGAATCGGGTGTCAAGTACGTCAAGAACAACTTCATGCCACTACGCGAGTTCCGCGATCTCCCTGACGCCAATGAGCAGTTGATGAACTGGGTGATGCAAGACGCGGGTAACCGTATTCACGGCACCACACGCATGCCACCACTGAAACGCTTTGTTGAGACCGAACAGGCAATGCTCAAGCCACTTCCCAACAGTGTGCCAGAGTGTGCCCGTTGGGTAACCGCAAAACTGCACGGCGACTGCCACCTTCAAGTGGAAAAGCGTCGCTACTCTGCACCGTGGCGTCTTGTCGGTCAGACGCTCGATGTGCGCATCACTGAGACCACCGTGCGCATCTACCATCAGCACGAACTCAAGGCATTGCATCCACGCCTCACGCATGACGGTCAACGCCATACCATTGATGAACATCTACCGCCGCAGCATGTTGCCTACAAGATGCGTGACCCGCAGTGGTGCCTGAAACAATCAGAGACCATCGGACCGTACTGTCACCTGTTCATACAACGCCTGTTCGAAAACCGTGTCCTCGACCGCCTACGTGCAGCACAAGGGGTTGTCGGCCTTGCCAAGCGTTATGGCGCTATACGCTTGGAAGCGGCCTGTCAGCGTGCACTCCACTTCGACAACATCCAGTACCGCGCCGTGCGCGTGATTCTCGAGAAGTCACTCGATCAACAGACCGATCCCCAGCAATGCTTTGATGAGATGTCGGATGCCTATACGGGTGCCGCTCGCTTCGGTCGCGATACCCGCAAGCTGTTCACCAAGCACTGATCATGTGCCATCCATTTTCCGCCCCATCGATACTTCTCGATGGTTCTTTCATCAACCCACAACATCACATTCAAACCAGAAGGAACTATGCAATGAAAATCACACCATTACCCGAGCTGACACCCATACTCAAACAGCTTCGCCTGTCCGGGCTACTCGATAGCCTCGACGCACGTAACCGGGAGGCGATCGAGAAAAAACTCACCTACCCAGAGTTCCTGGCCCTGGTCATTCAGGACGAAGCCGGGCGCCGTGAACAGAAAAAGTACGGCATGCGTCTGCGTCGTGCCGGCTTCCGCGGTGACAAGACACTGGAAGGCTTCGATTTTGATTTTAATCCGGGGATCAACCAACAGCTCATCAACGACCTCGCTCAGTGCCGGTTCATCGAAGAGAAAGTCGCCGTTCTGATCGCCGGCCCCTGCGGAACTGGCAAGAGCCATATCGCGCAAGCCATTGGCCACTGCGCGGTTCGACTGGGCTACGATGTGTTGTTCACCTCGCAGTCCACCCTGCTCTCGCAGATCAATGCCGCTCGTGCTACTGGCGCCATCGAGCGAAAAATGCAGGCGCTGATCCGCGTCCCGCTGATCATCATCGACGACTTCGGTCTCAAGCCTCTCAAGCCCGGTCAAGATGAAGACTTCCACGACCTCATCGCCGAACGCTACGAACGCACCGCAACTGTCATCACCAGCAATCTCGACTTCACTGAATGGGGTGAGGCGTTTCCGAACAAACTACTCGGGGCCTCGACGCTCGACCGGATTCGTCATGCTGCTTACCGACTGGTGCTCGACGGCAAAAGCTACCGCACGCCACGTGGTGAGGCTGAAGCCGAAAAATCAGTGGTTGCAAAGGCACCCAAAAGCGCGAAATAATCACCCCGTTTGAAGCGCTGAAATCGCGCTCCGCTGTGGCGCCTTTAGGGCGAACATCGGTGGCTCCATTAGCTGATCAGTGACATTGGGGAAATGCACATCAACGATTTCGCGCATCAGCAAGGCCCAGTCATGACAGGTATGGCGGTCAGTAACCTTAACATGACGCCAGCCGATCAGCGGCGCAGAGACCATAAACAGATTGCTGACCCCGTTGCGCTCGTATTCGTAATCGTACTTTTCCACATCCCCGGCACGACATGGCAGGGGCAGGCGCGTCTCCTTCACATGCTGTTTGCTCGTCTCGTCCATGCATACCAGCGGTTCGGACTCCGAGACCGGCCGTTGGTACACCGACAGGACATCCTCCATCGCACACACAAACTCTGCACTCTGTATTGCCGGGATGCACCAACACGACTTCAGCCAAGGCTTAAGTTCGTTTTTTTTAGGGTCTGGCGCACCGTTTCGCTCGATATCGATTCGAACACCTCAAGTTCAACCAGCCGCTCCGCTAACAGTCGCAGGGTCCACCGCGTGCGTCCCTCTGGTGGTGATGAGCAGGCCAAAGCGACCAACTTCGCCTCGCTCTCGCCATCGAACACTGGCGGGCGCGTCTGCCGGGGGCGCTTGGCGTTTAATGCCTGCTCCAACCCCTCTTCGACAAACGCCTTGCGAACGCGTTCGACGGTCGGGCGACTGACGTGAACGGCATCTGCAACCTCGGTGTCAGAAGCCCCACGGCACTCGTCGGTTTCATTGCAGGCGAGGAGGATGCGCGCATGAGCCAGCTTTCGTGCCGCCGACTTGCCTTTGGAGATCAGTTCCTCGAGTTGCTCTCGTTCGTCTGCGGTGAGTGTCACCTTGAACTTTTTCGCTGGCATAGTTTTCTCAAGCTCCTTCAGTGCATCACGGATGGATCTTGAGATTCTACTTTAATTTACATCAGTAGTTTACTGTTGGACTACTAGTTTGCGGCAACCACTGGAGGAACTCCGCGCGTCCATGTTGCATGACGCCCTCCGCGGGGTTTTTTAGTTCGATACTGATACTTAAATGATCGCTTATTGTTGTATAGATTTGAAAGTTGGATGCCACAACTCCATCCAGTTTCAGGGTTGAGCATAATTCCTATTCCGGCAGCCCTGTGGCTCTTTGGCTCAGGCGTATCGGGACTGACTGGAGCATCCAGGAGAAACGATGCAGCCTGACAGTTGTTGGACTCGGAATGGCGGCTCCTTAGGGAGCCGTCTTCTTTAAGACTTGTACATCCTATGGCCGAAACTCACCGTTCGGCAGACAGCTCAATCACGCAACTCAAGGCTGTGCGCAGTGGCAGTCAGCTGGCAACGGAATAGTGACAACGGTCGTGATCATCGGGGTTAGTCCTTATGAAGGAGTGTCGGGAGAAAAATTATTCCCGGCACCGAGGAGAGCACCTTGGTTGGGCGACCCCCGGTAATCTGCTGCTAGGAGGCTGTCGGATTTGGGCGATCGTAGCGAGCAAGGTGGGAGGGCGAGGCCATTGTTTCGATCGTTTGAGGAGAATAGCCGTGGCTATTTGACGAAAATGATCGGTAATATGGGGCGCTCTCCCACCGGCTCGATAGATCAGCCCCAATTCCGACAGCCTGCTAGTGCTCGATCTTGAAGGAAAGGTTCAGGCGGGAGCGATACGCTACCACCTTGCCATCTTCAATCTTCATGTCGAGTTTGATGACTTCTGCAACGCGCAGGTTGTGGAGCGATTCGCCGGCGACGGCAATCGCTCGCTGGGCAGCATCTTCCCAGGAGGCTTCGCTGGTGCCGACCACATCAATGACTTTGTAGGCGCTATTGGGCATGACAGTCTCCTTTTTTGTCGGTGCCCCCGCCCTCACGGCGAGGTAAAGAAAAGCGCTGCTTCCAATAGTCAGTATATACCGGAAGTGCGCAAAAGGGGGCGATTGCGGTCGAGGTGAAACCTTGAAAACGCGGTTTGTCAGCCTGTCAGGGCACAGTTCGAGTGCGGCCCGGCGGTCTCCGGGTTGCCTGTTCACTTTACGGGAAAGGCAACTTCACACCGGTAGTCGGCAATTGAACCGCGTCAGGGGCAAATGTGCGTCAACGGGCAAATTCCGACCCAACAAAGCCACTCGGTGCCACCCGTAGGAGCGCCGTCCTTCGGCGCGATATTCCGAAGACTAATCGCGGCTGGGGGGGCCGCTCCTACAGTGACTGGTTCTGGCCGGTTCGCGTCCTGAAGGCTCTTCGTTAGATAAATTTTGTTAAAGCACGGGAGACGACCCAGACCCGAACTTCGGAGTCTTAGACGGCATGTTCGGAAGGCAGAAAAGACGGTCATTGCTCTGAGTGCTCACTCCTCCGTGGACACGAGACCTGTCAGGGAGGTCAGGGCGGCGAGGACCCGAGCGCAAATACTCAGGCGCGTCTTCACTATCGAAACCGATCCGGGCCGGGAATAGGGCGGCTGGACCACTGTGGTCGCCACACCGACGGTCCGGTGGTGATGTCCAAAGCACTTCGTGTATCGGGTCAACGCAGTTCCTGGCAGGCAGGTGCCATCGGGGCCGGTAACGTCACTGGCGTTACCGGCCCCGATGAATGGCCGCGTCGGATGTTGTGGCTGGACGCTAAAGGCAGCGAGGGGAAGATTCTATGCCATTATCTGATTAGGTCCTCGCCGTTTCAGTCCCGGGTAGACGGCCCTCGTCCCGAGGTCCGGTCACCTCGCCCGTTGACGGAGAGCGCAGCTTGTCTCTGGAGCAAAATCAGCGCTCTAGGAGTACCCGCCCCGCAGGCGGCGCGCTGTCGCGCAGCAAACAGCCAAATGCTTTGCCAATAACTCCAATAGGTTACGTTTTGTTTGATGAGAGGCTGTCGGACTTGGGCGATCGTAGCGAGCAAGGTGGGAGAGCGAGGCCATTTTTTCGATCGTTTAAGGAGAATAGCCGTAGCTATTTGACGAAAAGGATCGGGAAAATGGGGCGCTCTCCCACCGGCGCAGTAGATCAGCCCCAAGTCCGACAGCCTCTCTCTAGGGAGGTCCCGTCGCTCAGCATTATATCCTGGTTCGTCAGGCGAAACTTCCGTTCGTCCAGTTCGTCGAGCGCGGAGCTTGTTTCAATGAGAATGATCTCTGCGAAGGTATCCGCAGGGTGGTCCCAGTGGGGGATCAGCCTGTGCGGCCTTTTCGGCATAGAAATCGCGCAAGGGCCCCCTGAACTGTTTAGAGAACTTTATAGGTTTAGAGAACAGTGTAGGTTTATAGAACTGTATAGGTTCAGAGATCTCCATTTACCGTTGGGATTCGCGCAAGCTGGAGCATTGTAACGCGCTTTACTGCTTGGCATTTTGGCTCCCTGATCCTCGCGTAGACCAAACAGTCCCGGTTATCCGAGCAGTCATTTTCAGGGTCAATGCCGTAGCTGTCCAAAATATCAAATAGACTTTATATTTAAAGCAGTCACTAAAGCTGGTCGCGGATGCCATTAATATCGTGGGCTAGAGCCTTCTCGATCCAATCTGACTCATATCCAGCTTCGCGCAGATCAGTGGCAGCGGTACGCGGGAAGTCATGATCGTCTCGCCCTCCGTGGCAGCGAAACAAAGTGCGGCGTGTCGTTCTTGGTGCGCTCAGCAGGAATTGACCATGCAGCCCTTTCGAAGTCGATTTCTTGCCAGCGCGCCTCAATAATTGCGAGGTCCGTACCCGACACAGGATCAACAGGTGCGGCGCGAGTTGGTCCGCCCGCCTCGCGGAAGATTGGTAGATCGCCCGCAGCAGTCTATCAGTTTCATCCGGAGTTAGAGCCACATCTCGGCTTGCTGCGCGCGCAATAAAATTGGCCTCGACTGCGGCAGCAGGGTTGAAGATCGCCCTTCCCGTGCAACGGCATCGGCAAACAGCCTTTCAGCACATTGCAGGTTTGCAGCGCCATTTGCTCGGCTCCACACGCCTTAATCATGCTGCGATGAAAAATGAGTTACCGTGAGTTTGCGTAAGGTCTCGGACTCTATTTGGAACAGATACTATTTGCCGATGCAGAAGCTGGAAAGCGTCCGTATATTATTGTAGTTAAACGGAACGGATAGAGAGGAGTCCCATCCATGGGAACATTATTGGGAACAAATTATCTAGTCTACTTACCCCGTTTAGGTAGGCTTTGGGATCTGGTAACGTTCGATTTGAAGGAATAGTTGCAACCAACAGAGTTTACTTCTCGGCGCATAACGTCCCTTCTCGATGTGCTCCAAGACTCTAAATCTCTTCTTACTTCGGTCAACTGGTCTTTAATCCAATCGCACTTACTCATGTTTTGCTCCTCCGAGTTCTAAGCAACCACGTAACTAGTCTGTCGCTGCGTACTCCCCATAGCGTCGTAAGAGAGGCTCTGTATACCCCTCCTCTAAATCCAAATACCTAGGAAACATTTCCTGACTCTGTGGGTTTGCTGTAGCTAGATCCCACTCTACCGGATAACCCCGGTCATCTTTTCTCGGGGGCATTTCAAAAAGCGATATATACGAATGGCACTAAGTTAAGCCTGTAACTTCTTCGCATGCCCATATTTTTCGATCTCCATCCGTGCTTGCTGTCGAGGTCTATCCAATCGCGGATAAGGCTTTGGCCTGCGTTTGACTGCCCGCGGTTCGATCCTTCCGGGTCGATCGGCTACCCGTATTCGCGCAATGAGTACCAGCAGGGTTGCCGTATCTTCATCAGCTGCGGAGAGAAACTGACGTTGACTCCACGCCACCCAAATCTGCAGCGTATGCTTGAAGCTCAATTGACGCGGCAATACGTCCGCTTGCAATGCCGCCTCGGCCATCAGCAGCCGGATTAGATTGTACGCCAGCAGGTATGCCCAGAACTCTTTCTCGCACATCTGCGGGGTTTTGCAGCTGAGCGCTTCCATGCCAAGGGTCGTTTTGATGTTTCTCAGATCCAGCTCCACGTTCCAGCGCTGCCAAAACAATTCCCCCAGCGCAGCTTTGGGCGTTTTGCGCGGCGAGAGGAACGTGCTCACCAACACCTTCTTGCCGACTTTCACCTCGCGCACCTTGATTTCATCCGGATAGCCACGGTACGCCTCCACACTCATCCAGTCAGGCCTGGCAGGCTTGGACCACCACACCAGGTGATCGCGCGCGCCGAGCCGCTCGCCTCTGCGAAAATCGGTGATCCGCGCACCGTGCTGCTCAAACAGCACATCCACTGCGCGCCTGAGCATGTCGGCAATCAGGAAATAACTGCAAAAATAGGCATCCGCCAGCATCACATCACCTTCGACAAAGCACTCCTTGAGCTCCCGGAACAAACCGTGTTCACCCGTGCCCTTGCCTTGGTACGGCCCAATGGCGGCATCCAGCACTGCCCCATTGGAAAGCGCAATCACGCCCACCAGGCGCGCCAGCGGAAAACCAACGCCAGGTTCTTGCTGCCCATGTTGGGGGAAACGCGCCTGATTCTCCGCGGTGTCCGGCATCGACACCGTCGTACCGTCCACCAGCTTCACGTGTCGGCCTTGCCACAGCCACTCTTGGGGGCTCTGCTCACCCAGCAGCGCGCCGCTTTGCCGCGCCAGCGTACCGACCATCTCCTGCGGCAAGCGCTGGCGCGCCTGGCAATAGCCGCTGGTGTTCACGCTCCCGGGATTCATCCCGGCCAACAGGCGAGCGACGATCGCTTCGTTCACCGCGTTCTGACAAGACCCATCCGCACTCATGATCTGCCCCAAAAACATCGCCAATGTCAGCGTCGGAGGGAACTGGCGTTCCCGGTGCTCCGGCAGTTGGGCCTCAACCGTTTCCAGCATCCGTGGATCGGTGAGTAGATTGAAAAAATGGTTGGCATCGACTTTTTGAGCACGTTTGGCGAGGTGATGTTGCTGTTGGGCAGATCGACAGTTAAAGTTGTGTCCCATGAAGGTTGGCCTCGGGGTGGGTGGGGTGGAGGTCTGATAGCAAACATCTTAACCAATCCCAAGCCAACCTTCTTCATCGCTCTCAATACATTAGCGCATCGCGCTCGTATCGCTGGGGCTTAACTTAGTGCCATTCCCCCTTAACTGACATGTCATGGCGACCGACTGTATGCAAGCATAGGCCCTGGCGCCTTCGGCGGACATGCTGCCACCGGACATCTTCCGCTTCACGACACCCTTCTTTATGATGTATTCGCCGTAGTTGTTGTGGTGGGGCGCGTCTTCATGCTTGATGAAGGTCAGTATATGGTCCTTCTGGCGGTGGACTTTTTTTATCACCTCCTTCAGCGTGTCATTGGGGTTCTTCCATTCCAGCAACGCGTCCAGCCTTTTTTCCAGGGCCTTCAACCGCCGCTGAAACACCAGCTCGCTCAACCCATCACGCGCCGCTTGCAGTTTCTCGCCATCCCTGATGATCCGCCGCAGTTTCAGGTAGAATGTCATGATGGAACGGTATTGGGGAAACGCGTCAATGAAGGCGCGTATCTTGCGGAATATGTGCGCCATGCAGGTTTGCCGGTCACAGACAATCTTCGTGTAGGCGTGCCAGCCGTCCACGATCAGGATGCCTAAGAACACCTCACCCAGGAGGCGCTCAACGACCGGCCCCCCGCGTGTCTTGTCGGGCCAATAATAAGCGCTGCGCTCATTGGCGAATATCCATAACCACCACAGCTTGCCCTTGACCCGCCAGCCGGTCTCGTCGGCCCAGATCTTCGCCCCCTGCTTGACGTCGTTTAATATCTCCTCATAAACCGGCTGTAATATGCCGCTCAGCCGGATCATGATCCTGGAGATGCCGGCCGTCGACAGCCTCAGTGTCTTGAAGTTGACGAAAAGATCCCTGATCTTCGGGAAGGACAGCGCGCACATCACCCACACGTAGGCCATCTCTATCATGGCGTTCAGGCCGATGTCCGAGCCCGGCAGTGCCTTTTCGGAGGTTGACGAGACCATTTTCTTGCATTGGTCGCACCACTTGGATTCCGTTACCTCTTTGAACACGATGGTCTTCTGCGCGGGCGGGGGGATGTCTTCCACCCTACGCCCGCTGTCCGCCTTGCCTTTCCTGCCGCCCAGGTCATTGCCGCAGCAAGGGCATGATGCCAGGGGAATGAGATGTGTCTCGTCAGGCGTGAGGCCGGATTTTCCCAGGTTGCCGCAGCCGGTTCTCTTTTTGCGCTTTTTCTTTTGGCCCTTTGTTGTCGGCTTCGGGTTGCCGTCCTTGTCCCATTCCGGTTTCTTCGAACTCGGTTGGTTGACATGCTTGTTGATGTCCTTGATCTTTTGCCCGACCTTTCCCTGGTCGATCTCGCCTTGCAGTTTGGCGAGCTGTTCGCTCAGCTCGGTTATCTGCTTGTCTTTTTCGTCAAGCCGGATGCGCGTGTCCTCGCGTTGTTCGAGGATCATTGCAATGAGTTTGGCCTTGGACAGTTTCTCCAGCCCCGCCTTGTCCGGGCCGGGTTGTCCAATGCCTCTCACGGCGGGGGCTGTCACGTCGTTAATCGTCTCCCCGTTTCCACCGCCATGATCGCCGCCAACAGGGCGAGCCGTTCCGCGGGGGGTAGCGCCTGGTAATTCCTTGCCCAACGTTCGGCCTTGCGTTTGATGCGCTGGCGGTCGGTGAAGTCCTTTCCCGCGTAGGTGGCCCAGTGCACGCGGTCGATATCGTAGTTGTACCAGAGTTTCTCCGTGCGTGGGCCGCCCCAGGTCATGGCCTGTAGTTCCACGCAGTTCCAATCTTCCAGCCTGCCGTCATACAGGGCGGACGGGTAGCCGGAGAGGATGACCCGGCACGGCAGGGACTTGAGCAGGTCAAGCAGGTCCAAATGGTCCTGCCTGCTGTACTCATGGCGGTAACGGCGTTTCGAGGTCCGCGTCTCTATCAGGTAGGGCGGGTCGCAATAGATCAGTTCTGAACCGGCGTAGTCATATTCGCGCAGGTAGCGGTGGGCGCAATCGTTGACTTTTTGTACGTGATAACCGCAGTCGAATGACGCCAGTGGTTCCGGGTCGATGTCGATGGCGATGTTGTTCCGGGCGGGCGGCTTCTTGCGCATGACGGCCCCGCCGCCCAGATGGGTTTCGATGTAGGTGTCGTGGGGTGGCATCATCGCTATGATGTTTTGGTACAACCCCAATGCGGCCTTGGAGCCGAAATATCCCGTCATGCCGTTGCCCTTGTGTGTTTCATGGGGGCCAAGACTAGCCGGGGTTGTCTATGGCGTCAAGCTGATTTGACACTAGCCGTGCAATAATTTTACGCCTGATGAATTGGGACTCTGAAGATGTCCACAAGAAATACGTCGCGCCAAAAAACGCATCGTTATGGGAGGTGCTTTAACCCGTGGCGAGATGGAAAATCAGGTAGGCATAACGCCTTTCGTTTAATGTTATGCTGGAATTTACTTAAAATCAGTTTAAGCTCACCGACCGTGTACCTACAAGACCCTGTTCACGCTGCTCGCCGTCACCGGACTCAGACCGGCAGAAGCCTACGCACTGCGCCGCGATGACATTACCCACGACGGATTAACCATCCGGGAGACCAAGTTCCGTAAATCCCGCTTAGTGCCGATCCATGACTCTACACGTACCGCCTTGGAACACTATCTGGAGCGCCGCAGTCGTACCGCCAGGGATGACGACCATGTGTTCGTGTCCTTGGCCCAACGCCCCCTTTCCCCGTGCATCGTCTCTCGCATGTTCAGGCAACTGCTCCGGGCGGCCGGACTGCCAGACCGACCGGGGCGACCTCGTGTTTACGATCTTCGTCACCGATTTGCTACCCGCGCTCTCGAAACCTGTCCCGACACCCGCGACCACGTCGGCCGTCACATGCTCGCGCTCACGACTTATCTCGGGCATGCCCATATCAAAAGCACTTACTGGTATCTGGAATGTACCCCGCAACTGATGACAGATATCGCCGCTCAGTGCGAGGACTTCTTCTGCGGAGGATCCTCATGACAGCCATTGCTCCTCATATCACAGCGTTCTTGCAGGAACGCCTTCCCGTGCAGCGCGGTGCCAGTGAGCACACCTGCCAGAGTTACGCCTACGCCTTCCAACTTCTATTCTACTACGCCAGTGAACGCTACAAGGTGAACCCCTCTGAGCTGGAGCTCGAACAGCTCGACGCCCCAATGATCATGGATTTCCTCGAGCAGCTCGAGACCAAACGTGGCAACACCGCGAGTACCCGGAATGCTCGACTGGCAGCCATCAAGTCCTTTATGCGCTTCTGTGAATATCGCGTGCCCTCTATCCTCGAGCAGAGCCGATGCATTCTCGCTATTCCGTTCAAACGCACCGACGTTGCACTGATCGACCACCTGAGCATTGCCGAGATGCAGGCTATCCTCAACGCTCCTGACCTCCAGGTACGAGAGGGACTGCGTGACCGGGCCATGTTGCACCTGTGTTTCTCGGCAGGATTACGGGTGTCGGAGCTGGTGGGCTTGCCCTTGGCCGCGGTGGACCTCCAGTCATCACCCAGCATTCGTGTCCTAGGCAAAGGGCGACGCGAACGCTGCCTACCCCTGTGGAAGGAAACTGCTACCGATCTTCGAGCATGGTTGGCGGTGCGCGGCGACGCATTAGTACCGGAGCTGTTCCTCAATGCTCGCGGCCAACTCATGTCGCGCTCCGGCTTCGAGTACCTCCTGCGCAAGCATGTCCGTACCGCCACTGAGCGTTGTTCCGCTTTAAAGAACAAGCGGGTATCACCGCATGTGCTGCGCCACTATCTGGCCTACCGGACTATGTAGGGTGACGTGGACGGCGCTGTGGAACTCGTCGAGAATTACCGATTGCGTGGTACACAGACACAACCAGCCACCCTACATAGTTTTCTTGGCGCTAGAGGCTGTTGAGGAAGCTCAGTAGCCGATCGCCCGGTCGGAAGCGCCCCGGGCTTCCCTGCGGCGGTGTAGTTCTCGCGAGTGCTTGCTCTTTCATGGCGAGTGTGGCCTCGAGATAGATTTGCGTGGTCTCAACGCTTTCATGACCTAACCACAGCGCAATGACAGCGCGGTCCACGCCCGCCTGCAACATCTCCAGGGCCATGGTGTGTCGAAGCACATGGACGGTGACCCGCTTGCCCGTGAGCGAGGGACACGCTCTGGCCGCGGTCGCAGCATGCTTGTTGAGCATGTATTTCACCCCATGAACACTCAGACGCTCGCCCTTGGCGTTCGGAAATAGCAGGTGGCTATCGCCCTTTGAGGGTTCACGCAACCAAGCCTTGAGCACAGCGACCGTTGGTTTCGCTAGTGGCGTGCAGCGTTCCTTGCGACCTTTACCGATTATACGAACGTGCGCGCCCGTTTCGAGTACAAGGTCTTCGCGTGTGGTCCCGGTGATCTCCGACAAACGCAGACCGGTTTGCACCGCCATCAGGATAAATGCATGGTCGCGCCGCCCGAACCAGGTGCGGCGATCCGGAGCGGCGAGCAAGGCATCGACTTCCGCGCGCGTGAGGAACCGGACCAGGGCGCGGGTGAAACGCTTGCTGGGGATGGCGAGCACGCGCTGGATCTGTGCCGAGTGCGTCGGGAGCTCGAAGGCGATGTAGCGAAAGAACGAGTGAATGGCGGTGAGCCGCAGATTACGGCTGCGAACGCTCAGCCCGCGGCCCTTCTCGAGGTGATCGAGAAACGCCACGATCAACGGCGCATCGATCTCCTCGAACACCAGCGCGGACGGCGACTTGCGCAGACGCTGCTGCGTGAACTTCAGGAACAGGCGGAAGGTGTCGCGGTAGGAACAGATGGTGTGGGGGCTCACCCTGCGCTCTTGCATCAGACGCTGCCTGAAGAAACGCTCCAGAAGGGGAGCCAAGCGGGTAGCGGCGGTCATGGCTGCTGCTCCCAGCGCTGTTCGAGCCGCGACATCGCCTCGCGCATTAGCTCCGGCGAGGCGCTCAAGTACCATTGTGTATCGGCGACGTGCACATGGCCGAGGAATGCGCTCAAAAGGGGCAGGCAGCGCTCAGGTTCTTGATTGGATCGGTACCAGTTGACCAGCGTGGTTGTTGCAAATCGATGTCTCAGATCGTGGAGACGCGGTCCATGACTATCCGAGGCACCTCGCACACCGATCTGTCGGGACGCGGCATAGAACGCTCGGTGGATTTGTCCGCTATCGAGCCGATTGCCCCAGCTGGAGACGAACAAATAAGAGGACACGGGTCGCCCTGTCCAATGGCGCTGGCGTCGAGCGATGTAGTCTGCGAGGACGTTGCAGGTCGAAGCATGCAAGGGCACCAATCGGTCTTTACCGAACTTGGCGCCGCGGATCGTTAACACCCCAGCGTTCAGATCGACATCTTGAAGCCTGAGATTACGTGCTTCACCCAGCCGTAAACCCGAGACGCTGAGTAGCCCGAACAAACAATAGTAAACCCACGGCAACAAGGCGCAGCGTTTGCGGTGGCGTGGCGAGAGTGGCATGTGGAGCGTGGCACGTAGTAACTGCTGAATCTCCTGGTCAGAGTACAGGTAGGGTCGCGCGCGCTGGGGTCGGAACGGCATCACCCCCGCAGGGGGAATCTGAGTCCGCGGGTCGGTGGCGCTTCGATAGCGCGCAAACAGACGCACGAAGCTCAATCGCTGTGCCGCCCGCGTATCGGATTGTCCGCCCGAGGGTTGTTTGGCCCAGGCAAGTGCCCATCGGAGCGTGATGTAGGCGGCGCGGTGCTGCTCCAGGAAGCTGACGAAATCAAGCAGCGCTGGACCAGCGCGCTGTAGCTTGAATCCGAGGCTGCGCCGCATGGCCAGGTACTCCTGGACGGCTTGTCGCAGGGTATTCATCGCACACCTCCCGGCCACGGCAAGGCGAGTGTGCGCAGTGCCTCGAGATCCACCTTGGTGTAGATCTTCGTCGTCTCGGGGCTTTTATGGCCTAACAGTTCGCCGATCTGCGCGAGGGAGGCGCCTTGACGCAACATCTGCGTGGCCAGTCCATGGCGAAACTGATGGGCCCCGGTGGTGGGCGCCTCGATCCCGGCACGCAGGAGTGCATGCGAACAATCGTAAGCGTCTGGCGAATTACATCTACCCCAGCCCCGCTGGCGTCATCATGATGTCCTCACCATGCATTGATTTACCGAGGGCATATCATGAATCCAAGGCTAACCAAAAGACAGGCCAATCGCCAGCGCTGGTTTGATCATGTCGAGACCTGGAAGCAAAGTGGGCTGACCCAGAAAGCGTTTTGCGAACAGCAGCAGCTTGGGCTGGGTTCTTTCCAGCGTTGGCGCGGGATATTCATGCGTGGAGAAAAGCCGAGGGCATCATCAGCGGTGAGCTTTCTGCCGGTGAACGTAACCGTTGACAAGGCATCGCGTCTTGCCGTGCTGATTGATGATCATTTGCGCATTGAGATACCGGCCGGTTTTGACCCCGTGACGTTGAAGCAGGTTGTCCAGGCGCTCCAGTCGGCATGATCACCTTTGGATCAAATACCCGTGTCTATCTTGCGGCGGGGTCTACGGATATGAGAAAGGCGGTCAACGGGCTGATGGTATTGGTTTGTGACGTATTGGAGGCCGATCCCTTCTCGAGCCATCTGTTTGTTTTCTGCAATCGCCTGAGAGACAAAATCAAGATTCTGTACTGGCACAACAACGGCTTCTGGCTTTTCTATCGACGCCTTGAGAAGCAACGATTCTGGTGGCCCGCAGACGGCGAACAGGCTTCAATTGAGATCACCTCCCGTGAGTTAAGCTGGTTGCTGGAGGGGCTGGATGTAACGCAGGTCAAGGCACATAAAAAAGCGAAGTTTACCGTGTTTTAATGCATGATCTTGCTGCTTGTTGCGTGTGAATTTGATACACTATCGCGCATGCATTCAAGCATGGTTTCTCTTCCAGACGACCCGGTTCAGCTCAAGGCAGAGGTGGTTCAGTTACGGGATGCGGTCAAAGAAAAGGAGCACGCATTAAGCGAGAAAGCACAGCGTATAGAACAGCTGCTTGATTACATCCTGCTGTTACGCAAGCGCCAGTTCGGTGCCAGCGCAGATCGAACGAACAAAGATCAAGTCTCGCTGTTTGATGAAGCCGAGCTGGAGCAATTGCTGGCTGAGCTGGATTTACCCGCAGATCCAGAGGAAGACGAGTCGGCCCATGAAAAGAAAGCGACCGACGAACAGGGCGAAAAGAAAAAGCCGGTCCGTCGCCCACTACCGGCCAATCTCGATCGTATCGAAAAGATCATCGATCTCAGTGATGCAGAAAAGGCTGCCATGGGCGATGACTGGACCTTTATTGGCTATGACACCTCCGAGCAGTTGGCCGTTATCCCCCGTCAGCATTACGTCATCGCCTTCAAACGCGCCAAGTACGCACCGAATCACGATGCGGTGGCTGGTGCGGAGCAAGGCCTCCGGATCGCGCCGCGCCCGGAGCAGATCCTACCCAAATCCATTGCCCACAGCTCAGTGATTGCCGATGTGGTGGTACGCAAGTTTGTAGATGGATTGCCTTTCTATCGACAAGAAGTCATCTATAACAGAGACAACATCGATCTCAGTCGTCAGACGATGAGCGGTTGGACGATTCAACTCCATGAGCGGCTAACACCGCTGATGACGGTAATGAAGCGACTACTTTATCAAGGTCGTGTCATCCATATCGATGAAACCCGGTTGCAGGTACTCAATGAACCCAACCGGGACAATACACAATTATCGTATATGTGGGTCTATGGTGGTGGCCCACCGGACAAACCGGTGATCTGGTATCACTATGCCGACTCGCGAGGCAGCGAGGTCCCGGTAGACTTCCTGTTCCCAACAGAAGAAGCACTGCCCGCGTGCGAGATGTATCTGGTCACCGATGGCTACGACGGCTATAACGCGCTGTCCAGATCCCCTGGCATCCTCGGGCATGGAGCTTGTTGGGCGCATGTGCGCAGACGCTTTGTCGAGGCGACGCACGGTCGCAAGAATACCGCTGCGGCCCATCAGATGGTGGCATTGATCCATAAGCTGTACCAGGTTGAGCGCACCGCCAGGAATAAAACACCACAAGAGCGAGAAGCTATTCGTCAGAAACAAACAGCACCTATCATGGACAAGATCAAGACGTGGCTCGATGAGAAAGCCACAAAGGTGCTACCCAAGAGTCCGTTAGGGACAGCCATCGCTTATACTCTGAATCTCTGGCCAAACCTAATCACCTGTCTTGAGGATGGTCATATCGAGATTGACAACAACAAGGCAGAGAACGCGATCCGTCCCTTTGTCATTGGTCGAAAGGGGTGGTTATTTTCCGGAAGTCCGAGAGGCGCGCATGCCAGTGCGACGCTCTATACGTTGGTGGAATCGGCCAAGGCGAATAAGCTGGAGCCTTGGGCCTACCTGAATTATCTATTTGAACGGCTTCCGGCTGCCAAATCGGAGCAGGCCCTGCTCGCCTTGCTGCCGCAGAATTTAACAATGGAAGACCTGAACGGTTAGGGTCAATCCTGTAGTTGCCCAGACGCTTACGAACAATCGTTCCGACCGCGCACTGAGTCAGAAAACCGCGAACGGGGGCTCTGGCGCGCAAGAATACCCGACGACTGGTACAGCGGGGCCGTCCATGGCGCAGATAAGCCACGATCGCCTCGCCCACATCCTTCGGCAAGGGAAGTTGGGTCCGGCGACCACTCTTGCCGTGTACGCTCAAACACCCGGCCTTCCAGTCAATGTCCTCGAGTTCCAAGAAGGCCACTTCCCCGGAACGCAAACCCAGGCGGGCGAGCAGCAGCAGGATCGCATAGTCGCGCCGCCCAACTGCAGTTCGGCGATCGATTTGACTCAGCACTCGGCGTACTTGATCGGGTGCAATCCCTCGGGGAATCGAGGGCATCGACCAGTTCGCCACGCACGGGACGACCGCGGCCAAATCCAATCGGATCTCTCCGCGGTAGCGCGCGTAGTGCAAAAACGAGCGCAGCGCCGTCGTCAGGAGCTTCGTTCGCTTCAGGTGCAGCTGCCGCGCCTGTCGTTGGACAAACCCGACAACATCCGTCGCACGGAGACTCGACAGTTTAACAGGCCCGGCGCCGAAACGGTCTTTGAGGAACCGGCCAATGAACGGCACGTAGTTGACGATCGTCGCCTCCGCCAGAACGCGCTCCTCGCGCAGGTATTGCTCGTATGCCTGCACGCACTGTTCCGCCGGTGTGAGTTGACGTGTTGGTACCTTTTCAGCGGGAACCACCCTCTCGCAGCGGAGAAACTCCATGAAATGACCGAGCGCGGCTGCATCCCCCTGGTTCGGTCGACGCCGTCGATGCCGAAATCTCAAAAACCGCGCCGGATGTTCCGACGTGATGCGGTGGGGCGGAACTTCCGTCTGTTTGATCCACCGGCTAAAGCACGCAGCGAGCATTACTTGCCGGTGCATGTAACGCTGGGCGTATCCCTGCCGACTCAATGACTCCGAGAACGGGCCCAGGTATGCCGCCAGAGGACCTTCTGGCACTCGCGATAAAACCAAGTGATCGTTGATAATGTACTTCACGGTGGACTCCTTCCCCTGTACGGGGCGGATGGAAGGAGCCAAGACTATGTCGCGTCCGTCGTCCGCGTTCAGCAGAAAAAGTAGGTGCCGAAGGAAGTGCGCTACATAGTCCGGTAGGCCAGATAGTGCCTACTATGTAGTCGGCTACATAGTAGGCACACTTGCGCGATGATGATCCTGCAGGCTACCGGAGACCTGCGTAGAGGCTCGTTGTGGTTGGGACATGCGGACATGCAAACGACCGAGGTGTATCTGCGTGCGGATCCCACCGACAAGCTCGAGGTGATCGAAGCTATCACACCACCGGCATTAAAACGGGGGAGATTCCGAGCGCCCGACAAACTTATCGCATCGCTGCAACGGAGCTGATTATGCGGAGTACGGGGAGCCGGCTCGGCTACCTGGGTAGGCTCCGTACTCGGCAACTCCGCATAACCCTGGACTCTACATAAAACCCGTTATGCGCTGCGGCGCATAACGGGTTTCCACCGCATCCGCCACTACGGACTGATCGCCAACACCACACGCAAGGACAATCTGGCGCAGGCCCGTGAACTACTGATGGGTAAAGAAACGCATCAGTCCGCTGATGCAGAGACCAACCGCGCAGATACCGCAGACGGCCGTGATGAGTCGGCTACCTATGCGTGCCCGGACTGTGGCGCCCCCATGCTGATCATCGAAACCTTCCTCGGCGGGCAACTGCCCCGTGCACCACCCAGCGGGACTGACGAATCATGAGTCTCTCAGTCAGCGCCTACCTGTCTTACCCTCATCGGTCAGACCCGGTCAGGGCACCGCTTTGCCGACGCCATCACGATGCCCTCTCTTGCCTTCAACGTGCGCACGAAAAACTGGCGTTATTGACCTGCAACCGACGTACCACCGGACACGGGTATACCCACGGCGAGCCACTTTGCCGAGCCGTACCGAAAGGCAACCACTCAAATCCCCATAGCACTAGCGACTACCTTGACCGCGTGGCTTCGACCCGCGGTTTCCTCCCTCGAGGCTTGTAAGACGCCTGCCCGTTGAGTGCTTGCGTAGACTGACAGGCCCGCGGCTGGGGGCAGGCATCTTACAACCCTTAACAGATCAGGACATTCCGACCAGACATGCGGAACTTCCGAGAACGGCCAGTTCTGGGCCTTTATAATAAATGAAACGGTCCCGAAGAGCCGTTTGTATCAAGTTGCTTTCTTGTGTCTGGACATTCCGAACAGGCCAGGCAGGCCGGAGGCGAAGAGCCAGATAGCTGAAGGTATGGGAACCGCCGTATAAATAAAATCATCCATCAATATCGCGTCCAAATTAATTCCCGATGTACCGGAAGATAATCGAATTTGAAAAATACCTGGCGATGAAATTCCATAGATATTAGTCGCACAACATGTGGGATTAATTATATCCAATTGCTCGATCAATGAACCATCCAGACCTGCGGCTCTGATTACCCAACTGGCATTTAGTGCTGATAGCGAAAATGCGAAAGCACTAACAGGAACACTAAACTCAATTAATGCCTCACCATATAATCCAATAACTCTTCCGGACTGTCCGGGAACAAAGGCATCTTGCGCAAAATAATTTCCACCAAATTGAATGGTATCAATAAACGATACAGTACCTACGGTAAAGTCATTTAGATATTCATTTGTAGTAAATTGATTAAAATCAATCAAAACACCTCCAGCCAATGAGGGATCGTTGAAGTCTGAAATAGTTGCAGCAGATGATGTCATTGAACCTATGGCAGATGCGAAGGCGCATACAACACCTAACAGACGTGATTTCTTCATAACAGGATCTCCGTAAATCCAATTCTTGCTAATTCTTCTCAACCTAGTTTTTATAGCTATGTATCTCAAATTTAGGTGAATGCAGTAATTATGTCACTAATACATCTATATTCCTGGGGTAAAGGTCCGAAGTGGGTAGGAACTTGCCGGGCAGATCCCAAACTAGCCCGACTTCGCCGATTCGCCCCAGTTTTCGACCTTTTTTGGCGAATTTCGTGGCTGCGAACTGACTAAGTCTATGTTTTCACAGACGGCAGGTAGCCGAGATCCCGCTGTAGTGCCGACCTAGCCTATTGAGTTTAGGCGCAATTCGACTGACACTTTTCGCATGTTCTTGAGGGCCAAAAAGCGTTTCAAAGACGGCAAAGAACACCGCTACTGGAGTATTGTCGAGAACCGACGTGTCGCCGGTAATCGGGTTGTTCAACGACAAGTGCTCTATCTGGGAGAAATCAATGACACTCAGAAAGCAGCCTGGTGCCGGAGTATCGAGGTGTTTCGAGACAATGAGACCGAGTCCGAGCAGATCGCGATCTTTCCAGAAGATCGAGAAGCGCCGGCACTGGATTGCGATGTTGTTCAAGTCAAGCTAAGCGGCTTACAGCTGAAGCGGCCGCGCCAGTGGGGCGGCTGTTGGTTAACGCTTCATCTGTGGGATCAACTGCAACTGGACCCGTTTTGGAATTCCAAACTGCGCCCGAGTCGTAAAGGAACACGTTGGCTGAATGTTCTGAAAACGCTGGTGTGTTATCGCTTGGTTGACCCTGGCAGTGAATGGCGCTTGCACCGCCACTGGTACGACGCCAATGCGATGGGTGATCTACTGGGTGAAGACTTTGCTTTGGCAGAAAGCCACAAACTGTATCGTTGTCTAGATAAGCTAGTGGTGCACAAGGAGGCGTTATTTTCTTATCTGCAGACGCGTTGGCACGAACTGTTTAACGCCCGGTTTGATGTGTTGCTCTACGATCTGACCAGTACGTACTTCGAATCGGAACCGCCGGCGGGCGGAAAACGCCGACATGGCTATAGTCGAGACAAGCGACCGGATTGTGTGCAAGTCGTCATCGGGCTGATCGTGACACCGGATGGTTTTCCTCTGGCCTATGAAGTATTGCCGGGCAATACCAGTGACAAGACGACACTGGAAGATTTTCTCAAAAAGATCGAGACACAGTACGGCAAGGCCAATCGCGTTTGGGTGATGGATCGAGGTATCCCGACCGAAGAGAGCCTGACCAAGATGCGCGAGACCGATCGTCCAGTCCATTACCTGGTGGGTACCCCAAAAGGGCGACTGAGCAAACTGGAAAAACATTTTCTCGGGATGAGCTGGGAACAGGTACGTGCCTCGGTGGAGGTCAAACTCCTCGATGAAGACGGCGAGCTCTACATCCTGGCGCGCAGCCAGGGGCGCGTGCAAAAAGAACGCGCCATGCGCCGACGACGACTGAAGAAACTCTGGAACCGTTTACATGAACTGCAGCAACAAAAGTTGAATCGCGATCAGTTACTGCTCAAATTAGGCGCGGCCAAAAAAGAGGCAGGGCGTGCTTATGGCTTGGTGACCATCGCGTTGCCTGATCAACATTAGCCCGTCAATGCACAGACGTTCACCTTCGTCTTGAACAAGAAAAAGTTCCGCCAAGTCCGCCGTCGTGAAGGCCACTACTTGTTGCGCTCCAATCTCAGCGGTGAAAATCCCGCTACGCTCTGGGAATACTACATCCAACTCACGGAGATTGAGCAGGCCTTCAAAGAACTCAAAAGCGATCTGTCCATCCGTCCCATCTACCATCAGCGTGATGACCGGATCGAGGCGCATATCGTTGTGGCTTTTCTTGCCTACTGTCTTCAGGTGACGTTGAAACAAAGGTTGCGCGCGTTGGCCAATGGACTGACGCCACGGGCTGTGTTGGAAAAGTTTTCTGTGATGCAGATGGTTGATGTGCATCTGCCCACGACTGACGGACGTCAGCTGATCTTGTCACGCTATACCGAGCCTGACAAAGACCAGCAGCTACTGCTCCAACAACTCAAACTGCACTTGCCGCCGCAACCACCACCGAAGATCTGTTCCACAAACGGCACCCAGAGTGCCTCGACAGCAACCCCGGTGTAGTGCCGACCTTTTGCTTGGGATTACCCACAATCAATGGGTTATAGCATTTTCAGTACCGAATCGGCGAAGTCGGGCTAGGAACGGCAACTTCCAGTACGTTTTCACCGTTCAGGCGCTTACGCTGAAGGGCAATTTCGGGTCGACTCCTGCCTGTTAGCGAAGCCGAATATAAGAGTTCCCTGTAGGATCGGTTTGGACAAGTAACTTGCCGTTCAATCTGATCTTGACCCCTGATTGTTATGCGGACTGGCTACGACAGTAACCGGCCAACTCCTGCCGTACGCGGACGAAGGGCGAAGGGCCGCTATGCAAAGCAATTCCGGTCGTTCATATCCTGCTATCGTATTTCGGCTGTCGGCCACGAAACCGCATCATACGCGAGCTGTGATGACCGGACATACGCGGCCCTATTTATATCCCCCTGGTAGTCCGCCTAAGTACAGGATGATGCCGTTCAAAATTACAGCGCCAGCGCTTTCCGGAGGCAAGGACTTGGGCGTTAACGATATGAGAATAATATATATGTGGTTGACTATATATATTTATTTGCGGATATATACGTACATGAATATATCAGCTGACATTCTTTTCAAGGCGTTGGCGGATCAGACCCGGTTACGCTGCCTGATGCTCATGGCCGAAGAGGGCGAGTTGTGCGTCTGCGAGCTGACACATGCGATCGATACCGCTCAGCCCATGATTTCCCGCCACCTGGCACATCTGCGACAGGCGGGAATTGTCGCCGACCGGCGCCAGGGCCAGTGGATTTACTACCGCCTGCACCCTGATATGCCGCCCTGGGTGAAAAATGTGATTGCCGCCACGGCCAAAGGCGTTGTGGATGCCAGGCCCTTCACGCAGGACCGAGCTGCCCTGCACAGCATGCCCAACCGTCCCGGCGCGAAATGCTGCGCCTGATTAACCCTGCAAACCCTTTCGGAGGATGCCATGTCACGTTTACACCTGCATATCGCTGTCGATGATCTGCAACACAACATCGATTTTTATTCAGCACTGTTCGGCGTAACACCTACCGTGGTGAAGACGGACTATGCCAAATGGCAACTTGAAGACCCGAGGGTGAACTTCGCCATCTCGTCGCGTGGTCGCAAAGCGGGCCTCGATCACGTCGGTATCCAGGCGGACAGCGCGGATGAACTGGCCACGATCGAAGCCCGACTCCGCGAGGCGAACCTGCCCGGTGAAGCACAGACCGGCACCACCTGCTGTTACGCCAGATCGGATAAATACTGGACCATGGATCCGCAGGGGATCGCCTGGGAGGCATTTCATACCCTGGGTGAAGCCGCGCTGTTCAGCGAATCGGCGCAAACGGAATCCGGGTCCGCCTGTTGCGCCCCGACACTGTCCGGCTGCTGTTAGGAAACGGGTATGCGCGTATTGTTTCTGTGTACGGGTAATTCCTGCCGCTCGCAAATGGCGGAAGGCTGGGCACGCGCGCTCGGCGGTGACGGACTGGAATTTCAGTCGGCGGGTATCGAGGCGCATGGCAAGAACCCCCGCGCCCTGCAAGTGATGCAGGAAGCGGGCCTCGACATTTCCGCTCAGGAGAGCACCCGCCTGACCTATGACATGCTGAACTGGGCCGAACTGGTGGTGACGGTGTGCGGCCATGCCGATGAACACTGCCCGGTATTGCCTCCGGGCACCCGCAAGGAACATTGGCCCTTGAACGATCCGGCAAAGGCAACGGGTAGCGACGCAGAGATCCTGGGCGTGTTCCGCGCCAGCCGCGATGAGATCCGGCAGCGCGTACAGAATCTGATTGCGCGTCTGAAGTCAGAACGCTTCGAGCGGGAGGCTTCCCGGGTATGAGTGCGCAATGCGAGACCACGGCGAAGCGCGCGTCAGGTGCTACGATGGGCGTTTTCGAACGCTACCTGACTGTCTGGGTGTTCATCTGCATTGTTGCAGGCATCGGCCTGGGCCATCTTCTGCCGCAGGCGTTCCATACGCTGGGCGGACTGGAAATCGCGCAGATCAATCTGCCGGTGGCAATACTGATCTGGCTGATGATCATACCGATGCTGCTCAAGATCGACCTGAAGGCGCTGAAGGGTGTCACGGCGCACTGGCGCGGCGTGGCGGTCACCCTGTTCGTGAACTGGGGCGTTAAACCCTTTTCGATGGCCCTGCTTGGCTGGCTTTTTATCGGTCATCTGCTCAAGCCGTGGTTGCCCGCCGCGCAGATTGATGCCTACATCGCGGGTCTGATTCTGCTGGCCGCCGCGCCGTGCACGGCGATGGTGTTTGTGTGGAGCAATCTCTCCAGAGGCGAGCCGCATTTTACCCTCTCGCAGGTGGCGTTGAACGACGTCATCATGGTATTTGCCTTCGCCCCCATCGTGGCGCTGCTGCTTGGGCTGTCATCAATCACTGTGCCCTGGGACACCTTGCTGTTGTCGGTCCTGCTCTACATCGTCGTGCCACTGGTTATCGCCAATGTCATACGCGGTATGATGCTCAGGCACACGCAAGGAACTGTTCAGCTTGCCGCACTGATCAAGGCCCTGCACCCCTTCTCGCTGCTGGCACTGCTGGCCACACTGGTGCTGCTGTTCGGTTTCCAGGGCGAGCAGATCCTTGCACAACCGTTGGTCATTGTGCTGCTGGCGGTGCCGATCCTGATTCAGGTCTTTTTCAATTCGGGGCTGGCCTATCTGCTCAACCGTGCGGTTCGCTCGCCGCATTGTATCGCCGGGCCATCGGCCCTGATCGGGGCCAGCAACTTCTTCGAGCTAGCCGTGGCCACGGCCATCGCCCTGTTTGGTTTCGAATCCGGTGCGGCGCTGGCAACGGTTGTCGGTGTGCTGATCGAGGTGCCGGTGATGCTCACCGCCGTCAAGGTGATCAATGCCTCGCGCAGCTGGTACGAACGGCGCGAAGGAGTCGTGCCGAACGATGTGTGCTGTCCGGAGGACAGCTCCCTGGACGTCGGCCGCTGAACGCCGTGCACAGAACAGACACCACAGATCATGACGCCAGACATAATCACCTACGCGGTTGCTGCGATCTTGATCTTCATGGTGTCGTTTGTATTCGCTATGCTGGGTCTGGGCGGCGGGATGCTGTATGTGCCCATCATCAAGTGGCTTGGCTTTCCCCTGAAGGCCGTGGCAATCCCCATCGGCCTTCTGCTGAATGGCTTGAACACGCTGCTGGCCTTCCTGCGTTACTGGCGCGAAGGGCTGGTCGATTTCCGTGGCGGCGCACCTGCGGCGGTGACCGCATTGGTGATGGCGCCGCTCGGCGCACTCTGCGTTGGGTTTCTTCCGCTTGATCTGCTGATCGGAGTGTTCGCATTGGTCGTGGCGTTCGCCGGTGCACGGTCACTTGCCATGGCAGGAACAAGCGAGACACGTATGGTAACCCTGACGCTGCGCCAGCGTGCGCTGATCGGTGCGTGCACCGGTGCCTTGGCGGGTTTTCTCGGTGGGCTGCTCGGCATCGGCGGTGGATTCATTATCGCCCCCGTCCTCATGGAACTTGGCTATCCCACCAAGCAAGCGGCCGCCACCACGGCCTTCATTGCCACCTTCTCGTCGTTTTCAGGCTTTCTCGCACACATGGCGGAAGGCCGTATCGATCCGATGTTCGCTATGGTCACAGTGCTGGCGGTAGTGGGTGGGTCGCAGTTCGGGGCGTGGTTCATGGTGAGGAAAGCGCACCCCGGATGGGTAAAGCGGTTATATGGTGTGGTGCTGCTGGCAGTTGCTGCCAAGTTGCTCCACGGGTTGTTGTCGGGGTGATCCCGCTCATCAGACTGACAGTGGAGATACGACTATGAATGAGAAAGAGATATTAACGAGTGCCTTGGCGTTTCACGGTCATCGCTGCTGGGCGAGCGTGGCTGGGGTACGCGCCGGACTCGCGGCATTACGGACTTTGAATGTCAGCCGTTCCGGCGGTACACAGTTGCACAGTATCGTGGAGATCGGCGAAGACCACGGTGGCATGTGCTTCGGCGACGGCGTTCAGTATGCCACCGGTTGCACCCTCGGCAAGGGCAATGTTGCCAAGCAACCCTACGGCAAGCTGGCAATGACACTGATCGAGAAGACCTCTAACCGCGCCGTGCGCGTGAGTTACAAGCCGACATTGCAGAAGCAGATCGGGGAATCGGCGTTCATGAAGAAACGCGGCATGGGCGTCATGCCCGACGAGATCCCCGAAGCCGAACAGATGGAGTTGGTCGCCTTGGTGTGGGAAGCAGCTGAATCCGCTGTGCTCAGCATCGGCGAAGTCTTCACTTACAACGGCGAGTGGTTGCCGGAAACCATGGGGTTTGAGGCATGTGCGGCCTGCGGCGAACTTACGGCGCGCGCCTACCTGCGCTGTGTAGGAGATAAACACGTCTGCATTCCGTGTTCCGGTTATGACCGGTAGTCCCATCACAAGTCACAACATGCACATGCGCACCTTGCCGTGGCGGTCACGACGGCTGTGTGTCTGCGGCATAGCCGTCGCCCTTGAGATGGACAAAGATGTTTGACGCATCAACATGCTCGCACGTCCCATTTGGGTGGCGAACGCTAGACGATAGCCACCTGAATTTGAATGTCAGCTCGCAGTACAAACACGACATGAATCCCAGAACCCTGGACGTTCTGGGTTGGGTCGATCTTACCCGTTTAGCGGTGGCCAATATAAGCGTTGGCTAAAAGACTGGGTTGGGTAGAACTTTGCCGGTCATTCGCGTGTGTGCTTACCGCCAAATCTCCGTTCCGAGATGTGCCGCACCTCCTCCTGCTCTGTCAAGAGGCGACGCAACTCCCGTAGCACCTGCCGCGTGCCACCTTTGAATGCATTCCTGGCTACCTTGGCCTTACCTTCTGCCGACTTTGGCCCGGTCGATTGCTCCCACGGTTTCCACCGGCGGATCAATTCGGCTCTCAATTTGCGATGCTCTGGCGTCCGGTAATAACTCACTGTCACCTCCTGATTGTTTGTTCTGCCCAATTTCGGCTTCCCGCGTACGCGAAGGAATCCCGTTGTTCACCTGCTGGTGGCCCTGCGCGATGTTCGCCTGCCTGGCATAGACCACAGGCGGATTCTTGATCGCCGACAGGGTCTCCAGGGTTGCTCGGCACTGGCTTTGTGCCTTGAGCGCGAGCCGGAGATACGTCTCCGCGGCAGTCATGTATTCGCCCATATTCGCCGCCGCTCGCCGTGCCAGAGTATTGAATAACTCATTCAGGGTATGGGCCTGAGCGATCAACATCCCCTCGGGACGCTTCATATCGCCTGCATTGACGGCGTCAATCTGAGCGGATAACTCGTCTATGAAACCTTGCAGCTCATAGTCAGATTTCGCGAACGTTTGAATTGTCGATGCCGCCTGGACACTTGGAGACATCAGCGTCCGCGCTACAGTCCTGTCTGGTCTCTCGCCAGGCCGTTTCTCCACGGCGACCGCATTTGGGTTATGTCTCGTGCTGGGCGCTTTCCCTTTGCGTTTAGCTGCCATTAATTAGTTCCTCCTCCGGAGACGCCACCCCGAGCTCCCGTAGTCCGTTGATCTCGCCCACCGACTCCGTCGGTCCGAAATCGTATGCCTCATTGCCCCCGCTCCATCTGCTGCGCCATGTATCGCGCCATTCGCGGGTCGTCGATGATGTCCTGATAGTCCGCCGGATCCAGGTCGGCGATGAATGCACCAGCCGTCACCCGCAGGCCGCTGCAGGCTTTCGTAGCCGCATCGAATAACTCCGTTGGGTAGCCGTTCACCCTTCCCAGGCCAGGAGGGGGTTCCGAAAGTGTTAGTTTGTTAGGCGTATTGTTTTCTAAAGGTTTTTCCGCATTTGAAAGTGTTAGGTCGTCATGACCGCCTAACAGTTTATTTTCGTCTAACTCCTTGTTTTTATTGGCGCCTAACACTCTAACACTTTGTGCAGGGGTATCCTGGGCCTCACTATTAGAATCATTACTCCCCGTTGCCAAATATCTATTAAAAGCATCAATGAATTGCGAAATCTCATATCCTCGATGTGTCTCGCCGGAAATCCATAATGACTTCGACTTTATCCCGTATCCATTCAGCAGCCGACCAACGCCGGCCTTCGTGATAGGCTTCTGGGTCCGGCCGTATTCGCTCCATGGTCGGTCATCGAGCTTGTGCAGCCCCTCGACAACCGCCTCGGAAGTCAGCCGGTCGCCCGACGTGAACAGCGAACGGATATCCTCCAGCAGCATGACGCCGAGGGATTCCTGGCCCTCCTGCCTCTCGAAGGCCTGTGCGATCTCCCGGAGCTTCGCCGGCCAGCTACCACCCACAACGTCCGCGACAGCAAACAAGTGCCGCCACCGGTCGGCCACCCGGTTGAAAAACCCCTCCGGCATCTTGGGGTCGCCTTTTTGGAGATTCGCCACATTGTCTGCCGCCCACCGCGCTACCTGCCGGCACAGAATATCCAGCTCTTCGGTGTGGCGGCTGTCGAAATGCTCGACCTTCGCAACCTCCGTCCATGTTGCCCGTTTCATCCGAATCAGAATGGACCGGTCGTGCAGGGTCGATGGCAAGCCCTTGATTCCCGCTAGGGCCACCGGCGCGAATGTCCTGAAAGCCCGGACTTCGTTTTTGTCGCCTTCGCAGCGCAGGTGTTGACCACCCCGTTGCCACCCGGCATTCAGTGCACCGCGCAAGTCCTCGCTGTCTCGCAGAAACGAATCGTATTCGTCAATCAGCAGTGTCGGCTGCTGACCGTCCACCAGTCGGAACATGACCGCACTGGACAGGTTTTCCGTCCTGACCGCTTTTGGTGTTAAATGCTCCAGAATATCCAATACGAGGGTTTTACCGCAGCCTTTCTCCGGCGCCGTTATGTTCAGCCGCGGACTGTGAACAGCTGTTCGGAAGGCATGCGTGTGAACAACCCAGAAGGCAATCACAACGAGCGTGCTTTTTGGTGCAACGATATACCGCGCCAGCAAGCGACCGATGTCTTTTATCATTGCGTCACCGTTGACCGGCTCTTCCCATGGCTCTGGTGACTTGAGGGTTACTGAGCGTCCCTGCTGTTTGTCGTTATCCTGCTGTGGTCGGCGCTTTTCGACTTCCGCATCAAGCACCGACACCCGGAATTTAAGCTCTTTGGCCTTTTCTTCCCGTATCTGCTCGTAGTCGATAGGCGATAGCTCGGCCAGCGCCTGCAGTGTTTCTTCCAGTGAAGGGGCGAAGGTTTCGCTGGTCACAATCCGCCACCGCGTTTAACAACGTCCGCCCAATCGTCTCCGGCACTCTCTGGGGTGTGGATTTCAATATCGCGCCAACCCGCACGCCACAACCTGTTCGCCAATCTCCTGGCTGCCAGTTGTCCGGCGCCGCTCTTGTCGTGGTCGGCGCCGATATGCACCTTGCAGACGCTGTTGGGGATAACGACAGACTCAAGCCCGTGGGCGCTGATACAGGCCCAGGCCGGCATGTGGAGCAGCAGGGAAAGTGCCAAGGCTGTCTCTATACCTTCACACAGTATCAGCGTCTCACCGGCCGGCTGCAGGCGTATTGCGGCACCTGTGCAACTGCCTTCCGGAACACCCATGAGTTTCTTGGGTGACACGACGGGTGCTTTGTGTCCGTCTTCGGTGAGGTAGGTCCTATGCAACGTGACCAAGCGACCAGATATGTCGCGCACCTCAGAGATAAGCGCAGGATAGTCACCCTGACATTTGCGTTCTTGGTAATAACGAAGGCGCAAGTGACAGCGAAGGGTCGGTAACGGCTCCGGCAGACTGCCTAGTCGGTGCCTCAAATAATGCCTGGCGACCGCTGAGGGCTCCGCACTGATCGGCATGGACTCATGGTAAACGCGGTCAATCGCATACTGACGCCGCTTACATTGCGTCTCAAGCGCAACCCGATCAGGCTTGTATTCCGTCCAGGCAATGTCACCATTTACCCGGCCTTTCCAGCCGCAGCGGAAACACTGAAACAAGCCACGACCCGTGTGACATGAAAGTGTCTTCTTACGATTGTTGTGGACCTCGCTGCAACGTGGGCACAGTGCCCGGATGTTGCTGGCGGTTGAGTGTAACAATTCGACGTTGATGCTTGCGAAATCCATCAGCGGCCCCTCCATGGGCGCGATTGCCCCTCTCGCTGAAAATTACTGCCCCGAGACACGGCTTCAGTTTCTGTATCCGATTCCGAGTCAGCGCACTTATCCACTCCTAGGAACGGATCTAGGGCCTGTTTGCGAGCTGCCTCTAAGGCACTGACCAAGGCGCGGATCTCGGTGTCAGATTTTCCTGCGATGCGGGCAGCGACAATTGCGTCTACTTCATAATCGGGCCAACCGGAAGCTCGCGGCCCCAGTTTTACTGGCCGCGTAAACAAACCCTGTGAAATGCGCAAATAGAGAGTACTACGGGAGTCACCCGTCCGCTTGTTTACGCAGGGCAACCGTAAGATTGTGTGGGCCATGTCTGTACGCCATCAAGCATTGTTGAACACGGCTTCTTATTATTGACACCAAAAACGGCCCTGCAACTGGTGTACAACTGCGTACACCAGTCAAATTGAGCGCCAGTTACGACTCGTTAGGAGGCGTGTGCCGGTGCTTTGTAGGATTCCAAATATTTCAGCATGCGATCTGGAACGCGATCAGAAATCAGCGGGCTTGCTGTAATGAAACTCGGGATCGTCCAGCATTCTGCGCAGTCAAGTACCGGTTCGGCGGGTCTGGTTCGCTTCGGGACAAAAGCACAACCAAATTGTAGGATCTCGGCTGCCACCTCGAGGAATGGCGTGAATGCGGTTAGCGAGAAAACATTGTGGTCTGGAGAAAACGGATATGACTGATTTAGCCTTAAGGCCGCCCAGAGGTGCGCGACCCGCTTGAACTTGTTCCAGCACTCCCTTATTGCTTTATCCGAGACTTTCATGGGAGTCCCGTCGCTGTAAGTGGGTTCTTCTTTGTCAAATACCTGGGCGAGGTGGATAGCTTTTTTCAGACTGGGCTCAGTCACCGAAAATTTGTCCATGAGGTACATCGCTGAGAGTATATCGCCGGCGACGATGCCACACTTCGTGGCGTTTGATACGATCTCCTTTAAGCGCTCGTTACGCGGCGCGTCGATCAATAGCCGAATAGTTCGCACATCAATTTCAAACTTATCAGTGTCGCTTGAATCGACAGTATCGGCGACGACTCGGCGAACCGCAAAATACTGATTTCGTAGCTGCGCATCCAGGGGAAAAGTCATTATGGCCTCTACCCAGGCAATGTCATCAGCTCCTCCATGCAGATCGATTTCAGGCATGCATTACCCTTCGCGCATTATTCGTGCGATTAAGTCCGGCGCCAGCGGGGCTACGGGTCGATATCCCAATTCATTCAGGACGGTGGATGCGGTCGTTGGCAAGCCATGTGCCGAAATGCCGATGCTGCCCTTACCGTTGAAGCCCATACGCTCTAGCGCCCGGTTCAAAGTCGTTGCCCTCATGCAGGTTTTCGGTCGGCGGTAATTGGGGAACAGCCAGCGTTGCCCTCCGGTGACGGTATGCCGGTCCCGCAGCAGTTTCACGGCTTGCGGGACCGCGCTACCCGGAAGCAACTTCGAGTGGACGTTATCAAACGATACTGGATGAATCAACAGTATCTGCACGCTCAAGGATTAGCTGAACGATATTCCTTGCCAAAACGACCAATGATTACTTTTTGCCCTTCCTCAATCTGCGAATCCACAAAGTCTGCCCACCACTGCAGCATCTCCCTTCTCGGATCAGCATACTCAGCCCGGTTGTAAACTCCACGTACTCCTTTTTGCTCGTGAGCGAGTGCCTTTTCAATCCAGTCAGCGTTAAATCCTGCCTCATGCAAATGAGTTGATGCAGTTCTTCGAAAGTCATGGATAACAAAGTCTCGAATATCGATATCCAAAGTCCGTATCGCCGCATTCAGTGTTGTAGTGGAAATGGGTTTCTTGAGACTGCTGCGGCTTGGTAATACATAGGCGGAGCCACTTGAAAGCGCCTTCAATTCCTCAAACATCGCCAGGGCTTGTTGCGACAGGTAGACAACATGTGGCTTATCCTTTTTCATCCGTTCGCCTGGGATGCTCCACACAGCCTTGTCAAAATCTATTTCTGTCCATTGAGCGTTAATCAGTTCCGACTTACGCACCATACAGAGGATCAGCAGGTGTAACGCCAGCTTGTTGGCCCGGCGCATGGAGGAGGTGTAAATGGCCCGTATGAGCTTACCTATTTCCTGGGGTGTCAGCGCGAGGTCCCGGCTCCGGGCCGTTGCGATGTAACGGGCTTCGATCGCGGCAGCCGGGTTAGATTTGATCTTCTGACGGGCAATAGCGTAGGCAAACATCCTCTTCATCACGTTTCGGGCTAGTAGCGCTGAATGGTCGGCCCCCCGCGCCTTGATCCGGTCCGTAATCGCCAGCACATCGGACACCGTGACACTTGAAAGCTGTTTATTACCAATTGCCGGAACGATGTCCTTGTCAATCACCCGACGCACACCTTTAGGATTCTTGTTGGTCTTTTCTACGACTTCCTTCAGCCACTGGTAGGCGAAAGGCTTTACCTTGTCAGGCGACCTCTGAGCCTCCTTCTCGGCCCGTCTGGCATCCATAGGACTCTGGTTCCGCTCAACCATTGCACTGCATTTCTCCCGCCACTCGCGGGCCTCAGTGAGCGAATAGACCGGGTACTCGCCGAGGGTAACCTTCTCTTGTCTGCCGCCCAGTCTGTATCGCATCCGCCAGACGCGCTTACCGCCGGGCGTGACCTCAATAAATAACCCCCGACCGTCTGCAAGCTGATAGGGCTTTTCTTTCCCTTTCAGGTTCCGTAACCGGGTATCTGTGAGCGCCATATCTAATTTGTCCGCTTTATTGCTGTGCCCATGCCGATCACATACAACTCACTGGTTTTGAAAGATAAACAAGAACACTGCAGGCCGATTGTGCCCAGACTTTGGTCAATTTCATGGGCATAATCTGTGCCCAATTACTCCATTTGTGCCCATATGAAAAAGTCACGAATTGCCTATTGGGCACATTTATGGGCACAATAATACTAGGATTTCTCTGGACAGTACAGGACCCAGACATACAATATCTTGCGGATTTGCATGATGTAAATAGTATGGAATTGGATCTCGTTAGACCCTGTTGGACGTAATGCTATTTGCCGATGCAGAAGCTGGAGAATATCTCTCCCAGCAGGTCATCGCTCGAAAACTCTCCGGTGATTTCGGACAACTGCTGCTGGGCCAGCCGCAACTCTTCTGCCAGCAACTCCCCGCTCCGGGCGCTTAAACAGGCCTGGGCCTTATCCAGATGCCCGCCACCCCGGCGCAGCGCGTCGAGGTGGCGGCGGCGGGCACTGAACCCGCCACTGGCGCTGTCCCGATAACCCATCACCGCCTTCAGGTGCTGGCGTAACGCCTCCAGACCCTTACCGTCGCGGGCGCTGAGGGCCACGTCGACCTGGCCGGCGGTTTCACGCAGACCGGGCTGCCGGCCGCTCAGGTCAATCTTGTTGAATACCCGGGTGCAGGGCAGGGTGTCCGGCAGGCGCTCGAGCAGCTCTCGGTCCGCCTGCCCGCAGCCGGCCTGATCATCGATAACCAGCAGTATGCGGTCGGCCTGTTCAATCTGTGTCCAGGCACGGCGCACGCCTTCCTGTTCCACGAGATCGTCGCTGTCGCGCAGCCCCGCGGTATCGATGACGTGCAATGGCATGCCGTCAAGCTGGATGTGCTCTCGCAGTATGTCGCGGGTGGTCCCCGCCACTGGCGTTACGATCGCTGCATCGCGTCCGGCAAGCTTATTGAGAAGACTGGACTTGCCGACGTTCGGCCGCCCCGCCAGCACGACTGTCATGCCTTCGCGCAACAGACAGCCCTGGCGTGTACGGGCAAGCAGCTGTGGCAAGTCAGCGCGCAGCTGGTCCAGACGCCGCTGAACTTCGCCGTCGCTAAGAAAATCAATTTCCTCTTCCGGAAAATCGATGGCCGCTTCGACAAAGGTGCGTAACTCGATAAGTCTGTCCGTCAGCGCATGCACCCAGTGGGAAAATTCACCCTGCAGTGAGCGCATGGCAGCACGTGCGGCGCTGGCGGTGCTGCTGTCGATCAGGTCGGCAACGGCCTCTGCCTGCGCCAGGTCGAACTTGTCGTTCAAAAAGGCGCGCTCGGAAAATTCGCCCGGGCGCGCCTGTCGCGCGCCCAATTCGAGGACGCGGGCCAGCAGCTGATCCAGCACGACGGGTCCGCCGTGGCCGTGCAACTCCAGGACGTGTTCGCCGGTGAAGGAATGGGGCGCCGGGAAATACAGGCCAAGACCGATGTCGATGACCTCGTCGCCGGCGTCCGCGAACCGGCACAGCTCAGCGGTTCGGGGGCGGGGCAGGCGCTGCAGCAGCCGTTCGGCCAGGGCCGGCACGGCCGGTCCGGACACGCGTACGATGCCCACACCGCCATGGCCTGGTGGAGTGGCAATTGCGGCGATGGTGTCGGCGCGGGCGTGCATGGCTGACCCTGGCTCGCTCCCCGCGGGAGAGGGCATCAGTCAGGTACTATCCGGTGCTGGCGGCGGCTTCGACGCGCCTGGTAATGACGTATTGCTGGGCGATCGACAGGGTGTTGTTGACGACCCAGTACAGCACCAGACCCGACGGGAAGAAGGCGAAAAACACCGTGAAGACGACCGGCAGAACCATCATGACCTTCGCCTGCATCGGATCCATGGGGGCCGGGTTGAGTTTCTGCTGGATCAGCATGGTCGCACCCATAATCAACGGCAGGATGTAGTACGGATCCGGCGCCGACAGGTTCTGGATCCACAGCATGAAAGGGGCCTGGCGCATTTCCACGCTTTCCAGCAGTACCCAGTAGAGGGAAATGAACACGGGTATCTGCACCAGCACCGGCAGACAGCCGCCCAAGGGGTTGACCTTTTCTTTCTTGTACATGTCCATCATGGCCTGATTGAGCTTCTGCTTGTCGTCGCCATAGCGCTCCTTCAGGGCCTGGAGGCGCGGCGCCAGTTTGCGCATGTTCGCCATAGACTTGTAACTGGTTTCTGACAACTTGAAGAATGCCAGCTTGATGAGAATGGTGAGGAATATGATCGACCAGCCCCAGTTGCCCACCAGCGTATGAATCTTTTCCAGCAACCAGTAAATGGGCTCGGCGATAAAAGTCAGCTTACCGTAATCAACGGTCAGCTCCAGGCCGGGCGCCACGGCTTCCATGACGTGCTGCAGTTTGGGGCCGACAAACAGGCGCGCCTCGCCGGACTGCGCGCCACGCGGCGGGACATTCAGCGACGGTCCGATCATACCGATGACATAGCGGTCACCTTGCAGCGCGCGCGTGTAATAACGTTCCGGCTGCGCTGCAGGAGGTATCCAGGCGCCAACGAAATAGTGCTGGATCATGGCTGCCCAGCCACCGGTAACCTCGCGACTGAGGTTGGCTTCCTGCATGTCGCCGAAACTGATCTTCTGGTATTTCTCTTCGGGACTGTAGAGCACGCCCCCGGTATAGGTATGGATAAAACGGCTGGTGGTCTGCAGCGGTGTGCGCTGCAACTGGTAATACGGTTGTGCTTTCCAGGCCTCTGCACTGCGGTTGTTAACCTGGAACTCAACGTCGACCACATAGCTCCCACGGTGGAAACGGTAGATCTTTGTGACGTCAACACCCTTGCCGTCGCTCCAGTGCAGTGGCACCTCGATGACATCGCCGTCCTTTGACAGCTCGAATTGATGCCGGTCGACCTGGAAGTCCGCATGGTGTGTGGGCTCAGGTCCCTTACCGGCGCGCAGCCCACTCTGGGCGATGAACAGCTGGTCGGCACCGGTTTCCAAGAGACGGAAGGGGGGACTGTCGGGCTTCAGGGTGACCGGGTACTTGAGCAGATCGACTTCGCGCAGATCGCCACCCTGCGTATCGATTACGGCGCGGAGCAAATCGGTGATGACTTCCACCTTCTGACCGGCGGGCAGCTGCAGCGCCACCTGCTCAGTTGGTTGCGGCGCCTGTCCGTCGTGGGCCGCTGGCAAGTCCTCGCCGCTCGGCGCGGTAGACCCGCTGTCGGTCTCCGCAGGTGGCGGAACCGGCTCCGGCGGCTGTTGGGGCCCGTAATCCTTCATCCAGGCCTGCCAGATCAGCAACACAAGAAATGAGAGCGCTATTGCAAGCAGTAGGCGTGGATTATCCATGGGTGTGTTCGGGTGACTGCTTTCTGGTTAACTGTTCAGAGGATTTTTCGGGCACCGGATCCACACCGCCGGCGTGCCAGGGATGACAGCAGCCGATGCGACGCAACGCCAGCCGGCTGCCACGCAGCACGCCGAAGCGGTCTACCGCTGTTATCGCGTATTCGGAGCAAGTCGGCGTGAACCGGCATTGGTTACCAAGCCACGGACTGACCAGCAGCCGGTAACCCTTAATCAGTAGCAGAAGCAGTGTGCGCATGCGCGGCAATTGTACGCCAGTGGTTGTCCAGTGTGCGGATTATGACCCGATTGCTGAGCGCGCTGATGCCGGGCCGGACCAGGACGACCAGGTCTTCACCGCGGAGCATAGCTTGATGTAAACGGAAACTTTCGCGGATCAAGCGCTTTATCCGGTTTCGCTGGACGGCACTGCCGGCAGCCTTGACCGAAACAGCGGTCCCCAATCGGGCGTGGTCCAGGCCGTTGGCGACTGCCAGGACGGAGATCAGCGCATCACCGGCCTTGCGCTCGCAGCGCCTGAACACCCCCTGATACTGGGTTGCCGTGAGCAGGCGGTAAGCGCGCGGATAACGCGCGGACACTACCAGTCAAAGATTGCGGTCAGGCCGACAGGCGTGCCCGTCCCTTGGCCCGACGGGCGTTGATGACTAGGCGGCCGTTCTTGGTGCGCATCCGGGCACGAAAACCGTGGTTGCGCTTGCGCTTCAGGTTGCTGGGTTGAAAAGTTCTTTTCATGGCGCAGTCGGTTCCGAAATAATTGTCAAGGCCAGCTGCTTTTAGCCGGACCGCATCTGGCCGCGCAGAATACTGGTTTCACGGCCGCGTTGTCAACCGCTGGCGCGCTGGCCGCGGGTACTTTAGTTGTGGATAACGATGTAGACGCCGGGTAGACTGCTGGGTCCCCCAAGCAGCGAAACACAGTTCTTTCAACGAGGATTACCTTTGCAGCACTCACTCTGGCAGCAATGCCTGACGCGGCTCGAAAGCGAGTTGCCGGAACAACAGTTCAACACCTGGATCCGTCCGTTACACGCGGTCGAGAGTACGGAGACTCTGAAGTTACTGGCGCCTAATCGTTTTGTCCTTGACTGGGTGAATGACCACTACATGGAGAGCATCCAGGAGACGGTCAGCGGGCTGGGCGCGGACGTACCGCTCCGGGTGATGCTCGAAATCGGTTCGAGCCAGCCCGCGAGCGGCGACTCAGCAGGCACAAGCGTGCCACCCCGGGTTGCCCGCGGCGCCGATCGGCGTCAGGAAAAGCGCGGCTTGCCCCGCGGTAACCTCAATCCCGGGTTTAGCTTCGACAGTTTTGTCGAGGGGAAGTCCAACCAGCTGGCGCGCGCCGCTTCCATGCAGGTCGCCGAAAATCCCGGCAGTGCCTACAATCCGCTGTTCGTTTATGGTGGGGTGGGTCTTGGCAAGACCCACCTGATGCAGGCTGTCGGGAACATGATTGTGGCCAATCAACCGACGGCGCAAGTGGTCTATCTGCACTCCGAACGCTTCGTGGCCGATATGGTCAAGGCGCTGCAACACAACGCCATCAACGAATTCAAACGCTACTACCGTACGGTCGACGCACTGCTGATTGACGATATCCAGTTTTTTGCCGGCAAGGAGCGCTCTCAGGAGGAATTCTTTCACACCTTCAACGCGCTGCTGGAGGGTCAGAGCCAGGTCATCCTGACCTGCGACCGTTACCCCAAGGAAGTCCAGGGTCTGGAGGAACGCCTGAAATCCCGCTTCGGCTGGGGCCTGACCGTGGCGATCGAGCCGCCGGAACTTGAGACACGCGTCGCCATTCTGGTCAACAAGGCGTTGCAGGCCAACATAGAGCTGCCGAACAACGTCTCCTTCTTTATTGCCAAGCGCATCAATTCCAACATACGTGAACTGGAAGGTGCCTTGCGCCGGGTAATCGCCAGTGCGCGATTTACCGGCCGCGGTATCGATCTGGCGTTTACCAAAGAAGCCTTGCGCGACCTGTTGGCCTTACAGGATAAACTGGTATCCGTGGACAACATTCAGAAGACCGTCGCTGAATACTACAAAATAAGGGTTGCCGATCTCTTGTCCGCGCGCCGCACCCGTTCCATCACCCGGCCCAGGCAGATTGCCATGGCGCTCGCCAAGGAACTGACCAGTCACAGTCTTCCGGAGATCGGCGAGTCTTTCGGCGGGCGCGACCACACCACGGTCCTGCATGCCTGCCGCAAAGTGAACGAATTGAAAGAGTCCGACCTGCGTATTGCCGAGGACTATAGCAATCTGTGCAGAAAACTCACTACTTGATGTGGATAAGCGGTGCATAAATTTGCCACCCCGGACTTTTCCGATATTATCCACAGGCAACTCACAGCTTGCGGGGCTCATTGCCAAGTGTCGGAGGCTGTCGTTAGGTGCTGATTTAAGAAACGAACCGGGGCTTTATCCACCGCTTCAGTTGATGCTAACTATAACTATCAGGGATATATAAAGGATATATATTTAATGAAATTCACGGCTGACCGAGAGACCTTGCTGAAACCTCTGCAGCAAGTCATTGGTGTTGTCGAACGTCGGCAGACCCTGCCAGTACTGGGTAATCTGCTCATACTCGCCAGTGCTGACGGGTTGCAGATTACCGCCACTGACCTGGAGGTAGAGATTCAGGCGCGCGCGGACGTTGACATCGAAGAACCCGGTGAAGTTACCTTACCGGCGCGCAAGCTGGTGGACATCTGCAAGGCACTGCCGGAACACGCCAGCATTCAGGTCAGTGTTAAGGACCAGAAGGCTCAGATCCGCTCCGGTAAGAGCCACTTTACGCTGGCCACACTGCCGGCTGCCGATTTCCCGCTGGTGGAATCAATCAAGGGGGAATGCAGCTTTGAGATCGCACAGAGCAATCTCAAGGAACTGATCGAACGCACGCAGTTCGCGATGGCGCAACAGGATGTTCGCTATTACCTTAACGGGCTGATGCTGGAAATCGCCAAGGGCCGTTTGCGCGCAGTCGCCACAGACGGACATCGGCTGGCCCTGTGCGATATGCCGGTCGATATCAAGGTCAATCCCTCGCGACAGGTGATTGTGCCGCGTAAGGGCATACAGGAATTACTGCGTCTGCTGGAAAGCAGTGATGAACGGGTGCAAGTCGACGTCGGCAGCAACCATATCGGTATCAGCAATGCGGATACCCGCTTTGTCTCGAAGCTGGTCGATGGACGGTTCCCGGATTACGACCGGGTGGTCCCCAAGGGTGGTGACAAGCTGGTGCTTGCTGATCGAGAACTGTTGCGCCAGGCGTTGTCGCGGACTTCGATTCTGTCGAATGAGAAATACCGCGGTATCCGTTTAAATCTTGATAAAAACATCATTAAAATTCAAGCACATAATCCAGATATGGAAGAAGCGGACGAAGAATTCGAAGTGGATTACAACGGCGCTGGCCTGGAGATAGGCTTTAATGTGACGTACCTGCTGGACGTGCTCTCGAGTGTGCGCAGTGACAATGTCGAGATTACTCTGAGTGATTCCAACAGCAGCTGTCTGATGCGCGAACCTGGCACGGAACAATACCGCTACGTGGTCATGCCGATGCGGCTTTAGGCCGCTCCCGTCTGCCCGGTTCTGCGGGCTATCATGTGCCGATGCCCATAGAATCGCTTTCAATAAGCCGATTTCGTAATCTGGAGCCGGCTGAACTTCACTTTTCACCCCGAGTGAACCTGTTCGTCGGAGAGAACGCCGCCGGTAAGACCAGCCTGTTGGAAGCATTGTTCGTTCTGGCGCGCGGACGCTCATTTCGTACCCCGCACCTGGACAAACTGATTCAGCACGGTTACGACGACTTTCAGTTGGTCGTCCGCGTGGTTTCGGCGGACGGTCGATGCGTGCAGGTTGGCATGCGGCGTGCCCGCGGCCGCCTGGAGTGCCGGATTGCGGGTCGACCTGTCAGCCGCCTCTCTGAGCTGGCCGAGTTGTTTCCGGTTCAGTGGCTGGGGGGCAACCTGCATACCCTGGTGGAGGACGGTCCGGCGCAAAGACGACGATTTCTCGATTGGGGGCTGTTTCACGTGAAACCAGACTACATGGTGCTGTGGAAGCGGTTTCACCATCTTCTCAAGCAACGCAACGCGGCGTTGCGTTCGCACGCAAGTACGCGCGAGGTTGAAGCATGGAATCCAGAGCTTGCGGCAACCGGCGAACAGCTGCACCGGTTGCGCAGCGACTATCTCAATCGTCTGCGTGCGGTCTTTTCTGCAGTTCACCCCCGGTTTTCGACGACAACGTCGAGTGTTGCCATGGGATATCTCAAAGGCTGGCGTGCTGAAGCAACTTACGTCGATGTATTGGAGGACTCCCTGGCCAGTGATCGCGAGAGCGGCTTCACGCGCGCCGGCCCCCAACGGGCGGAGATCACGTTTGCCGTTGACGGAAGGACGATGGGCGAACAGTTGTCTCGCGGACAACAGAAGGTCTTCATAACCGGTCTGCAGCTGGCCCAAGCCATGCTCTTGTACCAGGAGACCGGCAAAATCAGCCTCTTTCTGCTGGATGATCTTGGATCCGAACTGGATGTGGTTAGTCAGCGTGCCGTCTTGGAGTTGTTATCCACCATCGGCGCCCAGGTCTTTGTCACGGCCATCGAAGCGCCAGCACTATCCGGCTACGGCAGCGAGCATCTCAGATGGTTTCACGTGAAACACGGTCTGTTGTCAGAGGTGGTACAATGGGCCGGTTAACCACAGGTGGCCCGGCATGAGCGATAAACCCAGTTACGATTCGTCAAATATCAAAGTCCTCAAAGGCCTCGACGCGGTCCGAAAAAGACCTGGTATGTATATCGGTGATACCGACGACGGTACCGGGTTGCATCACATGGTCTTTGAGGCCGTGGACAATTCGATCGACGAGGCACTGGCAAATTACTGCTCGGAAATCACTGTCACGCTGCACAGCGACAATTCCGTCACCATATCAGACAACGGTCGCGGCATTCCGGTCGACATCCACCCCGAGGAAGGTCGGTCTGCGGCGGAAGTCATTATGACGGTCCTGCACGCCGGCGGTAAGTTCGACGACAACTCCTACAAGGTATCGGGCGGACTGCACGGCGTGGGCATCTCGGTGGTAAACGCCTTGTCTGAGTCCCTCAAGTTGACCATCAAGCGGGACGGACATGTGTACTATCAGGAATATGTTAACGGCGAGCCGCGGGAGCGACTAAGAGTTGTCGGCGATACCGATCAGACGGGCACCGAAGTGAGGTTTAAACCGAGTTCGGTTATCTTCACCGATACCGAGTACCACTACGATATTCTCGCCAAACGGCTCAGAGAGCTCTCATTTCTGAATTCGGGTGTGCGTATCCGCATAACCGACGAGCGTACTGACAAACGTGACACTTTCGAGTACCAGGGTGGCATTCGCGCATTTGTCGAACACTTGAATAAGAACAAGACACCGCTGCACGCAAACGTCTTCTATTTTGCCGGAGAAAAAGACAGCGTCGGGGTAGAACTCGCCATGCAGTGGAACGATTCCTACCAGGAAAATATCTTCTGTTTCACTAACAATATACCCCAGCTCGATGGCGGTACACACCTGGCCGGTTTCCGCGCTGCGCTGACCCGCACGCTCAATCAGTATATGGATCAGCAGGTTACCAAGAAGAACAAGGTCAATACCACCGGCGATGATATGCGCGAGGGTCTGACCGCCGTGCTGTCAGTCAAGGTACCGGATCCTAAGTTCTCATCCCAGACCAAGGACAAACTGGTGTCCTCTGAAGTGAAGGGCGTGGTCGAGTCCACGGTCGCGGAGAAACTTGAAAGCTATCTACTTGAAAATCCTACAGATTCTAAGTCAATCGTGGCCAAGATCGCGGAAGCCGCGATGGCCCGTGAAGCCGCCCGCAAGGCGCGCGAAATGACCCGTCGCAAGGGTGCCCTGGATATTGCCGGACTGCCTGGCAAGCTGGCTGACTGCCAGGAGCGGGATCCGGCCTTGAGTGAACTGTACCTGGTCGAGGGTGATTCCGCTGGCGGCTCGGCCAAACAGGGGAGGGACCGAAAATATCAGGCGATCCTGCCGCTCAAGGGCAAGATCCTGAACGTAGAGAAGGCGCGCTTTGACAAGATGCTGTCATCGGTTGAGGTGGGAACGCTCATCACTGCGCTGGGTTGCGGTATCGGCCGTGACGAATTCAATATAGAGAAGCTGCGTTACCACCGCATCATCATCATGACCGACGCTGACGTGGACGGGTCACACATCCGCACCCTGCTGTTGACGTTTTTCTACCGGCAGATGCCCGAACTGATTGAGAAGGGCTACGTGTACATCGCCCAGCCGCCTCTGTATAAAGCCAAGAAAGGCAAGCAAGAACGATACGTCAAGGATGACGCCGCACTGCAGGAGTATCTCATGCAAGCGGCGCTCGACAAAGCCAGCCTGTATGTAAACGCTGGCGCGCCCCCGCTCACGGGAACAGGGCTCGAATCACTGGCCAAGCAATACATGGCGGCAATGGCGTCCATCCAACGGCTGGCGCGCCGCTACAACGCCACGGTGCTGGAAAAAATCCTATATATGCCGGCGCTGCAGAAAGTGGATCTGCATGATATGCAGAAACTGTCGACCTGGTGCACCGAACTCGAGCAGCGTATCAACGCCCAAATGAAAGCAGGCGAGCGATTACAGATTCAGCTTAACGCCGACCCGCAGCAGGAAGGGTTTGTCATCAACGTGCGGAAACTCACGCACGGTATAAGCTCCAGCGAACAGTCGGTTCCCAGTGAATTCTTTGCCACCGCAGAGTACGGACGCATGGTCGCCCTGGGTCAACAGCTGGATGGACTGCTCGGCGAAGATGCCGTCATCGAGCGTGGCGACAAGCGCGAGGCAGTATCGACGTTCAAGCAGGCCATGGACTGGTTGATGGAAGAAGCCCGGCGTGGTCAGCATATACAGCGCTATAAGGGACTGGGTGAAATGAATCCGGAACAGCTGTGGGAAACCACTATGAATCCAGACTCCCGGCGTATGCTGCAGGTGAATATCGAGGACGCCATTGGTGCGGATGAAATCTTCACGACATTAATGGGGGACCAAGTGGAACCGCGCCGGGATTTCATCGAATTGAACGCCTTGTCGGTATCCAATCTGGACATCTAGGAGGCTGTCGGACTTGGGCGATCGTAGCGAGCAAGGTGGGAGGGCGAGTACAGTTTTTTCGAAGGTTTGAGGCGCGTAGCCGTGGCTCTGTGACGAAAGCTTCGGAAGAATGGACCGCTCTCCCGCTTTCGCAATAGCAGCACGATTACTCGCACAGGCTCCTGTTGACGGCCTGGAGCACGCGAGTCGGACGCTTCATGTCACCAGATTTTTTCCATACTCATGGTGCTGCAAAGCGGTGATGTCGGCCATCTGCGATTCAATCCAATGCTCGGCTTCGCTGAGGATCTGCTGTGCGGTTTTGTTCCTGCTCTCGATCGGAGGACCGATGCGCACCTGGATCGTACCGGGTTGCTTGATGAACTGCCGGCGTGGCCAGAACTCGCCGGCGTTATGCGCCACCGGCGTTACCGGGTAGCCGGTGCGTTCGGCGAGTAGCGCGCCGCCAATGCGATAGCGGCCTTTCTTTCCCGGAGGGATACGGGTGCCTTCGGGAAAGACTATGATCCAGCGGCGCCTCTCCAGACGTTCACGACCCTGCTCCACGAGTTGTTCCACAGCCTTTTTGCCTGCGCCGCGGTTCAGCGCGATCGGATCCATCATATACATGCCCCAGCCGAAAATCGGTGTCCAAAGCAGCTCGCGCTTCACCACCCACGATTGCGGGGTAAACCAGAAATTCAGTGTCAGGGTTTCCCAGGTTGACTGGTGTTTGGCGAACACGATCCCCGGACCAGGACCGATATTTTCAAGTCCGGTGACTTCATAGCGCAGATTGCAGGTGATACCCAGCCAGGCGATGGTCAGCTTCGACCAGGTGCGCGTCAGCACAAAACGTTTGTTGAAAGGCAGCGGAAAGGTCAGTATCAGTAGAAAGGCAAACAGAACGATCAATGCAGCGAACACCACCCAGAACAGAAATGATCGCAGGTAGAGCACGGGCCGTGAAGGTTGTTCAGTATGGCCGTTCAACGTCACAATCAGTCCTGGCTCATATCCCTGAACTCAGAGACCCGGATACGGCCGTCAACCATGCGCGACTCGCGTTGCATCAGTTTGTCCATCTTCCTCCAGAAGGCGTCGCGCAAATCGAAGTCCGCCGCAATGGCTGTCCCTATGATCAATATCAACAGGTCGGCGACTTCTTCCGAAAGCATGGCCTTGCCCTTGCCCTTGGTGACACAGGAGGAAACCTCGCCGAGCTCTTCGGCCATCAGAGCTACCCGGTACGTCAGTTCCTCGCCACCCGTGTTGCGGAAATCATGCTTGTCATGAAACGCCTGCACGGCAGCAAGCATCGCTCGGTAAGAATCGCGGTCGTTCATGGTATACCTCAGCTTTGCAATCGGGACAGGTCGGCCACACGCAGGAACAAGTCACCGAGATTTTTCAACAGGGCAAGGCGATTGGCGCGCACTGCGTCATCGTCCACCATCACCATAACCTGATCGAAGAATGCGTCCACACTGTTTCGCAAACCGGCCAGGCGGGCCAGCGCCGGCGTATACTCCCCGGCATCCAGTAACGGCACCACTGCAGCGTTCATTGTCTCCAGCTCGCCCGCAAGTTGTTTCTCAGCGGCGTCTGTCAGCCGCGCCGGGTCGACGCGATCCGGAATGGCCTGTTCGGCTTTCTTCAGAATATTGCTGATACGTTTGTTGGCAGCCGCAAGGCTCTCTGCTTCCGGCAACTGGCGGAACGCCTGACAGGCCTGTATTCGCCGGTCGATATCCAGCAGGCGCAACGGGCGCGTCGCCAGCACAGCTTCGATCAGGTCGACTTGTACGCCCTGTTCCTGGTAGTAACCGCGCAGACGATCCATGATATAAGCAAATACATCGTCTACCGCCACGGCGGTATCCAGCTGGCGGTCAAATGTGGCGGCAGCGGCCCTCAGCAGTTCCAGCAGATCGACATCCAGGGCCCTTTGGATACATATACGTATAACGCCCAATGCGGCGCGACGCAGTGCGAACGGATCCTTGTCGCCAGTGGGTTGCTGACCGATCGCGAATATACCCACCAGGCTGTCGAGCCGGTCGGCCAGCGCGACAGCCTGAGCAGTAGCGGCTACCGGCAGATCGTCACCGGCAAAGCGAGGCAGGTAGTGCTGGGCGATGGCGTCAGCAACCGCCGCTGCTTCGCCATCGTGCAAAGCATAATAACGTCCCATGACACCCTGCAGTTCGGGAAACTCAAACACCATGCTGGTGAGCAGATCACACTTGCTCAAGCGTGCCGCACGCTCGGCGAGCTCCTGTTCAGCGCCGATCAGCGCAGCAATCTGTCCGGCGAGGTGGGCCATTCGTTCCTGCTTGTCGAAGAGGGTACCTAGTCTTTGCTGAAACACCATGCTGCGCAGACCTTCGGCGCGCTGCGCCAGCGGCTGTTTGCGATCTTGATTCCAGAAGAATGCCGCATCCGCGAGGCGCGGACGGATCACCCGCTCGTTGCCCGCTTTTATCTGCGCCGGGTCCTTGCTGATCAGGTTGGCAACGGTGATGAAATGCGCCAGCAGTTTGCCGCGTTTGTCGACCACCGGAAAATATTTCTGGTGAGTCTGCATGGCGGAAATCAGCGCTTCTGGCGGGACCTGCAGAAAGTCGGCATCAAACTGTCCGGACATCGCCACCGGCCATTCCACCAGCGCAGTCACTTCGTCGAGCAGGTCGTCATCGAGCAGTGCTTCGCCACCCAGCGCCCTGGCCTGCTCGATGACCTGCGCACGGATGGCTTCGCGGCGGCTGTCATAATCGGCGAGTACGTAGCCCTCGGTTTCCAGCAAGGGCAGATAGGCCTCGGGCTCGGCCAGGTATATGGCCTCGGGATGATGAAAGCGATGACCATGGGTGTAACGCCCGGTCTTGACCCCGAGTATTTCCGTGGCGATGACGTCATCGCCAAACAGCAAGACCACCCAGTGTACCGGGCGCACAAACTCGTCGTCGCGGCCACCCCAGCGCATGCGCTTGGGAATCGGCAGCGCAGCCAGCGACTTACGCACCATGTTCGGGATCAGAGTTGCCGTGGCCTGACCTTTTTCCAACACCCGAAACGACAGCCAGCTCCCCTTTTTTGTTTCCAGCTGATCAAGCGCCTCGACTTCGACGCCGCAGGACCTGGCAAAGCCTGTCGCCGCCTGCGTCGGACAACCCTCGTCATCAAAGGCTACGGCCAGAGCCGGGCCGCGGCGCACAGATTCCCGGTCCGCCTGCGCGACGGGGAGCGCCTTGATCAACAAGGCCAGGCGGCGGGGTGTTGCAAACACCCGTGTCGTCGCAACCTGCAACCCGGCCGCATTGAGCTCCTTGCACGTGGCGGCGGCAAACGCGAGCGACAGGCTGCGCAGCGCCTTGGGCGGAAGTTCCTCGGTGCCGATTTCAATCAGCAGGTCGCGCCGTTCACTCATCCCGGTACCTTCTGCTCCAGCAGGGGGAAACCGAGTGATTCGCGACGGTCATAGTAGAGTTGCGCAACGGCGCGTGCCAGGGCGCGTACCCGCAAGATAAAGCGCTGGCGTTCGGTGACCGAAATGGCACTGCGCGCATCCAACAGGTTGAATGTGTGCGACGCCTTCAACATCAATTCATAGGCCGGCAGCGGCAAACCGGCTTCGATCAGGCGCTGGCTGTCTGCTTCGCAGACGTCGAACCAGTGAAACAAGGCTTCGACGTTGGCGCGTTCGAAGTTGTAGGCAGACATTTCCACTTCGTTCTGGTGAAACACGTCGCCATAAAGCACCTTGCCCCGTGGGCCTTCGGTCCAAACCAGGTCAAAGACGCTGTTTATTCTCTGCAGGTACATGGCGATGCGTTCCAGGCCGTAGGTGATCTCGCCGCTGACCGGTCTGCAGTCGAGACCGCCCACCTGCTGGAAATAAGTGAACTGGGTGACCTCCATGCCATTGAGCCATACTTCCCAGCCGAGACCCCAGGCACCCAGCGTCGGGGACTCCCAGTTGTCTTCGACAAAGCGGATATCGTGTACCAGAGGGTCCAGTCCAAGTTCCTCCAGAGAACCAAGGTAAAGGTCCTGGATGTTGTGCGGGCTGGGTTTCAGCAGCACCTGGAACTGGTAATAGTGTTGCAGGCGGTTGGGGTTTTCGCCGTAGCGGCCGTCCGTGGGACGGCGTGAGGGCTGAACATAAGCGGTACGCCAGGGTTCCGGACCAATGGCGCGCAGAAACGTGGCCGGATGGAAGGTACCGGCGCCCACCTCCATGTCGAAAGGCTGCAGCAGCACGCACCCCTGGCGCGACCAGTAGTCTTGCAGCGCCAGAATAAGACCCTGAAAAGTTCGCACGCTATTGGTGTTCATTGAAGTCAAAACGGCTCTATTCAGCAGCTTGAAAGAGTCAAAGGCGCGCAGTATAGCCTGAGCGGCCGGCGGGATGTAGGGTGACGCAGATAAATTGAAGGAATAGAACGGCCTAAGCTTTCAAGATGCAGAATTTGTCAGCCGATAAGCTGGACGAGGGAATGGAGAGCCGAGGTGGTTTATGACAGCACTGGTACTGCAACCCACAGATACTGCCCAATGGCATGCGCTGGTCACCGACGCGCAGCACGCCTGTCGACAGCATCTTGACGAGCCTCTTGAATCTTATCTGGTTTGCATGCTCATGCGCTTTACCAAACGGGCAGACCTGTTGGCGCGGGCCATGGCGCTCGAATTGCTTGACGCCCAAGCGGGTGACAGCGCGCAACAACCAGACATGTTACGCGACGTTGGCGATAAATGCCTGCTACTTTCTGGATTTTTTCCCCGACTGGCCGAGAGACGACTGGTTCGGGTCAGCTACTTCGTCCGCCTGGGTCGCAGCGCCTACCATCAGCTTGCCGCGCTGGTCGATCGTCGGAGCGACCACCTGTATGCCCAACTCGGCGAAGCCTTCGTGGTCGTGATGGACGTGTTGCAGGCCATGCGCGGTTTGTCGGGTCAGCCGGTGATGGGGGCACTGGCCGCCGCCGAACTTTGGGCGGATACCGGCAGTAGCGGCGCTTATCAGGCTCTGGTCGAAACAACCAGCTGCACGCCCGCCGCAGAGAGCAGTTGCCGCGAACACTGACGTACCGCGCTGTATCGGCTGTGGGGGGCGTGAACGGCTGGAGCCGCGGCCGCCGGCCGGATGGTAAGCCGTTCTCGCCGTCACGATGCCCGGACAGGCCCCCGGGATAATGGACCTATCACAGCGGTCGTCATCGGTTACAATAAATCGCTGAGATTCCGCAGCCGAACCCAAGTCTGGCATGAATAAACCGCGTAAAGCCGCTGCCCTGATTTCCGGAGGCCTCGATTCCCTGCTGGCTGCAAGAGTCATCCTGGACCAGGGCATCCACGTTGAGGGTATCAATTTCTTCACCGGCTTTTGTGTGGAGGGGCACACGCACGCCATTCGCCAGAAGGACCGTGCCCGGCCCAAGCGTAACAATGCGCTCTGGGTGGCGGAGCAGCTGGGGATAAAGCTGCACATCATCGACATCATCGAGGAATACAAGGACATCGTTGCCAACCCTAAACACGGTTACGGGGCCAACCTTAACCCGTGCCTGGACTGCAAGATATTTATGGTGCACAAAGCCCGGGAATGGATCGACCGGCACGGGTTCGATTTCATTATTACCGGTGAAGTGATCGGGCAGCGGCCGAAGTCGCAGCGCAAGGACACCATGCCGGTGATCGCAGCGGAATCTGGCGCCGACGACCAGCTGCTGCGGCCCTTGTGTGCCCGTAATCTGCCGGAAACCCGACCGGAACGGGAGGGCTGGGTCGATCGCGACCGCTTGTTGGCGTTCGAAGGCCGCAGCCGCAAACCACAAATGGCGCTTGCCGAACAATTCGGCTTTGCAGGTTACGCGCAGCCGGCAGGTGGTTGCTGCTTTCTTACCGATGCGCAGTACTCGCACAAGCTTGCTGACCTGTGGCGGACGCGTGGCAACCGCCACTACGAACTCGATGATATTATGTTGCTGAAGGTGGGCAGACACTTGCGGCCAAAGGCGCACTTCAAAATGATCATCGGCCGTGAGGATGGTGAAAACCGCTTTCTCGAAGGCTATCGCAAGCAGTTCACGCACTTGTTCACCACCAGCCACAATGGTCCGCTGGTGTTAATCGACGGGCAGGCGGCGGATGAGGATCTGGAGCTCGCCGCACAGATTACGGCGCGTTTCAGCCAGGGCCGGGATGCAGACCGCGTCGAGGTGGAGATCCACACGGTGGACGGCGGCACGCTAACCAAGCAGGTCAGGCCGATGGCCGGTAACCAGATCCCGCGGGACTGGTACCTGTGAGCGAAGCACGACTTGATGCACGACGCCTGCTGTGCCCCATGCCGGTTATCCGTACGCAGGAAAGGGTCGAGCAACTGGACGCGGGCGATACCCTGACGGTCCGCTGCACCGATCCCGGTGCTATTCACGATATACCGGCGTGGTGCCGGGTAAACGGCCACGAAGTGCTCGACATCGCACAGCAGGACGACGAAATCACTATTCGCATCAAGGTGTGCGCAGCATAATACCAGCAATGGGTGCTACTGCAGACGATACGCTGACTAATCCACGTTACCGCGAAGTTCGCAAAGTCACCCTCATCGGTTCGGTCATCGATCTATTGCTGGGTATCGCCAAGATTCTGATTGGCTGGCTGGCGCATTCCCAGGCCTTGATTGCCGATGGCCTGCATTCGTTGTCTGATCTGGCAACCGACTTCATTGTGCTCTATGCCGCGAAGCACGCCCACCGCGAGGCCGATGAAGATCACCCCTACGGCCACGGTCGCATCGAAACGCTGGCGACTGTCGGGCTGGGGACAGCCCTCATTGCAGTTGCCCTGGGTATTGGTTTCGACGCCGTTCGGCGTCTGAACCAGCCTGCACTGCTATTGAATCCCGGGTTCGTCGCTCTGGGTGTTGCCATTGTTTCGGTAGTTTCCAAAGAGGCTATCTACCAGTACACCCGAAATGCCGCTCGACGGTTACGTTCTAACATGCTGATGGCGAACGCCTGGCACAGCCGCAGTGATGCGATTTCATCTATTGTTGTGGTCATTGGCGTCGCGGGCGCCATGATGGGGCACGCCTATCTTGATTCGGTGGCTGCGATCGCTGTTGCGGTCATGATTGCCAAGATCGGCTTCGACCTGGTGCGCGACAGCAGCAAGGAGTTGATCGATACTGCGTTGTCGCCGGAGGTGACGGAAGCCATTCGCAAGGAAATCTTCGATGTCGACGGCGTGCGCGCCCTGCACATGTTGCGCTCGCGGCGCAGTGGCAGTGATGCGCTGGTGGATCTGCATCTGGAAGTCGATCCACGCATCAGCGTGTCCGAGGGTCACCAGATCGGTGATACTGTGCGCCGGCACCTGCTGGATCGTGTGGAGGAAGTGACCGATGTGACGGTCCACGTCGATCCCGAGGATGACGAACAGCAGTCGCCGTGCGACCGGTTGCCACTGCGCAGCAAGGTGATCAAAAAGCTGGAACACCGCTGGGCGGAGGCCGGCCTCAGCGATGTCGTTACGGGTCAGGTTACCCTCCACTATCTCGGCGGCAGGTTGCAGATAGATCTGTTGCTGCCCCTGTCGGTGCTGGACGCACATCACGATGCAAAGGCCTTCATCCGCGGCATCGAGAAGGCGGCGAGGAAGCTGCCGGAGATTGATTCGGTGCGGGTAAGCTTCCATGTCTAGCCGCCCCGAACCAGGGCATACACCCCAATGTGCGCGCCGAAGTGGTGCGCGCGGTGCCGGCGCAGGTCGGCGTTAAGTCTACAACTATTCGTGTTGCAAGCAATTTTCCCCGTGGCATAATTCGTGCTCTTTGAGGGGACGCTTTATTCCATTTGCCCGGTAAACGCCTCGGCAGGGTACCGGGATCCCGTTTCCATTGATCCAGCCTATTTCGGAGGAAGGTAAATGACCGCAGCCAAGGTGAATAAATTAATGAAGGACAACAGCGTCAAGTTCGTTGACCTGCGCTTTACAGACACGCGGGGCAAAGAACAGCACGTGACCTTGCCCGTCGGCGAAATTAACGCCGGGTTCTTCAAAGACGGCAAGATGTTTGATGGTTCCAGTATCGCTGGCTGGAAAGGCATCAATGAGTCCGACATGATACTCATGCCGGATACCGAGACTGCGGTGATGGACCCGTTCTCCGATGAACCGACCGTGAATCTGCGCTGCGACATTCTGGAACCAACGACGATGAAAGGCTACGAGCGCGACCCGCGGTCACTCGGACAGCGCGCTGAGGCCTACCTCAAGTCGACCAAGATTGCCGATGCGGCTTACTTCGGTCCGGAAAACGAGTTCTTCATTCTCGATGATGTGCGCTGGGGTGCCGACATGAGCGGCGCATTTTACAAGGTGGACTCCGACGAAGCGTCCTGGAACGCCGAGCGTGTTTATCAGGACGGCAACATCGGCCACCGTCCCGGTATCAAGGGTGGTTATTTCCCCGTGCCGCCAGTGGACTCACTGCACGACATTCGCTCTGCAATGTGTCTGGCGCTGGACGAAATGGGTTGTCCCGCGGAAGTGCACCACCACGAGGTGGCCACCGCCGGTCAGTGTGAAATCGGCACTCGCTTCAATACGCTGGTCCGCAAGTCGGACGAGGTCCAGATCCTGAAATACGTCATCTGGAACGTGGCACACAGCTACGGCAAGACGGCGACCTTCATGCCCAAGCCCCTGGTCGGTGACAACGGCAATGGTATGCACGTTCACCAGTCGCTGTCGAAGGGTGGGCAGAACCTGTTCACCGGCAAGAAGTACGGTGGCCTGTCTGACATCGCTCTGTACTACATTGGCGGCCTTATCAAGCACGCCAGAGCCCTCAATGCTTTCACCAACGCGTCGACCAATTCTTACAAGCGTCTGGTTCCGGGTTTCGAAGCCCCCGTCATGCTGGCCTACTCGGCGCGCAACCGCTCTGCCTCCATCCGTATTCCCTACGTTTCCAATCCGAAGGCCCGGCGCATCGAGGTGCGCTTCCCGGATTCCACTGCCAACCCGTACCTGGCCTTTTCCGCTATGCTGATGGCGGGCATCGACGGCATCCAGAACAAGATCCACCCGGGCGACGCCATGGACAAGGATCTGTACGACCTGCCGCCGGAAGAAGAGGCCAAGATCCCGCAGGTCTGCTACGCGTTTGACCAGGCGCTGGACATTCTCGATAAGGACAGGAAATTCCTGACGGCGGGCGGCGTGTTCACCGACGATATGATCGACGCCTACATCGATTTAAAAATGGACGAAGTCACGCGGCTGCGCATGACCACCCATCCGATCGAGTTCGATATGTACTACAGCCTGTAGGCAATCCGACAATCGGTACCAAAGACGCCCCCCAATGGGGGCGTTTTTGGTTGCGCGCGACACAGGTAGACAGTAAGGTGGACTATAGTAGAGTAGCCAGGGGAGCGACCCCGTGATGACAGCCAAAGTCATGGTAAGCGTGATAGGTTTGCTGATCGCTTGCGGCGCCAGTGCAGCTGTGTACAAGAGCGTGGACGCCGAGGGAAACGTGGTGTATACGGATGATCCCAAGGGTCATGGCGAACCCGTAAAACTGCCGCCCCTTTCAACTGTTCCGCCGCCAAAATACGTCATTTCACCGGCCGAGGCGACATTGCCGGGGTCCGATTCGCAGGCCCCCGCCTACGAGCAACTGAGCATTGTCATGCCAACACCCGATGAAACCCTGCGCGACAATACCGGTGGTGTAACGGTGAAATTGGCGCTGCATCCCGCTCTCGACAAAGCCGCCGGCCACCGGCTGCAGTATTTTCTCGACGGACAGCCCCAGGGTGAGCCAGGCACCGCCGATAAGGCCGTCTTTCCAAATGTCCCCCGTGGTACTCATACCGTCGAAGTAGCGGTTGTCGACGCTGCCGGCAATGAGTTGCAACGCAGTTCCAGTGTACGTTTCTACCTGCATCGCCAGTCAGTGAACTTCCCCAGGGGGCCCGCGGCACCCGCACCCGTCTCCCCGCGCTGAGCTGTCAATGCTTTTCTGCTGCGCGTGCACTATAATTGTGCATGCGGCGCGTGTCTGGGTGCATGCGCACTGTAACGGGTCGCGAAGAGGCGCGCTCGACGCAATCCCTCTTCCTGAAGGCTCACAATTATTTCATGTAATTCATTAGGTTAATCACCATTCCCCGGTTGCCGCGGTAAGCCCCGCCCGATGCCGCGAAAGTGGTTTGGTTTTTGCACTCGCTTGAACATGTCGTTGTCCGAAGATGCATTGCAGGCACCACCTGGCGAGGTGCTCGAAGCCCTCAACACCGCCGTAGTGCTGTTAGACGTGTCACTGCAGCTGACTTACCTGAACCCCGCCGCGGAAAATCTGTTCGAAGTCAGCCGCCGGCAGGTCCTCGGACACTACTGGCCACAGGTGATGCAGGCGGACGCCGCGCTCATTGAGCGGCTTGGCGATTCGACCCGGGTGTTCGCGCCATTTACCGAACGGGAGCTGGAACTGCAAACCGCATTCGGCCAGCGAATGACGGTGGACTGCACCGTAACGCCTTATGGCAAAGGGGATTTGTTGTTGGAAATCGTCCAGGTTGACCGGCACCTGCGGATTGCTCAGGAAGAATATTTGTTCGCACAACAGCATGCAGCACGGGACCTCATGCGCGGTATGGCACACGAAATCAAGAATCCGCTGGGCGGACTGCGGGGTGCGGCCCAGTTGCTTGAAAGTGAGCTGGAGCAACCGGAGCTCAAGGAATATACCCAGGTGATTATCGGCGAAGCAGACCGACTGCGAAACCTGGTCGACCGGATGCTGGGTCCAAACAATTTACCGGACAACCGTCAGATCAATATCCACCAGGTCCTTGAACACGTTCACAGCCTGGTGGACGCCGAACATTACCCCGGACTTGTCCTGAAACGCGAGTTTGACCCGAGCATTCCCGAACTGATGGCCGATTCCGAGTTGCTGGTTCAGGCAGCACTCAACCTGGTCCGCAACGCGGCGCAGGCCGGCGCGACAACCATCGTTCTCCGCAGCCGCGTCCAGCGCCAGTTCACCATCGGGCATAAGCGTTATAAGCTCGCCATACGCATCGACATTATCGACGACGGGCCGGGTATTCCGGCCGATATGCAAAGCAAGATCTTCTATCCCATGGTAACGGGCCGGGCCGATGGTACCGGCCTCGGACTGCCGATCGCACAATCGCTGATTAACCAGCACGGCGGGATTATCGAATTCACCAGCCGGCCGAGACACACGGTTTTCACTATCTTTTTACCTCTGGAGGTTGCGAATGACTGACACGGAGAGCGTCTGGGTGATTGATGACGATCAGTCGATTCGCTGGGTGCTGGAAAAGGCCCTGGAAAAAGCGAACATGGACGTCAAGAGTTTCGCTTCAGCGAGCGGAATTCTGGAAACCCTGGAGCGTGGTCAACCCGATGCTTTGATCACCGACGTGCGCATGCCCGGTATGGACGGATTCGAGCTGCTGGGCAAGATCCAACAGCGTTACCCGGACCTGCCGGTCATTGTCATCACGGCGCACTCCGATCTGGACAGCGCAGTGACCGCGTACCAGGGTGGCGCATTTGAGTATCTGCCGAAACCCTTCGACGTGCAGGAGGCCGTTGAACTGACCCGTCGTGCGGTTACCCACAGCCGCACCAGCAGGGCCGGAGAGCAGGTGGCGGTAACGGACGAGGTACCGGAAATCATCGGCGAAGCGCCCGCCATGCAGGAGGTTTTCCGCGCTATCGGCCGGCTGTCGCGCTCCAACATCACCGTCCTGATCAATGGCGAATCGGGCACCGGCAAGGAACTGGTGGCCCGCGCTCTGCATCGCCACAGCCCGCGTGCTGACAAAGCGTTTGTCGCGCTGAACATGGCGGCGATTCCGCGCGACCTGCTCGAATCGGAGCTTTTCGGCCACGAGCGCGGCGCATTTACCGGCGCGCAGACACAACGCGTGGGTCGCTTCGAGCAATCGGACGGCGGGACGCTGTTTCTGGATGAAATCGGCGACATGCCGGCTGAAATGCAGACCCGCCTGCTACGCGTGCTGTCTGACGGGGAGTTCTACCGCGTGGGTGGTCACACCCCGATTAAGGTCAATGTGCGCATCATTGCCGCCACGCACCAGAAGCTCGAACAACGGGTCAAACAGGGCAGCTTCCGTGAAGACCTGTTCCATCGGCTGAATGTCATCCGCATACACCTGCCCGCCCTGCGCGAGCGCCGCGAGGACGTCGGGCTGTTGATGCGCCACTTTCTGCAAAGTGCCGCGCGGGAACTGAATGTAGAGATAAAGACTCTGCTGCCGGAAACCGAAACCTATCTAAATCAGCTTGACTGGCCCGGCAACGTGCGTCAGCTGGAAAATTTGTGCCGCTGGTTGACGGTGATGGCGTCTGGACAGGAAGTCCGTATCGATGATCTGCCCGGGGAACTGCGTCAGCCGCAAAGCACCGAGTCTCCGGGTGGCCAGGGCTGGGAGGCGGCGCTGAAAAGCTGGGCAGATCGACAATTGGCCGAGGGACACGAGGCTCTGCTGAACGAAGCATTGCCGGCGTTCGAGCGCATTATGATCGAATCAGCGCTGGCACGTACCGGTGGCCGTCGCCAGGACGCCGCGCGTCTGTTGGGCTGGGGCCGCAATACACTGACACGAAAAATCAAGGAACTGGAAATGGAGTCGGGCCGATAGCCGTGGATGTTTCGCGCGCCGCGCTGAGCTTGCAGCTTACAGTTGCGCCGGTTCGCTGCGCAATGCTGCCCCGATTGCCAGTATGCAACGGGGAAATTGCGCGCCGTCAACCGCTGGGTCCACGTCAACAATGTCGTCAAGACGGAGTTCGTGGACCGCGATGCCGGTCTGCTGCGCCAGCCGATCGGCCAACTGCGGCACAATCTCTGGGGTCGGGCAGAGGGTCACAGCAGTGATTGGCGCCTGCTGAAAGTGTCGGTCGTAGTAGTCCAGGGAGCGCTGCAGCTCCAGGGCCAGCCTGTCGACCAGGTCCGGTGACGCCAGCAGGTGTTGATGGCCTACATCCATGCTGCGGGCCAGATACAGCGTACTATCCCGGGTCAGGGTGATCAGCCCATGGTCCAAACCGAAATACAACATGGCCTGGCCACTGATATCCCGGTCCAGTCGTGCAGCGATATTGCGCAGCGCCAGCTCCGGGATGTCTATAATCTTCAGTTCACCACCCGCCGTCTGCAGCGATTCGGCGAGCTCCTTAACCAGTGCGGCGCGCGATACCACGACATACAGGTGCTGTTGCACACCCCGTGCGCCGCTCGGCGGCACGTCAAAAACATCCAGCACGGCGTCGTCGATATGAAAATCGATGAGGTCGCGAATCCGCCAGCGAATGGCGGCCCGAAGCTCAGCGGGCGGTACCTCGGGTGCCTCGACCATCAGTAGCTGGTAATCGCCGACAGCCAGCAAGGACGATAGCGGTATCTTGTGCAGCTGATCTGCGGGGACGGTCTTCTTCAACAGGGCTGCCAGATCCTGCCCGGGGTCGAGCGAATGAAAGCCACAACACTCCAGAAGCGGTTTCCCCGGGTTCTCGTGACTGACGCGAGCGACGGCTACTCCGTCCGTTTCCACGACCAATGCACCCAGTCTTGCGTCACGCGAGTTGGATCTAAATGAAAACACACTAGTTCCTTTGTAGTGGTGCGATGGCAAGCGTCGCCGATGTCGTTATGACTGTCAATTGTTGACGACCTCCTGCCAGTGAACCAGAGAGACGCCGCCGCTACCCGTCGACGGCAGGTACACGTCGTTCAAACTGGCAGGGCCTGCAGCTGACGATCCGACGTAACTCCAGCTGACCCCGTCGTAGCGGATGAGGTTCCAGCCATTCTGTTCGTCGCCAACCGCCCAGCAGTCGCTGGCCGAGCTACAGTGAATGCCGTTCAGATTGTCCCTATGTTGACCGTTTTGGAATCCGTTTGAACTCCACGCTGTCCCATCCCAGTGAACGAGCACATAGCGGCCGCTGCCTACATCTCCGGCCGCCCAGCAGTCATCGACAGCTGAACAGGACACGGCGTTGAGATTGTTGCGCACATTGTTTTGCAGCGGTGGCACAGTCTGGAACGACCAGCTACCGCCGTTGTTGTGGACAAAGTAATAGTCACCCCCGCTAAGATCGCCCACCGCCCAGCACTGGTCGGCCGCCGCGCAGTCAATGCCGTTCAAAGCAACAGAACCGCTGAACACGGAACCCCAGGTCGACGACGACTGTCTTACTCGCCCGCTGCCTGTGGTACTGAAGCAGTTGGATGACGGACAGGCGATGTCACTGTAGTAGTCATTGGAGTCCAGGGTAACGTTGGCTCCCCCACCACTCCAGTTGGCCCCATGCCAGTGGCGTGAAATCGCCTGAAGTAACAATGAGCCATTTGCATAGCAGTGATCCGGCGTCAGTGGTTGGCAGCTGACACCTCGCAGCAGGCCAGTGGTTCCCGATGCGACCGGCGCTGACCAGACGCTGCCGTTCCAGTGTAGAATGGTTCCGCCGCCTCCAGTCGCCCAACAGTCACTCGCGCTGACACAGTGTACGCCGTACAGATTCTCTGTCGTGTTGGAGGTAACCGCCGACCAGCTCGTGCCGTCCCAGCGCAGTATGCTGCCGTTGTCGCCGACTGCCCAGCCCTCGGTGGAGGCCAGGCGCAGGTCGGCGGTAACGGTGCGCAGCGCTGTGTTCGGTGCGGCAGCGCCGGCGGAGCTTACACGCCCCTGAACAGTAACCCGGCAATCTGTGCCGGCCAGGAATGCATTGGTAACGTCGAAGTAGCCGCGACCGACCGTCGTTGGGTTCATCGCAGCAGCCAGGTTAATGCACGCGGTACCGCCGGCATACATGAACGACGCGAACTCGATGCCGCTCTCGACCACAAACAGTGCTTCCACGCTGTCGTTCTGCGCTGCGGTGGCGGTGATATTCGAGCCGGCCATTCGGTTGACGCTCCTTACCAGAAGCGCAACAACCAGGATAATGAACAGGGCCCCGATCAGGGTTACGGCGCCGCGCTGGCGCTCAGGGAACCGCATCAGAACCGATTCCTCAGCGTGACACGCGAACGCTGGCTGTAGCTGTTGCCGTTGTTGAGTAGCAGCTCGAACTCGATGTAAGCGACGTTACCGATGCCGGTTGCCTGGGTTACGCCATCGGCCCGGAAGTAGTGAAAGGTGAGGCTGGTGAGCTCGTCGCTGAGCGTAAAGTTTGCGTTGCTGGCCACTATATCGTAGGCGAGCGACAGCGTAGGGGCGGTATCGCTTATAGTCACTTGAACGCCATCGGATTTTATAAAAGTAATGCTGCTGCCGGGTGCATTGACCGCAGTGGTGATATCGAAATTGCCCCCCACATTACGGATTTCCCGCAATTCCCGCGTAATGCGTTCGGTGGCGTAACGCAGTTTGCTCAGGGTTTGCAGTGCGGCGGCCGTATCATTGTAGGCGCGCACGCCGTTGCTGAGATAGGGCACCGCGAAGGACGTCATGAGGCCCAGTACAATGAGGGTTGCCAGCAGCTCCATGAGGGTGAAGCCTTTCGTTGCCGGCCGAGGCATCAGTAATTCACCAGTACAAAAGTAATTTCGGCGCGCGCCTGGCCGCCCTCGTCGACGCGTACGGCGACCTGCTTGCAGACGGCACCACCCGGGCAGGCTGGACCGGCAACAGGGACGACGGTCGTGGAACGCGTGTACCCGGCGTAGTTGCCAGTCAGTGTTTCGGTCAGGTTTGCCGAAACCTCCGGGTCAGCATAACCCCGGTTGCGACGCACCGCCATCAGCTGTTCGGCGCGCGCCTGTGCGAGCTGGGCCGCGGTTTGGATCTTTTCGTCGGCCAGCAGGCTGCGACCTGCCTGGCTGAACAGGCTGAACAAGGGTACCGCAGCAATGGCGATGATGATGATCACCGCGATGAGCTCAATGAGCGTAAAGCCCCGTTGCTCAGCAGCGTTGTTCGGGCACATCAGGGCGTCACCGTCACAAAGCCAGTCAGGGGGGAGACGCTGACACTCGCAGTGGCAGCGCCGGCGCTCAGTGTCCAGGATTGCGTCGTGGCAATCAGGTTACTGCCTGCATCGATGGGACGACCCAGGCTGTCAAAATCCAGGTCGTTGCCTGCCAGTGTAACGCCATTGGCGAGCGTGTAGCTCTGCACCAGCCCCTGGGGATCGGTGATGGTGGTTACGCCATCCGTGATGGCGTAGCTGGTGGCGGACTGAACGTCGAACGTCAGGCTGCGTCCCTGGGTCAGTGCCAGTGACTGGGTGTGGCGCAGCGAAGCGGCCAGCTGGTCGGCCTGGGCGTTCAAGGTGGACGAGCCCGGCGACCCGCGTAGAAATACCGAGGTGCTCAGGATGGCCAACAGCAGCAGGACTGCGACCAATTCGAGCAGCGTAAAGCCCGCATGTTGCGCAGATACGCTGGCGTACATTTCCCTGTCCGAAACAAACAAGGGGCAGGCATCCGCCCACCCCCTCGCAAACGAACGGTATACGGAACTGCGGTTATGGAATATTGCCGACGCAGTTGACCGGGTCAGCGGGGGCGCCGGTTGCGGCCGAACAGGTCGTGTCTTTATAGGTTTGCACGACATAGGGGTTGCCGTTGATGGTCACCTGGATGCCCGTATTGGCCGCAGCGACGGCAACATTTTGACCGCCAACATAATCCACCAGCTCACTCAGCTGGGGCACCCGCTTCAGGTCGGCAATGGCCATGGCGTGCCCCGTGCGAACCGCGGCGACGGAGCCGTTCTTGGCAGCCACCAGTGCGTCGTTGGACACGTCGACAAAGCGCGGTACCGCCATGGCGCCCAGCAGCGCCAGAATCACCAGCACCGCGACCAATTCTATTAAGGTAAAGCCGGCCTGTTTCTTCATCTCTAGTTCCTCTCCTGATCGTGGGCCGTTGGCCCTCGTAGTGCCCCTATATCGTCTCCTGAGCGGCATTTCTTTAAGGTTTGCAGTCACAACCGTTGGCGCTGTGGATCCGTCTGCCAGTAGCATGCTTATTATATCGATCTGATTAACATAGAAAGTACAGTCGACTATAAAGTTGGTTGGCTGTATTATTTGCAAATCTGTAAGCACCGCATCAAAAAACTTCTGCGAGCCGCATCACAAGACGCCATTTTCGCCAGACGACGTGTTGTGCCTCGGTCCCCTGGGAGGTTGTCGGACTTGGGGCTGATCTACTGCGCCGGTGGGAGAGTGCCCCATTTTCCCGATCCTTTTCGTCAAATAGCTACGGCTATTCTCCTCAAACGATCGAAAAAATGGCCTCGCTCTCCCACCTTGCTCGCCACGATCGCCCAAGTCCGGCAGCCTCCTAGTGCAGCGCGACCCTGGCGAGATCCCACATGGGCAGAAAGATACCGGCAGCCAGCAGAAACACCAGTGCAGCCAGGACTATGGTCAGGGTCGGCTCGATGGACGCGCTGAGCTTGTCGACCGCATAGTCCACCTCGCTGTCATAGTAGTCGGCTACTTCGCGCAGCAGGTCGTCCGTCGCACCGGACTCTTCTCCGACCTGCAACATCTGCAGGACCAGGGGGTCGAATATGCCGGTGCCTGCCGCGGTGTAGCTAAGCGATTCGCCGCGTTCGATGCCGTCTCGCATGGAAAGCACCCGTTCCTGCACAAAGTCGTTGTCGAGTGCCCGTGCCACTACCGACAAGCCGGTCACAATCGGAATGCCCGAGGTCTGCACCAGGGCAAACAGCCGGCTGAAGCGCGCCAGCGCGGCCTGGTACAGGACCTTGCCGATCAGCGGAAAGCGCAAGAGCTGCTTGTGCCAGCGATAACGGCCATCATTACTGCGCACGTACATCCGCAGGCCCGCGGCCAGCGCAATACCGAGACCCAGAAGCAGCTCCCAGCGGTTGATGGTGAAGTCGGAGATGGCAATAAGGACGCGGGTGGGTAGCGGCAGGTCCGCACCGAACTGGGCGAACATCGCGGCGAAAGCCGGCACGACCAGCACGTTGATTACGTTGATCGCGACGACAATCGCTACCATGACGAACACTGGATAGCGCATGGCGGACTTGATCTGATCCCGGGTTTGCTTTTCACGTTGCAGATAAGTGGCGAGCTGTTGAAATACCTCCTCCAGCCGACCGCTGGTTTCGCCCACCCTGACCAGGCTGACATAGAAGACCGAAAACACCTCCGTAAACTGCGCCATTGAACTCGACAGGTCCCGGCCGGCCTGAAGACTTTCCATAACGCCGGCCAGCGTTCTTGCGAGCGTCCGGTTCGCCGCGTGACTGGCCAGGCCGCTCAGCGCGTTGAGAATGGGTACGCCCGCCTTCAAGAGGCTGTGCATCTGGCGGCTGAACTGTATCAGGTCGACCAGCTGTACCCGCGGCGGAAACAGGTCGGCGAGGTCTGTGGACATACCGACTTTTTTTGCGACCGGCTGAATATCGACCGGTGTCAGACCACCTTCGATCAGCCGGCTGGCGGCCACGCTGGTGCTGGCCGCTTCGATCACCCCCTCGATGGCATCGCCACGCTGGCCTCGAGCCTTGTATTTAAAGGCGGCCACCGGGTTAGTCCGCCACGCCACTCAGACGCATGGCTTCGGCCAGGCTGGTTGTGCCCTTGCGGGCATAATCAAGCGCATTCAATACCAGTGGGCGGTAGCCCCGCTGGCCACGCGCTGCGCGCTCAAAATCCGCCGGACTGTTCCGCCGTAAGGCGTCGGCCAGTATATGGTCGATTTCCAGCAACTCGTAAACACCAATCCGTCCGTGATAACCGGTGTGGTTACACTGGTTGCAGCCGCTACCCGCCTGAAAACCCTCCAGCTCGGCGTTTTCACCCAAGGTGCTCTTCAGCCAGGCTTCTTCGCTGGGATCAAGGGGTTTTGGTGCGCGGCAGCTGCTGCACAGTTTTCTGACCAGTCGTTGGGCCAGGATCGCCTGGGTGGAGGCGGCGACCAGGTAGGGTTCGAGACCCATGTCGATCAGCCGCATGGCGGTGCTCACGGCGTCGTTGGTATGCAGGGTCGATAACACCAGGTGTCCCGTGAGCGCTGCCCGCAGCGCGATCTCGCCAGTGTCACGGTCGCGCATTTCGCCGACCAGCATGATGTCTGGATCCAGGCGCAGCGCGGTGCGCAGCACCCGGGCAAACGTGAGATCAATGCGGTGATTGACCTGAACCTGGTTGACGCGTGGCAACTGGTATTCCACCGGGTCTTCGACCGTGATGATCTTCTTCTGCGGCCTGTTCAGCTCGGTCAACGCGGCATACAGTGTGGTGGTCTTGCCGCTGCCCGTGGGTCCGGTGACCAGGACCAGCCCGTGGGGCTTGTGAATGATGTTGCGCATACGCTGCAGAATGTCGTCCGGCATGCCCAGTTGCGGCAGCCTGCGCACCGCCGATCCGTGGTCCAGGAGACGCATCACCACGGCTTCGCCGGTCTGCGTGGGAATGGTGGCAAGGCGCACGTCAATGTTCTTGTCCAGTACCCGCAGCGTAAAGCGTCCGTCTTGGGGCAGGCGCTTTTCGGAAATATCGGCTTCCGCCATGAGCTTGAGACGAGAAACGACTGCCGGTGCAATGCGCGTGTCTTCCATGATTGTCTCGTGCAGGACACCATCGATGCGGCGGCGTATACGCAGCACATCCTCATCCGGTTCGAAATGAATATCAGAAGCGTCGGCGCGCACAGCATCCTCGAAGACTGTCTGAATCAGGCGCACCACAGGCGCGTCGCTCTGGCTGCTGCCCGTAGTCAGGGTGCGCAGGTCGAAGGCGTTGTCCGCAAGGTCCTGGCCGACTTCGCTGGCCAGGTTGCGTAGCTGGTCGGCGTGCTGGTACAGCCGGTCAATATTTTGCATCAGGTCACTTTCCTTGACACAGGCGATCTGCACCGATGTCTTAAGGAGGCGCACCAGTTCATCGAAGGCGAAAATATCCGTAGGGTCGCCCATGCCCACCAGCAGGCCATCCGCTGTTTCTTTCAGCACCAGTGCCCGGTATCGCCGCGCATGCGTTTCCGGCAGCCGTGCGACCAGATCGGGATCGAGGTCGAACCGCGACAGGTCGACGTAGGGCATGTCCAGCTGTTCAGACAGCAGCAACAGCAGTTTATCCTCAGCGACAAAGCCGCTTTCCACCAGCACCCGACCGAGTTTGCGGCCGCTCTTTTTCTGTTCCGCCAGCGCCTCTTGCAGCTGGGCTTCCGATATCATCTTCTGTTCGACCAGCAGGTCGCCGATGCGGACACGTTTGCGGGGTATCATGGCGGCCATAGCATTATCCGTTAGCGCGGTTCCCGGGTGCGTCGAGGGCGTGGATTCGTTGTTGGACGAAGGTCTTTACAGCATCCTGCAGTGGCAGTTGCGCGGCCCGCCGGTAGGCGGCCAGCGCCGGCGCCGGCTGCCCCTCGTGTTCCAGGGCAAGACCCAGACCGGTCCACCAGACCGCCTGCCGGGGTTGCAGCCGCAACGCTCGCCGGTAGCCGTCTGTGGCTTCGGAATAGCGGTGCAAACGATCCAGAATCGCCGCCTGCAAAGCCAGCGCTCCAGCGTCCGCTGCCGGGCTGTCGGTAAAAGGTTCCAGCATGTGCAGCGCGGGCAACAGCGCGCCGCGCTCCACCATTAACTGCGCACACGTCCGGGCCAGTTCGGCGCGCTTGGGGGTCACCACGAGGCCTTCGGTAAGCAGCACCTCGGCGTTCTCCCGTTGGCCGTCCTGGATCATGAGCATGGCCAGCTGCTCCCGCGCGGCGCCGTGTTGCGGGTATTCCGCGAGCACCTGTCGCAACACTTTCGCCGCGGTTGCCCGGTCCTGTCCTGTGAGAGCGGCCTGGGCCTGGCCGAACAGTCGATCAGCCTTCTGGCCAGGCGTGAGTGTCAGGATCCTTGCTGCGGTTGGGCCAGCTGGCGTGACAAACGTCACCGCCCGTTTTCTGACGGGTTCCGCTTCAATGGCGGCAATGGCCTGCGGAGCACCCGTGGCCGGTGCTGTGCTGCCGGCACTTTCGGTCGGCGGCGCAACAACAGGCGTACGGTCGGCACCTCGCAGCGCCGCTCGCCGTGGTTGCTCAGCGGGCAGCGCCAATGGCAGTTGAACCTGTGCTCCTGAGCCGGCGGTGTGAAGTGTATGTGTTGAACTCGTCGAGAACATGGCTTGGAGCAGGGCGAGACCTGCCACGGCCAGTAAACCCCAGGCGAGACGGCGGCTGTTGCGCCAGCGTGGCCCGCCGTTGACGGCGACCAGCCCGTGACCCCACAGTGCCATGAACTGTGCGCCGCTGTCAGCGCCGTGCTGTCGATGGAGATCACGCAACATCTGGTTAATGACGCTCATAGGCTGCAGGCATACAGCAGGCTGGCGCTGGTCAGGGTCAGCATGCTCGCAAATCCACAGGCAATGGCCAGCGAGTGCCGACCGCCGCGTTTCGCAGCTTCGGTATCGCGGGTTGCACGCATAATATGTCGGTGACGGACGCGTAAAGCGCCACAACCGTAGGCGGCTATCAGCGACTTGTGACACAGCAGGTTGATCAGCCGGGGAATGCCACCGCTGGCCCGGTGTAACTGCTTTATCGCGCGCCGGTCATACAGGGCAGGCCCGCGATAACCGGCACGCTGCAACCGGTGCTCGACGTAGTCGCCTAGCGATTGACGATCCAATGGCCGCAGCTGGTAGGAAAAGACAATGCGCTGTTTCAACTGGCGGAGCTTTTTCCGCGCCAGCCTGGTGTCCAGTTCCGGCTGTCCGACCAAAACCACCTGCAGCAGTTTGCGCTTTTCGGTTTCCAGATTCGTGAGCAGCCTGAGCGCCTCCAGGCTTTCATCCGGCACAGCCTGTGCTTCATCGAGCAGCAGCACCACCTGTCTGCCAACGGCATTTATCTGCAGCAGGCGCTCGTTGATCAACTGCAACAGTCGGTGTTGACCGACGTTTCGCGGGAAACGAATACCCAGTTCGCCGGCCAGCGCCACGCGCAAGGCGGTAGGATTCAGGAATGGGTTTGGGATGTATGCAGTGACTATGGAGTCGTCCAACAGTTTGAGCAGTTGTCGACACAGCAGCGTCTTGCCAGTACCCACTTCACCGGTGACTTTAATAAACCCCTCACCGCCGTTCAGTGCGACCAACAGGACATTCAGCGCTTCCTGATAAGTGCCATAATTGAAAAAGAACCCGGTGTCCGGCGTCAGCGTGAACGGCGGTTCATTGAGCTGAAAGTGCTCCAGGTACATAGACTATCCCTCCCGCTTCAGGGCAACTCCATGTGGCGGACATCATCGAAGCGTTGCTGCGCCTGATCCAACTGGTTAGTCCACGCCTGGTTGTTAACCGCTAACACCGGCCGTAGCAGGATGACCAGCTCGGTTTTCGTCGACACCTTGCGTGTCTGTCGAAACATATGCCCGAGCACAGGGAGGTCCCCCAGGAAGGGCGTTGAGCTGAGGTCGTCCTGGACCAGGTCCTGCATCAGGCCACCAATGACAACGACCTGGCCGTTTTCGGCCCGTACGATGGTATCGGACTCGCGAATGGTGCTGGCGGCAAGCGGCAGGTTGAATTGCGTCTGTGACGAAATGCTGATCTCTTTGTTGTCCTGCTTGACTTCGCTGATGGCCGGGTGCACGTGCAGGGTGATGCTGCCGTCTTGATCGATCTGGGGCGTCACATCGAGCGCGACCCCGGAAAAGAACGGTGTCAGGGTAACGTCGGCCGACTGGTTGTTTACGCCGTTGGCGACATCGGTATTTACATCGACGTCGGTCACGAAGTACTGATCGGTCCCGACTTTGATTATGGCTTTCTGATTGTTAACGGTGGAAACACGCGGGCTCGACAAAACCTGCACGTCGCCCTGGTTCTTGAGTAGTTCCAGCAGTGCGTCGAAGTCGCCCAGATGTGCTTGCAGCGCGAATACGCTGCCAAGCGAATCACGACTGGCATTGTCAATGTTGTGGAAAGGCGCTGCCAGGCCGGTGCCAAACACACCGGAGGCGATTTCCCGGCTGCCGCCGTCGAGATCGATCAGCGATGTCCAGTTGATCCCCGCCTGGAACTGGTCGTTGAGACGCACCTCGACAATCTTGGCCTCGATAATGACCTGCCGGTTGACCGAAGCCTGCAGGCTGTCCAGGTATTCCTGAATGTCGATCAGTTCGCGTGGCATGGCACGCACCAGTATTGTTCCCGATAGCGGATCGGCAATGAATTTCCGTCCGTTTTCCTCGCCTACCAGCAGTTTGAGCGATCTTTGAAGCTTTTCCCAGAAGTCGGTTCGCGAGCGCGTGGTGACCTGGGCGCCGGAAAAGGAATCCAGCTTGCCATCCGTGTTGGTGCCGCCTGTGCCTTGCGTCGGCGCGTCGACGTACACATTGTTGCTGGTTGCGCCGACGTTGCCTGAAGTGGGCGCCTGGCTGACCTGACCAGAACTGACGCGCGTGCGCGAACCGCCCTGGCGTTCGATGTCCAGGTAGTTGACCTGGAATACCTGGGAGCGCATCTGCGCTGGAAATACCTGGTAGACACCATGACTGTATCGGTACTCATAACCATAGACGTCCCGCACCGTGTCCATGACATCCGCTGTGCTCACCTTCTTAAGGTCGAGTGTCAGCGTTCCGGTTACATCCGGGTGGACAATCATGTTGTCACTGGTACCTTCCACCAGGCTCATGAAAAACTGCCGAGCCGGAACTTCGTTAACAGAAACATTGAACGTGGGTGCCAACGGTTTGAGGGGGGCCAGCGTTTCGCGAGCTGGCGGCAACAGCGCCTGCTGTACCGCCGGTGGCGGGATCAAAGGGCTTTTGGAAGTCGGTGCTTGCCAGTCCTTCAGAGCCTGTGTGATTTCCGGCATGTCCGGTTTATCTTTTTGCGGCAGCGTCTGGCAGGCGCTCAGCAATAAAGCCGCCAAACCCAGGTTCAAAAATTTCAGACGCGACTTCCTGTTCACGGCTTTACCTGTCTTATTGATTCGGGCCACAGTTGTAGAGTCAACGTTCGACCAGCAGTGTTCAGAACAACTCGCGACGGTTGAATCCGGACTACCCGTGCGGTACCGATGCGGTCACCTTCCTGGACACGGGTGCCGTTGATAATGGCGACGCGGCGGTCCGCGGACGACAGGATCGACTGCAGGGCCCAGGTTGTAGCGACCACCTTCTGGCCCTGGCCAAAGTACGCGGCAGGGTCGGTCGGGCGTGTCGGATCCTGCAGTGCCCAGGCATTGAATGCCCCTGCGCCCAGTAGCAATAACACGAGGTCTGTAAGATGGCGCCTAACCACCACCTGCTCCCAGCGTGTAGAGTTGTAAGCGAGTTTCTGCGTCTGGATATTCGGCCGACTGGAAGTTCACCCGTTGCCAGAAGAATTTCCACGGCAGGTTTTCCAGGTTGTTGAGGTACTTCAGCACGTCGAGATAACCTCCTTTAACAACCATGTCCACCTGGTAGCGCGCCAGCCCGCGCGCAGTTGCTGAAGTCCCGGTGACCAGGTCAGCCAGCGGCTCAGTGCTGGCCGACAGATTGACCAGGCTCAGCCCCGAATGCTGACTGAGCAACTGTTCGAGCACCTGGGCCGCATGGGCAGGTTCCACGAGCGCGCCCAGCTGACCGAGAATTCCGGCATCGAGTTCGGCAAGTTCGTCGCGCAACTGGTCGCGGGTCTCACGCCTGGATTCCAGTGGGTCGGCGTCGGTCTTGTAAGTCAGTAAGCGGGCGTTCTGTTGCAGACTGTTGAGCTTGATTTCCAGGTCCGCTATGCGCTGCTCGGTGCGCTGTTGCACTTTAAGCGCAGGTTGCAGCCAGAGCGTGTCGACCAGGAGAAACATGGCGGCTATGCCGGCGGCCATCAGCAGCACTCGTTCGCGCAGCTCCAAGTTGTCTACCCGGTCCAGCCAGGGTTGCAAGCGGGCCCCGAGCGCTAGTTCCACGTCGTCTGCCCCTTAAAATTGCGCAGCACGAACTGAATCTGCGGCTGGCCGCTGTCGATACGGTTCATCGAGACGGTTTCGAACGCGGTCTCTGACAGGTCCTTACGGTTCTCCAGCTTCTGCAGGTACAGCGGAACCAGTCGGGCGTCCAGGGTAAGGCCTCGAAGTTCCACCCGGTGGTCCTCGGTAATTGTCACGCCATCCAGCCAGAGTCCTGACAAGTGGACTTCGGCCAGTGCTCGCAACTGGTTTGCGAACCCACCCTTTTGCTGGGTCACCAACAGGTCGAACTGGCTCAGCAGCGTGTTGCGCTGGCCGATGTCAGCGCGTAGCTGTTCAATCTCACTGTCAACAGCTTCGGTATCCGGTGTGCGACGGCTGTCCTCGAGTGCTCCCAACTGTCGGGTCTGGGAGTTGACCTGTTCTTCCAGCGTCTGCGCTGTACCGTTCATATCGCGCAGTGTCCAGTGCGCATGGGCAAGAATAATCAGCAACAGCAACAGGACCGCGCCGCCAATCTGCAACAGCGTGGTCGCAGAGAACACCTTCTCCTGCTTACGGAACACTGGCTGGTAGAGGTTGATCTGCTGGTGCATCGTGATTACGCGGCGCAGTGCCAGCCGCGCTCCGTGTCGATGGCTTTCAGGTAGGCACGTTCCAGGGTATTCGCCGCGAAGTGTTCGCAGCAGGCGCCCGGACTGCCGATGAAGCGCACCTCGCCCTGGTGCAGAATCGCCAGGCGATCGCACAGTGATTCGACGTCGTTCAGCAGGTGGGTGGTAAAAAACAGGGTCTGCGCGCCACCTCGGGCCTGCTTCAGGTAGTCCTTGAACAGTGCGCGTGCCTTCGGGTCCAGGCCACTCATGGGTTCGTCCAGCACCAGCAGTTCGCGCCGACTGAGGAGACAGGTGGCCAGCCCCAGTTTCTGAGCCATGCCCTTGGAATAGGTGCGCACCGGTCGCGACAAGGCCGCCAGGTCCAGGTCGAGGTGGTGAAAAATCCGTTCCACCTCGGCGCGCTCAAAATTCACACCCCGCAGTTGGGCCATGTAGCGCAGGAACTCGCGGCCGCTCAGGTAAAAGGGTGGGGTAAAGCGCTCCGGCAGAAACGCGAGCCGCTGTCGGGCAGCAGTAAGGCGATGATCAGCGTCAAAAATTTGAATGCTGCCACGGTCAATCTGACAGAAATCCAGCAGCGACTTGATCAGCGTGGTCTTGCCGGCGCCATTCATCCCTACCAGGCCGAAGTATTCGCCGTGTTTTACCTGTAGACTTACGCCCTTAAGGACGTGCTGGCCCTTGTAGCCCTTGTACAGACGACTGATGTCAATAGCATTTTCTTGCATAGTGGAGTGAAACAAGCAAGAAGCAGGCCGCTTGTGCGCCAGGTAAAACAAAGCCCGCGTGAGCGGGCTTTTTTTGCAGCGTAAATTGTATCCAGCGACTACAGGCGATAGACGCCGCCGCAGTTGCCTTCCGGGTTTGCCGCCGTGACCGCCCATACGCCACCAGCGACACAGGTGCCCGGGTTGGCGTTGCCGGACTGGCCGTTCTGGAAGTCGCCGGTACCCGGCACACCGTCATCGACTTTGCGATCCAGCTCGGCAATCGCTTCGACCGGAATGTTGCGGCCGGCCCAGAGTTCGTGCGCTGAGTTGAAAGTGTCCGACATGGCGACGGTGAGCGTGCCTCTTTGCCGGTCCACGGAAAGCGGCAGTATCCGGTAGCGGCGGGCGATGTCTTTGCCGACGAGTTGCAGGACTTCGCTGTCCAGCACCACTTTGGACAGGTCGATGCTCTCCTGACCCAATGCCTCACCGAGAGCGTCACGGACCACCGCCTCGGTGACAAAACCGAGTTGCACAATGATCTTGCCGAGCGGGGCAGACGACTTCTTCTGTTCGGTCAGCGCAATGCTCAGTTGGTCTGAAGTCAATACGCCCTTTTCGATCAGCAGGTCGCCGATGCGTTTGGGCTTCCGTACGGCGCTCATCAGGGCTGCTCCACGGAGCTCGCGAGCTGCTGGATGCGACGCTCGAGCTGTTGCAAACTGAACATGGCGCCGCTTTTTGCCGCGAGGCTGTGCGCCCGGCGATAGTAGCCGAGCGCCTGGCTGCACAGACCCAGCTGGTCAAGGCTGACTGCCAGGTTGAAGGCATAGTCGGCCTTGGCGGGTTCGATGCGCTGTGCATCGAAATACGCCTGCTGAGCTTCCTTCCATTGCTCGGAAGCCGCGTACTGGTTGCCCAGCGCAAAATGCAGCTGGGCATTGTTCGCGTCGGACTGTAACCAGAATTTGATTTTGCTGCCTTCCTCGAGGGAATGTGGCTTGGCTGACAGACCCTGTAATCCGAGCAGTGCGGTTTTGTCGGCGGGATCGTTTTTCAACAGGCGGTCATAATAATGGCGCGCCACCTCGCGATTGCCCTGGTGCAAGGCGATGGCCGCAAGGCCCAGCAGTGCATCGCGGTTGGACGGATAAGTCAACAGTACGGTTCGATAGAGTTGCTCTGCCCGTGGGTAGTCCTGTTCACCGTAGGCGCGGTAGGCCCGTTGGAGCGCCGCGGGAACCGTCACCGGCCGGTGGCTCTTGTGGATTTCAATACGGTAGGGTTGAGTCGCGGGCGCGGGTTCGCTGTGGGCACCATTCGATGCGGCCGGCGGGATCTTCTGAGTGTCAGTGTCCGTTTCAGTGGATACCGGATCCGGTTGGGTGGCAACGGTTTCGGCGGCATGGGCCACAGCGGTGGTGTCGGATTCGCTTAACGCTTCACCAGTCTGTCTCAGGCTGCTGGGCGGTGGCGTATCGATCAGTGTGGCGGCGGCTGGTGCCGCGGCTACACTCAGGTCGCGGCTCGTCCAGAAATAATAGCCAACCAGAATGGTAGCGGCGGTCATAAGACCGCTAAGCACAAGAACAGTGTGTTTGCGCAACGACGATTTGCGGCCGGCAAACGTGGTCACCGCGGCTTGTGCCTGACGCTGTGTCTTTGCGGGCTCTAAAGCCACTTCCGCGGTGTCCAGGGACACCGCTTCGCTCGCCTCGTTGGCCGTTGTCGCATCGTGCAGTATGTCGGGCAGCTGTCCTTGCAGCGGTTCCAGCTCCAGCGGGCTGTTGCTGGCGGGCAGAGCGAATGGCGCCGGCGCTGCCGCCGGTTCTACATCATCGGCGCGTGGTGCGGTGTTGGCCGCTTCCGCCCGGCGCAAGGCATCCATCAGCAGACTCAATTCCAGCTCCTGCGTTCACTGGCCCGCTTGGGACCCATGGCGGAATCGGGATCGGGCAGGTAATCGGTGTAGACATCGAGCGGCTGGTCAAATACTGGCCACCACGCGCGGGCGCAGGAAGATTACCAGCTCCGACTTCTTGTGCTGATTGTTTCGATAGGTGAATGCGTCACCGACCACGCCCAGCTCCGTCAGGCCCGGTACACCCTGGTCCTTTAGATCGACGCTGTCCTGGATGAGCCCCCCAACACCGCAATCTGACCGCTGCGAACCCGCAGCACAGATTCCATTTCCCGAACCTGAATTTGCGGGATGAGGCTCTGGGTGTTGCTGGCGGCCAGCGCCGGGTTGGGGTCACTGACGAAACCGGTCACTCGCGAAATGGTCGGACGCACGTTGAGGATCACCGCGTCTTCGCGGCTGATCTGCGGTGTCACTGACATGAAGAAACCCATGGCGACCGTGTGCGGGGTGGTGGTGAATGTTGTCAGTCCCGGTGAGTTGGCATTGACCACGGTGTCAGATTGGATCGTAAAATAAACCACGTTGTCGACCACTTTCAGCAGTGCGGTCTGGTTGTTGATCGCCATGATCTTGGGACTCGACAGCACTTTTACGTCGCCAAATTCCTGCAGCATTTTGACCGTGCTGGCAATGCTGCCCCAGCCGTTGTTATTCAGGTAGTCGATGGTAATCACCGGCGGTGAGCTGAGGTTGTTGCCCAGCAGGTTCTGAGTGAAACTGATGCCCGTGCCCTTGTCGTTGAGCGCCGACCAGTCGACCCCGAACTGATAGTGGTCATTGAGATCGACCTCCACCACCGTGGCCTCGATCAGCACCTGACGCTTGGCGCTGTGCATCAGGCGGTCCAGGTATTCCTGGATGGCCAGGTGCTGGCTGTGGGTAGCCCGAACGGTCAGCAGGCCGGTCTCGGAGCTGACAATGACGGAGATGTCGGTACTGGCATCGGCATCGTTCAATCCCAGCATGCCGGCAATATTCTTCTTCAGGTCAGACCAGAAATGGTTCTGTGAATCGCTCTGCACCGAGGTGCTGGAATTGTTGCCATCGCCGCCGGAGCCACTTCCACTGCTGCCGCCCGAGGAGTCTTCAACCGCTGAACCACCGGTGGTGGCGATCTGGGTCGAGATACTGTTGCTGGTGCTGCTGCTGCGCGTCAGGTTGACATAGTCAATATAGTAGCTGCGCAGATAGGGCTGATCCGGTTCGACAACCAGCAGCTGGTTCTCAAACCGGTAACGGATCGGTACCTGGGCAGCGATGCGGTCGAGGATCTGCAGCAGGGTCTGGTCAATGGCGTTCAGCGTGACGTGGCCTGACAGACCTGGATGGACGTCGACATTGATCTTGGCATCACGCGCCAGGGCGAACAGCAACTCGTCAAGGGGTACATCGGTAACGACTACGCTGAAGGTTTCCTGGGCGACAGCGGGCGTTGGCTCGGGTACTACTGGCATCTGAGTGACCGGTTTGGGAATCTGTTGGGACAGGTGCGAATTGCCCGGCACCTGACCTTTGAACAGGTGCCCTGACGACGGATGCTGCGGCGTCTGCACACACGCAGCGACCAACAGTGACGCGGCGAGCAGAAACACACCTACCTTGTTCATCCTTGTTCATCCATGTGTGCGGACTGGCCGGCAGATAGCTGGCTGGCCCGCAGCGCGGTTAACGAGCGCAGATAGGGTTGCTGCACTTGCACCCTTGCGGGTAAATCGGCCAGCGCCGCCAAAGCTTTCGACCTGGCATCGAATTCACCGTACAGCACGTTCCAGCGCTGGCGTCCGTTGACCTCGCTGCGATACAGGTAGATGTTTGGCAACAAATCACTATATGGCTGATTCGACAGTAGTTCCTCCAGCTTCGCCAGGTCGTCGTCTTCGCTCAGCAGGAGCTGGATGGTGAGCCCGCTGGCGCCGGACCGCGCGAGCCAGTGGCGTGATGCCTGCAGGCGCTCAGACACCACTGGCATAACGGCGGCCGGTTGCATTTGCGGGGCAATGCCCCTCGCAGCGTCAATAGTTTGGCTAACTGCGGTCGCTAACGGGCTGTCGCCAGCAGCGGGTCTGCGCAAATGGCCCGTGAGCTGCGCCGCAACCATGGCGAGGGCGAGCCCAACCATGAGCCACCCAACCAGGCCTGCTGACAGGCGGCGAAAGAGCCGATGGCCCGATGGAATCTGATCGCCAGCGGCTCGGCGCACATGCTGCCAGCGCACCTGGTTGGAGCCTTTGGCAAATGCCGCGAGCAGTGCCTTGTCGGCCAGCACGTGCAGGCGGCGAATCAGACCACCGGATGACCAGGCGAGTCGCCAGTAGGCCTGGCCGGTGAACAATTTGCTGCCAGTGTACCCGGCGCTGTGCAGGCGGAAACGTACATAGTCGCGGACCTCGGCGGCGTTTAACGGTGTCAGGTCGAAACTGTGCGTGATCCGGTCCCGAAGCTGGCGAATTTCATGCGCATCGAGGCGCTGATTCAATTCCGGCTGGCCGAACAGGACCAGCTGCAGCAGCTTGGCCTGGGTGGTTTCGAGATTCGACAACAGGCGGATTTCTTCCAGCGTCTGCAGCGGCATGCGCTGGGCCTCCTCGACAAACACCACGACCTGGCGGCCGTGTCGGTGGGCCTGCAGCAGGTAATTCTGCAGCTGCTGGTAAAGCTGCAGCGCCGGTGTGTCCGGCGCCACCGGCAATTGCAGCTCGATGGCGATAGCAGCGACGATTGCCGCGCTGTTGAGGTTTGGATTGGCGAGATACACGACTTCGACATGAGCGGGTAACTGCTCTTGCAGCATGCGGCACAGCATGGTTTTGCCGGTACCGATTTCGCCGGTGACCTTGACCATGCCTTCGCCCCGGGTGATGGCGTAGATCAGGGTGTCGAGGATTTGTGCGCGCTGTCCGCCGCCGAAGAACCGCCGGGTATCGGGTGTAATCCGGAACGGGGCGATGGCTAGCCCGAAGTGGCTGTTATGCATGTCAAAAACCCGTTAGTGGCTGCAAGCCTACAGATTTAAAGCAATTTATGCGCCACAGCGGGGTGCCGGGGTCAGTTCAACAGGCGGAGGGGTCGTTCAACTGGAGGGAACCCGTGAGGGCGGAGACGTTGGGTAGTCCGTGCCGTTGCAGATAGGTCTGAATTCCGAGGTTGAGTTTCTGACATACCAGGGGGTCATAGAATAGCGCCGTGCCCACGCCGACCGTGGTTGCGCCGGCGAGCAGAAACTCGATAGCATCCTCGATCGTTGTCACTCCCCCCTGGCCGATAATGGGAGCCCCGTGGGGCCTGCAGACCTGGTAGACCTGGTGCACTTTGAGCAGGGCAATGGGCTTGATGGCGGGGCCGGACAGCCCGGCCTGATTGTTGCCGATCACCGGCCGGCGTCTTTCGATGTCGATAGCCATGCCCATCAGAGTATTGATAACGGCGAAGCCGTCGCTGCCCGCTTCAATGCAGCGACGCGCGTTGTTGGCGATGTCGGTCTGGTTGGGTGACAATTTGGTGATCAGCGGTTTTCCAGTGGCGCTGCGGCAGGCTTCCACCACCCTTGCTGACATATCCGGATCGTTGCCGAAAGCAACGCCGCCTTGTTTGACATTCGGGCAGGAAATGTTGATCTCGATGGCATCGATTGGCGAGTCGTCGAAGCGGCGGGTGACCTCGTGGTATTCCTCGACCGTGGAGCCGGAGACGTTGGCGATGAAGCGTGTCTCCCCGAAATCCAGCGCTGGCAGGATTCGCCTGACCACGTGGTCGACTCCGGGGTTTTGCAGGCCGATGGCGTTAAGCATGCCCATCGGCGTCTCGTAGATCCGGTGTGGCGGGTTACCCAGTCTCGGTGCCAGGGTGGTGCCCTTGAGGCAGACGGCGCCGACATCGCGGTTGGAGAAGCCTTTGACGCGTGTGTATTCTTCACCGAAACCGACGCACCCGGATAACAGCACCAGGGGCGAATTGAGCTGCAGACCGCAGAAGTCGACTGCCAGAGGGTTGCTGGAATCCGTCATCGAGTGCGTATTTGACCTGAAGCCCGGGCGAAAGAAAAGCATGACCGACGATACCGCCGTTGGGAGTCGACCGTGGTCCGCGCTACACTGGCCGCATGTTTCATGTCGTCCTTTTTCAACCGGAAATCCCGCCAAACACCGGTAACGTCATCCGCCTGTGCGCGAATACCGGTAGTTCCCTCCACCTGATTCAGCCACTGGGGTTCGAGATGAGCGACAGCAAGCTGCGACGCGCTGGTCTGGATTATCACGAGTGGGCCAGCGTGGCGGTGCACGCGTCGCTGCAATCGTTCGCTGCTGCTATCATGCCGTCGCGCATCTGGGCCCTGTCCACCCGCGGCGCCCGCTGTTACAGCGAGGTCACCTTCCAGTCCGGCGATGCGCTGCTGTTCGGGCCGGAAACTCGTGGCTTACCCGTCGAAGTGCTCGAGGACCTGGGAACAGAACGCATCCTGAGACTGCCCATGCTGCCGCAAAGTCGCAGCCTGAACCTGTCCAATGCAGTGGCCGTGCTGGTGTACGAAGCCTGGCGGCAACGGGGATTTGCCGGTAGCTACAACGTGTAACAAGCGGTGAGCAGGGGTGGGTTGGGCTGAGCGCCGCGAAGCCCAACGTTGCCGCCCATAAACCTGCTGTTGCGCTGAGCGCCGTAGGTTGGGCTCAGGTACGAAGCCCAACCTACGGGTTAATCGGCCGAATGGCCGATCGATCTGGCGTTCAGCCGTAACCCGAAGCCACCGGCTTTTGGCAGGTGGAGTATTCACCCCGTGGCGTCGTTACAGCGTTTCCGGCTTGGATTCCCGTGCCAGCAGGTTATCTACGGCCGTGATAGCGGGTTCGCCGTCAAACAGCACACGCTTGACCTGCGCGGTGATGGGCATGTCCACGCCGTAGCGTGCCGCCAGAGCGTCCAGCTCCTTTGCCGTGTGCAGCCCCTCGATAGCCTGGGCGATGTCGGCGATGGCTTTTTCCTGCGTGATACCGCGGCCAAGCGCCAGTCCCAGACGCCGGTTACGCGACTGATCGTCGGTACAGGTGAGTACCAGGTCGCCGACACCAGCGAGTCCCATCAGGGTTTCCCGCTGGCTGCCCAGGCGTGCGCCCAGGCGCATGATTTCCGCCAGACCGCGGGTTATGAGCGCTGCGCGCGCATTGGCACCGTAACCCAGGCCATCGGAAACGCCGGCCGCAATGGCCAGCACGTTCTTGACTGAACCGCCCAGTTCCACGCCAACGATATCCTCGCAGGTATAGGCCCTGAAACGCAGACAGTGAAACAGCTCCGCCACGGTCCTGGCGTACCCGGCATTCCTTGAGGCTACGGTAACGGCGGTCGGCAGTCCGCGGGCTACTTCGGAGGCGAAACTCGGTCCGGAGACCGCCGCGATATCGACGTGCCCGGGAAACTCTTCATCGACGATCTGGTGGAGGAATTTGCCCGTACCGGGTTCCAGGCCTTTGCTGGCCCAAATCAGGTTAAACGCTGTGCCGAGATGGGAGCGTGCGTTCTGCAGTACCTCGCGGAAGGCTGCACTCGGTACGGCCACCAGCACGTGGTCGCTGCCGGAAAGTGCACTGTGCAGGTCCGCGAACGCCTGTACGTCATCGGGCAGCGCGATGCCGGGCAGGTGGCGCCGGTTCTCGCGCTGCTTGTTGAGTGCGTCGACATGCCCGGCATCGCGGTCCCAGAGGCGTACCTGGTGGCCGTTTCTGGCGAGCAACATGGACAGGGCCGTACCCCAGGACCCGGCACCCAGCACGGTGACGACGCAGCGGGGGCTTTCCGCCATGCGGGCGCGGTGCCTAGGTCGACGCGGCTTGCTTGTCTGCCTGATTGAGGTTCTGCTTATACACGGCCTCGAAGTTGACCGGAGCCAAAAGCAATTGCGGGAACCCGCCTTTCACCACCAGGTCGGAGACTGCCTCCCGTGCAAACGGATACAGCGTCTCCGGACAGTAGGCGCGAAGCATATGGCTCTTCTGGGCTGCGTCGAGACCCTGCACCTGAAATATTCCCGCCTGCTGTACTTCAACCAGAAATGCGGTCTTCTCTCCCTGCTGCGACGTGACGGTTACGTTGAGGACCACTTCAAACAAACTGTCTTCCAGTTCATTCACCGAGGTGTTGACCTGAAGCTCCACGTCGGGTTTGAACTCCTGAGTAAATATTACCGGCGAGTTGGGTGTCTCGAAGGAAACGTCCTTCAGATAGATCCGCAGGATGCCGAACTGCGGGCCTGCACCCGCCCCTGTCTGTGCGTTTTCGTCAGTCATGTTGCGTGTCCAGTGGTGAATTTGCAGCGAATTATTTCGTACTGATCGGCAGGCTGGCATTCTGCCAGGCGGTAATGCCGCCGCTGAGATTGTACACGGTTTCAAAGCCGTGTTTTTTCAGGATTCCGCTGACAGCGCTGGTGCGGGATCCGGATCGACAGTAGGTGATGACCGGGCCGGTCTTGAACCGGTTCAGTTCCCCCACCCGGTCGGGTAGCTGTTTGAGCGGGATATGAATGGCGTCGGGAATGTGACCACCCTTGTATTCGCCGTCGTCGCGGACGTCGAGGAACACGGCATCCTCCCGGTTGCTCAGCCGGATGGCCTCAACCGGTCCGACTGACTGTATACCGCTGATGCGGCGAACAATTTCCGTGTACAGCAACGCACCCAAGGTACCCAGAAAGGCAACGATCAGGATGGGGTGGTTGCCGGCAAACTCAATGATGCGGGCGAAATCCATGCCGGATTTCCTCCAGGTCGTAAGGGTCGCTGGTGCCGTGCTCAGACCGATTCCATGTTGCAGAACACTTCGCGCATCATGCCAATCAGCCGCAGGGTGCGAGAATCGCTGACCCGGTAGTAAACCCGGTTGGCGTCCTTACGGGACGCCAATATGCCCTTGTCACGCAGGATGGCGAGATGCTGGGATATGTTGCTTTGTGAAGTGCCGACGTGCTCGACGATGTCCTGAACACTGACTTCCTGGTCACCGAGGGTGCACAGGATTTTCAGGCGCAGCGGATGGGACATGGCCTTGAGGGAACGGGAGGCGCGATCAATGTCTTCGTCGCGCGTGATGAGACTTTCGCTGGCTGGCACCACCATAATCATTGTCACCTGCCGTGTCACTGAATTTTCATAGAAAAACAACATCTGGCCGATGTTTTAGCCCTGCCCTTTATAATCAAAACATTATACAATAATGCGCCGGTGAAGGAAGCTGAATTTATCGGCGCAGGCCCGCGACGACATGGTGAGCGGGCCTCTCTATGGTTAGAACAAGGCTAAAATAGCAGGCGCCCGCCTGAGAAATTGAGGTTATGCAAAACGCTCCAAAGCCTGTCGCGCTAATAATCCTGGACGGTTGGGGTTACAGCGAAGATCAGCGCTACAACGCCATCGCTGGCGCACATAAACCGGTCTGGGATCGGCTCTGGCAGCAGTTCCCCCACTGTCTTATCCGTACCTCGGGGGCGTCGGTCGGCTTGCCGGCTGAGCAGATGGGCAATTCGGAAGTCGGACACCTTAACCTGGGTGCCGGACGCGTGGTGTATCAGGAATTCACCAGGGTCAGCCGCTCAATTAAGACCGGCTCGTTTTTTGCCAATGCCACTCTGACCGACGCTGTCGATGAGGCGATCCACAACGATACAGCGGTGCATATTATCGGCCTGCTGTCGCCAGGTGGCGTGCACAGCCACGAAGAGCATATTCACGCCATGGTCCAGCTGGCGGTTGAGCGCGGGGCAGAGCACGTCTATCTGCATGCTTTTCTTGATGGTCGCGATACGGCGCCGCGCAGCGCTGCGGCGTCGATTCAAGCGATGGAAGACAAGTTTCGTGCCCTGGGTGGCGGTCGATTTGCGTCCATGATAGGTCGCTACTACGCCATGGATCGTGACCACCGCTGGCCGCGCATACGGGCGGCCTACGACCTGATCACCGGTGCGAAAGCTCAGTTCGAGGCCGCGGATCCCATGACTGCGCTGGAGATGGCCTACGCCCGTGACGAGAGCGACGAATTCGTCAAAGCGACGCGCATTGTGCCGCAAGACAAGCCGCCGGTCAGCGTTCGCGACGGCGACGTCGTTATGTTCATGAACTTCCGCTCCGATCGCGCCCGCCAGATTACCAGGCCCTTCATCGAACCTGATTTCGACGGTTTCGAGCGCGCAGTCACCCCCCGGCTGTGTCGTTTTGTCAGCCTCACCGAGTACAACTCGGAGTTCGATATTCCCGTGGCCTTTCCACCCGAGCGCCTGAAGAACGTGTTCGGCGAATTCGCAGCCAAACTGGGCCTCCGCCAGTTGCGTCTCGCGGAAACGGAAAAATATGCGCACGTCACCTTCTTTTTCAACGGTGGTGTGGAAGAGCCATTTGAGGGTGAAGACCGTATCCTGGTGCCATCGCCCCTGGTGGCGACTTACGATTTGCAGCCGGAAATGAGCGCCCCCCAGGTTACCGACCACCTGGTAGAAGCGATCAAATCCGGCCAGTACGATGTAATTATCTGCAATTACGCCAACCCCGACATGGTCGGGCACACCGGTAATTTCGCAGCTGCTGTCCAGGCCCTTGAGGCCATCGATGCGTGCCTCGGCCGGGTGTATGATGCCCTGCAGTTGGTGAGTGGCGAAGCGCTGATCACTGCCGACCATGGCAATGCGGAGCAAATGCGCGGCAAGGATACCGGGCAAGCGCATACCGCGCACACGTCCAACGTTGTGCCGCTGCTGTACCTCGGCCGTGCGGCCCGGCTGGAAGATGGGGTGCTGGCCGACGTAGTTCCCACAATGATTGATGTTTTGGGTCTGAAACCGCCGCAAGAAATGACGGGACATTCGCTGATTGAACTTGCCCCCGCGGGCTCCCGGTCCCGAGCCGGCGTCACTGAGGAGGCCGAAGCCTGAGCGCGGGGAAGGCCACGGTCGCTGGCGGGCGTATTGTGTGGCTGGTGCTGGTGTGCCTGGGCAGCGGCTTGCTGGCGACGGCCGGTCATTGCGGCCAAGACACGGAAACAACGGCGGCTGAACTGGAGCGACTCCGGCAAAGGATTGATGCATTGCAATCCGAGTTGCAGTCCAACCAACAGAAGAAGACCCGCGCCGAACGTCAGCTTCAGGATGCTGAACAGCTTATCAGCGCCGCACATCGCGCCTTGCGCAAGACGGACCTCGAACTCAACGCGCTCGGCCAGCAGCTGGCGGCGCTTAAAGCAGACCAGCAAACCACGACTGCCACCCTGCATCGCCAGTCTTCGGAACTGGCGCGCGAAGCGCGAACCGCTTATGCAATGGGGCGCCAGCAGCAGATCAAGTTGCTGCTGAACCAGGAGCAGCCGGCTGCGGTTGGCCGCATGCTGGTCTATTTCGCTTATTTTTCCCGCGCCCGCCAGGCGAAGATAGCAGCCATACACAGCAGCCTGCAGCATCTTGAGACAGTCAAGAAAGACATTCAAACCAAAAGCCAGTCACTTACAGACGTGCAGGAAGAGCAGCGCCAGCAGGCCGCGCGGCTGGAGGTCCAGCGTCAGAAACGCGAACAGGTGCTGGCGCAGTTAACCACACAGCTTCATAGCCAGGGTGGTGAACTGAAGCGGTTGCAGCATGATGAAAAACAGTTACAAGCGCTGGTGCAGTCACTGCAGGAGCTGCTGTCGGATATCCCTGCCGAGGCCAGCCAGCAGAAGCCTTTCAAAGCCCGAAAAGGCCAGCTGCGCTGGCCGGCGCACGGCCAGCTGGTCAAACGTTTCGGCAGCCTGCGCGGCAGGAGTGGGCTGAAATGGCAGGGTGTGCTCATCAAGGCGCCGGAAGGGGGGCAGGTGCGCGCCGTGTCACAGGGCAGAGTCGCTTTTGCCGACTGGATGCGCGGCTTCGGATTGCTGCTGATTATTGATCACGGCGATGGTTACATGAGCCTGTACGGTCAGAACGAGGCACTCTATAAGGAAGTCGGGGAATGGGTCGATAGCGGAGAGGTGGTGGCAACATTAGGCGCCAGCGGCGGTCAAACAGATGCGGGTCTGTATTTCGAGATCAGACACAACGGTCACCCGGTAAACCCCCTGAGCTGGTGCGCCGGAAAGCCCGCCGCGGTGTCCGGATAGGCGCTTTCTGCCATCTTGCCCCCGGCTATGGTATGGTCAGCATTATTTTGCTCGCCAGCTCGCTGTAAGGCGTTCATTATTTTAAAATAAGCCAGCCGGTTCGGCTGTCCATCGGGCATTGCAGATGAATATTCAGAGACAAAATATTGTGTTGGTTCTGGTCGGCTTGCTGGCTGGGCTGTCGATATCGATTGGAAACGGTGTATTCGCCGAGCGCGAGGCCGGCGGTCCCACGACAGGTTTGCCGGTTGAGGAGCTGCGCACGTTCAGCGACGTTTTTGGGCGTATCAAGAACGACTATGTCGAGGATGTGGCGGACAGCGCCCTGCTGGAAAACGCCATCCGCGGCATGTTGTCTGGTCTGGATCCGCACTCCGCCTATCTCGACCAGGAGGAGTTCAAGGAGTTACAGGTCGGTACATCGGGTGAATTTGGCGGCCTGGGTATCGAAGTCGGTATGGAAGATGGGTTCGTCAAGGTCATTGCACCGATCGATGATACACCGGCCCAACGGGCCGGGATCCAGGCCGGCGACCTCATCATCCGTCTCGATGACACGCCGGTGAAGGGTCTTACACTCAATGAGGCGGTCAAGCTCATGCGTGGCAAGCCGGGTACCGTGCTCAAGTTAACGGTCGTTCGTGAAGGCATGGAACAGCCGCTGAAGGTTGATATCAAACGCGATGTCATCACGGTAAAGAGCGTCAAACAGCGCATGCTCGAGAAGGGCTTCGGGTATGTGCGCATTTCCCAATTCCAATCCAAGACGGCAGAGAACATGGTGGACGCCATCGACTCGCTGAAGAAGGAGGCAGGCGGATCGTTGAAAGGCCTGGTGCTGGATCTGCGCAACAATCCTGGCGGCGTTCTCAATGGTGCCGTTGCCGTTTCCGATGCGTTTCTGAAGAAGGGTCTGATCGTTTATACCGAAGGCCGGGTCAACGATTCCAAGTTGCGTTTCAACGCCACCCCGGATGACATCCTCGACGACGCGCCCATGGTGGTGCTGGTTAACCAGGGGTCGGCGTCTGCATCGGAAATCGTGTCCGGCGCGCTGCAGGACCACAAACGTGCCATCATTGTCGGTTCCAGGACCTTCGGCAAGGGTTCGGTGCAGACGATTCTGCCGCTGAGCAATGGCACAGCCGTGAAGCTTACGACGGCGCGTTACTACACGCCGTCCGGCCGCTCCATCCAGGCCGAAGGAATCGAGCCGGATATCGCCCTCGACCCGGTGCGGGTATCGGCCGTGGAAAGTTCTTTCGAGCCGATAAAGGAGTCGGATCTGTCCGGGCACCTGATGAATGGCAACGGCAAGAAGCCGGGCAAAAAAGACGGCGAAAAAACCCGGGACAAGGAAGAAGAAAAATCGCTCGCGCAAACCGACTATCAGCTCTACGAGGCGCTCAACCTTCTCAAAGGGCTGGCGATCCAGAGGGAGCAGATGCAATGACGCAAAGAACCGGCCTGCTATGGCCGGTTCTTTGGTTCTGCGCGGGCATGCTGGCGCAGGCGGCGGCAACTGCGGCGCAGCCGTCGCTACCGGTCATCAGTATCATCATTGATGATATGGGCAAGACGCTGGAGGATGGCCGGCGCGCCCTCAGGCTGCCTGGCCCAGTTGCCTGTGCTTTTCTACCCAGGGCGCCGCATACCAGTGAACTGGCGATCGCTGCCAATGACGCGGGTAAGGAAATTATGCTGCACCTGCCCATGGACAGTGTGGACGGCCGCCGGCTGGACGCCGGTGCAGTTACCCTTGACATGACGCGCGGCGAGTTCAGTGACGTGATCGAAGCGGATCTCGCTGCCGTTCCGCACGTCCAGGGCATCAATAATCACATGGGCAGCTTGCTGACCCGTCACCCCGGGCATATGCTTTGGCTGATGCAGGAGTTGCGGCAGCATGCACCGATGTTTTTCGTAGACAGCCGCACCACCGTTGCGACAGTCGCCCGCCAGGTGGCCTACGAGAACGGCATACCAAGTACGGACCGCAATGTGTTTCTCGATAACCAGCTCGATGCGGGCGAAATTGAATACCAGTTTGACCGTCTGTTGCGGCTGGCGCGGAAGTATGGCAGCGCGGTGGCGATCGGGCATCCTCATCCGCAAACGCTGGCGTTGCTCGAAAAGCGCCTGCCGCGCCTGAAGGGCCAGGGTGTACGCCTGTTGCCCGTCGCTGAACTGATTCACTTACAGCAGGAGGATGAGCACACATGGCAAGCGTCCTGGTCCCCCTCGCACAAGGCTGCGAAGAACTAGAAGCCGTCACCGTCATTGACCTGTTGCGACGCGCCGGAATCGGCGTTGTTACCGCCGGTCTGGACGATCAACCGGTGCGCGCGTCGCGGGGTACTGTGCTAGTGCCGGACGTCACCCTGGATGAAGCCGTCCGGCAGAAATATGACATGATCGTGTTGCCCGGCGGCCAGCCCGGTGCCGATCACCTCAATGCCGACCCGCGTATCCGCGGTATCCTCAAGGAAATGGCGGAAACTGGCCGTTTTACGGCGGCCATCTGCGCGGCGCCCAAGGTGCTGGCCAGTAGCGGCCTGTTGCAGGGCAGGCGCGCCACCAGTTTTCCGGGGGTCCTGGAGGCGTTCGATGCTATCACCGACAGCGACGACGCCGTGGTGCAGGACGGCAAGATAATCACTTCACGCGGACCGGGCACGGCGATGGACTTCGCCCTCGTTCTCATCGAAAATCTGGTCGGCAAGGAAAAACGTGACGAAGTCGAGGCGGCGTTACACAGACCCCACCACTGAAGCGGCATTAGGCTGATAAAGCTTGCCGCCGATCCGAGCGACCTGCATACCCTGGTCAGCTTTGTCGCCACGGAACGTGTTTGCAGCTATCGGACTACTGGAAGAGCCTGTTGCGGCAATCGTTGGCGCCGTGGTCATCGCAGCATTGCTCGGGCCAAATCTCGCCTTGGTGTTTTCCGCTACGCTGGGTGACCATGGCGGTCTTCCAGTTGCAGGCTGTCAGGACGCGGACCTGGATCGAAAAATGTCTGGCCCAGAAATCGGCGACCTGGATGGGCCTGTTCTGGGCGATAACCCTGGCAACGTATCTGCGTGACTGATTAACCTGACTGGATGGGTGCACAGACGTTGGCTCAGCGTGTCGTTGTCGAAATAATTGACGCCGTTCTGGCTTCTTAGTCATTAAACTGAATAACTATAAGTTATTAATAAGGCGTATAAATAAGCGGTCTCTTATGCGGTCAGCCAGTCGGAAATTCTTACGGCAACGCAACGTACCACCATGATGGGGCAGTAACTGATTGTTCCCTATGAATAATCAGGATCGGCACGCTTGTTGCTCTGCATGGAGTCCACCAGTGCCATTAGATACTGCATGAACGATGGTTCGAAGGGCTGGACTGAATCAACGAAAGCGGTGTTGGAGGAGATGACTAGAATAACGTGCCGGGTACTGAGGGGATGTACGGCGCGCACCAGCAACGACAAGGCTCGCGGAATCAAATAACACGAACGAGTCCGGTTTAACCCGCCAGATGGCGGGTTTTTATTGTCGGTGGTGGTTGAACGGAGGTTTCATTCGCTGTTGTCCCAGGCAAAGACCAGCAGCACCATCGCCATGGCACCAAGTATCCAGGTCAGCAGGGGGGCGCCGCCCACGCTCAGGGGAGCGTACCCGTCGAGCCCGTAGATCAGTGAGGCGCTGATCAGCAGGGCACCGCCGGTAATCGCTGCCAGGTTACGGCGGCTGGCACGGCGCATCTGTCGCCGCAGTTTCTCTAATTCCCGTGACTCCCATCGCAGGCGTAATTTGCCAGCCGTCGCTTGCTGCAGGGTGCGGTGCAGCAGCGCGGGGATTTCCGGCAGTCGCTCGCTCCATTCCGGCAAACTGTGACGCAGCCGGCCAGCGAAGGCGCGCGCGCCAACCTGTTCGCTCATCCAGCGTTCGAGAAACGGCTTGGCGGTCTGCCACAGATCAAGATCGGGGTAGAGCTGCCGGCCGAGACCTTCGATGTTCAGTAGCGTCTTTTGCAGCAGGACCAGTTGCGGCTGGATTTCCATATCGAACCGCCGCGCTGTCTGGAACAGCCGTAACAGCAGGTGGCCGAAAGAGATCTCTTTAAGCGGCCGTTCAAAGATAGGCTCACACACAGAACGGATTGCCGCCTCGAACTCATCGACACGCGTAGCCACCGGTACCCACTCGGACTCAACGTGCAGTTCGGCCACACGACGGTAATCGCGGCGGAAGAAAGCGAGGAAATTTTCCGCCAGGTAGCGCTGGTCCTGTGGGCTGAGCGTGCCCATGATGCCGAAGTCGACGGCCATGTACTGGCCGTCCGGGGAAACAAATATATTGCCCGGGTGCATGTCGGCGTGAAAGAAATTGTGGCGGAACACCTGAGTGAAGAAGATTTCGACCCCCCGCTCCGACAATTCCTTCAGGTCCACACCAGCCTTGCGCAGCGCGGCCAGGTCGTTGACCGGGATGCCGTAGATGCGTTCCATGGTCATGACATTGCGCCGGCAGTAAGGCCAGTAGACTTCGGGGACGTACAGCACGGCCGATTCGCTGAAGTTGCGCCGCAGCTGCGAGGCATTAGCGGCCTCGCGCAACAGGTCGAGTTCGTCGTAGAGGATTTTTTCGAATTCGGCGATTACCTCGCGGGGCCGCAGCCGTGGGCCCTCGCTCCAGTAGCGCTCCGCCAGCCCGGCCACGGTGTGTAGCAGGCTGACATCGCGGCGGATGACAGTTTCAATCCCCGGGCGCAAAACCTTGACCACCACGTCCTCCCCGCTGTTAAGAGTGGCGGCGTGAACCTGGGCCACGGAAGCGGACGCCAGCGGCTGCGGGTCAAAGGCGGCGAAAATCTTCTCCAGTGGCCGCTGGAAACTCCGTTCCACCAGCACGCAAGCCAGTTTGCCATCGAAGGGGGCAACGCGATCCTGCAGCAGGGCCAGTTCCGCGGCGATGTCATCCGGCAGCAGGTCCTGGCGGGTAGAAAGGATCTGGCCAAACTTGACGAATATCGGTCCCAGGTCCTCGAGTGCTTTACGAATGCGCACAGCGCGCGGCGTCTTGCGCACAATTCTGTGCCAGGGCGCCAGGTAGCCTAGAAAGCGCACCGGTCGGAACAGGTGGGTGGCCAGCACCACTTCGTCCAGCCCATTGCGCACCAGCACCCAGTTGATATGCATCAGCCGGACCAGCTGTGCGGGACGCATCATGATGCCTTGTCCGCCGCGCGTAAAAGGCGTTCGACGCGAGCCTCCATACGGCTGACAGCGTCGCGCATGCGATCGAACGTCGCCGAAGAAATACTCTACCTCGATGCGCGTCGGTAACAGCCGGGCTTCCTCCTGCAGGTATTCACTACAGTCCTGGACCAGTGTTGTCCGGCTGTCATCGAGAAATCGCCTCGCCTGTCTGACCAGTGTGCCCGCCTGGTGCGCGATCACGTCTCCGCTAATGCGTGACAGGTGTTCTTCCCAGTCCCAGTCTGCCCCCGCCAGCAGCTCCTGGAACTGCTGGCCGATATCGGTATCGCCCTCGATCCTGACCGCGCCCTGAAACAACGCATCTTCGCGTCGGCCCAGCACCAGGCGCGCAAAGCCCAGCGGGGACCCGCTCAGATGGGTGTCGATGTCGCCTTCATAATGGCCCAGGACCTGCACACCATCTGCCGCGGGGAGAAAATAAAGCGTCAGGTTGGTACCGGTGACGCTCAGTGCAATGACCTTTCCCTGCAACGCCGCAGTGCGCTGCACTACGTTGGGAACCTGCTTCAGGTAGACATTGAGGGCGCTCTCCAGGGCGGCGGCGAGTGTCGGGAGGGAAGTCACGCTGTATCCTGGGCGCCGGGCCTGCCCCTGTCAGTAGCGAAAACCGCGGTGTAGGGCAACAATGCCACCGCTCAGGTTGTTGTAGTCGCAGTCCTCGAATCCTGCTTGCTGCATCATGGTCTTGAGTCTTTCCTGGTCGGGATGCATGCGGATCGATTCAGCGAGGTAGCGGTAGCTGCCTTCATCCTTGGCAATCAGGCGGCCCAACAAGGGCAGTATCCTGAACGAGTAGAAGTCATAGGCCTGCCGCAGCCCGGGTAACACTGGCGTGGAAAACTCCAGTACCAATATTCGTCCGCCCGGCTTGAGCGCCTGATACATGGACTGCAGGGCTTTCAACTTGTCCGTCACATTACGTAAACCGAAAGCGATGCTGATGCAGTCAAAACTGTTCGGCGGGAATGGCAGGTTTTCCGCGTTGGCCTGCACAAACGTTACATTGCCGCTGATGCCGTGGTCGAGCAGGCGTGCGCGTCCAACATTCAGCATGGACGCGTTGATATCGCCGACAACAACCGCACCGTGCGGACCGACCAGCCGTGACAGGCGTGCCGCCAGATCGCCGGTACCACCGGCGAGGTCGAGGATCCGCTGGCCCGGGCGCGCGCCAGACTGTTCGACTGCAAAGCGTTTCCATAACCGGTGTATGCCGAACGACATGACGTCGTTCATCAGGTCGTAATTGTCCGCGACCGAATCGAACACGCCGGCGACACGCCGCTGCTTCTCGTCCCAGTCGACTTGCTGATAGCCGAAATCGGTGGTCTTTTCTGCCATATCTACAGGATATCCCAGCGCGTGGTTTCGACAAAAGGCTGGTGCAGTGGCGTGCGTCGGGACTGCATCTAGGCCTTGGCTCCGAGTGCCGAATGCGGCGCACCCGCCGCTTTGAGCCGCTCGAGATAGGTCTGCCAGTTCTTCTCCTTGTTGACACCCAGCGTGTAGAGGGTTTCCCAGGAATAAATACCGGTATTATGTTCGTCGTCGAAGTAAATCTGGATGGCGTAGTGGCCTACCGGTTCGATACGTTCGATACTGACGCCTTCCTTGCCGACCTGCAGCACACCCTCTCCGGGGCCATGGCCCTGCACTTCAGCAGAAGGCGAGTGTACGCGCAGATATTCGCAGCTCATTGCGAAGCGGGCACCGTCGTCAAAGGCAATCTCAAGTACTTTGGATTTCTGGTGCAGGTTGATTTCGGTGGGGTGCGGGTGTTGCTTTGCCATAGCGAGCCTCGTGAAATCTCAGAGAATATAGCGGCTCAGGTCTTCGTCCTGCGCCAGGTCTTTCAGTTGTCGGTCGACGTAGTCGGCATCGACGCTCACCCGGTCGCCGGCCCGGTCGGCGGCTTCAAACGAAACCTGCTCCAGCAGGCGTTCCATGACCGTGTGCAGCCGGCGCGCGCCAATGTTTTCCGTGCGCTCATTGATGTCCCAGGCCACCGTGGCGATACGCTCGATCCCGTCAGCGGTATACTCCAGCTGCAGGCCTTCGGTATTCAACAGGGCGCTGTATTGTTCGGTGAGCGAGGCATCGGGCTCGGTGAGAATGCGCACGAAGTCCTGCACGCCAAGCGCTTTCAATTCCACGCGTATTGGCAGTCTTCCCTGCAATTCCGGGATCAGGTCGGAAGGTTTAGACAGGTGGAAGGCGCCGGAAGCGATAAACAGGATGTGGTCGGTTCTGACCATGCCGTACTTGGTGGTGACAGTGCTGCCCTCCACCAGTGGCAACAGGTCGCGCTGTACGCCTTCGCGCGAAACGCCAGGGCTGCCGCTCTGATCGCTGCGCTGTGTGACCTTGTCGATTTCGTCAATGAATACGATACCGTTCTGTTCGACCGCATGCAGGGCGCGCAGCTTGAGATTCTCCTCATTGACCATCTTGCCTGCCTCTTCATCCGTCAGGATCTTGAGGGCGTCGGCGACACTCAGCCTGCGGGTCTTGGTGCGGCCACTGCCGAAGTTCTGGAACAGCCCCTGCAGCTGGCTGGTCATCTCTTCCATGCCGGGCGGCGCCATGATTTCCACGCCCACCGGCGCGGCGGAGACTTCGATGTCGATTTCCTTCTCGTTAAGCCGGCCCTCGCGCAGCATCTTGCGGAATTTCTGGCGTGTTTCACTGCTGCTGCTGCTGCTGTCGGTTTCGTCCGGCTCGGCCGTGAAGCCGACGCTGCGTGGCGTCGGCAGCAACGCGTCAAGAATACGATCCTCGGCGGCATCTTCGGCTCGATGACGAACCTTCGCCATTTCCTCCTCGCGCACCATTTTGATGGCCACATCCATCAGGTCGCGGATAATCGATTCGACGTCGCGTCCGACGTAGCCCACCTCGGTGAACTTGGTGGCCTCTATCTTCATGAAAGGGGCGTTTGCCAGCCTGGCGAGGCGCCGTGCGATCTCGGTCTTGCCGACGCCGGTGGGGCCGATCATAAGGATGTTCTTCGGCGTGATTTCGCTGCGCAACGGTTCGTCCACCTGCTGGCGCCGCCAGCGGTTGCGTAAGGCAATGGCAACGGCGCGCTTAGCGTCATCCTGACCGATAATGTGCTTGTCCAGTTCCTGGACAATTTCGCGGGGTGTCATTTCGGACATGGGCGGGTTCAGTACTCGAGTTCTTCCACTGTGAGGTTGTGGTTGGTGTAGACGCAGATGCTGGCAGCAATGTTGAGGCCTTTTTCAACAATGGCGCGCGCATCCAGTTCGGTGGTATCCAGCATGGCGCGCGCGGCAGCCTGGGCGTAAGGGCCACCGGAGCCGATCGCCATCAGACTGTCTTCCGGCTCGATGACATCGCCGTTGCCGGTGATGATCAGCGATGACTCGGTGTCGGCGACTACCAGCAGCGCCTCAAGGCGGCGCAGCATGCGGTCGGTGCGCCAGTCCTTGGCGAGTTCTACCGCCGAACGTACCAAATGGCCCTGGTGTTTTTCCAATTTGGCCTCGAAGCGCTCGAAAAGGGTGAAAGCATCGGCCGTGCCGCCAGCAAACCCCGCCAGCACCTTGCCGTGGTACAGAGTGCGTACTTTGCGCGCATTGCCCTTCATGACCGTGTTGCCCATCGACACCTGGCCGTCGCCTCCGACCACCACACTGCCATTGCGGCGCACGGAAAGGATGGTAGTGCCGCGATACTGGTGCACAGCTGATCCTTAATATTCCGACAAAAACAGCGCCCAATTGTACACCAAGAGCGCCGCCGGCATCAGCGCAAAACCCTCAAGCTGCTGGGGCATGTGCCGGGCGGATGCGGTTGGCGCGTCGCGTTGTGGCCACATCGCCGGAGGAAGCAGGCCCCTGAGCCAGCCCGGGTCGGAGTGCGGACAAGCTCAAATCCGCAGCCGTTCCAGGGAAGCCTGTTTGGCGCGTGTCGGTTGTGCTTTAATGCCCCTTCAGCTGGGCAGTATTCCGTCCACGCACACCCCTGGCGGCGTTTCCCACAGCCGCCAGATTGCGTGCGGTGAAACCCACAGGAGTTGCCAGGGACCCCGTAATAGCGATGAGCCTCAAGGGAAGCTGCCACTGCGGATATCTGCAGTTTAGCGTCGATCAGCATGCGCTGACGGACGTGGCGAATTGTCACTGCTCAATCTGCCGCAGGTCTACGGGGGGAACGTTTGTTACCTGGGCCACGGTGCCGAAGGAAAGTCTGAAGTGGCTGGCCGGGACTCCAGGCGTCTATCCGGCGACCGAAAACAGCCGGCGATTCTATTGTCCGCGCTGCGGGGCCCAGCTGGCCTTATATACAGATCTTGCGCCGCAGACAATCGATATCACCGTGTCGACGCTGGACAGGGTCGATGACTTCCCGCCGCGCAGGGAGATATGGGTGAAGAACAAGATAAAGTGGGTCAATCTATGTAACGCTCTGGTGCATGAAGATGAAGAGACTTTGTGAAGCGCATTTCGCTCAGCCTGTGTCGGCTTGCGGCCGAGGGCGTGCATGCCGAATTTGATGAGCGCACCGGACGCGCTGCAGCGACTGCGCGACGGCAATCACCGCTTTGCGTCCAGTCTTCGCAGCGTCGAGCCGTTGTTTTCGCATGCCAAGCGGGCCGAGCTCATAGCCGGCCAGGAGCCGTTTGCCATCGTCCTCGGCTGTTCCGATTCCCGTGTCCCGGCCGAAATCGTCTTTGACCAGGGGCTTGGCGATCTGTTTGTGATCCGGGTGGCGGGAAACATCGTTGCACCCTCGCAGATCGGTAGCGTCGAATTCGCTGTTTCGCGCTTTGGCACGCGTCTGGTGGTGGTGCTGGGGCACTCGCAGTGTGGCGCCATCCTGGCGACGATCGAAGAGCTGACCGGTGGTAACGACAGCACGTCGCGAAACATCCGCTCGATCGTCGATCGTGTCAAGCCGTCGGTGGAAAGCATTATGGCCACGGAGTTGAGGCACCATCGGGATGCGCTCATTAAAGAAGCCGTTCGGGCCAACGTTCGTGCCTCGGCGAATCACCTGAGACACGGTTCCGAGATTATAGAAAAGCTGATCGAGAGCGATGGTCTGCGTGTAGTCGGCGCCGAATATTCACTTGAGACCGGTATCGTCGACTTCTTTGACGGCGTGCCCAGATCTGACTGATACTGTGCACTGGCGCCTTGCTGCAACCCGGTCAACGCTGTCGCTTGGCGCGCGCGCGTGGGTGTGCCTGATCGTAGACTTGCGCCAGGTGCTGAAAATCCAGATGAGTATAGACCTGCGTGGTGCTGAGGTTGGCGTGGCCAAGCAGTTCCTGCACGGCGCGCAGATCACCGCTGGACTCGAGCATATGTGTGGCAAAGGAGTGCCGCAGCACATGCGGGTGCAGGCGAGTGTCGAGGCCGTGCAGCCGGGCCCACCGCGCGAAGCGTTGCTGCACGCTGCGTGCACTCAGGCGGGTGCCCTGGCGGCTGATGAACAGGGCCTGTTCACCGGCAGCACAGTGTTGTGACCGCACGGTCAGCCACACTGAGATCACTTCGTGTGCCTTGCTGCCGATCGGCACTATGCGCGTCTTGTTGCCCTTGCCCAGTACCCGCGCTTCGCAGCTATGCAAATCGACCTGGTGCAGATCGAGACCGACCAGCTCGGCGAGCCGCAGTCCACAGGAGTACATCAATTCCATCATGGCCACGTCGCGCTGCGCCAGCCAGTTGTCCGTTTTGACGTCCAGCAGCGACTGAATGCGGTCGACATCCAGGCTGTGGGGCAGTCTGCGCGCCGTCTTTGGCGCGCGGATATCCTGCGCGGGGTTGCTGTGCAGTACACCCTGGCTGATCATGAACCGGTAAAAACTGCGCAGCGCCGACAGGTGTCGCTGCACGCTGCGGCCAGACAAGCCGCGGCGGTGTAGTTGTGCCGCCCAGGCGCGCACCTGCGCGGGCTGGAGCTGCTGCCAGTGGGTAATACCCTGTGTCTCGCAGAAAGCCTGGAAGCCTGCCAGGTCGCGACGGTAGTTCTTCACGGTGTGGGCGGCGAGACGTCTCTCATCACGCACATGCGTTTCGAAACGCTGCAGCCAGCCTGTCTGCTGTCGATCCACTAACAGCTGAATCGTGCCAGCAGGCCCGCGACCAGTTCGCCCAAGTGGGACAGGAACAAGGTACCCATGCAGGGATTGAAGCGGTTTACCTCGCGGCTGCCGATGCTGAGCAGGCCGGCGCTGGCGCGATCACCCAGCGGGATGACTGCGCAGGATTCAATTGCGGCCGCCTGATCACCAAACAGGAACTCGGCTTGCCCCTGTTTCAGGCGACCGCATTGCGGTCTGTTGTCCACGAGGGGCGTGGGTAACAGGTTCATGAGGGCGTTATCCACTTCCAGCGGGCGCGCGCCACATTCGCGTTGTCGGGATTCATCCAATGCCGGCAGGTGCAGCACGATGGCGTCGGCCATAAATTCATTTCTCAGGCCGTGCTCCAGGCTGTCTATCAATTCCGTGAGGGATCCGGCACTGAGCAGGTCCAGCGTCAGCCGGTGTAAGCGTTCGCTGAGCCGATCGTTGTCGCGTGCCACGTCTACGAGTTCGAGCAGTCGTTTTTTCAGATCCTGATTCTGGTCGCGCAGCACCCGTACCTGGCGTTCAATGAGCGACACGGCCTTGCCACTGGAGTGGTTCAGCTGCATCATGGCGAGGAGTTCAGGGTGTTTGTCGAAAAAGTCCGGGTGGCTGGCGAGATAGTCGCTCACCTGTTGCGCGTCAAGTGCGGCGACGCTGTTTTCGGCATTGGCCTGTGTTGTCATAACTGTATCGTGCCCTCGAATACGAAAGTAGCCGGCCCCGACATGAGTACCGGCCGATTGTCGCCCGCCCAGCTTACCACAAGATCACCGCCGCGCAGTTGCGTTGTCACGGTTTCATCCAGTAGCCCCTGTAGCCGGCCGGCAACGACGGCAGCACATGCACCCGAGCCGCAGGCCAGGGTTTCACCCGCACCGCGTTCGAAGACGCGCAGACGGATGCGATCGCGGGCGACGACCTCCATAAAGCCGACATTAACGTGACTGGGGAAGCGTGGGTGGCTTTCGATAGCGGGTCCCAGTCTGGCGACGGGCGCTGAATCAACGTGCGGGACCTGCAGTATGGCGTGCGGATTGCCCATGGAAACGGCGCCAATCTCATAGGTTTCACCGTCGACCGACAGCGCGTACAGGGCAGCGCGCGCGCTCGCCTGAAAAGGAATATCAGCAGGTTCCAGGCGCGGGACGCCCATATCGACGCTGACCCGCTCATGGTCGTGCACTGTCAGCTCGATCAACCCGGCGCTGGTGTGCACCCGCATCCGGTCGGCGCTGGTCAATCCCGTGGCGCGTACGAACCGGGCGAGACAGCGCGCGCCGTTGCCACATTGTTCGACTTCGCTGCCATTGGCATTGAATATGCGGTAGCGGAACTGGCTGTCTGGTCGATCGGATTTTTCCACCAGCAGTAACTGGTCGCAGCCGATACCGCGACGTCGATCAGCCAGGTGACGGATCTGCGACGGCGTCAGATTCACAGACTGCCTGATGGCATCAATCACCACGAAGTCATTACCGAGACCGTGCATTTTGCCGAACTTGATCTCCATGCGCTCAGGGTACGGGCCGCCGGCCGATTTGCAAGCCCGTTGTTTACGGATCAGTATTCCAGCAGAGACGTTTCGAGGTCCGCAAGGCACACAGGAACCGGTGTACGCCTTAGGTGGCGGGGGAGGCTTTCGATGCATGGGTTGACTGACAAGGCTGCAGCCGGGGTGTTGACAGTTGGTGATATCGGCACGCAGCCGTTATCTGACTTGCTGGCGCCGTACGGACTCGTCTGCGAACAAGTCGCCGACGAGGATGTCATCCCGGGGAGCTTCTGGGGTGACAGCGAGGGGGGACTGGTCGGCAATCGCCTGCTGCTGCGCGTGGACACCCCCGTGCATTCGGCCTTGCACGAGGCCTGTCATTACCTGTGCATGACGGCGGCACGCCGCAGCGGATTGCATACCGACGCCGGCGGTGATTATGACGAAGAGAATGCTGTCTGCTATCTGCAGATCCTCCTGGCAGGGCGGCTGTCTGCTGTAGGGCCGGAGCGCCTCATGCAGGACATGGACACTTGGGGCTACAGTTTCCGCCTCGGGTCGGCGAAGAACTGGTTCGAGAACGATGCGCTAGACGCGTGTCACTGGTTACAGTTGCATGGTTTGATCGATGGCTCGCAGCGACCAACCGGGCGCTTGCGCACATGAGGCGCTGCTGTCTCTACCAGGCGGTCTGGCGCAGTCGCCCAGAGACGATAAAATGACGATCACTGACTACTTCGAGCTTCAGGTGCTCGAGTTTGTGCGATTTTAGCTGTGCAAGGATTTCGTCCGGCGTGTAGGCGGCACACAGCGAGTTACGGAAATCCCGCCTGAGTATGTCGGGTTCACTGCCGGCGTATAAGTCCACCAGCCGGTTTACCTCTAGCTTCGATTCGGGGCGCAGCAGATCCATAACGAATACCAGAGTGCCCTCGTGGCCAAATCGCCGGATGCTCTTCCACAGCGTGTCCGATTTCGGCAGGTGGTGCAGCAGGCTGTTGGAGAGAATCACTGTATAGTTCTGCCGTGGTAGCCTGGCATCTGGCAGGCGGGCCTGAAAAAATGCTATGCGGTCGTGTAGCTGTTCTGCCCGGCAAGCGCGGCGTCCCAGTTCAAGCATCGGCGCAGACGCGTCGACCGCGTGTATCCTGCAGTCGTCAAAGGCACGCGCAAAGCGGCGGCAGATGTCGCCCGGTCCGCAACCGAGGTCGAGTACCGTCGCGTTAAGCGATGCGCCGCAGCGTTGCCGAAACAGCTCCACGAAGCGGTTGTGCGGTTCACTGAAATCGGCGCGCGCGTAGGCCTCTGCCTGCACGGGGTCATCCATGAGTTCTGGTTCGGGCACGCGCTGCATCGGGCTCTCAGAAAACCGGGATTGCTTCGCCGAGGAACAGGCTGTCTACCGTTTCACGCTGACGCACCAGATGGGCGGTGTCGCCGTCGACCAGGATTTCTGCGGCGCGCGGCCGGCTGTTGTAGTTGGAGCTCATGCTGAACCCATAGGCCCCGGCGGAGCGCACTGCCAGCAGGTCACCCTGTTCGACAGCCAGCGGACGCTGTTTGCCCAGGAAATCGCCGGTTTCGCACACCGGGCCGACGACATCGTATTCCTTCTTTGGCTGTTGCCGCGGAATGACGGGGATGATCTCCTGCCAGGCGCCATACAATGCTGGCCTCAGCAGGTCATTCATGGCGGCATCGACGATGGCAAAGTTCTTGTCTTCACTTGCCTTGAGATACTGTACTTCGGTGACCAGAATTCCGGCATTGGCGGCGATGGCGCGTCCGGGCTCGATGAGGATTTCCTTGCCACTGTTGGCGAGACGCGCCAGCAAGGGACGCACGTACTGGGCCGGAGAGGGGGGCTGTTCGTCGCGATACAGCACGCCGAGCCCGCCGCCCAGATCGAGGTGATGAATGGCAATACCGAGGGCCTCGATGTGTTCCACCAGCTCCAGCACGCGATCCAGCGCATCGACGAAAGGCGAGATTCCGGTGAGCTGTGAACCGATGTGGCAGTCGATTCCCTCGATCTGCAGGTTTGTGGCATCGGCTGCCTGGCGATAGGAGTGCACTGCCGATACGACGCTGATGCCGAACTTGTTTTCCTTCAGCCCGGTGGAAATGTAGGGGTGGGTTTGTGCGTCGACATCGGGATTGACCCGCAGCGACACCGGCGCGGTGACGCCGTGTGCGGCAGCAACACCATCAAGACGTTTCAGCTCGGCGGTGGATTCAACGTTGAAACAACGGATGCCCGCCTCCAGCGCCCGCTCCATCTCCGTCACCGTTTTCCCGACGCCGGAAAACACGATGCGCGAGGGGTCACCGCCCGCCCTTAACACCCGTGCCAGCTCGCCGCCGGAAACGATATCGAAGCCCGAGCCGAGGCGCGCCAGCAGTGCCAGAATCGCGATGTTGGAATTGGCTTTCACCGCATAGCACACCAGGTGGGGATGATCGCCAAACGCCTGGTCGAAAGCATGCCAGTGACGTTCCAGCGTTGCCCGGGAATACACATACAGGGGTGTGCCATGCGCGACCGCCAGCTGCTGTAGGTCAACCGACTCGGCCATCAGCCGGCCATTCTGATACTCAAAATAGTCCATAACCAGCTGTCAATCCTCTGTCTGCTGGGGATCTTTGTCCTCTAGCTTGTCCGCCGGCTGGGCCGGTTGTTGTGGGCGCGGCTGTGCTTCTGGCAGGTAAAGGTCGCCATACTGACCACAGGCGGACGACAGGGCGGCCGCTCCCAGCAATATGGCCGCGGCGCAATAATGTTTAGGTGCCAAATGGAATTTCATGGTCGTGTTCCGACATCGCAGCAGGCCGCAGTATACGGAGCTGCTGCGTAAAGCCCAAATCACCCGCGTGCCGGGTGTCACGAGAGCCGCTACTATGTGCAGCTGGTGTTGTGGAGAAAACCATGCTGGAACCAATAGAAATCGAACCACGCTCGAAGGCCCGCAGCGCAGTCATCTGGTTGCACGGTCTGGGAGCCGACGGCCATGACTTCGAGCCGCTGCTGCGCCAGTGGGGGTTGGCCGATGAACTGGCAATCCGGTTTGTGCTGCCGCACGCGCCGATTCAGCCCGTGACCCTGAATGGCGGTATGCGCATGCGCGCCTGGTATGATATCTACGACCTGCGTTTCGACGGCCCCCAGGATACTGCCGGCCTTGATCGGGCCCGCCGGCTGTTGCTGGATCTGGTCGAGCGCGAGCGACAGCGCGGCATCGACACCGGTCACATCCTGCTGGCGGGTTTTTCGCAGGGCGGTGCGCTGGTGCTGCACACCGCCCTGCGCTACTCACAGCCGCTGGCGGGAGTACTGGCTCTGTCGGCCTACCTGCCGGCGCCAGGGCGCCTGGCATCCGAAAAGCGTGGCGATCCCGGGCAGCTCACGGTGCGCATGGACCACGGATTGCATGATCAGATCGTGCCGTATGCCGCTGGACTGAAGTCTGCGGAGCGTATGCGCGCCGAAGGATTCATCGTTGATTTCCACAGTTACCCGATGGAGCACGGTCTGTGCCCCGCGCAAAGCGACAGTCTGCACGACTGGCTGCGGCGGCGCCTTGGCTAGTTGACCCACATCAAAGCGTCTTGTGCGCGGCGTCGGCAGAATTCATGTCCATGTGTAGACAACTTCTTATCCTACTGCCGTCCCTGGTGATAGGACCGGCTGCACCCGTGATATTCGCCGCCGCCCCTGATGGCGCACAGCTGTATCACCAGACCTGCGCCGTCTGCCATGGCGAACGCGGCGACGGCGGTGTGGGTGTACCCCTTAACCTTCCAGATTTTCTCGCCGTCGCCAGTGACGATTATTTTCGCACCACTATCCGGGAAGGGCGTCCGGGACGGGTGATGCCCGCATTTCCCGCTCTGACCGACGCCGATATTGACGCCGTTATTGGTTACTTGCGCAGCCCGTCAGCGACGCCGCTGCCCACATACAGCCATAGACCGCTGCCGGGCGATGCGGCGCGCGGCGGCGAGCTGTTTGCCAGCCACTGTGTTGCCTGCCATGGCGAACAGGGGCAGGGTGGCGCGGGTACTGGGGTCACCGTTTCGAGGCCCCGCGGTGCCCCGATTATGGCTCCCGCGCTGAACAATCCCGGCTTGCAGGACGCTGCGAGCGACGCCATGTTGAAAGCCACGCTGTTGCGCGGTCGCCGTGGCACTCCCATGCCGTCGATAAAGGATCTCGGTTTGCAGGAAAGTGACGCCAATGATCTGGTCGCCTTCCTGCGGACACTGCGCAAGCCGGAAAGCACATCGGCCGAGGGTGAGCAACCAGTAATTCAATTCGAGTCCCCCTACGACCTCGAGCAGACACTTGCGAACCTGAAAGAGTCGGTGATTGGCCATAACTTTCGTGTCATCCGCGAACAGAAGCTGGAGCAAGGGCTGGCAGAACCCGGTGAGGAAAACCCACGTGCAGTCATCCTGTATTTCTGTGATTTCGGTTTCCTCAACAAGGCGCTGGCTATCGACCCGCGTGTGGGCCTGTTCCTGCCCTGCCGGGTGACGCTGCTGGAAACTGACCATGGTGTGTTGGTTATGAGTATCAATCCGAAGAACCTTAGTCACCTGTTCAACAACAGCGAGCTGGACAAGGCCTGCCAGAAGATGCACGACCTGTATACTGAAATTATCGAGGAGGCCACGCTATGACGCGGATGTTGGCCGTGCTGCTGCTCTTTATCGGCGGCGATTTCGCCGGCGCGCAGGATCTGTACATGGTGCGCACCTCGCTGGCGTTTCCCGAGGCCATGGCAGTGCTGCAGCAGACCATCAAGGCCCAGGGCTACCAGGTATCCAGGGTTCAGCGCGTTGATATCGGTTTGACAAAATCCGGTTTCCAGACGGACAAATACAGGGTGGTGTTTTTTGGCAAACTCGACGACGTACGCGAAGTCAGCAACCAGTATCCCGAGTTGATACCCTACCTGCCGCTGCAGATCGCCATCTTTGCCGAGAATGAAGAAACACTGTTGTTGGCATCAAGCTTCCAGCACCTGCGGCCCTTTTATGCCAGCCCGACACTGCGGGCGCGGTTTGACCGCTGGGAAACGGATATTCGCAGGATCCTGGAACAAATGCGCAACGCAGAGTGAGTATCAATCAGACTTGATATTATGCAGCGCTTCATTGAGCAGGCTCTCGATGCGCTTCTTGTAGTTGAGAAAGTGTATTGTCTGCACGCCGTCGGCCTTGTCACTGCCCAGCATGGCGGGGGTTACGTCGATGTCAGTAATGTAGATCGGGTAGCTGCTACCGCCGCTGCGCTTATGCGTGATGTGCCTGGCCACCTCGTGAAACAGGCGGTCGCCGTATTCGAGCGCGGAAAATTCTCGATTGCCGCAAAAGATACTGAATGACCCGTGGCGCTCGTCGTCCAGGTCACCAATGACCTGTACATCCATGAACCCGGTGTTGCCGGTGTTTGTGCCGGCCTTGATTGCTTCGAGTCTCTGCTGGTCCTGAGCGTCGCCTGTGACCTGGTAAATCTGAACGTCCTCATGATCACTCAGGCTGTTCGGTAGGCTCATATTTCGCAGGCGATAGCGGACGGCTTCGAGAAATTGCTGGAATTGGCCAAGCAAAGTCTGCCGGTCATGAAACGCTACGCATTGATCAAACAGCGAGCCGCGTTCATCCAGCACGTAGACATGCGCCCGCGGTCCCTGCACCTTGAAGAATAACTGCACTACACCCTCTCGATTGCGTTCGAGCAGCAGCGGAATCGGAGAACCGTCCAGTGTCTGGCTATCGACGCGCAACGGACTGAACGAAGCCTGTGGGTTGGCAAGGTAATACAACAGCGCGTCCTGCGAGTCGAATTCACGATAACGCGGTACATCGTGCTCGCACTGCAGCACGTAGTAGTGCTGACCGATACGCAATGCATAGCGCGCGTACCGTCGCCAGTAATTTCGGTAAAAAAAGTCAGCAATCTCGCGGATCAGTTCTTCGATGCGGCGCGCGATAATTGTTCCGCGGGACGAGGAGAAACTGACACAGGGTACCGGGGGCGGTGCCGAGCCGGAACTTACGGGAGACCAGGCGAAATAGTCGCACAGGCAATCGAGCAACGCGGCGCGCCCGGTGTAACGGAAGGTCAGTACTTCGCCCCACGAAGTGACATTGATCATTTCGAAGCCTACAGCAAGGTTTTCCCATTGCCCGCCGTAGCTCAGGGGGTCGATTCGCTCACTCACCAGTTGCATGCCGTTACGGGTCAGCTTCGACATCGGGTCGCGCGCGAGATTGATGAAAAGACCGGCTTCGCGGACGGTTGGCTGTTCCGCCAGAGCCTGCATGTCGCTCTCCGGTATTTTGCCGCGCGGAAACATCTGCTGCAGGCAGTCGAGGACACAGCGCAATTCCCACTGGCTGAGGGCGCTGTCCGGAGGTTGGATGCTGATGGTCGACGGGTTACGGTTTATCAGCCCGTTGAAATGGCACCAGGCGAGCAACTCCAGCAGGCCAGCGGTACGCTTAAGCGGCGTGTGCTGGCTTGCATTACGCTGCATGACGCTGCCGCGATACATCGCCCAGCCGCGTTGGTCCACGGCGTCGATCTGATGTAGCGATAGTCGTTCTTCAGACAGATCCTTGGATACACCCGGGTTGATCATTTCCACTTTGCCGGCCTTACGCTCAAAAGCTACGTACAACTTTCGCCCCAGCAGGTTTAGGTCGCCCGAGCGGATTGCCAGTTCGCTGTTTTGCTGGCGCCCGAACTGCGAAAGGGCCCGGTAACTGCGCGTCAGCTCGTCCGCCAGCATGTGACGTTCCTCGAGGACGCGCTTGATCTTCCACCGCCTGCGCTGATCAAGAGATTCCAGTTTGCTGTGACTCCAACCCCAGGTTTCGACTAAGCGGCGGATCGCTGCGCGGCGCCATGACTGCCCACGGGCGTTGTCGCGTCTGCTCATTGGCTCATTGACCTTGAAATAGAAACAGCGCCGTGCCAGGTCAAGGCGGTCCAGTTCCTTGCGCGCAAAAAGATATTCCTCGACGGTATTGCACATCATCACATAAGGGTCGAGCTGATCGAGCTGGATGTCACCGCTGTGCACAGCCATTTTAAAGCGCAATGCCAGTATTTCGATATCCGGATACTGGTTGGCGTAGGCTTCCATCAGCAATATCTTCAGAATGGACTTATAGGGCGAATCCACCGCCTTGTAGAGCTGCCAGAGTGTGGCCCCGAAAAACTCCGCACTGGGCAGGTGCGACAGGCCGCCAAAATCGACAATGTCGCTGGACTTTATGAAACGGTTGACAATCAGTTTCTCAACGTATTCATCGTAGTGCCGTTCGCAGGACGGCGGCACAAGCCACCATACGGGAAAGCGTCCGGCGACCAGCAGACCGGTGCGGTAGAACTCGTCGAGTAGCAAGTGGTGTTGTGAACTGCCGGCATTTTCGTTGGACAGTCGCTGATGCTCATGCTCGCGAAAGGATACATCGTCCATGAGGAAAAAGTGTGCTTCGAGACCCAGTGACTCGGCCCAGCTCTTGATACTGTCGGCTTTTTCCTGCAGCGCCTGTATTTCGTGGGCCGGCATGCCCGGGCGGTGACAGACCCAGATGTCGAAGTCACTGGATCTTGAATAGGCGATGGTTCCTGTACTGCCCATCAGGTACAGCGCATGAATGGAGTAACGTTGCTGGGCGCGGCGCTGGTAGCTGAAGCTCCTGGCAAGCTTACGGGCGACCTGAATGCAGCGTTTTCCGGGTGCATAGCCGGAAATGCCGCAAGGTATCTTGTTCGACAGGTACCCTGGCAGCATCGGGTGATTGATATGGAACAGTAAGGGCAGCAGCTGGATGAACACGCGCTGGCGCGCCTCCAGCGAATCCTGGACCCGGCGCAGGCGGTCGCTATTCAGAGCAACGAAGCGGCGTTTGACGGCACGCAACTCCAGTGCGTCGATATCGGGCTTTCTGTCGGTGCGGAAATCCGCCGCGACGACAGCCGGTTTCCGCTCAGCTGCAGATCGCGGAGAAACCCGGGCGTCGCTATGAGGTCGCGGATGGGCCAAGAAGATGGCCTGGTCAAAGCGCGAGGGAATGCGTGCGCCGTTCGGAGCGCGCCTGGGAAAGGGCCATGCCGGCGCGGCTGAGCAAAGTGTTGGCGTTGTCGCTGCGGCGCCACCCCGTCACCCCGTAACAGGTGTCGATCGACTGGCCATCCAGTTCCTGTTCGGCCATTGTCTGTACGCGCTCGCTGAGCTTGGTTGCCAGCCGCACGCCTGCCTCCGGCGTTGTTTCCGGCAGGATCAGCACGAACTCGTGCCGTTCCGTACAGCCAATAAGATCAGCCCAGCGCACCTGGTCCTTAAGCAGGCGGGCGACATGCAGCCGGGTACTGTCGCGGTCTCTCTCGCAGTGGACGTCCATCATGATTAGCGCCATAGGACTGCTATAGCGGCGCGAACGTGCCACCTGTGGTTCAAGGGCCAGAATGACCCCGCGCTGGTTGAGCAACCCGGTAACAGGCTCGATGAGGATATGCTGCTTCAGCTCCTCGTTGAGCGTATCGTGCGCCTGCTCAAGTTCGACCTGTCGGGTGATATCCACAAAGAGGCGGGCCTGGAAAAACTCTGTGCCGGACAGCTCGATGTTCTGCACCTCGAAATAGTGCCGCTTGGCATTATGGTCCGTCCAGCACACGGAAGTTTCCGTGCTGAGCAGCGTGCGAACCGGATGATTGGCGAGATCGGCGAAAGTGCGGCCCTGCAAGTCGCCAGCCTGCGTCCGGCCAACTAGACGCTGGAAAGCCTCATTATAACTGATTATGCGCCCTTGCCGGTCAGTGACCAGCAGCGGCAGCGGGCAATGTTCAACGATTGCCAAGGCGTGTTGTTCTGAAAGGGTTGCCGTCATCGGGTCCAATCTCCCGGCAGGTAAGCGTAAAACGTCCAATAACCTGTCTTGGTAGCGGAACCTGTGACGGATTCTTTACATGTTCTGAGGCGGGTTTCACAGACTGCCGGCGTGTGGTCGGTCAGTCATACTCACCGGCGCGTTTGGCTTTGCCGCGGACTTTTTCCTCCGGATAGCGCTGCTCATTGAGCGCAATTTTGTCCGCGGCTGCGGCGATCAGATCGACACCCAGCTGGTCGGCGGTGCGAACCAAATAGATCAGGATATCTGCGAGTTCCAGGCGTACTTCGGCCAGCGTGCCGGCTGGCAGCTCACGGCTCTGTTCGTCACTAAGCCATTGAAAATGTTCAACCAGTTCAGCGGCTTCCGCAATCAAGGCCATACTCAGGTTTTTCGGGGAATGGAACGGCTCCCACGCACGGCGGCTCGCAAACTCGGCGAGTTTACGGCGCAGTTGCTCCAAGCTGTCAGCAGGGGTGTCTGTCACTGCCTCATTAAATCACAGCCCCGGTCGATATGCCTAACACCGGAAATTTGAAAGCATTCAAAAACCGATGACCCGCGATAAGGCAAAGCTGCTGACCACCTTTGTGCTGACGAGCCTGACGGTGTTGGCTGGTGGGACGGCGTCGGCTGCCGAAGTTCGGGGCACCGTGAGTATCGACTACCGGGGGCTGTTCCAGCACAGCGGCGCGCTGCAGACACACCCGGTTTCGGTGGCGCTGTTACCGGCCGCTGGGCAGCATGCTGTGCCGCGGGGCGTTCGCCGGCAACGGATTGAAATTGTTGCTAATCGGATGCGTCCGGCTTTTCTGACAGTGCAGAAAGGCGACTACATAGAATTCATGAACCGCGACAACGTGTACCATGAATTGTTTTCGCTGTCGCCGGGTGAGCCAGCAACGGCGCGGTTAGGAAAAGCGGATAGTGGTAACCAGGCCGGTACAGCGTTAAGACTGGATCAAACCGGCACCACGCATTTTTTCTGCCGAATTCATAACAAGAGTTACGCGCGTATCGACGTGGTGGAAACGCCTTACATTCAGATGATTGAGCCGGGCGGCCGGTTCCGGTTTGTAGGCCTGGCGCCTGGACACTGGAGACTGCGTCTGGCCGCGCCAGCGGCCGAGACCGAATGGGTGGATGTCTCTGCCGTGACCACGCCGCCGGCACTGCATTTGACGCTGACGTCACGCGGTGGTGGGCAGGGTAGCAGCCCCGGCCTTCGTCCGGCTATGGACGTCGGCATGCTGTACCGGAATCCGGGACAGCTGGAGGTTGCCAGGTGAACATTGAACAGAAAAATACGCTGTTCATCATTTCACTGGTCATGGTTGTGCTGCTGGGGGTTACCGGTGCAGCCTTTCTGCTGGTGCGCGACCACGTGCACGCCAGCATCCATGATGATCTGGACCGTGCCCAGACTGTGTTCGTCCAGGCGCAGAAGAACCGTTTTGCCCAGCTGACTGCTGTTGCTACCAGCGCGCGCGACGAACCCAGTCTGCTGGCTGCAACCCTAACCGGTGACATTGCTACCATCAGGGGCATGCTGGAGGACCTCTATCCGCGGCCCGGCGCGGAGTTTATGGCGGTCTACCTGGATACCGGTCCGGGCGGAGTCGCCGGCGTCGGCGACAAGCCGCACTATACCTCTCCTCAGATCCTGAGTTCGCCCGAGCTGCTCGACCTGGTTAGGGACCTCGCCAGGGGGGAGGCGGTGGTATCTGGCAATGCCTTACTGTACGACACCTGGCTGCAGCTGGTGGCGGTGCCGATAGAAAGTCCACTGGGTGGGCGGGTGGGTGCGCTGCTCGTCGGCAGGCGCTTTACCCAGGACGACCTGAGTGACCTGCGCAAGCTGGTATACGCGGATATCGCCATTTTCAATGGCAACCAGTTGCTGGTGAGCAGTATCCCGAACTTGCAGCCGTCCCTGAGTCTGCTGAACGGTTTCGAGACTTCTGCAGGTGACGTCGTGGTAGCCGTTGGCGGGCAACGCTACAGCATGCGGATTTTGCCCGCGCTGCGCCGGCTCGGCAGCAGCGACTCGTCCGTCAAGGTTCTGCTGGCGGCACCGCACAAACGCTACTGGGCGCCTTACAAGAGACTGGGAGAAAACGCACTCTATTTCTCCGTCGTTATCCTGCTGCTGGCGGCCTTGTTCGGTATCAGCATCAGCCGACGCTCTCTGACCCGGCCAATCCAGTTACTGGCGCGCGCAACTCAGGCGATCGCCAGAGGGGATATGCACCACAAAGTCAACGTCAAGCGCAGCGACGAACTGGGACAACTTGGCAGCTCCTTCAATGCCATGCTGGGTGCACTGAGCGCTTCCCAGTCCGAACTGGAGCGCAACCGCCAGCGGTTTCGCGACTTCGCCGCCAGCTCCTCGGACTGGTTGTGGGAAACCGACCGCGCTGGTCATTTCACCTTCGTTTCCAGCAGCGTCTCCGAGACCTTGGAAATGCCTGCTGAAAGCTGGCTCGGACGGACCCTGTCGGAGGTTTTTCCGGGCGCCAGCCTGGGGGAGCTGATGGGCCTGTTGCGCGGCAGTGACAAGCTGAAACCGCGCAGCTTCAAGGACAGCGAGATCTGGGTGCACGCAGCCAGCGGCGATCAGCACTGTCTGCGCCTGAACGGCGTGCCGGTGTTCAGCGACGAGGTTTTCAAGGGTTTCCGTGGTACCGCGCGTGACATCACCAAGCTCAAGCAGGACGAAAAGCGCATGGTGATCCTGGCTAACCAGGACCACTTGACCGGTCTGTCAAACCGGCGGCGTTTCCTGCAGGATCTCAGTCATGAAATACGCCGCGTGGAACGCCAGGAGCAGCTGGGGGTGCTGCTGCTGCTTGACCTCGACCACCTCAAGTTGGTCAACGATACGGCAGGGCATGCTGCTGGCGACCAGATCATTGTACAGGTCGCCGGCCTGTTGAAGCGGGCATCGCGCGAGCAGGACTTCGTGGCGCGCATCAGCGGCGACGAATTCGCCATGGCCTATGCGGCTATGAGCGAACAGCAGGGCATGGAAAAGGCGCGTCAGTTGCTCGATCGCATCAACGCGCTTAAACCGCGCTACGGCGGACGCACCCTGAATATCACCGCCAGTGTCGGTATGGTGACTTTCCCTCAGGAAGGGAAGGTGCCTGTCGAGCTGATGGCCAAGGCGGATGCGGCGATCTGTGCAGCCAAGAGCAGTGGTCGCAACCGGGTTCACCGCTATGATAAGACTGACATGATGCGTGAACGCATGGATAACCAGCTGGTGTGGAAAGACCGGCTGATGGAGGCGCTGGACAGCGATGGCCTGTTGCTGGCGTTTCAGCCAATCGTTGGTGTCTCCAGCGGCAAGGTGCATCACTACGAAGTGCTGGTGCGCATGCGCGAGCCGGATGGTACGCTGATTTCCCCAGGCAAGTTCATTCCGGCTGCAGAGCAGTTCGGAATGATACAGAAGGTTGACCGGTATATCGTCACCAAGGCAATACGCCATCTGGCCGATCTGCCCCGCTCGATGGGCGATGTGGGTTTCGCTATCAACCTGTCGGGCCTGTCGGTTGGCAGGCAGGATATGTACGAACTGATCGAACGGGAAGTGCGCGAGGCGGGGATCGAGCCCACGCGCATTACCTTCGAAATCACCGAAACGGCGGCTTGCGAGCAATTGAACAATGCGCTGGAGTTCATTCAGAAGGTGCGCCAGCTCGGGTGCCAGGTTTCGCTGGACGACTTCGGTGTAGGTTTCTCTTCCTTCTCATATCTGAAACACCTACACGCTGACATACTCAAGATCGACGGCAGCTTCATCCGCGACATCCACAACAACAACGCCGATCAGCTTTTCGTCAAGGCGCTGGTCGATGTGGCCCGCGGCATGGGCATGCGGACCATTGCCGAGTTCGTGGAAAACGAGCAGGTCTACCAGCGTGTGCGCAGCCTGGGTGTGGACTATGTGCAGGGCTACTACCTGGGTAAGCCGCAGTTGCAGCTGGTGAGGACGACCAGTGACGCGCACGCCGACTACCGCGAATGCGAGTCGGTTGCCTGAGGGCGATCCGCCAGGGCCCAACGCGATCCTTTGCTGCAGGGCCCGGGCGTCAGTCAAGACGCGTTCTGGCGCGCGCGATAGCGGCGCGCACCTGCCGGGGCGCTGTGCCACCGAAGTGATCGCGCGCCGCTACTGAACCCTCCAGCGTCAGAACCTCGAATACGTCTGCTTCGATAGTTGGCGACAAGCTCTGCAACTCCCCCAGAGTTATTTCCGCCAGGTCGCGCCCGGTATCTATACCCAGGCGCACGGCCGTACCGACGATTTCGTGGGCATCGCGAAATGCTACGCCCCTGCGCACCAGATAGTCGGTCAGGTCAGTGGCGGTGGAATAGCCGCTGGCCGCCGCGACGCGCAGATTGGCGGCCTTGACTTGTAGTGCGGGGATCATGTCGGCAAACGCGCGCAGGCAACCCAGCAGCGTGTCGACCGTATCAAACAGGGGTTCCTTGTCTTCCTGGTTGTCTTTGTTGTACGCCAGTGGCTGGGCTTTCATCAGCATCAGCAGACCTGTCAGGTGTCCAGCGACACGTCCAGACTTGCCTCGCACCAGCTCCGGAACATCCGGGTTCTTTTTCTGTGGCATGATGCTGGAGCCAGTGCAGAAACGGTCTGGCAAATCGATGAAGTTGAATTGCGCCGAGGACCACAGTATCAGTTCCTCGGAGAACCGCGACAAATGCATCAACAGCAGCGCGGCACAGCTACAGAACTCAATGACAAAATCACGGTCGCTGACCGCGTCCAGGGAGTTTTCCGCAGGTGCGTCAAAGCCGAGGAGCTCTGCGGTGTAGTGACGGTCGATCGGGAAACTGGTGCCGGCCAGCGCCGCCGCACCGAGTGGCATGATATTGACACGCTTGAGACAGTCCGCCAGCCGTTCGCGGTCGCGTTGCAGGTTTTCGAACCAGGCCAGCATGTGATGCCCGAAAGTCACCGGCATGGCGACCTGCAGATGCGTAAAGCCGGGCATGATGGTGTCCGCTTCGCGCTCGGCGAGCGCCAGCAGGCCCCTCTGCAGGCGCAACAGTTCCGCACCGGCAGCGTGTATCTGGTCGCGAAGGTAAAGGCGCATATCGGTAGCGACCTGGTCATTGCGCGAACGGCCAGTATGCAGCTTCTTGCCTGCCTCTCCGATCAGCGCGGTGAGGCGTGCCTCGATATTCATGTGCACGTCTTCCAGCGCCACCGACCATTCGAAGTTCCCCCGCTTGATGTCTGCTTCGATCTGCTGCAGTCCGTTCAGAATGGCGTCGCGCTCTGTTTCAGTAATCACTCCGACCCTGGCCAGCATGCGTGCATGAGCGCGCGAGCCGGCGATGTCGTAGCGGTACAGATGCCGGTCGAAACTGACTGACGCGGTGAAGGTTTCCACAAACGCGTCGGTGGATTCAGTGAATCGTCCGCCCCAGGGTTTGCCTGTGCTTGGCTTGTCAGTCATAGCGGTGTCAGTGGTTCATTGGTCCGAGCCAGTATACCTGAAAGTACTGAACAGCTTGGCCGATATTCTCATAATCAGCCAACCAGGGCGGGCCAGCGGCACCGCGAGCAGCGGCATGCAACAGGGAGTTTCCACAAGCCAGATCGAGCAGCAGATGGACAGCCTGTTCCTGCCGAGCTTCTGTGATATCCGCATGGTGTTTGCCGTTGTGGTCATCGCCGAGCTGCTGGCCTTTGTGCTGGTGCTTGGCGGCGAAGCCCGCGACCCCTGGAACGAGCTGGGCCTGGCATCGTTGTTCCTGCAGTGGGTTGCCTTGAGCAGCGCTGCCGTCCTGTGTCTGGCCCGTCCACTGCTCATGCGGGTGAGCAATACCGCCGCGGCACTAACCAGTTACCTGCTGCTGTTGCTGACCACCGCGGTCATCAGTGAGCTCGCTTATCGCCTTGGGCCGATGCCGCAGTTGGCAGACGGTGCCGGTCACGCCAACGTCCTGTTCCGCAACCTCGGCATTAGCGCAATTCTCAGCGCACTGGTCTTGCGCTATCTGTATGTGCGCCACCAGTGGCAGCAGCAAGTGCAGGCCGAGGCTCAGGCCCGGGTAGAGGCACTGCAGGCGCGCATCCGCCCGCACTTTCTGTTCAACAGTATGAACAGCATCGCGGCCCTCACTCGCAGCGATGCCGAGCGCGCCGAGCTTGCCGTGCAGGATCTGTCAGATCTTTTCCGTGTCTCGCTGCGCAATGCCTTGAACCGCGTTACCCTGGAAGAGGAAATCAACGTCGCGCAGCGGTATCTGCGTTTGGAGTCACTGCGCCTTGGCGAGCGCCTCCAGGTCGAGTGGTACATCGAACGCCTGCCGCGAAAACGTCTGGTGCCTTCGCTGATTTTACAGCCATTACTGGAGAACGCCGTCTATCACGGTATAGAGCCGTTGGCCGGGGGCGGGCGTATCGCCATCCATGGCGTGGCTGAAGGTAGGCGAATAAGCATCAGCATCCGCAATCCGCGGGCGTGCGGCAACGTTGACGCACACCGCAAGGGTAACCGGATTGCGCTGGAAAATATTCGCCAGCGTCTGCAACTGGTATTCGGTAACCAGGCGGGTGTTGCGTTGCGCGAAGTTGGCGATGAATTCGAAACTACCCTCTATTTTCCCCGGGAGAAGATGCAATGAAGTGTCTGGTCGTAGACGACGAAGCGCTGGCGCGCGAACGCCTGGTGCGCATGCTGAGGGACTGCGGTGACTGCGAGGTGTGCGGGGAATCTGCGGGTGGCGAACAGGCTCTGGAGAAAGTGCAACAATTGCAGCCCGATGTTGTGCTGCTGGATATTCGCATGCCTGGCATGGACGGGCTGGAGGCCGCGCGCTACATGCTTAAACTGGACGAGGTGCCGGCCATCATATTCACCACGGCTTATGGCGATCACGCACTGGAAGCGTTTGAAACCCAGGCCGTCGACTATCTACTCAAACCGGTCCACCCGGAACGCCTGCAACAGGCGCTGGGCAGGGCACAGCGCCTGAGCGGCACGCAACTTGAACATATCCAGGGAAGCCGCCGGCGGGCCCACTTATGTGCGCGCAACCGCGGCAACCTGGAACTGATCGCAATAGCTGACATTGTCTACCTGCAGGCGGATAACAAGTATGTCACCGTCCGTTCCGCCGAACGGCAGATCCTGATCGAGGAATCACTGAAATCGCTGGAGCAGGAATTCGCTGACCGGTTCATCCGCATACATCGAAATGCGCTGGTCTCGGCAAACGCCATACGGGGACTGGAAAAGGATATCCAGGGGCGCTGCGCGCTAGTACTGGAGGGCATTGAAGAGCGCCTCGAGGTCAGTCGCCGATTGTTGCCGGAGGTGCGCAAACGTATCAGGACCGGAGTGGTGTAATCGCGAATCCTTCTCTTAACCGGTGGGGCGACCGGCCGACATAAGGACTCGGTTCAATCCTCACACTGTGGCTGTCGGCGCAGTGCGTCATGTGCAGCGTCGAGCGCCATGTCCAGGCAACTGCCGTAGAATTCCCGTGTCGTGAGCCCTACCATACGCTCGGCAACCTTCCGGCCACGGCGGTCGTAATCGCGATTCAACAGCGTCGGATTGAGTACTTCCACTTCCAGCAGGTGACAGTAGCGGCATCCGGTGGCAGCGAACTCGAGCAGCAGCGGTTTGCAGTCGCGCTCCGCCTACAGGCTTGCCTGATGCAGCTCTCTTGCCGGCAGGATGCCGTTTGTCCGGGCCACCGCAACCGTGAGGCTGCGGGCTATCGCCAGCGTCCCCGTTATCCACTTGCGTCGCTCGTGCTTCACTCGCTATGCTTCCAGCTCTTGCACGCCAGACAGTCCCGACTCGCATGACCGCTTCCAGACTCCGCATCGCCACACGTAAAAGCCCGCTTGCCCTGTGGCAGGCCAATCATGTGCGTGATCTGCTGCTGGCGCGCAACCCGGGCCTGGAAGTCGAACTGCTGACTATGACCACGCAGGGCGACAAAATTCTCGATACACCGCTGGCCAAGGTCGGCGGCAAGGGGCTGTTTGTCAAGGAACTGGAACTGGGCATGCTGGAGGGACGGGCTGATCTTGCCGTGCATTCCATGAAAGATGTCCCGGTGGCATTTCCGGACGGACTTGGTCTAGCGGCCGTTCTGCTTCGGGAAGATCCCCGCGACGTATTGATTTCAAACAAGTATTCCAGTATCGACGGACTTCCGCAGGGCGCCCGTGTGGGTACGTCCAGTCTGCGCCGCCAGTGCCAGCTGCGCGCCCGCCGCCCGGACCTCGGGGTTCTGGACTTGCGCGGTAACGTCAATACCCGGCTGAAAAAGCTGGATGACGGTGCCTACGATGCGATTCTCCTGGCCGCCGCCGGGGTCAAACGTATGGGCTGGGAATCGCGTATCACCGAATTGCTGCCACCCGAGCAGTTCTTGCCTGCGATCGGCCAGGGCGCCATAGGTGTCGAGATCCGCGTCGACGATGGACGCGTCGCAACCTTACTGAGTGCCCTCAACGACGCGCAGACAGCAACCCGGATCGCTGCGGAGCGGGCGCTGAATGCACGCCTGCAGGGTGGCTGCCAAGTGCCGATTGCCGGTTACTCCGAGATCAGTCACGGTGTCATTGTGTTGCGCGCGCTGGTAGGCCGGCCCGACGGCAGCGAACTGGTGCAGGGGGTCATCAGCGGCAAGCCCGAGGATGCTGAGGAACTCGGCGAGGTGCTGGCGGATGATCTGTTAGCACGGGGCGCGCGGGAAATTCTTGCCGCTGTCTACGGCGCGACGTCCTGATGGCGGCGCACGGCGGCGCGCTGGCCGGACTCGGTATCCTGGTTACGCGCCCGGCCCACCAGGCGGAGGGATTGTGCAAGCTGATCGAAGCGCAAGGTGGCCGCGCTTACCGGTTCCCGGCTCTGGAGATTCTGGATCCGCTGGACCGACGGCCGCTGCAGCTGACGGCCGCGCGGCTCGACGACTACGACTGGGCCATATTTATCAGCGCCAATGCTGTGGACCGAGCGCTGGCCACTATCCTCGCCCTCCGTGACTGGCCAGAGCCGACCAGAATTGCCGTCATTGGACGCAGTTCCGCGCAGGCACTGCAACGCCATGGTCTGAGTCCCGATCTGGTTCCCGAGAACCGGTTCGACAGTGAGGCGCTGCTCGCGCTACCCGCCATGCAGCGGGTCGAGGGACAGCATGTTGTCATCTTTCGTGGTGACGGTGGCCGCGAGCACCTGGCAGAAACCCTGCGACAGCGCGGTGCGCGCGTGGACTACGTCGAGGCCTACCAGCGGGCGCGACCATCAGCGGACAGTGGACCGTTGCTCGAGCAGTGGCAGGCCGGCGCGATTGATATTGTTGTGGTCAACAGCGCCGAAAGTCTGAACAACCTCGTCGCTCTGGTTGGTGAATCCGGCGCTGCGCTGTTGCGCAGGACACCGCTAATGGTAGTCAGTGAGCGCATGCTGCCGCTGACGCAGCGACTGGGCTTGCGGCAGACGCCCGTGGTCGCTGAAAACGCCACGGACGCCGCGGTACTGCAGGCTCTGGCGACATGGCACTCCGCCCAACGGCAGTGACACACGGGGCTCCGTGCGCGGGCGTCGCCGGCGAAAATCGGCTAGCATGTTGCTATGAATGAAGCCAATGTCCCGGTTGTCGCCGAAGCAGCGCAGCCATCGCCGACTCCGCCAGCCAGCGAACAGCCGCCGCGCGAGCGGCCGCAAAACTCCAACGGACTGCCGCTGGTTATTGCGCTGATCTCTCTGATACTCGCCATCGGGCTGGCCGTGGCGGCCTATTTCATCTGGCACCAGCTGCAGCAACTGGTCACGGAGCAGGCCGGTGTCGAAGGCGGCGTCAGCGAGCGCATTCAGCCGCTGCGCGCCTCACTGGATGGCTTCAACCGTGCCCTGCAGGATCAGCGCCAGACGATCGAGGCGCGTATTCGTAAAGTGGACGAAGACCAGGCAGACATTGATCACCGAATCAGTGTCCTGTCTTCCCTGTTGGGACGGAGCGAGCACGGCTGGGTGCTGGCCGAAGTCGAGTACCTGTTGCGCATCGCCAACCAGCGACTGCAGCTGCAAGGGGACGTCAACACTGCAAAACAGGCGCTGCAGGCGGCCGATGCACGTCTGCACGAGCTTGCTGACCCGCACTATCTCAGTGTGCGTGAACAGATCGCCCGGGACCTGGCAGCTGTCGAGGCCGTGCCGGCGGTGGATCTGGATGGTTTGTCGCTGACACTGACTGCGGCGCTGAAGGATCTGGATCAGCTTCCCGTGGCCGGTACTCACTATGAACCGCCTGCTCGCAGCGAGGGCGGCACCAGCAACAGCCGGCCAACGGTGCAGAATATTGACGAACTCGGCAGTCTTGTGTGGAAATCGCTGTCCGAGCTGTTTCGAATCCGCGAGCATGATCAGCCGGTGGCCCCGATGCTGCCGCCGGAGCGGGAGTATTTCCTGCGCGAGAATCTGCGCTTGCAACTGGCTGCGGCGCGCCTCGCGCTGCTGCTTCACGATCAGGTACAGTACCGGGCGGCACTGGGCACCGCCAGCGAGTGGCTGCATACCTATTTCGACACGGCGGATCCCGGCGTGCAGCAGCTGACTGCGCAACTTGCTGACCTGGCTGCCGTGGATATCAGTCCGGCATTGCCTGATGTGTCCCGCTCGCTGACCCTGTTGCACCAGCAGATGCAGCTCAGTGAACAGCAGCAGGTCCTGCCGGTGGTTCCCGACCAGGCGCCTCGGAATGATGCCCGAAACCAAGCTGCCGACGGGGCAGAAAGCAGTGCTGGGGCCTCGCCGTGAAATGGCTGCTGCTGGCCCTGGTGATACTGGTCGGTTCCGTGGCCCTGGCCCTGGTGGCGCTACCCGACCCGGGCTACGTACTGATCGGCTACGGTAACTACAGTGTCGAAACCTCGTTGCTGGTATTCGCCGTGGTTCTGCTGCTGGCTTACCTGGGGCTGCGTGCGCTGGCCACCCTGTGGCGTGTCCCGGCGCGTATGCATAACTGGGGAGCGCGGCGTCAGAGCCGGCGGCTTCAGCTGTGGTTTGACGACGCCACCCGGGAGCTGACCGAAGGACGATTCGAACGCGCCGAGCAACGTCTGGCGCGTCTGTTGAAATGGCGCCAGGCGCCGCTGCAGGCCTATCTGTTGGCGGCTCAGGCCGCCAGCCAGGTCGGCGCAGACCAGCGGCGTGACCAGTATCTGCAGCTGGCCCTGCAGCGCCACGCGGAATCGCAAGCCAGTATCCTCATTTACCAGGCAGAGTTGCAGCTGGCCAGCATGCAATCGGACCAGGCGCAAACCACCCTGGCGCGCCTGCAAAAGCTGATGCCACATAATGGCCGGACGCTGCGGTTGCTGATGCAACTGTACCTGCAGCAACAGGACTGGCCGAGTTTGCGCGAACTGTTGCCGGCATTGCGCCGCAGCCAGGTGCTCGATCGCATTCAGTGGCAAAAACTGGCAGTACAGGTTTATCGCGAGCAGGTGCTGACATGTTCCGCGGCAACCGACCTGGATGAACTGAACGCGAGCTGGAAACAGTTGCCCCCGCCGGTGCAGCAGGATCGGGGCCTGCTGGCGGTGTACATCGAGCAGCTGCTCCGCCTGGGAGCACACGGCCAGGCCGCACAGCTGCTGCGCGAACATCTCGGGAGCGAGTGGGATCAGCGCTTGGCGTACCTGTTTGGCGATGTTCAGGAAATGGATGCGGCGGCGCAACAGTCGCAGGGCGTACAGTGGCTGGAGCAGCACCCCGACGACCCGGTGCTATTGCTGTCACTGGCCAAGATCAGCCTGCGCAACCATTTATGGGGCAAGTCGCGCAGCTACCTGGAGGCCAGTATCAGTCAGCAGCCGACGCCCGAAGCCTACCGTTTACTGGCAGGGCTGCTGGAGCAGCTCGACGAGCCGGACAAGGCCGCCGAGTGCTATCGCAAGGGGCTGGCGCTGAGTGGCGCAGCAACGCCCATGCGACCGTCGGCGGTTGGCGGCGGCAATGAACCAGGCAAAGCACTGCCGATCAGCCGTTCTGCTTAATTTTGTCGAGCACGTCCTGGGCGAACTCAAAAGCATCCGAGTACATACGGTCCAGGTGTGCCCCGTGGGAGACGAATTGCGGTGTGGCGCCCTTAATCATGACGGGCGGACCGCTCATATAGATATCGAATGCCTGCAGCTGCGGATAGGTATTGACGACGGCGTCGCTGACCAGACCGGTTGCACCGCTCCACGGCTGTCCGCCCTCCTGCGGCTCCGAAAGCACCGGGGTGTATTGAAAATGGGAGTATTGATCCAGCCACGCCCGGGGCAGTTCGTCCATGTAAAGGTCGCGGCTCGCACGCACGCCCCAGAACAAATGGATAGGTCGGTCAAGACCGACGTAAAACGCGTGTTCAAGCATTCCTTTGAGCGGAGCAAAACCCGTGCCACCGGCCATCATGATGATCGGACGCGTTGAGTCCTCGCGCAGGTAAAAGGAACCAAACGGCCCCTCAATACGCAGCAGGGCCCGGTCTTTCATCTGGTCGAACACATGGCCGGTAAAGGAACCGCCGGGGACATGGCGAATATGCAGTTCCAGGAACTCATCGCGGTGCGGCGCATTGGCAATGGAAAAGGCCCGCCGGCGGCCGTCCTTGAGTATAAACTCGATGTACTGGCCTGCCAGGAACTGCAGGCGCTCGCTGGCGGGAAGTTTGAGCATGACCTGCATCACGTCGTGCGACAGGCGTTCCAGGTGTTCGGCGCGGCAAGGCAGGGTTTTGATGCTAACATCAGGGTCAGTCTGGACCTCGCGGACCGCGATCACCAGATCGCTGTCGGCGTGCGCCTTGCAAATCACCACCGGGTGGCTGCCGGAATGCCCTTCCAGCGCATCCGGTTCGCCCTCCGGGTAGTGTATGCTGCCGGAAACAAGGCTAGCGATGCAGGAACCGCAGGCGCCATTGCGGCAACCGTAGGGTAGACCAATCCCTTGCAGCAGGGCGGCATCGAGTATTGACCGCCCGGTGGCGACCCGGAACTGGTGTCCGCTGGATGCTATTTTGACCACGAAGCTCATGCCGGTTCCTAATCGCCAAAGTATTGCATTTTCATGGATTTTTGCAGTCGGGTAAACGTATGAATGCTGTGCTAATCATAGGTTGCGGAGACATCGGACAGCGGGTAGCCCGGGCACTGCAGCCCGCACCGGTCACCGGGGTGGTGTCGACGGCAGACAGCGTCGGGCGGTTGCAGGCGCTGGGCGTCGACCCCATCCAATTGGACCTGGACAGGCTCTTGTCTCCCGCACAGCTGCCGGCAGCCGGCCGACAGCTGTTCTACTTTGCCCCGCCACCGGGTCAGGGCGAGCGCGACAGCCGCGTGAATCGCGTCTGCGATGTGTTACAGGGCGACAACTTGCCAACCCGGGTTGTATATATCAGCACCAGCGCCGTCTATGGGGATTGCGGCGGCGACTGGATCGCCGAAGACGCGCCTCTGCGCCCGGGCACGGCGCGCGGTCGACGTCGACTCGACGCCGAGCGCCGGTGGCTGGACTGGAGCGGACGCACCGGCGTAGCGGTAATGATATTGAGGGTGCCCGGCATTTATGCGCACGACCGCCTTCCCATCAGGCGGCTGCGTGAAGGTCTGCCGGTACTGGCGGAGCCAGATTCGCCTTTCACCAATCGGATCCACGCTGACGATCTGGCGCGCGTCTGCATCGCTGCGATGCGTCGTGGCGAGCCCGGCGCGGCTTACAATGTTTCCGATGGGCAGCCAACAACGATGACTGATTATTTCAACCGGGTTGCCGACCGCCTGGGGCTGCCGCGTCCGCCGGTTATCGACCGGGCGGCAGCCCGCCAGGCGTTGAGACCTTCCATGCTGACTTTTCTGGAAGAATCCAAGCGGCTTGATAACCGGCGGATGCGTGAACAACTGGGCGTCGACTTGATGTACCCGGACCTTTCGGCGGGACTCGCTGCCGGCGACCCTGTAAACACGGGTTAGAGCGGTCAGGGTGGCGGTCTGGACGGATCGTCGCGCCTTTTGTGCAGCGCCTGACTTTGCCGCTGCAGCGTTCTTCCAGGGGTCGTGGCCTGGCGATGCCATAACCCCGCGCCGAGCCTACAATCACCGCAAGCGCACCGAGTGTTGCCTGGTCTTCCACAATCTCTGCGATGGTCTGCATACCCATGGCGTGACCAGTCTGGTTCGGGGCTTCGACCATGTAACGATCCACCGGCTGATGAACCAGGCCGCGCACGTAGCTGCCGTCATCTTGAGACACTCGACGGGCAGGTGTTTCAGTAATGCCAACGAGGACATACCGCTGCCGAAGTCGTCCAGGGCAAATGCGCAGCTCCCGGTCTTCAGGGCGTTCTTTCTCCTCGGATAAGACCTGTTCCGGCGTCTCCGCGTGTTCGAGCGCAGACATGACTTCGCACTGGCGCTGTGTCAGTGCAGTAAGAGCGCGATTTATGGATCTAGCCCGACTTCGCCGATTCGCCCCAGTTTTCGACTTTTTTTGGCGAATTTCGTGGCTGCGAACTGACTAAGTCTATGTTTTCACAGACGGCAGGTAGCCGAGATCCCGCTGTAGTGCCGACCTAGCCTATTGAGTTTAGGCGCAATTCGACTGACACTTTTCGCATGTTCTTGAGGGCCAAAAAGCGTTTCAAAGACGGCAAAGAACACCGCTACTGGAGTATTGTCGAGAACCGACGTGTCGCCGGTAATCGGGTTGTTCAACGACAAGTGCTCTATCTGGGAGAAATCAATGACACTCAGAAAGCAGCCTGGTGCCGGAGTATCGAGGTGTTTCGAGACAATGAGACCGAGTCCGAGCAGATCGCGATCTTTCCAGAAGATCGAGAAGCGCCGGCACTGGATTGCGATGTTGTTCAAGTCAAGCTAAGCGGCTTACAGCTGAAGCGGCCGCGCCAGTGGGGCGGCTGTTGGTTAACGCTTCATCTGTGGGATCAACTGCAACTGGACCCGTTTTGGAATTCCAAACTGCGCCCGAGTCGTAAAGGAACACGTTGGCTGAATGTTCTGAAAACGCTGGTGTGTTATCGCTTGGTTGACCCTGGCAGTGAATGGCGCTTGCACCGCCACTGGTACGACGCCAATGCGATGGGTGATCTACTGGGTGAAGACTTTGCTTTGGCAGAAAGCCACAAACTGTATCGTTGTCTAGATAAGCTAGTGGTGCACAAGGAGGCGTTATTTTCTTATCTGCAGACGCGTTGGCACGAACTGTTTAACGCCCGGTTTGATGTGTTGCTCTACGATCTGACCAGTACGTACTTCGAATCGGAACCGCCGGCGGGCGGAAAACGCCGACATGGCTATAGTCGAGACAAGCGACCGGATTGTGTGCAAGTCGTCATCGGGCTGATCGTGACACCGGATGGTTTTCCTCTGGCCTATGAAGTATTGCCGGGCAATACCAGTGACAAGACGACACTGGAAGATTTTCTCAAAAAGATCGAGACACAGTACGGCAAGGCCAATCGCGTTTGGGTGATGGATCGAGGTATCCCGACCGAAGAGAGCCTGACCAAGATGCGCGAGACCGATCGTCCAGTCCATTACCTGGTGGGTACCCCAAAAGGGCGACTGAGCAAACTGGAAAAACATTTTCTCGGGATGAGCTGGGAACAGGTACGTGCCTCGGTGGAGGTCAAACTCCTCGATGAAGACGGCGAGCTCTACATCCTGGCGCGCAGCCAGGGGCGCGTGCAAAAAGAACGCGCCATGCGCCGACGACGACTGAAGAAACTCTGGAACCGTTTACATGAACTGCAGCAACAAAAGTTGAATCGCGATCAGTTACTGCTCAAATTAGGCGCGGCCAAAAAAGAGGCAGGGCGTGCTTATGGCTTGGTGACCATCGCGTTGCCTGATCAACATCAGCCCGTCAATGCACAGACGTTCACCTTCGTCTTGAACAAGAAAAAGTTCCGCCAAGTCCGCCGTCGTGAAGGCCACTACTTGTTGCGCTCCAATCTCAGCGGTGAAAATCCCGCTACGCTCTGGGAATACTACATCCAACTCACGGAGATTGAGCAGGCCTTCAAAGAACTCAAAAGCGATCTGTCCATCCGTCCCATCTACCATCAGCGTGATGACCGGATCGAGGCGCATATCGTTGTGGCTTTTCTTGCCTACTGTCTTCAGGTGACGTTGAAACAAAGGTTGCGCGCGTTGGCCAATGGACTGACGCCACGGGCTGTGTTGGAAAAGTTTTCTGTGATGCAGATGGTTGATGTGCATCTGCCCACGACTGACGGACGTCAGCTGATCTTGTCACGCTATACCGAGCCTGACAAAGACCAGCAGCTACTGCTCCAACAACTCAAACTGCACTTGCCGCCGCAACCACCACCGAAGATCTGTTCCACAAACGGCACCCAGAGTGCCTCGACAGCAACCCCGGTGTAGTGCCGACCTTTTGCTTGGGATTACCCACAATCAATGGGTTATAGCATTTTCAGTACCGAATCGGCGAAGTCGGGCTAGGAGGCTGTCGGATTTGGGGCTGATCTACTGCGCCGGTGGGAGAGCGCCCCATTTTCCCGGTCCTTTTCGTCAAATAGCTACGGCTATTCTCCTCAAACGATCGAAAAAATGGCCTCGCCCTCCCACCTTGCTCGCTACGATCGCCAAAATCCGACAGCCTCCTAGCCGGTGAGCGACAGTAGCAGGGCGATGCCGAACAGCAGCCTGCAATACCGGTTACTCACCGTGCGCCCCCAGCTCGAGACTAGATCTCATGGATGACGGTCGCAGCGGGCCAATATTTTGCCTCATTTGTCTGATTTTGCTTGGTTTTGGTCAACAAACGGTCGGCATAGGCGTGCCTTCGCTGCAGCGCCAAACAGGGCGTAAACGCGCCGGTGAAAGGTGGGGCCTCGCAGCGACTTAAGTCAGGTTTCGATACCCAGCTCAAGCCACATCGCATCTACTCTGCGTTTGACATCGGCATCCATGCAGAGGGACCGCCCCCATTGGCGGTCGGTTTCGCCTTTCCATTTGCTGGTGGCGTCAAGACCGATTTTGCTGCCCAGTCCTGAAACAGGTGACGCAAAGTCCAGATAATCGATTGGTGTGTTCTCCACCAGCGTGATGTCGCGCGCGGGGTCCATCCGCGTAGTCATAGCCCAGATGACATCTTTCCAGTCCCGCACGTTGATGTCGTCGTCCGTGATAATGACAAATTTGGTGTACATGAACTGCCGCAAAAAACTCCAGACGCCAAACATGACCCGTTTGGCGTGCCCCGGATATTGCTTTTTCATGCTGACGCAGGCCATGCGGTAGGAGCAACCCTCGGGGGGCAGGTAGAAGTCGGTTATTTCCGGAAACTGCTTTTGCAGTATCGGGACAAACACTTCGTTCAGCGCCACACCCAGTACGGCGGGCTCATCCGGCGGTCGGCCGGTATAAGTGCTGTGATAAATGGGCGAGCTGCGGTGGGTGATGCAGTCAATAGTGAACACCGGAAACCGTTCCTGTTCGTTATAGTAGCCGGTATGATCGCCAAACGGGCCTTCAAGGGCTTCTTCGCCGGGATGAATATGGCCTTCGAGTACAAACTCGGCACTGGCCGGAACCTGCAGCTCGAGTGTTTTGCATTTCACCAGTTCGGTTCTGGAACCTCGCAGCAGCCCGGCAAAGGCGTATTCCGACAGGGAGTCTGGTACCGGTGTCACCGCTCCGAGAATGGTCGCCGGGTCAGCACCCAGGGCCACCGCCACTGCGAACGGTCGATCGGGGTGCAAACGCTGCCAGTCGCGGAAGTCCAGGGCCCCGCCCCGGTGTGCCAGCCAGCGCATGATGACTTTGTTGCGCGCCAGTACCTGCTGGCGGTAAATGCCCAGGTTCTGGCGGCCCTTGTGAGGCCCTTTGGTGATCACCAGTGCCCAGCTGATCAGGGGGCCAGCATCGCCTGGCCAGCAGGTCTGGATCGGCAGTCCCCCAAGGTCGACCGCCTCTCCCTCCAGCACGTGTTGCTGGCAGGGCGCATGCTTGACCACCTTGGGCGCCATGTCCAGCACTTTTCTGAACAGGGGCAGTTTCCGCCAGGCATCCTTCACATTACGGGGGGGATCGGGTTCTTTCAGAGCGGCGAGCAGCGCGCCGATCTCGCGCAGCTCCGCTACCGAATCGGCGCCCATTCCGGCAGCCACCCGTTCAGCTGTACCGAACAGGTTGGCGAGTAGTGGAACGTCGGAGCCCTTCGGATTCTCGAACAACAGGGCCGGCCCTCCGGCGAGCAGCGTGCGGTCGCAAATTTCGGTGATTTCCAGGTACGGATCGACCGGATGCCAAACCCGCTGCAACTGTCCACTGTTCTCCAGTTGCCTGATGAAATCGCGCAAGTCCTGATATTGCATGAGGGTCCGGGCCGTAAGAGTTACCCACGATTGTACCGAAAACAACAACCACCGCGCGCTTCGACAGCGGTACCCTGGGGCAAAGGGCTGTATAGGAGGCTGTCGGATTTGGGACTGATCTACTGCGCCGGTGGGAGAGCGCCCCATTTTCCCGATCCTTTTCGTCAAATAGCTACGGCTATTCTCCTCAAACGATCGAAAAAATAGCCTCGCCCTCCCACCTTGCTCGCTACGATCGCCCAAATCCGACATCCTTCTAGATCGGCCGGCTTGGCCATTGATCCGGTTTTCAGCGGTCATCCGAAGCGACCAGTTTCCGCCGGTCGAGTATTCAGCTGATCGCGGCTTCAATCGCTCAGCCCGCTGTGACGCAGCAGCGCGTCAATCGTCGGAGCGCGCCCGCGAAAGGCGATATAGAGTTCCATTGGGTCCTTGCTGCCGCCTTGTGCCAGGATTTCGTTACGGAATTGCCGGCCCGAAGCGGCATCGAAAACACCGTTCTCCTCGAACAGCGAAAATGCGTCGGCCGACAGTAGCTCGGCCCATTTATAGCTGTAATAGCCGGCCGCATAACCGCCAGCGAAAATGTGCGAAAAACCGTGGAGATAGCGGTTGAATGCGGGCGGGTTTACGACGGCCACCCGGTCACGTACTTCGTCCAGTATGGCGTACATGCGTGCGCCACGGGAGCGATCGTATTCGTGGTGGATGCGCATGTCGACCAGCGCAAACTCGAGCTGGCGCAACATGCGCATTGCTGACTGGAAATGCCGTGCGGCCTGCATGCGCCGAAACAGGTCTTCGGGAAGGTTTTCTCCACTCCGGTGGTGGGCGGCGATCAGATCCAGCGCCTCGCGTTCCCAGCACCAGTTCTCCAGGAACTGACTGGGTAGTTCTACCGCGTCCCAGGCGACACCGTTTATGCCGGCAACGCTCGGTGTGTCGATCCGCGTCAGCATGTGGTGCAGACCGTGGCCAAATTCGTGAAACAGCGTGACGACTTCATCGTGCGTCAGCAGGGAAGGCTGATCGCCGACCGGCGGCGAGAAATTGCACGTCAGGTAGGCAACCGGTGTTCCGCTGTGCTCGCCGGCAAGCATGCGTGAGGCGTAACTGTCCATCCATGCGCCGCCGCGCTTGTCGGCGCGCGCATAGAGGTCCAGGTAGAAGTGTCCGCAAAGGGCGCCGTCAGTCTCGCGGATCTCAAAGAAACGCACATCCGGGTGCCGGCTGTTGATACCCGTGCGCTCCTCGACCTGAATGCCGAACAGCCGTTCGGCCACCTGGAATAAGCCGGCGACCACGCGTCTGTCAGGGAAATAAGGTTTGAGCTCTTCCTGCGAAACGGCATAACGTTGCTGGCGCAGCTTCTCCGAGTAATAAGGGATGTCCCAGGCTTGCAGGCTGCCGCTGAGGCCCATTTCCTGCGCGAACGCCTGCACGTCGTCCAGTTCGAGGCGTGCTTTTCCCAGAGAGCGATCGGCGAGGTCGTTCAGAAATTGCAAGACCTGTTCCGGGTCCGAGGCCATTTTGGTTTCCAGGGAACGCTCAGCGAAGCTGGCGAAGCCGAGCAGCTGCGCGGCCTCGTGCCGCAGTGCAACGATTTCGTCCATGATCCCAGTATTGTCCCATTTCCCGGCGTGCAGACCACGATCGGAAGCACGAGTCACGTAAGCGGTGTACAGTTCCTCGCGCAGTGTCCGGTCATCTGCATAGGTGACCAGCGGAAGATAGCTGGAAAACTCCAGCGTCAATAACCAGCCGTCGAGCTGTTCGCGTTCGGCTGTCTGGCGCGCCAGCGCTCTTGCGGTTTCCGGCATGCCGTGCAGCAACCTTTCATCGGTGACATGCTTCTTCCAGCCGCCGGTCGCGTCCAGGACGTTGTCCTGGAATCGCGCCTGCAGGGCCGAAAGACGTTGCTGGATTTCCTTGAAACGCTGCCGCTGGTCGGTCTGCAGCGCTATACCGCTGAGCCGGAAGTCGCGCAGGCGGTTTTCGATTGACCGCTGTTGAGCTACACCCAGCTTCCGGAACTGGTCAGAATCGGCAACGGACTTGATGGCCTGATAGAGCCTCTCATGCTGTCCCAGCTCGGTTTCAAACGCGCTTAGCAGCGGCAAGCAGGTGTTGTAAGCATCACGCCATGCCTGGCTGTTGCGCACGGCGTTGAGGTGACTGACCGGCGACCAGACCCGGTTCAGTTGCTCCAAAGCGGCTTCAATCGGCACCAGCAGGTTGTCCCAGGTGTAGGGGCGGCCGTTGCCGAGCAACTGATCGATGTCTTGTCGCACGGTCTGCAGGGTCTGCTCTACAGCGGGCACCACGTGCTCGGGTGTAATGCGGTCGAATGCCGGCAAATCGCCTGCGTCCAGTAATGGATTCATGGTGTCTCGTAATGTTTACAGTAGAATCAACGGCAACGACGACCTGACAAGCCGGAGGTTGCAAGACAATGACGCAGCATTATGACCTGATTGCCATTGGTGGTGGTAGTGGCGGCTTATCGGTGGCAGAGCGTGCTGCGCGCTACGGTAAAAAGTGCGCCGTGGTCGAAAAGGGCCCGCTCGGAGGTACCTGTGTCAACGTGGGGTGTGTACCAAAGAAGATCATGTGGTTCGGAGCGGGTATTGCGCATACGCTGGAGAATGCCGCGGGTTACGGTTTTGCACTCACTGGAACGCACTTCGACTGGGCGACATTGAAGCGGGCCCGGGACGCCTATGTGCAGGGCATCAATGACTGGTATCACACATACCTGGCTGATTCAAACATCGATGAACTTGTTGGCACGGCGCGTTTCGTCGCTGCCCATACCCTGGACGTCGATGGCCGGCAGTACAGCGCCGACCATATTGTCATCGCTACAGGTGGTGCGCCCGCGCTGCCGGACACTCCAGGAGCTGAACTCGGCACTACCTCCGATGGTTTCTTCGCGCTCGAAACGCTGCCACGCAGGGTCGCCGTGGTCGGGTCAGGTTACATCGCCGTGGAGCTCGCAGGTATGCTCAATGCTCTTGGTGCCGACATCACCATGTTGCTGCGTCGGGAACACCTGCTGCGCAACTTCGACGCCATGCTCCGCGAAAATCTGACGGAAGAGCTGCTGGGTGACGGTATCGATATTCTGGCACGCACGCAGGTCAAGAGGATTCTGCGTGAGGTTGATAATTCGGTGTGCATCGAGTGTGAAAACGGCCAGCGCCTCGAGGGTTTCGACGTACTCATCTGGGCCATAGGGCGTCAGCCCTCGACGGCGAACCTGAATCTGGCGGCGGCTGGTGTGACCAGCGACACGGAGGGCTATATTTCCACCGACAAGTTCCAGCAGACCAACGTCGCGGGCATCTACGCTATTGGCGATGTCACGGGTCAGGCGCAGTTGACCCCCGTGGCGATTGCCGCCGGAAGGCGCCTCAGTGACAGACTGTTCGGGGGTATGCCCGATCGATACCTGTCCTACGAGAATATTCCCACGGTGGTGTTCAGCCACCCGCCGATTGGCACGGTCGGCCTTACTGAAAGCGTGGCGCGGGAGACCCACGGAGAAGCGGTGAAGGTTTATCAGACCCGCTTTACAGCCATGTACAATGCGTTCACGCAGCGTAAGCAGAAAACCGCGATGAAGCTGGTCACCGTCGGCGCCCAGGAAAAAGTGGTCGGCTGTCACATCATTGGGCCGGGCGCAGACGAAATGCTGCAGGGTTTTGCCGTCGCCATCCGTATGGGGGCCACCAAGCGGGACCTGGACGACACCGTGGCCATTCACCCGACCAGTGCGGAAGAACTGGTTACCATGCGCTGAAGCGAAGTTCTGCTCATTTGCAAAGCCGACCTCGTTTAGCCCGAACGCGGTGGATAGCAATCTGCTGACCGGATCGAGGCGCGCCTGCCCGTCTCGCCTCAGGTGTCGCGCAGTGTGGCGATAACCGCTGCGGTGTCTGGCATCACCCCGCGCCACAGCCGGAATGATTCGGCCGCCTGTTCCACCAGCATACCCAGGCCGTCAAACCTGTGCCGGCTACCCTGTTGTTGCGCATAACGCATGAAGGCAGTCGGCTGTGCACCGTACATCATGTCGTAACACCAGGTATCCGGCTGGATCGTGCCTGCCGGCAATTCAGGAGTTTCATCGACCAGACCGGCTGCGGTAGCGTTGATAATAAGATCGTAGTGTTTCGACGGTATGTCATCAAAACCGCTGGCGAAAACCTTACCCAGATCACTAAACGTCCGGGCAAGATCGGCCGCACGCTCGACGGTGCGATTGGCGATATGCACTGCCGCGGGCTGCTGTTCCAGCGTGGGCGCGAGTACACCGCGTGCCGCACCACCGGCTCCCAGTAGCAATATATTCTTTCCTTTCAGTTGCATGCCGAGATTCTGCGTAAGGTCGCGCACCAGCCCGACACCGTCAGTGTTGTCGCCGAACAGGGCGCCTTGCTTATTGACCCGAAGCGTATTTACGGCGCCGGCGCGACGCGCGCGCTCACTGAGCTCGTCTGCGATCTGCCAGGCTTCCTGCTTGAAGGGAACCGTGACATTGAGGCCTTTGCCACCTTTCATGAGAAACAGGGCGACTGCCTGGGCGAAAGCATCCCTGTTGACCAGCAGGGCGTCGTACTGCATTCGCTCGCCTGTCTGTTCGGCGAATAAGCGGTGAATCAGCGGCGACCTGCTGTGCTCAATGGGATTGCCCACCACTGCGTAATAGTCACCGGGCGATGCCGCGCAGTAAGCTTCGGTCATGCGTCGCGCAGCCACTCTGCCGCGCGCTTGGCGAAATAGGTCAGGATGCCGTCTGCACCGGCGCGCTTGAACGCCAGCAGAGATTCCATGATCACAGCACGCTCATCCAGCCAGCCGTTCTGTGCCGCTGCCATGAGCATGGCATATTCACCGCTGACCTGATAAACGTACGTGGGTGCGCCGAAGTGGTCTTTGACGCGGCGTACGATATCCAGGTAGGGCATGCCCGGTTTGACCATGACCATGTCGGCGCCTTCGTCCAGATCGAGGCTGACCTCCCACAAAGCTTCGTCACTGTTCGCCGGGTCCATCTGGTAGCTGTACTTGTTGCCGCCGCCCAGGTTGGCAGAGGAACCGACTGCCTCCCGGAACGGACCGTAGAAGCTTGACGCGTACTTGGCCGAGTATGCCAGGATCCGTGTATGGCGGAATCCGCCTGCCTCCAGAGCCGTGCGGATGACGCCGATGCGCCCGTCCATCATGTCCGATGGTGCCACGACATCAGCGCCGGCCTCGGCGTGTGACAGTGCCTGCTTCACCAGCACGTCGACAGTCTCGTCGTTCATCACGTAACCGCCGGCGTCGATAAGGCCATCCTGGCCGTGACTGGTAAAGGGGTCCAGGGCCACGTCGGTGATCACGCCCAGGTCGGGACAGGCCTGCTTGAGTGCGCGCACGGCGCGCTGTGCGAGGCCATCGGGGTTGTAGGCTTCGCGCGCATCGTCGCTCTTACAGTCGGCGGGAGTCACTGGAAACAACGCCATCGCCGGTACACCCAGTGCCTGAATGGTTGTTGCTTCCTTGACCAGAAGATCGATGCTCAGGCGCTGGACACCGGGCATTGAGACTACATCCTCTCTCCGGCTGGTGCCTTCGAGAACAAACGCCGGGTAAATGAGATCGTCGACGTTGAGCCGTGACTCGCGCATCAGGCGACGGGAGAACTCATCACGACGCATACGGCGCAAACGGACCCCGGGGTACTGACCGCGGCCGGTTTCGAACTCAGACAAAGCAAAACTCCTCTTGCTCTTGGGAAAGCCGGGTACACAGTGTACATTGACCTCAGGTTCAGGCACAGGTACCCGCGCTAGTGACTCGCCCAGAGGTACTCAGTCAGTTAGTGGTAGGTGGTCAGGCGGGCCTGGCCAGCTGGTTCGCTGTGCCGCTGACTGTGGAGCAGGCGCAGGCCGCGCTCTCGGAAGTTCGACACAGTCTTCGCGGCGGTCGCGCTACCCAACAGGGGCTGTTCACCATGCGCCTGGCGGAAATCATTCTCCGTTACTGGGCGGGCTATGATATCGAGCCCAATTACAGGAATCTTCTTGCCGTACTTAACGAGCAGCGTGAACGTGCCTTGCTTGATCTGTGCTATGGGCAATTGTTGATCTCGCGTAAGCAGGAATCCGCTTGGCGGCACCTCGACACAGGATTCACTGCGGCGGTCCACCTGCTTGAGCCGGAGGACTATTTCACGGTGCTGAAGCGGCACCAGTTGCTGCGACAGTTGCCGCTGGGTGCGCTGCCATCGGAGGCGGCGCCACTCGAGGCGCTGCTCGCTGAAGCACGGGTCATCGCCCGCCTGCGCGGCCCGGGCGGTCGCCGCGACATGCCTGCACCAAAACACTAATGACACCGTCGACTAGTGAGCTCCCCGCCCAGCCGCTGAACGCTAACGCAACCTGGCCCCGCCCGCCTGCGGCTGGCGGGGCCCGGGAAATATCACTGTGTAAGACGGCTCGCCGGCTCGCCCGGTTCCCTGCCGTCGTGACGATAACAGCGCCGCGCTGCGCTGCGCCGATATTCCGTCGCCCGCTGACGGCACTCCGACGCTTGATAAGCGCGGTTTCCGCCAATCGAAATGCTGCGCTCCCGTGACAGAATCTGCGTGGCTATTTAACAGGCTGATTTTCAATAAGTATGCCTTCCCTTTCAAAAGTTGGCATCATGCTTGCTTGCCATAGAGGCAAGGAGCTGGAGATGGCACTGAGGGATCGCTAAAGATTTCGCCGGGTCGACCGCTACAAGGAACAAGGTCGGCACTCCTGATCCACGGATGGATACTTTCGGACTGCGTCTTTGGATGGACGCCGAGGGCGCACTCCGAAAGCACCGTGAACGAAGTTTATTGTGCGAATGACTCCTCCGACGCTGAAAAGCGTTTTTTCGCCCCACCTCTGGTGGGGCTCTTTTTTTGCGGAAGGGACAAAATCTGTAGCGGGTCCACAATTGATTTCGGTTGCTGCCGTATCGGCTGCCACAATCAAGGAATCATTATGACCGGACAGACATCCGGCTCGAATCGCGCTGGCTTAGTGGGTGCAGTGGCCGATGCGAAGCCAGCCGCAAACCGTGACTCTGGCCTTTACAGCAAAAGGAGTTGTACGGTGACCAAGATTGCTGTGTTTCTCTCACTTCTGGTGTTCCTGTCGGTGTCAATGCGAACCGCACGCGCAGAGGAACCCGTAACCCGGCGCTGGGAAAGTCGCGACACACGCCGGCTGATTTTATACCCAGTCTCTGCTTTTCAGAAACACGTCGTAGAGTTGGGCCTCGGCGCTGCCGGCCTCCGGGTGCCAGTCGTAGCGCCAGCTAACTAGCGGCGGCAGCGACATCAGAATTGACTCTGCACGGCCGCCACTCTGCAGGCCAAACAGGGTACCCCGATCGTAAACCAGGTTGAATTCCACATAGCGACCGCGGCGGTAGAGTTGAAACGCGCGTTCGCGCTCTCCGTAGGGCTGATGCATGCGCCGCTCCACGATGGGCACATATGCCGGTATGTAGTGATCACCGACGCTGCGCATGAATGCGAAGCTGTTGTCGAAGCCCAGCTCGTTGAAATCGTCGAAAAACAGCCCGCCGATGCCACGCGGCTCGTCACGGTGTTTAAGATAAAAATACTTATCACACCAGGTCTTGAAGCGCGGGTAGATGTCTTCGCCAAAAGGGCGGCAGGCCGCCCTGGCCGTCCGGTGCCAGTGGACCGCATCTTCTTCGTAGCCGTAATAGGGTGTCAGATCAAAGCCCCCACCGAACCACCATACGGGATCCATAGAGGATTCTTCAGCAAGGAAGAAACGCACATTTGCATGCGAAGTCGGTGCATACGGGTTGCGCGGATGAATCACCAGCGATACACCCATCGCTTCGAAGCTGCGGCCAGCCAGTTCCGGTCGGTGTGCGGTCGCTGATGCTGGCAGCTGGGCGCCGTGGACGTGTGAGAAATTGATGCCTGCCTTTTCGAAAATGGCACCCTCTTCCATCACCCGCGAGCGTCCGCCCCCGCCCTCCTCCCGCTTCCACTGGTGTTCGCGGAAAACCTTGTCCTGGTCGACATGCTCCAGTGCCTGACAGATCCGGTCCTGGAGTCCCAGCAGATAGTTGGAAACAGCCTTGATGTCCGGGTTGCCCATATGTCGAGTATACGCGACTTCCGCCGCGGGCAGCCAAGGCCCGCGGTTCCGGCCCCGCGGCGCCCGCCGGGCGCGCGGCGACGCGCTGCTGCGGGACCGCTTTGGTTGCGCAGGCGCGGTTGCATGCAGTCCTATGCGCGGACAATCCGGCCACTGGCCAGATCACGGATAGTTGTTGGTTGCCGGCGTCCACCCGGCGGACCCGGTAGGATATAGTCGATACTGGCGGCAAAACGTAGCTGTACTTCGAGCACCGAACGCGCGGGGCGCTGTTGACTCTTGTTGGCGCTGGTGGAGATCAGCGCGCCGCCCCAGGTGGCGCACAAGGCTCGCACCACGGGATGCGCACTGATGCGAACCGCGAGCGTCGGGTGCGCGCCGGTCAGCCAGTCGGGACAGTCATCGGCCGCAGGGATCAGCCAGGTCACGGGCCCCGGCCAGCTGCGCTGCAGTCGTTTTTCGAGGCGGGCCGGCAGGGCCTTCAGCCAGGGCTGCAGCTGCCGCCAGCACGCCGCCACTAAGATCAGGCCTTTGTCGGGCGGGCGCTGTTTGACAGCCAGCAGCCGGGACACGGCAAGCGCGTCTGCCGGATCGCATCCTAGACCGAACACGGCCTCGGTCGGGTAGGCAATGATGCCGCCGGCTCTGATCCAGTCGACAGCCAGCCGCAACCGGAAAGTCTCATGAAACGGGCTCGACATCGCGCTACCGAACCGCGGGTTCCGCGAGTCTCGTGATACCCGGTGCCAGCCCTGTTCGCGTGCCGCAAGGATCGATGCGTAAGACTGAGTGCGCGGGGCCGCAGGCGGGGTGATCCGGGCGAAGCTGTCCACCCGGGCAAACCGCCGTACCCTTATCCCGCTTCACTGTCGTCGACAGGTTCAAGCTCGTAAGGCTCGGCGAACTTACAATCCTGCTGTGGGCAGACGCGTTCTGTGCCGTTCTTTTTGGTCGTCTTGATAGTGAGAATCGGCCAGTTGCAGTCCGGGCAGGGTCCCTCCAGCGGTTCGTTCCATACCGCATAATCACAATCCGGATAAGTCGAGCAGGAATAAAAAACTTTGCCGCGTCGCGACTTGCGTTTCAGCATGGTGCCCTTGCTGCACTTGGGGCAAGTGACTCCGGTGTCTTCCGGTTTCTCCAGCGGCTCTATGTACTTGCACTCCGGGTAGCTGGAGCAGCCGATGAACTTGCCGTAGCGCCCGGTGCGGATGATCAGCTGGGAGTTGCACTCCGGACAACTGCGACCCGCAACGACTTCCGGCTCGGCGGACACCGCATTTTCGTCCAGGTTACGGGTATAGTCGCACTCGGGAAATCCACTGCAGCCGACAAAACGGCCGCGTCGCCCCAGGCGAATGTTGAGCTTCTTGCCGCACTTCGGGCATTCTTCGTCGAGTGCCTCTGTGGTGACTTCGGCGCGCGAGACGCTTTCTTCCTTTGCCTTGACAAGTTCCCTGAACGGATACCAGAACTCTTTCATCAGCGGTATCCAGTCCTTTTCGCCGCGTGATACTTCGTCGAGTTCATCTTCGAGACGTGCCGTAAAGTCGTAATCGACATAGCGGGTAAAGTGATTGGTCAGGAACCTGCTGACGATGCGGCCAACGTCGGTCGGCTCGAAGCGGCGCTTCTCCAGCGTCACATATTCGCGTTGCTGTAAGGTCGATATGATAGTCGCATACGTCGACGGCCGTCCGATACCGTGCTCTTCCAGTGCCTTGACGAGGCTGGCCTCACTGTAGCGTGGTGGCGGTTCGGTGAAATGTTGTTCGGGACGTATCTTGACCAGCTTAACCTTGTCGCCCTCCTTGAGAGACGGCAAGCGACTGTCTTCACCCGTGCTCTTCTTGGCATCATCCACGCCTTCTTCATAAACCGCCATGAAACCCGGTTCCACCACAGTGGAGCCGGTCGAGCGCAGGATGTTGCCGTCACCCACGGCAAAGTCCACGCCTACCGTATGGATGGTGGCGTGAATCATCTGGCAGGCCACGGTGCGTTTCCAGATCAGGTTGTACAGTTTGTACTGATCGGAAGACAGGTGCGACTTGATGTCATCGGGAACGTTCGCAACCGATGTCGGGCGGATTGCCTCGTGGGCTTCCTGCGCATTCTTAGCCTTGGTCTTAAACTGTTGGGGCGTTTTGGGCAGTTTACCTTTGCCATAACGCTCGCTGATCAATTGGCGCAGTTCCTCCACGGCTTCGTTGGCCAGCGTCACTGAATCGGTGCGCATGTAAGTAATCAGGCCCACCGCGCCATCACCGATGTCGATGCCTTCATACAACTGCTGCGCCACTGTCATGGTGCGTTTGGCGCTGAAGCCCAGCTTGCGCGAGGCTTCCTGCTGCAGCGTCGAAGTAGTGAACGGTGCAGCAGGGTTGCGCTTGCGTTGTTTCTTTTCAATACTGCTGACCGTCAGTTCGCCGTGCGCAGCCTCAGTGAGCTCCTTCGCTGCTGCGTGCGCCTTGTCTCCCTTGTGAATCGAGAACTGCCCCAGTTTGTTGTCATGCAAATGCGTGAGCTTGGCGGTGAAAGCCTGGCTGTCCTTTTCAAGATCCGCTTCAATGCTCCAGTATTCGCGCGGTTTGAATTGTTCAATCTCTTCTTCACGCTCGACAATCATGCGCAACGCCGGGCTTTGCACGCGACCGGCTGACAGGCCGCGGCGCACCTTTTTCCACAGCAGTGGCGAGAGGTTGAAACCTACCAGGTAGTCGAGCGCGCGGCGCGCCTGCTGGGCGTTCACCAGGTCGGTCGACAGCTCGCGCGGATGTTCAATCGCTTCGTTGATCGCCCGCTTGGTGATTTCGTGGAACACCACACGATACACGCCCTTGTTGTTCAGCGTGTTTTTGTCGTTCAGCAACTCGTAGAGGTGCCAGGAGATGGCTTCGCCTTCGCGATCGGGGTCGGTCGCCAGGTATAGCTTATCGGCTTTCTTCAGCGCCTTGGCGATGGCATCTATGTGCCTTGCGTTGCGCTCGATCACCTGGTACTTCATGGCGAAGTTGTGCTCCGGATCGACCGCACCTTCTTTGGGGATCAGGTCGCGTACATGACCGTAGGAGGCCAGCACCTCAAAGCCCTTGCCGAGGTATTTCTTGATGGTCTTCGCCTTGGCGGGCGATTCAACTATGACCAGATTTGTGCTCATGCGCTCTATAGCTAAAAAGCCGCATCTGGGTGCGGCTTGGTTGGTGAAACAGGGTTAACAACTAATGCAAGTAACCGCCCGGCAAGCTGTCAAAGACCAGATCTTCCATCCAGGCGTAGGCCGCTTCGGCACCGGGCTGATTGAACAACACCATGAGCACGACCCATTTGAGCTGACGAATGTCGAAGTCCTCCGTGTCCAGGGCCATGGCGCGGTCAATCACCCGCTCGCGAGTGTCAGGGGTCAGGATACCCATTTGTTCCAGGAACAGCAGAAAACCCCGACTTTCGGCGTCCAGGCGCTCAGATTCAACGTCCGAGTAAATGCGCAGGGCGTTTCCGGTTTGCGGTGCATGCACCTGATGCGGCTGAACGGCCAGATCCTCCAGCCATTCGAAGGCCTGATTGATGTCGCGCGAAGGAAATCCGGCTTCGAGGAGCTCGCTGTGCAGGGATTCCCGATCCGGACTCAGTTCGGTCTCCTCATCCATGTAGTAGTGCTCGAACAGGTACATGAGCACATCAAACATATTTTCTTTCATATCAAGCCTCTATCTTGCCCGGGTATAACGCCCGCCCGGACCGGAGTAAACTCTGTCTTCAAGTTCCAGCAGCAGCAGCATGGAGGAAACCTGTTCCGGCGTCAATCCGGAGCGCTGCACCAGCTGGTCGACAGCTACCGCTTCGTAGCCCATGAGGTCCAGCAACTCACAGTATTCCGGCGCAAGTCCGGCCGGTTGCGCGACCTGGCCAGTCGCAGGAGGCGGCATGACGCGGGCTGACCGATCGAGCGGCAGCTGGCTGGCGAGTTCCTCGAGGATATGCTCACCGCCTTCTACCAGTTTCGCGCCGTCCCGGATCAGTGCATGGCAGCCACGTGCCAGCGGGTTGTGGACGGAGCCGGGTATCGCGAACACCTCGCGGCCTTGCTCAAGCGCGTGGCGTGCGGTGATCAGCGAACCGGAATGCAGGGCGGCCTCTACCACCAGGGTACCAACACTCAGCCCGCTGATAATGCGATTGCGCCGCGGAAAGTTAGCGGCGAGCGGCGGAGTCCCGGGCGGAAACTCGGATACCAGGACGCCATTTTCCGCAATCTGGTGTGCGAGCTCACGATGGCGCGCCGGGTACACGCGGTCCAGTCCGGTGCCGGTTACGGCGACCGTGCCTGCCGCAGAACCCAAGGCCCCCCGGTGGGCCGCGGCATCGATACCGGCCGCCAGGCCGCTGCAGATAGTCAGTCCGCAGCCACCGAGGTAGGCGGCGAAGTCCTCCGCCAGGGCGACGCCGTCGTGACTGGGGTTGCGGCTGCCGACGATTGCCAGTTGCGGTTGCAGCAAGTAGTCCGGATCGCCGTGGACAAACAATAACAGCGGCGGATCCGGGATGGCGGCGAGCCGCGGTGGATAGGCTGCATCGGTGAATTTCACCACCCGGTTGCCAGGCGCAGACAACCAGGCCAGATCCTGTTCGACGGCCTGCCAGTCAGGCCGTCGGAGGGCGTCGATGGCGCCAGCTCCCAGGCCAACGCCCTGAAGCTGCTCGCCGCTGGCGCTGAATATGGCCTCGGGGGTGCGGAAGTGCTGCAGCAACCGGTGCATCCCGCGGTTGCCGACACCGGTCAAACGGTACAGTGCAAGCCAATAATCGGTAGCGTCCCGGGAGCATGAATCCTGCGATGGCGGGGTGGTCTGCTTGCTCATCCTTGAGCCTCCTGCAACAAAGAAACCGGCACCTCGGTACATGGCCTGATACCATGCCCGAAGGTACCGGCTTTTGCCAGTACTGCACGGCGGATCGTCAGGGGGTGCGGACGTGGTCTCCGACGTGCAGGGCGCTGGTGGCTTTCATGACCAGGCCGAAACTGACCTTGTCGAAACTGCGGAAGACCATCAGGACCCCGGCTTTCTCGTCCGGCAACTTCACGGCCGCGTTGCGTTCCTTGCTGACTTGGTCCGCAATGACATCACCCGTCTGGAAAATCTGGAACACGGTACCAACGTCAACGCCTTCACGCGTGCCCCGGTTCAGAACCACGACCTGATACTGGCCGATCTGGCTGACTCCGTCAACGACGGAAATTATGGTGCCGTCTATTTTCGTGTCGGCCGAATGCGGGGCGAAGTAGGCGTAAACGTCTTCCTGGGTCATCGGCAAGACACGGTCGCCGATATTGATTTCGCGGGTGGTGCGGGTCAGCTTCAGCGTGGAAGGGTCGCCGAACTTTTCACTGCTGGCGTCGCCCAGGTAGAGGGCTTCGTAGCCCAGGATTTCGCCCGTGTCGGGGTCCTTATAGGCGTCGCCGGGGCGGAAGATATTATAGCGGTCGCCCTGGTCGGCGGCGATGCCACGGACGTAGATGCGGTCACCTGCGCCCACGATCAGGTGTTCGTCCGCGCTGGAGACCACATAGGCCGCGTCGCCCAGGGTGGTCTCGTCAGCCACCAGCGGCTGAGTCAGGAATTGCTGTATAGCGTCAATCGGAATAGTCGGTATAGCCTTATCCAGGCGCTCGACGCGCGCTGTCGGGGACAGCTTGTAGGTGCCCTTGCCGCGCTCTATGCGTAGCTGGGGCTTTCCGTCTACGTACACCAGGTTGATAACATCACCGGGGTAAATCAAGTGCGGGTTGTCGATCTGCGGATTCACATACCAGACCTCGGGCCACAGCCAGGGGCTGTTGAGAAAGCGGTCGGATATGTCCCAGAGGGTATCCCCCTTGACCACAACATAGCGGTCGGGGTGTCCGTCCTTGAGTACTACCTGGTCGGCGTAGGCGGCGGTGGCCAGCAGCGCCAGAGCCAGCGCCAGCGATTTCAGTATCGACATAAGGCGTTCCCTTTTCTAAGTACGGTTTTTGTCTGTATCCGGCTCTGGCGGTGTCGCCAGGGCGTCGTAATTCGATGATATATAACGGCAGTTGACCGCCGGAGTGTAGCGGAATTTGTCTCAATTCAAAATTTTCGCGTCCGCTAAACGTTCGTACGATCATTATGTTAGAGTATATAGGTGTCTCGAACTTCGATTTGTGACCAGCATCACATGGCGATTCTCGATATTCTGCATTTCCCCGACCCAAGGCTCCGTCAGCGTGCCCGGGAGGTTGACAAGGTTGACGACCGGCTGCGCGAGCTGATTGACGATATGTTCGCAACCATGTACCAGGCACCTGGTATCGGCTTGGCGGCGACTCAGGTCAATGTGCACAAACGGGTGGTGGTCATCGACGTATCGCAGGACCAGGATCAACCTCAGGTGTACATCAATCCCGAAATTGTCTGGCAAGATGGCGTTGAACAAATGGACGAAGGCTGCCTCTCCGTGCCGGGCGTTTATGAACGTGTACAGCGTGCCGAACGCATCAAAGTGCAAGCGCTGAATCCCAACGGCGAATCTTTTGATCTGGAAACAAGCGGTTTACTGGCTGTTTGCATACAGCACGAGATCGACCACCTTGACGGCAAGCTGTTCGTTGACTACCTGTCCCAGCTTAAGCGCCAGCGGATCCGCAAGAAGCTTGAAAAACAACGGCGCCTCGGCGACGAAGACACCAGCGCCGCCGAGAAGCAGGCCAAGCCCGTCATTTAGACTGGAGTTTGAGCCCCGCACGGCCGCGTACCTCGGCTGGAATGAAGCTGGAGGCTGTGACCGGTGGCATATACCGGCTAGGCCCGGTGGTTACAATAAGCGAGCCCGCAGAAAACCGCGGCAGTTTGCCCTTCGGCCAGGAATGTACCTTTAGGCGGCCCCAGACTGAATTTATGCACATCATTTTTGCCGGAACCCCTGACTTTTCCGTGCCCGTCCTGGAGGCGATATTGGCCAGTCGGTGCAAGGTGGTCGGTGTCTATACGCAACCCGACCGTCCGGCGGGGCGGGGTCGGAAACTCACGCCCGGCCCAGTAAAGCAGCTGGCGCTGCAGCACGGACTCCCGGTATTTCAGCCTACTGGTCTCAAGGGGCAGGCGGAACAACAGGCGCTCGCGGCACTGCAGCCGGATCTAATGGTGGTAGTCGCCTATGGTCTCTTGCTGCCGCAAGCCGTGCTCGATATACCAAGACGAGGTTGTGTCAATCTGCACGCCTCGATGTTGCCGCGTTGGCGTGGTGCGGCGCCGATTCAGCGCGCTATTCTTGCGGGCGACAGCGAAACCGGCGTGTGCCTGATGCAGATGGAGGCCGGTCTGGACAGCGGCCCGGTGTTAGCCGAAGTTCGCACCCCAATTGCGCCCGACGAAACCGGGGGCTCGCTACACGAGCGTCTCAGCCTGCTGGCCGCGCGCCTGCTGGCCGAGCACCTGGAGGATCTGGAGGCCGGCAGCCTGCGGCCGAGGCCACAGAACGGGTCACGGGCGACCTATGCGCATAAGCTGGACAAGCGCGAGGCTGTCGTCGACTGGCGGCAGGATGCTGGCCAGCTTGAGCGCCAGGTTCGGGCTTTCAACCCCTGGCCGGTGGCACAGGCGCAGTATCAGGGGCAGACTCTGAGAATCTGGTCTGCACAAGCGATAGAGGGCGACTCGGCAAGGCCCGGTACCGTCGTGTCTGCCGGCAGACACGGTATCGACGTGGCCTGCGGGCACGGTTGCCTGCGCGTGCAGGAAGTCCAGCTTCCGGGCGGCAGACGGCTGAATGCCGCGGCGTTCCTCAATGCGCGCAGCCTCGACGGCGTTGTTCTTGAGTGAAGCCAGCGGCCCACGTCCGATCCTGCCCGTGAACCCGACAACCCGGCCGGTCGGCAACCCGCGCTTGCTCGCCGCCCGCCTGGTTGACGGTGTGCTCCATCGGGGAGAGTCGTTGAGCGTCGCGCTGGGGAACCAGTTTGTCTACCTCGATGATCCACGTCAGCGGGCCCTCGCCCAGGAGTTGGCGTTCGGTACCCTGCGTTGGTTCTACAGACTGGACAGAGTGCTCAGGCAACTAGTGACCAGGCCGTTGAAGACCAAGGACCGCGACCTGTATGCATTGCTGCTGGTCGGGCTCTACCAGTTGCTGGTGCTGGAAATGCCGACGCATGCTGCAGTTTCAGAAACCGTCGAAGCGGTGCGCGGATTCGGCAAGGACTGGGCTGTCGGGCTGATCAACGGGGTGCTGCGCAGTGCTTTACGTCGCCATCACTCGTTGCTTGCGGTGGCCGATGCTGCTCCGCAATCGCGGTGGTCGCACCCACAGTGGTGGATCAACCGTCTGCAGCAGGACTGGCCGGAACAGTGGCAGGAAATTCTGCAGGCGAACAACCAACGTCCGCCCCTGGTTCTTCGCGTCAACCGTCGCAGCGGCGATCGAGCCAGCTACCTGGCCAGACTCGAAGCTGCCGGCATCGAGGCGCGGGCACTGCCTTTCCCCGAGACGGCCATCGCACTGGTTAAGCCGGTTGCGGTAGACAGCCTGCCGGATTTCTTTTCTGGCGCGGTGTCTGTTCAGGATGCGGCTGCTCAGCTCTCGGCGCCGTTGCTGGCGCTGCGGCATGGGCAGCGTGTGCTCGATGCCTGTGCAGCTCCAGGCGGCAAAACCGGCCACATTCTCGAATCGGTTGCGGGACGGGCGGAAGTGGTCGCTCTCGACAAGGACGCAGGCCGGCTGGAGAAGGTCGCCGACAATCTGCGACGCCTTCAGCTCGACGCCACCTGTCTGGCCGCGGACGCCGGAGACCCAGCCAGCTGGTGGGATGGTCGACCGTTCGATCGCATTTTGCTGGACGCGCCCTGCTCCGCCAGTGGCGTGGTGCGCCGCCATCCGGATATCAAGGTCCTGCGTCGGGCTGAAGACTTGCCGGCCTTGAGTGAACAGCAAGATAGACTGCTGGAAGCTTTATGGCCCTTGCTGGTCTCTGGCGGTATCCTTTTGTACGTGACATGCTCCGTGTTCAAGCCAGAGAACAGCGATATTGTGCGCGATTTTCTGGGCCGGCACCGAGATGCGCGGGAACTGCCGTTGGACGCCGACTGGGGTTGGAGACAGGTAGTTGGTCGGCAGCTGCTACCCGGCGAGCACGGTATGGATGGGTTCTATTTCGCACGACTGGTCAAAGCCTGAAAGACAGCCTGGTGACGGAGCGCTCGAAAATCATAGCCTGCTGCGAGCAAAGTCGGGATAGGCGCTATGTCTGGTTGCTGCTGGGGCTGTGCTGCCTGCTCGCGGCCAGTCAGGCCTGGGCGCGCGAGACACGTATCATCGATGCGCGTACCCTGCTGGTAGACAACGTCTACCGACTGGGCGCGCACGTGGACTTCGACTTCAACGATACCCTGAACGACGCGCTGCACAATGGCGTGCCGCTTCTGATCGAGCTGCGCATCGAGGTGCTGCGGGATCGCCGGTGGTTGTGGCCCGAGTCGATCGCAGAATTGCGTCAGCGCTTCAAACTCGCGTATCACGCGCTGAGCCGACGCTACCTGGTCGATAATTTCAGTACCGGGGGTCAGCAGAGTTTTGCCGCGCTTGGCGACGCTCTCGCATACATCGGCAATGTCTACGACCTGCCGCTGATCGACGCGCAGCTGCTTGATCAGGATGAAAAGTACTATGTGAGAATGCGAGCCGACATCGATGTTGAGGCACTGCCGACTCCGGTACGCGCCTGGGCTTACCTGGGTTCGGAGTGGAGCCTCAAGAGTGAATGGTACCAATGGCAGCTGCAGCCGTAAGAAGCACGCGGCTGGGTATCTGGCCCATGCTCATTCTGTTCGTGCTGCTGTTGGTGTCATTGTCGCTCATGAGTGATGCCACCAACAATTCCGAACGTTTTGGACAGCTGTATTCCTGGTTGTTGCTGATCAATGCGCTGGGCCTGGTGGTCCTTATCGGCCTGATTGGTTCCAACCTCTACTGGCTGGTCTCACAGTACCGCGCACGGGCTCCCGGAGCGCAGCTCACTTCGCGGCTGGTAGTAACTTTCGTTATATTGGCGGTCGTGCCGATTACGGTAGTGTATTACTTCTCTCTCCAGTACCTGCAGCGTGGCATTGACTCCTGGTTTGACGTACAGATTGAGGAGGCGCTGGATGACGCCCTGGAACTGGGTCGTCGCGCTCTGGATATTCGCCTGAACGATCTATTGGGGGTCACCGAAAAGGTTGCCGAAAAGGTCGTCGACATGTCGCCGGCTACCGTGCCCATCGGGCTCTATGACATGCGCGTCCTCAGCGCTGCGACCGAACTCACTCTGTTTGGCCAGGACGGCCGTATCATTGCTTCGAGCAGCGCGGAGGGCATCGATATTGTGCCCAATCGTCCCAGCGAACAGGTGCTCATGTCGCTGGCCCAGGGACGAGCCTACGTTGGCATCGATCCGGTCGGTGACTCCGGCCTCTACGTGCGGGCCGTGGTTCCGGTGCCGGCGAAGAAGGCCGGTGCCGAGTCACAGACGCTGCAGGCGTTGTACAGGATCCCGCAGCGTCTGAATGTGTTGGCAGACAACGTCGAAAACCAGATCGTTCGCTATAAAAAGCTGGCATATCTGCGCAAGCCGCTGAAGTACAGCTATATCTTGACCCTGTCACTGGTGCTGGTGTTGAGCCTGTTGTCCGCGGTATGGGCCGCATTCTATTCGGCGCGGCGGATGGTGGAGCCGATCGCGATCCTCGCCGACGGTACTCGCGCGGTATCCGAGGGCGACTACAGCAAACGCCTACCGGTTACCAGCGAAGATGAGCTTGGGTTTCTGGTGCGGTCTTTCAACGATATGACGCGACGTCTTTCCCGAGCGCGCGACCAGGCGCGCAGCAGCCAGCGAGAAGTCGAACGTCAACGTGCCTACCTGGAAACCGTACTCGGCAGTCTGTCTTCCGGAGTCATGAGTATCGGGCCGGACAACGAACTGAGAACGGTCAACGAGGCGGCCTGCCAGATTCTGGGTATCGACCTGAGTGGCCAACTGGGCCAGCGGCTCACTGCTCTCGCAGAACGCTTCAGTTTCATGGAGCCACTATTGTCACTGATCCAGAATTATCAGCAACGGCAAGTGACCGACTGGCGGGAACAGGTGGAGCTGTCTGACAGTGGCGGGCGCCGGGTACTCATGTGCCGCAGCACAGCTCTTCTGGTCAGCGAAGAGCTGGCCGGGGGGCAAGTGGTGGTGTTTGATGATGTCACGGACCTGATACGCGCGCAGCGCGACGCTGCCTGGGGCGACGTTGCACGCCGTCTCGCCCATGAAATAAAGAATCCCCTGACACCGATTCAGCTTTCTGCGGAACGCCTGCGACGCAAGTATCTCAAGACCATGCGCGCTGAGGATGCGGAGGTGTTGGACCGGGCAACACGCACCATTGGTCAGCAAGTCGAGACGCTCAAGGAGATGGTCAACGCCTTTGGTGATTATGCGCGTGCCCCTATGCCGCAACTGGAGCCGGTCGATCTCTACGAACTAATCCGCGATGTCGCCGATCTCTACAAAGGTTCCAGATTGCGCATTAAACTGGACCTGGCCGAACCCACGCCGATGATGGATGCGGATGCCGGGCGGCTGCGCCAGCTCCTGCACAACCTCTTCAAGAATGCGCTGGAGGCGGTGCGTGATAAGGCTCGGGGCGACCTGACTCTGCGGTCCCGCTGGGTGCTGGCGACAGGCGAGCGCTATGTCGATCTGAGTTTCGAGGATAACGGCAGCGGCTTTTCCGATGAGGTTCTCGAGCGCCTGTTCGAGCCCTACGTGACCACCAAGACGCGCGGCACCGGTCTGGGACTGGCCATCGTTAAAAAGATTGTCGAAGAGCATAATGGCCAGATAAGGGCACACAATAGCCCCGAGCATCATGCCTGCATCGAGATCCGGTTTCATGCTGAAACACAAAGCACTGTAACCTGAGAAAGGCTGCTCTATAATGTCGGCAGTTGCGCACACAAGAATCATTGTTCCGGACGCTAGAAGAGAAACGGGAATCAATATGCCCTCCGGCCACATCCTGGTGGTAGACGACGAACCGGATATCCGCAATCTGGTCAAGGAAATCCTTGAAGACGAAGGTTTTGAGGTGAGTGTCGCTGACAGCGGCGAGTCGGCGCGCCAGGCGCGACGCATGCGGCGACCCGATTTGATTCTGCTCGATATCTGGATGGATGACGTGGACGGCATCACGCTGCTGCGTGAGTGGGCTGAGGGGGGCAGCCTGCCGTGCCCGATCATTATCATGTCCGGACACGCCACAGTTGAAACGGCGGTGGAAGCGACCCGTCTCGGCGCCTACGATTTCATCGAAAAACCGATTTCACTGGCCAAGCTGCTGCTGCTGGTTAACCGTGCGCTAGAGGCCGGCAAGCTGCGGCAGGAAAACCAGGGCCTGAAGCGTCGGGCGCAGCCGGTGTCCGAACCGGCTGGCAAGAGCGAGATCATCCAGGCACTGCGCGAGCAGGCAAGGAAGATCGCTCAGCACAATACCTGGGTATTGATCACGGGTGAGCCCGGTGCCGGCAAGGAGGTCGTGGCGCGCTATATACACTCGCACAGCCCCTTGCGGGACAAGCCGTTTGTCGAGGTCGCGGTCGGTTCGATGTCGGCTGAGCATTCGGCAGTCGAACTGTTCGGGTCGGAGGATGGCGAACGTATCGTCTACGGGCGACTGGAGCAGGCGAACGGTGGGACGCTGCTGCTGGCGAATATTTCCGATATGGACCTGCAAACCCAGTCCCGCCTTTTGAGCGTGTTCCAGACGCACTCCTTTCTGCGCATGGGCGGTACGGAGCCGGTGCCGGTGGACATTCGCGTTATTGCGACCACGTCGCGTGACCTCGAGCAGGAAGTGCGGGACGGGCGTTTCCGTGGGGACCTCTACTATCACTTGAACGTCGTGCCCCTGACTGTGCCGCCGCTGCGTGCGCACCCCGCGGATATCCCCGAGTTACTGAACTTCTACGTTGACCGCTTCGTCATGCAGGAGAATCTCCCCTACCGTGAATTTTCCATCGCTGCGCAGAACCGCTTGCGCCACTATGGCTGGCCGGGCAACACCCGGGAACTCAAGAACCTGGTGCAGCGACTGCTGATTCTTGGCCAAGGGCCGGTGATCGATATCGACGAAGTCGAGGGCGCGCTGCAACACTACAGCGAAGTTGTCGAGACAGCCAGCTCATCCAGCAGCACCCCACTGCCCCTGGACCTGCCGCTGCGTGAAGCCAGAGAACAGTTCGAGAAGGTTTACCTGGAACACCAGCTGCAGGAGGTGGGCGGCAGTGTCGGTAAGCTTGCCAAGCGCGTCGGTATGGAGCGAACCCACCTGTATCGAAAGTTGCGCGCGCTGGGTATCGAGTTCAAGAAAGGCAACGACTGACCGGCCGTGAACTGAATGAAAATCATTATCCTCGGTGCTGGCCAAGTGGGATCCTCGGTAGCACAAAACCTGGCCAGTGAAGCCAACGACATCACGGTTGTCGACAGCCGGCCGGAAATTCTGCGAGACCTTCAGGATCGCATCGACATCCGCACTGTAATGGGCTCGGCGTCGCATCCTGAGGTACTTATCCGGGCGGGTGCGGAAGACGCCGACATGATTCTCGCGGTGACCAATAGCGATGAGACCAACATGGTCGCTTGTCAGGTCGCCTACACTCTCTTCCATACGCCCATAAAGGTTGCCCGCGTGCGTGCCCAGCCCTACCTGCGTTACCCCAAGCTGTTCAGTCAGGAGGCCCTGCCGATCGATGTGCTTATCAGCCCGGAACAGCTGGTGACCGATTACATCTGCCGCCTGATCGAGCAGCCGGAAGCATTGCAGGTCCTGGACTTTGCGGGCGGGCGGGTGCAGCTGGTCGCGGTGCGCGCGGTCCAGGGTGGTCCGCTGGTGGGACAGGAGTTGCGTGAACTCAAACAGCATATGCCCGGGGTAGAGGCGCGTGTCGCGGCTATTTTTCGCCGTGGCCGACCGATATTGCCGCAGGGGGATACGGTCATCGAGGCTAATGACGAAGTGTTCTTTATTGCGGCGCGCAAGGACATACGTGCCATCACCAGTGAACTGCGTGACCTGGACAAGCCGGTGAAACGAGTAATGATCGCCGGTGGCGGCAATATCGGCCTGCGTCTTGCTGAAGCGACCGAGTCACGCTACCAGGTGAAATTGATCGACTGCGACCCTGAAACGGCGCGCCGGTTGTCCGAACAGCTGGATCGGGCCATCGTTCTGCTGGGGGATGCGGCAGATGAAGAACTCTTGATCGAGGAGAATATTGAAAACACCAACGTCTTCTGCGCGCTGACCAACGATGAAGAGGCGAACATCCTTTCGGCCATGTTGGCCAAGCGCCTGGGCGCGCGCAAGGTCATGTCGCTGATTAACCGCCCCTCTTATGTAGACCTGGTGCAGAGCGAAGCCATCGACATAGCGATTTCGCCGCAGCAAGCGACCATTGGCAGTCTGTTGACCCATGTGCGTCGCGGTGACGTGGCGGCGGTGCATTCGCTGCGGCGTGGTGCCGCTGAAGCTATCGAGGCCGTGGCACACGGCGACAGCAACACATCCAAGGTGGTCGGTCAGGCCGTTGATCAAATTAAACTGCCGCCAGGAACCACGATCGGCGCCGTGGTGCGCGGCGAACAGGTGATTATTGCCCACCACGACACCGTGATCGAAAGCGACGACCACGTGATCCTATTCGTCGTGGATAAGCGCCACATCCCTGATGTCGAGCGTCTGTTCCAGGTGGGCGTTACATTCTTCTGAAACATGCATCATGCGCATCGCCACCATTCAGCGAATTCTCGGACTGCTGCTGGTGTTTGCCAGCGTTACCATGCTGCCGCCGCTGATCATCGCTCTGTGGCTGGGCGAAAGCAGTCGTGTCGATTTTTCCATTACCCTGGTGATCGTGTTGCTGGCGGGCCTGGTGTTCTGGTATCCGGTGCGCAGGCATCGTCAGGAACTGCGGGTACGTGACGGGTTTGTGGTGGTGGCGCTGTTCTGGGTGGTGCTCGCACTGGTCGGGGCAATACCCTTCGTCTTCGCGGAACAGCCGAAAATGGACTTTACCGACGCCATATTCGAGTCGAACGTCGGGCCTGACCACGACCGGCGCAACAGTGTTGACGGGTATCGACCGCCTGCCCCGCTCTATCCAGTTCTATCGCCAGGAACTGCAATGGCTGGGTGGTATGGGGATCATTGTGCTGGCGGTTGCGGTACTGCCCATGTTGGGTATCGGGGGCATGCAGCTGTACCGCGCGGAAACTCCCGGCCCGGTCAAGGATAACAAACTGACCCCACGTATCACCGAGACGGCGAAGGCGCTGTGGTACATCTATCTCGGCTTGACGGTAAGTTGCGGCATTGCCTACTGGCTTGCAGGTATGGATGTCTTCGACGCGGTCTGTCACAGTTTTTCCACGGTCGCGATTGGCGGGTTTTCAACCCATGACCTGAGCATCGGCTATTTCCATAGCCCGAAGATCGAGGTGATCGCGGTGATCTTCATGCTGCTTGCAGGGGTGAATTTTTCCCTGCACTTTCTGGCCTGGCGTTCAGTCAGCGTGTTGATCTACTTCCGCGACTCGGAGTTCAAGACGTATATGACGGTGCTCACTCTGACGGCAATCATTACTGTGACCTACCTGTATCTGAACGACACTTTCCCGGACATCGGCGATGCTTTGCACCACGGCATATTTCAAGTGGTGTCGATCGGCACGACGACTGGTTTCACTACTGCGGCGTACTTCCACTGGCCGGGATTTCTGCCGGTAATGCTGTTGTTCACCAGCTTTATCGGCGGGTGTGCCGGTTCCACCGGTGGCGGCATGAAAGTCATCCGCTTTCTGCTGCTGTTCAAGCAGGGGATCCGCGAAATCAGCCGGCTGGTACACCCCAACGCGCAGATACCGGTAAAGATCGGTAATAAGGCTATGCCCGAACGAGTGGTCGAGGCGGTGTGGGGATTTTTTGCCACCTACGTCGGGTGCTTCACGGTGATGATGCTGGTCCTGCTGGCAAGTGGACTGGACCAGGTCACGGCCTTTTCAGCGGTAGCGGCATGCCTGAATAATCTGGGCCCGGGACTGGGTGAAGTCGGCTATCACTATGGCGACATCAACGACACGGCCAAGTGGGTGCTGAGCATGGCCATGATTCTTGGGCGGTTGGAAATCTTTACCCTGCTGGTGTTGCTGTCACCGGCTTTCTGGAGACGTTGAGCAGGCTTGCCGAGAGCGCATACTTGCCAGGAGGCTGGCTCAGGACGCTGATGGTTCCCGGTGGGGTTATCAGGTCCTTTGCCGTACCACGGTGGCGGGTACGAAAATGAAGTCGGTCGACGCATGCGGTTTGGTCGCGCCGCACCCAAGAGTCGCTGGGCGCACACGCTGAGGAAACTACACTGACCATTACAGACAACCTGGAAAAGATGCTGGCGGCCGGCCAGGATTCCGCGTTGTTACGCTACAGTCTGGGCGGCGCCTATGCGAAAGCCGGTGATCTCGAGCGCGCCCGCGCCCATCTTGCCGAGGCGGTGAGCCAGGACCCCGCGTACTCTGCCGCGTGGAAAGCTTATGGGAAGGTATTGGTGGCGCTGGCGCTGACCGAGGCCGCCATTTCCGCCTTCGAAACGGGTATCACGGTTGCCGAACAGAAGGGTGATATCCAGGCGGCGAAGGAAATGCGAGTATTTCTAAAGCGAGCGAAAAAATCGGGATCGTAACGCCAATACATCCGCTTAAGCTCAAGAAGTCGCTATAAGACCGTTAACAAAACTCGCCGTTATACTGTTCGCGCATAAGTTTGAGCAATGTGGGTAACGATAGCGCTATTCTGCCTCTGCAATGCTCATAAGTGGGCGCAGTGTGGCTAACATGCTCTTGAACAGTCCTGGGTTACGCTGTTCTTCCGCTGCCAGCACCTCCTTCATGTGCTGGCGCGCGGTTGGTATGGAAAAGCAGGATGGACAGCTGTCGAAGATCACCGGCAGGTGCGCGTTGGCGGCGAAGTCGCGGGTCTGGCGCTCGCGTACGTACACCAGCGGGCGAATCACCCGCAGATCGCCGGCGCTGATGCGGTAGTGCGCTTTCATGGTTTTCAGGCGGCCACCGTAGAAGGCGGACATGAGGAAGCTTTCGGCGAGATCGTCGAGGTGCTGGGCCAGCGCCAGCACGTTGTACCCTTCGCGGCGGGCCGTTGCGTACATGACGCCCCGCTTCATGCGTGCGCACCAGCTACAGTAGGAGTCACCGTTGATGTGCTGCATAGCCCGCTCAAAGATGGCTTCGCGCTGGTAGAAATAGGGAACGCCAAGCCCGTGCACATACGGTTGCAGCGTTGCCGGGTCGAACCCTGCGACCAGCGGATCGACAGTCACGGCGCCGAGTTCGAAGGGGATCGGGGCACGGCGCTGCAACTGATTCAGAATGTGCAATAGAGCCAGCGAATCCTTGCCGCCGGACAAACCCAGCAATATGCGGTCGTGGTCGCGTATCATGCCAAAGTCGGCAATGGCTCTGCCGACGGGGCGCATCAGACGTTTGTTTATTCTCGGCATTGGTTTCAGGCATCGCACACAGCAGCCGCCAAACTACTATACTTGTTTGGGTCTTGTTTAGGGGAGCGGCGCCATGGACGAAGTGAAGACCATTTCACCACAGGAAGCCTGGCAGATCATGCAGGACGATCCCCGCGCGGTGCTGATCAACGTCCGCTCCGATATGGAGTTCCTGTTCGTTGGCCACCCGGTGGGTGCCATTCACATTCCATGGATCGATTATCCGGACTGGAAGCTGAATCCCAATTTCGTCACCGAGGTGCGCAAGCTGGTGCTCGGTGGTATCTGTCACGAAAGCGCCAACACCGGGGCGCCGGTTCTTCTGCTTTGCCGGAGCGGGAAGCGCTCTCTGGAGGCAGGTATCTCTCTGATTAAAGAAGGGTTTTGTGATGTCTATAATATTAGAGATGGCTTTGAAGGGGACCTTGACGAACATCACCACCGCGGCACCCTGGGTGGCTGGCGGTCCGCGGGCCTCCCATGGGAACAATGTTGAGCCGCCGGCCTTCTTGCCGTGAATATGCTGCCAAATGTTTGACCCTGTAAATGAGCGTTCATATAATCACCAGACGGGCGTCAATTCCCGCCGCTTTGTCGAGCCGATCGATTCAACTGACCGCGGGCGACGGCACTGCCCAGTGCTTGGGATACGCGGTGTGTCCCTGGTGCCGAAGACACATCTTGCAATTACATGACTATCCGTGGAGATACGGCTAGGGAGGACATACCGATGTCAACGACCGCTGAAAGCACGAACGCGACCCAGATGGACGAGTGGCTGAACAGGAAGCTCGATGAACTGCTGCCAGCCAAGCTGCAGGAGATCGATGCAGCGCGCACGCCTTCAATGTCGATTATCGCGACCAAGGGTACGCTTGACTGGGCTTATCCCCCGTTCATCCTGGCCTCGACCGCGTCCGCACTCGGCTGGGATGCCACCATCTTTTTCACCTTCTATGGCCTGTTACTGCTGAAGAAAGAACTTCCCTGCGAAGTCAGTCCGCTGGGTAATCCGGCTATGCCGATGAAGATGCCTTTCGGGCCCAAGTGGTTTCAGAACATCAGCTGGCCGATGCCCAACCTGCTGATGGCGGGCGTACCGGGGTTCGAAAAAGTCGCCACCGGCCTGATGAAGAAGACTTTCAAGAACAAGGGCGTCGCCACTGTTGAAGAGCTGCGCGAGTTGTGCATCGAAGCCGATGTGAAGTTGATCGCATGCCAGATGACCGTGGATGTGTTCGGCTTCGAACACAGTGATTTCATCGACGATGTCAGCGAGTATGTCGGTGCGACGTACTTCCTGCCCGTCGCCAAGGACTCGGACGTCTGTCTGTTTATCTGATCGCGACAGGTCGTCGTCCAGGAAAAGGCGGGCCCGCATGAGGCGCGCCTTTTTTTGTGCCAGAATGCGCTCCTATGCGCACCCTGTATCCTGCGATTCAGCCCTACGTAAGGCACAGCCTGGCAGTCGACCCGCCGCACTGCCTGTATGTGGAAGAGTGCGGTAATCCGGGCGGCATCCCGGTCGTATTTGTCCATGGTGGGCCGGGCGGTGGCTGTGAGGCCTGGCATCGTCAGTTTTTCAACCCGGATCTCTATCGCATTGTGTTGTTTGACCAGCGTGGCTGTGGCCGCTCGACACCGCACGCTGAACTGGCCGGTAACACGACGCCGGCACTGCTGGCTGACATGGAGACTATCCGCGCTCACCTGGCGGTTGACCGCTGGCTGGTATTCGGGGGCTCCTGGGGCTCGACGCTTGGCCTGCTGTACGCCGAGCAGCACCCGGCGCGGGTGCTGGGCTTGATCCTGCGGGGCATCTTTCTTTGCCGTCCGCAGGATATCGGCTGGTTCTACCAGTCCGGTGCGTCGCGACTGTTTCCGGATTACTGGCAGGATTTTATCGCGCCAGTCGCCGCGGATAAGCAGCATGATATGGTGCTCGCCTACTATGAGTTATTGACCGGCAGTGACGAGGTCAGACGGCTCGCAGCGGCCAAAGCCTGGGCGGTGTGGGAGGGCCGCTGCTCGACACTGCACACCAAGGCAGAGCTCGTTAAGCACTTCGGCGCCAGTCATGTCGCCTTGAGTATGGCCCGTATCGAGTGTCACTATTTCATCAATAATGCCTTTATAGCGCCCGATCAGATTATCCGCCAGGCGAACCAGCTGAGCGATATTCCCGGGGTCGTTGTGCACGGCCGTTACGACGTCGTATGCCCCGTCGATCAGGCCTATATGCTGCACCAGGCATGGCCTGACGCGAAGCTGCATATTATTCCGGCGGCAGGACATTCGGCAGGAGAACCCGCGATCGCTGATGCCCTGATACGTGCCGCTGATGCGTTCGCGGAGCGCCTGGGTTGATTGCCTTGCTGCAACGGGTGCGCCACGCCTGGGTAGAGGTCGAGGCGCAGCGCATCGGCGCCATTGATGCAGGCCTGCTGGTCCTGCTTGGGGTCGAGCGGGGCGACTCGACGCACGAGGCGGACCGGTTGCTGGATCGCGTGCTTGGCTACCGGGTATTTGCCGATCCGCAAGGGCGCATGAACCTTGGTCTAGCTGATATCGATGGCGAGCTCCTGCTGGTCCCGCAGTTCACACTGGCGGCCGATACCGGCAAGGGCCGGCGTCCCAGCTTTACCTCTGCCGCCAGCCCCGAACAGGGCAAATATCTATTCGACTATTTTTCCGCCCGGGCGCAAGAGCAACACCCGGCGGTCAAGCTGGGTCGCTTCGGCGCCGAGATGCAGGTGGGCCTGGTAAACGATGGACCGGTAACCTTCTGGCTGCAGACAGCGCCGCGGCGCAGTTAAGCGCAGCGACGCGGTTGCCGCTTCAGCGGTTTCCGGGGCGGTGGCAGGGGCGCTGAAAGTAGCAGGTCAGGGCGCAGGTCGAAGAGGTCAGCAACCAGAACAGGAAGAACCCGATACTGTAGGCGCCGGTCCGGCTTACATCCGGATAGTTCGTAAGCGCGGCGAGGTCGAGTGGGTCGAAGACGGTGAAAAACAGTGTCGTTGCCAGCCCGGCGGTCAGAAAAGACGGCCAGAGCACTGCCACGATCCGCTGAACCAGCGGGATATCCTTTGACCCTGTGTTGTCGTGCGCGTTGCTGGCGCTGTGCATGCTGTCAATCCTCCGCAGTCAGATAGGTCTGGAACGGTCCGCTGACGCTGAGCCGCGAACGGAGTTCCCAGGTCTGATGCGGATCCTGGAGTCGCAGATACCAGGTGCCGGCCGGCAAGCCGGCGAGCGCTGCCTGGTAGCTGTTGCCCTGGCGCTGCATTACCAATGTCCTGTCAAGTTCGGAGCGTGTCGCGTGAGCGATCTGCAATGTCAGCGTGGCATCGGTTACCGGCTGAGAAGCATCCAGCCTGAGGGTGATCAGGTTGCCGTCACTACGCACCAGCCCGGTGAGTTGCATATCGGCGGCGCGTGCCAGACGGTGCTTTTCCTGGTTGATCGCCAGGCCTTCTTTGTAGTAGTCATCGACTACCAGTGCGTTGGGACTGTTTACCGCGAGGACGATTGTCAGGATACCGCCCACAACGGCACTCGCTGGCAGCGCGATCAACAGCCAGGGCCATCCCTGCTGATACCAGGGTCGGGATTGGTGGTCGAACGTTGTGTCAGACATCAACATTACCTCGCCATAACAGGTCCGAGAAAACGGGCATTTTCCCGATCATAGAGTTTTGGGTCGTCCTTGGCATAAAGAATAAACTCGATCTGGTTGGCTGCGCGCTGCAGCTGGGCCGGGTCGAGACGCACCGCTACCGGGAGATTGAGCACTTCCCCGGCCGGCACGTCAATGTTTTGATCATTCCTCACCAGCTCCAGGTTCTTCAGGCCGGATTTCTCGCCAGACACCTCCAGCACATAGCGGTGCGGTTTTTCATCCATGTTGATGACTTTCAGCGTATAGACGTTTTCCACCAGACCTGTATTGGTCTCGCGGTACAGGCTGTTGCGGTCACGGATTATGTCCAGTTCGAGCGCTGTGCGCTGGCTGATGGCATAGACCAGTCCTGCACTCAGAGCCACCAGCAGCAGGGTATACATGATAGTGCGTGGCCGGAGAATGTGAGTGAGCTTGCCGGACATCGAGTGTTCGGTGGTATAGCGTATCAGGCCTTTCGGGTAGTCCATTTTCTCCATTATCTGGTCACAGACATCGATACAGGCTGCACAGCCGATACACTGGTACTGCAGACCCTGACGAATATCGATGCCGGTCGGACAGACCTGTACGCACAGGGTGCAGTCGATGCAATCGCCCAAGCCGGACTCCCGCGGGTCACCGCCGCGCTTGCGCGAGCCGCGCGGCTCGCCCCGCTGTTCATCGTAGGCGATAATAAGTGTGTCCTTGTCGAACATGGCGCTCTGGAAGCGCGCATAGGGACACATATAGATGCAGACCTGTTCCCGCATCCAGCCGGCGTTGCCATAGGTGGCGAAGCCGTAAAAGCATATCCAGAAGGTTTCCCAGGGGCCGAGGTTAAACCTGGTCAGTTCCACCGCGAGTTCGCGGATTGGGGTGAAATAGCCGACGAAGGTAAAGCCGGTATACAGCGAAAAAGCGATCCAGACGAAGTGCTTGAGCGCCTTGACGCGAAACTTGGCGGTCGTCATTTTGCCCGTATCGCGCTTGATCTGCCGGTTGCGAGAGCCTTCTATCTTGCGCTCGATCCACAGAAAGATTTCGGTCCACACCGTTTGCGGGCAGGCATAGCCACACCACAGGCGGCCGGCCAGCGCCGTGACATAAAACAGCGTCAGCGCGGCGATGATCAGCAGCCAGGCAAAATAGAAAAAATCCTGTGGCCAGAAAGTGAGGCCGAAAATGTAAAATTTACGCGCCGGCAGGTCCAGCAGCACCGCCTGATGACCATTCCATTGCAGCCAGGCAACGCCATAGAAAAGTCCCAGCAGCAGAACTACGCCAAGCACGCGCAAGTTGGCAAAGATGCCGTGAACTTCGCGCGGATAGACCTTCTTGTGCCTGGCGTAAACTTCTTCAGAAGACACCGGCTCCTGTTCGGGAGCCGGTGTCTTTGCTGCGGTGGTCTGACGGATTGACATGGACGTCCTTGACAACAACTACTTGTTGGACAGGCTGTAGATATAGGTGGCCAGCAGGTGGACCTTGTCCTCGCCAAGGAAGTCCCGGTGGGCAGGCATACGCCCGTTGCGCCCCTTGGCGATGGTATGGCGGATAACACCCGGTGAACCGCCATACAGCCAGGTATCGTCGGTGAGGTTCGGGGCGCCCAGCGCCTGGTTGCCCTTGCCATCGGCGCCGTGGCAGGCCACGCAATAAGTCGCGAACAGCTCTTTGCCAGCGGCCGCCTTGGCGGTATCGGCATTACGCCCGCTGAGCTGCAGGACGTAGTTGGTGACTTCATCTACGCCTTTGTCCTTGAGGACGCTTCCCCAGGCCGGCATGGCTCCGCTGCGGCCATCGAGTATGCTGGCCTCGATGGTATTCGCGTCTCCCCCGTACAGCCAGTCGTTGTCGCTGAGGTTGGGGAAGCCCGGGCCGCCGCCGGCGTCAGAGCCGTGACAGCTGGCGCAGTAGTTGACGAACAGGCGCTGACCGATGCGCACCGCCGCCGGGTCATTGATCAGCTCGGGGATAGGCGTAGCCGCATACTTGGCAAACAGGGGGCCGTAGGTCTGGTCGGCCGCCGCCATCTCCTCTTCATACTGTTTCTGTTGGGTCCAGCCCAGTACGCCCTTGATCTTACCGAGCCCCGGATAGAGCACCAGATAACCCAGTGCGAACACCAGGGTGATGTAGAACAGCCACAGCCACCAGCGCGGCAGCGGGTTGTTGTACTCTTCCAGGTTTTCGTCCCATTTGTGTCCGGTGACATCGCCGACGGCCGCCTCGCCAGGACGTTCCTTGGATGACCAGCTGATCAGCCACCAGCAACCGAAAATATTCGCCAGCGTCAGACCGATGATCCACCAGCTCCAGAAGTCACTCGAAAAAACGAATTGATTATTCATGGTTAACACCTTTGCTTTGTGCGTCCAGGGTGTCGTCAGCGAAGGGCAGATGTGCCGCTTCGTCGAAGGCGCGCTTGCGCTTGCCGCTCCAGGCCCAGATCCACACGCCAACGAAGGCGATCAAAGCAAGGGCCGTGCAGATTCCGCGCAGTGTGTTGATATCCATGACCATTACCTCCGTGACGAAATCGCTGTGCCAAGGTTTTGCAGATAGGCAACCAGTGCATCCAGTTCGGTTTTGCCTTCCACGGCGGCACTGGCGCCGGCGATGTCCCCATCGGTGTAAGGTACGCCGAGGGTACGCATGGCCTTCAGTTTCCTGGGCGTTACGCTGGCATCGATCAGGGTCTGCTCCAGCCAGGGGAAGGCCGGCATGTTTGACTCGGGTACCACGTCGCGGGGGTTGTTCAGGTGCACGCGGTGCCAGGCGTCGCTGTAGCGGCCGCCCACTCTGGCGAGGTCAGGGCCGGTACGCTTGGAGCCCCACTGGAACGGATGGTCGTAGACGAACTCGCCGGCCACGGAGTAGTGACCATAGCGTTCCGTTTCTGCGCGGAAGGGCCGGATCATCTGCGAGTGACACACATAGCAGCCCTCGCGGATGTAGACATCGCGGCCTTCGAGCTGCAAGGCGGTGTAAGGTTTGAGGCCTTCCACCGGTTCCGTGGTGCTCTTCAGGAAAAACAGCGGCACGATTTCCACCAGGCCGCCGACACTGATGACCAGCAGAACCAGCAGTGCCATCAGGCCGATATTCTTTTCGACAACTTCATGACTCATGGCAGTTCTCCTCGCTCAGGCCGTCTGCGGAATCGGTGCGTCGACGGGACGGGCACCGGAGACGGTTTTGACAACGTTGTAAGCCATGACCAGCATGCCAGCCAGGAACAGGCTGCCGCCGATGAAGCGCACGAAGTAGAACGGGTACATGGCCTCCAGGGATTCAACGAAGCTGTAGGTCAGGGTGCCGTCTTCGTTGATCGCCCGCCACATCAGGCCCTGCATGACACCGGCGATCCACATGGCGACGATATACAGCACGACGCCGATGGTCGACATCCAGAAGTGCCAGTCGATGAGGCGGGTGGAGTACATCTGCTCGCGGCCGAACAGCTTGGGTATCAGAAAGTACACCGAGCCGATGGAGACCATGGCCACCCAGCCCAGTGCGCCGGAGTGCACGTGACCAATAGTCCAGTCGGTATAGTGAGACAGGGCGTTCACCGTCTTGATCGACATCATCGGTCCTTCGAAGGTCGACATGCCGTAGAAGGAGAGGGAGACGATCAGGAACTTGAGAATCGGATCGGTGCGCAGTTTATGCCAGGCGCCCGACAGGGTCATGATGCCGTTGATCATGCCGCCCCAGGAGGGTGCCAGCAGAATCAGCGAGAACACCATACCCAGCGACTGCGTCCAGACCGGCAGCGCGGTGTAGTGCAGGTGGTGAGGACCCGCCCACATGTAGGTGGAGATCAGTGCCCAGAAGTGCACCACCGACAGGCGGTACGAATAGATCGGACGTCCCGCCTGCTTGGGCACAAAGTAGTACATCATGCCGAGGAAGCCGGCCGTCAGGAAGAAGCCGACCGCATTATGTCCGTACCACCACTGCACCATGGCATCGATGGCGCCGGGGTAGACCGAATAGGACTTGGTCAAGGTGACCGGCAGTTCGGCGCTGTTGACCACGTGGAGCACGGCGATGGTGAGAATAAATGCGCCATAGAACCAGTTGGCCACATAGATATGCTTGACGCGCCGCTTCATGATAGTGCCGAAGAAAACAATGGCGTAGGCCACCCAGACCACGGTAATCAGCAGATCGATGGGCCACTCCAGCTCGGCGTATTCCTTGCTGGTGGTAATGCCCAGCGGCAGTGTGATGGCCGCCAGCACAATGATTGCCGTCCAGCCCCAGAAGGTGAAAGCGGCAAGCCCGCCGCCGAACAGCCGCGTCTGGCAGGTACGCTGCACGACGTAATACGAGGTGGCGAACAGCGCCGAGCCGCCAAAGGCAAAGATGACCGCATTGGTATGCAGCGGGCGCAGCCGGCCAAAATGCAGCCAGGGCAGATGCATGTTCAAATCCGGCCATACCAGCTCCGCAGCTATAATGACGCCGACCAGCATGCCGACGATGCCCCAGACGATGGTCATCACGGTGAACTGGCGCACGACCTTATAGTTGTACGTGGTCTGTGAGTCCATAGCGTTTTCCTAGTGATTTGATGGTTGATTGACGGAAAAAGGGCAGTGGTGCGCACCACTGCCCCGGTTGCTGCGATTTAGAACTTGTACCCGGCGGTGAGGAGGTACGTCCAGGGGTTAATGTCGACATTGAAGTTGCCGGGGATGGTCGATACATCGGCCTTTGTTTCGATGTTGAGGTAGTACACCTGGGCACTGACCATCCACTTGTCGTTGATAGAGTAGTCCACGCCGCCCTCGAACGCGTAGCCCCAGGAGTCGTCGAGGTTCAGGTTGGCGCCGGAGAGCGCCCCGCTGGTGTCTTCATCAAAGAACGTCGTGTAGTTGATGCCGGCGCCGAGGTACGGCGTAAAGGCGCTGGCGTTGTTGAAGTAATACTGCAGGGTCACCGTCGGCGGCAGCTGCTTGGTCGAGCCGACCTTGTCCAGGCTGGATATGCTGCCCTTGGCGTTGATGTCGTGCTTGAACGGATAGGCAGCCAGCACGCCCACGCCGATGTTGTCGGTGAACATGTAGGCGAAGCTCAGGCCCAGGCTCCAGGCTGAATCGGCTTCGACCTTGGCGCCGGGCGCGATTGCGGTGATGTCCTCGGAATCGCCCGTCGGATATACACCCGCGGCACCGACGCGCAGCATCATGTCGCCGGCGTTATAGGCCATGGCCGGGGCCGAGACCACGGCGGCGGCCACGGCTGCGCCGAGGGCCGCTTTTTTCAGATTGATCATTTGCATATCTCCTCTAGTGAGCGTTGAGAGCCGGGGGGTAACTCTGGCGGCTGCGGCAATCGGTCACATTGATGCAGATCAAAAGCCCATTAGCATGGACTAATTTATGAACAGAAGTTGATCCCGCGCAAACCGGGCACGGGAACTTTTCCGCGAGTGCCCCGGAAAGTCCACTCCGAATGTTGGGTTGGACCGGTGGTGCAGACAGTCCGGTCTTCAGTCAGGGCACCAGCTGCGCGTGGTTAGCGCCCCGAGGATTCCTGCGAGTGCCGGTGCTCGTCGCAGCGCGAACCGGAATACGCACACAACCTGTCGCGATCCAGCAGCTCGATGTGCTTGCGGTCAACGCGCAGCAGGTTCTCGTTCTGGAAGCGGGTGAACAGGCGGCTGACCGTTTCCAGCGCCAGACCCAGGTAATTGCCGATATCTCCGCGCGACATGCTGAGATTGAACTGGTTGGCCGAAAAGCCGCGGCGCCGGAAGCGGTTCGACAGGCTGATCAGAAAGGCCGCGAGGCGTTCTTCGGCGGATTTCTGCCCCAGCACGATCATGTTCTGCTCGTCGTCGCGGATTTCCTGGCTCATGGCGCGCAGCAGTTCGTGCTGCAGGCTGGGCAACTGGCCGCTGAGCGATTCCAGTGCGGTAAACGGTATCTCGCAGACGCTGGTGGTTTCCAGAGCCTTCGCGGACAGCGGGTGGTAGTTGTCCGCAATGGCATCCAGACCTACCAGCTCGCCGGGCAGGAAAAAGCCCATGACCTGTTCCTGGCCATCGTGCGAGGTGGCATAAGTTTTCAGTGATCCGGATCGTACCGCGTACAGACACTGGAAACGATCGCCGTTGCGGAACAGGTGCTCGCCGCGGCCCAGCGGCCGCTTGCGGTCGATAATAGAGTCCAGTCGTTCCAAATCGTTCGATCCGACGCCGACCGGCAGGCAGATTTCATTCAGACTGCACTCGCGGCAGGCGACTTTGATGTCTTTCAGCGAGACAACCTTTTCGTACTTGCGTGTCGGCATGTCGGCAACCAGTTTGGAACCCATAGTGTAATATGAGTAAATTCAAAAGGCTATATCAATTTGCAGGAGAATTTCTGGGTAAATGGTTCTCTCGCGGAGGGATTTCAGCTAGGATGCGGAACTTGCAGGACTATTTGAATTGATTGAATAAAAATGTCGGCACGAACAGCGCAGGTGAAGCGCGACACCCTGGAAACCCGAATCGAGGTCGACCTCACGCTGGATGGGAGTGGCAAAGCCCACCTGGACACGGGGGTTCCCTTTCTGGAGCACATGCTGGACCAGGTGACGCGGCATGGCCTGCTGGACCTGCGGATCATTGCCAAGGGGGACCTGCGTATCGACGCCCACCACACGGTCGAGGATATCGGCATCACGCTTGGGCAGGCGTTTGACCTGGCGCTGGCGGACAAACAAGGCATACGCCGCTATGGACACGCTTATGTGCCGCTTGACGAGGCGCTGTCACGGGTGGTGCTGGATTTTTCCGGGCGTCCCGGCCTGCAATACGGCGTCAGTTTCCCGCGCGCGCGTATCGGAGAGTTCGACGTTGACCTCCTGCATGAGTTTTTTCAGGGGTTTGTCAATCACGCCAGAGTGACGCTGCACATCGATTGCCTGCGGGGTGACAATGCCCACCATATCTCCGAGACGGTGTTCAAGGCCTTTGGCCGCGCGCTGCGTATGGCCGCCGAATTGGATCCGCGCATGGCTGGTATCATGCCCTCTACCAAGGGAAGCTTGTAAGCAGCGCCTGGCCGCTGACGGCGGATCATCGACCTCCAGTTTCATGTCTACCATAGCGATTATCGACTACGGAATGGGGAATCTGCACTCCATCGCCAAGGCGATGGAACGGGTTGCTGGAGATACCCGTGTGCAGATCAGCTCCGAACCCGAAGTGATCATGGCAGCCGATCGGGTAGTGTTTCCGGGGGTCGGCGGCATCGGTCACACCATGCAGGAGCTGTTACGCACCGGCCTTGGCGACGTGGCGCGCGCTGTGGCGGACAACAAACCCATGCTGTGTATCTGTGTTGGTATGCAGGCGCTATTCGAACGCAGTGAGGAAAATAATGTTACGGCCTGTCTGGGCCTGGTGGCGGGGGAGGTAAAGCGTTTTTCCGACCATATGTCCGGGCCCGACGGTCACAAGCTCAAGGTGCCGCACATGGGCTGGAACCAGGTTCGCCAGCAGCCTCATCCCTTGTGGCGTGATATTACCCCGGACAGCCGCTTTTATTTTGTACACAGCTACTACACTGTGCCTGTCGACAGGACACTGATTGCCGGCAGGGCCGACTACGGTGGCGAGTTCTGTTGTGCGCTGGCCCGCGAAAACCTGTTTGCGGTACAGTTTCACCCGGAGAAGAGCCAGCGGGCGGGGCTGACCCTGTTAGGCAATTTCAGCCGCTGGAACGGGCAGGTTTGAAGCCGGAAAAAAGGGGGGCTTTGCGTGACGGAAATAAGACCATTGAGGATAGAAGCATGTTGTTGATTCCCGCCATAGACCTGAAGGACGGCAAGTGCGTCCGTCTTCGCCAGGGGCGTATGGATGATGAAACCGTGTTTGCCGATGACCCGCTGGACATGGCAAAACGCTGGGTAGAGGCAGGGGCCAGGCGCCTGCACGTCGTGGATCTGAACGGTGCGTTCGCCGGTAAGCCGGTGAACGCCGATGTCATACATCGTATTGCCCAGGTTTACCCCGATGTGCCGATCCAGGTGGGTGGTGGCATCCGTGACGAGGATACCGTGCAGTTATACCTGGATGCCGGCGTCCAGTACGTTATTATCGGTACCAAGGCTGTGAGCGCGCCACACTTTGTCAACGACCTGTGTCTGGAATTTCCTGGACATATCATCGTTGGCCTGGACGCCAGAGATGGCAAGGTGGCCATCGACGGCTGGTCGAAGCTCTCCAATCACGATGTCATCGACATGGCGCGTCGCTTTGAGCGTGACGGTGTGAACGCCATCGTTTATACCGACATCAGCCGCGACGGCATGATGCAGGGCGTGAATGTCGAAGCCACAGCCAGACTGGCCAGTCAGATCAGCATCCCGGTGATTGCCTCCGGCGGCATCAGTACCCTGGACGACATCAGGGCGCTGCAGGCGGTGGCCGACGAGGGCATTATGGGTGTCATCATCGGCCGCGCCCTGTACGAGGGCACCGTGGACCTGACGGAAGCGCAGAAACTGGTCAATGCCGGCTAACCGGTCCTTATGCCGCTCGCCAAACGCATTATTCCCTGTCTCAACGTCGATGCCGGACGCGTCGTCAAGGGTGTACGCTTCGTCGATATCCGCGATGCCGGTGACCCGGTGGAAATCGCCAGGCGCTATGACGCCGAGGGTGCGGACGAGCTTACCTTCCTGGATATCACCGCCAGCCACCAACAGCGTGAGACCATGGTGCACGTCGTGGAACAAGTGGCCGGCGAAGTGTTTATTCCCCTGACGGTGGGCGGAGGTATCCGCGAACTCGCCGACATACGCCGTATGCTGAACGCCGGGGCCGACAAGGTGGCGATCAACACGGCCGCCGTTCTTAATCCGAAATTTGTGTGCGACGCCGCCGACAGATTCGGGTCGCAGTGTATCGTGGTCGCCATTGACGCCAAACAGGTCGACGACCGATCCAACTCGCGTACGCCGCGCTGGGAGATTTTTACCCACGGCGGCCGCAAGCCCACCGGTATAGATGCTATCGAGTGGGCAAAGAAAATGGTCGCCTACGGTGCCGGGGAAATTCTGCTCACCAGCATGGATCGCGACGGTACCAGAAACGGCTTTGACCTGGCGTTGACACGTGCAGTGTGCGAGGCCGTCGAGGTGCCGGTGATCGCCTCGGGTGGTGTCGGCAATCTTGACCACCTCGCCGACGGCGTGCTCGAAGGCGGGGCCGACGCCGTGCTGGCCGCCAGTATTTTTCATTTCGGCGAATACACCATCGCCCAGGCCAAGCAGCGCATGGCCGAACGGGGTATTGAAGTGCGGCTATGAAAGCCTTGACCACAGAGGCGCACAGAGGCGCACAGAGGCGCACGGAGAACTGCCGGGGTACGCAATCATTTCCCCGGTGCGCCTCCGTGGTTGACCAGGATGTCTGAAAACTGGCTCGATGCCGTCAAATGGGATGCCGAGGGACTCGTGCCGGCCATCGCCCAGGACGCCGCCGACGGCCGTGTTTTGATGGTCGCCTGGATGAACCGGGAGGCACTGCGGCTGACCGCAGAGAGTGCTTATGCCGTCTACTGGTCGCGCTCCCGGCAAAAACTCTGGCGCAAGGGCGAAACATCGGGAAACCGGCAAAGCGTTAAGGAAATCCGCCTGGATTGCGATAATGATGTCATTATGCTGCAAATCGAACAGGTTGGTGGCATCGCCTGTCATACTGGCAGGCGCAGCTGTTTTTTCCAGCGCCTCGAAGGCGGTGAGTGGAAATCGGTGGAACCAGTGCTTAAGGATCCGGCGGAAATGTACGGGAAGCGTTGAAATGTCTGACCAGACCCTGCACAGGCTCGCCGCGGTGTTGGAGCAGCGTAAACAGGCCGATCCGGAATCGTCCTATGTCGCCGGTCTCTACCGCAAGGGACTCGATGCGATTCTGAAGAAGATCGGTGAGGAAGCCACCGAAACCGTGCTGGCCGCCAAGGGTGGCGACACGCAGCAACTGGTTTATGAGACCGCGGACCTGTGGTTTCATACTTTGGTATTGCTGGCCCACCAGGGTGTGGGACCGGAACAGGTGTTGAATGAACTAGAACGTCGTTTCGGCCTCTCAGGCCTGGAAGAAAAAGCGGCGCGTAAAGGCTCCTGACCCTTTTCCAGTACAAGATTTATTCGGGAGACAAGCAGTATGGGTATCAGTATCTGGCAATTGTTGATCATTCTCGCCATCGTGTTGGTGCTCTTCGGTGCCAAGCGCCTGCGCAATGTGGGCAGCGACCTGGGCAATGCCATTAAGGGCTTTCGACAGGCAATGCGGGAAGACGATAAGGCTGATCAGGGCGAGGGCAAGCTCGAAGCCAAGGACAGTGGCAATATTATCGAGGGTGAAGTCACGTCCAAGAAACAGGACAAAGCCTGAACCGGCCTGTTGAACGGCGATGTTCGACATCGGCTTTTGGGAATTAACGGTTATCGGTGTCGTTGCCCTGCTGGTGATAGGGCCCGAGCGGCTGCCGCGCGTCGCACGTACCGCCGGACTGTGGGTGGGCCGCGCCCGGCGTTTTGTGTCCTCGGTGAAAGCCGATATCGACCGCGAACTGGCGGCTGACGAACTGAAGAAGACGCTCGCCAGGCACGCCGAATCCGAAAGTCTCTACGAGATTATAGAAGACACCAAACAAAGCATTAATACGTCAGCCGAATCACCGTCAGATCCGCAGAAAAAGGCCAACACGGCGGTTTCCGACCAGTCACATGACGCAAACGGATAACCAGCCCTCCCCGGACAGCGGTGAGGAACTGCCCTTTGTATCCCACCTGATTGAGCTGCGCGATCGCCTGCTGAGGGTAGTGGTGGCGGTGATTGTGATCTTCCTCGGGCTCGCGCCTTTCGCCAACTGGCTGTTCAGCAAGCTCTCAGGCCCATTGACCGCGCAGTTGCCGAAAGGCAGTTCCATGGTCGCCATCGATGTGGCCTCGCCGTTCTTTACGCCGTTCAAACTGGCGATGGTGGTGGCCGTTTTTGTTGCCATGCCCTACATTCTCTACCAGGCGTGGGCTTTCATTGCGCCGGGCCTGTACCGGCACGAACGCAAACGCGTGATGCCGCTGCTGGTATCCAGCACCCTGCTGTTCTATCTGGGCGCAGCCTTCGCTTATTTTGTGGTCTTTCCACTGGTATTCGGCTTTCTTACCAGGACGGCGCCGGAAGGTGTCGCGGTGATGACGGACATCACCCGCTATCTGGATTTCGTGCTGACGATGTTTTTTGCGTTTGGCGTGGCCTTTGAAGTCCCCGTGGCCGTGGTGCTGCTGATGTGGACCGGTGTAGTTGAGCCCCAGGCGTTCAAGGAAAAGCGCCCCTACATTATTGTGGCGGCTTTTGTAATCGGCATGCTGCTCACACCGCCGGATATTATCTCCCAGACGCTGCTCGCCGTGCCCATGTGGCTGTTGTTCGAGATCGGCGTGTTCATGGGCGAGCGTTTTGCTCCCAGGAAGGGTGAAGACGGCGCTGACGCCAACGACAGCGGGCACGCCGAGTATGAGCCGATGACGGAGGACGAGATGGAGCGCGAACTCGACCGTATCGACGCAGAGGAGCGCCGCGACCCGCCCGCGGACCGAGAGTGAACAACGCAGCGCTTCGCGGCTTCCTTCTCTGCCTGGCGGGCTGGGCGGCGCCGCTGGTTCTTGCCGGGGAGGACGGGCTCAGCAACCAGGTCAAGCACCATCCGTCACCCTATCTTGCGATGCACGGCAACGATCCCGTGCACTGGCAGCTGTGGAGTAAAGCGACGCTGCGCAAGGCCGAGGCGCTGAATCGCCCGATATTCATTTCCAGCGGCTACTTTTCCTGCCACTGGTGCCACGTCATGCAGCGCGAGAGCTACCGGAACCCGAAGCTCGCCGCGCTCCTCAACACCTACTTCGTGCCGGTAAAGGTCGACCGGGAGCTCAATCCGGCACTGGACGCGCACCTGGTCGAATTTGTCGAAGTGACGCGCGGACAGGCGGGCTGGCCACTGAACGTGTTCCTCACGCCCGACGGCTATCCCCTTCTGGGAACCACCTATCTGCCACCCGACCAGTTCTACCTGCTGCTCGACCGCCTGCGGCGGCAATGGGCGCAACACGAGAACCAGCTGCGCAAACTGGCCCGCAGCGCGCTGGAGGAATGGCAGCGCGCCGGCGACGCCGTCGTCGCGGACAGCGACACCGTGTCGCCTGGCGGGGCGGTGGTCGCGCATCTGTTAGTCGAGGTCGCGCAGCTCGGCGATGAGCTTGCCGGCGGTTTCGGCCAGCAGGCCAAGTTTCCTATGGTGTCGCAAATGCGCGCGCTGCTGTATGTGCGCCGGCTGGGAAAAGCCCGCGAGCTGGACGGTTTTATCCGCCTGACGCTGGACCGTATGGCGGGGCAGGGGCTGCACGATAATCTGGGCGGCGGTTTTTTCCGCTATGTCACCGATCCGGGCTGGCAGACGCCGCACTACGAAAAGATGCTCTACGACAACGCCCAGCTCGCCGTACTCTACCTGGAGGCGGCGGATCTGTATGGGTCGGCACGCTACCGCGCGCTGGGGCTGGATACCGTGGACTTCATGCTGCGCGACATGGTGACCGACGAGGGTGCGTTTATCGGCAGCTTTTCTGCCGTGGATTCGCAGGGGCGCGAAGGCTTCTATTACCTGTGGCCAGAGGAGGAACTCAAACGGCTGCTGACGCAGAGGGAGTTCAAGGCGGTCAAGGCGGCCTGGCTCGGTGAGCACACCCCAGACAGCGGGTATGGTTTCCTGCTGCGCTGGCAGGCTGCGCCGCGGGCGGTGACCGAGAAACTCGGCTGGTCCCTGGAAGAACTGGACCAGGTGCTTTCCGCCGCGCGCCAGAAACTGCTGGCGGCTCGCACCCGGCGCGAGCTGCCGGCCGATAGCAAGGTGCTGGCAGCCTGGAACGGCCTGGCACTCAGCGCTCTGGCGCGTGCCTATGAGGCGAGCGGCGAAAAGACCTACGCGTCAGCCGCAGCTCGCCTGGCCAGGTACCTGACTGCCCGGTTATGGAACGGCAACCGGCTGCTGCGCGCCCGCGCTGGCGATCAGGCGCTCGCAGCGGCGACGCTGGAAGACTATGCGCTGGTGGCGCAGGGGTTATGGGATTGGAGCCGGGTCGCACCCGATAGCTCGCAGACCGCCGGCCCGGTGGTGCAGAAGCTCCTGCGTCTCGCCTGGGAGCACTACTTCCGGGATGGCCGCTGGCGGCAAGACGATGCACCCCTGATTCCCATGCTCAACGGCAAGCTGGCGCTGGACGATGGTTCGCTGCCTTCGGCGACCGCGGTCATCAGTCGCTTGAGCGCGCAGAACCCGGCGCTCGCGGCAGACAAGGGTATCCAAACGCAGCTGGCTGACCACCTGCAACTGGTGCGCAGCCGTTTGTCCGACGCGATATTCTGGTACGCCAGTTACGTTGAGCTGCTGGAGCCCAATGCATCAACGGTAGCGCATCCGCGTGCCGTGAGTCAGTGACAGATCGATTTCCTCGGCAGCGAGGTCCCTGGGGAAGTAAGCGCCGGAGATTTTCGCCGCATTGATACTCGCGCCTTCGAGGTTGGTCTCTGACAGGTCGACGCCGCGCAGGTCCGCCTGCCTGAAATAGCAGTCGCGCAAGTCCAGGCCCCTGGCATCCAGTTTGCGCAGGTCGAGGCTTCTCAGGTCACAGCCCACCAGGTCGCAGGCTTCTCCGTCAGCCCGGCGCGCGTTGAATTCCTCGATGTCACCTTCGCGCAGCAGGCGGTACATGGGGTCGTCCATTATCTGCGGACTGTTGTTGCTCATGACGTTGCTCCGGAACCACGTAAGATACAGACCTGTCAATTAAAGCACTTGTAAAACAGTCTGCCAAACAAAATGCGCGGGGCGGGGCGGGTGACAGCGGGCAGGGGTGGCCAGGTACTGCCGGGCCGGCGTCGAACCTGATGCGTGGATCCTGCGAATCCGGCAACATGCCTGGACTGTCAGGACTCGAACCCGGGACCAAGGGATTCGAGTCAGGCAGCGCCAAAAAACGTTTTTTCTATCGTAAGGTAAAATGCGACTTGGAGGCCGCCGTTAACAAGCGGTGGCTGCCAGTCAATGTTTTGCCTCTGGCTATGCCGATCAGCCGCGGCCCGCCAAAGGCCGGTGCATAGGTAAAGGCATCAGACACGCGCGGCATACTCATCGCTTGCGACCGCTGAGTCGACCGCGGGCAGCCGGAAGGACAGCAGCGCGGCCGCCAGCACGAACGCCGTTGACCACCACAAGCAACCGGTCAATCCTTGCGTCTGGTAGACCCAGCCCGAGAGCACGGTCCCGGCCAGGCGCCCGCCGGCATTCGCCATGTAGTAGAAACCCACGTCATCGATACGTTGTCGAAGTCGGAGTAGGCCAGCAGCAGGTAGGAATGCAGCGCGGAGTTGATGGCGAATACCCCCCCAAGAGGATCAACCCAGTGACCAGCACCGCTACCGGGTCCCACTCATAGTGCAGCCCGAGCGCCATGCCGGCCGGGACGACGGCCAGGATAAAGGCCCACAGCCGTGCCGTGTCGCCACCGTGCCCCGGCCGTGATGCTGGCGGTGGAGCAGCCGTGGTGCGCTCGCCTGGACGATGCCGTAGCCGATCACCCACAGCGCCATGAAGGCACCGACTCGCACCATATGTTCATTCAATATCTTATTGCTGGTTCGCCAAGGGCGTGACAACCGGCCAAAGTACCGTGAGTGTAGCGAAGAGTACGCCGCAAATTTCAGAACCGATCTCCGGTTATGCGAACAGATAATTCCAACACTTAAGGTTCGTAATTTAGAGAACTGGCCCGAGCGCGTTCTCCGCAAGCGTTGGAAAACACTGCCGACATTCGCTTCATGTAGACGACCCGCCTGGCCGAGGAAGCCGATGTCGATGAAATCCGATATGCTCAAGACACCTGTCAACGGCAACTTCAGATGTGCCTGCTCTTGCATTACACGCAGTACGGCGATATCGGTAGCGATGCCAAGCGATTTTGAGCGACCCTTAGTTTTTTGCCTCTGCAACTCTAAAGTCCAAAAGGCTGTTACCGTTTAATCCAGACTTCAGTGAGTGACCTCGGTAGTGTCCTGAATCTGCCCGCAAGTGCCCGGGCGATATTTGCGGGGCCGGCATTATAGGCGGCTAAGGAAAACAGCACCTGATCCAAAGGTTCGATCTTTGGGGCGCTGAAGTAGTGTTCCCGGATGAAGCGCAGGTACTTCACGCCCGCGTGCACGTTTTGCTCGGCGTCATGGATGTCCCGAACATTGACATTCGGGTCTGCCGCCGTGCTGGGCCGGATCTGCATGATCCCTATCGCACCCGCCGGACTGCGTTTGCGCTGATTCAGTCTCGACTCCTGATACCCCTGCGCGGCGATCATGACCCAATCGAAATCGTAGCGATCGGCGTAACGTTTTATGATATCAACTGTTTTCTCATATCGCTTCGTGCTCTTTTCGTCGCGCACATTTTCGATCCACTCGGTATTCGTCAGGTAGCGTTTGATCAGCACGTTGCCCAACAGAGTGCCCTTGCGCGCTGTTTTGACGAAACCATTCACAGCCTTCATAAGCCGCGGTGCGTCTTTGCGGACTGCCCAGGCGATGGATAAGCCCGAGTGCACCGCGAGGTCCCGGTGCACCTTGATATTTTCGAACACTTGGGCCCACAGCGCCGCCTTGTGGCTGTCCACGATCACAGCGGACAGGATTCCGGCATTGACCATTTCAAGGAGATCGTGGTCTTCCAGCAGTTCGTCGGCTTCATGAAGCGGTATGCGGGGTTTATTCTCCCTGTTGCGCGACTCATTGAGCGCTGTCAGATGCTCGAAATAGCTGCTGGATTGCCTCACGTGCACCCCGGTCCGGGCCAGATCATCGAAGGAAGCGATGTTCGGCGCGGACGGGCCGGTGACCACCAGCTCGCTGACTCGGGGGTAGAGAGGATTCGAGAAATTCACCAAATCCTGTCGTACCGGCGTGATGGTGAGGTTCGCAGCCGCGATGTCGCCCTTTCCTGCGGCCAGACGTTCGAACAATTCGTCGCGGTAAACAGGCATCAGCAATACCTGCAGGCGTTTACCTTTCTTGCCGTAATGCTTGTTGAGGTATTCTTCCAGTGCGCGCGCAGCTTCCACCGCCAGCCCGCGTTGTTCGATGCCGTCATAGGAGAAATATATAGGGTTGTACGTGGTGAGAACCCGGACAAAGCCGCGTTGGATCATCCCGTCCAGATCCCCCTCCCAGGGATCGTTGGCGGGGCTGAGCAGAGCTTGCTCGTCACTGGGTTTCTGCGCAACTGCCATGCCAGCCGCAAGCAGTGTAATCAGCATCAGCACATTGATCGTGTATCGCATCAATTTCACCCGCGCTGTTCCGGTTGGCCCGCCTACCCGATGCGATCCCCGGACTCGGAGGGGTCGCGGCTGAGTCGTCTGGCCGGCAAAGCTTCTGGCGTAGAGCTGGTCGGTGCCATCGGACCAAATATCGAACACCAAGCGCGTGATATGCAAGTGTTCGATGACAACGCCGATCACGGACACCGCACTGTCTTCGGCCGAACAGCCATCCAGGCGTTCAGAACATACCATAGCTTGATGACGATCCTGCCCTCCACCGAATCCGCCCATTCGCTCCCCCTCAGCTGGAAGTCGTGACTATATCTCCAACGGAGTTTGCACAAAGGCTGGTCCAAATACGCTATCAGCACCGATGCATAACCGTGGTGCCAGAAGCAATGTTCAATATCCGGGTCACGCAGACGCTTAAGTCGCCTCCGTTTCGGATCGCCGCCGATGAATTGTATCGCAGTGTCGGCGTAGTGACTGCCGGCCCGGTCGCCATCGGTGAGCACATGCCACTGGATGCCCAGTTCGCGCGCCAGACGAATCAGCGGTGCCAGCCCGCACTGGGCGAACTCGACCACGGCTATCCCGTCCAGGCTGAAATGATAGCCGTGGATGCGGGCCAGCTCCGGAAGTATCCAGAACTCGGTCTCGCCCTCAACTAACAGCCAGCAGCGTGCAAACCTGGCCACCCCACGGCGTGCGCAAAGGTGGCAACAGATAGGCTGCACCTTAGACCACCGAGCCACATCTTTACTCTACCCAAGCCGGTCCTTTAGCGGAAGCTGATGTAATCAGCCGGCGACCGAAAAGGAACCGCCCGTTTTGGGACATTCGCCGATACCTAGCTTTCGGTGCCGGGAGGGCTTTTGCAGCAGCCTCGTTGCTGCTGTTGCTTCAGGCCCGCCTTTCGGTAGCGCAGGAAGGTCAGTGGGCCGTAACAGGCGACGACCAGCGCATAGCCTACGATACCCAGACCCACATGATAACCGGGGTCGGTAGTTTCACTGGGATACAGATACATTACGGTTGCACCCAGGACGCTCATGAACAATGCGGGCATCAGGCTGAAGATCAGGCTGGGGAACAGTCTGGCACTGGCCGCCATGCGCACCAGCAGCGCACGGTATTCGGTTTCACCCATGGCGCGGATGAGCCAGAGTTTGCTGCTGTTGGACGCGGCTACCAGCAACGAAGCTACCATGATCACGATGCCCGAACCGACATCCCACCAGGGGATGATGAACACAAGTATCGTCAGCAGGGCAAACGGCCAGCGCAGGCGGCGGATGACGCTGTTGGATTCCAGTTCCAGGTTGGGCGAGGCCAGGTATGTCGACCCGATATCGCCTAGGCGCGAGAGCAGGATCAGAATGGCCAGAGTGATCTTGACACTTTCCTGTACTTCCACGATACGCGTTCCTTGCTTGTCTGAGAGGGTTATGTCCGGCCGCGGCGGACCGATGTTTGCGGTCCTTCTGTAACGGCAGAATCCGGGCCGAGTCCAGTATCGAAAGGAGCCACCGTATCCTGCGAGCGTTTCCGTGCATGGCTTTTCGTGGTCACGCTGCAGGGATTTCTGCCGGCTACCCGCGCCGGCCGCCACCCCGGCCTCCGTCGCCACCCCCGGCACGCTGGAAAAACTGTACAGCGCCCAGGTACCTTTCATCGCCAACCAGGGTCAGATTAGTCGAGGAGACGTGCGCTATTACGCCAGGACCTTGGCGGGGACGGTGTTCGTGCAGGGCGACGGCGGTGCGGCCGCCCGGGTGAGCCAGTTCAAGGGGCGCAACCCGGCCCAGTGGCGGCGGCACCTGCCCACCTACGAGCGTGTGGACCTGGGAGAGGTGTATCCGGGCATCACGGTGGATCTGCGGGCCCATGGCCGCAATGTGGAGAAGCGCTTCCACGTGGTCCCCGGCGCGGATCCGGCTCAGATCCGCATGGTCGTGGAAGGAGTGGATGCCCTCAGCGTGGACGAATCCGGACAGCTGGTGCTGCACACGGGCCTGGTGCCGGTGCGCTTCACTTCCACCGGCGGCCAACCAGGACATTGCGGGCGAGCCCCGGCCTGTGAGCGTGGCCTTTAGCGTTATAGGCAAGGCCTACGGCTTCCGGATGGGCGCCTATGACCACCCCAGCCCCTGGTGATCGATCCCCTGCTGGCCACCACCTTCCTGGGGGGGCAACGACGCCTATGTCCTGGACCCCCACCGACAACGTCGTCAACACTATGTGGTGACCGGCGGCGGTGTTTAGGTGGCGGGCAACACCACCTACGCCAGCGACTTCCCCATCCCCGGGGACGCCTACGACCCGGCCTGTGGCACCGACGGTGAGTGCGATCCCACCAGGCCGGTACGCCTGCACTACAGTGACGGCTACGTCATCCGGCTCAACGACACCGTGAGCTGGCAGCAGAGACAGGCATCTCGGATGTCACCCTGTACACTTGGCGTGAACAAGCCCGAGTGGAGGGGATCGCGGTGCTCGTTCCTCCAGACATTATTCGCCGCCTAACCCGTAAGGCCCGAGAAGAGTCGGACCCTGCCCGTTGCGCATGTCCTGGGCATTCAAACAGCCCAACGGGCGGTTACGGCCACTTTCAGTCATTCACGCAAACGAGAGAGGCCTCACAAAAGCAGGGCATCACTGTTTGGCAATAGTACGAACGCGCTATAGAACCTTACGCTTCATAATGCCCAGGAACCTCAGCAAATCGCTACCGAACAGCCACGCGGCGGTGGGAATCGGAGCAGCCAGGGGCGTCACTTCCAGATAGTAGTCCCATTGACCATCAACACTCGCGTATGCGCGTCCTTTCGCAGTCCCGACGCTACTGTAACGCCCAGGCAGCAATGTGCCTCCTAACGCTGTACTGTCGTTGCCCGTTAAAGGTGGATAAACTGCTCAAGGTACGAATCACTAGCGAGCGAAAAGGGGTTAGAAATGAATTTCGATGTGCTTCAGGAAATCGTGGATCAGTGGATCCAGGGACACGGCCGGTACTGGAACAAGTTCGAGATCCTGGCGCGACTGACCGAGGATCTGGGAGAAATCTCCACCACGCTGCAGCACACGGAAGGCCTGCGTACTGGCAGGGATCAGTTGAATCTGTCAGATGAAATCGGCGATCTGCTGTTCACCCTGGCCGCCTTTGCCAATGTCAACGGCCTGCACCTCGGGGCCTGCGTCGACGGCGTGCTGGCGAAATACCAGACCAGCGAAAGCACGGAATGGTGATCGCAGGCGCTCTCGTCGCGAGTCTTTTACACCGAGTTTTAGCGGATCCGTCGTTGTTACCAAGAGAGTGATCCCTGTATCAGGTTCGCGACTGTTGCGGGCCATCATGATCAAGTTAAGCTCTGGGTGGCTACCAATGTATTCCCACACAGCATTGCGTACATAAGCAGATACCGGGTAGATTGTTGGTCGCGCTTGTCCTTCACGTTTTTTTCCAACACGTTTAGCAAGCGTACCCGACACATTTGGACGCCCCATTGCGTAAGCCGCCACCATGCCAGAAGCGAAGGCAACAACAAGATCAAGCACGTCTGGTTTGCCGCGCGCCTCGATTTCCTCAGACCCCTCAAATCCCGGGTTTATGACGCCAAAAACCAGCGATGCACTCAGTCGCAACAGTATTCCCGCGCCACACACCGATAACGCACTATGGAACAAGCTCAAATTGCCTTGCGTAAGCGCTAGACCAGCCGCAACTAGCGGGCCCATCAATGGCGCTACCAGCATTGCACCAATCACCACCGCAGTCGACCCTTGAAGCAGCCCCAGAGATGCCAGTGTCGCCGCAAGTAGCATCATCACTTTGAAATCGACACCACCATTGGCCCCTATTTCAATGCGCTCAACAAGCTCCTGACGTTCGTTGCGCTCCAGTGTTGGGAAAAATTGTAGATCCGCTGTTTCAGGCGTAGTTTTTTAGGTAACTCGTTCATATTGGAATCTCATCGATCAACAGGATGCTGGCTGGATTTGAAGTTCGGTTACACAAATATAGTTGCTCTTCTGCGTTCAAACCTGACTGAGGGAAACGGGACGATAAACACCAGACCATGAAAGTCCGGTTTACACGACGAACCCGGCATTTAGCCAAAAAACCTGGACCCCCGGGTTGGGTCGACTCCTGTCCTTTACCGAAATCTTAATATTAGCGCCTGGTGTAGGACCGTCACCGGCCAAGATCTGTCCTTCGATGGTTGGGTTTACGTAAAGACAAAAGAGCTTTATTGTACGCATGGGGGTGCCGCAGCCTACGTGCTTACGTGCACCTGTAGAGCTTAGCTTGGCAGACCCCGAACCGACCCCTGCAACTCGCATTGCCTGTCAGCTCAGATCGAGCCGGAAGGAAACCCTGTATGCATACGTTTCGCTCCGCCGTCACTGCCTTTCTCCTGCTGCTGGCCGCTGTGGCTCCCGGGGTCTCGGGTGCCGATTCGCCTCTGAAGCCGCGCACCGCCCATCGCACACCGCCACCGCTGGTGCTGCTCGATCTGGCAGGCAAACGCCACTCGCTGGGGGATTATCGAGGGAGAGTCGTATTGGTCAACTTCTTCGGCACCTGGTGTCCGCCCTGCTTGCATGAGATGCCGAGCCTGCTGGTGCTGGCTGCGGCGTTGGAGGACCAGCCGTTCGCGGTGCTCACGGTCGACGTCGGCGACTCGCCGGCGAGATTGCGACAGGTGTTCGGCGAACAGAAAGCGGCGTTCACCATCTTGCTCGATTCGAAGCAGACGGCTGCACGCAGCTGGCGGGCGCTGGCATTCCCGACCAGTTTTGTGCTGGACCCCGAAGGGCACATCCGCTACAGCGCGGAAGGACCGGTTGAGTGGAACGATCTCACGGTCGCGTCGCAGATCGCGGCACTGCTGCCGAAGGCACCTTCACCGCCGGCGGACAGCGACGCTGCAAGCAGCAAAGAATCGCAACCAGCAGCTCCGCGCTCAGACTGAAGTCTCCGGCTCCGCAGTGGCGCAGATCCTGTGGATACTGAGGTCGGCGCCCGAACCGATCAGCTTACTTGCCCACGATGTGTAGAGACCAGGATGCGAAGGACCGGAAGGGGTCGGTTTCTGTTAAGGGTTGTCGGACGCCTGCCCATTGAGCTCTCGTGTAGCCTGACAGGCCCGCGGCTGGGGGCAGGCATCTGACAACCCTTAACAGAAAAAGACATTCCTGGCTTTTCCGTGAAGGTCTCAGATGCAGTTTCTGACATTAGCGCTTTACAAGCGTGCTCCGTTTCGTGGCCGATAGCCCTACATACGGTAGCCGGTGAAACGTCTGAATCCCGTCCCGTATCAGATACCCACCGCGTGGTTTTATAATTGATGTTCGACCGGTAACATCATGATGAAGCCGGACATGAAAGGCTGTCCGAAGGTCGTCTCGGGTTCTTCGTCGTAGCGTACCTCCTTGCCGTCCACCTCGGTGACCCAGTAAGGATCACCGTTCTCATCCAGCAGCACTCTGTAGCTATTCTCTGGCCGAACACCCTCGTCCATGTAGTCCACCACCTGTGCAGCCAGCTCCGGGCTCTCGACATACAGACCCACCTCCGTGTTGATGTTGGCCGAACGCGGATCCAGATTGAAACTGCCGATGAAGACCGATTCCCGGTCATAGACGATGGCCTTGGTGTGCAGGGCGGCCTTCGATTTCCGTGAGATGACCTTCTTTTTGATGCTCCCGGCATCGGGCCGCATCTCGTAGAGCTCTACACCGTTGGCCAGCAGTTGTTCGCGGTACTTGACGTACCCGGCATGGGCAGCGAGGACGTCGTTTGTTGCCAGTGAATTGGTCAGCACCCGTATTCTGATCCCGCGATCGTGCAGTTGCTTTGCTTTTGCGACACCGCGATCCCGGGCTACAAAATAGGCCGCCTCGATGAGTACTTCCTTCTGCAGCGTATCCAGTTTTCTGTACAGGGCTCTATCCATCCTGCCATGCTCAGCGCCCGTCTTGATGTCGTCAGGGTCGTCCCAGACAATTTGCCCCGGCGCCCAGATGAGATGATCCCGGACCGAGGACAGGTCGGCGCGCAGACCGGCGACATCCTCGTCCAACGGATAGGGGTAACTATCCTCGGCAATACGCTCGCGAAGAGAAGTCACGGCCGCCTGCAGATCCGAGTCGGTGTAGGGCCGGTCCACCAGCGCACTGATCGGTACCGCCCAGTCACTGTTCCAGAAATGATCGAACACACCGGAGATATCCCGCACCACAGGACCTGCCGCAGCAATGTCCAGATCTCGGAAATTGGCATCCGTGGCGACCTCGAAATAGTGGTTGCCGATGTTGCGCCCGCCGACGATCGCCACCGCATTGTCCGCTACCATGATCTTGTTGTGCATGCGGTGGTTGACCCGGCCCAGGTCGATGGCAAAGTCGAACAGGCGAGCGCCCCGATTGGCGAACGGGTTGAAGATACGGATCTCGATGTTCGGGTGGGCATCCAGGGCAGCAATCGGCGCGTCGCGCCCTGACAGGTTGATGTCGTCGACCAGCAGGCGCACCCGCACCCCCCGGTCGGCGGCCCGGACCAGGCGCTCGGCCAGGATCCGGCCGGTCTCATCCTGCTCCCAGATGTAATATTGCAAATCCAGGCTTTTCTCCGCCAGCTCCGTGAGCGCCACGCGGGCGGTGAAGGCCCACCGCCCGTCACGGATGATGCTAAACCCGGACTCGCCCGGGTGCTGCGTCGCTGCTTCCTCGAACAGCCGACCCAGACTCGTGGTGGTATAACCGGTAAATGCTGTCGACGGATTCCGCGGATACTCTTTGGGCACCGTGGCGCATCCGGCCAACAGGAAACCGATTAACAGGAAAGACCAGCAGGCCTTTAACACGCCTGGGACCAGGCAGGAAAGGTTCGCTATCGCTCTCCGCTTTTCACAGATGCCGATCATAGACTCCCAGCTCTCCCTGCGTACCCGTTGGCGAACCTGGTGGAATCCTGGCTACTTCAGCGAAATGGCCTTGAAGCGAAGGATCAGCCGTTCATCCCCAGTATAGAGCGCCAGGTTGTCACCGCTAAGGGTGAACCGCACAACCTCTCCCAGCGCTTCCAGGAAGCGCTGCTCCTGCTCCATCCCATCCATACAGGCCATTCTGGTAGATGCCAACGGCTTGAAGCGCAGTTGACCTTCGTTCAACTCGTAGCTGCCAGTGAAGCGGTTGCACCCCGAAAATCCGTGCACCTGGGCTCCCTCGGAGGTGAGCACCATATGCAGCTCCCGCTCCCCGGCATCGAGGGCGGCAGAGCCATGCGCTCGCGGTACCAGACACTGCCTTCGATGGTCTTCGTACCGTTCGTACTCACGTCGTCGCCGTACGCTACACCGGTAGAGCCGATGCCTGCGGCCAAAAGCCAGAGGTTACTTGAAAATACCCGTGCAAGGATCAGCCTCATTGGCTAAACGCATCGGTTGGTGATGTTTTGGCACTATTGAATCGCATTGATCAACATGCTCCTACTGCTCTCCAAAAGTGTCACAATCGCTCAACCGACCGCCTTTGACACCACGCGCAAACCATTCGACGCGTTGCTTAGAGGTGCCGTGCGTGAACGTATGCGGGATGGCGAATCCTTGCGTCTGTTTCTGCAACCGGTCGTCACCGATCGAGGCAGCGGCGACAAGCGCCTCCTCGAGGTCTCCCGCCTCGAGGATGTCGAACTGCTTGTCGGCATGGTTCGCCCATATGCCGGCATAGCAGTCCGCCTGCAGCTCCAGTTGCACTTGCAGCTGATTCTTCCTGGCATTGCCCAGCACGCGCTGTTGCGCCCTTTGCACTTGCTCCAGGGTCCCTTCCAGGTTCTGGATGTGATGACCGATCTCGTGCGCGAGCACATACGCCTGGGCGAAGTCGCCACCTGCGCCGTGCTCATGCTTCAAATCATCGAAGAAACCAAGGTCAACATACACTTTGCGGTCTTCCGGGCAGTAAAACGGCCCCATACGGGCACTGGCAGGCCCACAGCCACTGACGGTCGAACCACGGTATAGCACCAGCACCGGAGCCGGATAGTCGGCTCCGGCCTGGGCGAAGACTTTAGACCAGACAGCCTCCGTATCCGCAAGCACCGTCTTGATAAAGGCTGCCTGCTCGTTGTCTGCTTGTTCATCAACAAGCCGGTTACCGCCACCACCTGTCAGCGACGACAGGTCAAGAAAACCGCCCAGATAAGCCACCACCACTAGTCCCAAAATGGCAAGGCCAGCTTTGGTACGCAACAGCTTTTTGATGACAGGCAAAAAGAACAGGATCGTCCCGACGGAAGGCAAGCCGCCCCGCCCGCCACTGTCATGTCTTCTGTCATCGACATTCGAGCTCTGTTTTCTGTTACGCCATCTCATCTTCGGTACTCACACCGTGACTTAAGTTGAGTGACCCAAATTCTACCGGTTCTTGCCTGTGTGGTAGCATTCAGCGGAAATTATTCCGTATATTTCCGACGTGATGCTCTGACTATAGGACTTCGATCGGCATCTTTCAGCACTAGGAGGCTGTCGGACCTAGCGATACCAGAGATTTGTAAGGCTGCCGGCGTAAGCCAGCGTACGCTGGAATTCGCCTTCGTTGATAGCTTCGGACTGAGACCGCGGGAATTCATAAAGTTCCAGCGAATGCATGCAGCAAGGCGGGACTTAATGTGCACAAGTCCAGTACGTGCGACAGTGACGGAGATCGCCTACCGGCATGGTTTTTATCATCCCGAAAGGTTTGCAAAATACTATCGACAGCTCTTCGGTGAGCACCCCTCTGTCACGCTAAAGCGGCCGGGGCTGTCGGAGGGCCAGGAACTATGGCGCGGGTCACCCGGCGAACCCTCGAATATGCCTTCCGCGAACCCTTCGGCATGAGCCCCGTCGGTTTTCTGCGCTTGCGCCGGTATCTCGCGGCTCGAAGAGACCTGCTCGCCGCTGACGCAAAGACGGCCGCTATCACGGGGATCGCTTTGAAAAATGGCTTCAACCCACTGGGACGCTTCGCGGTTCACTGAAAGGCACTCTTCGGCGAGTCGCCCTCACAAAAACTGGTGCGCCCGCCCGAAAAAGGTGGCCGCCATCTGCTCCGTCCGACACATCCTGGGCTGCTGTGAATCTCGTTCCCGTCGCTCACCGGCTAGTTGCGACTATGCGATCAGGGTGACAGGAGAGGCGCCTCCCAATTGGAGACGGATGTCTGGTTTTCAGTACGTTCGAGACCTTGTCAGAAATACAGGGAACGGTGAATTTGGGTCGAAGGACTAAACCGCTCGCGCGGTAGGGGGTGGCACGATTTTGCTGTGTTTGGTCATTCGGGCCTATCTGATTGCGCATAGGAAAGCCCCGCCGAAGCGGGGTCATAGTCACAGAGCAACAGGCTTTCGCGCCTGCGGTCAGAGCTGTCGGTAAGTAGTCTCCCGAATTGACCACCGTCCGCCTCCCTCCATAGCCTTTGCACGATGAACGCCTTCCACCTCACCATCGTCATTATCGCCATCGGTGTCATCGCCATCGCCTGCGTCGGCGGAATCTGCTCGGTGATTATGGGGAAGCGCGATAAGTAAACCCGCGCATTGACCGCGTGCCAGCGCCAGGCGCTGTGAACAACCTGTTGTCCGGCATGTCGTAGATCCCCGACAATTGACCAGATTTCTACGTCGGCGTACCCTGCAGTCCGGTGGCCTCGGTCGCCGAGCGCCGGCCGGCAAGGCAGTGATGCCGGCCGACGTTTCCTATCCGCGTCAATCGACTCGTCTATAGGAGACCGGGCGACATCCGAGCGCCACCAGGCAGTGTGTCCACCTGGACTCGGCTATCTGTCCATACGTAATCCCGCGAATCGACCACCATCCGCCGGCACCCTAGCCTGCAGGCCGGCGACTTCCGTCGTCGAGCGTCGGCCAGTGATACGGAAGGTTGCTGGCCGTCGCATCTCCCGGCGGTCAGGTTCTGACAGTGTTGTACGCCAGGCTTTGTAGCGGAGGTGGACACCATGACAAACGTACAACTGATTATCGCCATCAGCCAGGGCACTGGAAGCCTACGAGGCCGGCGACCTGCAGACAGCCCTGCGCAGTCTGGCCAGCATCTATGCCAATCCGCTGCCTAACCTCCTGGCTGGCCCGCCAACGAGTTGGGGGCGCGTTCGATAGCCATACGGCATGGCGTTCCAGTGTCCGCGGCTGCCAAGGACTGGATCGGGCTGGCACGCGACCGCCTGCGCCGCGAATTAGGTGAGGATATTCTCGGCGCCGTGACCCCGGTCCGGCTAGCGCTCACCAGCGCGCTGACCTGCCTGAACGCCTGATGGTGCGGTGTTCATGCGGACTAACCCCGGCATCAGCGGGTGCTCGCTTGCGAAACCGTGACGGTGCCGTCATCGTTTTTTTGCCTACCGCTACGCTGCTCGCAAGGTGGCCAGTAGGTAATCGTGCGCATTGACCGCCACCTAGGAGGCTGTCGGACTTGGGGCTGATCTACTGCGCCGGTGGGAGAGCGCCCCATTTTCCCGATCCTTTTCGTCAAATAGCTACGGCTATTCTCCTCAAACGATCGAAAAAAATGGCCTCGCTCTCCCACCTTGCTCGCTACGATCGCCCAAGTCCCACAGCCTCCTAGCGGTGGCCATAGGCCTGCAATCCGGTGGCCTGGGCTTTAAGGATCGACAAGGGTTACCGGGCGACGGCCAACAGGGCTATGACTCAGGACCTGCTGGCCGTCGTTTTATTTTGCCGCCAGCTGGGGGTCGGCCCCCAGGCGCCGGACTGCGCGCCGAGTTGCGAAACATGAACTGTAGACCCGAACTGTAATCCCGGAGGGCCAACATGAACGTGTTCGACTTTGCTGTCGTTATTCTCGCCATCGGCGTCATTGTCGTCGCCTGCCTCAACGGCATCTGGTCGCTGATTCTGGGTAAGCGCAGGCAGGCGCGTGTCGAGGCTCCGGCCGCCCAGGAGGGCTCTGAAACTCGCCGGACTTTCGCTCGGATCTGGGTCGGCACTCGAGCGCGGGACGGCGTGACGGACCTGCGGGAAGAACCGCCGGAATCTCGGACGGTCTGATCGGGTTATTGGGATGGCAAGAAGGAAAGCAGCTTAAAGGCGGTGGTCCACGGTCGGTAGACCACCGGCTGGGGCTGGACGCCGTTTGGAGGACCATTCATAGCCAGTCCTGGGATAACTAGCGTCCCACTGCGACAAACCATAAATTACCGGTTTTGTTAAGGGTTGTAAGACGCCTGCCCTTTGAGTCATTACGTGCGCTGACAGGTCTGCCGTTGGGGGCAGGCATCTTACAACCCTTAACAAACCGAGACCTTCGCATTCAGGCCAGTAGCTCATATAAGCGCTGGAAATCGGGTTGGACGAAAATGGGGGGTTCTTAGCCAGACGCAGACCCCGAGGGGTGGTGGCACCCCGTCTTAGCTGGTGATGCAAGTATTTAACCGCCCTGAACCTTGATGCCAACCCTTCCAGCGACCGTATGCGAATCATGACCCAGGTCTGCCCAGACCTGTAATTCAGAGTTGCGCCTGATGGTGCGAATACAGGGGATAACCAAATAGCAATGGCACATCGATTGGTATGTAACGGTTATACAGGGCAATAAACAGCGACCGATAGAAAAGGCTTCCTATGTCCTATTGGGTATACGGCGTATGTTGTGGGTTATTGGTCTACTGATACTGAAAGGATGCGCTTCCATCGACTATGGGAGATGTAATTTAGCATTACTGTGCCCCCTATTTGACGGCTTTGGAACGGTAAGTTTTCTCGTTTTTAGCCATTATTTGTGTACCATGCGTGTACTGGCTAAAAATACGCTGAGTTATTTGATAGGCAAACAGTGCCCTAAGTTGCTGAAAAGACTTATGGTGGGCCCGCCAGGACTCGAACCTGGGACCAAGGGATTATGAGTCCTCGCTGACCCCTGTTTTTTGGGGACTGGACTGCTTCTCTGATTTTGTAACTCACTGTTAATCCGCCTTTTCTGGTTTTCTGCGTCTTCCCAGTCCGCAATGGTACACTGTAGGCCGTGCGGACTTATTGCGGACTTGGAAAATGGCGGCCTTCAAATTCACCCTAGAACACATCCGAAAACTTCAGCCCAGAGACGGCATATACGCGCGCTGGGACACGCAGATGCCTGGCTTGGGTGTGAGGGTATACCCCACCGGCAAAGTCGCCTACGTGCTGCGCATGCGCTTCAAGGATGCCGGTACCGGTGCCCGCAAGGAACGCCTGCACACGGTCGGCAACCTGCTGGACTTCGAGACGGTGGACGCTGCCCGCCATGCGGCGCTCGAGCTGCGCCGGCGGTATGTGAAGGGCGAGGACGTGAAGCAGACTGATCGCCGCCAGCAGATCGAGAACACCACGGTGCGCCAGTGGATGGAACAGTGGCTGACGCAGCGCAAGGAAGCCGGCAAGCATAAGCCGCGAACTGAAAAGGACGTGCGCCGCGCCGCAGCTGATGGCTGGTACGGGTGGCTGGATAAACCGCTACAGACCATTACGCCCGAGGCGCTGTTGAAGCGCCATGGTGAACGCAGCAAGCCCGCCAAGACGCGCGCCAACCTCGAAGCACGTTATCTGCGGGCGCTGTGGCGCTGGGTGGCGGCGCGTAACCCGAGCATGAAGTTGGGGCCGGCGCCTACGTCGCTGCTCAACGAAATGCGGGAATGGAACCCGTCACAGCGAAAGAAACGACGAATAGAAAAGGCCGAGTTGCGCGACTGGTTCGATGCTGTACGCGCGCTACCCGGTAAACGGTCGGCTCTATTTTTCCAGTTGTTGCTATACACCGGGTTGCGCGGTGGAGAGACGCGTGAACTTCAGTGGAAGGACGTGGATTTCGAGCGTAACACCGTCCACATCGTAAACCCAAAGAACAGGGTCCCCGTGACCTTGCCATTGTCCCGCCAAGCCCTGCACACACTGCGCCGGTTGCACGCCGAGACCGGCAGAAGCCAGCTTGTCTTTCCGGCCATGAGCAGGATCGGGATCGAAGTTCCTATGACAAACCCGAGTAAGGCCATCCAGATGGTGAAAGAGGCAACCGGCAAAGCCTGGAGTCCCCATGATTTGCGTCGAGGTTTTTTGAGCGTCGGAGCCAATCTGCGCATAAATCCCTCCGTACTGCGCTGTTTGACCAACCACGCATTGGAAGGGGATGCACATAGCGGGTACATCATTCCCGAAATGCAGGATCTTCTCGAAGCGGCGCAGGACATTGCCGATGACATCGATCTGCACATGAAAGGCGGGAAAGTGGTTAAGCTGCCGCGCCGGGGCAGGGGCTAAGCGAATGGATAGGCTGAACGCCTGGCTTGACGAATGGAAGGAAGCCATCGCCGCCGCCGCAAAGAAGCACAACGGCGAGCTGCTGCATGGTCTGTCATTGGTGCGGCTGTCCGACCGCCTGAAAAGGATCCGCACCGCCGTCGACGATGACGACATAGAAAAGGCCGTGTTGTGGACATCATCCTTTTGCGCCGAGGTGCACCGGTGGGAAACGCTGTTTCAGAAACCGAGGCTATGGAAGGAAGGCCGCAAACAATCGTCAAAGAAAGCGACAAATGCGCAGTGGAATATTCCAGGCTGGAAGCCGGCAGCGCTCAAGGAAGAATTCGACCGATTGCAGGCTGAGTTAGGGCCAAAGGCGAAGCCGACGACGATCTACAAAAAAATGGCGGGCAAAATTTTGAAAGACAAAAAACACTGGCGTCACATTAGGACCTGCGCACAAAAATAAACCCGTCAGTACCGATGCGCGCTCGGTACTCTCGAATTTGCAGAAAAAGCGCCATTTTTGCCTGTTTTTGGATTGTACTGCCGTAATTTCAGCGTAATTTTGTTTGGGACCGTTGAATAGACATGAGGTCCCGAAATGAAACGCGCATATTCACTTCCCGAAATTCTCACCGACGATACTGGTATCTCGACAGCCAAAGCCGGCGAGCTGCTGGGCTGTAGCGCCCGCCAGATCCGGCGACTTATCGACAACAAAGAATTAGACGGCTATCGACTGGGACCGCGCGACTGGCGCACCACCCCCAGAGCATGCCGCGAATTTCAGCAACGCGGCGGCGCCAAGCGCAAGACCGCAGCATGACCGACCATCGCGAGGCCACCATCCGTAGATTGGTCAAAAAGGGTGGTTTAAGGGCATCTATCGATGCGAAGTGCTGCGACTGCGCCTATGACCCTCTCGGCGCGGGTACGTGGCGTAAACAGGTCGATTCGTGCGAAATACGGAGCTGTCCGCTGCATCCTGTGCGTCCTCGTGCGAATTACCGGGACCGTTCAGCGTGAAGGTGACCGCCGAACAGATCCTGCAGGCGCTGCAGAACCACCGCAGGTCACCGAGGACGTTGCATGCGCGTGTCAGGGACGCACTGCTACACGCCAAAAGAAAGCCCGTCACTGAGCAAACAGTGAACGGGCCTATCAGTACACATCAAAAGTCGAAACCAGAGTATGGCACACAGGCAACGGAATGAAAATTCTGCAGGCGTTGCGCCGCATTCGCGCATCCCACATGAAGTCACTGACGGGCCGGCGTGGCGAGTCTTGAACTACTCAGCGAAGGCGTTGTTTATCGACCTTCGCGCCAAGCTGCGTTCTACCAATAACGGCAATATCAATGCCACGTTGTCTGAACTCAAGCACCGCGGTTGGACCCATCCCGGAACCTTATCGAATGCGCTGCGCCAACTGGAGCACATGGGATTCATTGCGAAGACTCGACAGGGCGGCGTCGCATCGCTGTCAAAACTATGCAGCCTCTTCCGGTTCACCGATCTGCAGGTCCATGAACATCCGAAACAGGGTATCGCGGCTATCAAAGCGACTCACGACTACCGAAGATTCGAGAGTGTCGGCGAGGCAAAAGCGGCAATCAGCGAACTCAACGGAAAAAAATCAAAGCTACGAAAATCGAAGCTTGAAGCTACGAAAATCGTAGCAGTGGAGCCAATTATAGCTACAGAAATCGTAGCAGAGACCCCCGCAAAGCTACGAAAAGTGAACAAGACAAAACGCACGCAAACCAGCGCCAGTGCAGGGAATTCAGGCAAATGACCGCCGCAACCCCTCTACTACGAAAATCGTACACCCTATGTATTACTACCAGGGGGTATCAATGAAAACACCCGACAGGGGGGTGGTGAAGGTGGTTGAAATGCCTGCGGGCTCACATTCGTACACCAATGGAGGCCCGGCGCGCCCATGACTGACAAAGCCACAAGAGACAAGATCGCGTCGGCGAGGGTTGGTATTCACGATCTGGCGTACGAAGGCCGCTCTGCACGGGACCATATCGCAAGATTTGGGAAGCTGGCTGAGCAATGCCTGCGTGAGATATTGGCGGCACTGCCTGCGGACCTCGACCCCGCTACCCGTGCCGTGTTGGTGCGCCTGCGTCTTGAGATTGCCAACAATAGCGTTTCGATCGAAACAATCGATGCGTTTCTATCCGTCTACGAATCTCTGCGCGATGCCATGCCACCATTCCCGCCGCGCAGTCGTGCAGCGGTAAAACGAGCGCGGGATAAGAATTTTCAACGGACGTACGGACTGAGGACACCATGAACGAATCCTTGGCCCGCTATGCCTTCGAGGTCGGCGACACGGTTTGCATCCGCCGCATTCCACCGAGTGCACCCATGGAAGTGATCGACTGCAGCGATAAGTCGCTGCTGGTACTACAGGCACCGACCGGCGCGGTGGTCAGAGTCGGCCGGCGGGCCGTCCAGATGGTCGAAAGGGCCGGCGAGGACTGACCTGTGTCCGCTGCGCGCGTCAGCCAGTTGCTAGAAGTCTGCGACAGATTGCCCGCGGACCTGGGTCGCTGGCTGGCGGCTGGCCTGCAAGCCTGGCAACAAGGCGCGGACTTGGAAACGGCCTTGCAGCTGGACGTACCGGCGCTCGACTTGGATCAACGCGATCAGTTATTGCGAGGCGTTGCGGCGCTCTATCCAGGCGAATCCGACGACGATAAGGCTGCCTTTCTCGCGGGCCTCCTTTCTGACGGTTACCGCAAGCATCCAGATCCATCGGGTGAAAGGCTGCTCAGAATCCTGCGTGCGTCACGCTGCCGCCTTCCCGGCTCAATCAAACAGTTACGGCGCATTGTCCGCGGCTATCGCTCCGAGGGCTGGCGGCAAGGGACAGAACTGCCATTGTGTCCCGAGGAGGATGCGGGGCAAGATGGCGTCGAACAGTTTTTTGGAGCGAATAATGGACGTGTACGAACGAGCGGCGCAAATCGCGCGAGCTGAAATTTACGGTGGTGAGGTGGACCCGCGAAGCGATCCCGAAACGCGGGCTCAACTTGATGCGATCCGGGACCGTGCGCGTTTTAATGCCTTTCAGTCGCGGCGCCAGACACCGCGCATTGAAATGGGCCGCAACGATCACCACGCGGCATTCGTTCGCAAAACGGTTGACGAAGCACTCTACCGGGCCAACCAGTTGGCGGAGCATGAGCTACACCCGGACGCCGAACCGCATGCAATTCATGGGCGGTTTTGGGAAGAAGTGACGCGCATGTGCCTTGGTTGGAACGGGGTCGCAATCCCTAAACGAGATCAACCATTGCAGTTATTCAGGGCGGGCATAACGCAAAGCGACCTACCTGTCATCCTGGAAAACACTTTCAATAAATCCACCACGCTGGGCTATCTGCGAGCAAGCGAAACGTGGCCGCTTTGGACCCGGACAACGGGCGTCGCAGATTTCAAGGAATTTTCAAGACCGATTCCACCGACCCTGACGACCCCCCAGCAAATCGGAGAAAATGCCGAGATACAAGGCGGCGTGTTGGGTTGCCGCGTGCCTGGCGGCGAACGCGCGCAGCTGGTGAGTCATGCTCAGCTCATCAACGTAAGTCGTGAGGCGTTGATTGACGACGACTTGCAGGCCATCGTCACCACCATGGCCGCCGCAGGTCGAAGCATATCGCGCCTGATCGGGGATCACGTCTATGCGGTCTTGACTGGTAACCCCGCTATGCAAGATGGGCACAACCTTTTTGACGAAACCAACCACGCGAACGACTTCGCCGATGGCGGTCCTGCCAGTGTCGCCGAACTCGATGCCGTGCGCGCCCTGATGGCGGCACAGCTTGGTCCGAACGATGAACAGCTCGACCTTCGACCGCGTTTCATCCTGGGCCCGGTCGGCATGGAATCGACTCTCGCCGCAGTGAGATCCGCAATGAATGCGGACCGGGACGAACTGTCCACCGGCCGCATATCCACGTTGACAGACGCACGGCTGACCGGCACACCCTGGTATGCCGTCACCGATCCGCAAGTCAGCGAGGCCGTGCAGGTCGTCGTGCCCGCGGGTCGGGAGACCAACCCGGTGCGCGTGGAGCCAAAAAGGACCTGGCAGGACGGCATAACCTTTTTGATCGGCGCGGATCTCGCCGTGTTGCCAGTCGATCACCGTTGCATTGTCCGAAATGCAGGTGCATGACCATTTTTCAACCGGTGCGCACCTCCTCGCGAGCTGTATCCCGCCGGTCGCCGTCTGGGCATGGCGGTGTTACGGGTATGGCAAAACGAACCGGCGGCAGTCGTGCTCCAGCCGGTCCACACGCTGCCCATACAGCTGTGGTGCAGGGAGCACCCTACTTTACCCCTGGGCCCCTGGGTATGGCCTGGGGGAGATCGTGGTTCTAACGGCTCCTGGTGCAGGCAAGTTGCCGTTGAAACAAAAGGTACTCCTGAGCAATGGCACATGCGGGTAATTCGGATCCCATCGCTTAAGGCTTTTTTGGTTCGGAAAGTGAGTTCTTTTTTTCCCTTTTGGGTGGCGCGATGGAAATTCCAAACACTGAACGGGTTTCACGAAAAGTCGTGGCCGAGGTCCTGGGGATCAGCGCCCGGCATGTCGGCAATCTGCTGCACGATGGCGTGCTGGTGCAACCCATCAAAGGCAAATTCGACGTGATCGATTGCGTTCATCGATATGCGAAATACCTTCAGCAGGGCGGCAGCGCATCGGGTGAATTGCTGACCGCCCGCCAGCAGACCGAACGGGAGCGAGCCCGCAAGCTGAAGCTGGAAAATGATCTGCACGAAGGCGAGCTGATACCCGCCGCAGCCGTCTACCAGCTGATTACGTCGGCCATGTCTATCGTCGCGCAGCACCTGGATGCGCTCGGCGGACGCGTAGCTGGACAGCTGGCGACCATGGATCAGCCTGGCCCGATCAGAGCGCTATTATTCAAGGAAGCCCGCGCAATTCGCGCCGCTGCAGCGGATGCGCTTCTCGAATACAGTGCGGCGAATTACGGAGGTACACGCGATGAAAGACAAACAGCAAGCTGAATCGAACCGGCAAATCGACCGGCGGGTGGCGCAACTGATCGCAGAGGCAACTGAGATCGTGCGGCCGCCAGCCAAGTCCACGGGATTGGACAGCTGAAAGGTCGCGCGCAGTGTCTACTGCAGCAGAATGGGCCATCTAAGGCGCGCACTGGCTGACCCTGGCAGAGGGGGTACGTCCGAGCTGAGATCGCGGCGTGGCTGGCGTCTGTGCAGGCAAGGAGGCTGGATTCTGGTCAATGGCGAGACGATCAGGGAAGGGGGGCAAAAATCGCTATGGCTTTTCGATCCGGAAACCGATGCTAGACGCGAAAAATCATAAACTCGTAGGAAAACCGGAGTAGGTTATGAGAAAAAGAGGGCGAAAATCAGCAAGTGAGCTGGCGACAAAGCCAGTGTTGGCATTTACCAGACCACTGCCACCACCGCCCCCTCAGCTGACGCCCGCGGAGGCTGAGATATGGAAAACTGTCGTGGCTAGTCCGGCTGGCGACATGCTCAGCCCGGAAATGGCGCCATTGCTGATTGAATACTGTCGAGCCACGGTGCGCAGCGGCATCATTGCCAAACAACTCGAAGCTTTTGACCCTGACTGGTTGGCGGTCGATGGTGGCCTGGAACGATATGACCAACTGCTGCGCATGGCTGACCGGCAGGCGGCCAGGGTGGCGTCGCTGAGCGTCAAGCTGCGAGTGAGCCCTAGCACGCGCTACCGTGCCGACCGGGCGTCCGTCATCGCCAACCGGCCGGGTGCTGGTCAGTGCGCGCCGTGGGACTGGATGCCGGAGAATCCATTTGCACGTAACGGGCGCAAGCCGGATGACTGACGACCAGTTCGAGACATTGGAAAGCCTACTGCAGTCCATTGATGACCGCCTGCGCCGGATCGAGAGCAATACCGCTGGCGCCGAAGCGGCTGCCGGCGACATCTACACTAAGCTGACCGAGCTGCAGCAGGTCGTGGACCCGATAGACGGAATCGCTCGGGACTGAGCGCTCGGGACCGGCCTCGGTTTACGCCGTTAGTGTCATTGCAATGGGATCTTAGCATGGGCTAGTATGGATCGTGATGAGCGACAGATCCCCCAATTTCAAGTCTCCGCCAGTTGTCGAAACGGTTCTTAGTCTTCAGTTTGCGCCACTGAAGGAATTTACGAGTGCGCATGCGGGGCTGTTTTGGCGGAATTACCTTAGCGATAGATGGACGTTCGTTCGGCAGGATGTGCGCATAGACGATCAGTTCGAGCGTTTCTCGTCTGAGAAACGTTGGATGCCTAAAGGCTCCTCCCTCACGTTTGTCAAAGGGCATGCGCCTCAGCGCGTACAGATCATTCGAGACGATAATGAACGAATGATACAGGTCCAAGATACTCGCTTTATCTATAATTGGCGGAAGCAAGAAGGTGAGTATCCGCGGTACGAAAAGATACTACCGAAGTTTAAGAAGCAGTATGGCCTATTTGTGCAATTTGTTCGAGATCAGGGGTGGGAAATACCTCAGTTGAACCAATGGGAAATTACCTATGTGAACCATATTCTCAGAGGGGAAGCATGGCACTCTCCAGAAGATTGGCCGAAGATATTTCCTTGGTTCTCTTTTCCTGCATTGGGTGTTGGCAAGCAAAGTGCTGACGGCTTTACAGGCGAGTGGCATTTAACTATTGGTGATAATTTAGGCAGACTGCACATAAAACTTAATCATGTTCGGATTGGGTCTGAATCTGGAAAAGAGGCCGTTGCGTTACAACTCACCGCACGTGGGCCAATTGGGAAGGAGCAAGTTTTCGATTTAGATCACGGGTTTGATAACGGGCATGCCTCAATTGTATGGTCTTTTGCCGATATGATATCTGAGGATGCGTATCATTTTTGGGGAGGGCGTCCAAGTGAATAATTTGGCACAAGATATCTGGAGTTCAGGTGCGCGATTTGATGCTGCGAGATGTGGCGTGTTGGAATCGAGCGCTATAACGGTCGATACCGATATTCGGAGAGAATTCGAGGACAGCTGGCGGGATGCTTTTCGTCGGATTGAACATATATCGTTCCTTGAACCCGACTGGGACGGCGATAATGCTGAAGTGCCCGATGAGATACTCTTGGCGAGTGTTGATGAATGGCTGGACAGCCTCTATCAGGACAAATTTCGTCCACCGTCCAGAATCGTTGCAGAAACAGACGGCGCAATTTTACTCGAATGGCATTGGGGAGATGGCGGTTACTTGGAAGCGGAAATTTCTACCCCTTACGTGGCCGCCCTTATGTTTCGTGAATCTGACACCGCAGCTGTGCAGCACGACGTTATCGTTTTGGATTTCCTAAAGAGGCCCGCATCCCCGATCTGGAGTGCGGGGTAGATTTCCGCGATTGGGAAATGTCGTAGCCTGATATCGTTGTGCCAGCTCAAAGCGACCCCGTATCAGATGATGAGTTTGTTCTGCGTCGGATCCCGTATACAACGGACAATCAATACTTCGATTCCTCTCTAAACCCACCATTCACCAGAGCTGGTTTTACGCCTAATAGAACCGATACTGACGGGTTGTCGGTATATAGGGAGTTATTCGCCAGTCCATTGGACGTTGCCATGGCCCATAGAAAGCCTGGTGAATGTTATGTGGTTCGCTTCCGAGTTCATGAACTAATCGCCGCGGGTTTGTCTGTGGTTCCCGATCCTCTCGCTGATGGGCCGCCGGGACATTCTTTGATCCCGGAACTAAGGCGGTCAAAATATCAAGAAAACAAACCAAAGACCAAGGAGACTTTGCTGAAGCTAGCCGGGATGGCCAGTAACAATATCGCCTATTACCCTGCCAAAACATAATCCTAGCGTTCGTATCATCGATATGTGCCCTGGGCCAGCTCAGACCGCAGTATCGTCACATCAGCCGGCGCCTGTGCTGGTTAGGCCGATCAGACCGGAAAGGGGTGCCGACCTTTATTGGCAGCACGCCACGGCATTTATAGTGCTACAGTTCTGTGTTTGAAACCTGCCGGCGGCATCAACCGTTAGTCCGTTTGCGCCCTGGGTAGTATTCCATCCTCGGCAGGCAAGTCCGCTTGTGCCCTCGTCAATCTTGCCGGACATATCCGCACTTTCGGTAATTGTTGATGTAGAAGCCCCGCCCGTCACTGTAACTGGCACGTAGACAGGCCTGATCCAACCCGAACCAGAAACAGCAGGGTACGCCGTCGTGTTCAAAAACTCTTCGCTGGTGCACATGTGGCTTCCGGGAAAACTTTGCTGACAGGCACCGGTGTACGTTACTACACCCTGACCGCCGTCAAAGGTTGCAGATGAAAATCCAACATACTGAGGGCCTGAGTTACAGCTTGCCTGATTCTGAACCGTGACCGGTACGGGATTTACCTCGCTATTGTCAATTGTCACGCTAGTCTGCGGGTTCTGAACAGTTACCGGCAAGGGCGTAGCCGTATCGACAGTGACCGGCAAAGGCGTGTTAACCACATTGACATCCTGGGGCTGCTTGTCCGGTGCGGCATAGACATTTGCGGTGATTGCAGTCGTGATGACTAAAGCCATAACGCTTTTTGTCTTCATGATTGATCCTCCAGTGTGGTTATTCTGACTCCCTGTCACGTTGTGCCGTCCTGGCGGTACTTACAGAATGATTCTGTAAGGTACGGCAATACTGGTGTCATGCAATACGGGCAATCGCGTACACGGAGGTTTAGGGCGTCAGCCGCTCTAGTAGTCCAACAGTAAACTACTGATGTAAATTAAAGTAGAATCTCAAGATCCATCCGTGATGCACTGAAGGAGCTTGAGAAAACTATGCCAGCGAAAAAGTTCAAGGTGACACTCACCGCAGACGAACGAGAGCAACTCGAGGAACTGATCTCCAAAGGCAAGTCGGCGGCACGAAAGCTGGCTCATGCGCGCATCCTCCTCGCCTGCAATGAAACCGACGAGTGCCGTGGGGCTTCTGACACCGAGGTTGCAGATGCCGTTCACGTCAGTCGCCCGACCGTCGAACGCGTTCGCAAGGCGTTTGTCGAAGAGGGGTTGGAGCAGGCATTAAACGCCAAGCGCCCCCGGCAGACGCGCCCGCCAGTGTTCGATGGCGAGAGCGAGGCGAAGTTGGTCGCTTTGGCCTGCTCATCACCACCAGAGGGACGCACGCGGTGGACCCTGCGACTGTTAGCGGAGCGGCTGGTTGAACTTGAGGTGTTCGAATCGATATCGAGCGAAACGGTGCGCCAGACCCTAAAAAAAACGAACTTAAGCCTTGGCTGAAGTCGTGTTGGTGCATCCCGGCAATACAGAGTGCAGAGTTTGTGTGTGCGATGGAGGATGTCCTGTCGGTGTACCAACGGCCGGTCTCGGAGTCCGAACCGCTGGTATGCATGGACGAGACGAGCAAACAGCATGTGAAGGAGACGCGCCTGCCCCTGCCATGTCGTGCCGGGGATGTGGAAAAGTACGATTACGAATACGAGCGCAACGGGGTCAGCAATCTGTTTATGGTCTCTGCGCCGCTGATCGGCTGGCGTCATGTTAAGGTTACTGACCGCCATACCTGTCATGACTGGGCCTTGCTGATGCGCGAAATCGTTGATGTGCATTTCCCCAACGCCAAGCGCGTAGTGGTGGTCATGGATAACCTCAACACCCACAAGCCTTCGTCGCTGTATAAGGCATTCCCGGCCTCCGAGGCAAAGCGCATTCTGGATCGGTTGGAGTTTCATTACACGCCGAAACACGGCAGTTGGTTGAATATGGCTGAAATCGAGTTCGGCATCTTGCAACGCCAATGTTTGAACCGCCGCATACCCGGCCAGGAAACCTTGCGCGACCAAGTCGCCGCATGGCAGCAACGCCGGAACACTGAGGCCGTTGAAGTGAACTGGCGGTTTACTACCCAAGATGCTCGCATAAAGCTCAAGCGCTTGTATCCATCAATACATTGCTGACGGACTACTAGCAGTTCTTCACGCAGTATTGAGAATTCCGTGGGGGCATCCGTACCAAACCGCACTTTATTGCCCTTCACGCCGAGCACGGTCACGGTGATGCTTTCCCCGGTGGGCAGTTCAATGATGAGGGATTCGCAGACTCGGCGGGTAAGTACGAGCATGGGCAATCTCCTTTTGCCGTGGGTGGAGCGACGACGATACTCAGGCAGCTGGGAATTATCTGTAAGCCGGTTCGGAAACTGCTGTGCGAAAATTCTTACACGAAGAGATATAACGACGGCCAGCAGGGCGAACCTTGCTGGCCGACGCTCGGCGACCGTGGCCACCGAGTTCGAAGCTACCATACTGCGGGTTAACGTAATGTGACAACACGCACACTTTGCGTAGCCCAGTATGCTGCCGCGCTCGTCGAGCGGACGGTTTCGCACGACAAAACCAAGCACTCTGCCGACCTTCCCCGTTACGCTGTAACGGTCGGCTGGGGTCGGCAGGTACTGCGGACTTTATGCGGACTTGACCCGGCGGCCATCCAAGCACCTGTGCTAACCAATTGTTTTTATGGTGGGCCCGCCAGGACTCGAACCTGGGACCAAGGGATTATGAGTCCCCTGCTCTAACCAACTGAGCTACAGGCCCGTGAATAGGGCGGGAGTTTACCTTGCGGCAAGGCAGTGCGTCACCCGCTGGTGACGCACTGGTCGGGACTTACTCTATTTCCAGGAAACTGCGCAGCTGTTCCGAACGGCTGGGGTGGCGCAATTTACGCAAGGCCTTGGCTTCGATCTGACGGATGCGTTCACGGGTGACGTCGAACTGTTTTCCCACCTCTTCCAGGGTGTGATCGGTGTTCATGTCGATACCGAAACGCATGCGCAGCACCTTGGCTTCCCGCGGCGTCAGCCCGGCCAGTACCAGTTGCGTGGCTTCCTTGAGGCCAGCGCCAGCGGCCGAATCCACCGGTGAATCGATGCTGGTGTCCTCGATGAAGTCACCCAGATGCGAATCCTCGTCGTCACCGATGGGAGTCTCCATGGAGATCGGTTCCTTGGCGATTTTCAGCACCTTGCGGACCTTGTCTTCGGGCATGTCCATGCGCTCGGCCAGCTCTTCCGGGGTAGGTTCGCGCCCCATCTCCTGCAGCATCTGGCGGGAGATGCGGTTCAGTTTGTTGATGGTCTCGATCATGTGCACCGGAATACGGATGGTGCGCGCCTGGTCGGCGATCGAACGGGTGATGGCCTGGCGAATCCACCAGGTCGCGTAGGTCGAGAACTTGTAGCCGCGGCGGTATTCAAATTTGTCGACCGCTTTCATCAGACCGATGTTGCCTTCCTGGATCAGGTCGAGGAACTGCAGGCCGCGATTGGTGTACTTCTTCGCAATCGAAATGACCAGGCGCAGGTTCGCCTCCACCATCTCCTTTTTGGCGCGACGGGCCTTGGCTTCACCGATCGACATACGCCGGTTGATGTCCTTGACCTGGCTGATGGTCAGGTTGGAGCTGTTCTGAATATTCACCAGCCTGTTCTGGGCGCGCAGGATTTCGTCCTTGTGCTGTTCGAGCACCGGGGAGTACTTGTGTCCGCCCTTGATCTGTTTGTCGAGCCACGTCAGATCGGTTTCATTGTCCGGAAAGGACGTGATGAAATCCTTGCGCGGCATCAGCGCACTGTGCACGCAGATGTCCATGATCACGCGTTCGTGACCGCGGATGCGCTCGACGGTTCCCCGCAGGTTATCCGAGAGCACATCTACCATGCGTGGCGCCAGTTTCAGGGACATCAAATGCTCGACCACCTGGGCGTGCAATTTTGCAATGCGAGCCTCATTCTTGCTCTTGCCGCTCAGTGCGCTGACCAGCTTGTCGTGCAGTTGTTGCAGGTCGCTGAAGAAGGCGCGGGTCTCTTCCGGGTCGGGCCCCGTGTCAACCGGACTGGCGTTGTCTTCGTCGTCATCGTCGCTGTCCTTGTCGTTGTCCGCGGGTTCAGCGGCTCCTTGTTGCACCGGAGACGGAATCGGTTCATCAGCGGCGTTGGGGTCAATAAAGCCGCTCAGCAGGTCCGCAAGGCGCGCTTCGCCGCGTTCCACCTTGGCGTATTCTTCGAGCAGGATATCGCTGGAAGCCGGGTAGCTCGCGATTGCCGAAAACACTTGCGCCAGACCATCTTCGATGCGCTTGGCAATCTCGATCTCGCCCTCACGGGTCAACAGCTCAACAGTGCCCATTTCGCGCATGTACATGCGCACCGGATCGGTGGTCCGCCCGAATTCGCTGTCGACTGTCGCCAGTGCAGCCGCCGCTTCTTCCGCGGCGTCGTCGTCCGGCGCCGACTCACTCGACAGGATGAGGGTATCCGAATCCGGCGCAGTTTCGTGCACCTGGATACCCATGTCGTTGATCATGCCAATAATATCTTCGATCTGCTCCGGATCGACAATGTCATCCGGCAGGTGATCGTTGACCTCGGAATAGGTCAGAAAGCCCTGTTCCTTGCCCTTGGCGATCAGCAATTTGAGTTGCGATTGTTGGTCCTGGTTCATGACCTGAACGTGTCCCCGTTAATCCAGTATAGGCGGCAAAAACATCAAACGAGCAAGTGTAGCCGAGTTTCGTTATATTAGCTAGTTCTGTTGAATGTCAGGTTTCCGGCCCACCGTCTGGGGGGGTATAGATAAGCAACTGTTTCAGTTCGTCTTTATCCGAACTGCTGAGGCCCGACAGGCGCCCCTTGGCGAGCAAATCTTCAACCCTCTGGCTGTTTCGCTGTTCAATCAGACGTTGGACAGCGCCACGAAATTCCAGTTCATAGCCCTCACTTGGCAATTCCAGCCGCGTGGTCGCCAGACGGGCCAGATGCTGTTGCTCTGGTCGGCCGCGCCAGTGCTCCAGAATACCGCCGGTAGTTAATTGGGGGCTGCGCCTTGTCAGTTCAAGTAGTTCGCTCAGTAATGCCACACCCGGCGCTTTCAGGTCCTCAAAACCCACCGGTGCGTCCAGCGAGCGGCCGAGGGCCGGTTGCTCCAGTAGCAGGCGGATCGCCATGCGCAACGGGCTGCGACTCAGGTCGCGGCGCCGTCCTGTTGCTGTCGCCGCCGGCCGGGGTGGGGTGATTCTGTCGAAGATGCGCTGTCTGAGCTGCGCAGGCCGTAAGCCGCTGTATTGCGACAGCTCTTCAAGCATCAGATCACGGAATACGGAATCGGGAAGCCGGTTCAGCAGAGGTCTTGCCAACTCCACCAGGTGCGCACGTCCATCGACACTGCTGGTATCGACCTGTTGACAGAGGGATTCATAGAAGAACCGCGAAAGTGGAACCGATTCGACAGCTTGCTGGCGAAAAGCGTCGGCGCCGATGCGCCTCACCAGGGTGTCGGGATCTTCGCCTTCAGGCAGGAACAGGAAGCGTGCTTCGCGGCCGTCGCGCAACACCGGCAGCGCGTTTTCCAGTGCCCGCCAGGCGGCGCGGCGCCCCGCGGCATCACCGTCAAAACAGAACACCACCTCGCTGACGGTGCGGTAGAGTCTTTCCAGGTGCTCCGGCGTGGTGGCGGTGCCGAGCGTCGCCACCACGTTGGTCAGTCCGAACTGCGCCAGGGCAACAACATCCATGTAACCCTCGACCACCAGCAGGCGCTCCAGTTTCTGACCCGCTTTGCGCGCTTCGAACAGTCCGTAGAGCTCCTGGCCCTTGTGAAATACCGGGCTTTCCGGGCTGTTCATGTATTTGGGTTTTTCGTCGCCGAGAACCCGACCGCCAAAGCCGATGCAGCGCCCGAGCCGGTCGCGAATGGGAAACATGATGCGGTCGCGGAAGCGATCGTAACAGCTGCCGCCGTCCTTTTGCACCAGCAGCCCCAGCTCAACGGCCAGCTTGCGGCTGGCCGGATCGCTCAGGTGTTTCGCCAGACCGTCCCAGCCGGGCGGCGCGTAGCCGAGCCCAAAGGTCTGAGCGATTTCACCGCTCAAGCCGCGGGCTTTCAGGTAATCGACTGCGCGCGCAGCCTGGGCGTTCTGGCGCAGCTGGCTGCGGTAGAAGCGTTCCGTCTTTTCCAGCAGACTGTAGTGATCGAGACGCCGGTCTTCCTCGGGAGTCCCCGTGGCGGTTTCGCGCGGCACTTTCATGCCCGCCGAACGGGCCAGTTCCTCGATGGCTTCCGGAAAGGCCAGATTTTCGTAGTCCATGAGAAAGCCGAGCGCGCTGCCGTGCGCGCCACAGCCGAAACAATGATAGAACTGTTTAGTCGGGCTGACGGTGAATGAGGGTGTCTTTTCGTTATGGAACGGACAGCAGGCCTGGTACTCGCGGCCGGCTTTCTTCAGCGGCACCCGCGAGTCGATGACGTCGACGATATCAACGCGGTTCAGCAGTTCGTCGATAAAGTGCTGCGGAATGCGGCCGGCCATACCCGGATGTTAAGAGAAGGCTGTCCCGGCGTCAGCAGCAACGAGCAGGCCGCGATGGCGCGGTTTCAGCCGGAGAGTCGGGCTTTGAGCTCGCCGCTGACGGCCGCCATATCGGCCCGGCCCGCCAGTTTGTCTTTCAGCTGGCCCATGACTTTGCCCATGTCTTTCATGCTGGCGGCGCCGGTGGCGGCGATCGCGGCCTCGATCATGGCATCAATGTCGGTGTCGCTGAGCTGCTCCGGCAGGTAGGCTTTGAGGATTTCCAGCTCGAAGGCTTCCTGTTCCGCGAGATCCTGACGGCCGGCCTTCTCGTATTGCTCGATCGATTCGCGGCGCTGCTTGGCCATCTTGTCCAGCACGGCGATGACCTGGGTGTCATCGAGTTCGATCCGTTGATCGACTTCACGTTGTTTGATCGCTGCGTTGATCAGGCGGATGACGCCCAGCCGACGCTTGTCCGCGGCGCGCATGGCCGCTTTCATATCCTGCTGGAGAGTATCCTTCAGAGGCATGCTGCCAGGGGTCGGGCGGAAGAAATTAGTACAGGCGGGTACGGCGGGCGGTTTCGCGCGAGACTTTCTTGGCGTGTCGCTTGACCGCGGCAGCCTGCTTGCGTTTGCGTTCCTGTGTCGGTTTTTCATAGAACTCACGGCGGCGTACTTCGGACAGAATGCCCGCCTTCTCACAGGAGCGCTTGAAGCGGCGCAGGGCGACTTCGAAAGGCTCGTTCTCGCGTACTTTGACTTGTGGCAAATCCGGTTCCTCTATCAGGGGTAAAAAGGGCGCGTAGTGTAACAGTGCCACAGGCAAAGGTAAAACCCTGGTCCCGGTGCGAAACTAGGCGGATGGCGCCCGCGCCGCTACCATAGCGCCATGCTGGTACTGGGAATCGAGTCCTCATGCGACGAAACCGGGGTGGCCCTGTTCGACACTGCGCGCGGGCTCCTGGGGCACGCACTGCACAGTCAGGCAGCGTTGCATGCCGAATACGGTGGCGTGGTGCCGGAGCTGGCCTCGCGCGACCACGTGCGCAAGACGTTGCCGCTGTTGTCACGCGTGCTGGCGCAAAGCGGTATCGAGCGCGGCAGGCTCGGCGCCGTCGCCTACACCGCGGGCCCCGGCCTGATCGGCGCGCTGCTGGTTGGCGCCAGTATCGGCCGCAGTCTGGCCTGGAGCCTCGGCGTGCCGGCCCTGGGTGTGCACCATATGGAGGGTCACCTGCTGGCACCGATGCTGGAAACCCCGGCACCGGAATTCCCCTTTATCGCCCTGCTGGTTTCCGGTGGGCATACGCTGCTGGTGCAGGTCGATGGCATTGGCGCCTACCACATCCTCGGCGACACCCTCGACGATGCGGCCGGCGAGGCCTTCGACAAGACGGCCAAGCTGCTGGGCCTGGATTACCCCGGTGGCCCGCAGCTGGCGAAGCTCGCCACACAAGGCAACCCGAAGCGTTTTCGGTTTCCGCGGCCCATGACTGACCGACCCGGTCTGGATTTCAGTTTCAGCGGACTGAAAACCTTTGCCCTGACGACCTGCCAGGCGGCTGGCGGCGACGACCAGACCCGTGCCGACATCGCCCGCGCTTTCGAAGATGCGGTGGTCGACACCCTGGTCATCAAGTGCCGCCGTGCCCTGGAGCAGACCGGAGGCAGGCGCCTGGTGGTCGCCGGCGGCGTAGGTGCCAACCAGTCGCTGCGCAACGGCCTGCGCAAGATGGCGCAGGCGGCGTCGGCCGAGTTGTACTATCCGCGGCTGGAATTCTGTACGGACAATGGCGCCATGATTGCCTATGCCGGCGCCTGCCGGCTGCAGGCGGGGCAGCACGACGGGCTCGAAGTCAGCGTGCGGCCGCGCTGGTCGCTGGAGGAGCTGGAGCCCCTTTAGACTCCAGAATGACGGCGCTGTAATCGCCCCGCGCCTTGAGGCGAGGAATGTGTCTGGGAGGCTGTCGGACTTGCCCGCTACGATCGCGCAAGTCCGACAGCCTCCTGGGCCGGTCGCGACAGGCAGGTTGGTGGGACCGGTAGGTTGGTGCTGAGCGCAGCGAAGCCCAACGGTGCCGAGGGGGAATTTGCCGATGGTGTGTTTGTGTATGGGCTTCGCTTGCGCTCAGTCCACCCTACGGTCTCAATCGGCCGGTTTGCCGATCGATCCGGCGTGTAGCCGTAAACCGAAGCCACCGGCGTGCAGCAAACAGGTGATCCAGAGCTCTGGGCGGAGTATCGGTGTTGAGCGCCTGAATTGTTCTGTGTCCGGCGTTCTGACCGGAGCTGGAATGCTGAGCAGTCTCTCCAGGGATCAGTCTTTATTCCCGATGCGGCCCTCGGTGCCCTTGAGCAGGTTCTGAATGTTGGAACGGTGGCGCCAGAACAGCAGGATCAGTATGACCAGCATGGCGATGATCAGCGGCGGTTCGGGCACCAGCCACCAGATGTACACCGGTGCGAGCAGGAGCGACAGCAGCGCCGCCAGCGAAGAGATCTTGAAGACCTTGGCGATCACCAGCCAGGTGGCGATAGTCAGCAGGCCCACCGGCCAGTGCAGGCCCAGCAGCACACCCAGTGCGGTTGCCACACCCTTGCCGCCGCGAAAGCCAAAGAATATCGGGTACAGGTGACCCAGGAAGGCGGCCACCGCCACCACGGCCTGCGCGGCTATGCCGGCCCCCAGCAGCTTGGCCAGCAGCACCGGGATCAGTCCCTTGAGCATGTCGCCGACCAGGGTGATGGCTGCGGCCTTCTTGCCGCCGATGCGCAGCACATTAGTTGCACCCGGGTTGCCCGAACCTTCACCGCGCGGATCCGGCAGACCCAGGATGCGGCAGACGATAATGGCGGACGATATCGAGCCGAGCAGGTAAGCGAAGGCGATCAGCAACACGGAGAGTTTCATGCGCGCTATTGGAATGCCTAATGCAGTTGCGGTCAAGCGTGCCCGTTCGTCGTTTAGCTGGAGCGCGGGGTCCGCTCATGTAATATAGTGCGCTGATAAGCCAAGCGATTAACCAGACCAGAATGGATATCATTTTTATACGTGATCTGCGCATAGACACCCTGATCGGTATCTACGACTGGGAGCGCGCGATCAAGCAGACCCTGTCCTTTGACCTGGAGATGGGGACAGATATCGCCAGGGCAGCAGCCAATGACTGTATCGACGATACGCTGAACTATAAGGCGGTTGCCAAGCGTGTCATTGCCTTCGTCGAGTCCAGCGAGTTCCAGCTGGTGGAGACGCTCGCCGAACGCGTCGCAGAACTGGTGAGGACGGAATTTGCGGTGCCCTGGCTGCGTCTCACCGTCAACAAGGGAGGCGCGGTGCGTGGCGCCAAGGGTGTGGGCGTTATCATCGAGCGGGGCGAAAGGAGCTGAATTTTGGCCAGGGTTTATGTGAGTATCGGCAGCAACATTGATCGACAGCGCAACATCCAGGGGGCCATCGCGGCGCTTGAGCAGGCCTTTGGCGCACTGCAGCAATCACGGACCTATGAAAGTCAGGCGGTCGGTTTTGCGGGCGACCCGTTTTACAACCTGGTCGTCGGGTTCGACACCGCAGAGACGCCGCAGCAGGTCGCGGCGCGGCTCAACCGCATCGAGGACGCGCACGGTCGCGACCGCAGCAGTGGCAAGTTCAGCAGCCGCACGCTGGATCTCGACCTGTTGCTGTACGACGATCTGGTGCTCGACGAACCGGGCCTGCACCTGCCGCGCGGTGAAATTCTCGACTATGCCTTTGTGCTCAAGCCGCTGGCCGAAATTGCCGGTGCCGTGAAGCACCCGGTCAGCGGGTTCAGTTTTGCCGCTCTCTGGGACGAGTTCGATCCCACGGCACAGCCGGTGTGGCCGGTCGATTCCCGGTAGCCGCGCCCATGCCCTCTGAGCTGCCGCTGCCCGGTGTCGCCGCCCGGGCCATCAGCGACGCGCTGCTGGAAAGACTCAAGGCGGCCATAGCCAGGCACGGTGGCTGCCTGCCGTTCGATATCTATATGAGCATGGCCCTGTACGAACCGGGGCTCGGTTACTACAGCAGCGGGCTGACGCCGTTCGGCGAGCAGGGTGACTTTGTCACGGCGCCGGAGTCGGGGGGGCTGTTCGCGCGCTGCCTTGCGCGCTCAATCGCTTCGGTCTTGCATCAGGTCGAGAACGGCTGCGTGCTGGAGCTCGGCCCGGGCAGCGGCGCGCTGGCGCGCGTGCTCCTGCCGGAACTGCAGGTGCTGGGACTGCCGCCGCAACGCTATTACATACTGGAGCGCAGCGCCGCCATGCGCGCCTTGCAACGGGAAGCCCTGCGAGGCCTGCCGGAAGTGGCCACTCGCGTCGAGTGGCTGGACACACTGCCGGAGCAGCCGATTAACGGCGTAGTATTCGCCAACGAAGTTGCCGACGCATTGCCCGTCAGCTGTTTCCGCTGGCGGGACGGTCGCGTGCGGGCGCTGGGTGTCAGCTATACAGACGGCAGTCTGTCCCGGTGTGACGCGACCGCCAGTGAGGACCTGCAAATGAGGGTGCGGCGACTGGCCGAGGACAATGGCTGGCGGGGTGAGTATGTGTCGGAGTACTGTCCCGGCCTGCAAGCCTGGGTCCGCGGCCTGTGCGACAGCCTGGGGCAAGGCGCCCTGTTGCTGATCGATTATGGTTACGGCCGCGCCGAGTACTATCACCCGCAACGTTCCATGGGCACGCTGCTGTGCCACTACCGCCACCAGGTGCACGCGGATGCCTTGTGGTTCCCCGGTCTCCAGGACATTACCGCATTCGTCGACTTTACTGCGGTTGCCGAAGCGGCGACAGACGCCGGCATGCGACTGGCAGGCTACAGCAGCCAGGCACAGTTCCTGGTGGCGTGCGGCATCGATCGGCTGTTGGCCGAGACCGATCCGGGCGACACGCAGCACTTCCTGCAACTGAGTAACGAGGCCAAGCGCCTGATGCTCCCGGGGGACATGGGGGAACGCTTCAAGTGCATCGGATTTTCACGCCGGCTTGATCAGGACATGGTAGGCTTCGCGCGGCGTGATTTGCGCAGCCGTTTGTAAGCACAACAACTGCACATGGACATTTTCCAAGCGATCATTCTGGCCCTGGTACAGGGTCTTACGGAGTTTCTGCCGATTTCCAGCTCTGCCCATCTGATCCTGGTGCCGGTATTGACGGGCTGGCAGGACCAGGGCCTGGCCTTCGACGTGGCGGTGCACTTCGGCACGCTGGCCGCGGTGGTAGTCTACTTCCGCGAAGAACTGGGCGCCATGGCGAAATCGTGGGCGAGTTCACTGGTGACCCGCAATCCGGACGACGAAGGCCGGCTTGCCTGGGCGGTGTTGCTCGGTACTATTCCGCTCGGGCTCGCCGGACTGATGTTTCACAGCTATGTCGAAACCGTGCTGCGATCGCCGCTGGTGATTGCCACGACCACCATTGCCTTCGGTGTCTTGCTGGGCTATGCCGATAAGGTCGGGGCACAGACCCGTTGCGAATACCGTCTGGGTGCGGGGCGTGTCGCGGCGATCGCTTTGTCGCAGGTGCTGGCGCTGGTTCCCGGTACCTCACGCTCGGGCATTACCATCACCGCCGGCCTGCTGGTGGGAATGGATCGCAAGGCCGCGGCGCGCTTTTCCTTTCTGCTTTCGGTGCCGGCTATCGCCATGGCGTCGCTCTACGAAGTCACTAATCTCATCGAGGCGACCGAACCGGTGCTGTGGAGCGATATTATCGCCGGTATCGGTGTTTCGGGTGTCAGTGCCTACGTGTGTATCCACTATTTTCTGAAGCTGCTGGATCGCGTTGGCATGATGCCGTTCGTGGTCTACCGGCTGCTTCTGGGTGTTGTGCTGTTCGCGCTGTTTCTCTAGCGTCGACGGCTGTCAGCCTCGTTGGGCTTCGCTACGCTCAGCGCCAACCTACGCATGGCCGGCTGTTCGCGCGCTTTCGGTAGCGCCAAGGGCTGTCAGCTTGGCTGGGCATCACCGGCATTCGGCCCGGTGCGTGCATGACCGCCGGCTATACACCCACAGGGGTTCGGCTCGCTGGGCTGAGTGAACGCAGTCCAACAAGCGTCGCCGACAACCAAGCCGGATCATTGGATAAATTGCAGGTTGGGCTGAACGCGCGTGAAGCCCAATAGATCGGCGACCGGCGCGGCTATTTCTCCACCTCCAGCAATGCCAGTTCGATCGCCCGGCGGCGTTTGTCGGCGATTGTCTTTCCCAGGGCGGGCCCGGTCAGACCGGGCTCATCGAGGCTGGCCGCCGTGATCTCACCGGCTACGCGGCGTGCCCTGTCCAGGGCTGCAGCCCGTGCCTCATCAATGAGGCCGCAGCAGCGATAAACCGCCAGCAGCTGTTCCCAGCGCATCGCATCGCGAAATGCCCCGGCGGCCTGCATCAGCTCGAGCGCCGCGCCGGCATCCTGTTGCGCGGCGCCAGCCGCATGGCGGATGGCGAGCAGTGCCACCCGGGTATGGTCGTTGGGTATGCGGTAGCGTTCGCACAGGCTTTCGGCCTGGCGCAACCGCTGCGCCGTATCCAGATCGGCGCCCAGTGAAACCATCAATGTGGCAAAGCGTACCTGTGGATCGTTGCTGTACCGGGCGCTGCGTTGCAGCCGTGACAGGGCGGTCGGCAAGTCCCGGTGCCCGTGGTCGGCCAACTGGCTGGCGTACTCGCGCTCGATTTCCGGAAACAGCACGGCGAGGGCGTGGCAGCCGTGCAGTACGCTGAAGAAACGCACCGGCGTGTCGGTGGCAAGCGCCTTGGCTACTTCGGCCCAGACGCGCTCGGGTACCAGGTAGTCGACTTCACCGTCAGCAACCATTTTGCGCATCAGGCCGTTGGTGGCGTGGGCAACACTGAAACCCCGGTTGCCGAAGCGCGCGGCGAGGCGCGCGACGCGCAGGATGCGCACGGGATCCTCGGCAAATGCCGGGCTGACGTGGCGCAGACGGCCCGCGGCGAGGTCTTCCCGGCCGCCGTAAGGGTCGATAATGTCGCCGTTGGCATCTTCCGCCATGGCGTTGATGGTGAGGTCGCGGCGCAGCAGATCTTCTGCAAGCGCCACTCGGGGGCCGGTGTTGAATTCAAAACCCTTGTAGCCCGGTGCCACCTTGCGCTCGGTGCGTGCCAGCGCATATTCCTCTTTGCTGTCCGGGTGCAGAAACACCGGGAAATCCTTGCCGACCTGCTTGTAGCCCAGTGCCAGCATCTGCTGTGGTGTTGCCCCGACCACTACCCAGTCGCGCTCTTGCACCGGCAGGCCCAGCAGCTTGTCGCGCACCGCGCCGCCGACCAGGAAGATTTCCATCAGGGTGCGCGGCGGGATCGCGAGCGGTAGTCGTAATAGCGTGCCCGGCTGCTTGTTGATCCCAGGTAACCGGGTACGATGGTCTCGATGGAGCGTGGCTTGATGCCCATCGGTACCAGGGCCGACTGGCTGCATACGCTGTCTTTCTTCAAGGAGTAGTAGTTGTCCATGGTAAAGGGTTTGCCCGGCAACAGTCCCATCAGGTGACCTTGCAGACGCGCAGCAAAATCCGGCAGGCCGACAACAAGGGTCCTTTTACCAATGACGCTGGCCGTGTATTCGACCAGCTGTTTCAGCGTGTATACGCCGGGTCCGCACAGGTCCAGACGCTGGCCAGCGGTGTTACGATTCTCCAGCGCGTAGACAAACGCCGCAACGACATCCTGAACGTAGACGGGCGCGAACCTGGCGTTGGCGCAGGCGAGCGGAAACACCGGCAGGGGCATCAGTTTCAGGAGACCGGCGAAACGTCGGAAGAAACTGTCGCCCGGGCCGAAGACGACCGAGGGTCGGAAGCTGGTGACCTCGACGCCGGGTGACTGGTGCACCAGGTTCTCGCCTTCGCCTTTGGTTTTCAGATAACGCCCCCGGGTTTCGTTGACGTCGGCGTTGAGTGCGCTCATGTGCAACAGCCGGCTTATACCCGACTCGCGCATGGCCTTGACGATAGTGCGCGGCAGCTCGACGTGGACACGGCTGAAGGTGCTGCTGCCTGTCTCATTGAGAATGCCTGCGAGATTGATGACGCAATCGCAGTCGGTCAGCAGCGGCGTCAGCTCATCCGGCGCATAGGGATTGCCCTGCGTCAGTCGCACTTTCGAACCAATGCGGTACTGGCGGTGGCGTTCCGGCCGCCGGCTCAGCACCGTGACCTGGTGGCCGAGTTCGGTGAGCCGGGGGACAAGGTGCGAGCCGATGAAGCCGGTGCCACCAATTATGATTAATCGCTGTACGGCCATTGTGGTCCTTTGGAGCTGGCGCGGGTGTTATAGCCTGCGCATAAGCCTCGTGGAGGTCAAGGGTGTGTCGCCCACGCGAGGCGCTGAAGGTGGAGGCTGCGATGCCGGCGGGTGCCCCGACAGGCCCTTGCGCGGGCTAATAGCGTTGCCTGACGGTCGGCAGGCGCGCGGACAGCCGGGTAAGCGGCTGTTGCAGCCGCCAGTCGAAGATAGTCGCATACGTCAACACCCGGCGTACGTACTTACGGGTTTCCTTGAACGGGATAAGCTCCGTCCACAGGGTTGCATCCATGTCGCCGTCGCTGGGCAGCCAGCGGGAGACCCGGTGCGGGCCGGCGTTATAGGCCGCCGCGGCCAGTACCGGCGAGCCATTGTAGCGAGTCATCAGGTTGTTCAGGTAGGCGCTGCCGAGCCGGATGTTCTTTTCTGACTGCAGCAATGTCTGACTGCTGCCATAGCGAATGTTCAGTGCACGGGCGGTTTGCTTGCCCGTGGCCGGCATCAGCTGCATCAGCCCCAGCGCGCCTACCGAAGAAACGGCGTCCTCCATAAAGATGCTTTCCTGACGGATGACGCCGTAGATCAGGCCGGGATCCATTTCGTAGCGCCGGGCATTGGCGAAAATCGATTCACGGTGGGGCAGCGGAAAGCGCAACGCCAGGTCGGACCAGTAGTTCGCCTGCGCGGCCGAGACGATCGCGCGGTCGTGCCAGCCCCAACCGTGTGCCACCAGGGCCGCCAGCCGTAACTGTTGGGCCGGCATGCCCTGGGTGGCGTAAAACCATTCGCGGCGCGCTTCGAGCCGTTTGCCCGCGAGATACAGTTCGCGTGCCCGCTGAATACCCGGCAGCTGTTCGATGCGCGACAGGGCGTCTTTATCGGCATGAATTCGCGCGTCGTTCATCGGGTATGGCCGCTGCAGTTCGTCCGCGGCAAGAAAACCGAAATAACTGCGCTCAGTGCTCAGCCGCGCAAATTCGGTAAACGCGTCGCCAGCGGCGCCGCTGGCGGCCAGCGCGCGGGCGCGCCAGTAGCGCCAGTCGTCTTCGTTGCGCTCCTCGGGGGTCAGATCATCCAGCCAGTGCAGGGCGTCTTTCCAGTCACCGTCGAGCAACGCAATGCGCACCCGCCACTGGCGGATACTGGTGTCGGCCGCCGAGGCCGGTACGCTGGCGAGCCAGTCCGCCGCTCCGCTCTCGCCGTTGACCGCCCCGTACAGCGCGATGCGCTGCAACACCTCACCCTCCTGTTCGGCGGAAAAATCGTGCGACGCAGCCAACGTTTGCCAGTGCTTCCAGGCCTGGTCAGGTTTGTGGCGTGCCAGGCGTCGCAGCGCGTGCACCAGGATTTCGCGCACCAGAGGCGTGTCTTGCGTGGCCCAGGGCTGCTTTATGGCCGCGGTCGGCCGGCGATGCGCGTGTTGCCAGCGCTTGACCCATTCGCGGTCTTCGGCTGACAGACGCTTGGCCAGATAACCGGCCAGGCTCGATTTCTGTTTGGCGAACGCCAGGCGTATACGCTGCCAGATGAGGCTGCTGTCAATGCTGCCGTCGGCATACAACTGGTCGAACGCCGGGTCGCAGGCGTCCGGTTGCGAGTGTCCGACCAGCCACAGCGCCAACGCATCCTTCAGCGCCTGCTCGCGCCCGCCTTTCTGCAGGCGCGCGCGTATGTGGTAACACTGCAGGGTCACCGACGACTGCGGTACGTAGAAATCGAGGTAGTTGTCCCAGTCGTTGCGCTTGCCGAGCTTGTGCAGCCAGCTGCTGCGCAGGCGTGTGGCAATGGGTTGCCCCTGGTACCGCCGCAGAAAGGCCCTGACTTCCTGCGGCTTCGCCGTGCCCAGCCGTTTCTGCAACTCCCAGTACTCGAGATAGCCGTACAGCGGGTAATCGGTCAACGCCTGCTTGAGCCGGCGGTAGTCCTGCATGCGACCGCTCTCGAGCGCGGACTCCGCTTCGAGAAACTGTTCACGTTGCCTGTCGGTGCGATCCGCAACAGCAGTGCTGGCCAGCAGCAGGAGTGAAAGCAAAGTGAGCAGTTGAAAGTGCCGCAGCATATCCGAGTGTTGCGTCGCGCCCGTGTCGGCTTGGGCGTAACAATAAAAGACTCGCTGCCAAGGTACAATGCCGATGATGAATATTGTTGCCTTATCGATCGCTTACCTGCTGCTCGGTTGCTTTGCCGGTGCGACCGCGGGCCTGCTTGGCGTCGGCGGTGGTTTGATTGTCGTGCCCATACTGGCCGGCTTGTATCACTTGCAGGACTTCGCTCCGCAGCACGTCGTGCAGCTGGCTGTGGGTACCTCGCTGGCTACCATCGTGTTCACCTCACTGTCTTCGGCCTGGGCGCACCACCGGCGCGGCGCCGTCAACTGGCCGGTAATGCGGCAGCTGTCGCTGGGTATTGTTGCCGGTGGCTGGTTGGGCGGTGTCCTGGCTGACTGGCTGGGCGGGCTGGTACTGGCCGGCCTGTTCGGCGTGTTCGAGCTGCTGGTCGCGGCGCAAATGGCTTTTGGGCGCCGGCCAGCCGCGCACCGCAGCGCGCCCGGTGTGGTGAGAAACTCGGTGGCCGGGGCGGTGATCGGTGCCGTATCGGCACTGCTGGGCATCGGCGGCGGCACGCTGACGGTGCCCTGGCTGGTCTGGCACAACCTGGGCATGCGTCAGGCGGTAGCGACCTCGGCGGCCTGCGGCCTGCCGATCGCGATGGTTGGTGCGCTCGGCTTTGTCCTTGTGGGGTTGGGCCAGAACCGGCTGCCCGTGGGCAGTACCGGTTATGTCTACTGGCCCGCAGTCGCACTGATCAGTCTCGCCAGCGTGCTCAGCGCGCCGCAGGGCGCACGCCTCGCGCACCGGATTGACCCGGTCCGGCTCCAGAAAGTCTTTGCCGTTTTCCTCGCCTGTCTGGGGCTGGTGATGTTGAGTCGCAGTCTGCTCAGCAACTGACAGCGGCCCGTCAGCCACCGGTCAGCGACATGCCGCATATGATTATTGACCACTGAGTGACACTACACCGTCTGGTAATACAGGTTCTGCGGGTGGTTCGCCTGGGCAAAGAAGAACCAGCGCTCGGCCAGCAAGCCCAGGTACTGAATCGCGAATGCCAGCACGAATACCGCCACGGCGCTGCTGCCCATGCCCAGCGACAGTAGCACTACCGGCAGTGGAAACACGGTGACCAGGAAGGTCCATTTGACCAGTTTGAATACCCTGTCGGATGCCCCATGGAAGAATTCCCGGGTATTGAATGAGCCGGCCATGAAACCCTGCGATTTTTGCACGATGCGGGCGTGCCGGATGCCGATGGCGGTGGCCAGCGTGGACTTGTGTCGGATCCGCCGGTTGCGGATCAGACTGGCGACGCGTGTCACCAGCGCGACCAGCGTCAGCACCACCGCCCAGCCGGCGTAAAAATCGGTCAGCAGCGAGCTCCGATAGGCGGCGAAGGCGGTCGCCAGGGTGAAGCCGGAGGCGGAGCCGAGCAGGGTGTAGTTCACCACGGTCAGGGGCGTGGCCCATTCCTGCAGAAACTTGATACAGGCGTAGATCATGGCGGTGCACACAAACAACGTGAATGCTGCGACCGTTGCGAGAGCGCCAATCACCAGCGACAGATCGACGCGAAAGGTATCGCGAACCGTGAACAGCACAGGGTTGAGGTCGAAGTAATGCACCAGGCCGTACAGGGCCACCAGGCCCATGCAGGCCGGCAGCACAATGACTTCGCGCGACAGCCAGGAGGTACGCCAGCGGGCGACGGCGCGCCAGCCGCGTTCCGGGTGGCCAAGGTGGAAGAACGAGCTGATCAGGCCGATGCCAAGAAAGACCAGCGCCAGAGCCGCGCCCACGCCATAGTGCTGCTGCGAATCCTCGACCGGCACCACTTCGACGACCGAATACAACTGACCGGTGTACAGCGCCAGAAACAGGCCCTGGCCGACCCCGGTCAGGGTGGTGAGAAAAATCACAGAGAATGCGGGATGCATAACTAATCTCCAGCCTTAAATTACCACGACGTGACGTCGTCGAGGGTCGGCGCATCGGTGTCCGGCATGGGCAGCTGGCGCTCTTTCTTCAACGGGTTGTCGACGCGTGTCAGTTCGTCTGCGTGAATGGTGATGCGGGTCTTGCGCCGCGGCAGGTAGTGGTTTGCCGGGCGCGTGCCCCACTCGGGCATCAGCTGATAACCACCACGCTCGCGAATCGCTTCGGCCACTTCCGAAGACGGGTCGTTGACGTCGCCGAACAGCCGCGCGCTGGTCGGACAGGCCAGCACACAGGCGGGCTGGCGCTCATTTTCCGGTAAAGAGCGGTCGTAGATACGGTCCACGCACAGGGTGCATTTCTTCATCACCTTCTGGTGTTCGTCCACCTCGCGGACACCGTAGGGGCAGGCCCAGGAACAGTACTTGCAGCCGATGCACTTGTCATAGTCCACCAGTACAATGCCGTCTTCCTCGCGCTTGTAGCTGGCGCCCGTGGGGCACACAGGTACGCAGGGTGGCTCCTCGCAGTGCAGGCAGCTCTTCGGGAAGTGCACGGTTTCGGTATGCGGGAACTCGCCGATTTCGAACGTCTGGACCCGGTTGAAGAACGTGCCCGTCGGGTCATGACCGAAAGGATTCATGTCGGCCAGGTAGCCCGCGGTGCCGGACGTGTTCCACTCTTTGCAGCTGGTCACACAGGCGTGACAGCCAACGCAAACATTTAAATCAATAACCAAGGCTAATTGTGACATTTGATGTTCCCTGTAGGAGCGGCCCCCGGCTGCGATTTAATCTCCAATCATCGCAATCGCGGCCGGGAGGCCGCTCCTACGGTCTTTGGGTCAGGCCTTCTGTTTGCCGGCAAAATAGGTTAGCCAGCGGCCTCGCTTTTTCTCCTGCGACTGGCCGGGTACGGCGTGCAGGGGATCGAATTGGGGATAGCTCGTTTCAGGCTCGTCAGTGCCCGCCGGGTAGATGCGCACGTGCACGTCGTACCAGCCGGCCTGACCGGTGACGGGGTCGGAGTTGGACAGGTGTGCGCCGGCGTCTGAGGCGGGCAGTTCTTCGCTGATCACATGGTTGAGCAGGAAACCCTGCCTGGCTTCATTGGCGTCACCGTCCAGGCCCCAGGCGCCGGCAGCCTTGCCGATGGCATTCCAGGTCCACACCGTGCCGGGCTCGACCGACTCGGAGTGGCGGCACAGGCAGCGTACTTTGCCGTGCATGGACTCCACCCACATCCAGCCACCGTCTCTGATCCCGGCTTCACGTGCTGTCCTGCTGTTCACGTGCAGGAAGTTGTAGGTGTGGATCTGCCGCAGCCAGGCATTCTGCGAATCCCAGGAGTGGTACATGGCCATGGGCCGCTGGGTCACGGCGTTGAGCGGATACTTGTGCAGGTCGGTCGCCTGCGACTCCAGCGGCTGGGAATAGAAGGGCAGCGGATCAAAGTGGGTCTCGATGCGCTTGCGCAGGCGGTCCGGCGGCTGTTTGCCGTCGGACTTACCCTGTGCGGCAAGGCGGAACTTCTGCAGCACCTCGGAATAGATATGGATATTGATGGGTTCGGCGTAGCGCGTCAGGCTGTGCCGCTTGGCCCACTCCAGGTAACCCTGGTTCCAGTTGCGCATATACTGGTACGACTTCGGCAGCTCGTAGTGGAACACGCAGTTGTTCTGCGCGTACATTTCCCACTGTCTGGGATTGGCTTCACCCTTCATGAATTTCTCGCCGCCCTTGCCGCGCCAGCCGGCCAGGAAGCCGATGCCGGAATTCGGAGCGGTCTCGTAATTAACCACGAAGTCCGGGTAGTTGCGGAACTTGCGGCTGCCGTCTTTGTGGGTGAATGCGGGCAGCTTGAGGCGTGAACCCAGCTCGATGAGCACCTCCTGGAAAGGTTTGCACTCGCCTGTGGGCGGCACGACCGGGATGCGCACCGCGTCCACCGGACCGTCGTACTCGGAGATCGGGCGGTCGAGCATGGACATGCAGTCGTGGCGCTCGAGATAAGTGGTATCCGGCAGCACCAGGTCCGCGTAGGCCACCATTTCGGACTGGAAGGCATCGGCGACCACCAGGAAGGGAATCTTGTACTCGCCGTTCTCGTCCCTGTCGTTCAGCATCTTGCGTACCTGAGACGTGTTCATGGACGAGTTCCAGGCCATGTTAGCCATGAAGATCAACAGGGTGTCGATGCGGTACGGGTCGCTGCGCCACGCGTTGGTAATGACGTTGTGCATCAGGCCGTGGACCGACAGCGGATATTCCCAGGAAAACGCCTTGTCGATGCGCACCGGTTCACCCCGGTGGTCAACGAACAGGTCGTCGGGGTCGGCCGGCCATCCCAGCGGCATGCCGTTCAGCGGCGTGTTGGGCTGCACGTCCTCCGGGCCCGTCGGTGTCTTTGCGCAGGGTGGAATCGGCCGCGGGAACGGTGCCTTGTGACGGAAGCCACCGGGCCGGTCGATGGTGCCCAGCACGCTCATCAGGATGGACAGGGCGCGAATCGTCTGGAAACCGTTGGAATGCGCCGCCAGGCCACGCATCGCGTGGAAAGCCACGGGGTTGCCGGTGACATGGTCGTGGTCGTTACCCCAGACATCAGTCCAGGAGATCGGCAGTTCGATCTTTTCGTCGCGAGCGGTGATGCCCATTTCGTGGGCCAGGCGCCTGATGGTTGCGACCGGGATGCCGGTGATCGTGGAGGCCCAGTCTGCGCTGTACTGCCTGAGCCGATCAACCAGCAGCTGAAACGCGGGTTTCACCGGCGTGCCGTCGTTCAGGGCGAACTCACCCAGCAGGTAGGGATCGGCGCCTTCCGTATGGGTGGAGATCGGTTTGTCGAGTTCGCGGTCCCACCACAGCTTGTTCTGTGGATCGAAGCAGCCTTCTTCCGGTGGTACCTCGAAGCGCACGAACATGCCGTATTCGCTGGAGTTCTGGTTCATGTTCACCAGTTCGGCGGCGTTCGAGTACTGTACCAGGTAGTCCCGGTCGTAAAGGCCCTGGCGGATGATCTCATTGGTCAGCGCCAGGAACAGGGCGCCGTCGGTGCCGGGCTTGATGGGGATCCATTCGTCGGCAATCGCGGAGTAGCCGGTGCGCACCGGGTTGATGGAAATAAACCTGCCGCCCTGCCGTTTGAACTTCGACAGTGCCATTTTGAGCGGGTTGGAATGGTGGTCTTCGGCAGTACCGATCATGACAAACAGCTTGGCGCGATCCAGATCGGGGCCGCCAAACTCCCAGAACGACCCGCCGATGGTGTAAATCATGCCCGCCGCCATGTTCACCGAGCAGAGGCCACCGTGGGCGGCGTAGTTTGGTGTGCCGAACTGCCGGGCGAACAGGCCGGTCAGCGCCTGCATCTGATCGCGGCCCGTGAACAGCGCGAACTTCTTCGGATCGGTGGCGCGGATTTCCGCGAGGCGCTCTTCGAGCATGGCGAACGCCTGCTCCCAGGAAATTGCCACGAAGTCATTGTCGCCCCTGTCGCTGCCGGGCCTGCGCATCAGCGGCCTGGTGAGGCGCGCGGGCGAATACTGCTTCATGATGCCGGATGAGCCCTTGGCGCAGATCACGCCCTTGTTCAGAGGGTGATCCGGATTGCCCTGGATGTAGCGGATTTCGCCGTTGCGCAGCGTCACGCGGATGCCGCAGCGGCAGGCGCACATGTAGCAGGTGGTGTTCTTGACCTCGATGCGGCTGCCCTCGTCGAGGTCCCTGGACAAAGGGTCGTGCAGCGGGTTGGACATAGTCAGTGCTCTCTATCAGGCCTGCAAGGCGCCGCCAGAAGGGCCGGCACGTTACTCGAATAGTGCCGGCAATGGCTAATCAGCATTGCTGAGAAAGTCATAAAATACCGTGATATGCGAATATACGAATATGTATTTTATCCAAATAACAATACCTTGCGTGTCTACTATGTCGCGCGCAGCAGAATAAGGTGGCTTTATGCGCAAGCAAATTAAAACTGTTGGATTTTTGGCGCTGCATCATTAAGGTATCACCCCCTGCGGATGGCCCCAGTGGGCGGCGTCCTGCACATAACCTTTTATACACGCCGGTTGGTAAGGAGTCCCATGACCAGTCTTGTGAAGCCACACGGTGGCGGCAGTCTTAAGCCGCTGCTTCTCGAAGGCGCTGCACTCGCCGCTGAAACCAAGCGCGCTGCGTCGCTGACCAGGGTCAGTATCTCGTCGCGTGAAGCCGGCGATATTATCATGCTGGGTATCGGCGGCTTCACACCGCTCGATGGCTTTATGACCCGCGCCGACTGGGAAGGCGTCTGTGACGGCATGAAGATGGCCAGTGGACTGTTCTGGCCAATTCCGGTGACCCTGTCTACCGACGCGTCCACCGCCAATCCCATCAACGAAGGCGACGACATCGCCCTGTATGACAGCGAACGCGATGAGATCCTCGCCACCATGCAGGTCACCGAAAAGTACGGCATCGACAAGAAGCACGAGTGCATGATGGTCTACAAGACCACCGACCTGGAGCACCCGGGTGTCAAGATGGTGATGCAGCAGGGTGACATCAACCTCGCCGGGCCCATCAAGGTCCTGTCGCTGGGTGGTTTTCCGGAGCAGTACGGTAAGCAGTTCATGACCCCCGCCGAGACCCGCGCTGAATTCGAAAAGCGTGGCTGGAAGACCATCGCTGCGTTCCAGACGCGCAATCCGATGCATCGTTCGCACGAGTACCTGGCCAAGATCGCCATCGAGACGCTCGATGGTGTGCTGATCCACTCCCTGCTCGGCAAGCTGAAGCCGGGCGACATTCCGGCCGACGTGCGCAGCAAGGCGATCGGTACCCTGATTGAAAACTATTTCTCCGACAATACGGTCATCCAGGCCGGCTATCCGCTGGATATGCGTTATGCCGGTCCGCGCGAGGCGCTGCTGCACGCGCTGTTCCGCCAGAATTACGGCTGTTCCCACCAGATTGTCGGCCGCGACCACGCCGGTGTGGGTGACTACTACGGCCCGTTTGACGCACACCATATCTTTGATGAGATCCCCGTCGATGCGCTGGAAACCCAGCCGCTGAAGATCGACTGGACCTTCTGGTGCAACAAGTGCGACGGCATGGCGTCCATGAAGACCTGCCCGCACGAAGGATCCGACCGCATACTGCTGTCGGGCACCAAACTGCGCAAAGCGTTGTCCGAGGGTGAAGAGGTTTCCGACAAGTTCTCGCGTCCCGAAGTACTGGAAATTCTGCGCACTTACTACGGCAGCCTGAAGGACGAGGACAAAGTCGAGATAAAGATGTCGGGTCACTCGGCAAAGTAACGACTCTAGAGACCGTTGGCGGGTAGCTTGTCAGCGGATGGTATATCACTGAAGTGAAGCAAAACGGAGATAGAACCATGCCAACATTTGTGCGTACTGATAAGTGCGATGGCTGCAAAGGCCAGGATAAGACGGCCTGCATGTACATCTGCCCTCACGACCTGATGAAGCTCGACAAGGACGGTTCCGAGACCGGCCACGCCATGCGCGCCTTCAACCAGGAGCCCGAGCAGTGCTGGGAGTGTTACTCCTGTGTGAAGATCTGCCCGCAGCAGGCTATCGAAGCCCGCCACTATGCGGACATCGTGCCTCTGGGGGGTTCTGTGCAGCCGCTGCGCGGTTCCGATTCCATCATGTGGACCATCAAGTTCCGTAACGGCACCATGAAGCGTTTCAAATTCCCAATCCGTACGACGCCCGAAGGTTCCATCGATCCGTACGCAGGCAAGCCTGCTGCCGACATGGCCAAGATCGAGGAGCCGGGCTTCTTCAACCAGGAGAACGGCTATCGCGCGGGCAATCGCAGCGAGCTGATCAATCTGTAAGACCGCGGATCAAAGCATTTATATAGTTCGTAAGAGTGTAGAGGTAATTACAATGGCAGGAGAATTCGGAAGCCCGGAAGTCGTCGAAGAAGAAGTTGATATTCTTCTTATCGGAGGTGGTATGGCTTGCTGCGGCGCCGGTTTTGAAATCATGCGCTGGGCAGAAGGCACCGACCTGAAGATCAAGCTGGTCGACAAGGCAGCCATGGACCGTTCCGGCGCGGTGGCGCAGGGTCTGTCCGCGATCAACACCTACATCGGTACCGACAAGGATCCGGCTGACTATGCACGCATGGTCTCCAACGACCTGATGGGTATCACCCGCGACGACCTGGCCTACGACCTGGGCCGTCACGTCGACGAATCGGTACACCTGTTCGAGGAATGGGGTCTGCCGATCTGGAAGACTGACGAGAACGGCGAGCGTCACGACGGCTCCAAGGGCATGACCCCGCTGAAGGACGGCGGCAAGCCGGTGCGTTCCGGCAAGTGGCAGATCATGATCAACGGCGAATCCTACAAGTGGATCGTCGCCGAAGCGGCCAAGAAGGCTCTGGGTATCGACAACATCGACGAGCGTATCTTTATCGTCAAGCTGGTCAACGACAAGAACGACAAGAACCGCATCGCCGGTGCTGTCGGTTTCTCCGTGCGCGACCACAAGGTCTTTGTCTACAAGTTCAAGGCCTGTCTGCTGGCTGCCGGCGGTTGCGTCAACCTGTTCCGTCCCCGCTCGGTCGGTGAAGGGCAGGGTCGTGCCTGGTACCCCGTGTGGAACGCCGGCTCGACCTACGCCATGGCCGCCCAGGCCGGTGCCGAGTTGACCATGATGGAAAACCGCTTCGTGCCGACCCGCTTCAAAGACGGCTACGGACCGGTAGGTGCATGGTTCCTGCTGTTCAAGTCCAAGGCCACCAACGCGTTCGGCGAAGTGTACATGGATCGCAACAAGGAGATGCTGAACGACTATCCGCCCTACGGTCAGGCGGCGGTCCCGGCTTCCTGCCTGCGTAACCATCTGATGCTTAAGGAAATGAAGGAGGGTCGTGGTCCCATCTGGATGGACACCGTGACGGCCCTCGCCAATCTGCGCGAAACCCTCAGCCCACGCGAGGTGAAGCACCTGGAAGCGGAAGCCTGGGAAGACTTCCTCGACATGTGTGTCGGCCAGTGCGGCATCTGGGTCGGTGAGAACATTGAGCCGGAGAAGAAGAACTCCGAGCTGATGCCGACCGAACCCTACCTGCTGGGTTCACACTCCGGCTGCTGCGGCATCTGGGTGTCCGGCCCGACCGACGTGGGCGCGCCCACGGACGAGGGCTACGACGGCGTTCCCGAGCATCTGCCGAAGGGCTGGAACTGGGGTTACCGTTCCATGACCACGATCAAGGGCCTGTTCACTGCCGGTGACGGTGTGGGCGCATCCGGCCACAAGTTCTCTTCCGGCTCTCACGCCGAGGGCCGTATGTGTGCCAAGTCCATGGTCAAGTATTGCCTGGACCACAAGGATCTGAAGCCGGAGTTAGATACACCCGTAGAAGACCTGGTGGCCGAAATCTACAAGCCGGTGAAGAACTATATGGAACACAAGGATTACACCACGGCGATCGACATCAACCCGCACTACATCACGCCCAAGATGCTGCAGTACCGCCTGCAGAAGATCATGGACGAATACGTAGCCGGTGTTGCCACCTACTACACCACCAACGGCAAGATGCTGGAAGTGGCCGAAGAGAAGTTGACCATGTTGAAGGAAGACGCCGAGAAGATGCGTGCGAAAGACCTGCACGAACTGCTTCGCGCCTGGGAAAACTACCACCGTATCCTGACGGCGGAAGCCCACATGAAACACATTCAGTTCCGCGAAGAGTCGCGTTATCCGGGCTTCTACTATCGTATGGACCACAACGTGGTCGACGAAGAGAACTGGAAGTGCTTCGTCAACTCGGTCTACGACAAGGACAGCGGGACCTGGACCTGCTTCAAGCGTAAGCACGTGGATCTGGTCGACAAGAGCAAGCTGTTCAAGTAAGTCTTTACTTGACAGTCTCTTAGAGGCTGCGAAGTCCGGGTGCCGCAGGGCGCCCGGGCTTTTTGTTTGTTGGGGGTCAGCGCAGGGGTTTCCCCACCATTAGTGAGAAATGGGCGCAGGCCCCGATGTGATACCCTTGTTGTTTAAGGGCTTACGAGGTGAGTGACATGGCTGATGTGAAGATCGATATCAAGGATTCTCCCTTCGTAGGAAGTCCTGTCGTACCGGAACAGTTCGATGAAAATCATGTCATCAAGTTCAACTGTTACAAGGGCATCGAATGTTTCAACGCCTGTTGCCGGAACATCGATATCACCCTCACGCCCTATGACATCCTGCGCCTGAAGAAACGGCTTGGCCTGACATCGTCCGAGTTCCTCAAGAAGTACACCTATCCTTTCGAGTTCAACAAGAACAGCCTTGCCGGCGTCAAGATGGAACCGGTCGAAGGGGGTACAGAATGCCAGTTTATGACCGAAGAGGGGTGCAGCGTCTATGCCGACCGCCCCACGGCCTGCCGTTATTACCCGGTCGGCCTGCTGTCGACGCGCCGGGCCGATGAAAACTTCGAGCGCACATCCTATGCCATGGTCAGAGAAGACCACTGCAAGGGACACTTCGAGGAACGAGAAATCACCATCAGGGATTATCGCCAGGAGCAAGGGCTCGAGGAGTACGACGAGCATGGTCGCGGCTGGCGCCAGCTGATCCTGAAAATGAAATCTGCCGGCCCTGCAATCGGCGCGCTGTCACGCTCCAGCCTGCAGTTTTTCTTCATGGCCTGCTACGACCTCGACCGCTTCCGCGAGTTCATCAAGAGCGAAGGCTTCAATGCGACCTTCGACATCGACGCGGCCACCCGCCAGGCCCTCTACGACGATGATCTGGCACTGTTGAAATTCGGCGAGCGGATGATCCTCCAGATCATGTTTGGCGAAGAAAGCATCACTAAGAAAGGCGATGCCTACGAGTCGCTGGTCGCTCGCCGCGAGCAGCAGCGCAAGCTGCGGGCGGAGCTGGAAGAAAGCGAGCCCGGCGAGTAGGCGGACAGCCTCCTAGGAGGCTGATTTTCGTATACTCTTCATGGTCTTGGTGCAGTCTTCCCGCGCAGGATCGCAATCAGTAGTCATGCCTGTATCCATAAGCATTGCTTATGTGTTCGATCATAAATACTTACTTTTAATAATGGTTTCAGGGGGCTAGGATCTTACTTCCGATATGCCGGCAAGCTGCTTGCCGGCTCAGAGATTCGCTTGGAGTCCCAAAGGGACAGGGTTCGGAGGCAGCAACCCGGACCAGCCAATATAAAACCGACGTTAGGAGACTACGATGGCAGTTAAGAGCTACAGCGCGGGCGTTAAAGAGTACCGCGAAACCTACTGGATGCCGGATTACACGCCGAACCACACCGACATCCTGGCCTGCTTCAAAATCACGCCGCAGCCGGGCGTGCCGCGTGAAGAGGCCGCTGCCGCAGTTGCAGCCGAATCCTCCACCGGGACCTGGACGACCGTCTGGACCGACCTGCTGACCGACCTTGATTACTACAAGGGTCGCGCCTACGCCATTGAGGACGTGCCGGGTGACGACACCTGTTTCTACGCGTTCATCGCCTACCCGATCGATCTGTTCGAGGAAGGCTCGGTGGTCAATGTGTTCACCTCGCTGGTGGGTAACGTGTTTGGCTTCAAGGCCATCCGTGCCCTGCGCCTGGAAGACGTGCGTTTCCCGATCGCCTACGTCAAGACCTGTAACGGACCGCCCAACGGGATTCAGGTCGAACGCGACAAGATGAATAAGTACGGCCGCCCGCTGCTGGGTTGTACCATCAAGCCCAAGCTGGGTCTGTCCGCCAAGAACTACGGTCGCGCCTGCTATGAAGGTCTGCGTGGCGGTCTGGACTTCACTAAGGACGATGAGAACGTCAACAGCCAGCCGTTCATGCGCTGGAACCACCGCTTTGACTTCGTCATGGAAGCCATCCATAAGGCCGAAGCCGAGACCGGCGAGCGCAAGGGTCACTACCTGAACGTCACAGCGCCGACACCGGACGATATGTTCAAGCGCGCGGAATATGCCAAAGAACTCGGCGCGCCGATCATCATGCACGACTACATCACCGGCGGCTTCTGTGCCAACACCGGCCTGGCCCAGTGGTGCCGCGACAACGGCCTGCTGCTGCACATCCACCGCGCCATGCACGCCGTGCTCGACCGCAACCCGCACCACGGCATCCACTTCCGCGTACTGACCAAGATTCTGCGTCTGTCCGGTGGTGACCACCTGCACACCGGTACCGTGGTCGGCAAGCTCGAGGGTGACCGTGAAGCCACTCTGGGCTGGATCGACATTCTGCGCGAATCCTACATCAAGGAAGACCGCAGCCGCGGTATCTTCTTCGATCAGGACTGGGGCTCCATGCCCGGCGCCTTTGCGGTTGCTTCCGGCGGCATCCACGTCTGGCACATGCCGGCGCTGGTGACGATCTTCGGTGACGACTCCGTGCTGCAGTTTGGTGGCGGGACCCTGGGCCACCCCTGGGGCAACGCAGCCGGTGCAGCGGCCAACCGTGTCGCGCTCGAAGCCTGTGTTGAAGACCGTAACAAGAACGGTGCCGAAGGCCTCGAAAAACGTGGCGGCGACGTGTTGCGTAAGGCCGCCAAGTCGAGTCCGGAACTGGCTGCTGCCATGGACACCTGGAAAGAAATCAAGTTCGAATTCGACACCGTCGACAAGCTCGAACGTCGCCCACAAGTAGGAGCGCTCTCCCGAGCGCGAGATATATCCGGTGACTGGCCGCGAGTGATCGCGGCCAGGATGCCGCTCCTGCAGTGAAACGCTTCGAATTCATATTAGAGGAATTATCAATGAGTGAAATGCAAGATTACAAGTCAAGCCTGACCGACGCGTCCAGCCGCAAGTTTGAAACCTTCTCCTACCTGCCGGAGATGGATAAGGAAGGCATCAGAAAGCAGGTGGAATACATTGTCAGTCAAGGCTGGAATCCGGCCATCGAACACACCGAGCCGGCTAACGCTTTTGACCACTACTGGTACATGTGGAAGCTGCCCATGTTCGGCGAAACCGATGTCGACACCATTCTGGCCGAAGCGGATGCCTGTCACGCGGCGCACCCCAACAACCACATTCGCCTGGTCGGGTTTGATAACTACGCCCAGTCACAAGGTGCCTCGATGGTCATCTACCGTGGTCCGATCAAGGCCTGAACCGGCAGGGTAGCTTGAACTGCATAAAGCCCCTGACCGTACGAACGGGCAGGGGCTTTTTCTTTCTTTAATGGGGTCAGACTCGATTTTTTAATGGGATCACGATTTTTTGATGGGGTCAGACTCGTTCCATTAAAAAATCGAGTCTGACCCCATTAAAAAATCCATCATTACTCAGGAAATGACTTATGGGCAACATCGATATCGAGCAATACAAGATCAAGAAAGAACCGTATTACGAAGCGGTTAGCAATGAAATCGATCTGTACGAGGCCGCTTACAATGCGCGCATGCCGATGATGCTGAAAGGTCCGACCGGCTGTGGCAAATCGCGTTTCGTCGAGTACATGGCCTGGAAGCTCGGCCGCCCACTGATTACCGTGGCCTGCAACGAAGATATGACCGCCTCCGACCTGGTTGGCCGCTTTCTGCTCGACAAGGACGGCACCAAGTGGCAGGACGGTCCGCTGACCACGGCTGCGCGCATCGGTGCCATCTGCTATCTGGATGAAGTCGTGGAAGCACGCCAGGATACAACGGTGGTCATTCACCCGCTGACCGATCACCGCCGCACCCTGCCGCTGGACAAGAAAGGCGAGCTCATAGCGGCGCACGAAGATTTCCAGCTGGTGATTTCCTACAACCCGGGCTACCAGAGCCTGATGAAGGATCTCAAGCAGTCCACCAAGCAGCGCTTCGGGGCACTGGACTTCAACTACCCGGAAGCGGAAACCGAAACCGGTATCGTGTCGAAAGAGAGTGGTGTCGATACAGACACCGCCGGCAAACTGGTGCAGATCGCGCATCGCGCCCGCAATCTCAAGGGGCACGGTCTGGACGAAGGCATTTCCACGCGTCTGCTGGTCTATGCAGGCCAGTTGATCAGCAAGGGCCTCAAGCCCGTGGCGGCCTGTACCATGACCATGGTGACGCCGCTCACGGATGACCCGGACATGCGCGACACCCTCGATGCCGCCGTGCAGACCTTTTTCGGTTGACAGGAAAATTGTACTGGACCCTGATTCCGGCGGATAGACCTTATGACGATTGATCTGGAAGCCTACCGCGAATTTCTGCAGGAAGCCGATCCGGCGATCGCCGATACGCTGGAAAGCATGTTCCAGGAAGCTTCCAGGGTGATGTCGCCGGCAGGCCTCCATGACTATCTCGAAGGCGGCAAGGGACTGTGCAAGCTCGGCCGCGGCAAGCAGATCGTGATCTCCTATCTCGAGGTAATACCCGCCGTGGTCAAGGAATGCGGCGAGGACACTATCACGGACGTCATCGAGGCCGCGATGAAACTGTCCTCCATGACCTCCGGCGAAGTTATTGCGCTGTTGTTCAACACGCTGCCGACCGCCTCCCGGCGTCTCGGTGACCCGGAACTGCTGCGCGGTTATCTCGGCTTTGTGCATCAACTGTCCGCCAAGGCGGCGCGCGGCCTGCGGCCCATGCTCAACCACATGGACGAACTGTTGTCCAAGCTGACGCTGAGCGGCCTGAAGCGCTGGGCGTTCTTTGGTGCCGATGCCTACCGGCGCGACTTCCAGAACCTGCAGAGCTACTTCAATCTCGACACCACCGACAGCAAGGCGATGCTGCAGAAAGAGCGGCGCGGTACCCTGTTTGTCGACACCCAGCGCAAACTGAACTTCTACCTGCGCGCGCTCTGGGGGCGGGATTTCTTTCTCCGGCCGACCGCGGCGGACCACGAAGGTTTCAAGCCCTATATCGAGCACCGTGTCCTGCACCTGCCGGATGCCGTCGACAGCGTCGGCGATATCAAGGGCCTGGAGGTCTACCGTGCCACAGCGGCGCACATGGCGGCGCACATGAGTTACACCCCAAAGGCCATCTCCGCCGAACAGCTCAGCCAGGCGCAGATGTTTTTCATTGGCCACCTCGAAGACGCCCGTGTTGAGTACAACGCCGTGCAGAACTTCCCGGGCCTGAAAAAGCTCTGGAGAGCCCTGCTGGTAGCGGAATACGAGGGCAGCGCCGAACACCCGACCGTTCCCGTGCTGGAGAACCTCGCGCTGATGCTGCTCGATGATAGCGTACGCAGCGAGGACGCGGAGCTGGATGCCTTCGCCGACAGGTTCCACGCGCAGATCGAAGACAACAAGGCCAACGTCAACTTCTCCTGGCACATGGGCATCGAGTTGTTCAACCTGTTCGCCGCGCGCCGTGAAGTGCCCAGCCTGCGCATACTGCAGAATATCCGCATTCCGTACCGCGACGATAATCGCTACGCCTGGGAATTCGAGGAGTTCGACTGGGATAGCGAGGTCGAATACGTGCCGGCCAGACAGCGCCAGGTGCGGCGCAAGGTCAGCATTATAGAGATGGCCAACGAAGTCGATTGTGAATTCGCCGGTGACGACGCTCAGGAAATCTGGACCTGTGAAACCGAGGTGTTTCCCTATGAAGACAACGGCGTCAGCTACAACGCGATGTGGGGCAAGGAACCGGTTTCCGAACCTTTCCATTACCAGGAATGGGACTACCAGGTCCAGTTGCACCGGCCTGACTGGGTGACGGTGTTCGAGCGACGCCAGCCGAAGGGTGACCCGGAAAACATTGAGGACATTCTCACCGAGTACAAGGCGGTTGCCCATCGTATCAGACAGATCATTGACCTGCTGACCCCGGAGGGGGTGCAGCGTGTACGCAATATGGAAGACGGCGACGAGATTGACCTCAACGCCGCGGTCGATGCCATGGTGGCGATCCGCATGGGCGAGCAACCCAATCCCCGCATTACCATGCGCAACGTCATCAAGAGCCGTGACCTGGCCGTTGTCGTGTTGCTCGACCTGTCTGAATCCACCAATGAAGTGGTGCACGGCTCCGACAAAACCGTCCTGCAACTCACGCGCGAAGCCGCTTCACTGGTCTCGACCGCGATTGACGGTATCGGTGACCCGTTCGCCATCCACGGCTTTGCTTCCGACGGCAGGCACGATGTGCAGTACTACCGCTTCAAGGATTTCACCCAGCACTTCGACGACGACGCCAAGGCACGCCTCGCCGGCATGAAAGGCGGGCTGTCCACGCGCATGGGCGCGGCCATGCGCCACGCCGCGCAACACCTGCTCAAGCAACCCGAGCGCCGCAAGCTGTTGCTGCTGGTCACCGACGGTGAGCCGGCGGACATTGACGAGCGCGATCCACAGCATCTGCGTCATGACACCCGCAAGGCGGTCGAAGAGCTCTATACAAGGGGTATCCTGACCTACTGCCTGACGCTGGACCCGGACGCCGACCACTATGTGAAGCGCATCTTCGGGGAGAACCACTACACCATCATTGACCATGTCCAGCGGTTGCCCGAAAAGTTGCCCACACTGTTTGCAAGTCTGACCTCGTAACGGGGCAGGAGACGACATGAGAAAAACCAAAGCCGGTCAGCGTTATGTCGGCATCGACAAGGAAATAAACGGTGGTATGACAGACACCGGCAAGATTATTCGCGATGCATGGGTATTTGGCCTTATTCCTGAAAGCGAAACCTGTGAGGGCTGGTTGCCGCAGGGTATTGAAGATCTGTGGGGCAAGGTGCAGAAGGAATGGGGCAAGTATGGTTTCCAGGTGAACGAGTTGCCGGAGGACGTGCGCGAGCGTTTCCTGCGAATCCACGGCGAGGCTGTCAAACGCGCCCGCGCGGAGGGTTGGGACCCCGAACTGTTCGATGACGATTAAAGCCGGCGTACCGCATTGCTCTGGAACAGGGTGTACCTATGGATATCAGCTTCGAACGTGGCAATGAAATCGAGCGTGAAGCACGTCAACTGCCCGCCGAGCATTACCGGAAAATCCTGCTGTCATTCTCGCGCTGCAACAGTGAGAGCCTGTTCGTCCCTATCCGCAGCATGCAGTATCTCGCTATTATTGATCGCGAAGAGATTGTGTTCGTCGATGGCCAGGGGCCGCGTGTCATCGAGCTCGCCTGGCGCGATTTCCATCCCGGTGAGCGTGAGGATCTGCGTGCCCCGGTAAGCTACACGTGTATTTACTATGAAGGAAAAGGTCGCACAGTAATGGCGCGTCTGCAGAGCGAATTCCTCAAGGCGCTCGAGCTCCTGGAGCGCCGGCACAGCAAGCCTGGAAGTGCTACCGTCACACGCCTCGACAGGCATTAGCTGCCCGTATGGCCGACACGTTGATTGATTTCCTGCGCCACGGCGAACCGGTTGGCGGCCGGCGGTTCCGCGGCGATGGCGCTGACACTGACGATCCGCTCAGCGAGGAAGGCTGGCAACAGATGTGGGACGCTGTCGGTGATCATCGGCCCTGGCAGCGGGTCATCAGCTCGCCCCTGCGGCGCTGCCGCGAGTTTGCCGCTGTGCTGACGCAGCGTGCCTGCATACCGCTGTCTGTCGATGCGCGTTTCCGGGAGGTCGGGCAGGGCAGCTGGGAGGGGCACAGTCCAGCGCAGGTGATTGCCGCCAACGAAGCCGAATACCGGGCTTTCTATGCGGATCCGCAGCGTAATCGTCCGCCCGGTTCGGAGCCGTTGGAAGCGTTTGGTGCGCGGGTCGCCGCGGCGCTGACCGAGGTGCTGCAAAAACACGCCGGTGAGCATCTGCTGGTGGTCGCCCACGCCGGCGTGATTCGTGCCGCGCTGGGCTTCGTGCTGGAGGCCGAACCGGTCGCCTGGTACCGCACTCGAATCGACAACGGCGCTCTTTCCAGGTTCCTTGCTGGACCTTACGGGTGGAGGCTGGAGTTTCACAACCGCCCTGGTCTGCCGCCGGCCTGACGCAAATTACTGCCAATATGTCTGATATTTCAGTCGACCTTTGTCCACTTTACAATCCTTTGGTGTGTCCTGCAGAGGTATGATTTAATAGCTGGTATACAAGTAATTAAATTGACGCCTGTCGAAGGCGAGGAAGGAGGTGCAACAATGGCACACATCGTTATTCTCGGAGCCGGTACAGGCGGCATGCCCTGCGCCTATGAAATGCGGGAGGCGTTGTCTCAAGAACACCAGGTCACCATTATCAATGCCAGCGAGAACTTTCAGTTTGTACCGTCCAATCCCTGGCTTGCGGTCGGCTGGCGACAGCCCGATGACATCAGTTTCCCGATTCGCCCCTATCTCGAAAAGAAGAATATCGGCTTCATCGCCGAAGCTGCAACTGACATCGACCCGAAGGCCAACAGTATTACGCTGGCATCGGGGAATACCGTAAACTACGACTACCTGGTGATCACTACCGGACCCAGGCTGGCGTTTGAAGAAGTGGATGGCTCGGGGCCGGACGCGCACACGGCGTCGGTCTGCACCGTCGACCATGCCAGGCATGCGTGGGACGGGTACCAGAAGCTGATTGAAAACCCGGGGCCTGTGATCGTCGGCGCCATGCCGTTTGCGAGCTGTTTTGGGCCAGCTTATGAATTCGCGTTCATCATGGACACGGACCTGAGCAAGCGCAAGGTCCGCGACAAGGTGCCGATGGTCTTCGTGACCTCGGAGCCTTACATTGGCCACCTGGGCCTGGGCGGTGTCGGCGACTCCAAGGGGATGCTGGAATCCGAGTTGCGCGGTCGACATATCACCTGGATTACCAATGCCAAGGTGACCAAAGTCGAAGCCGGCAAGATGTTCGTTGACGAATACAACGAAGAGGGCGGAGTAAAGAAACAGCACGAACTGCCATTCAATTACTCCATGATGTTACCGGCCTTCAAAGGGGTCGATGCGGTCGCCAAGGTCGAGGGTCTGTGCAATCCGCGCGGTTTCGTGTTCACCGACGAGCACCAGCGCAACCCGACCTATACCAACATCTATTCCGCTGGCGTGTGTATCGCCATTCCACCCGTCGAGGCCACGCCCGTACCGACTGGCGCGCCCAAGACCGGCTACATGATCGAGACCATGGTGACGGCTATCGTGGAGAACATCAAGCAGGAGCTCGCCGGCCAGCAGCCCACTCACAAGGGTACCTGGAACGCAATCTGCCTCGCCGACATGGGCGACACCGGAGCGGCTTTTGTCGCCTGTCCGCAGATACCGCCGCGCAACATCAACTGGTTCAAGAAGGGCAAGTGGGTGCACTACGCCAAGATCGCCTTCGAAAAGTATTTTATTCGCAAGATGAAGAAGGGCAGCTCAGAGCCGGTTTACGAGAAGTACGTACTCAAGGCGCTGGGTATCGAGCGCTTGAAAGACACCAGCGCCGGTTGACGATTTGCCTGGGGTCTCATGAAAAAACCTAACCCTGAGTATTGGGAGGCTGTCGGACTTGGGACTGATCTACTGCGCCGGTGGGAGAGCGCCCCATTTTCCCGATCCTTTTCGTCAAATAGCTACGGCTATTCTTCTCAAATGATCGAAAAAATGGCCTCGCTCTCCCACCTTGCTCGCTACGATCGCCCAAGTGCGACAGCCTCCTAGTCGGCGTACTTGCGCGGGTATTCGTAGCGGGTGAGCCGGCCGGTGTCGCGGTGGACCGCCTGCCAGGTGTCCGCGTCGAACGTGATGCTGGCCACGGCACAGGTCGGCAGATTTTCGACGCTGTCGCCGCAAAGGTAGTTGCAGAAGTCCGTCAGGCCAGGGTTGTGTCCGACCAGGGCAACGGCGAGCGTTTCGTCGGGGAGTTCGTGTACCACCTTAAGCAACCCACTGGTAGTGGCGGCGTATAGCCCAGTGTCTTGTATCAGCGCGTCTTGCGGGAAGCCCAGCTGCTCGGCGATAAGCCGGGCCGTTGTGATGGCCCGCAGCGCCGGACTGCTTACTATCAGCTCAAAAGACGCTCCCATGTCGTGCAGCAGGCGCCCCATCATCGGCGCATTCTGCTGTCCGCGCTTGTTCAGCGGTCGATTGGAATCGCTCAGCGTGTTGTCCTTCCAGCTTGATTTTGCATGGCGAATCAGGGTTAAGGTGCGCATGGCTGTGTTCCTTGTTTCGGGGTGCGGTCGCCGACGTCATTCGTTCGTCATCCGCAGCGGACAGGCGCCTAGGGTAACAAGACCGGTCGCTGACCGGGGCGTTACCGGACAATGAATCCGGATTCTGCAATACATCCCAGGGACTGAGCGTTGGCCAGGGAATGGCCGCTCTTCCCGGGTTGTTGGTATGCAGATAAGAAAAAGTTATTATATGAACAGTTACCATAAGCTGCTCCGACCGTGAACCTGACGCTGCGTCAACTGAAGATTTTCGAAGCGGTGGCGCGCCACTTGAGCTTCACCCGCGCTTCAAAAGAGCTGCACCTGACGCAGCCGGCGGTGTCCATGCAGGTCAAACAGCTCGAAGAGGAGGTGGGGTTGCCGCTGTTCGAGCAAGTGGGCAAGAAAGTCTTTCTGACCGAGGCCGGCGAAGAGATGCAGCGTTATGCCGGGTCGGTACTGACCACCCTGGCCGAAGCCAGCCTGGTATTCGATGAAATGCGCGGCCTGCAACGCGGCCGCCTGCGGATCGCGGTTGCCAGTACCGCCAACTACTTTGTTCCGCAGCTGCTGGCGTCATTCTGCCAGCGCTACCCCAATGTGCGCGTCAGTCTGGACGTCACCAACCGCAAGCGGCTGCTCGAAGCGCTGTCTGCCAACGAAACCGACCTGGTCATCATGGGCAAGCCGCCACGAAACATGGACCTGGTAGCCGAGAGTTTCATGGACAACCCACTGGTGGTCATTGCACCGCGCGGTCATCCGCTGGTCCGGGAGAGCGGCATCCCGCTGCAACGCCTGCAGGAAGAAACCTTTCTTGTCCGGGAACAAGGTTCAGGCACCCGTTCAGCCATGGAGCGCTGCTTCGTGGAGCACGGCGTGTCGCTGTCGTCGACCATGGAAATGAGCAGCTCCGAGGCGATCAAGCAGGGCGTCGAGGCAGGCCTCGGTTTTGGCTTGCTGTCATTGCACACCTTGGAAATGGAATTGGCGCTCAAACGCCTGGTGATCCTCGACGTGCGCGAACTGCCCATTCTGCGTAAGTGGTACATCATGCATCGCGCGGGAAAACGGCTGTCCGCGGTGGCGCAGAATTTCAAGGACTTTGTGCTGAAGGAGTCGGCGGCTATCTTGAATTTGCCAAAACTCGCGGCGCGTCGCGGAATTGATCTGGATCAATAAAACGCCGCCCGGCTATGCTAGCCTTGAACTTCTTGACTGTATTTGGCAGAGGAACTGGCTCAATGGATGATGATAGCAAGCTTATTAAGATGTTAAAGACACGCAGGGATCCCAGGGAAGTACAGGACTGGATATTTTCCCTGACGCCCCTCGGTGTAGCGTTCGTATTCTTTTTCTTTCTCATCATGCCGATGGACATACCGGACAAGAGCCTGGTCATGGTGCTCGGCGTGGCGGCGGGTTTTGCGGGCCTGCAGAGTTACTGGATCTTCAGGGGCTGGCAGAAAAACCATGTCAGCACGGTGCTGCTGGGCGTGCTCGGTCTGGCGCTTATCATGGCACTGGTGTGGTTGTACCTGTCATTGGTTTAGAGTCCCCGATCGGGGATCTGTAAACCCCTTGCCCGCAAGCGATAGATGTCCCGGCAGGTCGGGCTGAGCGCAGCGAAGCCCAACGGTCTGCATTGGGCGAGCGACCGATCGTTACTGATCGCCGCGGGGGCTCAGCGCTGCTGGTGCCGAAGCCAGGCCTTTTCCGCTTCCACCACCAGAAACACCACCAGGCCCACGGCAGAGATCAACAGCCAGTGCAGGGCGTCCAGCCCCGTTGTGGCAAACAGCACCTGCATCGGTGGCGCATAAGTGAACATCAGCTGGAACAGCAGCACGATGAGGGTGGCGATGACTGCGCGTAGCGGTTGCCCGTCAGCGCTGCCAGGTTGAGCGCGGATGCCGTGAGGTAGCGGGTATTGAACAGGTAGAACGCTTCCCCTGCTACCAGCGTGTTCACCGCCAGGGTGCGCGCCAGTTCCAGCGACACACCTTGCTGGCGCGCACAGACGAACAAGCCGAAGGTGCCAATCACCATCAGCACCGACACCAGCAGGATACTCTCCACCAGCAAGGCCGACAGCAGGGGTTCATCGCGAGCCCTGGGCGGCCGTTGCATGACGTTCCGTTCTGCCGGCTCGAAGGTCAGCGAGCGACAGTGGTCAGCGGCTATCCGAAAGGCCACCGCCAGGACCCGCTGACCCTGTTCTCCCAGGTCCTGTTGTTTCCGATGCCAGTAGTCGAGATGGATCGGGCGCGTATCTCCGGCGTGGCGTTCGAGACTGCACATGGCAAACAGGCGCTCGGGTGCGCCGTTGACGTAGGCAAAGGCGTGACCCGCGTGATCGTGGTGAAGTGTGGCCATGAAGCGGTGGCTGGAGTCGAAAGGTATGCTGTCGTCGCGTGGCCACTCCTGCCGCGCGAACTCGTCGTCCAGTTCACCTTTGCGCGCCAGACTCACCAGCGCAGCGTCCATGGTGTCTCCGTGTGGCAGCCAGTGGCCATCGTCGTCCTGCTGCAGTTCGGCGTCGTTTCGTTTTGAGTGAGCGTGCCGGTCTTGTCGGAACAGATCGCGGTTACCGATCCGAGGGTCTCCACTGCCGGCAGGCGGCGAATGATGACGTTGCGTCGTGCCATGGCCTGTACACCGATGGCCAGCGTGATGGTGACGATGGCCGGCAGCCCTTCGGGGATCGCCGCTACCGCCAGGGCGACACTCGCCAGGAACATCTGGTCCAGCGGTTCGCCATGCACCAGAACCCCGAACAGGAAGGTCATGGCGGCAAGTGCCAGGATGGCGAGGGTCAATAAGCGCCCGAAACCGGCAATCTGGCTGAGCAGTGGCGTGGTCAGGGTATGTACCGAACCGAGCAGTTCGTTGATATGTCCGACCTGCGTGAGTTCTCCGGTCGCAACGACCACGCCCAGGCCGCGACCATCGGTCACCAGAGTGCCGGAATAAGCCATGTTGGTGCGGTCGCCAATCGGTGCCGTTTCGGGCACGCTCGGCAGTTGTTTGTCCACGGGTACCGATTCGCCGGTCAGGGCTGATTCATCGACGCGCAAGTCGCGCGGCTGGAGCAGGCGCAGGTCGGCGGGAATCCTGTCACCGGCGCGCAACTGCACCAGGTCGCCGGGCACCAGATTCTCGGCTGGAATCTCGCGGTAGTGGCCGTCTCGCAGCGTCATGGCACACGGCGAGAGCATGGTGCGGATGGCGTCCATGGCGCGCTCCGCCTTGCCTTCCTGCAGAAAGCCGATAACGGCATTGACGATGACCACGCCGAATATGACGCCACTATCCACCCAATGGGTCAGCAGGGCGGTGATGGCGCCGGCTATCAGCAGAATATAGATATGCACATTGTTAAACTGGTCCAGGAAGCGTAGCCAGGGATTGCGGTTTTTCGGGGGGTTGGAGACGGTTGGGCCCATAAGTTGCCAGACGGTGCCGGGCTTCCTCGCTGGACAGGCCGCACATCCGGCTGTCCAGTAAACGCAGGCATTCGCTGTCCTGGATGCAGTGCCAGTTGTTCATTGCAAGAACCGCTGTTACTGTCGCCGTACCCTCACCTTACTATAGCCAGGGCTCCTGGATGTTGCCCGGTTGCTTCAGCTGTGTTTGTCCATCATGTTGAACAGTGGCTTGAGCAGGTCCATCGGTAAGGGAAATACTATCGTGGAATTTTTCTCGCCGGCGATCTCCGTCAGCGTCTGCAGGTAGCGCAACTGGAAAGAGCCCGGGCTGCGCCCCAGGACCTCCGAGGCCTGCACCAGCTTTTCGGACGCCTGCAGTTCACCTTCGGCATGGATAATCTTGGCGCGCCGTTCGCGCTCCGCTTCGGCCTGCCGGGCAATGGCGCGAATCATGCTCTCGTCAATGTCGACGTGCTTGATTTCGACATTGGAGACCTTGATGCCCCAGGTGTCGGTCTGTTCGTCCAGCAGGCGCTGGATATCGCGGTTCAGCTTGTCGCGTTCGGCAAGCATGTCATCCAGTTCGTGCTGACCGAGCACAGAACGCAGCGTGGTCTGCGCGAGCTGGCTGGTCGCTGCCAGGTAGTCTTCCACCTGGATGATCGCGCGTTCGGCATCGATGACGCGGAAATACAGCACGGCGTTGACCTTCACCGAGACGTTGTCACGCGAAATAACGTCCTGGCTGGGTACGTCCATCACAATGGTGCGCAAGTCCACGCGTACCATCTGCTGGATGAGAGGCACAACGATGATCAGCCCCGGTCCCTTGACCTTCCAGAAGCGTCCGAGCATGAAGATAACGCCGCGCTCGTATTCGCGCAGAATGCGGAATGTGTAGGCCAGCAGAGCAACGAGCAGGGCAGCGATTACGGCAGTGAAGGCGGGCATGATCAATCCTCCATGTGCGGCTCAACGTGCAGGGTCAGACCTTCGATCCGGATAACCCGCACATGCTGGCCGCGTTTCAGTGGCACCCCGGTTCTCGCCCGCCAGGATTCACCGTGGATGTGTATCCATCCGTCGGCGTCGAAGTCCTGTAGAACGGTTCCCTGGGTGTTGAGTAATTCTTCACGGCCACTCACCACCGGTCGCTCACGGGCCTTGACGGCCATGCCGATGATGCCGAGAAAGAACACGCCGCTGATGGCCGTGAAGGTAATGATCAGCGGCAGTGAAATACCGTAGCCTGGAACGTCGGTGTCGATCAGAATGACGGAGCCGATCACAAACGCGATCAGTCCACCGATCCCCAGTGCACCGAAGCTGGGCGCAAACGCTTCGGCGACCATGAACACGATACCCAGCATCAGTAAAGCGAGGCCGGCGTAGTTCACCGGCAGGACCTGCAGCGCGAACAGCGCCAGCAACAGGCTGATGGCGCCGGCGACGCCCGGCAGTACAAAGCCGGGATTGTAGAATTCGAAAATCAATCCGTAGATGCCGATCAGGATCAGGATATAGGCGATATTGGGGTCGGCGATGACAGACAACAGCCGGGTGCGCCAGTCCGGTTCGATCACCGTCACCGTCATGTTTTCGGTGTTCAGTACCTGTGTATTGCCATCCATCGTGAGCTGGTAACCGTTCAGTTGTCTCAGCAGGTCATCGAGGCTTGGCGCGAGCAGGTCGACGACGCCGGCCTCCAGTGCATCGCTGGCAGACAGGCTGGCGCCGGCGCGCACGGCGTCTTCAGTCCAGGCCACATTGCGGCCGCGCAGCTGTGCGAGGGAACGCAGGTAGGCGGCGGCGTCATTGACCAGCTTGCGGTGCATGGCGTCGTCCTTGTCACTGTCGTCCTCTGCGCTGTCGGGTGCCGGTGCAGAACCGGGCTTCGCCGGGGTTGGCAATCCGCCTTGCCCACCGATTTGCACCGGCGTCGCCGCGCCGAGATTGGTGCCCGGTGCCATGGCCGCGACATGACAGGCATACAGGATGTAGGTGCCGGCGCTGGCGGCACGCGCGCCGCTGGGGGCGACATAGCCGACCACCGGGATGGGAGAGGCAAGAATCGCCTGCACAATACTGCGCATGGCGCTGTCGAGCCCGCCCGGCGTATTGATACGCAGCACAACCAGTTCGGCCCCGGAGGCTGCGCCTTTGTCGATACCGCGCACGACGAAGTCACTGCTGGCCGGGCTGATGGACCCGGTAACCTCCAGCAGTACAGCGGTTTGTGTGGCCTGCGCGGGCAGCGCCATGCACAGGGCACCCGCCACCAGCAGCCACTTTGTCAGGTGCTTCATGACAGTCATCACTCGATGCTGTTCCGACAGCTCGCAGGATACACCTTTTCCGTGTTCTAAAATCAACCGTGCGGCTGAACCCTGCAGCCGTTGAGGGTGCACGCATGGCTGACGGCGTGGCTGGACAGCCTGGTCTACCGGTGGGTTATCGGGCAGATGATCTTTCCGCACGCTTGCGCCGGAGCAACTGTAACCAGCAGCAGAAACCATTGCGTCCAGCCGCGCACTGCAGCGGCTGCATCAGGCGCCGGTCAGCTCCCCGCGTACGGCCTCGGCGAGATCCATGGCCTGCGCTGCCTCATCTGCGAGACAGTTGTAGTGCCCCATTTTCCTGCCTGGCCGTGCCTGCTGTTTACCGTACAGGTGCAGTTTGACCGCTGGGTGGCTGAGCAGTTTGTTCCAGGGCGGTGTGCCCCTGGTCCACAGATCACCGAGTATGTTGACCATGACCACCGGCGACAGCAGGCGGGTCGAACCCGGCGGCAGCCCGCACAGCGTGCGCACCTGCTGTTCGAACTGGCTGGTCAGCGCCGCGTCCAGTGTATAGTGGCCGCTGTTGTGCGGGCGGGGCGCCATCTCGTTGATCAGCAGGTCGCCGCCCGTGGTCAGGAAGAACTCCACCGCGAGCACGCCACAATACTGCATGGCCTGGGCGAGTCTGACTGCCATGCGCGTGGCTTGCGCGGAGACATCGACACTAATGTTGGCGGGCACGCGGGTGGTGTCCAGTATGCCGTTGACGTGCACGTTTTCGCCCGGCGGATAGACCGCAGTGTCGCCGTCGACGCTGCGCGCCAGTATCACGGATACTTCCCTGGCGAGGTCAACGCGCTCTTCGAGCACGCAGGGCCTTCCGCCCAGGTCGCGGAACGCCCGCCGGGCAGTGTCGATACCCGTCACCACCCGCTGGCCCTTGCCGTCGTAACCGAGCTGCGCGGTCTTCAGCAGCGCCGGCGAGCTCAGCCGCGCGCAGGCCTCGTCCAGATCCTGCGCCGTTTCGATGGCAAAAAACGGCGCGGTGGCCAGGCCCTGTTCGCGGATGAAGGTTTTTTCCAGTATGCGGTCGCGGGCGATAGCGACAGCCTCGGACGAAGGGCGTACCGGTACGGCGCCTTCCAGAAATTCAAGCGTCTCGGCCGGCACATTTTCAAATTCTGTGGTCACCGCCGAGCAGTGTCCCCGCAGTTCGTTCAGCGCGGCCTGGTCCAGGTAGTCTGCCCGCAGGTGGCGGTCGGCGAGTGCACCGGCCGGACTGTCGGGGTCTGGATCCAGCACCCAGACACGGTAACCCATGGTACGGGCGGCGATGCAGAACATGCGTCCCAGCTGCCCACCGCCGAGCACCCCCAGAATGGCGTCAGGGATAATCACTGCTGGGGCGGCAATTCCATGCTCAGGGCGCTATCGGTTTGCGCGCTGCGAAACTCGTCCAGCTTGCGGGCCAGATCGGTATCGGCGAGCGCCAGCAGACTGACGGCATACAGCGCGGCATTGGCGGCACCGGCGGCGCCGATGGCAAAGGTCGCCACCGGCACGCCCTTGGGCATCTGCACAATGGACAGCAGGGAATCCAGGCCCTTCAGGTGACGCGACGGCACCGGCACGCCGAGCACCGGCAGGGTGGTCTTGGCAGCCAGCATGCCGGGCAGGTGCGCGGCACCACCGGCGCCGGCGATAATGCAGCTCAGGCCGCGTTCGCGCGCAGTGCTCGCATAGTCGAACAACAGGTCGGGGGTACGGTGCGCCGAGACCACGCGGGCCTCAAAGGGGACACCGAAGTGCTGCAGTTGCTCCGCTGCGGACTGCATGACGTCCCAGTCGCTGTTGCTGCCCATCACCAGCCCGACTTTTCCGGCGCCCATAAATCTGTCCCAAAATCAAGGAAAACGCGCATTGTACCACCGTCCGACCGGGCTGCCACACGGCATTCGCGGTGTCGCCGCAGTGCCGGTACAATCCGCTCGGTCACATGGCCGGATCTGAACCCGACGGTAAGCGTCTATGCTGGATGTTCTCTACGAATCGAATTTGAGCAGCCTGCCCTTGCTGGCGCGCGGCAAGGTGCGCGATCTCTATGCGGTGGATGCAGACCACCTGCTGATTGTCACCACCGACCGCCTGTCGGCGTTCGACGTGGTGCTGCCGGATCCCATTCCGGGCAAGGGTGCCGTGCTCACCGCGGTGTCGGATTTCTGGTTTGCGCGCACCCGCGTGCTGGTGCCGAACCACCGCGCCGATCTGTCCCTCAGCGAGGTCCTGCCGGATGCCAGGGAACGCGCCCAGGTGGAGGGGCGTGCCACCGTGGTGCGCAAGCTGAAGGCTTTGCCGGTGGAAGCCATCGTGCGCGGTTACATCATCGGCTCCGGTTGGAAGGACTATGAGGCGAGCGGCGCGGTGTGTGGTATACCGTTGCCGCCCGGGTTGCGGATGGCGGACCGTCTGCCCAGCGCTATCTTTACGCCTTCTACCAAGGCCGCGGTGGGTATCCATGACGAGAACATCGATTTTGCCCGTGCCGAAGCGCTGCTGGGTGCCGGGACTGCAGCCCGGGTGCGTGACGTCAGCCTGAAGATTTATACCGAGGCCGCGGCCTACGCGCTCGAGCGCGGCATCATCATAGCCGACACCAAGTTCGAGTTCGGTCTGGACGATAGCGGTAACCTGTATCTGATCGACGAGGCGCTGACGCCAGATTCTTCGCGTTTCTGGCCGCAGGACCAGTACCGCGTCGGCAGCAGCCCGCCGAGTTTCGACAAACAGTTCGTGCGCGACTACCTGGAAACGCTGGACTGGGACAAGACCGCACCGGGCCCGCTGCTGCCGCCCGACATCATTGAGCGCACCGCGGCAAAATACCGCGAGGCCCTGAAACGCCTGACTGGCCGGGATCTGGGCTAAGAGACTGTCCGCGCTTCCCCACGTTTTCGCCAGGCGAAGATCACCCGGGCAGGCTCTTCGTTATTACAGCCCCGGTCAGTTTATTCCATCACCATCGTTTTCACCGGCCGATTCTCCAGCGTCCACTCGTGCATGGAGCCGTCGTACAGTTTGACGTTCTTGTTGCCGAGCAATTCGTGCTGGATGAACCAGCCGCCTGAAGCCAGGTGACCGCTGTTGCAATAGCTGATACTGGGGGCCTCTTCATCCAGATGCATGGCCTTGTAGAGTTGATGCAGCTCATCGACCGCGGGAAATCGGGCGGGCGTGCCGCTGGTCATCAATTCGTTCGGGAACAACTTGGCCCCGGAGATGTGCCCCGGGTCGTTAACGTACGACTTCTTCCAGGTGCCGAGGTAGAGGCTGATCGGGCGGTTGTCGATCAGCTGGGTGTCGGCTTTATCGAGTACCGCAGCGACATCCTCGCTGCTGGCCCGGATCTCGTCGCGGCTGGCGCTCGCGTTCCAGTTACCCTCGGTGGGCGCTGCTGCTGACAGCGTGGTATTGCGCCCATCGAGGAGCCACTGGGCCATGCCACCGTTCAATATCGCCATGTTGTCATGGCCATAGTATTTCAGTTCCCAGTACAGGCGGGTGGCCATGGTCATGTCCTCGTTCGACAGACCCTTGCTGACAATAACCAGTGCGCTGTCGTTATTGACACCGGCCGCGCGCATGAGTTGTTCCAGGTCTGCCGGTTCGGGCAGCATGCCGATCACTTTCCTGCCGTCGATCCTGCGGTCGGTGCGCACCCGCTTATAGTCGATCAGGCGCGCTCCCGCGATGTGGCCGCCAACCGCCAGGACCTTCAGCTTGCCGGTCTTCTTGTCCTTGGCCAGTTTCGCCGGCCGGGTGAAGCTGGCGACATCCTGGCGCACATCGAGGACGACGACATTGTCGAGGTTGGCGGCCAGCCAGTCGGTTTCCACCAGCGGTCCGGGTACCGTCGCCGCGAGCAGTCCCTGACTGCCGAACAGCAACAACACGACCATCAGAGTGCGCAGTTTGTTCATGGATTTTCTCCTGTCAGTTCTGAGGCGAGTTTCGCCACCAGGTCCACTGGCACCTGGGCCAGTTCGTACAGGCAGCGGTCATCCCATATCGCCTGGCCGCAAGACCGGCCAGGTCGGTCAGCGCAGTGCGCATCGCGCGCGGTGAGCAGGGCCTCGAGTTCGGTTCGGTAGAGTCTGAGCATCGCTGCCAGCCATTGCTGTATTCCAGCCGGCTCGCGTTCCGGGGTCAGCGCGTCGACGCGAGCCAGCAGCCAGTCGCGTTCTCCCCAGCCACCGCCGGTTACCCAGCGGTTGGTGGCGAACCAGCGCACAGGTTGTCCGTCACGATCCATGGCCAGAGCCGCCAGGTGTGCCCAGCCCGGCTTGTCGCGCGCGCGGCCCTGTGGCACAAACAGATGGAAATGGCCGTGTTCTTCGGCATCGGCTGCTGTCCGGGGGTGGCTGTGGTAATAAGCCCGGCCGCGACCGGCGGCGAACTCCAGGGGCGGTTGCGGATACTTGCGGCCCTGCACAAAGTCCGGGACGTCTCGGAGCACTTCGAGGACCGGATTGCTGCGGCCTGCGCCGAAACGCTGAACGCAGTCCAGCACCACCCGCGCCGCACCCGCGGTGTCTGTCTACGCCGCGTTGCCGGCCAGGCGCCTGGCCGGATAATGACTCGCACAGCCTCCTAGAGGCTGCACGGCGATTCATCCGCAGTGTCGGGTGTCTGCTCCAGCGCGCAGGGAGTGTCATCCAGCGAACAGGGTGAGACGTCCAGGCCGCAGGGTGCCTCCGCACCACCCTCGACGATGACGACCGCAGCCTGGCCCGGGGCCGATTCGCCGTGTTGGGCCGTTGCCGGTTCCGGCAGCCGGTGCCGGGTATGGTCAATGGCCACGGCAATCGCAGCCGTTCCGACAAACGTGCCCATGATCCAGCGGTTTCTGCGTCGTGTGGTTTTCATGCCGGGTGCTCCGCGGCTTTGTCCAGGCCGATGCGCTGTCTCAGGTAGACGCCGATGACGCTGCCGCTAAACCCACTGGCGAGCCACAGCCACCCGTGCAGGCTGCCTGAGACCAGTCCGGCCAGCAAGCCGCCGATATTACAGCCAAAGGCCAGGCGTGCTCCATAGCCCAGCAGGAAGCCGCCCGCGATAGCGCTCAGCACGTCCCGCCCGCTGATCGGGTCGGCGGGCGCATAGCGGTCCGCGAGGCCCACTGCGAGCGTGGCGCCCAGCACGATGCCCATGTCCATCATCGAGGTGGGATCGCTCAGAACGCTGCGCCCGAGAGCCGCCGCTGGGTATCCGTGGTTCCAGTAAGACCAGCCACTGATGTCGCCGCCAAGCGCGGTCCAGACTTTAGTGCCCCACAAGCCGAAGGCGAAGGTGATCGACCAGGGGTGCCCCGCCACCAGCAGGGTCGCCAGGCTCAGCAGCGCCAGTGCCAGGGCGCCCCAAAGCAGGGCCCAGGGGCCAAACACCAGTCGCTGGAGCAGTGGACGTTGCCCGCGGGTCGGGGTCAGGGCTTCGCGGCTACCGAAGCGCCGCCGCTCGACACCGCCGATCAGCGTGTAGAGGATGGTCAGTGCCAGCAACTGCGTGGCGAGCGCCGCCGCCCAGCCCAGTGTATCCAGCAGGGACACCCGGCCCAGCGAAGGCAGTTGGGTCCACCACGGCAGATGGATCGAACCGATGACCGAGCCGACGACAAAAAATACCAGCGTGATCAGCATATTGACGTGTCCGCCACCAACCGTGAACAGCGTGCCGGAGCCACAGCCACCGCCCAGCTGCATACCGATGCCGAACAGGAACGCGCCGACCAGCACGGACACCCCGACGGGTGCGTAGGCACCGTGCAGCGAGAGACCGGGAATCACGCCGGCGAGCAGTGGGAAGAACGCCACCGACACCAGGGCCGTCAGCAGAAGTTCGGCGCGGATGGCGGCACTGCGCCGTTCGCGCACAAAGCGCCGCCAGCCGCCGGAAAATCCGAAGGTGGCCTGGAACAGGCTCACCCCGAGGGCAGCGCCAATCAATAACAGCAACGCCTGACGGCCGGATATATCGTGCCCCAGCAGCAAGACAAGTGCCGAAACCCCGAGCAGCGCCGGCAACACCACCCCAGGTTCGTAGCGGGCGACAACAGCAGGTATCGACATAGCGCTAACTCCGTCGCTGGAAGCGTTCGCAGCGTTGTTGCGCGAGCGGACTTACAAATAGTAAAGAACTATCGATGGCCGGGTGATTGCGCCAGGTCAAATCCCCGGGCCTCATTTTCCACCGTCCGTGTGGGGCCATAACCCGGGCGTTACCGAGCCCCGCCCACGCACTAGTCCGGCGGGTGGAGAAATTCGCTAATATTCCCAAGTGCTGTGCCGATAATGCCCCTAGTTCGATCGATTCCAGGCCAGGCGTGGCCCGGCTAATCTATAATGACGTCAACCCTGTTGGGAGTGCTCGATAAAGGAGGCACAGATTATGCGCATTTTTTTAAGAAAACTGGCGAGTTATCTGCTGGCGGGCACGCTCGCAGTGACGTCGCTGACGATGCCGGTGGTCGCCAGCGCGAATGCCTACGACTACATGGCAGACAGCAGCGAGCCGACCGGCGGCACGATGATGGCCGACGCGTTCCTGATGCGGCCGTTCATGCTGGTCAGCACCGTCGTAACCACGGCGACCTTCATTGTCATGCTGCCCTTCAGTCTGCTGGGCGGCAACGTGGGTGAGTCGGCCGACCAGCTGGTGGTCGAGCCGGCCCGGTATACCTTCGTACGCCCGCTGGGCGAACTGTAGTCACAGGTCCACTGACTGCCGGCGAACAGAAACGGGGCCGAGCGGCCCCGTTTTCTATTGCACGGGCGCAATTCGACTGAACAGCCAGAAATAGCCGCTGTTGTAGAACATGTGCAGCAGTATGGGTGCCGCCAGTCCGCCGCTGCGGTCCTTGAAGAAACCAAACAGCAGCGAAGGTGCAAGAACGGCCGCGGCCCACAGCGGTGGGTGATGGATGAAGTGCAGGGCCGTGAACACCAGGCTGGTGAGAATGTTGGCGTGTGTCAGCGGTCCCAGCCGCCACGCTTTGAGGTAACGGTGCGCCAGATCCTGCAGCAGGCCGCGGAACACCAACTCTTCGACAACCGGGTACAACAACGCCGGGTAAATAAACACCAGCGGCTCGCGCAGGGGCCAGTTCAGGTCGGGCTGCGGCCGCGTCGCGAGAAGCAGCGCCAGCCAATAGGCCAGCGCCGCGGCGATGGCCGCGTAGAACAGGGCATCCCGCCAGTAGCGTGGTTGCTGGGCGCTCATGCGGGCATCCTACGTGAATCGGTCTTTCAATACATTGCCGCCGCCTGGTAGTACAATCGCCCGCCTGGCTACATGAGAGGAGCAGGTGATGTACGGATTCAATGTGCAAATGAAGTGTGGTTTTACCGAGGCCGTGGACAAGGTGACCGAAGCGCTAAAGACCGAGGGCTTCGGTGTGTTGAGCGAGATCAACGTCAAAGCGACGCTGAAGAAGAAGATCAACGTGGACCGCAAACCTTACAAAATCCTGGGAGCCTGCAACCCGGCGCTGGCCAACCAGGCACTCAACGCCGACCCTGATATTGGCCTGCTGCTACCCTGCAATGTCGTGGTCCGTGAGGAAGACGACGGTGCGGTTACTGTGGCATTTATGGATCCTGCCGCGGTACTGAAGCTGGTGGAACAGCCCGCTGTCACCGCGCTGGCCAATGAGGTGCGCGGCAAACTGGAAAAGGTGCGCGACCAGTTAGGCTGAACGCTGCCGCGGCCTGGGAGCCGGTCGTCAGCCCCCCGTTTGACAGTAGCAGACTGATTACTCCGACAGCCTCCTAGGCTGCGCGGCTGTTCGGCAGGATCGCGCTGCGCGCTTCTTCGAACTGGGCGTCGGCCTCTGCCACCACAGGTTCCATGATGTCCACCGACAGGCCGGTAAGTTCCCAGGCACCCGGTTCCAGCGCTGCGACCTGGCGGGTCCCGCTGGCGGTGCTGTGGGCCATACCGGTAATGACATCGGCCAGATGGATGGTGGCCGTCTCCAGACGGTAGCGCTCCGCCAATGACGGCTGGTGGTGATGCCGGGCGATTTCCACGAAACTGTCCGGCAGACTCCAGGCACGCATCAACTCGGCGCCGACCTCGCCGTGGTGGAAGCCGAAAACCTGTTTTTCAGCTTGGTGCAGGGGCTGAGACTTTTCGATGGCCAGCTGCAGCGCGCGGCGCGCGAGATCGGGTTGCTGGCGGTACAGCACCAGTGAGCCAATGTCGTGTAACAATCCCATCACGAAGCAGCGCTCGGTGTTGGGGGCGCGCAGGTAGCGCGCCAGCACCCGGGCAACCACGCCGGAATACAGGCTGTGCTCCCAGAACCCCTGCATATTGATCAGCTGGTTGGGCAGCCGGTAGAAGACCTGAATGGCGCTGGAGCCCAGTATCAGGTCGGTCAGTTCGAGCGTGCCGACGATGGTGATGGCGCGCGATATGGTGTCAATGCGCGACGGGAAGCCATAAAAGGCACTGTTGACGATCCTCAGCAATCGCGCTGTCAGTGCCGGATCTTCGCCGATGATTTCGCCAATCGCTGATGCGGAAGTATGCGGATGATTCAGCACCTCCATGGCACGCATGACCACATTGGGCAATGACGCCAGTTCAACGGTATCGTTAACCAGATCTTTGGCGGCAAGCGTCATAACTTGTCTTCCGTTGTCCGGGGCTGGGGGTCGATCAGAGCGGTCCGTTTCTGCGCCAGCGGATAGCGTGTGCTGCCCTTAAGTTTAGGTGATGATTGTCGGACAAGGGGGCGAATGAAGATAAAATAATGTGGGAGTGCTGGTCGATTACACAGTGGTACGGCGTGCTGACGGATCGATGCCGGGCTGACTTCAATATCCACGCTGCGTTCCTAGCAATCCAGTTAAGTAGCGGTAAATCAGGTGCCTATGACAAACCGGCGGGCCAGGTGGCGGGCTGGGGCGGTTCATTGACGACCGGGGCAGATGATTTCGGTGCCCGTACGAAGGTCTAATACTACTCATAAACTTCTGATCTCTCAATAATAGATACTAATGGCCAGCGAATTTACAGGCCCTGACCAGTCTGCGAGAATACGCGCTCAGAAATTTTTGCTTGCGATCTTGTGGAGATAAGCCATGAAAAAATTTGTAGTTGCTACCTTGTGCAGCGCGCTGCTGGTTGGTGCCAGTGTTGCCACGGCCGCGGGCGATGCCGCCGCCGGCAAGGCGAAGTCCGCTGTCTGCGCCGGTTGTCACGGGGCTAACGGCATCAGTGCTGCGCCCATCTATCCGAACCTCGCCGGCCAGAAAGAAGCGTACCTGGTGGCACAGTTGAAGGCATTCCGTGATGGTACTCGCGCCAACGCGATCATGGCGCCCATGGCCAAGCCACTGAGTGACGCCGATATCGACAACCTGGCGGCCTATTACGCCAGCCTCAAATAACACGACCCACCACGACCACGAAAACGCCCGGTATGCGGCCGGGGGGTATAGTGATAGGCAGAAAAGTGCCGCATTTTTGACCACACTTGCCTGACAAACCCAGCAACACCAAAGCCGCTGCCCCTCGGGGTGGCGGCTTTTTTTATCTACGGGGAATTTATTCAGAGCCGTCTGTCACAAGCCGCATTAGGGAAGAGTCTGGATGTGAGCTGATGTCGCCCCAAAGCGGACCTTTAGCGTTTTCTTATATTCGCCGGGACTTAAGGACCGTAAACGGTAGAGTCGAGATGTGGCGCGGTGGTCTAAGGTTCAGCCTGTCTGTTGCCGCCCCTTTCGTCTGGCGGTGCCTCAATAGCTTAACCATCACTCCGTTTCCACACCCCGCTCGTCGCACCGGGCGTGCGGATCGCCCGCACCCGGCGCTCGGACAAGCACTCACGCCTTCGAACACGGCACGTTGCGCTGCAAGCTGGAAAGACGAACGAGACGTAACGTCTCGTAGAGGTACACGGCAGGATAAACCGTGCCCCCACTGCGTCTGACCTTGTGCTTGTTACGCAACCACCGACGCAACCGCATCGAGGTGTAGCTGTCGAGCGCACGATGCGCACGGCTGACACTCCCTACGTGAAAGTAGTTCGCCCAGCCACGCAGCTTGCGATTCAACTTGCCCACCAACGCTGTGGTCTCTTGCCAACCCATCGCCTCGGCGGTCAGCGCATGGATCTTTCTCACCATGCGCTGGATACTCTGCTTCGACGGCCGGTAGCCAATACGAGCTTGGCCCGTGCGCGCCGAATACAGCCGCCCAAACGTGTAACCCAGAAAGTCAAACGTCTCTTCCGGCACCTTGCAGATGCGCGTCTTCTCCTCGTTGACCGTGAGCTTCAGCTGCCCCATGATCGCGCGCATGTGCTGCAGGGCCTCCTCGGCCTTGCCTCGCTTGCACAGGATCACCAGGTCGTCTGCGTAGATCACGATCCGGCTGCCAAGGCTTTGCTCCAGCCCGAGCTTCTTCCATGCCAACACGAACCGGCGCATGTACAAATTCGCCAGCAGTGGTGAGATGGGAGAACCCTGCGACATGCCGCAACGGCTGTCTTTCGCCGCCGTCGTGCGTGTCTTCCGGCCTCGTTTATCGGTTTCTTCCACGGGACACTCCAGCCACTGCTTGATCAGGGCGAGCACGCGTCGATCCACGACTCGGCGCGCCACCGATTTCAGCAGTTCGGCATGCGGAATGCTCCCGAAGTAGTCCGAGAGGTCGGCGTCCACGACGTCCGGATGGCTGCGGAACAGCACCTCTTCCACCTCAACCACCGCCTGTTGGGCGCTGCGGCCCGGGCGGTAGGCATATTGCTCCGGTGGAAGATCGGCTTCATAGATCGGCTCCAGCACCAGCATCGCGGCTGTCATGCAGACCCGATCCCGCAGGGTCGGAACGCCCAGCGGCCTGAGCTTGCCATTGGCCTTGGGGATAAATACGCGTTTGATCGGTTCCGGTCGATAGGTCTCCTCTCTGAGCGCAAGCGCCAGTTCACCCAGCCACCGCTCGACCCCATACGCCTCGACATCCGCGAAGTCCTGACGATCCACACCCGGCGCCCCCTTATTGGCGCGGCACCGGGCATAGGCATGTGCCAGGATATCTTCCCGGTACATCTTGTCGTACAGGGCATAGAAGCGGAAGCCAGGCTCTGCCTTCGCTTTCGCGTGTAACGCCCTCTGTAGTCTCTGAACACTACTTGGAGTTGATAGGTTGCCCAATCTCCTGTCCTGTCCTACGTCTTGCGTTTGTCTTGAACTGAGGTCCCTTTCCTCCGCCGGCATTACCCGGCTTCCCAGGTCTTACGAACCTCGCCGCCACCCCAAGGCGCCCGGCCTGTCCCTCACGGGCCTCCGGTTGGTCATCCTGCCACCACGCCAAGGGGCTTCCCGTGTTGCGTGCGTTTTCCTTGTGTACATGCTGTCGCCACTACCCCGGCACAGGGGCTGGGGGCACCACATCGCTCATTCCCCCCAGCCCTATCAGCCTTCCCCGAAAGGGTGACCGGGTCGGCCTGTGCATCGGCATTTTCGAGGCTTGCTCAGCGTTTACTCGCGTTACGGCCTGCACACTCGCTGGATCATCTAAAATGACCCGTTACATCAGAGGCTTCAGTTATTTCGTTACCTCCATAACTGCTCCGATTGCTTCCGGCTGGAGCGAATTTGCCGGGTGGGACTCTCACCCACTGGAAAACGCCGCCTTTGCACGGCGCACAGCCAACTCGGAAGTTCCCCATTCCAGCCTGGACGGAAGGAATGTACTGTAAGCGGTCGTTCCCGGGCCGGGCTCTGGACGGCAGCCCTCCACGCTAAGCAGAAGTTCACGCCCTTACGTATCCCGGGGCATGCCACGAGCTGGCTGAGACCCGGTCCGTTTGCTAGTCTGACATTCAAGACGAACTCGCAAGGATGCGATCATGTTGCCGTTAGAAGATCCGGGCATTATGATTCATTCACCCCAACCCGGAGGTGTTCGAAATGACCGACAAAGACGAATTCACCGAAAAGCTCAAATCGCAGATCGACGAATGGAACGCGGAGATCAAGAAGATGGAAGCTCACGCGCAGAAAGTCCAGGCCGATGCCAAGGTGCAGTACGAGGAAAACCTGAAGAAGATGCGCGAGCAGCGCGACCACGCCCAGGACAAGCTGAAGGAACTCCAGCAGGCCAGCGACACCGCCTGGGACGACATGCGCAAGGGTGCCGAGGCGGTGTGGGCAGCGGCCGAGGAAAGCTTCACGAAGGCTTGGTCGCGGTTCAAGTAAAGGCGGGGCCCACGGCGGAACACGGGGTCTCGAAGGTGTCGACGAGCAGCGGGGGTGCCCGACGCCCAGGGCATCAGTTCATGCCCATGCCGGGCGTACACAATGCAAATTCAGCCGACGCCAAAAGCTGCGCGGCAGATTTTCGACGTTATGAACGACCGATATGTGCTGCATTCGAGACCTTTACCGGGAAAACAGTTTCGTCTTTTTCTGGCCGAACTTCTCCGTACGCAGCTGAGCCAGGAAGTGGCTTTGTCCCGGCCACGAACGGCAAGTTACCGACCGAAACCGGTACTACATGAAATCCTTATATAGGATTTCGCTAATCGGCAGGAGTCGGTAGAGTAAGGATGTGGCGCGGTGGTCTAAGGTCTAGCCTTTCTGTTGCAGCCCCTTTAGGCTGGCGGTGCCTCAATAGCCGGACCATCACTCCGTTTCCACACCCTCCTCATCGAACTGGACAGGCAGATTTCCCGCATCCAGCTCTCGGACAAGAACTCACGCCTTCGCACACGAAAGGTCAACCGCAGTTCACCCGATCCACAGCACAGGGTCGTGTTACCCCGGCGTGCAACGACCGAGCGGTCAGTACCCAACCACCAATGCCACCACTTGGGCGATCATTCGTTTCCCGGAGCGCACCCCGGATTCTTCCTTCGCTTCAGCATGTGGCGCCTTCCGCAGCTCTCCCACCGGCGCAGTAGATCAGTCCCAAATCCGACAGCCTCCTAGGGTCGCCCCAACCTCCTGTGCCTTGCCACTTTCAGCGCCCGTCTTGAACTAAGGCCCCTTCCCTCCACCGGCATTACCCGGCTTCCCCGGTGATACGGGCCTTTCCGCCACCCCATAGCGCCCTCCCTGACCGTCACCGGCCTCAGGTTGGTCGCCACGACCGACCACGCCATGGGGGCTTCCCGTGTTGCGCGCGTTTCCCTTGTGTGCATGCTGTCGCCACTACCCCGGCACAGCGTCTGGCTGCTTGTTTCGCTCACTTCACCAGACGTATCAGCCTTCCCCGCATGGGTTGGGCGGGTCCGCCTGTGCAACGTCCTTTTCGAGGATTGCTCAGCGTTCACTCGCGTTACGGCCTGCACACTCGCCAAGTCACCAAATGTGACCCTCTACACCAGAGGCTTCAGCCACTTCGTTACCCCCATGACTGCTCCGATTGCTTCCGGCTGGAGCGGTTGCCGGGTGGGACTTGCACCCACCGAGATACGCCGCCTTAGCACGGCGCACACCCAACCCGGTCATTCGCCGTAACTCACTGAATGACTTAAAAGTACTGTATGTCGACATTCCAAGGGTGGACTCTGGCCGGGTACTTTCGGCCCATCTGTAGGAAAAGATTACCTCGGCGCCAGCAGTTCTGTGGCCGGCAAGTCGGGCGCCACCGGCTGACCTGTTTGGCTGACACCATCAAACCCTTCACCCCATTCCAATGGCGATTACCCAGAAGGGAGAGCCAGGATGGCGGTCGCCCTGATGCCCGGGATAGCCGCGCAAGTGGTACGGGCGAGGGCGAATAGCTGGATAGTAAGTGCGGAATGACGCAGGATTTCGCCGTGGTGGCAGCGCGCAGGTCCCTTCGTTACCCGTGGATGATCCGTGGACGAGTGATGAAAAGCGCGTTTGTTTTTCTATACTCTCTCGCCCTTCTCGGCGGGCATTTGCGTAACGGCGATGTGCTAGATCGTTTCACGATAGCGGTAGTGCAGCTTGAACCCGTTCCAATCCCCGGGTCATCTCGCCCACCGAATGCCGCCGGCGCCGAACGGATAGAACAGGATTCGGCCACTTCACGCTACTTGCCCCACGTCTTTCGCAGCGCCTTGAACAGGAGCAAAAATCCGGCGCAATCCGGGAAAATTATTCTTGGAAATCGCCTTATATCTGTACCTTTGCCATGCGATCGAAGAAGCTGCGTCGAGCGCAGAAGTGGCCTACTCCGAAAGCCTGGAGAAATCTGTTCGGTGGCGTACATAAAAGACTACAAAAGCATTCTCAGTGTTCCGATCATCGTCATCTCGTAAGCACGGCCCCGCCGACGGCACCGGCTCCAGAGTCTGTTCCAATATGAAATGATACTGAACGAGAAACGCTCTTGGCCCGTCGACGAGGGTCCGTGAGTGTCTTCGAGCGTGTCTGGAAGCACGGATTTTCGGCCTTTTCCCAGTCTGGGGAGCAGAAACCGGGCGAAATGTTCGGTAGCGCACAGATAGTTGCCCCCGCGTTTGAATAGCCTTAGGCGATTTCCAGGAATAATCTACCCAGATAGCGCCGGATTTTTGCTCCTGTTCAAGGCGCCGCGAAAGGCGCATAGCTGGGCTATGCAACTGAAGCGGCAACGCCGAACAGGGGTAAAAAGACCAGCAAGATGGGTAGATTCTTTGCGGGAAATCGCCTTATTAGTGAAGACATGGCAATAACTGCTGAGCCAGGAGATATGAAATGACATTGGGAACCATTCTGCTACTAGCTTGGGGCTGCTGGGTGGTATGTCGTGAGCATATCGCTTGCAGTTTCCGAGCCTGAGGCGAGTCCACATGCCGCCCACCAAGTCTGCCCCTATCCCCAATCGTCTGCTTGCGGATTTGCCGAGCAAAGACCGCCAGCGGTTTCTGGCCGGCTGCGAGCCGGTTGAGCTGGTGTTGGCAGAGATTCTCGCCGAACCCGGGGAGCGTATTTGCCAAGTATACTTTCCCACGGAAAGTTTCATTTCCCTGACAACGTTGATCGATGGTCGCACCAGTCTAGAGGTGGGGTTGATCGGCAACGAAGGCATGCTTGGAATCTCCCTCATCGTCGGGGTGGATAGGTCGCCGCTGCACGCCCTGGTGCAGGGCGAAGGCCCGGCGCTGCGCATGGAAGCGGCAACGTTTCGCCGCGAATTCGGACTGAGCCCCGAGCTGCAAGGCGCGCTGAAGCGCTACCTCCATGTCGTGATGAGCCAACTTGCGCAAACAGCGGCCTGCACCCGCTTCCATGTCGTGGAGGCGCGCCTCGCCCGTTGGCTGCTGATGACGCAGGACCGGGCGCACTCGGATGAATTTCATGTCACGCACGAATTCCTGGCCTACATGCTGGGCGTGCGCCGCGTCGGCGTCACCAGGGCCGCCATGTCGCTGCAACAGCGCCAACTGATCAGCTATCGCCGCGGGGATATCACGATTCTCGACCGCCGCGGCCTGGAAGCCGCTTCCTGCGGGTGTTACGAAGCCGACAAAGCCACCTACGCCCGGATGATGGGATAGCCGCTGTTCGACGGAGACTCGACGTTTTTTAACGAACGGCTGACGCCGATAGCCGAACGATGACCTTATGTACGACAGCGTACAGACACAATCGCAGGCTGAACTTACCCTTCATTGTATTACTGTCCGGTAAAAACACTGTGCACCAAGTGTAACGTAATGTTCTCTATATAAAAATGACCATTTTATGGGTGTTACCGACTTGAACAGGAAAAAACCATTCTGGTCATGCTGCGAGCTCTGATATTTTCGGAGTCAAGCATGTATACAGGACAGCTTGTTTTTTCCCAGGTTACCGACCACCTTCCAATGCATACGTTCCGGCGTTGCGTACAACGCTACCAGGGCGAGCGGTATGTAAAACGATTTCGTTGTCTCGATCAGTATCTCAGCATGGCGTTCGCACAGCTCCCCTATCGGGAGAGCCTTCGGGATATCGAAGCCTGTCTGCGGGCACATCAAAGCAGGCTCTATCACATGGGCATCCGTTCCAGGGTAGTGCGCAGTACGCTCTCCGATGCCAACGAGCAGCGCGACTGGCGCATCTATGCCGACTTTGCCCAAGCCTTAATTCGAATTGCACGACCTCTGTATGCCAAAGAAGACTTGGGTCTGGAACTCGACAACACCGTCTACGCGCTCGATGCCTCAACGGTCGATCTCTGTCTTTCGGTATTCCCTTGGGCATTGTTCCGTTCCATAAAATCCGCAGTCAAACTTCATACCCTGCTGGATCTGCGTGGCAACATCCCAACCTGTATTCATATCTCCGACGGCAAACTACACGATGTCAATGTACTCGACATTCTTCCGCCCGAGGCCGGGGCCTTCTACGTCATGGATCGGGGCTATGTGGATTTCGAGCGGCTCTTCACACGACATCTCGCAGGCGCCTTCTTCATTATTCGCGCCAAATCCAATACCCAGTACCAACGCCGCTATTCCAGGCCGGTAGACAGATCGACCGGCGTGACGTGCGGTCAGACCGTGGCACTGACGGGCGTAACGACTGCCAAGGACTATCCACAACCATTACGTCGCATCAAGTATCACGACGAGAAGACCGGCAAGACATCCAACTTTCTGACCAAAAACTTTGCCATACCGGCCCAGACGGTTGCCGATCTATATCGTTACCGCTGGCAGGTAGGCTTCAAATGGATCAAACAGCACCTGCGCATCAAATCTCTTTTCGGCACTTCCGAGAATGCGGTGAAGACTCAGATATGGATCGCAATCTCCGTCTATGTACAGGTCGCCATCATCAAGAAGCGGCTCGATCTCAGCACCGATCTCTACACAATGTTACAGATTTTGAGCCTCACGCTTTTCGAGAAAGTTCATTTGGAACAGATGCTTGCAAATTGCGATTACAAAACCGAAGAGTGCGACATAAGTAACCAGTAGAATTTGTTTGATAACTTAACCGGACAGTAGTGGCTTGATTGAACGTTTAGCTCGAACTTGTGAGGAGAAGAATTATGGAATCCCTGCTTTCTGCCGGTGTACTTAGCTTGCCGTGGTGGGCTTATGTGCTAATCACGCTGGTGTTGACTCATATTACCATTGTCGCGGTTACGGTATTTCTGCACCGCTGCCAGGCGCACCGCGCCCTCGCTCTGCATCCCTTGGTGAGTCACTTCTTCCGGCTGTGGCTGTGGCTGACCACCGGCATGGTGACGAAAGAATGGGTTGCCATTCATCGCAAACACCACGCCAAATGCGACACCCCGGACGATCCGCATAGCCCGCAGATATGGGGTATCAATCGGGTGCTTTGGGGAGGTGTGTTTTTATATGTCAGAGAGGCCCGTAATCCCGCCACCCTCGAACGCTACGGTCACGCGACTCCGGACGACTGGATCGAGCGATCGGTTTACTCGCGCTTCGGCAAGCTCGGGGTGGTACTGCTCGGCGTGATCGACCTCTGCTTATTCGGTATCGTTCCAGGCGGGCTCATATTGGTAACTCAAATCGTGTGGATTCCCTTCTGGGCAGCGGGCGTGATCAACGGTATCGGCCACTACTGGGCCTATCGTAACTGGCCCACGCCGGATGCCAGCACTAATATCGTACCGCTCGGCATCCTGATCGGCGGCGAAGAGCTGCACAACAACCATCATGCTTTTCCATCATCGGCGAAACTGTCTTGCCGCTGGTACGAGTTTGATATCGGCTGGCTTTATATTCGGCTTCTCGAAGCGCTGGGACTGGCGCGCGTGAAAAAGATAGCTCCGACGCCACGCTTCGTCGAGACCAAACCGGTAGTGGATGTAGACACGTTACAGGCAGTACTGAGTAATCACTACGATGTCCTGGTTGGCTATGCCCGATCACTGAGGCGCACCTATCGTGCGGAGCTGGCCGAGCTGCGCCGCCGGGCACCCGAGCAGGCGCGGGTACTGAAAACCCTGAAGGACTATTTGTATCGTGACGAAAGCAGGCTCTCTGAACCCGAGCGCGCGCGGGTCGAGCAGGCCTTAGCGCAGCTGCCGGCACTACAGACGGCCTATCGGATGCGCCGCGAACTGATCGCCTTGTGGGCGCGCTCCATGGCTTCCCGGGAGCAGCTTGTTAGACAGCTCCAGGAGTGGTGCCAGCGCGCCGAGGCCAGCAACATCGGGCCGCTGGTGGAGTTCTCGCAGCGTTTGCGGCGTTACGCCTGATTGCAGTCCACCACACCCGATACCTACTCATTCCCTCCTGCATCCAAGGAGCCCACATGAACACTCCGTCATCTCGTAACACCCTCATCGCCGTCGGCGTAGTCGCAGCCCTGGGTGTCAGCGCCGGCGCTCTTGCGCAGTCCACTGAGTCCTCCCAGCCGAAGGCCCGCAGCGAAACCATGGGTGCGACGAGTGCCGATTACGCTGATGCCATGCGCAGCTATGAGCGCCAGGAGTACCGCCAGGCGCTGCAGATGTTCCGGGCCCCGGTCGGCAATGCCTTCGAAGCGGACCTGGAACTGGCCTCCTACCAGCGTCCCGGGAGTATCGAGCTGGGCCTGTACCAGGGCGACCAGCCGGGTGCCGGTTACCGGCTCGTGTATATAACGCCGGTGCCGACCGGGGCTCAGCCTGGTGCGGCTCGCCGGCCAGAAAGAAGCGTACCTGGTGGCACAGTTGAAGGCATTCCGTGATGGTACTCGCGCCAACGCGATCATGGCGCCCATGGCCAAGCCACTGAGTGACGCCGATATCGACAACCTGGCGGCCTATTACGCCAGCCTCAAATAACACGACCCACCACGACCACGAAAACGCCCGGCTTGCGGCCGGGGGGTATAGTGATAGGCAAAAAAGTGCCGCAGTTTTGACCACACTTGCCCAGTAAACCCAGCAAGACCAAAGCCGCCGCCCCTCGGGGTGGCGGGCGGCTTTTTTATGGGGGAATTTATTCAGAGCCGTCGGTGACAAGCTGCACTAGGAGGCTGTCGGATTTGGGCGATCGTAGCGAGCAAGGTGGGAGGGCGAGGCCATTTTTTTGATCGTTTGAGGAGAATAGCCGTAGCTATTTGACGAAAAGGATCGGGAAAATGGGGCGCTCTCCCACCGGCGCAGTAGATCAGCCCCAAATCCGACAGCCTCTCTCATGAAACAAAACCTAACCTACTGAATGTATTGGCAACGCATTTGGCTGTTTGCTGCGCGACAGCGCGCCGCCTGCGGGGCGGGTACTCCTAGGCAAAAGTCTGGATGTGAGCTGATGTCGCCCCAAAGCGGGCCTTTAGCGTTTTCTTATATTCGTCGGGACTGAAGGACCGTAAAGGTTCCATTGATGCTACCCAATAACGGACTTTAGAGATTTCTCCAGATCATATTGATAACCGACGCCGCTTCCGTCCATAACTTGACATCCCCATCGAGTAGCAAGCGGGTCACCCCCGCCGTCACCGCGATACGGGATACCTCCCCGGGCTCCACATAAAGTAGTGCTGGGCACTAGTTGCATCGGTAACATCACTGCCTACTGCAACATTGCCGCTTACGTCGTGTACAGTAATTTCATTATTTCGGATGCCGCCGAAAACGGCCTGCAACGCCGCGCGATCCAGTTCATTACTCACGGTAAGGTCATTGATAATAAGTTGGCTCATGTTGTTTCTCCTCGAAAATAGCGTTTGTGTCTCTGCGAAAAGGAAAGACAGTAGTGCCATTGTTGAGTAACCGTAGCAGGTCTCATGCCAATAAGGGGAGATCGAACCAAACTGTTATAACGGATTGATTTAGTTAAGGGAAAATCTATTTTGGGTTGCTGCGATACAATGAGCCCAGTAGCAGCACTGTTTCAGGTTTGGGGAGTGCACAATATTTTGGTTGAAACGGTTCGCCAGTAGCAAACACACACCGCGCCGTTCAGCAAATGGCCTAATGCCCCTTTTCTGTCCTAGCACGAACAACTGAGATCGACCATTTGCTCTGACCTACCCGAAACAGAGCGCTTCTCCCTGAAGAACGACGTTTCGGCCAACTCACATAGCCGCGCCTCCACCGGACATGGCCCCGGCGGCGCAACATCTTGAAACTCCAAAAGGGGACGACCGTTGCAGGCGTCCTGGTAGCGGCAATGGCTGCAATGACGCGCCCGTTTCGCGTCACTGTCCTCAAGGGAGGCCTGGTAGCTTCCCGAGCGAAGGATCTCTGCCATGGTCTGTTCAAACAGATTCCCCAGCCGCCGGACGTTGGAGCCCATACCAGTTTCGTAGGCCAGGGTTCCATCAGGGTGGACGACGAAGCGGGTCTCTCCGAAGCTGCGCCGATCGCGGGTGCGGATCGAGAGCCCTTTACGATACCTCGACAGGGTTTGCGGGATGCGGTCAAGTGGTGCGACCGGCAGGCGGCTCCCCTGCCTCAATCGATGCGCCATTAACCCGGCCAGCGCCTCCACAACTTCGTCCGTACTCAGTGCCAGCTTGCCCCCTGGGGCATTGTGTGGAGGACGGTACATGGGGTTAATGCGTAGCCAGGCGGCCCCACTAGCCTCCAGTGCGTCATGTATCTCGGGGAGACGCCGATAGTTGTGGCGTCCAAGAACCAGGGCCACGCCGCAGACAGCGCCACGTTCGACCAGAGCCGCCAGATTAGCCTCGACCCGATGTTGCGTATCACGGCCGGCGCAATCGACGCGTATATTGTTCGCGCCATCATAGGAGACGCTGACAAAGAACCCCTCCGTGACCATGAGGTTCAGGGTTCGGTTAAGCCGGAAAAGATTGGTCTGTACGGCATTGAGGACTCGGTTAACCCCGTTTCCTTCACGGCACATCACTTCGCGCTGCTGGGAGAGGACGTCACGGACGTAGCCTGAGGGCAGCAGGAGCGGTTCGCCGCCATGCCAGACGACGAGCGTGACAGCTCTGATACCATTCTTCTCAGTACGGTAGCAAGAGTAATCCGCCATGGCCTGAAAAATCCGTTCCCAGCGTTCGATCGGAATGCGAGTGCGATCAGACAGGCGGTCCCATTCGTAGCAATAGGGACAGCGTAAATTGCACAGCGTCGACGCTTTGACCTGCCAAACGGTGCGTATCGTGAGATCTGCTGATTCCATCGTGATTCCAGGTTTCAGTCCGGACCGTGGTCACGATCGCTCCTGCCAGAAGATCGAAGCACCGCTCGTCTCCGAGGATCAAGGGGAAAAGTCGAACTCAAGGTCTATCGCTGGGTTCCCGCTTGTTGGATCACGATCCGTATTCGACGAATCTGCTCCACCAAGTGAATAGTAGGAGAAGGTCGTGCTGCGAGTTGACGTACTGAGTAGTGGCGATGCGCTTACGGGTGACGTTCTGCCGCCAAACAGTCGCTGCATCGCCTCGCGGTCGAGTTTCCTGCTTTCGGGAAGGTCGTCTATTCTCAACATCGCTGTGCCTCCTCAACTACTTACATATGCGCCGGTTTTCCCTTTCTGAATCATGACTACCTGGATTCTCAGTATAGTTGGCCGTGCCGTAGCTTTCGACAAACGGGATTTTGACGCTTAACTTCCCGAGTTACCGACTTCGGTCAAGACGTAAAGAAACAGTAACTGTGCAAACAGCTCTGGATCCACACCCTAGGAGGCTGTCGGATTTGGGACTGATCTACTGCGCCGGTGGGAGAGCGCCCCATTTTCCCGATCCTTTTCGTCAAATAGCTACGGCTATTCTCCTCAAACGACGGAAAAAATGGCCTCGCCCTCCCACGTTGCTCGCTACGATCGCCCAAATCCGACAGCCTCCTAGGGCGGACTTATGCCTTCGCCCAGGCTCCAACGTCAACGAACATCGTCGAGGGATCCGCGTTAGAGGTGTGACGGTCACGCAGTTTTTCGTGGGGATCACCCCATACTCTGGTGGTGTGGTGACCGCCGCCGAGGATGTGGTCAAGTGCCGCCGATTCGAGAGTGGTTTCTGCTGACAGGTTTTCGATTTTGATCATTTCGCAACACTCCGTTATAACTGTTGATTGGATATCCGGGTCTGGACTATTCGTGCAAAGCGAGAATCGCGCCACTAGAAATAGTGATAGTTAAAGAACACACGATCTTTAGGGATCGGGCTTGAATCGCTGCGTTGTTCGCCAAACGAGGCAGCGGGTCGGCTACCATTGAGCGTATCACCAAAGGCCAGGTGGCTCTCGTTACGTGACAATCCGCCGCGTATCGTCGCTATTTCGCTGGAATCCGCTTCGTGGAATTCGTTCAAATCGCCAATAACCAATTTCGCCATCTCCGGTCTCCTCACTATCATTCGATCGTCGTTGCGGGTTACGTTGAGTGCGAGCTAACGTCGCGCTTTGATCAACAGTAGCAGGTATCGGGCCATGCCCTGGGTTAACGACCGTCTCCTGACCGCAGGCGTTTTGAATCAGCCAGTTACGCCGAATCAAAAACGGGAGGGGAGCCGGAATAGGTTCGCGACTCTTTCACCGAATGTTGGATGGTAAAGAACGCACACAATGCAGGAGTTGGTTCGCATACAACACGCCTTACACCTACCATAGCAACAAGTCCGAGTCGGAATCGACGAGTCAAAAAGAAAAAAAGCACTAGGATTCAGTGGAGTGCGGCGCGACCGGTTCGAGTGAGCAGTGGTTGGCACGCCATCTGCTTCAGCAAGAACGTGGGGTGTCAGCATTCGCGGCTGCAACTCTGTATTCTTCGACTCGAACAGGCAGACCTGCATCATGCTTAAGATCAAAGACCTTGCTCAAGGCAAGGAACTCGACCAAAAAGCGATGTCTCAAATATCTGGTGGGGCAATATCCAGTAGCTACCGTACCGATGGGAATTCGACAGGCAGGCTGGGCATCGATTGGCGGCAACACAAGCCGGGAAGCGGCGATACATCTTCCCCAGACTATGGTGCCGGGCTGAACAGTATGCTTTTTCAGCCAAACACCTAGAAGATTTCACTCTCTTGTGCGGCCAGCCATTAGGTTACACCCTGCCAGATAGATCTACTGAAGGCCGCTAATGTATCCAGCGTTAAATGGCGAACCTCCGCTTCGTCGAGTCTCGTCTGTTATCCATCGCTAATATAAGAAACGACTAAATGGCCGGGTTGGATCGGTTTTAGCCTTTTAATAGGCGGTCATATCCGGACATTTGGAAGCCGGCCATTTGGAAGAGCCATTTGGAAGATTGCTGACCTTGCTTTAGACGAGGTGATTTTGAAGGAGATCGTCCAAGGAAATTTCTGAACTCGGCGCGGCGAGTTGCTGTAGATCCGATCACAGCGAATTTTTCGGCGAAGTGCTGCTTCCACAGCCGCGGGATCCGTCGGTTGGCCGTCGTCGCGCGGCTCAGCGCAGGCATCTTCGAACACTTTCGTTGTCTGTGTTCGCTCCGCCCAGACAGTCCATACTTTCCCGCCGGTGATTCAAGTACGATGCATCCAGTAAGACCTTGTTTTACGATGCTTTGCGGCCCGTTGTGTGAAGTTGGCACAGCGGCTGCTTTCTCCTCAGTGAGCGCAACACGAGCACTAAGTTTTCCGAAACGTTGAGCAGTTGCTTGGAGAGATATCATGCTAAACATCAATAACCTGACAGTTAGCCACGACCTCGATTCAGAAGCCATGAGGGCGGTCTGCGGCGGCGGTGCCGATCGTGCCAACCTCATCTACGGCCTCATCATATCCAATCAGTACGACGTCCCGGAAGAAACACCCAGCGGTATACCGATAATACCCAATCGGGCCACAATTGGATTCCCTAACAGATTGTAAATTTCCATCTTGTTTTGGCCGCCAAACGGGCGCGAATAATGTTGTCTATGGGTAAAACAATTGTAGGCGTCAACAGAGCAGTAGCAGGCAATCTCCTCCGGCCGGCCGATGCCTTAGTTGCCTGGCGAGAATCATTGGTTTCGAAAGGGTGCCGGCGCCTCCTAGCCTAGCAGGGGGAGGCGCCGGGCTAGACGGGTACCACGAGAGGGCTCTCCACGCTTCCCGGCCTTGCACCTTTATCGCCCGGCCAGCAATCCGCTTGAACAACTGCCCTGCCTTGCATTACGCTCTGAGTATTTTTGTTATTCCGAAGCATGCAGTATCCCGGTAAGTGTTGGTTTCGACAAAACCATTTACCCATTGACCGATCACTTGCGAATTGCCACACCTTGCCAATACCCAAAATACTATGCGTACTAACAGATAGTTAGAAAAATCCGACCTGCTGTTTTTCAGACTGGTCCGCTGTTTGCAATTTGCTTCCACGACACATCCTGAAAAGTTAGCGTTCGACCTTGAGGAGAATCGACATGAGCATACTGACCGTAAAAGACCTTTCGATGGATATTGAACTGGACAAGGCTGAAAGGAACGCCGTGCTCGGCGGGAATAACAACCTTAAGCAACTGGGGTTGGCGTTGCATAACCATCACGACTCCAGCCACCCTGGCGGCTCCTCGAGCGATCTTCGTAGCGATCCAAAATCACCAGAGCCAATTGTGTTCTCATTATTTGTTTATTAACTCATGCTCCTCAGGACAAGCGACAGGTATCGCTTAATCAATCGACTTGTAATTTAAAGGATAACGCACATGAGCACACTAACCATAGAAGATTTTACGGTTAATACTGAGCTGGATAAGGTCGCAATGCGGGCCATACAAGGAGGTCGTCATGCGAGCATGGTGATTCCGTCGTGGGATCCATACATCGCTAACTCGGAACCCTCAACGCGTGCAATAGACCATGTTGACGCTCAAAGAACGAACTTCATTATCGTTAGCCCATACGTTAGGTGAGACAGTAACTGGATCACTCGGGCTTATACGTTGAAGCAGCAAGGCTGAGCGACAACACACGGCATTCCCGTCGTTCTCAGAAATGCGGAGAATATCGCATTTCGGCCGTTTCAGATCCTGTTCTTTGCAGGAGACCAGAACGGCGACTTATGTTAAGGGTTGTAAGACGCCTGCCCGTTGAGTGCTTGCGTAGACTGACAGGCCCGCGGCTGGGGGCAGGCATCTTACAACCCTTAACATTTACGGTCCTTAAGTCCCGGCGAATATAAGAAAACGCTAAAGGTCCGCTTTGGGGCGACATCAGCTCACATCCAGACTCTTCCCTAATGCGGCTTGTGACAGACGGCTCTGAATAAATTCCCCGTAGATAAAAAAAAGCCGCCACCCCGAGGGGCAGCGGCTTTGGTGTTGCTGGGTTTGTCAGGCGAGTGTGGTCAAAAATGCGGCACTTTTCTGCCTATCACAATACCCCCCGGCTTGCGGCCGGGTTTTTTCGTGTCAGCTTTTCTGCAGGCGGTGATTGAGCAGCAGGGCCAGCGTCAACAGCAGCAGCGCCCCGGCCTGGTGCGTTGCCGCGAGCGCGACCGGCACATGCTGCAGCAGCGTGCTGATGCCCAGTGCCAGCTGTACCGTTGCCATCAGCATCAGCAGGTGGGCTGTGGTGCGCGCCGACACCGTCAGCCGCGCGCGCAGGGTCCACAGCCAGAACAGCAGAATCGAAGTGAAGGTGGCGATGGCCAGCACGCGGTGATCAAACTGCACCGTGGCGATATTTTCGAACAGATTGCGCCAGCCCGGTGCCAGCATCCAGCCGGCGGGCGGTAACCACTGGTCACCCATTTTCGGAAAGGTGTTGTAGGCATGGCCCGCCTTGAGGCCGGCGACGAAACCGCCCGAGGCAATGGTCACGGCGACCAGTCCGAGCAGGATCTTCGCGGCCGTCTTCAGGCGCGGCGGGTTGCCGGATGCAACGTTGTGGGTAAACAGCAGGTCGTAGAGAACCCACAGCAGGTAGGCGTAAATCAGTAACGCCAGACCCAGGTGGGCAGTCAGCCGATACTGACTGACATGCGGGTTATCGACCAGCCCACTTTTCACCATGTACCAGCCCAGCAGTCCCTGCAAGCCGCCGAGCACAAATGCGAACGCCAGTCTCGGCACCAGGCGGGCCGTCAGTTTCCGCCGCCACAGGAAATACAGGAACGGCAGCAGGAACACGCTGCCGATGGAGCGCCCCAGGAGACGGTGACTGAACTCGAACCAGTAAATGGACTTGAATCCCTCCAGGTCCATGCCCACATTGACTTTGCGATACTCGGGCGATTGCCGGTACTTTGCGAACACGCCCTCCCAGGCCTGCTCATCGAGCGGCGGCACCACGCCGAATATGGGGTCCCATTCAACCATGGAGAGGCCGGAACCGGTCAAGCGGGTGACGCCACCCAGAATCACCATGGCGAATATCATGCCACAGCATATCAACAGCCAGGTGGCGACCTGGCGGCGTGTGGAAGCGTCCAGTTGATCGGGGTATTTACTCATTGAGCCGCGCGTCGGGCTGAAAAACCAGCCATTGTAGCCCATCAGTCTGTGCTATGCTGCCGCGGATTTTTTTTCAGCCGCTTCAGCCGGGCTTAACCACCGAGGAGAACCGAAGTTGTGGTTGCGCGTAATCTGCTCATACTGATGGTTGCGGTAGCAGCATTCTGGCTGGCTGTCGAGCGTACCTTGCGCGACCCTCAGCGGGCGGCGCAGCAGCCGGCGATGGAGCAACCGGCCGGCCAACCGGTCGCACCATCGCAACGGCCCGTGCAGAAGCGCGTCGGCGATATCAGCGTGCACACCGTCGAAGAGCTGGAGTTGCTGTTCTCCCGTGTCGAGCAGTTGCTTGACAGGCCGCGCGGCGACGGCGAGCAACCGCTGGTGTCGCTGGTGCTGCACGGGCCGGAAGTCGAATTTTTTGCGTTCAGGAACTATGACCGGTACCGCCCTGTAGTCGATCGCGCCGCCAAGCTGGCGGCACTGGGTGCGGTGGATATAAGCATCTGCCAGAAGCAAATGCGCAATCACGGCATCAGCCCCGACCAGGTGCCGGCGTTTCTTCGCCAGGTCCCCTTCGGCCCGGACGAAATCGGACGGCTGTTGGATGAGGGTTTTGTCTATATGTAAGACCCGAACGCGGCCCGGCTTTACAGCAGTTCGGCGCGCTCTACCTGACCGTAACGATCAAGCGTCAAGCGCAGGCGCCCCTCGCAAAGGATGCGTTCGGCGACGCAGTCCGCGCCTTCCAGGATAATTTCCTCGAACTGCACGAACGCGATGACGTGGTGGTCGTTCTGTTCGATGATGTCGTACTCCAGGGTGCTGGTGTCGATCCAGCCGTTGTGTGAGCAGAACGCCGTGAGTTCACGGCATGACATCAGGTAGCGGTCTATGTTCTGCATCAGGTAGTGCATGGTCACTGACGGTGGAACCGGGTGGTGTCATCTCCAAACAGATCCGTATCATCTGCCTGCGCCATGAGGTAGGTCTGTTTCGTGTCTTCAGACTCGAAATAGATTTTCATTGCCGCTATCCCGTCGCCTTCGACGACAAACGGGTGGCGTTGCAGATCCGTAACCCTGTTGCCGGTGACGGGATCGATCGTGGTCACTATCATCTGCTTCCTCCTGCCAGGCAGTACGTCTTATCCGCCCGGGTACCGGTGACCTGCGCCAAAGTATAGATGCCCCTGGCCGCCCTGCAAGCCGACTGGCGGCAACAGCGTCAAAATTCGGGCAGTTCGCCTGCGGGTATGGCGGCCCCCGGGGTGTGGCGTGCACGCGCTGGAGACCTTCGCGGCCTGTGGGCTAGATGAACAGGGTCAGTACACCCGTGTATCCGTACAGCCGCTGATTGAAGATTTCGCCGTTGGCGAAAAAGCCGACCAGCGGGAACGCACCGAGCGTGTCGTGGATCATTTTCAGTTCCGCCGAGTCTTCACCGAACAGCCCTTCGCCGCGACCCAGGCAGGAAAAGTACAGGCCTCCCCTGGGCGTGGCCCCGCGGAGCCGGGCTTTCAAGTCATCGAGCATGCGCTGCATGTCGTCCCAGGCGGACTTGCCGTCGCGGCGGCAGAACTGGATCTTCTGTCCCGGGTAGATCAGATCGCCAATGGCGATGCGCTTGCCGTCCATATCGATGCCGATAAGATTGCGTACCAGGTAGTCGCCGGTATCGGAGCCCTCTATCGGCAGGCCCGCGAAGATATAGCCCGCCGCCCGGTTGAGGTCGCGCGCCAGGATTTCACCAATGTCCTCATTGAATACCTCCAGCGCTGGCCGCTGGTCGATATAGTTGATGATGTTGCGGTCGCAATCGGTAATGACGTGCTTGCCGGCAATCGGACTGCAGCCCTGACTGAGTGCCGTGGCAATCGCCACGTCCGCATTGAAAACGACACCGGACAACCCGCCTTCGTGCAGGTCATCGGCGATTTGCGGATGTGCGCCGTGCGAGGAACTCAGGCCGCCCACCAGGTAGCCACCGGGCAGTTCCGCGTACAGTTTTTTCAGCAGTTCCGGCACATTGCCATTCCCCGGGTCGCCGTGTACTACGGCCACGTGAGCCGGGGACTGGCCCAGCCAGGGGTCCCAGGTCGCCGGCAGGTGGTCGGCGGCGCGGCTGTAAAAGGTCAGCACGCGGAAGCTGTCGCTGGGAAAACAGCCCAGCATGATCGCCATAGCCGAAGCCTGGTGGTACTCCCGGCCGGTGGCGCAGATACCGATACCGACCGTGCCAGTCCAGTGGCTGACGCCCGTGGTGTTGTGCAGCCGTTCCAGGATAAGTTGCAGAGCGTCTGCGTAACTGTCGGTGACGTAGACAAAGCCGAGATTCGCGCTGGCCGGGATGTCGCCCAGTTGCTGGACGCAGGCCGCGACAGCGTCCTGCCAGTTGGCGGCCTGGGCGTGGCCCAGCAGAAACGGGGTGGTGTCATGCATGGCGAGTCACCCGCAATAAAATGGGGGCGACCAGCGACAGGCTGAGCGCCCCCGACCAGTGGTGCGGTAAAGCCGCCGGGATCAGCCGGCTTTCCGGGCTTCCATCATTTGCTCAATGATGGGGGCGAGGACGATTTCCATGGCGAAGCCCATTTTGCCACCGGGCACCACCAGCGAGTTACGCCGTGACATGAACGACGAGTCCAGCATGGTGAGCAGGTCAGGGAAATCGATATCCAGTTTCTTCGGATCGCGGAAACGGATCACCACGAAACTTTCGTCCGGCGTCGGAATATCGCGGGCGATAAAGGGGTTGGATGTGTCCACCGTGGGCACGCGCTGGAAATTGATGTCGGTGCGCGAGAACTGCGGCGTGATGTAGTGGACGTAGTCGTGCATGCGGCGCAGGATCGTGTCGGTGACGGCCTCGGCGGAATAACCGCGCTGCGCGCAGTCACGGTGAATCTTCTGGATCCATTCCAGGTTGACGATCGGCACCACCCCGATCAGCAGGTCGACGTACTGCGCGACGTTGTCAGCGCCGTCCACCGCGCCACCGTGCAGGCCTTCGTAGAACAGCAGGTCGGTGCCCGGTGGAATGGTTTCCCAGGGTGTGAATTCTCCCGGTTTCTGGCCAAACGGTTCGGCTTCTTCGTCGCTGTGCAGGTAATAGCGGCGCTCACAGCTGCCGGTTTCCGCGTAGGTCTTGAAGGTCTCGGCCAGTTTATCGAACAGATTGGCTTCCGGCCCGAAGTGACTGAAATTGCGATTGCCGGTTTCTTCGGCCTTGATCATGGCCTCTTTCATAGCGGCCCGATCGTAGCGGTGGTAGCTGTCACCCTCAATCACGGCCGGATTGACGCCCTCGCGACGGAAAATATGCTCAAACGCCACCTTGACAGTCGTGGTACCTGCGCCGGACGAACCGGTCACGGCGATCACTGGGTGTTTCTGGGACATGCCAATCTCCTCAAAACTCTGATTGAAATGCGGGTGGCGCCCGGCCTGCAGTACTGCAGACCTGGCACCTGAATTCTCTCGTCAAGTCGCGCAACCCGCCGGGACACGCAGCGACGGGCGGCTGGGGGCCAGAACGGCGTATTGAACCACTTTTGGCGGGTGGCCGACAACTTTGCCATAACAAATCGTTGCTACCTTGGATTTGGGCCGTCGCGAAGAGCGGGCGTGGAAGCTCCGACGGGCGTACGGCAGTACAGCAAGTCCCGGACATCGTGGCCCAGACGCTGGCCGCGCAGCTCGAACCGGGTGACCGGTCGGTGCGCCGGCCGGGGTGCGTAGCGGCCGGCACCCGCAGCGTTGCGAAAGTCCGTCGCGGCTTCCATGACCTCCAGCATGTGGTCGGCGTAATCCCGCCAGTCGGTGGCCAGGTGGAGCAGGCCGCCGCCCTTCAGCTTGTCTGCCAGCAGGCTGACGAACGCGGGCTGCACAATGCGTCGCTTGTGGTGTTTCTTCTTCGGCCAGGGGTCGGGGAATAACACCAGCACCCGGTCCAGGCTGTGGGCAGGGATGCAGCGGTTCAGGACATCGATCGCGTCGGCACAGTAGATGCGGACATGATTCAGCTGTTGCTCGTCGATGGTTTTCAGCAGCCGGCCCACCCCGGGCCGGTGCACCTCAATCCCGATAAAATTGCTGTCCGGGTCCTGTGCGGCCACGGTCGCGAGACTGGCGCCGTTGCCAAAGCCGATTTCCAGCGTCAGCGGCGCCTCGCGGCCAAAGGTGGCGCGCGGATCGAGTGTTCGCTGTTCAGGCAGGCCGTAGCGTGGCCAGAGCTCGTCCAGGGCTTTTTGCTGTCCGGGCGTGAGCCGGCCCTCGCGGCGCACAAACGAACGCACCCGCCGGTGGTGAGGGTCTGCGATGTGGTCGGGTCGGGACATCGGCGTCATCCGTGTGGGCAACGGGGATCGCGTTGCCCCTCAGTCCTTTGGGCGTATTGCGGGGCAGTGTTGCTGGTACCGTGCAGGCAGGCCGCTAAAAGAACGTGCCGTCGAGCGGCGAGGAGGCGCTGGCAAAGCGCTTCTTCGGAATGCGGCCGGCGAGGTAGGACTCACGCCCGGCCTCGATGGCTTTCTTCATCGCCGAGGCCATCAGGATCGGGTCTCTGGCGCCGGCGATCGCGGTGTTCATCAGCACACCGTCACAGCCAAGCTCCATGGCAATGGCGGCATCCGACGCGCAACCGACGCCGGCATCCACCAGAATGGGGACAGCGGCGTTCTCGACGATGGTCAGAATGTTGTACGGGTTGCGGATGCCCAGCCCCGAGCCGATCGGTGCGGCCAGCGGCATGACGGCAACACAGCCCATGCGTTCCAGCCGCTTGGCGACAATCGGGTCGTCGTTGGTATAGACCATCACTTTGAAACCGTCGTTGATGAGCGTCTCGGCGGCCGCTAACGTCTGGGTGATGTCCGGAAACAGCGTTTTTTCGTCACCGAGCACTTCGAGCTTCACCAGGTTATGCCCGTCCAGCAGTTCACGCGCCAGCCGGCAGGTGCGTACGGCGTCGTCGGCGCTGTAGCAGCCGGCGGTGTTGGGCAGATAGGTGTACTGCGTTGGCGGCAGCACATCCAGCAGGCTGGGTTCATCCTTGCGCTGGCCAAGGTTGGTCCGGCGAATCGCTACGGTGATGATTTCCGCGCCGCTGCTCTCGATAGCGAGGCGCGTTTCTTCCAGGTCCCGGTACTTGCCGGTCCCCACCAGCAGGCGCGACTGATAGGCGACGCCATCGATCATCAGAGAGTCTGCCGTTGCGGGACGCGGGGATTGCATCACTGTGGACATGTCGTGCTCCTGTCTAGACCGAACCGCCGCCGATGGCACGCACGATCTCTATCTCGTCACCCGGTTTGAAGCAATGGCTGTCAAAGCGGCTGCGCGGCAGAATTTCCTGGTTGACCTCCATCGCCAGGCGCTCATTCTGCAGGCCCAGGTGTTCGATCAGCTGGGTGGCGTTGATGCTGTCCGGCAGCTGCTCGATCTTGCCATTGATCACCAGTTCCATGCCGGTGCATTTTACCCGAAAAGTTGCGCCGGCGCAGATTCCATGCACAAATAAGCGGTTATGAGCGATCTATACGAGGATCTGATCAACGTCGAAGGGGCCGGCACGCTCGACGGGCTGTTTTTCGAGCGGGTGCGGCGCAGCCCCGAAGCGACCGCCTACCGTTATTTCGATAAACGGGGGCACGCTTGGCGCGACTGCAGCTGGCTCGAGGTGTCGGCCCGGGTGGCGCGCTGGCGGTCTGCGCTCGCCGCCGAGGGCTTCGAGGAGGGTGACCGCGCCGCGATTCAGCTGCGTAACAGCATCGACTGGGTGTGTTTCGACCAGGCGGTGCTGGGCGAGGGTCTGGTGTCGGTGCCGCTGTATATCGAAGACCGGCCCGACAATGTTGCCTATATTCTCGACGATGCCGCCGTCCGGCTGCTGCTGGTGCAGAGCCTCGCCCAGTGGCACAAACTGGAACCGGCCCTCAAGGACAATGACATCTTGTACCGGGTGCTGATCCTGGAGGAACCCGATGCAGCCGAACGCAAGGCCGCTGCCCTGGCCGCCGACGGGCGTCTGAGGTTTGTAACCGACTGGTTGGCCGCCGACGGCCCGCCCCTGCGACGGCGCGACGGCGATCCGCAGGCGCTGGCGTCTATCGTCTATACCTCAGGAACCAGCGGGCGTCCCAAGGGCGTGATGCTGAGTCATTATAATATCCTGTCGGTGGCGCACGCAGCGCTCGCCTCCATGGACTGTTACCAGCAGGACCTGTTTCTATCGTTTCTGCCGCTGTCGCACACCCTGGAGCGCACCGCGGGGTATTACCTGCCGATGATGGCCGGCGCTACGGTGGCGCACGCGCGGTCCGTGCCGCAACTCGCGGAAGACCTGCTCGCGGTGCGGCCCACCGTCATGATCGCCGTGCCGCGCATCTTCGAACGGGTATACGGCCGCATCATCGATCAGCTGGCCAGGCAGTCGCCGCTGGCACGCGTTCTGTTTCACGCTGCGGTGCGTGTCGGCTGGCGGCAGTTCCAGCGGCGCCAGGGGCGGGCCCGCTGGTCAGCGGGTCTGCTGCTCAATCCCTTACTGAGAAAGCTGGTCGGCGCCAGAGTGACCGCGAAGCTGGGCGGCAGGCTGCGGTATGCCATCAGCGGCGGCGCCGCCCTGCCGTTCAAGGTGGCACACACCTTCATCGGGCTTGGCCTGGAACTTCTGCAGGGCTACGGTCTGACCGAAACCAGCCCCGTCATCAGTGTCAACCGCCCCGCAAACAACGACCCGGCGAGTGTCGGCGAACCGCTGCGCGGCATCGAGGTGCGTATCGGCGAGGATGCCGAACTGCTGGTGAAAACACCGGGCGCCATGCTCGGCTACTGGAACAACCACGCCGCCACTGCCGAGGTCATCGATCCCGACGGCTGGCTGCATACCGGCGACCAGGCGCGCATCGAGGCGGGGCGCATTTATATCACCGGGCGTATCAAGGATATCCTGGTCATGTCCAACGGTGAAAAGATACCCCCCGCCGATATGGAAGCAGCCATCTGTACTGACAGCCTGTTCGACCAGGCGCTGGTGGTCGGTGAGGGCAAACCCTGCCTGACCGCTGTGCTGGTGTTGAACGCGGATCTCTGGTTCGGTGTCGCCAGGGACCTCGGGCTGGACCCGTTTGCGCGCGACAGTCTGCGAGACGAACGCCTGCAAAAGCAAATGCTGTCCCGCGTACAGGCGCAGCTGCACGACTTCCCCGGCTACGCCAGGGTCCGCCGGCTCATCCTGACGCTCGACCCCTGGACGATGGAAAACGGCCTGGTGACACCGACACTGAAACTCAAACGCCCTGCGGTGCTGGCACGGTTTGCGCAGCAAATCGAGCAGCTGTACACCGTGGCGTAGTCGCCGCAGAGGCGGGCACAGCCCTGACCCAGTCATTGCAAAAATCTCGCTGTGGGAGCGGCCTTTGATGCCCTTTAGGGTGCCTGGCCGCGATTCGCGCCGGGGGACGACGTTTATGCCCGGCACGGGTGCTCCCACAGGTGAATTCCAGAAACCTCTGGCAATAGCCGGCACGTTCTATGTTTCACAAGGTGAAATCGCTATGCAGACCAGGTTACCGTGTGGAACCGTAGGTTGGGCTGAGCGAAAGCGAAGCCCAACGTAGCCGACCTTAATCATGTCGGGCTTCGCTCCCGCTCAGTCCAATCTACGCGTTGAACGTATGTGACGCCCCGCGCGGCCAACATGTTGGGCTTCACATGCGCTCAGCCCAACCGACAAGGTCATTAATTGAGTTCCCGCGACGTTGTGGTTCGAGCACGAGAGTTGATAAGTCACGCCGTGCGCCCGGCGCGTGCCATGCCGGGGCGACGCGCTGTTGCGTGTTGCGCATTGACCGGTTCAGGTCAGCGGCGTCAGCCTGATTTCCACGCGACGGTTCTGCGCCCGGCCTTCAGCAGTATCGTTCGACGCGATCGGCGAGTTCATGCCCATGCCCATGGTCACGATGCGCTGCGGCAGTACCTTCTGGCTTTCAAGATAACGGGCCACGCTGCTGGCGCGGGCCTCGGACAGGCGCTGGTTGTAGTCGGCCGCACCGGTGTTGTCGGTGTGGCCGATAACATCCACATAGGTTTTTGCGAATTCGTTGATGACCAGCGCTACCGAGTCCAGTACCGGATAGAAGTCCGCGGAGATGTTGCTGGAGTTGGTGGCGAAGGTGACGTTGCCCGGCATGTTGAGCACCACGGAATCGCCGACCCGGGTGACACTGACGCCGGTGCCCTGCAGGCGCGCGCGCAGCTTGGCTTCCTCCTGGTCCATATAGTTGCCGACTGCCGCACCGGTGAGCGCGCCGAGCCCCGCGCCGATGAGGACGCCTTTGCGTTTGCCGCCACCGATAATGGCGCCGGCAATGGCGCCGCCAACGGCGCCGATACCGGTGCCCTTGGCGGTGTTGCTGGTCTTCTGTTGGCCGGTGTAAGGATCCGTCGTCTGGCAGCCGCCCAATATCAGGGTGACGGCCGTGGCCAGCACCAGCGTCCGCAGGCGGGGACGGTGCAGGGGTTTGCTCGTCAGCATCATGGGTCTCCGTTTACGTGATACGCGGCATATCGGCGCGCAGCAGCATACCTAAAATTCACTCGGGGCGCGATGGCTCGCGGCCGGTAATGGCATCGATGCGCGCATCTTCCTTGCGCAGCTGGTCCAGGATTTGTTCACGCCGGAGCAGGATCTGCCGGTCGAACTCCTCTTCGGACAACGTCGCATCCGCACCGGTGGCGTAGACTCCCGCCAGAAGGGCCAGTGCTGCATCAATCAGGTTGCTCTGGATATCGTGCGCATAGCCGCCGTCGTTCATCAGCGACGTTGCCATGTCCGAGGTGATGCGCTGTTCGCGAATCAGTTTGTCCAGCGTCCCGTTGCGTACCCTGTCCTGTTCCTCAAGAGACTGTTGCAACTGGTGCAGGTGCTCGCGTTTCACGCTGGGACTCAGGTTGTCGTCAATACGGAAGAGTGTTCGCAACAGCAGCGCAATGTTCAGGCGGACACCGTTGTACTCACCGCGGATGTATTCGTTTTCCGCGACCATATAACGGTCGATGTTGTCCTGCATTTCGCCCATTGCCTTTATCGCATTGACAATCTGCCAGTTGGCGCGCTTCAGCTGGTTGAGGTGTTGCAGTTGTGTCGCGTCCATCTGCTGTTCGGCCTGGGCCGAGAAGTCGACAATCGCACTGTAGAGCGGCTTGACCTTGCGCCGGTAACGATCGCGGATGTCGGTCCTGAGGCTATCGGTACTACCGGCCAGGATAGCGTTGATATCGCCGCTGGAGGTGATATCGGAACGGTTGAGGTTCAGGCCGTGGGCCAGGATTTCAAAACCATTGAAGGCCAGATGCACGGTTTCCATCTGGATGACTTCGAGTGCCGTGTCCGGAAACTCCAGTGCCGACCGGTTCAGAAACAGCACGCGGGCAGTTGCCTCCGGTTCGACCTTTTCGTGCAGCAGCTTTTCCAGCAAAGCCACCAGCGTGCCGATGAGTGGCAGCATCAGGATCACGCCCACGAGGTTGAACAGCGTGTGGAAGACAGCGAACTTCAGGGTGTAATCGTCTGTGGCGATACCGACCGCCGCGCTGATCCAGTCGACCGCAATCGTGAACTGCCCGATCAGAACGATGGCAATCGTGCCGGTGACGAGATTAAAGATAAAGTGTGCGACCGCCAGGCGCCGGCCCGCCACGCTGGCGTTGATGGCACCGAGGATGGCCGTAACAGTGGTGCCGACGTTGGAGCCTATCGCCAGTGCCAGGGCATTCTGGTAAGTCACCTGGTCGGCAGCCAGTGCGGTGATGGCCAGGATCAGTGTGGCGTGGCTGGACTGCATGATCACCGTGGCGACAATGCCGACCGCCGTATAGATCAGCAGCCCCTTGAAACCGGGGACCGCGAACTGTGCCAGATCGATCTGGCCGCTGGCGGCTTCGAACCCCCCTTTCATGTAGGCAATGCCGAGGAACAAAAACCCCATGCCCACGAGCACCCAGCCCGCACCCTGCAGGCGGGCGCTGCTCTTCTGGAACACCATGATCACGCCGAACACCAGCATGGGCATGGCGTAGGCGGCGATATCGACCTTGAGGCCCAACCCCGCGACCAGCCAGGCGCCGGTGGTGGTGCCGAGGTTGGCGCCGAAAATAATGCCGATGCCCTGCGACAGCGCAATCAGTCCGGCGCTCAGGAAGGAAATGGTCAGCACCGAGACCAGCGAGCTCGATTGCATCAGCGTGGTGGAGACGAAGCCAAAGCCAAGACTCTTCCAGGTGGTGTCGGTGGTTTTCTTCAAAAAGCTTTCCAGCACGCCGCCACTGAAGGCCTTGAAGCCCTGCTCGAGCGCAAACATACCGAGCAGGAACAGCGCCACGCCCGCCGCAATGGTCTTGAAGTCCGAGCTGGCCCAGAAGCCATAGCTCAGCAGCACGAAAACAGCCAGCAACAGGACATTGCGCTTCATATGCTTCTCCTGGCGATCATTGAGCCCCGCGTTACCGGTAAATTGTAGCTTGGGCTGAGCTTATTGTCGGGTTGGACGGAGCCTATTGTAGGTTGGGCTGAGCGCCAGCGAAGCCCAACGGGCCGGATGACAACGCCTCCGCATTCGCGGCGCAATGTTGGGCTTCGCTACGCTCAGCACCAACCTACGGCGATCAGCCAAACTTACGCGAGCCGCCTCTTCAATCCGACCATTCACTTGAAGATGCGCTGCAGATCCTCCCAGCTGCCGATATCCACAAACGGCTGTGCCGACACCTGCACGCCCTGGACGTCAAGTCCGGCCTGCAGGCCGGCACGCACCACATCGCCGACGAACAGTTCCGCTGAATCGGCGGCCGTCTGCTGGTGCGCCAGCAGAAAGGTGTGCATGAACTCGGTAAAGGCAGGCGTCCACACCGCGATGCCCCAGGTGTGGCGCAAGTCGGTTGCGGCGGGCTTGATGACGATCTGTGTGATCCGGTGGTCAGCGCCCAGTTCCACCATGTCGACCTTGTGCGGCTGATCCGCAGGAAACAGGCCGAGCACCACATCGGCGCGCGACGCCTCCTGATGCGCGAGCAGCCGGGTGAAGATCTGGTCCTCGCCAAACCACATGTCGGGAAACCCGAGCGCCACGCGCCGGTCACGGACAAACGGGTAGGCCTGGTCGATGCTGTAGGGCGTCCCCCAGGGGCGCCCCATCAACAGATAGGCCAGGTTGAGGCCGAGCCGTGAGCCATCGCCGAGATACCCCGGTATATCCCACTTGCCGTCGCGAATGACGACATAGACCTCCGTGATTCCGACGCTCTGCAGCGTGCCCAGCAGGTGCTCGCACACGGCCAGCGGGCGTTTGGTCTCGCCGTCTTCGGCGTCGGTCAGGCCGACCGGAAAGATTTCCTTGCTGCAGGGTAAGCCCGCGAGGCGCGCGGCCCGTCCGGCCATGGGGACGACGCCGATGACGCCCGCGAGCTGTTTGTTCTTGTTGCGCAAGCTAAAATCAGCCATTGCTAGATAACCCTATTTGTGTAGACTACGCTAATAATCATAGCGGTACTCTTGGTGTACACACACCAAATCATTGGGTGGGTGGCATCCCGGGTTCTCTGGCGACTTGCGGGACGGATCAGTTGTAAACCCAGGAGTGCGCTGCTCCCTGCGCATGTAGTTCAACCGTAGAACCGGAGGTTGCCATTAAGCTGCTATTGGTCCGGTCACCCCTCACCTTCTCCATACTTTTTGTTATCCCGCAGCGGATATTCCCGATCGGCGATACTATGCGAGCGGGACGGTTAACGCTATTGGTTGCGGAGATGCCTGTCTAGCACGTCGTCTCACCGCCTTGTGGGCGATTCGCTCGTCCTTGGAACAAGGGACGTATCCTGCGACGAATTCACGCCGAGTGTAAAATATAAGAGAAAATATGTCGGAGTAAGTTACATGTAAGCCATAAGTAAGAGTACGTAGCGCCCAATTAACTGATTGATTGTTAAGGTATCGATTGTTCTGGCACGAATCGTGCACTCATGTCTATTCGTTCCTTGAGTCAGGCTCGTTCCCCGAGCCGAATAAGAGTTGACTAACGGAGGAGAATTAAAGGAAATGAAAGACAGCGACAATTCAATGAAAATCAACACACCCATCATGGCGGCGAAGTCCGCCTTACTGGCTGCGGCACTGTTCGGCGCTGCAGCCGCAAATGCCAATACCTACTACCTCGAGAGTAACAATCTATCCCAGTCTGGGAATTTGGCGAGTGTCACGCTTACCGACAATGGAAGTAACGTTGATATTACAGTTACTGCAATTCCTCCCAGCCTTCAGATAGCAGGATTTGGTTTCAACTTGAACGGCAATCCTGCCGCCATAAGTTGTACCTCTCTGCCCGCAAACTATAGTTGTAACGTCGGTTCATTCACGTACGATGGTAGCGGCGATTACACCGATCAAGCTGACCCTGCTAATTTCGGCAACGCTAACCGGTATTCCTTCTTCTCGTTCACGCTTCTCGGTTACAATGAAGCCGATTTTATAGCGAATGTTCCCGATGGAAACCTGTTCGCCACCCACGTCTATACCAATATCATTGATCCCAACACCGGTAACCCCCTCACCGGATTTGCCTTTGGCGGTACTGTAGTACCTGTTCCAGCTGCAGTCTGGCTTTTTGGTTCTGGCCTGCTTGGCTTGGTTGGTATGGCCCGTAAACGCAGCTGAACAAGTATACGGATCGATCTGTTCTATAAAAAAACGGCCACCTGTACGGTGGCCGTTTTTTTATGGGTGCAGATGGCAAAGGGGAATGGAAACAACCGGGTGTAATCCTCATCACCGACCACCACCATTCCTCTACCGCCTGATGGTGACACCCACCCCCACTCTTCTGTAAACTCCTGTCCCCGAAGCACTCTGCGGGTGTAGTTCAATGGTAGAACTGGAGCTTCCCAAGCTTCTAACGTGGGTTCGATTCCCATCACCCGCTCCAACCACTGCCATGACATCTTTTGCAAGGAAAGCCAATGGGTAAACTGCTGCGTATCGTCGCTTATATTCTCGGCGCACTGGTGCTGTTGATTGTGATCGCCGCTATTGTCGTGCCGCTGGTGATCGACCCCAATGACTACAAGGACGACATCGCCGCGGCGGTGGAAGCAAGAACCGGGCGCAAACTGGTGATGGACGGTGACCTCGGTCTGTCGGTGTTTCCCTGGCTCGCGGTGGAAATCGGTCCCACCCGGCTGGCCAACGCGCCGGGCTTTTCCGACCGTCCGTTTGCCGCCGTCAAGGAGGTGAGCGTGCGCATCAAGCTGTTGCCGCTGCTGCACCGGGAGGTGCAGATGGATACGGTGGTGCTGGACGGTTTACAGGTGTCGCTGGAGACCCGCGCCGACGGCAGCAACAACTGGGCGGATCTGGCTGCCAACGAAGAGACAAAGCCGGCACCGGAGGCGGAAACAGGCGAAGCCCCGGGCGATGGGCTGGCGCTGGCCGGCCTGGCGATTGGGGGTGTCGACATCAGCGACGCCAACGTGATCTGGGATGACCGCCAGCAGGACGCGCGCTATGAAATCGCAGACCTGAGCCTGCGCACCGGCGCGATCACACCGGGTGCGACGGTGCCGGTGGAACTGGGCATGCAGATCGACGCGTCGCAGCCGCCGGTGAAGGGGCCGGTAAGCTTCAGTGGCAAGGTTACGCTGTCGGACGACAGGCAGACCCTCCAGGTAGCGAAGGCCGAACTCACGACAGACCTCAAGGGTGAGGGTGTGCCGGGCGGGGCGTTGAAGTCCCGCGTCGGGTTCGATTCGACGGTCAACCTCGCCAGCGGTGACCTGCAGGTGCCGAAGCTGGTCATCGAGGCGCTGGGACTGACCATCGACGCCACGGTGCAGGGCAAGCGCCTGATTGACGCGCCGGTGATCAATGCCGACGTGAAAGTCAAGGAATTCGCGCCCCGGCAGCTGATCGAAGCGCTGGGACAGCCATTGCCGGAAGTCGCCGATGCCAGTGTTCTGGGCAAGGCGGACGCCAGCCTGAAGCTGGCCGCGACGGCCGACAGTGCCAAGCTGTCCGACCTGCGTGTGCACCTTGACGACTCCAGCATCGACGGCAGCGCAAGCGTGAGCAACTTTGCCAAACCGGCGATTCGCTTCGAGCTGCACCTGGATAAGATCGACGTCGACCGTTACCTGCCGCCGCCCAGCGATAAACCCCCGGTGCCGGTGACGCCGACGACCGCCGCAGCCGCCGGCACGCAGCTCTTTCCGGTGGAAACCCTGCGCGCCCTGGATGTCGATGGCAGCGTAAAAATAGACCAGCTCACGGCCTACCAGCTGCGCAGTGCGGATATTCTCCTCAAGCTGGTGGCCAAGGGCGGCACAATCCGTGTGCATCCGGCGCAAGCCAAGATGTATCAGGGAAGCTATAACGGCGACCTGAGCCTGGATGTGCGCGCCAAACAGCCGAAGCTGTTGATCAACGATACGCTGGCCGGTATCCAGATCGGACCGCTGCTCAAGGACCTCACCGGCAAAGACACCCTCTCGGGCACCACGCAGGCCAGCGCGACCCTGACGGCCAGTGGGCAGACGCCCGAGACTTTGCAGAAGAATCTCAATGGCAAGCTCGATTTTGCCTTTGCCAACGGCGCCGTGAAGGGCTTTAACCTCGCTGCGCTGATCCGCTCCGCGCAGGCCAAGCTGAACGGCCAGCCGGCGCCCAAAGAGGAAGGACCCAACCAGACAGATTTTTCCGAACTGACCGGTACGGCCACGGTCGCCAATGGCGTCATCAGTAACCGTGATCTGATGGCCAAGAGTCCACTGCTGCGTGTCGAGGGTCAGGGTGATGTGGATCTTCCCAAGGAGACGCTCGATTACCTGCTGACCACCAAGATTGTCGGCAGCACGAAAGGCCAGGGGGGCAAAGAGCTGACCGAACTCAAGGGCGTCGCGATCCCGGTGCAGATCAGCGGCACGTTCGCGGAGCCCAAGTACCAGGTGCGCCTGGACAAAGTGCTGAAGGAGACCACGGAGAAGAAGGTCAAGGAGAAGATCGAACAGAAGCTGGAGAAGAAGTTCGGTGACCAGTTCAAGGGGCTGTTCCAGTAGCCTCACTGTCCTCGCTGCGGCGGGGCTGATCGGTCTGTACGTGCCCCCCGTGCACGCCGTCAAGGTCTATGCGGCAGCGGCGGATCAACAGGGCGCCGCGTACCGGGTGGACGTCGACGCGCTGGTCAGCGTGTCCGAGCCCCGGGTGCGCGAGCTCCTGACCGATTACAATCACCTCGGGCGGATCAACCCCGACATCAGAGTCAGTGAAATACTGCTGACCCGCGGGCCCGGCGATTACCGTGTGCGTACCGTTACCGAGGTCTGCGTGTGGTTTTACTGCAAGCGTATCCACCAGGTCCAGGATGTTATCGAAGCCCATGACGGCTCGGTGACAGCCACCGTCCTGCCGGAACAGAGTGATTTCCGCTACGGCTATGCGCGCCTCCACCTGTGGCAGGTGCAGGGCGGTACCCGGGTGTTGATCCACGGGGAGCTGGAACCGGATTTCTGGATTCCACCTGTCATTGGCCCCTGGCTGGTCAAGCGTAAACTGCTCAGTGAGGCGCTGGACACGCTGCAGAAGCTGGAGCAGGTAGCGAACCCGGCGCCATTGCCGCACAATGGCGCTTTGAAAAACGACTAAGCGGTCATGTTAATTGCCTAATGAAGGCCAAAGTGGTCTGGCTGGGAAATGGCGAGCGTGGATGGATCAACGATAGGTGTTGTTGGTCGGAGTTATGTTGGCCTGCCGCTGGCCGTTCCGTGGGGTTGACGCGCATCTCTGATTTTTTAAAACAACAACGGGAATCAACATGAAAGTTCTTATTACGGGTGCCGCGGGCTTCATCGGCAATGCCCTGGCGTTGCGTCTGCTGGAGCGCGGTGATGAAGTCATTGGTATCGACAACCTCAACGACTACTACGATCCCCTGCTGAAAGAAGCGCGTCTGTCCAGGACTCAGAGTCACCCGGCGTTTACCGATATCCGTATCGATCTGGAAGACCGGCAAGGCATCGCCGACCTGTTCGTGCAGTACAAGCCGGACGGGGTCGTCAACCTCGCTGCGCAGGCAGGCGTGCGCTATTCGTTGCAGAATCCCGGTGCCTACATCGATACCAACGTCGTCGGTTTCATGCATATCCTTGAAGGCTGCCGATACAATGCTGTCAAACACCTGGTGTATGCCTCCAGCAGTTCCGTATACGGTTCGAATACCAACATGCCGTTCTCGGTGCACGACAACGTCGATCACCCGGTAAGCATCTACGCGGCCACCAAGAAAGCCAACGAGCTGATGGCGCACACCTACAGCCACCTGTACCGGCTGCCGACTACGGGGTTGCGTTTCTTCACCGTGTACGGTCCCTGGGGCCGGCCGGACATGGCCCTGTTCCTGTTCACCCGCAAGATGCTCGCCGGTGAACCTATCGACGTGTTCAACTACGGCAAACACCGCCGCGACTTCACCTACATCGACGATATCGTCGAAGGCGTGGTCAGGACACTGGACCGCATCCCGCAACCCAATCCCGACTGGTCCGGCGAGCACCCGGATTCGGCAACCAGCACGGCGCCGTATGCGCTCTACAACATCGGCAACAATGAGCCGGTGGAGTTGATGCACTACATCGAGGTGCTGGAAAACTGCCTGGGCATCAAGGCAGAAAAAACCATGCTGCCGCTGCAGCCGGGTGACGTGCCGGATACGTATGCGGATGTGCAGGACCTGGTCAGGGACGTCGGCTACAAGCCGAAGACGTTGGTCGAACAGGGGGTTGCCAACTTTGTGGCCTGGTACCGGGATTACTACCAGGTGTGAGTCGCCAGTGGCGTTCCCGCGGTAAAAACCGCTGTGAGACAGGTGATGTCGCGTCAGCCATCCATGCCGGATAACACCTTTGCACAGCGGGTACTCGCGTGGTTCGACCGGCACGGCCGCAAGCACCTGCCCTGGCAGCAAGAGCCCTCAGCCTACCGGGTGTGGGTTTCGGAAATCATGCTGCAGCAGACCCAGGTGCAGACGGTGATCCCCTATTACCAGCGCTTCATGCACCGCTTTCCCGACGTGGCGTCGCTGGCTGACGCCCCGCTGGATGAAGTCCTGCACCACTGGTCCGGCCTCGGCTACTACGCGCGCGCGCGCAACCTGCACCGGGCCGCGCAACAGATTCGCGATGCCTACGCGGGGCGTTTTCCCGAAGCCTTCGACGCCGTCGCCCGCCTGCCCGGGATCGGGCGTTCCACGGCCGGCGCCATCCTGTCGCTGGCCTGTGGGCAGCGGCATCCGATCCTCGACGGCAACGTCAAGCGGGTGCTGGCGCGCTATTTTGCGGTGGCCGGCTGGCCGGGCAAGAGCGAGGTGCTGAAGGAAATGTGGTGCCTGACCGAGGCCGTGACGCCCGGCGAGCGCGTGGCACAGTTCAACCAGGCCATGATGGATCTGGGTGCCACCCTGTGTACGCGCCGCGCGCCGGCCTGTGCGCAGTGTCCCCTGCAGCAGAACTGCCGGGCCTTTGCCGAGGGCGATCCCGGGCGTTACCCGCAGGCCAAGCCGCGCCGGCAGTTGCCGTTGCGGCAGGCGCATATGCTGCTGCTCGTGTGTGCCCACGAGGTCTACCTGGAACAACGGCCCGCGCAGGGTATCTGGGGCGGCCTGTGGAGCTTCCCCGAGTTCGGCGACGTCGCCGGGCTGAGCGCCTGGTGCGACGCGCGCGGCCTGGAAGTGGCGGGCGCGGAGACGCTGCCCGTGGTCCGTCACAGCTTCAGTCACTTTCACCTGGACATCACGCCGCATTGCCTGGGCCTGAAAAACCCGGTGTTTTCAGTGATGGAAGCGGGTCAGGGGCTCTGGTATAAACTGCAGGGCGCCGACGCCGTGGGCCTCGCCGCACCGGTCCAGCGCCTGCTGGCGCGCCTTCAGGAACAGATACAAGAGGACATAAGGCATGACGCGAATGGTGCAGTGCGTAAAACTCGGCAAAGAGGCCGAGGGACTGGAACGCCCGACCTATCCGGGTGAGCTGGGCAAACGCATCTATGAATCCGTGTCCAAGGAAGCCTGGCAGCAGTGGCTGAAGCAGCAGACCATGCTGATCAACGAATATCGCCTGTCACCCATGGACCCCAAAGCGCGCAAGTTCCTCGAAGAGCAGATGGAAAAGTTTTTTTTCGGCGCAGGCGCCGACACGCCACCGGACTATGTGCCGCCCGCGAGCTAGCCGCGAAAGATCCTGAAATACGGCGTAAATACTGGATCTTGCGTCAAAAAATACGGGCTGTGCTTGACTGTCCCGGTCACTCCCGGTTTAATACGCGCTCCCTCCCGAAGGCCAGGTAGCTCAGTTGGTAGAGCAGGGGACTGAAAATCCCCGTGTCGGCAGTTCGATTCTGTCCCTGGCCACCATCTAAATACATAATAAAAACAATAAGTAATATGCCATGTCTGGGGCTATTCCAAGCACAGAATATCCGACATGCGTACGAATGGTCCTCATGTTGGTAAATGGTAATTGAAGACCGGTACCTTTGCTCTGGCCCGGGTGGTCTCGGCGACCGCACATAACCCGAGCTGGGTCACAATAATCGTTTTGAGGAGGTCCGGATAATGCACCTCCCTGCTTCCGTGCACGGCAAGGTGTGCATCGCGTTTCCGGCAGCGATCTCCAGTATCAGATGGGTAGCTGCAGGCCCCACCGACATCCGGGCTGGGTTCGACTTTGCCGGTGTTTCGGGAACAGTATACTTAACACCAGGAATTCGTTAGCCGTTGCACGTCAAAGTTGAACCCGCGGGGTATACAGCATGGAATTGAAATTCGATACCGAACAATTCGACAAATGCCAGGCGATACTGATTGATCAGATCGCCCAACAGATCAAGATCAAGCTCCTGGAAGCAGGCATGGAGGGAGAAAAGTTAGAGGACAATGTCGCAAAAATCACCTTCAGCATAGCCAATATCATCGATGATATGGCGGCAATGGAGTTTGACGGGTTTGAGATCAGACCGTATTTGACTTTCCGCGTGGATGACGATGTGCTAATTCATTGTGGTGAAAACTCCTGCACCAATGAATTTGTTTACAAAACCCTGAATAAACTGTTCGGCTGATACTTTCGGCACAGATCGGGAGACTCGGAGATCCGGTCTGCCTTATCACTTCAGATTACATGATCCAGGCCTATTCAAAAAGACTGTTGTCTCCTTTCACAGGGCAAGTGCAGATCGTGGAGACCGGTCAGGCGCGTGCACTCACTCTTGATGGTAACAACTGGGAGCTGCAATACAGGGTCTCTTTCGGAAGGGGTCCGGTTGTCGATCAGCAGCAGGCAGTGAAGAAACCCAACTATGTACGTGCGGCAATCATCAGGCCATCAGGGATCGAGCGCATGCCGTTACCTCGCCACCTGGAAACAAATGCAATTGAAGAGCAGGTCGAGGAACTCGCGGCATATCTTGAAGAGGTCAGCGTACCCCTGCCGCCTGCTGATATGCATGAATACTGGCTACTGGATGAGGCGGACGAGCAACCACTGGCATTGATCTTTTCCTGCCTGGATGCGGAGGAGATGTTATTGTTCCCGCATCGTCCGGAATGGACGGCGACACCCGCTGCCATCATGGAAGTCGCCAGGATACCCGAGGAAGAGAAGCATTACGTGCCTCCCGTGAATTATCGACTGGAGCATCTGGTGAATGAACGTGCCGGCAGGCGTCCCAGGGCAAGGTGGATAAAGCGACGCCAGGGCCAGACCGAGATCTTCCCTTCATGCCTGGTGCGTGAGGATTGGGAGCGTGTGGAAGACCGCCGCCTTTGTCAGCGTTACATCGAGCGCCAGGCACCCCGGCTGCTGATGCTCCATGGGTTGAAACATGAGGACCGGCTGCGGCTGGAAGGCTATGCCCGACAGAACGCACTGGAGGTCGAGCGGTTTTTCCCCCTGTATCCAGCAGTCGCTGACGACAACCTGATGTCGGCGATTCGCGTCGAAGCGCGACTGCGGCTCGCGGCACAACGCCCCGGTACTGAATGACAATTTTACCTGCCCCGGCAGGCAACATCCTTTAGAATCCAGGTATTGCTATGCACCTGAAACCTCATGGAGGCCGTATGCCGCAATTCATATTCGTGTTCCTCGGAGGAGAACTTCCCGAAAACCCTGAAGAGGGGCAGAAGCATTTCCAGCGCTACCAGCAGTGGCTGGATTCACTGGGTAAAGCCGTTGTCAGCCCGGCAATTCCTTTCAGGGATACGCACGTTGTACAAGCCGACGGAACTGTCTCGCCGGGCAGCACGAGCGCAATGTCGGGCCTCTGTATCATCCGGATGGATTCACTGGAAGAGGCCCTGGCTGCTGCCCGGTCGTGTCCGTTCCTCGAAATAAAAGGTACACTTGAAGTCTCCGAGATGATCGAGTTGTCCGGCCAGCAGGGTGACCAGGCGAGTGAGAAGCCCAACTAACCCTCCAGGTCCGGCGAAGAATATGCACAGGCCAAGTGATGAGTAGTCCGTCCAGCGTTGTCGATCTCCAGCGGATAGAGACCTCCATTATGATGCTGAAACAGTATCTCGCAGAGGATGACATCGCACCGCTCATCGACGTACTGGAGTCGCTCGCTGCCGACCCCCGTAACGAAGCGCTGCTCGGTCAGTTATCGGACGTCTTTGATGGTCTCGGTCTTCTGCAAGGTGCCGTACTGACCTACGCACCCTATATATCAATCGTGCTGGCAGGCCATCTGTTCGATAACATGGAATGAAGTCCCGATCGGCTGCAGTTTCAGGATTCCGCTCATCCAGGCTCCGGAAACTGGCCAGAATGCGGAAAAATCAGGTACACTAGGGCGTCTCGGATGTGGTCTTGACTGCGCAGATTGCCGATTGGATTGCCAGTCCACCGGGAGGGACTGGCATCGATAACATCTTCGAACCTCCCGTTTTTTTACTGCTTAGTAAAGGTGGATTATGAGTGATGCACAAAAGACCAGGCCCCAGGTTCCGGAGGGCAAGTCCCGCTTTCTGACCACCCGTCAGAAACAAGCGAATGAAAAGGGTTACGTAGGCTACGATACCATCTGGGAGTCATTTCAAAAAGAGGTCAGTTACACCACCCCGAAGCGCCCCTGACACCAGGCACCGCGCGACCCGGCACACGGGCGCGCGGCCGCCGCACATTTTAAGGGTTTCCCGCCGCCGTGGCAGACATCAGATCGGGACCTGGGTGCCACCAGGGAGATCGGGTCCTTCTTCAACCCTGCCGCCGGCCTCTATTTCTTCGTCAGTCGCATCGCGGACTGTCAGTATATCGAGCTTGAATATCACCTCCCTGCCGCAAAGGGGATTGTTGCCATCGATGGTGATGAGGTCGCCGGCTATACGTGTCACCAGAAAAGTCTTTGTCTGTCCCTGGTCGTTTTCCATCAGTATGGCCGTGCCGACCTCGCGGTATTCCTCGGGCACGTTATGGATATTTTCGTTGATGACCAGGGATTCATCCCTGGGGCCGTAGATCTGGTTGCAGTCGATCGGCACTTCGATCGTATCGCCTGCCGTCTTGCCTTCGAGTTCCCGCATGACTGCGGGAGCAAGCACCTCGTTGACACCGTGGACATAGCCGAGCGGGAACTCCACCTCGGTTAGCACACTATCGGTCTTCACGTCGATGACCCTGTACTTCAGCTCTACATACTTGCCATCGGTGATGACGTCCCTGATTATCTCTGCCATAACTGTAACTCGATTCTAGAATATCGATGCCGCGAAGATCTTGATTTCTCCCCGCTCGTAACCGAGCACCATACGGCCCAGCCATTCACCTTCCTTTTTTGTACTCCTGACCCGGTACAGGCAGGTAACATGCTGACCCCGGCGGATCAGTCCCAGGTAGTCGTAATCCGGTGACAGGTTGCGCGTAAGTTCACTCTTGGCGAACTGCTTGCCCACCTCGATCTCGTTCAGGCCCCGCAACAGGTCGCGCGAGAAATGCTTGATAAACAGTCCATACTTGCCCTCGTTGGAGTATTTGATCAGTTCATCCCACATCGGATGCGCGACCGCGAGAATCTCTTCCTCGCTGTCGTCGATAATATTTTTGAACTCTTCAGTGTGTTCTGCGGCTTTTGTCGTCATGTTCCTCGGCCCTGCACGTCATAGTATGGGTACACCCTTGAAAGACAAGATGATCATCATTTGCTGATCTTTCAGGCGCCAGCCAGGATATCAAGGGATCTCTACATGTTCGTAAAGATCCCTTGATCACATTCCTGTCGAGCTTTCAGCTATTTGTCGTCAACGAGGTGATAACAAGGCGCCTTCTCCATGGTGTACTCACCGGTCTCCGGATCTCGACGAGAAACTGTCAGTACGTGCCAGTTATCATCATCCACCCTCATGAAGTCACCACGGTAGTAGTAACCCGGCCAGCGGGTCTCCTTGCGGAACAGTGTGTGATGCAAGACAGCTTCGGAGGTGCGATGACGATGCTTGACCTCCCAGGCGCGCAGCAGTTCATGGATGTTTTCCGCAGCGATCTTCTCAAGGTCCTCTTCCAGAATCTTCATTTTCTTCAGACCGATGTTAAGCAGTTTGTCATTGGTCATGTAGCTGACGGTCACACCACCGGCGTACTCGTCCATCAACTTCTGCAGCCGATCCAACGCCTGACGCGGGTCGATGTAGTTCGGGTTGACCGTGCCGGCGGTGATCTCGTTGCGATAGATCCGGTAATGCTCCATCGGCTTGTAGATCTGCTTCCTGCGGCGCTCGATCTGCTCCTGGGAAACGACAATCCCCTCGCCTTTGCCGTCATCGATGTATTTGCAGGCGGCTTTCGCTGCCAGGCGGCCTTCGGTAAAGGAGCCAGAAGAGAATGCGTGCGGTGTACCACCGACGGCATCACCGGCACCGAACAGGCCTTCGACGGTGGTCATACGGTTGTAGCCCCAGAAGTACTCCGGTGGAGACACATCCTCCGGACCGGAACACCAGGCGCCGCAACCGGTAGCATGCGAACCCATCACATACGGCTCGGAGGTGGTCAGTTCCGGGTTCTCGTTTTTCGGGTCAACGTCAGTAGCGGCCCACAGCACGGCCTGGCCGACGGTCATGCCCAGGAAATTATGCCAGCCGATCTCTTCGAGATGCGGGTCCTGGAAGGCTTCCATGGTCACCATGTGGATCGGCCCACGACCGGCGTTGACCTCGGAAATGAATGCATGGTTTCGCAGACAGGTCGGAATCGGACGGTGCGTCAAGTGCGATGCTTCAACATCCAGGTATCTCTTACCAACCATTTCCTCCAGTGCGGGGAACCACTTGGACTCGTACTCTTCACCATAGGCATTTTGGGTGTAGGTCTTGAGGTGCAGGAAGTAGGCACCCACCGGACCGTAACCGTCCTTGAAGCGGGCCAGTACGATGCGGTTCTCCATCTGGGTCATCTTGGCGCCGGCACCGATAAGCAGACCGTAGGCCGAGCCTGATGACCAGGGTGCATACCAGACACGACCAGCACCTTCACCAACCGAGCGTGGTTTGTAGATGTTGGATGCACCGCCGGCACCGACGATGACGGTTTTGGACTTGAAAACATGGTAATTACCGGTACGCACGTTAAAACCGACGGCGCCGGCAACTCGGTTTGGTTTGCTGTCATCCATTAGCAGGTGGGTCACGCAGATCCGGTTGAATACCTTGTCAGCGGACTTCTTCGCGGCACCGGCCACGAGTGGCTTGTAGGACTCACCGTGGATCATGATCTGCCAACGGCCTTCTCGCAGATAGGCGCCGGTCTTCGGATTGCGCATGATCGGCATACCCCATTCCTCGAACTGGTGCACTGCCGAGTCGACGTGGCGGGCCATGTCAAACAGCAGGTCTTCACGCACCATGCCCATCAGGTCGATACGTGCGTAACGCACGTGGTCTTCCGGATTGTTTTCACCGAAACGGGTTCCCATATAGCAGTTGATCGCGTACAGGCCCTGCGCCACAGCACCGGAACGGTCGATGTTCGCTTTCTCTGCGATGACGATCTTCTTGTCCTGGCCCCAGTAGCGCGCCTCGAAAGCGGCACCGGTACCACCCAGGCCGGCACCTGCGACCAGGATATCGATATTGTCTTCGACGATAGTTTTGTAAGCCATTAGTAACCCTCCACACCTTCTATCATTTTCAGACCATTGGACTTGAGGGTGTGGATGTCACCATCGTCCATGCGAATGTATTTAGGTTCATTGAACAGGAGCTGGCTGTCGCGCTGCTGCTGGGTCGGCGCCGGTACGTCACGGAGCTGGGGAATACAGGTACCCCAGGGCTTGGTGGTGATAGGCGCAAGCAAGTCCATGTCCTTCTTGCCGTTGCGGAACTTGATGCGCCAGGCAATGACACCTTTCTCCTCATCACGCTTCACGCGTACCGAGTGGCCCAGTGGTGCGAAGTCTGCATAACCGCGACAATCGATCGCCTGGTGCGGGCAGGCCTTGACGCAGGAGTAGCACTCCCAGCACATGTTGGGTTCGATGTTGTAGGCGCGACGGGTCACCTTGTCGATATGCATAATGTCTGAAGGGCAGATATCGACACACTGACCACATCCGTCACAACGAGTCATGTATACAAAAGTTGGCATTACGAGTACTCCTTACTTCTGGAAGCTAATCAGTAGTGAGAGGGGGGTTCCGCGTTGATACCGGGTCCCATGTTGGGTGGATTTTTACCCATGTATTCCGGTACGTCCGGAAACCTTGCGTGCACGGCAGGATCCGTCAGGTCGTAGTCATTGGGCAGACCCTCTCTCGAACCATCCGCCATAATGCATTTCTTCTGGTAGGCCGCAGCAGGTTTGAAGAACATGTGTGCGAACTTGGACCAGTAGACACTGCCGAACAGTACAGTGCTGCACAAGATGAACAGAGCAAAGAACAGCATGTTCAGCGTGCCGCTACCCATGGTGGCCGACCACAGCAGGGCGAAAGTGGGCATGGTGATAAGGCCGACGATGAAGACGTCGCCGCGCCCGTTGAAGTTGTACCACTTGACACCCTCAGCAGCGACATCGACGCGGATAAAGAACCAGAACCAGTACCCGCCGAAACACAGCAAGAGCGCACCCAGGTGCCAGAGAACGGGCCAGATACCCGCAGCGGATTCCGTTGCATATCCGAAAATCAGAACCGCCGTGCTGACAACAAAGATGATGAAACCGTACATGGTGCACAGGTGTGAGATACGGCGGCGGGTCCTTTTAAATTCCGAAGAGGTGAGCACTTCGTTAACGACAGTCTGCACCGCAAGCGATGCTTTTTCGCCACCGCTCAGGGTGCGCTTCGCGTCTTTCTGTGCTCTTTTTGCATTTTCGAAAAAGTACTGGGGACTCTTCTTGTGCATCATGTCAAGAATGGTTCCGACAATTACCAGCAGGACCATGAGAATAATGTAGCCCTGCATGACGGTTGGGGAAATGAACGTTGAAAGTTCGTAGAAGGGGTTGGTACTGAGCATGTAAGCGTCTCCTCGCCTGTTCTCAAGCTGACCAGTAATCTAAGGCTAATCAGTAAGTAAGAATCATTGACAGCAAAAAATTATGAACCGTTATGCGCGGCAACGCTATTCTAGTCCTTATGTGCTTGCATATATGAAATTTATATCTATTTGAGGTTGAACCGTCGAACGTGGCGGCGATAGCCGCCGGTTCCGCACCTAACGATAGGTTTCTCAAGTATAATCGGATTGCTGTCAGCGCCTGCTGGTGCATTCATCTGCTTGCAAAGAACACGATTGATGGAACTCGTTTGCGACAAAGAATAATTCGTATTCGCAAACAATTCCGGCGAAAAATCGTGGAAATGTTCACCGGCGATGTACAATCACCTGCCGACGACATGGGTCTGGATGATGGGATGATCAGGGCCTACTGAAGTGGTCCGGCGGGTTAGTCACTACCCACTTTGATATCATCCGGAGATGTATGTCTGGTCAGGTGTTCGAGGATCGGTAGCCGCAGCTGCGTAAGTCTTGCGTGAATCAGTTGTACACAGTGGTGCATCGTCATGCAAATCGGGCGACATGCGTCCAGCTAACTGATTGAAAGAAAAGCGAAAGAATTCAAGATACCGTCATGAAAATCACCGTGTCGGCAGTTCGATTCTGTCCCTGGCCACCATTAAAACAATGAGTTACCCGATATAAGGAAGCCATGGCCCCGTATATGGAAGCATTATGGAAGCAGTTATCTGAGATTCGTCGGGTTGACTCCACCAACAGTCTTGATCTGGAAACGGCAGCATTCACGCCTAAAGTTGCCGTCCGCTAGACACTGCAAATCTCGCGAATGCGTGGCCCCTGGTTGGCGACCATCGGCCAACTTCTGCCGTACGCCGATGACGAGCGAAGGGCAACTGTGCAGCAACTGTTGCCGTTCTCGCCCAGCAACTTGTACTCACACTCTCGGCCAGAACTTGCCCTGCCGGAAAGTGCCGTGAAGCTCAGGATGGCACCGGCTCCGGACGTTCACGCATGTTTTGGCTACTTCGTCAATAGGTCGCTAACGCCGCCCCATAAGCTGTGGGAAAGACGCGTAGGGAAGAACCTGGCGGCTGATGGGGATTGTTATGTATCTTCCCGATTATAAAATGCAGCATCTTTCGCGAGAACCCAGTTGGCAACTCTATCCGCAACTGTCAGGTCTTCATGGATTTCACTATGAGCGAAGAACTTAGCAGGAAGTAGTTCAATCTCCCATGAGCCGGGTGGAGTCGGCTCAGCAGATACGCGCATTAAGTACGTAGTTCCGAAGTCTTTCACAATGCCAAAGCGAAGAACATTGAGACTCAGTACCATTAAAAGTAGAACTAAGTACGACAAGACAACAAACCAAAGCACGCCACCGAATATAGGGACTAGATACTGGATTGAAAAGTCGCTAAGGGATTTGTCGATCGCAATACCCTTAACATCGAAAGTAAAAAATTCACGAATAAAAACCACACAGAGGATCAATACCGCCACAAGTCCCGCAGACACAACAAAAGTATACCACCTCTGCGTCTTCTGGCGTTTAATCCAATTACAAGCCATTTCAAAGAGACTCAAAGGATAGGACAGTGCGCGCCAAGACCATCCCAAAAGCCACTCGACTGGACGGCCTGCACCTAGAGCTGCTGCCGCTTCGTCCCCAACCTTGCGTAGGATAAGCACACGCTGTCGGTCTGGGGTCGGTGGTTCATACGACTTACACACTTCCGGCATACGTTTTAGAAGCACGTCAATTCGTGAAAAGCGCCTAGCTAGCTTAAAGGCAAGTAGTCCGCTAACCCCGAACGAAGAGAATACAACGAATAACGCCAGCCACCCGTGTAATATGAAGTTTGGGTTGCCCTTGTCGATGAAGAAGGTAGGGAACAAGGCCACAAAAGGACCTAGTAGGACTAAAAGAGGTACGCTCCCGAGAATAAGGGGAAGCAGCCGTCGTAATATTCCGAACTCTAGCTCGTTCGTGCTCATGTGGAGGAATGGAGTTGCAAGAAACACAATACTGCCTACTTTTTTTTTCAGCGCAGCTATGCTTGAGAGCGTAGAGTGCGACATTCCCGCCGTGACTGTGCGCGACGATGGAAATCGGATGAGATATGTCTTTTAGATCTTTCGCGACGAACTCTGCAAGCTCTCTCCCGGCCTGGATTCGCCTGCGGTGGCTATTCTTACCGGACCACGTGAACGCATTCACCTTGAAACCTCGCTCCTTGAGCGTTTCGCATATCGGCCACTCGCACTCCTTTTGTTGCCGTCTCAAAGGAATATAATCCCAGAGGAGGCCGTGCCAGAAACCGTTACCCCATGTGCCGTGTACGACAACCAAGTGATGGGAGCGTTCATCTGAGAAAGTATCGAGCTTGAGGGAGTTCTCTTCTACCATGGCAATGTTGCTCATTAAGTTGCGCACCTGCCTCGGCCCGACCTATAAAATAATTATTAAACGGGCAAACAGATCCGCATGCTAGAAATCGCGATCCTATACTTTGTGTTACACATGGCTCTCATTGCATTTGAAGTCCACGTGTCTTGGGCAAGACATCAGAAATCAGAAATGCTGCTAGGGAATTTGACTAACCTCGAGTACCTATGTAGGCCGGTAGGGTCGAGAGTTGGCGCGGTAGCCCACTAGGATCGGCCTTGTCTGTATCCAGGGTTTCCCCTTACGTGCCCGTATAGGTCGTGCCGTAGCCCCGTTTCCAACTCCCTCCACATCGCACGCAGCATGCGGATTTCCCGCACTACGCGCCCCTGCACACTTCACGTCAAGGTTTATGAGACCTATCATGCTGAAACGACTTTCGGACGTGGCTGCACCCGGTAGTGATGAAATAACCCCCGGGACAGCATACAGCCACCTTCTACTCCACCGTTTCCAGCCGAAGTCTCGGCGCCAGAAGCGCCAAGACGGTTCAGCCTTCGCCTTGATGTATAGCCTTCGTCTCAGGTCTTGCAGATCAATGGGTGCGTTTATCATGTCACCCCTGCCTCCCATGTTGTCGAAGTCATCATGTGCAGTAAGGCCCCTTCGCTCCACGGGCGTTACCCCGCTTCATCACTACTACGGACCTCGCCGCCACCGTCTCGCCTTCGGCCGATTTCCCGGGGAAACCGGTTATACGGCCTACCTTGCTCCAGCCATTTCTGCCTGGGGCGAGGACGGCTTCTCCAGTTGCTTAGCATGCCCTTGTCACCGTGCTGTCCCTACCACCCCGCCGGAGGGATGCGCCTCAAAAGTCAGTCTGCGACGCACCCTGCTGCCTTCGCTCCACCATAGAGAGCTCGGCCTCCAGGAGTAATTTTATCGGGGCCACCCGTGGGTTCACTCGCGTTACGGCCCGGTGACTCGCTCACCATCCTGACGATGGCTTTGTCAATCAGCTTCACCAGCTTCGTTTCCTCCACCAGTGTGACTCAAGCTACGGGGCGCTGACTTCTACCCCGGCGGGACTCACCCCCGCTGAACACGCCAGCCTTCGCTGGACGCACTATGGTGCAAATATTCGAACGAACCGTATGATATTGATATCAAGGATATTACGGATGACCTATTCGGGAACTCAGCAACGCCATACAATCTTTCCATTTCCTGGCGATCTCTCTGGTCACTGGCTTAACCGCCGTCAAATTTTGTTTGGCCGGATTGATCGGGAAACTCGGAGACGAACGCCTTTGGCTTCAAGACCTGGATCCCACAGTACCCTGATACCTTGACCAATAGCTATCACCGCTGACGATGATATTGGTGTTACTTGCCAGTGCGCAGGCCAGGAATTTGTCGTCATCGGGATCTTCACATACGGGTTCCGGCAAATCTGTGACTTGGACCAGTTCGGCGTTTTGAACGATCAGGCCGAGGATTTCCTCGTATTCGACCCCGGCGTATCGGTTTGTGAGCCTTTCGGCGACGCTAAAGTATTCGTCTAGAATTTCGACGGATACAAAAAGCTGGAGCTTCTGGGAATGCCAGGCTTGTAGGATTTTTCCTGGTAGACCACTGAAAAAGATGCCCGAGATCAGTACATTCGTATCCAGTACAATCCTCATCGACGGCCGCGCACCTCGGCGATCGCTTCTTTGATATCCGATTGCTTCATACCAGCTTTGCGCGCCTGTCGCCGGGCTTCCCGAATTAATCCATCAAATTCGTCCATTGAAGGTGGGGAAATCGTTTTCAGTATGACGGCGTCCTTCCCGGCGACCACAACGAATTGCGAGCCGGCTTCAAGCCCCAAGCGCTTGCGGATATCCTCTGGAATAACGACCTGGCCTTTCGAAGACATCTTGGTTGTTGCGAGTTCTGTCATTGAAATGCACCCCTTGAATAATCTTACTGGTAAGATTATGGAGTAGGCCTATACTCGAGTCAATGGAATAGCGGCGTGACCAAATCGTGACCGACTCCTGTCATCTCGTGTCCACTCCTGTCCACTTGTGGCAACTTGGCGCGGGGCCGGCGTGCGTAAGTTGTTGAAAACATGGAGGCCAGAAAACGATACAAGGGTCTGAAAATCCCCGTGTCGGCAGTTCGATTCTATCCCTGGCCACCATCATAATTTTAAATAAGAAACAATAAGTAATCAGCCCAAGCAGGCATCGTTCCAACCACTGAAAAACCGAGCAGGGGATTTCTGGTCCATGTGTCGGCATGAGAAGTCTTGTGAAATCCACGGGAAATTGTTGCCGTGGACAGAGCCGAGATCTTTTTGGTGTAACACCGATAGCAGGTTGTTACGCAGACCTGCGTTGCCGGTCTTATTTTAGTTCCCGCCAGCCAGGCACGACTTTGGAGAATTCTTCCTGGAACGCAGGCCGCTTGATGTTCTCCAGTTTGATCTTGGTAGCAAACGTATGCCACCGATCCTTGTCACGAAGCACCTCGACGAGCAGACGCCGGACCTTGGCCATTACCTGTGCCTTACGGGCGTATTCCTTGCGCACGGCATTGGTCTTCAGGTTGCCCAGCCCGGAGAGGTAGTACTTCAGGATCTCCTCGGGAAAGCGGCGTTCAAGTCTTTTCGCGGTCTGGAGTTGGTAATCGCTATCCCAGGCTGTAAGTGGATAGCGTCCTGTACTCAGAATCGCCACTGCCTTGTCATACTCCTTCCGGCGCATGCGGATCCTGAGTTGTTCCGACTCGCACGCATTCTTCGCCCGTGCAAGGACCTTCGCTTCATAGACTTTCCATTCGGCGACCGTGCAGAGTTTCCGGAAGGTCTTGTATTTTTCGCACGTCAGGTGATCGACGGTCTGGGCAAATTGTAGCTCCAGGTAGCGACCACGGTTACCGGCATCCTTGGCCCGCTGGGCAATGAACTGGCGCAGTTCATCTATGCGTCCCTGCCCTTTACTTATCCCTTCTTCGGCGACCTGCATGGCCTTCTTCTTTTCACCGGCCGTCCAATAGAAGCTGGCCAAATCATAGTAATCCCCGCCATAGACCATCTTACGGTTGCGCAATTCGAGGTATTTGTCCCGATCACCGATCTTGCGGTAAATGCGGCGGGCATGGTCGATCTTCCATTCCCCTTGCATGGCCTCGAACGCCTCTGCCAGTAAGCGCAGATCGTGATTGTCATAACAGGTGGCATAAGCCACGTCATAGAGCGCATCATCGAGGCCAGCATTACCACTCTCGATGAAAGGCAGGACGTTGTCCAGAAGTTCGCGCCGGTACCCGGCGTCAGTCTTTCTCCGGGACAGTTTTTGTTCGATTTCGTAGAGTAGGCTGGCGACATGGTCCGCCTGGTCATAATCACCGCCGCCGTAATCATCCAGTTCACTCAGATCCGGGACCAGCTCGGACCAGAATGCCAGCAGTACCTCGCCTTCAGACTGGTTTTGATGGCTGTTTGACAGGGGAACATGCTTCTTTAAGTAATCGAAGCATTCGCGGCGGACATCAAACCGTGCGGCTGCCAGTCGAAGGAGGAGATCAGCCAGCGTCCTGGGCGGCGCTGTCGCCAGCAAGGCCGCCAGAGGATCGTCCGGTTTGCGTCTCCTCGCCAAAGATCGTCACTCTATAAACTGAAACTGCACCGCCTCTTGCAGCAACGGCAGGGCTTTCACCCTATATTCGTGGCACAGAAAGTCGTCGTTAACGGGTTCTACTGCCGCCAGGCCCAGGAAGCCAACGAAATGTACCAGCGTGCGCCATGTATAGCAGGTGCGTAATTCCTCCTCCGGTGTCAAGGCCGGACTCGGTGGCACCTCATCCACCACAGCAGGGAAGGCGCGCAGAAAACAGTCTTCATAAAATTCGCGCGGCCGCCAAGTGTCGCCATAACGCATCAGCAGGTAGAGCGTGAACAGGAACGCCATCTGGATAAAGCGGAGTTCCGGGTAGCGGTCCCGATACGCCCAACTGAACTTCTCGACATAGGCCCGGAACAGCTTGGGATAAATTGCAGCCAGGCCATTACTGGCCAGCAGCGTTCGGCCATCGCGGCTGAGAATGAAGCGGCCCTTGTATTTACGGACCAGCCCCGCCAGTTCGGCCACCAGGCGGGTGATGTGTAGATCGGAAAAATCGTCCTCGTTTTTAATGCCACCATAGCGCGTGCGCTCCTGGAATGTTTCCTTGCCCCAATAGATCAGGGCAGCTTCGCGGCTGAACTTTTGCGGCAGATTTCCATTGGCAGTCGGTTTCAGTTCCTGCTCGCCAATAGCCTCCGCCAGCAGGCTGAGCAAGGTCAGTATCGGTGCTGCACGGACTATGTCGAGCACCTGGGGAAAGCAGACCAGTTCCGGCGAGGTAAACGGGAAGTTCAACATCTGATACATCTGATACAGCTGCTCCGGCGACAAGCCGTGAAGTTCATCCAGCGGCCTCCGGTTTCGCTGCTGCGCATGTTGATCAACAAACGCCTGGACTTCTTCCAGCGAGCCGAATTGCCGGGTCTCCAGTGCCTGCCTCAGTTCCGTGGACGCCCCTGTAGCTCCACGGCTCGATGCAAGAGATTCCTCCTTTCCCAGGCAACATCTCTTGAATCTTTTCCCGCTGCCGCAGGGGCAAGGATCGTTGCGCCCGAAAGTCGGTATTTTCATGGGATCTCCGGGGCGGGATTGCCCTTGAGTCCCGCATCGACAAGGCGGGCAATGAGCCGGGTGAACGGGGCGATATTCTGTCGTACGCTGGCCTCTTCAAGTGCGGCCATATAGGCATTGCGTTCTTCCACCGGGATGACTGTCCAGGGATAGCCGCCGCCGGCCAGCATGACATTCATTAAAAACCGTCCCATCCGTCCATTGCCATCCATATAGGGGTGGATATACACGAATACGAAGTGTCCCAGTACGACGCGCACGCCGGCATCGGGTTCTCCCTGTAGTAGCTCGAAGTAAGCCGGCATGAGATCGCGTACTGCCTCGCGGCCGGGCGGAACATGCATGGACTTGCGGATGAAGACCGGACCATTGCGATAACCGGCGAGATCAGCCGGTTTAACGACGCCTGCTACAGTGCTGGGTGAAAACAATTCCCGATACCATGTGCCGTGATCCTGGTCGGCTACTGTGCCAGGGTTTTCGCCCTGCAGAACCTTGGCTACGCTGCTCTTAACAGCCTGGAAAGCCTGATAGTAGCCGCGTGCCGCCAATGCATCAGCATGTTCACGGTCTGCTTTGTCATCGTTGGGATTCCAGTTTCCACTGCGCACCCGTTCGATCAGTTCCATGTTGACACGGTAACCTTCGATCGACAGGGAGTGGTAGGCATCGGTGACATAGACTTCCTCAACTTTTTTCATATAAGCAGGAGTATCGGTTGGAAGTTCGGGTGCTGACGGGAATCGATCGATGACTGCCGGACGCATCTGTGCCCACATCAGACGCAGGCGGTTGACATAGGGCGAGCGCTCACGGGACGGCAGGGTGATGGTTGATCTGGTCACAAAAGGATCGGTCTCCCTAACGGTATAGCCGGCCGCACGCATCGTTGCCAAGATATAATCGGCGATACGATCGCGCCCGATATTTCGAAATGCACCCGCCAGGCGGCCCGCAATGACGCTATGTCCACCTTCCAGCAGTTTGGACAGGAGCTCGGATGCATCTGGGACCATGGATAACGCCGTGCGTACATCCGTTGGTTTTTGAGCGAAAAACCCTGGAGCGCAGGCAACCAATGCAGATGCCATAGAGAATAGGCGTAGGCCCTCTTTATCCTCGGCGTCTTCGGTTATGGGCAAATTGGATCGCACTTCCAGTATAGAAGTGTCGTAGGCCAGGCGTGTCACATTGTTGCGTGCCTTTGGGGATCGGACGAGCAGTTGGGCTGGAACCGCCGGGTCACCGGCATGCAGGGACAATGACTGCTCGGGTGAAAGGCACCATTCGGCACCGAAACGCTCACTCAAATAGGCGGAGCAGAAATCCCAGAAGGAGGCATACCATGCGGTGCTGTCACCGCGGCCTTCATCAGGTCGGGAGGCAATGTACCAGCCCTTCATGATTTCCTGCAGGAAACCGTTTTCGAGCAGGCGCTCCCGGTGCGTGCGAGTCAGGTCTTTGGAGCGGATTGCAATGATGCCGCGAGCCTGGAGCGAGTGCAGAATCTCCAGTGACCCAGCCAGTTTTTCCGATGGTGTTGCCATAAGCGACCATCTTCCTTAGCTTATTCTGCGGTGTGAAAATTAGCTTTTAATGTTGTAGCATAATTAGCCTATCATGTCTAACGTAAATTAGCTTATTCAGCTGGGTAGAATTTTTCATCCTTCAGCAAAAGGCAATTCCATGTGTGAATTTTGCGTGAATAAGTCCCGCACAGTCCTGCATTGTTATGCAAATCAAGCAACGCGCATCCCGGTAGGTCATTGAAAAATATAGTCACTGGATGGCCTGGCCAGGACTGAAAATCCCCGTGTCGGCAGTTCGATTCTGTCCCTGGCCACCAATTATAAGACTGATAATTAGAATCAAATATCAACTCTGGCAATCATCATTCCAACCAGCGAGAAACCGATCAGGGGATTTTTGGTCCATGTGGATGAAGTCTTCTTTGCGTAACACCGACGGCCGGCTATTTCGCATGGTCAAGCCACTTTTCTTAATTATAACTCCGGCCAGCCAGGAACGACTTTGGCGAAGACTGGTTCGTGACAGCGTATTCAGCGTCGAACGACCCCCACGGCATCCGTTTTTCCATGCCCCGCGTATCCCCGCTCGATACTTTACGTATGCTGAATGCTACCGGGGGATTGGGCGTGTGCAACAACCGGATAGGCATGGTTCAATCTAATGATCGAATTCATTGCCGAGAACGCCTTGGAAGATGCTCAATGTCTACTATGGCGAAGCAGCTTGAGAATGCCGGTTCGATCTTTTGTACCATACGACACTGACCGGAATAAGCGACGGACTTAACGGGTCTTATTCTCCAAAGCTATGATGCGCGACAGATTTTGCAGGTCGCGCTCGTGAGTCTTACACGCTGCTTCGTATGATGCGGTGGTTTTAGTGCAGACCAAAGTGAAAGGCCTGCCGCGGCGTTCTGTCACATGGGTGAGGTCGCAGCGGTTTCCGTCGATGATTTGATGTAGGTGTTGACGGCGGTTTTTGGCGAGTGGAAAGCGGCCTTGCTTCTGGTCCGGATTGGCCAGGAACGCACTCAGCGCACTGCAGTCACCGCAGTTACATGACAGTTTGTCCGCACGTCGGTAATCGGTAGGCTTCTGTGGAGCCTGAGCGGTGCGCTTTTCCAACTCGCGGCGGCACGCGCCGAGCCAGTGTGAGATCGCATCGTTGGCCACGGGGAGTTTGGCAATCCGGGATTTAAGGCTGAAGATTGCCGTGAGATGCGCGTCGGTCAGATCGTACTTGTCGGTACTGGTGAGTGCGTGATCGATAAGATCCGAGAGCGGCTTCACTGCGTCGATAGCGAGCATCGCCTTGACGAGCGAAATCAACAATGCTGACCGGTCGATCTCTCTGAGTTGCCAATTGTTCTCCGACGGTTGTTGGTCAAACGCTTCCACCGCCTTGATCGCCCGCTCAGCCAGCCGGGCGCAAAGCTCGAGGCGTTCGGCATTCCTGTCCCGTAGCAGACACAAGGTTGCCAACAACTTCGCATTGCGGTTGATCGTCGCTGCAGTGGTGGCTTCGATCACCGATGTCAATTCGTCTTCAAAACTCGCCCAGCCATGCTGCTTACCGAGCTTGCCGAAGGAGTTGTCGAGCTGTATCCCGCCATCGCCAACCATCACTTTCGAGAGGAAGCGACGAACAAGACCGGGATCGCCCAGCTCCTGTAGCAGGCGCACAAAGACAACACGGTTCACTGGGTCGGCTTCATTCCAGGACGACCTGCGGCGCGCCTGCCAGGAATCGATGATCGCCGCCGCGAAGGACAAGCATTCCCGACGTTGTTTTTCCCGTTTGGCCGTCGACATTCGCTTGAGCCGATTGACCAGCGGTTGCAACCCGCCAATTGCGGCATCCGTTCCGGCGCCGCAGAGCACCGCAAAGTGCTTGTCTCGTGGCCAGATCACAATCGCGGCGCGATGATACCATCGCTCCAATGTCATACCGGCGTTACCCGTGAAGCCCTCGAAGTCTTCGCTGTCGGGGTCTCCGTAGTCCAGCGGCGCCTCCGATACGATGTCATCTTCGTCTAAACGGATCTCACCAAGAGCCACCTTTTTTCCCTGGTAGTCAGACCAATGGTTGGCGGACAAGCTGTAATCATAGATCTCGCCCATCTCATAATCGTCGCCGGTCTCATCGAAGTCATCCTCACCCTCGAAGTCGGACCGGTGGTAGCGCCGATAGCCGCCTCTATATGAATACGCGTCGTATCCCCCTTCGGCTTCCCCGCTTTGCCACAGCGTGACCAGAGCCAGATGAGCCACACAATCAGCTTGCTCCGCGGCCTCGAACAGTACCTCGGCGCGCGCCCGATCGACTCCCTTCAGCGTATCCATGCTCAGGTTGGCCTGTGTGTAGCGATGATTGAGGATGACGGCAATCATTTGCCTATCCTCTTCTTTGCGCCAATCGTCGAGCAATTTACTGATGGCAACGGTAGTCGTGCCATAGGACGGAGCTTTGATACCTTTTTCGCATCGCGACTTGGCGAGCGTGACGTTGTACGTGAGACACAAACGATACCCGCTTCGTAGCGGCCGGACCTCGTGCTGACAATCCGCGTAGAACGCGGCGTAACTCAACTCGTATCCTGAGGCAGCGCCCGTAAACTGGATCTCGTACTGCCATCCGTCATGCGACAGGACCAGCTCACCACCTTCACAAACCGAAGGTAAGACGATTACCAGCGTTGCCACCATCCGGTCGAGCTTCTCGCCGTCGCGATGCGGCAGGAAAAATCCCCCCTTTTCATAAACCAGCAGCTTGTACAAATGAGCCGTCAGTTTGCAGTCCTCGAGTCCCAACTCCCGTTGCACGTTGGCGACGATATCCTCGACCAACTCTTCCCATTCCGGGTTTGTCAGCTGGAACTTGTCGGGGTCAAGTTCCCAGGATTGCCGTACATCAGTATCGACCAGCGTTTCTGTTCCCTTACCGTAAGGGGCCTGGCGGCACTGTTTGATGAGCTTGCGGGCTTGCGTTTTGCCGAAAGGTAATGACAACACGCCGAGTCTGTCGACCTTCAGCCCCGGCATCGTCAACGGCATATCACCTGACGCGCATACTACACTCGGCCGATCCACTTTGCCGAGAGTTCTGAGCAACTCGCGGTGAGTAACCAACTGCTGTTTTGTAATGCTGGTCACGAAGACGCCTTCCAGGTTTGGATATTTGATGCTGTTTGCCGCACGAAAAAGCACTTGAGGATGTGGCGAATGGTGTGAAACCCGACACTCTGATGGGCTGGTACCGGAGGCTGGTAGCTCGTAAGTTCGATGGGTCCAAGTCGCGTCACTATCCGGGCCGCCCCAGATTTGATAGTGAAACCGGACAATTGGGGATCCGGATGGCCAAGGAAAACTCGGTTTGGGGCAATGATTGCGCAGTGGGCGCCATGGCGAACCTCGGCGACATGGAAGCAAACCTCTCTATGTAGTCTATTCGCCGCGTTCGGGTCAACCGGTCATTTGCCACGGATTGATCAATAACAGATCGGGAATAAATTCGAACTCCTTGGAGTTGCGCGTTGCCAGGGTCAAGTGGTTTGCCTGGGTAATGGCGGGCAGGCAAACCTGACTATCCAGTTGTGCATCCAACCATTGCATTACCGCTGGTTACGGTGCCGGTTTCATCAGTTCAGACAGCACATTAGTGCCCGGCGGAATCACGCACTGCCACCCAAAAGGCGGGAGCTGGGCGGGGTTGGGAGCGTGCCGGCAGCTCCAGCTCCAGACCGCCGGTGATATCCATAACGCTTTGATGAATACGGCTGGCCAACCCCTTTTCAGGCGTCTCTCCAGACACGGCTTGACGCAGTATCTGCCGTGCTTCTTCCTCCATGGAACAGCCGTGTTTGGCGACCCTTCTCGTGAGTCGTTTTTTCACCTCATCGTCGAGATTACGAATGGTTAGCATTGCCATGCTCAGATATTCCTTTGAAGTCTTCATTATATTCGAGTTTAGGGAGTGCATGCATTGAATGCAAACGGGGTCGATTTCTAGTGTCCGTTCAGATAATTCGCCTTAAACACGTTTACTTGTGTATGCGACAGCCTCCTAGTAACCCGAATATTGTTCGTTTGGGATATGCCACAACTTGCCCGAGAAGCGATACATAAGCGGCTTTTCGAGCCGTCCCCGTCGAGCATTATGCCTCGGCCCCGAGCGGCGAGCGCAGGACTTAGCGATCCCCTGCGGCCCTTGCTCGATCAACCTGTGATTGGCGCTAATGTCAGCTCAACCCGACGGTTCTGTTCCCGACCTGCGGCGGTAGCATTATCCGCCTTCGGTCGGGACTCACCGTAACCGACGGTGATGAGACGCATACCGTCGAGCCCCCGACTGCGCAAATATTGGGCGACGCTGTCTGCACGTCGTTCCGAGAGCGACTGGTTGTAGGTTTCTGCACCACGGTCATCAGTATGGCCCGTCACCTCGACGACGGTCTTGTCGTATTCCTCGAGCACCAGCGAAACCGAGTCGAGTACGGCATAGAAATCCGATTTGATATCGACACTGTTCGTAGCAAAGGTGACGTTGCCGGGCATGTTGAGCATGATTTCATCGCCAACCCGCGTAACACTCACGCCGGTACCCTGAAGCTGCTCACGCAGCTTCGCTTCCTGTACATCCATATAGTAGCCGACACTACCACCGGCTACCGCACCCACACCCGCACCAATCAGAGCCTTCTTGCGCCGTTCCTTTGACGAATCGCCGCCGGCGATTGCTCCGATGGCGGCCCCCGCAGCCGCGCCAAGCCCCGTGCCAATGGCGGCCTTGCTGACCTGTCGTTCACCGGTGTAGGGATTAGTCGTGGTGCATCCCGACAACGTGACGAGAGAGATTACGCAAACCAGGTTTACGACCGTGCGTGATTTTTCCCACATGTTCTCATACTCCTCAAATGTAGACGGTGAGCGGCGTATCCAATGAGCGCCACGATGTGTTGATCATCTGTCTCTTTGCCAGTCCTCGGCGCATCGCTCTGCACACCCGCTACAACGATCCGTAGAACCGCTTCATCGCGACGCCGAGCCAGCCCAAGGAGTTTCGGCCGGTTGGTAGGATGCTCAAGCCTGTGAGACAGGGAACGTGAGATGAATCACATACATCACACCCCAATGAGCAGAGTGTTGATCAGGGGCGGGCGTCAGGCCCGCGTTGTTTGCTGTATATTACGGCGACGATTTGCACGAGATCCGATTCAATGGCATATACGAGTGAATACGGCGTCTGCTCGACGACCCATCCCTGGAGTCATGATGAGGGACAGGGTGCATAATAGGTCAAATGCCGAGCGATAAAGAAGGCTATCGAGGAGAGTAGATGAGCACAGAGCCGACAATCATATGCCCAAACTGTTCAACGGAGATCAAGCTCACAGAGTCTCTGGCAGCCCCGCTCATTCAGACCGTCCGTAAGGAATACGAGGCAAAGATCGCTCAGAAAGAAGCTGATGTAGCTAAGCGAGAGGCGAACGTCCGTGCACAGCAGGAGGCTGTCAAAGATGCCCAGAAAGCCATCGAAGACCAAGTGGCCGAAAAGCTCAAGACAGCACGGGCAGCGATTGCGGAGGAAGAAGCTCGAAAGGCAAAGTTGCTTACAGCATCGGATCTTGAGGCGAAGACAAAAGAAGTTGGCGAACTTCAGGAAGTTCTGAAGCAGCGTGACGAGAAACTCAAAAAAGCCCAACAGGCAGAAGCGGATCTCATTCGCAAACAGCGTGAACTCGACGACGCTAAACGTGAGTTAGAGCTCACGGTGGAAAAGCGTGTTCAGGCCTCCGTCGAGGAGGTCCGTCAAAAAGCAAAACAGGCGGCAGAGGAAGGGCTAAAGCTTAAAGTTGCGGAGAAGGAACAGCAGATTTCCTCAATGCAACGGCAAATCGAGGACTTAAAGAGGAAGGCGGAACAAGGTTCCCAACAATTGCAGGGGGAGGTTCTGGAGCTTGAGTTGGAAACGACGCTCAGCGCCAAGTTTCCACTAGATCGCATAGAACCGGTAGCTAAAGGCGAGTTCGGCGGGGATGTCCTTCAAAAAGTCGTTGGGCCGGTGGGCCAAGCTTGCGGGGCAATCCTCTGGGAATCGAAACGAACAAAGAACTGGAGCGATGGCTGGCTCCCTAAACTCAGGGGCGATCAGCGAGCCGCCAAGGCAGAGATCGCGGTTCTCGTATCGAATGCTATGCCGAAAGACATTGATGGTTTTGGGCACATTGATGGCATCTGGATAACGCAGTCTCGTTATGCGATGCCGCTGGTCATCGCGCTACGACAGTCCCTGATCGAGGTCGCCAATACGCGGCAAGCGCAGGAAGGACAGGAAACGAAAATGGCACTGGTCTACCAATACCTGACTGGACCGAAATTCAGACATCGCGTGGAAGCCATTGTCGAGAAATTCTCCGATATGCAAGCCGATCTGGACAGAGAGCGGAAATCCATGACGCGCCTCTGGGCAAAGCGCGAAGCGCAAATACAGGGCGTCATTGAGTCAACTGTGGGGATGTACGGGGACCTTCAAGGAATTGCTGGGCGTGCACTCCAAGAGATCGAAGGGCTTGAGACCCCCTTGCTTGAATCCGATGTGCTCGACAGGGATCAATAACCACTAAGCGTGGTGTGATGATAAAACGCATTAACGTAACAGATTGTGGCTGCTTGTTCATTCGGAATGCACACGCTGCAGGCAATGAACTACGTTCAGGGGCGTGCTCAATCGAAGTCACATACGTAACTGGTACGTTTCAAAAACGCCGTTCCCCGGCGCGAATCGCGGCCAGGCACCCTTATTCTATACACCCGGAACTTCAGGTTAGCGCAGACCGTCCTCAAAAAATCTGAAGAAAAGTTCGTCGGGCAGTTCTAAGGGCAGTTGGTAGGCTTTCAGCCAGTGTTTGACCTTGCGAATCTCTTTGAAGAGCTTGAGATCTCTCTGGATTTCAACAATCGCACATTCCAGTTGTTTCTTATCCTTTCTCAGAGCAGATATAAGTTTCTTAGGCGTGAGTGATTCAAAGGGGTCGTATCCTCCGGCAGCTCTCATGTGCAGCTCGACCGCCTCTATTTCCTGTTTCAATTCGCGCGACTGGCGGTGCAGGACTTTATTGAAATATTTCAGGCGGTCTTCGTTGATCGAGTCGATATGGTTCTGGTCGATTTGCTCCACTGTGAGCTGCAGCTCCAGCAATTGCAGCAAGTCTCTGCTCTTATAGGCGACGGTAACTTGTTGCATCAGGTCGGTTTTGCGCTGGCACTCCTCAGGATCTGTTTCCCTGTCTGGATGCAATGCGCCGACCAGCTGCCGGTAGACCGCCTGAATCGACCGGCTGATTTTGGTTTCTTCTTCTTTTTCACGTTGCTCCCTGGCCAGTTGGCGCGCGGTCTTCTTACGCTTGGGGCGCTGTTCTTCCAGAATGTTTCCCAGTTTTTCCGCCGTGCCAATCGGGTCATCCATGTCCACGCCCACATCGCCGAGATCAAGGCCAAACTCCGATTCCAGCATCGCGCGGAGTACATCCCCGCCAATGGTCTTCATCTGTTCCTGCTGGTCATCGAAGTCGGTGCCGCTGTGGCGATTTGCGATGGGTTTCAGGTCGTCCCGTCCATGATCGTTAATCAGGTCAACGCAAATATCGCTGATGATGTGGCTGACTTTTTCCTTTTGCAGCCGAGAAAATCGATTATTGACGTAGTGGCTGTCGAGCAGTTCAACCATCTGCGCCTGGAAGTCAGCGTAGGTGTCGCGCAGCGGTTGGTAGGTTCTCAAGACCTCTTCCTGGTAAATTGGCATGACTTCCTGCCATTCTGCGAGCCGCTTGCGCTGGCGGTCGATCCTGCGGATCAGGGTGTTGAACGTTTTCTGCGCGGGAGTGAGCCGGGCCGCCTGCTTGCTGGTGCTGATCTGCAGCGATTGGGAGGAGGATGTCGCCATGGGGATTCTTTAACACCGTGGATATGTAGTTGACCTGGGACGGTACACTATCTCATTGAGCCTTCATACGCAGACAGCATCGGGTAATCGGTATGAGTTATCCTGGCCGCGCCAGCCGGTATCGCCGCTCATAGCCAGGTAAGAATCCCGGATCGTGTGCCTAGGAGGCTGTCGGATTTGGGCGATCGTAGCGAGCAAGGTGGGAGGGCGAGGCCATTTTTTCGATCGTTTGAGGAGAATAGCCGTAGCTATTTGACGAAAAGGATCGGGAACATGGGGTGCTCTCCCACCGGCGCAGTAGATCAGTCCCAAATCCGACAGCCTTCTCGTGACCATATCGTGACCTGCTCCTGTCATATCGTGTCCGCTTCCTGTCCATTCCTGGCAACTTAGCGCGGAGCCGGCGCGCGTAAGTTGTTGAAAATTGTAAGGCCCGCAACCGCCGCTCGGACCTGAACATCTCCGTGCCGGCAGTTCGATTCTGTCCCTGGCCCGATTAAACAAAATAACAGAAACAATTATGATAATCGAATTCGCGAGTTTCAAACAGCAGATGTCAGAACGGTTCTAGGAGGCTGTCGGACTTGGGCGATCGTAGCGAGCAAGGTGGGAGAGCGAGGCCATTTTTTCGATCGTTTGAGAAGAATAGCCGTAGCTATTTGACGAAAAGGATCGAAAAAATGGGGCGCTCTCCCACCGGCGCAGTAGATCAGACCCAAGTCCGACAGCCTCCTAGCGTTAACGACCGCGGTCATCCGTCACCCTGGGCGTCTCGACCTGCTGTCGCTCCGACAGCCTCCTAGCAGCCATCGTCCTCGACAGTGACTTCATCGTCATCATCATCATCCGCATCCGGCTCTGCCTGCGGAATGCGGGTGAACATCATATGCTCGATGCGCTCGAATTGTGTGTCGAGGGCGCGTTCGACAACGTCGTTGTCCAACCGGTCATAGATCATGACGCGACCGCGGGCTTCGGCCCTCAACTGGCTCTGGCTCGGGTTGAACAGGGCATTATGCTGAAAGCTGTCGTCCGCACCGGCTGCCATGCTCAGCGGCGTCAGCACGCTGGCCAACAGCAGCCCGAAAAGTGTGCGAGGGACGGGGGTATCGGTTCTTTCTGGCACATAAATGTGAATTGGTGTCTTCATGACGTTGGCCTCCTGATACAGACGGTGTTCTACTGCGGGCCGGAAACGCGGGAAGGAGCGTGCTATTCTCACTACATGCTGGCCGTTGTCCCGCGCATTTCCGTTGCCTCTGGGGATTCTTTTAGTGCGCAGACGGGTGAAATACCGGACGGTTTCCCAATGAATAATTAATACTTACCAAACGAAAAGCTAACGGCCCAGTGAAACAAGAGGTTATGGGGGATGCGGAGAATGCCGGCGCATGAATCAGACCCTGGAACCCGTACCGGATCGCCTGGAGATTGGTGACTGTCAGTTCCACGTCGGGTCACACGAGCTCAGACGCAACGGTGAAAGGATCAGACTGGAGCCCCGCGTGGCCAGCCTGTTGTTGTATCTCGCCTCACGCGCCGGTGAACCCGTCAGCCGGGCGGCGCTGCTGGAAGCGCTCTGGCCAGGTGTCGTGGTCAGCGACGAGGCGCTGACCAACGCCGTCAACAAGCTGCGCCGGGCCTTCGGTGATGACCGCGCCAACCCGAAGGTCATCGAGACCATCCCGAAAGCAGGCTACCGACTGATTGCGCCGGTGCAACCGCATGAGCCCGTGTCCGCCCGATCCACTGCGGAGCTCGACACTGCTGGTAGGGGTGGACGGGCCAGGCCTCGGTGGCTAACCCCGCTGGTCGTACTGGTACTGGCGGGCCTCGCGGTGTTATTTGTCACGCGTCTGCAGCTGACTGGCCCGGAGCCAGCCGGCAGCGAGCCAACCGGGCAGGCCACCGGGATCAGGAGCATGCGGCCCGCGCTGGCGGTGCTGCCGATTGACAACCTCAGTGCAGACCCCGAAGAGGAGTATTATGCCGATGGCATAACGGACGACCTGATCACGCGCCTGGCGAAGAATCCCGGTCTGTTGGTCATTGCGCGTGACTCGGCCTTCTTTTACAAGGGCAAGTCGCTGGACCCACGCGTGATCGCGCAGAAGCTCAACGTCGGCTACGTGCTGTGCGGCAGCATGCGGCGAGAAGGTGACGTGCTGAAACTGAATGTCTGGCTTGTGGATGTCGCCACCGGCGCCCATGTCTGGGCAGAGCATTACGAACGTGAGGTCGGGCAGATCTTCGAAATCCAGAACGAGATTTCCAGTCGCGTCGTTACGGCCCTTGCGGCGGCAGATACGCCTCCCACGGATACCGCTACCGAAACTGATGATCCTCGGGCCTATGACAACCTGCTGCTCGGCAGACAGCATTTCTACAGGTTTCAGAGTCCTGCGGAAAACCTGAAGGCGCGAGCCTACTTCGAAGAGGCGGTTCGGCTGGATTCCGAGTTCGCCACGGCGTACGCGATGCTGGCCTGGACCTATGCTTTCGAGGCCATGAACGGCTGGACGGACGATCGGCCCGCCGCGCTGCAGCAGGCCGAGCGCATAGCCACTCGCGCCATCGAGCTCCGGCCGCTGCTGCCACTGGCCTATTTCGTGCGCGGCCTGTCCTACCGGGAACAGCACGAATACGTAAAGGCCCTGGTCGAGGCAGAAAAGGCCATCGAATATGATCCCAGCTACGCCAACGCCCACGTGCTGCTGGCCACCCTGCTGTACTATGCCGGCCGCCCCGAAGAAGGGCTGGCGCGTATCCAGGAGGCCATGCAGATCAATCCCCATCACCCCTATAACTACCATTTCCATCTGGGTCAGGCCTACTTTGTGCTGCACCGTTACCAGGAGGCCATCAACGCCTTCAAGCGTGGTCTCGCCAGCAATCCGGCTTCGGAACGCATGCGGGTCTGGTTGGCGGCCGCCCTGGCACAGTCGGGCGACATTGACGCGGCAAAGTGGGAAGCTGAGCAGGTTATTGCAGACCATGCCGATTTCTCGTTGCAGCGCATGACGCAGGCCTTTCCCTTCAACAACCCGGCCGACAGGGAGCATTTTCTTGCTGGTCTGCGACTCGCAGGCCTGCAATAAGCTGTCTGCCGCCCGGTGTTCGATACTGGGAACGCTGACGTGGATCGGTTTGCCCGATATGAGTGGTCGAGGCTCGGTCCATAATCAAGCTATGATGTCGCTTAGTACCTCGACGCCTCTATGATGGCCGAGGCAGACACAACATGTTCGCTCCTGATGACTGCGTACCATGAAACTCCACATCCTCAATGACCTGCACATCGAGTTCGAGGATTTCGAGCCGCCGGCAACCGATGCCGATGTCGTGGTCCTGGCGGGCGATATCGGTGTGGGTATGCAAGGCCTGCGCTGGGCGGAAGTCAGGTTCCCTGACAGGCCCGTGATCTATGTGCCGGGCAATCACGAGTTCTACCACCACGACCTCGCTCTCATCAACGAGCTGCAGGCACAGGCGCCGGGCCACATCCATGTCCTGAACGATGACCAGGTGATCATCGACGGTGTACGGTTTCTGGGCAGTGTCCTCTGGACGGACTTCGCCCTCTTCGGTGCAGCGGACCAGTTGTCCGCCATGCAGCATGCCCGGCAGCAGATGACGGACTGTGCCATCATTCAGAACGGCGGTCAGCGTTTCACGCCCGAGGATGCCATCCGGTCACACGCAGCCAGTCGGGAGTGGCTGACGGCAATGCTGGCACAGCCCTTCGCCGGCAAAACGGTGGTCGTGACCCACCATGCACCCTCAGCAAAGTCGGTACATCCCCGCTATGCGCATGACCTTTTGACGGCGGCCTTCGCCAGCAATCTGGACACGCTGATGGATGGTGACCGGGCGGCGCTCTGGATCCACGGCCATATGCACGATCCCTTCGATTATGCGATCTGCGGCACCCGGGTGGCTTGCAATCCCCGCGGTTACGCGCCGAATGCCCTGACCCCGGATTTCCGGCCGGACTGGGTTGTGGAGATCTGAGCCAATATTCGGTAGAGCGTTACACCAATACCGCGTCCGAATGACATTCCGGGCATATGCGCCGTAGCGCGTCGGTAACCAGTGTGGACACAGTCTGTGCCGAGTCGCTGTTCAGCGCTGCGCGTGCAAGTTTTTCGAGAGAGTCCAGGTGTGAAGCCCGCAGGGCATAACGGACCAGGGCGGCGCTCACAGGGCTCATACTGAGTCTCCGTGCGCCCAAGCCGACGAGCAGGCAGGCCACGCCAGGGTCGGCTGCCGATTCGCCGCAGACTGCGGCGGGCTTTCCGGCCGCATTCGCCGCTTCAATGACCCGGTGCACTGCACGCAACACCGATGGATGCAATACGGTGTAATCGTCGATCATTGCCAGTGCGTTGCGATCGGCCGCCAGAATAAACTGGGTCAGGTCATTGGTTCCAATGCTGACGAAATCCGAACTTGCCATAATCTCGTCAATGGCGAACACCGCTGCCGGCGTTTCGATGAGTGTGCCGATGGGAGGTAGATTCGCGATCCCTTCCTTCTGTGCAACGTTCTGAATGATGCTTATTGCCTGTTGCAGATCAGCGCGACCCAGCACCATGGGGAGCATGATGCGCACCTCATGCTCGGTCGCTGCGTGCAGCACCGCGCATATCTGGGTGCGGAACAGGTCCTCGGCTGCGAGCAGTGAAAAACGCAGTCCCCGTACGCCCAGATTCGGATTCGCCTCAAACTTCGGCTTCAGAAAGGCAGGCCATTTGTCCCCGCCCAGGTCCAGCGTACGGATCACCAGTGGCAGGCCATCGAGGGATGCCGCGATCTGGCGATAGGTTTCATGCTGACGTTCAAATGACGGCGCGACAGGCTCGTCCAGGAAAAGATACTCGGTGCGAAACAGACCGACGCCCTCAAGATGGTGACCTGCAACCTGGCGCGCCTCAAGCGCGCGGCCGATGTTGGCGTACAGGTGGACCTTCACACCCTCCCGGGTTTTGCATTCGCACTCTTCGGCGTCGACAGCGTTTTGCGTTACTCGGTCATAACGTTGCTTGCTCGCAATGGAAGCCTGGAGCCGTTGCGGCACCGGTTCCAGTACCACCTCCCCGGTCTGGCCATCGATCAGGATCAGCATGTCCGGCTTTATGAACTGCGTGGCGTCGGTAATCCCGGTGACCGCCGGCACACCCAGCGCACGGGCGACAATTGCGGCATGCCCCATTTCACCGCCGCTCTCGGTGATGATGCCGGCCAGGTGCTTGCGGTCGAATTCAAGCAGGTCGGAGGGCAGCAGCTCTCTCGTAACGAGTATAGATTGGGGCGCAAGCTGGACAAGCGGCTCGCTGCTGGATTGCGCGATCTGGCGCAGCAATCGACGCTGTAAATCGCGAATATCTGCAGCCCGCTCGCGCAAATACGCGTTATCTGCTGCGTTCAAGAGGCGCGCGAGTTCGTCGACCGTCACCTGAATCGCCGATTCCAGACTGAGCCGATCATTGCTGATGCATGCCTCCACCCGGTCGATGAATTGCTGATCTTTGAGAAACAGCAAGTGTGCCGAGAAAATCTCTGATGATGCGGTGCCGAGCTCGGACTGCACGCGTGCCTGCAGTTGCACCAGCTCACGGAAACTGTCTTCAAGCGCGGCATGAAAACGTGCAAGCTCGGTGTCGATCCGATCCGGGTGGATCTGCGTTTTCGCAATCTCAGGTCGGACCGCAGCCAGGATCACCGCGCGACCCTGAGCGTAACCGGGCGAGATGGGTTTGCCAGTAACGATCTTCATGCGCTACACCAGGATCGCAACGTCACTATCGTCATCCTGGCGAGTGGGGTTGATGCCCACGCCTTGCCGCGGGCGCCTGAGTGCGCGGTCGATGACCGCGCCGCTGGTCCAGGTCTGAGGCGAACAGGCGACGCGACACAGCGCCAGGCCTCGATCGGCGGGTTGATCGAATCCGCAAGAACATTCGTGTATCCGGTGCAGATCAAACACGTTCGGGACAATTGGCGCACCCCTGCAGGGAGTGCTAAAAATATTTTAACACTCCAGATACCGTCAAGAGCCCTGGGACGGATATGCCGGCCCTTGAATTGGGTTACGCGCCTGCCCATTTTGACTGATCAGGGTCGGAGTGCCAATGCACCGAAAACAACAAAGATACTGGAAAAAGCGCTCGCGGGTTACGAGAACTATGTGGTGGTGGCGAAGACAGTAATACTGCTGTCGTCAGTGCTGGCCGGGAGACTGGGCCTACTCTGGCTGGGGATTTTCACTGTGAGCGAAACATCCCGCTAGGGCCGTTCCGGTGCGCAGCCGAAAAAAATGTCAAACAATCAATACGAAAGCAGTGCCTGAGGCGAACAGACTGGCGTGCGCAGCGGCACTTGAAACCCCTGCGAGTGACCCTGTATTCACTGCCGACCAACCGCTACTCATCTTCAAAAGGAGGTGCTGACATGTTTGGCAATCTGACTAATTTCGGCGGCGGCCTGTTCGACGACTTCAATCGCCTGGAAGAACAGATGGATGCGGTGTTCAGCCGCTGGCCCTGGCCGGCGGGGATCCGCTCCGTGGCACGCGGGACCTACCCCCCGATCAACGTGGGCAGCACACCGGAACAGGTGGACGTCTATCTGTTTGCGGCCGGCCTGGATCCCGAAACACTGGATATCTCGATGCAACAGAACCTGATGACCGTGGCTGGTGAGCGCAAGGCACCCGTCGAGCAAAACGTGAACTACTACCGCAAGGAGCGCTTCGACGGCGGCTTCCGCCGGGTGATCACTCTGCCCGAGGACGTCGATCCCGATCGGGTGGAAGCACGCTACCGGGACGGTATCCTGCAGATCCAGATACAGCGGCGCGAAGCGGCCCGGCCGCGACAGATTGAGGTGAAGTAGATGCTGCCCTGGCTGGGACCGCACTGGTTTCTTCCGATGTTAATGAATACGACGCATCGCAGATTGCACGCTTGATAGGAGGTACGACCATGGCTGACACAACAGCAGAGAGGAAAGAGGTGGCAACTCACGAATCCGGCGAGCTCCAGAGGCGCGAACCCGAAACGGTGCTGCGCCCACCGGTCGATATTTTTGAGGACCCCGAGGGGATCACTTTGGTGGCGGACATGCCGGGTGTCAATAAGGAGCGGCTGAATCTTCAGGTGGATAAGGATTCGCTGACCGTGGAAGGTGAGGTCAGCATTGACATGCACGAGAGTATGGAGGCTATCTATGCGGATGTCCATTCAACCTGTTATCGGCGCAGTTTCGCCTTAAGCGGCGAGCTGGAAACCGCCGAGATCGACGCCAGTCTCAAAGACGGCGTACTCCGGGTGCGGATTCCCAAGCGCGCCGAAGTGCGGCCCCGCAAGATCGAGGTGCGCATGGGTTGACCCTGAGTGCGGGCGGCTCGATCCCCTGTGGATGTGATGGGAGCCTGCCCGAGTAATCTTCGGGTAGCGAGAAAGTGGGAGAGCGAGGCCAGCCTCCTGGAAAAGGCCGCTCTCCTGCTTTCGTAGTATCGCTGAGCGCTCAGTTGACCTTTGCACCTTGCGCGGGTTAGCACGTAAACCGTTTATTGTTTGAGAGCCACGCCAACCACTGTTCTCCGCCGCCGCAGCACCTGGAAGCCAAGCAGCAGCGCCATGACGGGGTAAAAGGTCGACAGCCGGTAGAGCTGTTCCATCGCCACGGCGTCGCGCAGCAGGCCGATGACAGAAGAGCCGAGACCAGCGCCGACCATCAGTGCGGCGATCAGCATTGACGACACCCACGGCACGTGCTTGTCGAAACGCTGCGAGGCGAACCCGATGCTGAGCGGGAAGAAGGCCGGGCAGGCCAGCCCGGCGAGCGCTAGCTGCGGCAGAAAGATGGCGCCGTACTGTGCGTCGCTGAAGCCGTGCATCTGCTTCAGTACCCCGCTGCTCGCGGGGAAGCTCACTAGGGTCAGCCCCTGCAGCATGCCGGCGAGATAGAGGCTACCGATCGGCAGCCAGGGTACGACTTGATGCGTTTCGGTTTGGGTGTTCATAATCAATCCTCTTTACCGTTCGTGGTGTCGCGGCGTAGGTTCGCGCAGGCTGGGCTGAGCACAGCGAAGCCCAACGGCAAGGACGCAGGCATGGCACTGTTCGGCTTCACTTTCGTTCAGGCCAACCTGCACGGCTCATCGCGGCTGTGGCTGAACCGGCGCCGGGCTTGGGGTGGACGGCTGGGTGATCAGACGGGTGCTGCTGCGGAAGGTGAAATACGCCCACGCCCAGTCGAGCATCACCGAGATGCGATTGCGCATGCCGGCGAGAAAATAGACGTGCACCAGCCCCCACAGCCACCAGGCAAACGCACCCGAGAAACGCACTGCACCGAAGTCCGCGACCGCCGCCTTGCGCCCGATGGTGGCGAGGCTGCCGAGGTGCTGATAGCGGAACGGTGGCGGCGTGGCGCGGCCACCTGCGCGGGCACGGATCACCCGCGCGACATAGTGCCCGCCCTGCTTGGCGGCCGGGCCCAGGCCCGGCACGGGCTGGCCGTTCAAGGCAGTCGAGAGCGCGGTGTCGCCGACCGCGTATATCTCGGGGTGGCCGGGCACACTGAGGTCTGGCGCGACTTTGATGCGGCCGCTGCGGTCGCGCTCGGCCGCGAGCCACTGCGCGGCGGGCGAAGCGACCACGCCAGCGGCCCAGAAGACGTTGCGCGCGATGATGCGCTTGCCGGCGATCCGGACGCCGTCGGCATCGATGGCCTCGACGCGGCTGTCGGTGAGGATCTCCACGCCCAGCCGGCCGAGCGCCGCGTGCCGACAGCCTCTCGGGGAAGGCCGGCAGGATGCGTGGCCCGGACTGCACCAGGATCACCCGCGCCTGCGCCGGGTCGACGTGGCGGAACTCCTTCTCCATGCCGTAAGGCGCCAGCTCGGCGATCGCACCGGCGAGCTCCACGCCGGCCGGCTCAGGCCACTTGATTCTTAGCGGACGCCGCCGCGGTCGCGACCGGCTGGTGCTCGCGCCAGTAGCTCGGGATGTCGTGGCGGTAGCGGCGGGCGACCAGGTTGGCGATCAGCCCCGTCCAGCCGGTCTGGTGCGAGGCGCCCAGCCCCTGGCCCGTGTCGCCGTGGAAGTATTCGTAGAACAGGTGCAGGTCGCGCCAGTGGGGGTCGTGCTGGAACGGACTCTCCGGCGCGTGGGCGCGCACCCGACCGGTTGCATCGCGCCGATAGATGTCCACCAGGCGCTCGGCGATGAGGTTCGCGATCTCTTTCAGGTTCAGGGTGCGTCCAGCGAGGCAGGGCACGGCCACGGTGAAGCCGTCGCCGAGGAAGCGGTGGTATTTCTCCAGAGCCTGCACCAGCAGAAAATTGGTCGGCATCCAGATCGGTCCGCGCCAGTTGGAATTGCCGCCGAACAGCCCCGAGTTGGATTCGCCCGGCACGTACTCGATCATTGCCTCACCCACACCCGTCAGGTGGCCGAGTTCGCGGTGGGTGGCGTGCAGCTTGCTCACGCTGCGCACGCCAAACTCCGAAAGGAACTCGCCCTCGTTCAGCAGGCGCTGCAGAATGCGCGGCAGCATGGTGTGATCCGCGAGCGACAGCAGGTGCTCGCCGCGCTCGTTCTCCCAGTCCGGGCAGGCGCAGACATAATGACCCTGGAAGCTGCCGCCCCGGTGCTCGCGCAGCAGGGCGGCGAACCGCGGTACCCGGCTGAGCAGGCGCTGGTCCACGACCTCGCAGGCAAACAGCGGGATCAGCCCCACCCAGGAGTGCACATCGATGCGGTGGACGCTGCCGTCGGGCGTGATGACGAGGTCCTTGAAGAAACCCGCTTCCGGGTCCCACAGCGAGATGCTGCCGATGCTATGGCCCCCTATGGTGTTGGCGATGGAAAGAAACTGATCGTAGATCTGGATGGCGATGTCCTCGTAGTTCGGGTCGTCAAAGGCCAGTTCCAGCGCGATCAGCGTCATGTTGAGCGCGAACATCGCCATCCAGCCTGTGGCGTCCGCCTGCTTGAGGCTGTAGCCGAACGGCAGCGGGTGCGAACGGTCGAACACCGAGATGTTGTCCAGCCCGAGGAAGCCGCCCTCGAAGACATTGTGGCCGTCGGCGTCCTTGCGGTTGATCCACCAGGCATAATTGAGCAGCAGTTTGTTGAATACGCGCAGTAGAAAATCGCGGTCGGCGCGGCCGCGCTGCACGCGTTCGCTGCGGAAGCACTTCAGCGCGCCCATGGCGTGCACCGGCGGGTTGACGTCGCCGAAGGCCCACTCGTAGGCGGGGATCTGGCCGTTGGGGTGCAGGTAGTTGTCCTTCAGCATCAGCTCGATCTGCTGCTTGGCGAAGTCCACATCGATCAGCGTCAGCGCCGCGCAATGAAACGCCAGGTCCTAGGCCGCGAACCAGGGGTACTCCCACTTGTCGGGCATGGAGATCACCTCGCCGGCACGGAAGTGTTTCCAGTAGCGGTTGCGCCCGAAGTGGCGCGCGGGCGGACTGGGAAAGCGGTCGCCGGTCAACCAGCGCGAGACGTCGTAGTGGAAGAACTGCTTGCTCCAGATCATGCACGCGAGCGCCTGGCGGAGGATGCGCTGGTCCTCGGGGCTGGCATCGGGCAGCAACTCGTCATAGAACACATCCGCCTCGGAGCGGCGCTGCGAGAAGGTCGCCTGGCTGCGGGCGAAGGGCTCATCGACCGGCCGGGCCGAGAGCACCAGGCTGACCAGCGCCTTCTCTCCGGGGGCGACGCTGAAGCGGTGCCAGGCCGCGAACCGGGTGCCGCTCGCCGCGGGGTTGACGACCTCCTGCACGCCTTCGATGACGTAGCGGTGAAAGGTGTCCTTGACCCAGGGCGTGCTGTTCGGGCAGCCCCAGAGCCGCTCGGCATTGGTTTCGTTTTCCGCGTACAGAGCAGTGCCGGGCTCGCGTCCGTAAAGGTAATAACTGCCCAGCGTCGGGTGGTTGGCGTGTACCGCCCAGGCCGCGCCCCGCGGCGGTTCGATCGCCTGCAGCATTGGCTTGTCGTCCAGGCTGGCGTCCCAGGACCAGGTGTTGCGGAACCAGAGCGTCGGCAACAGGTGCAGGGTTGCCTCCTCGGGTCCGCTGTTGCGGGCGAGGATGTTGGCGTGGATCTCATCCGGCGAGCGCTTGACATACTGCACCCGCGGCCGCATCGCCGTGCACCCGGTAGTGCGCGAGGGCGTAGTGACCCAGCAGCCAGCCCCACAGCGGCCCCTGGTGATAGCTGCCGTCGCGCTCCCATACATCGCCCTGGTAGCGGGGCCGGTAGTCGGGATGCGAGGGCGTCAGTGAGCGCAGGCCGTAAGAGCCGAGCAGCTGTTGCGCGCATTCGCTGACGACGGCAGCTTGCGCTTCGGGGGGCATGGGGCTGTGCGGCAGACTGACGGCGAAGATCTGGTTGGGGCGCACGCTGGCATCATCGCCCGCGGAGCCGTCGAGCACGTCGAACAGGCCGCCTGCGCTCCGGCGGAAGCGCGCAAAGCCCGCGCGCACCTGCGCGGCCAGCCGCTCATAACGCTCCGCCGGCTGCTCCAGCTCGCGGGCAAAGCCCGCCATAACGCACAGGGCGTTGTACCACAGGGCGTTGATCTCGACCGGTTTGCCGCTGCGCGGTGTCACCACCCACTCGCCCACTCTGGCGTCCATCCAGGTGAGCTGGACACCCGGCTCACCGGCGCGCAACAGGCCGTCAGCGGGGTCCACGCCGATGCCATAGCGCGTGCCCCGGACATGCCAGTCGATGATCGACGCCAGCACCGGGAACACCCGCGCCAGCGCCGCACGGTCGCGCGTGGCCTCGAGGTGGGCGCGCCAGGCCTCCAGGTACCAGAGCGCGGCATCCACACTGTTGTAGTCGGGCCGGGCGCCGGCACCGGGAAAGACATTCGGCAACATGCCCTGGTCGACGAAGCGGGCGAAGGTCTCGAGAATGCGCCGCGCGCGCTCCTGGCGGCCGGTGACGAGCGTCAGCCCGGGCAGGGCGATCATGGTGTCGCGGCCTCAGTCGCCGAACCACGGGTAGCCCGCAATCACGGACTCGCCGTCCGGCACCTCGGGCAGCGGCCGCGCGAACACGAAGCTGTCGGCGGCCAGTACCAGCTGCTGCAGCCAGGCGGGCGTCCCGCGCAGGCTGGGGGTGTGCAGGCGCGCGCGCGCGAGCACCCCGCGGTCGTGGGCCTGGAAACGCCGCAGCGCGTCCTCGAGACCGGCCGAGGCATCTGCGTGCAGACTGGCGGTGATCCCCGCCCAGAACGTCCGGCGTCAGGTCCAGCAGCGCCTCGCCCACACACAGGTGATTGTCAATTGGATCGAGTCCGCGTTCGCGTTCCACCGGCAGGTCGAAGTTCTCGATCCAGGTGTGCTCGCGGCGCAGCTCGCCGCCCGTCACCTGGACAGCCAGCTGCAGGCCGTTGGCGTGGGTGACAGTGAGCCGCCGGCCCTGTTGCTCGCTGACCGGATTGACATCCCCGGGCCGGGCATTAGCGTGATGATCGCGTGCGTTGACCAGCAGTCGCAGCCGCAATTGTACTGCTGCGCCGTTGCCGGGCGGGGGATATCAGGCGGTAGGCGACGTAGCTGGTGTGCGCCCCCGGTTCGAGCCAGATGCGCTGCTCGAGGCGCAGCGCGCCGACCGCGTAGCGCCAGACGGGCATGCGGCCCTCGAGATGAAACGACTCGATGTGCACATACCCCTGCGGCGCCACGGCACCGCCCGCCCAGTGATTGGTGCCGAGTTCCCAGGACCGGGTGCCTTGGAGTAACACCGCCTCGGTCTTGGCGAACACCAGGTGGCGGCCGAGCGGCGGCTCGAGTGGGGCGATCAGCAGGCCGTGATAGCGGCGCGTCAGGCTGCCGGCGACGGTGCCCGCGGCGTAGCCGCCCAGTCCATTGGCGAGTCACCATTCGCGCCGTTCGGCCTGGGCGAGGTCGCCGCAGATCTCACGCCCGAAACGAATGAACTCAGGCAGTGGCAGATTCGAGATCGGCTGCATCGTGGGCCTCCGTGGCACGCCGGGTGAGCAGGTCGCTGACCCGCAGCGACCAGGCATAGATGGTGAGTGAGGGATTCACGCGGCTCGAACGCGGCAGCACGCTGCCGTCGACGACATAGAGATTGTCCATGCCGTGCACCTTGCCGGTCGCATCGACCACCGAGCCTGCGGGATCGTCCCCCGTGACCACGCTGGCGAGGCGCCGCGGCACCAGCGCGGGCATGAGCGCGCCAGGTGCATCTCCCGCACTGCACACACCGACCGGTATGGCCTCGAGGTAGCGGTGGGCGGCGAGATGCGCCGAGACGGGTTTTCCGTAGCACGTGGCGGTATTGCCAGTGTGGGAGGTACTACCGCAGTCTGTATGACCGATCACGGTCAGCCTGCCCGGCCAGCCTCGCTTCGGTTTGCCCTTAGTATAGATGCGGCATGCAGGATGTCTATTGGCGGTCTGCCTGTCAGCGCTCTGCCGGCGAGCCGGCTGGGTTCCTCGCGTGGCGCTGCAGGGTTGGATTCCTGTGACGTGATGCCGGAGATTGGCAGGTTCATGTTGAGTACGATCCTCATCGGCGACGGCGCACCTTGGCAACTGCTGCAGCCACCATCTCGCCAGGGTTGCGATGAAAAGCAGCGAGAAGGCGCTGCATCTGTTACCCTATTCCAGGCCGACTAATGGTCGGCTCTTGTTATTGTTTCATGGAGGAAACAATGCGTACTCTTACCTGTCTGGCAGTCACCGCCGTTGTTCTTGTGAATCCTTTTGCAGTTTCCCGGGCTCGCACTGAGGTGTATCGCTGCGTGCTCGATGACGGACATATCAGTTATCAACAGATTCCCTGCACCAGTCAAAGCAAACCGATGGAGCTCAAGGATCAGACAACCGGCTGGTCTCCGTTGCGACCGGGTGAACGGAGCTTGCTGAACAGCTACCGTGATGAAGACGCAGCGCGTCGTCGCAAACCCTCGGGGCTGCCGGAAGAACCTGCCAAAGAGAGCAAGGCATGCTGGGAAAAGCGCAAACAGCTGGAGGCGGTGCGCTCACAGTTACGTCGCGGCTACAGCCTGAGGGAGGCCGATGAGCTGCACCGTAAACTCGATGACTATGACGATTACTTGCGGGAATTCTGCTCTTGAAACTTAACGCGGGCACACGCGCGGCTACTCCCTCAGTGTGATAAACCCGCAACCCGCAGATGTCGGCTGGCATGTCACTGACGGTTACAGCATCCCTTGTGATGCTGGATGTGCTGTTCTGACGTGGCGGCCCTCGTTGCCAGTTTCGATCAGCTGACCATGCTGCATCAGGGCGGGGCGCGGTTTGGCCGGGTTCTGGCAAAATGGGTCAGCTCAGACCACTTCTACGTGAGAGACATACTATACTGATATCACTAGCCATTTTGGTCAGGCCGGGTATGATTGACAGTGTAAGGAGAGACTGACAGGACAGCGGCGAGGATGAAACTGCCGAGTCATCTGTGCACGCGGGTGTAGGCAATCCGGCACGAATCCTTGCTTGTCGAAGAGGGCAACTATGAGCAGAGCAGATCTGCAGCGAGAGATCCACAGGCGCCAGCGCGTCGAGACCTTGCAAGGCAGCCAGCAGAGCATCCTGAGGCTGGTAGCGACGGGGTGTCCTCTGGGACAGGTGCTGAGCACGCTGGTCGATGCGGTGGAACTGCTGTTTCCACCCTCCCTCTGCGCTTTGCTCGTCTACGATGAACGCGACGATTGCCTAAGACTAGGGGCTGCTCCGAGTATTGATCAGGCGGTCGTGTCACTACTTGACGGGAGCCCGCTGGCTCCCGACCTCAACACCTTTTCCGCGGCCGCTTACCACCGCCACACGGTCATCGTTACCGATATCGCTACCGACGAGACCTGCGGGGCTACCCGCGACGCGGCGCTGCGCGCCGGCTACCGATCCTGCTGGGCGCATCCGGCGTTGTCCCCAGACGGGCGTCTGTTGGGCGTGATCGGCATGTACCACCGGGAGGCGAGGGCGCCAAGCGACGAGGAAACGGAGTTTATTATTGATTTGTCGGATCTGGCCGGCATCGCGATCGGCCATCAACGCGCAGAACAGCTCATGCGTCTGCTCTCAAGCGCCCTGGAGCAGACCGACGATGCGGTCATGATTCTGAACAGGGAGGGCGCTATCGAGTACGTCAATCCGGCCTACGAACGTATCAGCGGTTGCGCCCGCGACGAGGTCATGGGAAAAATGCTTGATCTCGTGAATCAGGAATTTCATGAACCGGGTTTTGATACGCAACTCTGGGATACCATCCGCGGCGGCAAGGCGTTTCGCGAGGTGTTTGTCAATCGACGCCGCGACGGCGAGTTGTACTATGAGGAGAAAACTATAACGCCGTTCAAGGACGAAATGGATAATGTCACCCACTTTGTTGCCACCGGCAAGGACATTACCCAGCACATGGAAACACAGCAGCGCCTGCATCACCTGGCCCACCATGATGCGCTGACGGGCCTGGCCAACCGCGCTCTGCTGTTCGATCACCTGGCAAATGCCCTGGCGCAGGCTGGGCGTAGCGAACATATGGTCGCGCTGCTTTATCTCGACCTGGATCGTTTCAAATCCGTGAATGATAGTCTCGGGCACAGCACCGGCGACCGTCTGCTCAAGGCGATCGCCGAACGGCTGCGCCGCTGTGTGCGCGAAAGCGATACCGTCGCCCGCCTTGGCGGCGACGAATTCGTCATACTGCTCCCGAGCAGCCGGCACGTGGACGAGCCGGCGCATGTCGCCCAGAATCTCATCGAGCTGTTGCGTGCGCCCTTTGTCATCGGTGATGGCCTGGAGCTATTCGCCACTGCCAGTATTGGCATAACGATCTTTCCGATCGACGGTGAAGATGCCGAGACTCTGCTGCGCAACGCCGACCTGGCCATGTATCGGGCCAAGTCGCGGGGGGGCGGCGTATATGAGTTCTACGCCGAATATATGACTGCTCAGACAAGCCGGCACCTGGACATGGAACAAGAGCTGCGTTACGCCCTCGAGCGCAACGAACTCAGTCTGCGTTACCAGCCACGAATCGACATGCATACGGGGACGGTTTGTGCTGTCGAAGCCCTGTTGCGCTGGAGACATCCGAAACTCGGTGATGTTGCGCCGCTGGACTTCGTCCCCGTTCTGGAGGAGACTGGCCTGATTGCACCGGTCGGTCGCTGGGTGCTGCGAACTGCCTGTCAATACGCGCGGCACCTGCGGCAAGTGGGGCTGGACAGACTGCGTGTTGCGGTCAATCTCTCTCCACGCGAGCTGCGCGACACCGGGCTTGCGACCTTCATACGCGAATGCCTGGAGGAGTTTGGTCTGGAGGGGCGCTGTCTGGAACTGGAGCTTACCGAAAGCCTGCTGATTGAGAATGTCAGCGCAACCAGTGCGATGCTCGATGCCCTGCATGACCTGGGTGTCTACATCTCTATCGATGGCTTCGGAACAGGCAGTTCCTCGCTGGCCTATCTGAAGCGGCTTCCCATCGACAGCTTGAAGATCGATCGGGCCTTTATACGTGATATCACCAGCAATGTGGATGACCGAGGGATCGTCACAGCCATTATCGCCATGGCACGCATTCTGGGATACAGCACGCAAGCGGAGGGTGTGGAGACGCCGGAGCAGTCGGAGCTGCTGCGTAGCCTGGGTTCCGATGAGTTGCAGGGGTTCTATCTCAGTCGGCCATTGCCTGCCGCGCAGCTGGAAGAATGGATCTCCCGACATTGAACCGGTTCGCTACGTCCAGCACCAACCTACCCGTCTCCACCAACCTGGCCATTCCGTCGCCTTGAGACAAGGAGTTTACAGCTCCCCTGTTGGAGGCTCTAGGAGAGGCTGTCGGACTTGGGACTGATCTACTGCGCCGGTGGGAGAGCGCCCCATTTTCCCGATCCTTTTCGTCAAATAGCTACGGCTATTCTCCTCAAACGATCGAAACAATGGCCTCGCCCTCCCACCTTGCTCGCTACGATCACCCAAGTCCGACAGGCTCTCATCAAACAAAACGTAACCTATTGGAGTTATTGGCAAAGAATTTGGCTGTTTGCTGCGCGACAGCGCGCCGCCTGCGGGGCGGGTACTCCTAGAATGAATGCAGATAAAGCTGCGTCCCAATGCCGTGCCCAGGCCGATGTGCGCATTCCTTTCGCGGCTGCTATAAATAGTTTTAAAGGATCGTTCGGGTACAACACCAACCGCCGGACAGCGGGGTGCTCCCGTCACCCGGTCACAGGAGGAGACAATGTGTCCCAGCAAGCGCAAGAACATGCCCAAGTCCCACAGTAGCGCCTCTGAGGGCTGGTCCGGATTCACTCGCCGGGAATTCATCAAGACCTGGAGCGCGGGAACCGTGGTGCTGGCGGCGGGTCGAAGCGGGCTGGCCTCCGGTGCGTCGCGGCAGCCCGATAAGGCCCTGGCCGCCGATGAAACGGTACAGCTGACACTGAATGTCAATGGCAGGTCACACGCGGTCCTGGTCGAACCGCGCTGGACGCTGCTGTATGTCCTGCGCGAACAATTGGGGCTGACTGCGGCAAAGATCGGTTGTGAGCGCGGCGAGTGCGGCGCCTGCACGGTGCTCATCGATGATCGTCCACACTACGCCTGCCTGACGCTCGCGCTGGAAGCCGAGGGGCAGCAAATCGAGACCGCGGAAGGGCTGATGGACGGCGAGCAGCTTGGCCAGGTACAGGCCAGTTTTCTCAACGAGGATGGCCTGCAGTGCGGTTATTGTACGCCGGGCCAGATCATGGCCGCCGAGGGCCTGCTGCGCCGTAACCCCAGCCCCTCCTTCGACGAGATACGCTTGGGCATGAGCGGCAATCTGTGTCGCTGCGGCGCCTACACCAATATCTTCAATGCGGTCGCTGACGCCGCGAGACACAGAAAGGGTTGAGCCATGGCCCGCAGCGAAGACGGTAGCGAAGGTCAGATGAGCTTTCCGCAGGCGCCGGATGCGGGGGCGGCCGGGGAACCGGAAGCCTGGGGAGCGCAGACCCGGGTGGTGGGTGGCCGCCGTCCCAGGGTCGACGCTTACGAACGCGTCAGCGGCGCGGCCGTGTTTCCCTCCGATCTGGTACTGCCGGGCATGGTCTACGCTGCGGTGCTCGGCAGCCCGCACGCCAACGCCCGGGTTGTGTCGGTCGATACCTCGAAGGCCGAAAGTCTGTCCGACGTCTACGCCGTGATCAGCCGCCACACGCCGGAGGCTAACCCGGACTGGGACTACGCCAGTGGTTACCCGGGCAAGCTGTTCTATGATCACTGCCGTTTCGAAGGTGACGCCGTGGCGGCCGTGGCAGCGCAATCGCCCTACCGTGCGCACGATGCGTTGCGTGCTGTTCAGGTCGAGTACGACGTTCCTGCCCTTTGTCTCGGACGAACGCGCCGCCCTGGAGGCCGGTGCGCCCGCCGTGCACAGCGGCGGGAACCAGGCCGGGACCGCAAGCTATGAGCGGGGCGATGTCGAACAGGGCTTCGCGGACGCCGATGTGATCCTCGAGCAGACCTACCGCACGGCGAGCGAAATGCAGACCCCGCTGGAGCCGCACGGCTGCGTTGCCCGCTGGGACAACGACAGGCTCACTGTGTGGGAGTCGACACAGGGCGTGTACGCCGTGCAATCGAAGCTTGCCGAAGTCCTGGACATGCCTTTGTCGCGGGTGCGCGTGATCGGTCACTATGTCGGCGGCGCGTTCGGCTCAAAGCTCAGAACCGACAAATACTCGATAATCGCGGCATTGCTCGCCAGGCGCATCAACCGCCCCGTCAAACTGTTCATGACCCGCGAGCAGACCCTGCTGACCATGGGCAACCGCCCGCCCGTGACCATGACTGTCAAGGTGGGCGTGAAACAGGACGGCACCCTGACCGCAATCCGCTTCAACGGGGTCGGCGCCAGCGGTGCCTACAAAGCGGGCGGCACCGCGCTGCTCGACTGGCTCGCCAAGGACCTGTACCGCTGCGCGAATGTCAGCACCGAACTGACCGATGTCTATCTCAATGCCCAGCCGGCGCGCCCCTTCCGTGCGCCTGGTTACGTGCAGTGCTCGTGGGCGATGGAACAGATGATGGACGCCCTGGCGAAAGAGATCGGCATGGACCCGCTGGCCCTGCGGCTGCGCAACATCCCCAAAGGCAGCCAGGCCCGCGATGACAAGCCCTACACCACCGATGGCCTGCGCCTGTGTATCGAGCAGGGCGCCAGAGCGTTTGGCTGGGAAGAAGCCAGATCGCGGACCGCCCGCTCCCGCACAGGTCATCTGAAAAGAGGGGTGGGCATGGCGGCGGCCAACTGGTTTGCCGGCGCCGGCGGACCACCGTCCACCATCATTCTGCGCCTGTATGCGGATGGCACGGCCAACCTGAATATGGGGGCCTCAGATATCGGCACCGGCACCAAGACCATCATGGCCATGGTGGTGGCCGAGGAGTTCGGCATGGATCCCGATGCGATTCAGATCGAGTACGCCGATACCGCCACAACGCAGTACGCCACGCCGTCGGGTGGCAGCAAGACCGTGCCCACCGAGGCACCGGCCGTGCGCCGGGCCTGTCTCTCGGTCAAGGATCAATTGATGGACATGGCGGCGCAGCAGCTGGGACGCAGGCGCGATGAGATCGTCTTCGCCGGCGATCACCTGCGGACCTCTGATGGCCTGGAGAGCGTGGCGATTGCTGCGCTGGACAGGCTGAAGAACCAGAAAGTTGTGGTGGGCGTCGGCGAGCGGCAGAGCAACCCGCAGGGGGTCAGCATCACGCCGTTTGCGGCGCAATTCTGCGAGGTCGAGGTCAATAGCCTCACCGGCGAGATCCGGCTGTTGCGCATGTTGGGGACCAACGAGAGCGGCAGGGTGATGAACCGACTGACCTGGGACGGACAGCTCATTGGCGGGGTCACCATGGGCGTCGGTTACGCCACTACAGAACAACGGGTGCTGGACGGCCCTACCGGCAAGCTTTGCAACAGGAACTGGCATGATTACAAACTGCCGACCGCACTGGATGTCCCCGCGGAGGTGGTCTCCGAGCCCATCGTGCTGACCGACGAGCAGGCCAACATCGTTGGCGCCAAGGGACTGGGAGAACCCGTCACCATACCCACCGCCGCGGCCATCGCCAATGCGGTCTATAACGCAGTCGGCGTGCGTATGACTGACACGCCGATCAACCCGGTCACCCTCATAGACCGTCTCGCCAATAAGGAGGGTTGAGCATGTTCACGCCATTCGGATACAGCCGACCCAAGTCTGTCCAGGATGCCGTCTCCGCGCTGGCTGAGGGGGACTCGCGGGTTCATGCCGGCGGTACCGATCTGCTCGGCTGCCTGCGCGATCATGTCTTCTCCGTCGACAAGGTGGTCAGTCTGTCCGCGATCGACGGACTCTCAGGCGTGCACGAAACGCAAGATGGCGGTCTGACCATCGGCGCCATGACCACCGTCACGGAGATCGCCGAGAACGCGCTCATTCGGCGCCAGTATCCCGGTCTGGCTCAGGCCGCCGAAGAGGTCGCCAGTCCGCAGCTTCGCAATCAGGGTACGATTGGCGGCAATCTCTGTCAGAAACCACGTTGCTGGTACTACCGCGGCGACTTTCACTGCCTGCGCAAGGGCGGCTACAAGTGCTTTGCCGTGAACGGTGAGAACCAGTTTCACTGTATCTTCGGCGGCGCAAACTGTTTTATCGTGCATCCCTCCGATATCGCCCCGGCCCTGGTGTCCCTGGATGCCGCGGTGAAAACCGCCGGCCCAGGGGGCGCACGCCGACTGCCCGTGTCCAAACTGCACATGTCGCCCGAGAACGACCCGACCCGCGAAACTGTGCTGGAGGCCGGTGAATTGATTACGGAAGTTTATTTGCCGGCCCCGCCTGCGGGCCTATACAGCAGCTACCGCAAGATTCGCATGCGGCGCTCCTGGGATTTCGCCGTTGCCGGTTGCGCGCTCGCACTCGCTATGGACGGAAACCATCACGTGCGTGACTGCCGGGTTGTGCTGTCGGCGGCGGCACCGATTCCCTGGCGGTCACACGAAACGGAACAGGTTCTTCGCGGCCAGCGGCTGGATGAAGCGCTGATCGACAAGGCCGCGACCGCCGCTGTCGTCAAGGCAACGCCCATGACCAAGAATGCCTACAAGATTGCACTGTTCCAGGGCATGCTAAAGGAAGAACTGCGCAAAGCCGCCCAGTCATAAAACCAGGAGTCAGTAACGGACATCGAGCGGTTGGACGCCGGCATGACTCGGGCGTATTATCCGTGACTAAGGCGGTGCGGGATGAACACCGACCCGTTAGTAACCGCAGCGTTGACATTGTGTGTGCGCATCTTATGCTGTTACGACGACTCCGCATCTGGCGCATTCGGAGGTTTGTGGAAGTCTGGAGGCAAATAGAATGATTACATACGACGAATTGAATACCCAAAGCCACGAGATCACCGAATTAGCGAACGTCCTGTCTTACCTGCTGAAAGACCGCAGCATGTGCGATACGGACACCTGTTGCGAGCTGTTCTATCGCTATGGCGAAAAAATGCAGGCGCACCTGGACAGCGTGGATCATACCTACACGGCACTGCTGAACAGCCAGGATGAAAACGCCAAGAAGATTGCGCACAATTTCATGGGCGGGTCTCAGGAAATAAAGCGGATCTTGTCCCAGTACACCAAGAAGTGGTGCGAACGGCGCAAACACCGGCTGCACATCGCCAATCACGGCGAGTTTCTGCAGGAAACCGCCGAGGTCTTCGATCTGATCCTGAGTCGCATCCAGGATGAGATCGAGCAGCTGTATCCGCTGATCAGAACGATCAAGGGTGACGCCGAACGGGCTGCCTGATCCCTGGGACGTGGGCTGACGCCCGACCAGCGTTGGATCGGACCGGCTCCCGGCGAAGCCCTCTCCGCTCAGGTGCGCCTCAGGTCAAGGCAGTAGTCGCTCAGGGCCTCGGCCGGCGGTGTGAGCGCGTCGGGCGCCGCATTTGCGGCGATCTCTTCGACCACAAAGCGCTCACGTACACGCCGTTGTGCCTCGTCCAGTGACTGGGGGAGACCGTCGTAGGGTTTTGCCTGTGGCTGCCAATCGTGCAGTGTAACGCGCAGTCCGCGTTCCCCTCCGGGGGGCAGCAGGGTCAGCACAATTGGCCCCTGCGCGCCGATTCCCGGATGCAGACCAGTCCAGGGCACAAAAGCACGATAGCGCAAACCCATGAGGAGCACTGTTCCGGACTCGTCCTGTTCCTGACGCAACGGAAGGCGGTAGCGACCGGCCAGCAGTTGCCAGCCGTCGAGATCAGGGACATGGATGCTGCCAGGCCTAAGAGTGACTTGCAGGCGCGTTGTACTTGCATCAACCAGGCGCGAGCCGCCGGCCTGCGCGGCGGCGTCACCCAGCAGCGGCCAGAATTCGATGGCCTGCTCAACGTCCAGCCGACAACCGGCCAGCTCTGCGCGCCCGATATGGCGCCACTCATCGGCATACAGGCAGTCCGTAATGGGCGTGCCCAGACCCAGTCCCGCGGTCTCCAGGTCACTGAACACCCGCTGCAGGTCCTGCCGCAGGTAAAACGGCAGCGCAAAGCGATCGTGCAGGCGGCTGCCCCACTCGATCAGTTGGTGATTTGGGTCCTGCCGGCCCAGCATTGCTGCCAGCGCACGCAGCATCGCGGCGATGGCGGCTGCGCTCTCCGCTGTCACCGCCATGCGAAAGGCGCGGAATTCGACCAGGCCGAGGCGTCCCCGGTCGGGCAGGCAGGGATTCCAGAGTTTTTCGATATTCACTTCGCTGCGGTGGGCATTTCCGGAGGTGTCGACCAGAAAAGGGCTCAGGCTGCGCCAGATGAACTCCGGTTCCGGTTCGGCTGTGGCGGCAAGATGCTGCAACGCCACCTGCAGTTCACTGAAAGACTCGAGCACGTTTTCATCGGCACGCGGCGACTGGCTGAAACTGCCGACATACACAGGAGCGAACCAGTAGGAAAGCGCCGGGTGGTGATTGAGATAGTGGACCAGGCGGGTCATGAGCTGCGGTGCGACAAAGAACGGGCTGCGTGCGGGGCTCGGACCGCCGAGCGTAAACTGTCCGCCGCCCCCGCTGTCGGAAATCTCGCCGTTGTACTGCAGGCGGTAGGGTGCGAGGCCCTCGGCCTCTGCCACGGCGTACAACCTGCGGCTCACCTCCAGGAATTCGGTGACACTGGCGGCCGGGGCTGCGTTGATTTCAACCACTGCGGGGTCGGGGGTCAGTGTGGTCCAGGCTACGGTCTCATCCACCGGTGGAGAAAATCCGCGCCATACCAGTGCAGTGAGCCCGGCTTCGTGCGCCGCCTGTGCAACCCGCTCTGCAAAGGCCATAAACGCGGCGACGTCAGAAAACTCCGGCAGTTCGATGCAGGGCTGCAGGCTGTTCCCCGGCCCTGTTGGCGCGCAGCCAAGCGCGACCAGATACAGTCCCTCGTCGGCAAGATCGTCCACGGCGCCGCCCGGGGGGAGGGCTTGTGCCTGCAGTGAAGCACGGGCGAGCCGGGCATCGATTGCCGGATCGGCCGCCGGCTGTTGCCCATCGCAGCGGAACAGCACGCGCAACCCCATGTCTCCGTCAACGTGAAAGCCGGTGGCCGCCCAGCCAGCGCGGCCGAGGGCAGCGGTCAGGGACCGCCAGAATGCGCTTACGCGTTGCGCGTCGCAGGAACACGCAGTACCCAGGGGGTCGGCCGGTAACCCGTCGGCCAGCGCGCGGCTGTCGCGGCGCTGGTACAGGCCCAGACTCCAGCGGGGTCGCTCTTCGCCGGGGTACTGGCGTCCCAGGGTCCGCAATATGATCGCGCCGGAACAGCTGTCGCGCAGGCGTGCGATGATGTGGCAGGCGTAGGCCTGCTTGGTGTCGCCCAGTGCATCGGTGAGCCATTCGGGCGACTCGGACCGTCGGTTGGTGAAGGTCGGTTCGGCACCGATCCAGACATCCAGCCCGCAGGCCGCCACGGCCTCATCGTGGGCGCGGATTGCCGCATCAAAACTGCCGTTGTCGGGTTGCACGACAGCGAGTGTTTCCCAGTTTTGCTGCGCTGTCAAAATGCCGCCTGCAGAACGGTCGTGCCGGGTCGTGTCCCGCAGCATAACAGCGGCTGGGAATCTGCCCCCGCTCTTCGTTCTCGCGGTAGCAGAATGATTGCCCGGAGAGGCTCCCGGATACTATTTGCCGCGCCGGTACCTTAAAATTGGCCCATGCGCCGCATCCAGATTCAACACCGGACACGCTACCACTACGCGGAGGCCGTAACACTGTTAACGCACACGCTGCACTTGCGGCCACGCGACGGTCACGATCTACGTGTGCAGTCGTCCAAACTGGAGATCAGCCCCGAGTTCCGGATCCGCTGGAAGCGCAACGTCTACGGGAATTCCGTTGCCGTCGTCGATTTCCTGCAACCTGCTGAAGACCTCGTCATCGCCAGCGACGTGGTGGTGGAGCACTATCAAGAGGACCCGCTGGACTTTGTGCTGGAGGACGATGCCCGGCGCTTCCCTTTCCCTTACGACCCCGCGGAACAGATCGATCTGGCGCCGTATCAGAGCGCCATATTTCCACAGGAGCGGGGCGTGTTGAAAGAGTGGATAGCCGCTGTCTGCAATCCGCAGACAGCGGTTGACACGATCGCACTGCTGACCGCGGTAAATCGAAAAATCGCTAACGAACTCCGCTACCAGGTGCGCGAGGAACCCGGTGTCCAGTCGCCGGCCCAGACCTTGTCAATGGGCCATGGATCCTGCCGGGACTTCGCTACGCTGTTTATCGAGATCTGCCGTCACTGCGGTTTCGCCAGCCGCTTCATCAGCGGTTACGTGCTCAACGAAGCTGTCGCTGACGGGCATACCGCCACCCATGCCTGGTCGGAAGTCTATTTGCCGGGTTCCGGCTGGCGGGGTTTTGATCCCACCAGCGGGCTGGTGGTCAGTGGCGATCATATTGCCGTGGCGGTGCACCGTCACCCGGAAGCCATTCTCCCGGTTGTGGGCTCCTTTGTGGGGTCAGCCAACGCTCGGCCGGAGCTCTCGGTTGACGTCCGGGTCACCCGCATCCCGGACTAGGAGGCTGTCGGACTTGGGCGCTCTCCCACCGGCGCAGTAGATCAGCCCCAAGTCCGACAGCCAGCTGCCGCTGGTGGAGTTGTATTCTGATTCTGACTTAGGCCACTCTGCGAAATGTCAGGTTGATCCGGCACTCGCCAACCAATGAATGGTGGCCGGCCTTCAGCGGTAACACGCCGTGATAGCGCAGCCGATCCGGCCCGCCCCAGACCAGCACGTCGCCATGGGTCAAGACGACGCGGCTTGTGCTGTCCGTCCGGTTCATGCCGCCAAGCAGGAAAAGCGCGGAAATTCCGAGCGATACGGAGACGATAGGAGCCCTGAAGTCGCCTTCGTCCTTGTCCTGGTGCAGCGATAACCTGGCGCCCGGTGCGTAACGGTTGATCAGGCAGGCATTCGGCTCAAATGCCTCGAATCCTGCTGCGGCCGCCGCCCTCTGGGCCAGCCCCGGGAACGAGGCAGGCATCGACGGCCACGGGCAACCGCGCTGCGGATCGATGACGTCGTACCGGTAGCCACGGCGGTCCGCCACCCAGCCCAGTGTGCCGCAATTAGTCATGGCGACCGACATGCGGCAGCCGCCTGGCGTGATCATATGGCGCAACGGCGCTGCAACGACGACTGCTTCCAGGTCGGTCAGGAGCGTCGCTGCCTCCTGTCCGGCGAAGCTGTGCAGCAGGGTCGTGCCGGGCCCAAAACGCTCCGACCAGGGCTCGGTATTGTCTTGCGCCGCGAAGAGATCGCCGATCATCGTGGCGCCCGCGAAGCAGACCTGGAGCCGGGCCTCATTTGGCTGACTCCCGCTTGAGCAGCGCACGCTTCCTCTCGACCCCCCAACGATAGCCGGCCACCCCGCCGTCGCTGCGCACCACACGATGGCAAGGGATCACTACGGCCAGGGCATTGGCGGCACAGGCAGCAGCCACGGCCCTTGCCGCTTTGGGGGACCCGATCTGCCGGGCAATGTCCTTATAGCTCACCGTCTGACCGGCGGGAATGGTCCGCAGTGCCTGCCATACCCACTGTTGAAACACCGTACCGCGTATGTCCAGCGGCAGATCGAGGCCCAGCGCTGGCGCTTCGACAAAGCCGACGACCCTGGCCACGAGCTGTTCGAATGCGGCATCACCGCCGATCAGGTTGGCTGACGGAAACTGGTCCTGCAGGTCACGTGCGAGCTGGTCCGGATCGTCACCCAGCAGAATGGCGCAGATGCCCCGATCACTTTGTGCCACCAGAATGGACCCGTGGGAACCTTCAGCGACGGCGAAACGGATTTCATGGTTGCTACCACCGGCACGGCGGGCAGATGGCGTCATGCCGCCCAGCGCAGCAGGCATATGCTCTTGATTCCCGGTTGCCATGTCTTCCTCCTTATCGACTGTGGGTCGGTCCGTGGTGCAACTCTAGTCGCTTCGTCGGACCATGCCATTTTGATTCCCGCTTTCAAATCGCTGACCTGACGGCACAGACCAAGCGGCGCCCGGACCGCTGGGACGTTTTCCCAAAGCGCAACAAGGCGCATTTCCAGGCCTGCTATCTGCCTAAGGTCTGGCACCGCTGCTCGCGAATCATGCTCAAAAGTGCCATATCCGGCAAGCGATAGAACCAGCGAGGCATGCGCGGTAGTGCCGCAGGCGCGCACGCCTTCTTGTTGATTGATATGATGTTTTATCGTGGTCGTCAACGTGTGCACGGATTTCCGCAGTCGCCGAGGATCGCAGCGTTTGCGCTGCGTCGCGGCGGCCCCGGGGCGAGCCAGGCGCGGTGGCTCGGATCGCCGGCCATGTCCTCACATTCCCCTGGTGCTTCAGGTCTCTATGCCTGGGTCGATACATAAGAGAATGAATTAACGACGGATTTCGCGACGGCGACACCTGGTCATGTCAGAGAAGAACTTCAGAATCATACTCGGCGCCTGGCTGGTTGCCGCACTGATGATCAATTCTGTGCACCTGATGTATGCGCTCGTCGGCCTTTTGTTGTTCGAGGGTATCACCAACCTGAGGGTCCCGACGGTGATGGCGAGGCTGCGCTCCGGTGGCAGTGCCTTCGAGGAATACGGCGTTGCCTCAGCACACTCCAATGCACGGATCTGCTTTGAAGCGGAGCGCGGACTGCGTCTGATCGTCGCGACCCTGATTATCCTTCCCATGACCAGCCTCGGATCCTTCCTTTGGCTGCTGCCCTGGTTTGTCGGGTTTGCCCTGATTGGCGCGGGCCTGAGCGGCATCTGTCCGATGGTCCTGGCGCTGCGCTGGCTCGGTCTGAGGTAGACGGGACAGGAGGGCAGTACTCTTGGACGCCAGCGTAGATGAATCGAGGATCGTCAGCCTTTCGACCAAGATCACCGTCATTGTGTTTTGGGGACTGATTCTTGTCGGGCTGGTTTTTGCCGCGATCCTGTTTCATAACCTCGAAGCGACAACGCAGGGCAGCCGCGAGGCGCTCGCTGATAATATTGCCTACCGGATTCACGAGACGCTCGACCACGACAGCCTGCAGGTAAGTCCGGAATTGTCCAGTCAGTTGAGTCTGCTCGCAAACCGTTACACCGAGTTGTACATCGAGCTGCGTCACGCGGGAATGCCGATCGCAGCGGCGGGGATCGATTCCGGCGACCCGGAAGCGCAGACCCTCAACAGGATCATCCGCATCACCCGCTCCGATGGCGAGCGGGTATCCGCGGACCTGGTCATACGTTTCCCCAGCCTGGCGGCGACGCTTCACGCGCAACGGGCACCCCTGCTGATTGGCCTCGGTATCCTGCTGCTGGTGTTCGGGAGTGTCATCAAGGGATTGCTCGATCACATATTGAGTCTGCCACTCAGAAGAATGGTGACGACGGCGAGAGCCATCTCCGCAGGTAAAGCGGATGAGAAGCTTTGCTTCGACGACACGCGCAACGACGAATTCGGCTATGTCTCGCGCTTTATCAACGAGGCGGTAAAGACAATGCGCCAATCCCAGGAACAGGCCTCGGAAGCCAGGGAGCTTGCGGAAGTCACGCTGCATTCGATTGGTGATGGCGTAGTGACCACGGATCGACTGGGTCGGGTGGTATTCATGAACCCGGCGGTACAGCATATGCTCGGTGTGTCCCTCGGCGATTCGAAGGGCAAATCGCTGCAGGATATTATGCTGATTGTCGACGAAGACACCACCAGGAAGATCGCAAACCCGATTACACAGTGTCTTTGCGAGAACCGGTCAATCGAGCTGGATCACAGCTGCGCCATTTTGAGGAGCGATGACGAGGAATATCCGGTCGAGATTTCGGTCTCGCCGATTTGCGATGCGGGCGGTGAGGTGCATGGTGCCGTCATCGTGCTCCACGACGTACGCGACGCGCGGGCGCTGCAGCGCGAGCTTTCCTATCAGGCGAGCCACGATCCGCTGACGGGATTGTACAATCGCCGGGAATTCGACAGGAAGTTACAAGGTGCTCTGGAGCATACCCGGCGTGACGGCGAAGAGCACGCCTTGTGTTACCTGGACCTTGACCAGTTCAAGGTTGTCAACGACACCTGCGGGCACGCTGCGGGTGACCAGATGCTGCAGAAACTGACAGCCGACTTGCGCGCTTCGCTGCGCAAAGCCGACATACTGGCCCGACTTGGCGGTGACGAGTTTGGCATTCTGCTGGCACACTGTCCCATTTCCCGAGCCGTCGAAGTGGCCGAAGCGTTGAGGAAGACGATCAGCGAGTTCCGTTTCCTGTGGGGCGATAAATTGTTTCAGGTCAATGTCAGCATCGGTCTGGTGCCGGTGACGCAGGAACAGAGCTGTGCAGCGGATATACTGTCCGCCGCGGATATGGCCTGCTACGCGGCCAAGGAGGAGGGTCGTAACCGCCTGCATGTGTACCAGCCGGATGACGAACATCTGCGCCGCCGCCGCAGTGAAATGGGCATGGTAACGGCTGTGCGGCGGGCCCTGGCGGAAGACCGCTTCGAGTTATTTGCGCAGCCCATTGTCAGTACCCGCGATGCCGCAGCGGTACATTACGAACTGCTGGTGCGCATGCTCGACGAAGACAGCGGTTACGTATCACCTGGTGCTTTTCTGCCGCCCGCCGAACGTTATCAGCTGATGTCCGAAATCGACCGCTGGGTGGTCAGCGACGCCATCCGGCTGCTGCTCGAGCAGCAGCGGGCCGGCAGGAAAATACACGTTTCAATCAATCTTTCCGGCCAGTCAATCGGTGAAGAGGGTTTCCTCGAATTCGTAACCCGTAAAGTCGAACACCTGGGCGTATGCGCGAGGCAGGTGTGTTTCGAGATTACCGAAACAGTTGCGGTCAACAATCTCGGCCTGGCGCTGACATTTATCGAGACGATAAAGCGCTACGGTTGCAAGTTCTCGCTCGACGACTTCGGCGCCGGTGTCAGCTCTTTCGGTTATCTGAAGAACCTGCCGGTGGACTATGTGAAGATCGACGGCGTATTTATTCGTTCTATCCATAACAACGCAGTCGATCAGGCGATGGTGAAGGCAATTGCCCAGGTTTCGACTGTCATGGGCATGCACACGATCGCGGAGTTTGTCGAAAACCGCGAAAGCTTCGATCTGCTGCGCGAGATGGGTATCGACTATGCGCAGGGGTACTGGATCGAGAGACCCAAGCCGGCCGCGGAAGTGTTTGGCCAGGAGGCAGGCGCGGGCGCCCGTCCGTTGCGGCTGGTGACCAGTGGCCCGGTGTGAAAAGCCGTAGTCACACGCGTGGTTGCGCTCGTCGCTGAAGCCCTGGGCTGCGGCCAGACACCACGGCTGCCGGGCAGGTTCTCAATTGGCCATTGACGACCTGTCGCACGGGATGCGCTCACTCTGAGCCCGCCACAAAAAATTCCTGCTGACCAAGAGGGCGTCGTCCTTGCCCACGAAGAAGGTAATGCAGTTGGGGGTCAACGGCGATCGCATCAGCTACGGCCATACGATCAAGAAAAGCAGGGATATTCGTTATTTTTTCGACGAGGGCATACGCATGTTCGCGACCGAAGAGCCGGTCTTGGTAAACCCAATCATTGCAGAAATCTCGCTGTGGGAGCGGCCTTTTATGCCCGGCACGGGTGCTCCTACAGGTGAATTCTAGAAACCTGTGGCTGTAGGAGCCGCCTCCTGGCCGCGATTCGCGCCTGCGAAGATTACTCGGACCGGCTCCGATGGCTGAAAACACCCGGCCAGCGGCGACTGCCAGCACGCCGTGCAGATACTAATGCCGCGTGCACAGCGTCCTTAAGCCGCCGCTGTCGTGTCGGGTGCTGGTCCTGATTATGGCCGCACCGACTGGTTACCGCGATCAGAAATCCGGACGCCAGCCCCACCAGGGCGGCGGTGCCGGGAAGTCCTGCTCAAACGGCATGGGCGGCCAGTAACCGGACGGGAAAGAATCGTCGCGTGCTGTCAGGGCATCCAGCAGTTGGTCGCGCTCTATGTCCGGGAGATCCTTCTGCGCCAGGATCTGTTGGCGAATCTCTTCGCGGCTGCCCTGGAATTCGAGATGTTTGTGGGTACCGTCCGTCGCGAGATAGCCGATCTTCGCCTGGTACTGATCACCGTTCAGTTTCTCCAGTGATAACAGGTCGAAGCTTTCCCAGTTTCCCTCAGGGGCCGGTAACGCCTGCTGGCCGGGTCCGTCAAAAGGCGGTCGATGGTGCGGGTGAAACGGCAGCGGCTGCAGTTCCGGTCGCGAGCGTTGCTGAGCAGATTCCGGCAGGCGGCTCTCGCCGAGGGTCACCGCAAGCGTCGAAATATTGCCGCCGCGGACGACGGTGAGCTTCGCCGGTTGTCCGCTGGTGTCGGAGCCAACCAGCTTGGTCAGCTGCTCCGGCGAAAACAACTTCTGGTCATTGTATTGCAACAGGATATCGAAAGGCTGCAGGCCGGCCTTCGCCGCGGGCGAGCCCTGCATGACCTGCTCCACCAGTACGCCCTGATCCCGCGGGACGGCTGTGGGCAGCTGGGCGCGCACCGGGTCGGGCAGCCGACCGATGCTTATTCCCAGGTAACCTCTTGCGGCCTGGGCCTGTGAGGTTGCTGTCGGTGTGTCTGCGGCCTGAACCAGTGCTGACTGCGGCAGGGCCAGTGCCGCAGCCAGGGCAATCGCAGTTATCGAGTGTTTCATGGTCGGGTTCTCCATTGGGTTTGACCTCGTTTGTCGTTCGATTAGAGTAGACCTGCCCGGATTACATGAAGCTTTCCGGCCAGTTAACAATAATTAATGTACTTGCCGGACTGCGTTGGAAGGGCACAAGAAAGTACCGATCGACCGGACGGTTGTACCAGGAAAACGCCCCGCTCCGGGCTGTGTCAACACTGCGATAGCGGATATACTCTGGACGGTAGCCATGGTGGGGGTGGTCATGCGCACTGATGACAGCAAGTTCAAAGCGTCCACGCAGAGGATGTCGCGGTCGCTGGGTATGGGGCTCATTGGTGGAGTTCTGCTCTGCAGCCTGTCGTCGCCAGTCCTGGGCGAGGAGTTTTCGCGGGGTCAGGCCCTGTATGAGAACCATTGTCAGACGTGTCATGAAACCTGGGCGCACACCCGCAACGGGCGCAGGGTGACGTTTATGACCGAGCTGCGCAATCGGGTGGCGGCATGGAGCAACCATGCCGGGCTGCACTGGACGGAGGAGGAGGTCGGCGACGTGACCGATTACCTGAACCGGACCTTCTACCGGTTCGAGAGCACTCCGTGAGGTAAGTCGGTTATCCACCAGCGGCCGCGCATGCGTACGACATCTGATGCCCTGGTGGCTGTTGGCCGGCTGCACCCCGGCGACCCGTTAACCGCCACGCTGCTGGGATGAAGGACGCCGTGATGACTCTGTTGGTGAGCATCCTCCTGGCCCTGGTTGTTCTGAACGGCTGGATGTTCCTGCAGCAGCCGGGGATGACCTTCTTTCCGCTGCGCGAACTGGACGCCACGCCGGACGACTGGAATATGCCCTACGAAGATGTCTCCCTGATGACGGCGGACGGCATCAGGCTGCACGGCTGGTACATTCCCCGGTCGGGCGCGGAGCGGACGGTGCTGTTTCTGCACGGTAATGCCGGCAACATCTCCCATCGCGGCGAATCGATTGCCATCTTCCGGCGCCTGGGCCTCAACGTTCTTATCTTCGACTACCGCGGCTATGGCCGCAGTCAGGGAACACCAACAGAAACCGGGCTTTACGCGGATGCCGCAGCGGCCTGGCACTACCTGGTTGAGACCCGCGGCGTGGTGGCAGGCAACATCGTGATTTTTGGCCGTTCCCTGGGCGGCGCGGTGGCTGCACAGCTTGCGTCCCAGGTGCAAGCAGGCGCGCTGATCCTGGAGTCGACCCTGAGTTCGGCGCGTGACTTCGCCCAGGCGGTGTTGCCGCTGCTGTCGCGTCTGGTTGTCGTGCGCTATGACTTCGATTCGGCCGGGCGGCTCGCGCAGGTGCATTGTCCGGTGGTGGTGCTGCACAGCCCCGCGGACGAGATCATGCCGTATCGCCTGGGTGAAAAGCTGTACCAGTCGGCCCACGAACCGAAACGCTTCGTTGCCCTGCGCGGCGATCATAACAGCGGCTTTCTCCTGAGCCAGCCGCAATACGAACAGGCGCTGGGCGAGTTCATTGCTTCGCTGGAGCCAGGCAGTGGACGTTGAACAGCGGCGATGTCGTCCCCTCCTGGCGTCGTGAAATCTAATACAGCCAATGAGTTAAAGGGCTTTCCAGTATCAGACCGCGCGCGTCGGGTAGGGGATGTTTGGGGAAGCCTTACACCGCGACCCGGGCTGGGCTGGGCCGTAATGGCGCAAGGTATGATGGCGCAGCGTAGCGGGTTCCGTGGGGCGCCAGAACAGGAACTCGCCTGTGACTCTGATCTTTACTGCGAGAGATTTCCAGGACAGTGCGGAGATGTGACTTGAGACATGTCGTAGTGGACGGAAAACCCGTGTGCCCATCCAAAATCATATGTGTCGGCAGAAATTACGTCGAGCACATCAGAGAGCTGGGTAATGGCGTGCCGGATGAAATGGTCGTTTTTCTTAAACCGAACTCGGCTATTTCCCGGGAGCTGCATTGCGTTCATGAAGAACCGTTGCACTATGAAGCGGAAATCTGTTTTATCGTCGAAAAGAGCACCTTCGCCGCCGTTGGTTTTGGTCTCGATGTTACTAAGAGAGCACTGCAACGGAGACTGAAATCCAAGGGACTACCCTGGGAGAGAGCGAAGGCATTCGACGGTTCCGCGGTATTCAGCGATTTTGTAAGATTGCCGGAACGCCTTTCAGAGTTGAGCGTCGAATTAGACATCAATGGGATAAATGTGCAGCGTGGGGGCACGGATTCAATGCTGTATAAACCGGACGCCATTCTCGTGGAACTGCTGACATTCCTGAGCCTGAATGACGGCGACATCATTATGACGGGTACCCCGAAGGGCGTCGGCAGAATTAAGGCGGGCGATGAATTCTCAGGGAAGATCAAAGCCGGGGACAAGGAACTGGTCGCTGGCAGGTGGATTGCAAAGTAACGAAACCGGACGGGCTGCGGTGGATGCAATGATGCTGCGCCCGTTCTTTACTCTGCCTGCGGTGGCGAAGACTCTGCAGCACCGGTAAACGCCTGGCTGCTCTGTTTTACGATGCAGGTGATTCGCTTGATCTGGGTCAGTTCTCCCGCTACCCACGGGCTGCTAGAGTGCAGACATCCAGGTCGCCAGGATGGCTTAAGACGACTGTATGGTGGGAAAGACGGGTTCTGGACAGAGGGCGACCCGCGAGGTGCCGCGTAACGTATTGACCTGCAGGAAACCCGCGGCGGGATTTTCAGCAGGGTGATGGGGGAGATGCCGACCGTGAAGAATATACTCGTGGCGATCGATAGTGTCGCCGGCGCAACTCCGACTTCAGCCGTGATCAGACGCGCAATTGAATTGGCGCGTGCCTTTTCAAGCAAGGTCTGGCTGGTGCACGTCGTACCGCATGGCCGGGCGACAACACCGTTCACGGTGCCGCGGGAGGTGCTGCGCGGCGAAGTAGCGACCGAACTTCGCCACGAACACAAGTCGCTGCAGCATCTGACGCAACACCTGCGGGACAAGGGTATCGACGCAAGGGCGTTCCTGGTAGAAGGTGCGACCGTCAAAATGATCCTCGAGGAAGCGGATCGTCTGGATGCGGATCTGATCGTTGTCGGCTCTCACAGCCACGGCCTGTTGTACCGCGCCCTGCTGGATGGCATTGGCGACCGGCTGCTGAATGAGTCTTTGCGACCGCTATTGTTTGTTCCCGAGCAAGACAGTGGGGCTGACGTGTCGGCAGACCGAAGCTGACGCGGCGATTCACAAACAGGCCGAACAAGGCCATGATCCCGCCCTTGATCAGGGCAGACACGGCCTTCCATGCATTGTTCCGGGAAACAACATACAAGCTGAACCCGTATACAAAGGCGTCACCGAGCATATCCAGGGAATCCGCAAGCAACGCCGTCGATGCGGCGGTGAGACCCGCTGCGAATTCGACGAGGAACATGCCCGTGTTGACGGCGAGCACGATCTTCAATGTCCTGGATTGCCGCGTCTGGAGTTTTTCGATCTCACATGCGGCATTAGAGCAGCAGTCTGTCATGCCTCACTCCACAAGACCCAATCGTTGCATAAATCCTCCTGCAGGAGCGGCCTTCTATGCCCTTCAGGGTGCCTGGCCGCGATCGCGCCGGAGAACGGCGTTTATGCCCGGCACGGGTGCTCCTACAGGACGGGGCCACGACCTCACTTCGGTGAATTCCAGAATCAATACACCAGGATGCATTTCATCGTGTAAATCACCTGTCGAAACCGAATTACGGCCCCGGCTTTATGCGACTCTAGGACGCTGTTATGCACTCAGCCATTTCCATGCGATTCTGCTTCCCAGTGCAATGGTGCAGTCCGGGTAATGATTGCCACACACCGTTGGTATAACCGCTCCGCTTCAGGAAACCCATGGCCATCACACAATACCATGTTTTCTCTTTACGCCATGGCTCCGGCGGCGATGAATACAGCCGACGTTGACGCCAAGACTCAGTGAGCGTGTCCTCACCAGGGGATGGGTTCCTTATCGCGGAAGAAACCACCGCTCGGGCCGTCAGCGGCAAGCGTAGCCAGCCAGACAATGGTCGCGGCACCCTCCTCCACCGAACGCGTCGCGTCCGGCCCGCCCATATCCGTGCGCACCCAACCGGGACAGACGGAATTTGCCTTGATCTGGGTGTTCTGCAGTTCGTCGGCCAGGGTGCGTGTCAATGCATTCAACGCCGTTTTTGAAAAGCGATAGCCCGGGCAACCACCGTTCATCTCTGATAACTGTCCCATGCCCGACGACACATTCACCACGCGCCCTGACCCCTGCATAAGCGGTATTAGCGCCTGACACAGACGCAAAGGACCATACAGATTCGTTTCCATGCTGGTGCGCAGCGTATCGATATCGGCCCGGAGGACACTGCTTGCGGACGGATCACTGCCGCCGATGGGGTCGAGAAAGACACCGGCGTTGTTGACCAGAACATCGATCCGCCCATATTCGTTTGCAATGAACTCGCCCAGCTGCCCGATGCTCCTGGCATCCGTGACGTCCAGCGGGTAGAACGTTACATCCAGCCCCTTCGTCCGCAATTCGTCGACCGCGGCTTGGCCCTTGGCCCGATTGCGACTGGTCAGAATCACGGTCAAACCCAATTGCGCCAGCTGCCGACAGGTTTCCAGACCAAGCCCGCGATTGGCACCAGTGACGACGGCGATTTTTCGATCTGTGCTCATGGCTGACACTCCGGGCATTCAGACGGCGTTAATATCACCTTAAGGAATTCGCTCCCGTTTCGCCACTACGGCGAATGCGATCCGCCTGCCGGACGATCACAACCCTGCATCGCTCTGCGCATGCCGGAAGCCACGCAGCCGCCAGAACCTGCCCGCCCGAACCGGTGGGTTGGGCTGAGCAAGCGAAGCCCGAGGACGCCGAGCCACGTTGGGCTTGACGTTGGTTCAGTCCAAGCTACAGGGAGCGCGCGTGACTGTCCGCGAGGGAGGCGACTGTGCCGCTTCAGTATCCCAGGCTGCTCAAACAGGCCAACGGTCGGACACCGGTTAAAACGGGATCTCAGATACCATACGAAAACCGCTCCCGAAGCAGCCGTGCACGGCGGGCCCAGTCATGGCATCGTGATGAGTTACGCGGCTGCGAGTCTCGCACCGTAACCTCTATTGACGGGCGGGGGCGCAGGATCGCCAGTGGACAGCCTCCTAGCGCCCAAGCAGTTCTTTGGTCATATAATTTCCAAACGCGGCCGCGGCCTTTTTGTCTACTTCTAAGGCGATGGAACGGCCTTTCAGTCTGACCACTTTGCAGGGATAACCGATGGAGAAATGTCCCTCATCCGATATTATGAACAGTGTTCCCGCAACCCCCAGCAACTCGGCATCGGGCGAAATTTCTGTTTTCATCAATGCACCGCGCGGGCTGATGTCCACGGTCCGTCCTTCCAGAACGTCGCCGGTGTCGAGTTCAACCAGCAATGTCCTGGTCAAATTGATGCGATTACATACCCGCTGATTGGGGTCTTGATTCTCCGGGTTGTTATCATTCATACCAACACATCCTTACGTGCTACGCATTGATCGTCCGGTCTTGCCGGAACTCAAACTCGCGATACGCAGTCTTTAACTATATACAGTAAACGATTTCTCGATGACGGATTTCGCTGAGACGCCGCACCTGTCATATGTTCTCGACACTGCACGTTCAAACCGAGACAACGCCGAGTTGGGTTGGTTTCTGCTCACCGAGGGCTCCTGGTCCGTAAGCGTGGGACCAAGGAGCGCTTACCCGTTCAGACAAGCCGTTCGCGCGATTCAGTACTCACCGACAAGGCGATGAGCATCAGGATCGAGCCTGGGATCATCGCCGTTAACCATGATGAGCGGCGTACGCTTGCCTGCTTCCCGCAGATTTTGCAGATTGCAGGTAATCCGGGGCTCACTACCGCGTTGAGGAGACACTAGATGGAGCCTTTTTGCATAATATGAACATGGCCGCAATTAGGGTAACTACGTATGCCGGTTGCCGGAGGCACGCGCAACCCGGGGGTAAACCAGGAAACACGGTCACGATGTACAGGAGTCCACCTGTGAGACCGAATAGTAGTCGGGCACGCGCACCAGCATCACCGGGCAGGTTGCCTTGCGCTTTACCTTCTGTCCTACCCCGCCCAGCAGCGCGTGATACAGATTACCGTGTCCGTGGGAGCCGAGAATGATGAGATCGGCATGTATCCTCTGAGCCTCGTTTAGAATGATCTTGGGAATATTACCGGCGATGGAACGCGGAGTGACATGGACACGGTCCTGACGCAGTCGTGCCGCCAGCTGCCGCAGTTTGCACCGTTTAAAGGCTATCTCCCGCGCCATCTCCTTGCGCAGGTGCTGGCGATCAAGATTATACGGCACGCGGCCGTGACTGGGCGGAAACACATGCAACAACCACAACCTGCCGCCGAAGGATTGTGCCAGACAACTGGCGCGGTCAACCACGGCAATGCATGTTTCAGACAGGTCTACGGGAACTAAGAGGTTTTTCATCACAACCCGCTTTTCACTTAAACGGCAACGTCAGACCGCGCCCACCGACAAGTGGGCTGTGCTTAGGATTACTATAGACCTAATCTCACGCAGCTGGTGGGTGTTCGGTCTGTGCGCGGAGAGCGAGTATCCGCAGAACAGTTTAACCACCGTCCCGTCCGACCGGATTTTCTCAGCGCAATTCCGGAACCTGTACTACACTTATAGTCCCATACCAGTAGAGTAAGCGTTCGTAGAGCCGGGGAGGTTGCTGCGATGGAGATACTCGCTCGGTTCTGCGCCAAAGGCGCTTTGGGTTTCCTCGCCGCCCTGCTCCTGGCGAGCGTCGCTGCCGCCGCTGTCGACCAACGCCCGGGCCTCTCCGGAGTGATCTACCCGGTAGTTGTCTCCGCCAGTCGCCTCAATGAACTCCTTGGCAAAGAGATTGCGCGGATCCGCCTGTTCGCTTATCGGCAAGGCGTGATGCACGCCATTCCCCTGCAGATAGACCAGCGTGACTCGAACGGAAACTGGGTCTGGTCTGAGATCCCTTGGTCCGATATCTTTAAACAACGGCGACACATTGACAGCGCGGGGGACGATACTGACGTGCAGTGGGAACTCGGTCGCCGCTATGGGCGTACTTACGATGATCAAGACCCCGGCAAGGAACCCGTACTCGACGACAATGACGTCCTGGTCTTTATGGCGCGGGATATGGGCCAGCACGTCGCGAATGCACCTGATTGGCTGGCGAATGCCGCGACAACGCTGGAAATCGAAATAACCGATCCCGCAACTGGCTCCAGGGCCTGTGTGTACGCCGCCTGGTACGCGTCGGATGCCCCGCCCGGCTCGCCGGTTCGCTACGTGCACTATGATGCCGATGGCCGGAAGGTCATCAGCCCCGTCTACGCAATGACTTTTTCCAAAGAACATGTCGGCGTGATGCAGCAACTCGCGGTCCACGGCACCGAACTGCTGGACCGCACCAAGTTCCGCGGCTCGCTGCGTCTGGGTGGCAGCCGCTTCGGCAAGACTTTCGGTTTCAGCGAAAACGATATTGACGGCTATGTGTACGGCTACATCGACGGACCTGTACGTGTTGTCAGAGGAACGGTGGCAGCGTTGCGTTTCGGCGTGTTGTTGTCCTCGCCGACAGTACTCTGCGACCAGTTTTTCTACCCTTACCATTCCGAGATTCCGGTGCGGTTGCCGGCTAATTTCTTTGTCCATAGTGCCTCGCTGCTGCTCGCGGCGGACTACCATCACAGCCCCTTTCGCCACGCGTACACCAACACCAGCAGTCATGCCATACAGCTACGCGGTACGTCATCGAGCCAGAACCTGCTGGAGGGCGCAAGCAATGTCGATTGGGTCGCTTTGGCAGGGGACGGGGTGTCGGTTATCAGCATGTTGACGGTGCCAGAGGCCATCAAGCCGTTCATACAGGTAACCCCGCGGCTCATTTATGACCAGGGATTAAGTGATCCCCCTGAAACCTATCGCGGCACCGAACCCCAAGCGGGTTACCTGATCGAGACGCGTCCCGGTTTTCCAAGTGGGGAACATCTACTGGTGGGCACATATCTGTATTTATCACGCCCCTTTCTGGAGCGCGATGCCGAGCAACTTCTTCCGCTCGGCATGCAGAAGCCTGATTGCCGGATCACCAAAGCCGCGCACAGGCCGACGTTCGGCGGCGCCGCTTCGATGCTACGACCGGACGCCTTCAGCAGAAGCAAGTGAACCGCGCCGGTCACCCCTGGCTCCACCAGGTTCAATCCCACCGCACCGCAAGCGGACCTCTTGGAGAATGGTTGAGACATGGTGTCTGGACGACGGGAGCGGCTCTATCCTGGCCCTTCGGGATGAAAATCTGACGCTTGCAGGCTATGGGTGGCAGATCGACCAGGAGCTTGCGTCCCGAACCGTGGACCGATAGGTTCGGCTGAGCGCAGTGCAGCCCAACGGCCTTACGATGCAATGTTGGGCTTCGCTGCGCTCAGCCCAACCTACCCTTTTATACGCGGGTCAGCAGGATGCACCAGGAGACGCTGTTTCAGTGCGCCTGCTGGTCCATTGAACCTAGGAGGCTGTCGGAATTGGGGCTGATCTACTGCGCCGGTGAGTGCCCCATTTTCCCGAATCTTTTCGTCAAAGAGCTACGGCTATCCTCCTCAAACGATCGCAAGAATGGCCTCGTCCTCACACCGTGCTCGCTACAATCGCCCAGGTCCGACAGCCTCCCAGTAGTCCTGCACAGCTCGCCACTGGTCATCGCTAGTCCTCGGCTGCCGGCAGCCGCAGGGTGTACTGGCCGGTCTTCTCATCGCGCACGGCCACCAGCAGCTTGCGTTTCTGAGCGTCTTCCACCAGATCCTTGAATGAGCGATAGCCGTGAAACGATTCGGTAAAGCCGGGCCGGCGGCGCTTCATGGTCTGCTTGACCATCGAGCCCCACAGCTTCTCTTCCCCACCGCGCTCGGCGATCAGCGCCTCGATGGTTTCAACCATGAAATCGAGGGCTTCCTGACGCCGTTCCTCCTCGGCCCTGGGTGCCGCCTTCTTCGCCGCGGGCCCCGAGGTTCTTGCCGTAGTCTTGCTTGCTGCACGCTTGTTTTTCGCTTCCTGCTCGCGCGCCAGATCGTCGTAGAAGATGAATTCGTCGCAGTTGGCGGCGAGCAGATCCGAAGTCGCTGCTTTCACGCCGATGCCGATCACGTACTTGTTGTTTTCCCGCAGCTTGGAGACCAGTGGCGAAAAATCCGAATCGCCGCTGATGATGACGAAGGTGTCGACATGGGATTTGGTGTAACAGAGGTCCAGGGCATCCACCACCATGCGGACGTCGGCCGAGTTCTTGCCGGACTGGCGCACATGGGGAATCTCTATCAGCTCGAACGCGGCTTCGTGCATCGGCGCCTTGAAGTCCTTGTAGCGTTCCCAGTCGCAGTATGCCTTCTTGACGACGATGCTGCCCTTGAGCAGCAGACGTTCAAGCACCTTTCTGATATCGAACTGGGCATACCTGGCGTCGCGCACGCCCAGGGCAATGTTCTCGAAATCGCAGAACAAGGCCATGTTGGTGATCTCGGGTTCTCCAGCCATGCGTTCTTCCCTTTTCTGTAGGCGAGACATTGCTATCGGGCCACCGGACCGGCACCCACCGGTCGCCAGCGTGTGGCGGTGCATCGGCCCAGTGCGCTCCGCCATGACGCCCCGATTCGCGCCCCTGCTCTGCCTGGGAGGCTGTCGGACTTGGGACTGATCTACTGCGCCGGTGGGAGAGCGCCCCATTTTCCCGATCCTTTTCGTCAAATAGCTACGGCTATTCTCCTCAAACGATCGAAAAAATGGCCTCGCCCTCCCACCGTGCTCGCTATGATCGCTTAAGTCCGACAGCGTCCTGGTGAGTGCCAGGTGGCCGGCGATAGCCAGATACCAAACGGGCGGCGGCACGGCACTGCCGCCGAGGGGGCTCGCCGGCAATTTGCCCGGAATCAAGAAATCCGCCGATAGCGTTTCAACATCGCTGCGGCACGCGATAAGATAGTGCGCTGTAATGTACCGGGAAAAGAACCAGAAAACCATGGCCTCTCCTGAGATTTCGAATTACCGCTCGGAAGCGGTTGTTCCGGTCGTAACTCCGGGCTTGCGCCGACTGCTGGTAGTTGTCCTGGCTCTGTTCGGGCTGCTGGCGGTCAACTCCCTGTATCTGGTTGTCATCAACGCTGCCGGCCAGCTCAGTGACCAGAACTATGAGAACTATTTTTACCTGCTGATGTTTCTCGCGCACCTCGGGCTGGGTCTGCTGCTGCTCGTCCCGGCGTTGCTGTTCGGCGCGCTGCATCTGCGCCGCGCGTGGCGGCGCGACAACCGGTACGCCATCCGCGCTGGCCTTGCGCTCTACAGCACGGTCATCGTGCTGTTTATATCGGGAATCCTGCTGACCCGCTTCGGATTCTTCGAGGTTGACGATCCTCGGGTACGAGACCCGGCCTACTGGCTGCACGTGCTTTCCCCCCTGGCCGTGATCTGGCTGTTCGTTCTGCATCGCCTCGCCGGGCCGCGGCTGCGCTGGCGAAGTGGTATCACCTGGGCCGTGGCGGCGGGCGTATTCGCCGTGGTGGCCCTGGGTCTGCACCTGGGGATCCGGCCACTAGCCCCCGGGCTGTCCAGGCCGTTTCTGCCAGCACTGGTGCAAAACACCACGCAGCAGCCGATTCCGGTCGAGCACCTCGCCACCGACCAGACCTGTGGCGAGTGCCACCCGGATATCCTGCACCAGGCCGAGGCGGGCGTGCATCGCATGAGCTCGTTCAACAACCCCGCCTATCGCTTGAGCGTCGATGAGGCACGGCAGGTGGTGTTGGAGCGGGACGGCGACGTGCAGGCGTCGCAGTTCTGTGCCGGTTGCCACGACCCGCTGCCGCTGATGTCTGGCCGGTTCAGCGATGCTGCCTACGATCCCGAGCAGGACCCGTATTCGCGCGCAGGCATCACCTGCATGACCTGTCACGCCGTCACCCAGGTCAACAGTCCGCGCGGCAACGCTGACTACGCCCTGGTCGACCCGCCGCGCTATCCCTTTGCGTTCAGCGACAATCCACTGTTGCGGGCTGTCAACCGTCAGCTGATCAAGGCCAAGCCCGCGCTGCACAAGAAGACGCTGTTGAAACCCATGCACAAGAGCGCGGAATTCTGTTCCGCCTGCCACAAGGTCCACCTGCCCTATGCACTGAACCACTATCGCTGGCTGCGCGGGCAGAATCACTACGACAGTTTTCTCCTCAGTGGTGTGTCGGGTCACCGGGTGGACAGTTTTTACTACCCGCCAAAGGCTGTGGACCGCTGTGCACATTGCCATATGCCGTTGACCTTATCGGACGACCCCGCCGCGCGGGACTTTGACGGCGAGGGTCAGCGCACGGTGCACAACCACCAGTTTGCGGCCGCCAATACCGCGGTCCCGCTGATGCTGGGGCGCCCTGAGGAAGAGAACCGGGCCCGTCGGGAGATGTTGTCCAAGGCGGCGCGGGTGGATATCTTCGGGATCAGGGAAGACGGCGCCGTGGATGGCAGGCTGCACGCCCCGCTGCGTCCCGAGCAGCCTGTGCTGCAGCCGGGTCGACGTTACCTGCTGGAGACCGTGGTGCGCACGCTGGAGGTCGGTCACCAGCTGACCCAGGGCACTGCCGATTCCAATGAACTCTGGCTCGACGTGACCGTCACCAGCGGTGATCGGGTGATTGGTCGTTCGGGGGCGCAGGCCGCTGAGGGCAACGTCGACCCCTGGGCCTACTTTGTGAACGCCTACGTGCTGGACCGCGACGGCAACCGTATCGATCGGCGCAATGCCCAGGATATCTTCGTCGCGCTGTATAACCATCAGATTCCGCCCGGCGCGGCCGCCGTGGTCCATTACGCGATCACCATCCCGCCCGATGCGGTCGCACCGCTCACCATTGAGGCCAAACTTCAGTACCGCAAGTTCGATACCCTGTTCCTGCGCAAGGTCCAGAAAGGCGACTTCCGCGGCAACAACCTTCCCATTACCACATTGGCGGCTGACCGGGTGACCTTGTCGTTGGGCGATGGCGCGCCTGTGCCCGCGCAGACGGTTTCGATCCCCGCGTGGCAACGCTGGAACGACTACGGTATTGCCCTCTTGCGGGAAGGCGACAGCGGGGCCAACAAGGGCGAACTGCGCGCGGCTACCGCGGCCTTCGAACAGGTGGAGCGCCTGGGCCATGCCGATGGGCCATTGAACCTGGCCCGCGTGTATTACAAGGAAGGCCGGGTGGACGATGCAGCCACCGCATTGCGCCGGGCGGCGACGTTTGATCCGCCGGCGCCGCCCTGGACGCTGGCATGGTTTTCCGCCCTGGTGGAGCGGGAGCGGGGCAATCTGGATGAGGCCATCGCGACCCTGACGGCCCTCGCCGACACCCGCTTCCAGTCGGCCCGCGAGCGGGACTTCGACTTCAGCCGGGACTACCACATGCTCAATGAGCTGGGGCGCACGCTGTTCGAGCGCGCGCGTCAGGAGCGCGGCGCGGCCCGTCGGGCGGCCCGCGTGACCCTGCTGGAACAGGCGCGCGCGCGCTTTGAACGGGTCCTGACGCTGGATCCCGAGAACAGTACCGCCCATTACAACCTGGCGCTGATCTGCGCGGAACTCGATGAGCCCGATCAGGCCGAACTGCAGCGGCGGTTGCACGAGAAATACCGGCCGGACGACCAGGCCATCGAACGTGCGGTCACCCGGGCGCGCCGCAATAATCCAGCTGCCAATCACGCTGCTGAGGCCGTTGCCATCTACGACCTGCAGCAGGCGCAAAGCCCGGCCGCACCGACGGTGGTGGTCAGCGAAACGCATGGAGTGACAGGTGACAATGACCAGCAGTGACTCTTCCGGCGGACTTGCGCCTGTTTGCCTCGCAATCCAGCGCTGCCTGCGGGGGGCGCCGATCTGACCATGGTGCAGGGAAACCCGCCAGAGCCGCTCAACGACGGTGAAGCAGTCATCCGCCGGGCATTCCGCCGGTCGATGATGGTGATTGTTCTGCTGCTCGCTGCAGGGGCCGTGGTCTATCTGTTCACCCGCCAGCCGCCGCAGGAAACGGTGGTGGAAGCCGAGATAACGGGGCCGCCGGCGGTCGTGGCGACACCCCCCGGCCAGCCCCAGCCGCCCGGGGTACGGTTTACCGACATCACCAAGACCGCGGGGATCGCTTTCAAGCATGTCAATGGCGCCTATGGCGAGCGTCTTATGCCCGAAACGATTGGCAGCGGCGCGGCTTTCCTGGACTACGACAACGATGGCGATCAGGACCTGTTTCTCGTCAACTTCCGCAACTGGCCCGACCACCCCGGGGCCAGCGTGCCGACCCAGGCCCTGTATCGAAATGATGGCACAGGGCATTTCCAGGATGTCACCAAGGCGGCAGGGCTCGCTATCGAGACCTACGGCATGGGCGTCGCGGTGGGGGACTATGATGGCGACGGCTGGGACGACCTGTTTCTGTCATCCTTGAAAAAGAACCACCTGTTCCACAACGACCAGGGACATTTTCGCGAAGTGACCGACGCGGCCGGCGTCGGCGGGCGCGATGACCTGTGGACGACAGGGGCGGCTTTTTTCGATTATGACCGCGATGGCGATCTCGACCTGTTTGCACTCAACTACGTCAACTGGACGCGCGAGGCCGACCTGGAAATCGATTTCCGCCTCGCGGGGCTGGGCCGGTCCTACGGCGCCCCGACCCATTTTATCGGCACCGACAGCTACCTCTACCGCAACGACGGTAAGGGCCGTTTCACCGACGTCTCTGCCGAGGCCGGCATCCAGGTTCACGACCCGGTATCCGGTCTGCCGGTGGGCAAGGGGTTGAGTGCCATCCCGGTGGACTATGATCAGGATGGCTGGCTGGACCTGGTCGTCGCCAACGATACGGCGCGTAATTTCCTGTTTCACAACCTGGGGAATGGCAGCTTCGAGGAAACCGGTGCCTTCGAGGGTGTGGCCTACGATCAGCAGGGCAAGGCGACCGGCGCCATGGGCATCGATGCAGCCCACTACCGTAACGACCAGGACGTCGGCATCGCCATCGGTAATTTCGCCAATGAGATGAGTTCCCTGTTTGTCACCGCCGATGGCAAGGCGCCGTTTGCCGACGAGGCCGTGCTCGCGGGTCTGGGCAGCGCCTCGCGTCTGAGCCTGACCTTCGGGGTTCTGTTCTTCGATTACGATCTCGACGGACGCCTGGATCTGTTGCAGGCAAACGGGCACCTGGAACACGACATCAACAAGGTGCAGGCCAGCCAGCACTACGCGCAGCCAGCCCAGTTGTTTTGGAACTGTGGCGAAGCCTGTGCTGCGCCGCTGGTGCTGGTGAGCGATCCCGGTGATCTGTCGCAGCCAATGGTGGGCCGGGCCGCCGCCTATGCAGACATTGACGGTGACGGAGACCTGGATGTGCTGATCAGCCAGAACGGCCGCCGTGCGGTGCTGTTGCGTAACGATCAGCAGCTCGGCCACCACTGGCTGCGGCTCAAGCTGGTGGGCAAAGCAGCCAACCGTGACGCCATCGGCGCCGGCGTGGCGCTGACCGCGGGCGGCATCACTCAGCATCGCGACGTCATGCCCAGCCGTTCCTACCTGTCTCAGGTCGAGCTGCCAGTGACCTTCGGACTGGGAGACACTGCGATGGTGGACGCCATCAAAATTACCTGGCCGGACGGCACGACCCAGTCGCTGGTGCCGGAAAGCGTTGACACCACGCTGACTGTCACGCAGCCGGGCGCCGCTCCGTGAAGCCCGAACGAATGCCGTGTCGCGTTTCGGGACGCGGCTCGGGCCGCTTGGTTGTGCTCTTGTGCGGCATTGTCATGCTCAGCCTGCCCCTGCGGCTGTCGGCCGATGGCCTCGCGCAACTGCCACCGGTGTGGCGGGAGAGGCTGCAGGCGGTACCCGAGGCTGATATCTCCGGCACAGAACGGGTCGCGCAGGAATCGATCAACAAGACCCGGGCGCGCCTCGCGGAATTGCTGCGGGAGGGCAAACCCGACGCCGCCAACCTCGCTGCGGGCTATGGGAAACTGGCCGCTCTCTATCAGCTGGTCAACATCAATTCTGCTGCCGGATTGTGCTGGGAAAATGCGCGCGTGCTGCAGCCCGAGGAGTTCCGCTGGAGCTACTACGCGGGGTACCTGGCGCTGAACGGCGGACAGACAGACACAGCGTTGAGGCTGTTTCAGCGCGCCGCGGAACTCAACCCCGATTATGCGCCGTTGAACCTGCGGATGGGGCAGCTCTGGCTCGACACAGACCAGCTCGACAAGGCGCAGACGGCGCTTGAAGCAGCCGCGGCCGTACCCGGTCTGCGCGCGGCGGCATTGTATTACCTGGGGCAGGTGGACCTGCTGCAGCGCGACTATCAGGGCGCGGTCAACCACCTGACCGAGGCGCTGAAGCTCGACCCGCAGGCCGCCGGTATTCACTACCCGCTGTCCCAGGCGTATCGACATCTGGGCAAGGATGAGCTGGCGCGCGACCACCTGGCGCGTTTCGAATCGAAACGTCCAGACGCCGAGGATCCCCTGGTGGCCGAGCTCAAAGGCGTACTGCAGACCTCGCGCAGCGCCTTCGGACGCGGCCTGAAAGCCATCGTGGACCGCGACTATAAGACGGCGATTGCCCAGTTTGAGCAGGGGCTGGAAGTCGATCCGGACAATCTGGCCGCGCGGGTCAGCTATGCCCGTGCCCTGTATCTCGGTGGACACACGGAGGCCGCCAGAGAACAGCTCGACACTGTCCTCGCCAGCGATCCGCAACGGGTACTGGCAAACTTTCTGCTGGGTATTCTAAGCGAGGCCCAGGGCCAATCTGAGCAGGCGGCGGCTCGCTACCGGAAAGTCCTGGAGCTTGATCCAAACCATGAGGGCGCGCATTTCTATCTCGCCGGCCTGCTGTTTCGCCAGCGGGCCTATGTGGAAGCCGCGCAGCAATACCGTGCTGCACTGGCAGCGAATCCGGAGATACCGCCCGCCCGCCTGCTGGAGCTGGTCGCGCTGCACCATGCGGGCCACGCGGACCGCGACATTGCGCAGGAACTGGAAACGCGGATCACGGCGCACCCCGAACAGCCTGAACTCAAATACGCTCTGGCGAGGATGTGCTCGCTGAGCACGGACCCCGCCGTTCGCGACAGTGTGCGTGCCCTGACGCTGGCCAATCAGCTGGCCCCGAATGCGCCTTCACCAGCCAATATCGCGGTGCTGGCCCTGGCCGCGGCGGCTGATGGCCAGTTCGACCAGGCCGCCCGTCTGCAGCAGCAGCTGATCGACATGCTTGGCTGGATGGCTGAGCCGCAACAATTAGAGGCATTGCGGGAAACCCTGGACACCTACAAGAAAGGTCTGATGCCGCAACAGCCCGTCTGGCCCGCGGACGATCCCGCGCTGGTTCCCGTACCGCTGGACCCTGTCGAGCCGTTCCGGGATTATCCCGCGCCCGTACCCTATTGAACCGGCGACAAGCTTAATCACTCAGGCAAAAATAAAGCGGATCGAGACCCGATCCGCTTTATTCTATTGGCAGGGGACAGCGCGTGGCATGCGCCATCCGCCTGCCTGTTGGCGGAGCTTCCTTACTTCTCCATTTCTGTCGTGGTTGACGGTTGCGGCTGCGCGGGGGTCACAGGGGCCACAGCTGCGGGATAGCCGCCCCAGCCGTAACCGGGATAGCCGCCCCAGCCGTAACCGGGATAGCCGCCCCAGCCGTAACCGGGATAGCCGCCCCAGCCGTAACCGGGATAGCCGCCCCAGCCGTAACCGGGATAGCCGCCCCAGCCGTAACCGGGATAGCCGCCCCAGCCGTAACCGGGATAGCCGCCGTACCAGGGACCACCACCCCAGGGGCCCCAATAATCGTTGCCCCAGCCACTGCCCCACCAGGCACTCGCCGGCATGGTAGTGAGTGAAAGAATGGCCGCGAGTGCTACGCCACCCAAAGTCATTACAGCTTTCTTCATCGCTATTTTCCTCCTGATGCTGAATGCCCAAACAAGACGGATGTCCTCGTTTGCCATCATTATTATAGTAGTTTTCTGCAGTTTCTCATCATCAAGATGAGGTGCGACCCTGCGGCTTCAACGGGCACCGGCGCTGTCCCTGGCGTGCCGTTGTGCGCCGGGTCCCCCCGCAGGATCTTGCGCGCCATGCACGAAGCTGATCGCGTTACGCCGCATGCTGAAAAGCTGAACTGGCTCGAGTCAATTTTTCAGTAACATACCATCTCCAGTTAAAGTGAAACCGAAACTGCGCCTTGACCTGCCAGGGCCAGCTCATCGTCAAGCGCGACCGCGCGGGCAATACGCTTGGCGTAAAGGCATCAGTGATTGCAGGATTTGTCCGTGATGGGCGTTTCTATACGCGCGAAGAAGCCGCTCGCGCCTTCGTGCACTGAGTGCCGGTTCGGCGCACAGACGTGCACAACCTGCCCCTGTCAAGCGGTTACCCTTCAGCCCAGATAACGCTGCGCTGCTGTGAGGAAGTCCGGCTGTTCGGGCAAATCCTCCCGCGGAAAACGCCCCGGCAACACGATCCGGCTTTCGCCGGCGCTGGAGAAGACTTCGTTGAGTTCGAGCTGCCTGGAGCCGGGCGTTGACGGGTCCTCGGTCTTGACCGACATGCTGTTCAACCCCACGCGGGTCTTACGCAGAGCAATCCACTCTGACGGATGTCCCAGGGTCTCGGTGATATGCCCGAAACTCTGCTCCAGCTCGGCGGGCCTGGCGCCGAGTTCGGCGAGTTCGGTTTCGAGGGCGTCGATTTCGGCTTCGAGCGCTGCCAGGTCCGGGTTTTCGTGTTCCGCGTCGGCCAGCATGGCTTCCAGACCCCAGTTGCCCTGCTTCATTGCCGTGAGTTTGCGTTGCAACAGGCCGCGCTGGTATTCCAGTTCGGTGCGCTTGCTGCGCGTTGCCACGATGCTTTCCAGAGCTCGTTCTATCAGGTAGTCGAAGACGCGCACTTTCACCTGCCAGCGGCTCTCGGCGTCACTGGCCTCAGGTCCAAAGTAGCGATGATGAAAAAAGTTGACGACCACCTGCGGCACGTCGCGCTGCACGATGTCGCCGTGCAGATTCATGCCCAGCACATTGCGTTGCTCCCACTCCATGCTGAGCACGCCGAATATTTCCCCGGGCGGCGCACCGGTCACGGTCTTGAGAAAGTCGCCAACGGCTTTCGAACCACCGACTTTGGCCTGCAGGTCATCGGCCGAAGCAAAAAACGCCCGCAAGCGGGGATCGGTGCCGTAGGCGCGGCGGCTGATCTCCGTAGCTTCGGGCAGGCTGTCGACGAGCTCCAGCACGTGAGCGACCGCGGCTTCCACCACGCTGCGCAGTCGCTTCTGGTAGTTGCCGAGGCCGCGCAGCCGGCGGTCGGTGCCGTCGACCACGCGCTCGATGGCGGCCTTCAGCAGCGCCTCGTCGGGCCTGTCGGCATCCTGCTGCGATCTGGTAAACAGTGAACTGAGGAAGTGCAGCATAGTTGTCGGCTGTTCGTAGCGCCTGCCCAGTCAAAATCAGTATTTTTCCGGCACGAAATTGCGGCCCGCCAGTGTTGCCTCGTCATCATAGGCGCCTTTCATGGACCGTTTGCCCAGTTTGATCTTTTCGTGTGGCAGCTCCTGGTAGGGAATCATGCTCAGCAAGTGGGAGATACAGTTCAGCCGGCCCCGCTTCTTGTCGTCCGTGCGCACAATGTGCCAGCGCGCATATTGCGTGTCGGTCGCGGCGAACATGTCATCCCGGGCACGCGAGTAGTCATACCAGCGGTTGTACGACTGTAGGTCCATGGGGCTCAGTTTCCAGGTCTTGCGCGGGTCATCGATGCGGCCGAGAAAACGCCGTTCCTGTTCTTCCATGTCGACGTCCAGCCAGTACTTGATCAGGATGATGCCGGCATCGGTTATCGCCTTTTCGAAAATCGGCGCGTAGTGCAGGAAACCCCGATACTGCTCGTCGGTACAGAAACCCATAACCCGTTCGACGCCGGCGCGGTTGTACCAGCTGCGGTCAAACAGCACGATTTCGCCGGCCGCCGGAAAATGTGCAATGTAGCGCTGCATGTACAGCTGCGTCTTTTCCCGCTCCGATGGCGTGGGCAGCGCCACCACGCGAAACACCCGGGGACTGACCCGTTCGGTGATGGCCTTGATCACGCCGCCCTTGCCGGCCGCGTCGCGGCCTTCGAATACCACCATCGCGCGCAGGCCCGTGTGTTTGCCCCATTCCTGCAGCTTCACCAGTTCTGCGTGCACCTTGTAGAGTTCTTTCTCATATTCCTTGTTTTTCATTTTGGGTCTTTTGGTGGCAGATTCGCCGCTCTGCCCTGTAGGCGTGTTCTGCTGTCTGTTCTCCTTTCTTTCCTTTTTGTGCTTTGCCATGTTGTCTGTACCCCATTGCTGTATTTTGTTCACTCAAAGCATAGCACCGCACTGTCCCGTTCTGTAGCGCCGTCAGGGGGCTGCGAGCTATCGGCGCGCGGCGGGATTGCCGGTATGATGCCGCCACTGAGTAGGCCATTGATCTTCGCCGGCTTTGCGCGTCGGGATGGAAAGCAACAGAGTTTCATGACACTATAACTGTCCCACATCTCGCTTGCACGACGTTCGGGGGTTATGAGCATGGACTCCGGTAACACTGCTGAACTGCGCGACCAGCTTCACCAGGTGACCGGTGCGCTGGACATGATCGTACTGCTGCGCGAAGAGATGGAGCAGTGGCTCGAAGAGGCGCAGGACGACTCGAAACAAGAAGCGCTGGAAAACGTCGTCGGCCATCTGCAGGCCATGGAAGAAGAGTATAAGCACCGCAGGGCCAGCTTGCGGGAAAAGCTGGCGCAGTGAGTGTCGGGTAGAACTGCAACGGCGGCCTCTGGATCAGCGATTTTTCCAGCCGCGAAGGCTCGTGGGGCGCCCGGACCGTTCATGGTCACGAGCGGGCGTCGGACTGGCTGCTCAGATTGAAATAGATAAGCTTTCCCCGGCCGCCGCGTATACGCCGCCCGAGGCTGATGACGCCGCTGCCGCGCAGCACGATCTGTTCGTGATGGAGATAGACTTCTTCATCCACGTCGATCTGCACGAAAGTGCCATTGGTGCTCTGATCGGTGAGGATGAAATTGGTCTGCTGGAAGCCGAGGCGGGCGTGGATGCGCGATGCCAGGTCGGAGTCAATCTGGATGTCCGCGCGGTCACCCCGGCCGATAGTCAGCGACGGGCTTTCGGGTACCAGGGTCATGGTGTTGTCCCGCCAGCGCAGACACAGGCTGCAGGTCGTGTTGGTTCTTTGCTGGTTCAGCGTGGGAATGGCGATACGGGTGATGGTCTCTTCATTGCAGATGACCTGATAGAGTTCGCGGCCCGCTTCCGCGCCCGTTGCGTCCTGTTCGTACAGCCGGAACCGGGCGCGGGATATCTCGGTGAGGCGCCCGGTGATGGCTTTGGTCGCGAAAATCTGGCCCGGCGGCACCTGCTCCATCAGCTGTCTGGCCTGTGTCCCCGTTTCCGCCACGCGGAACAGCGTCGCGTCGTCATCCGGCTCCCCAGCCTGTCTGTCCAGCAGGATACGCACGTTGGCGAGTGCGGAACCGTAGCCGTGTTCCGCGCAGGCCTGCTGCACGCTACAGGCAACCTCGAACGCGGAGTCGGCAGTGGGGAACAGGCCGATGAGTTCATTGTTGCTGATCCGGGTTCCACGGCACAGCCCGCAATCCAGCAACGCCGCCTCGACGAAGGCCAGTCGTTCGTCGAGTTGTGCTTGCGGCATGTCGCCAGCGGATGATCCGGGCCTGCCCGGCGTTCCGAGTCTGACCAGCACGACCGTCTGGTAGGCGGCATTCGCGTCCGTCATGATGGCGTCCCCCGGTCCGGAAACTGCATATCGAGTATCGGTTTATTGGCACGTTGTTGGCCTGCGGTCACGCTTGAATCCCGTGGCTACTCAGCGGCATAGTGGCGCGCCTCGATGTGTTCGCCGTCTGCACCGTACCCCTAACTATAATCGAAAAATCCAGGGCCGGGCCGGAGCCGCAATTGCAAGCCCCTGTACAGGCGTTGTCGATGACCGAACTTAGGCCAGTGCCGTGTTCGCAGGCAGCAGACATTTCTCTGCCCAATGCGTTGATCCTTGCATGATCCAGCCTGAGTACAACCGGATAACATCCCATTTATCAGGTGTCTGGCTGCGCGTGGGGCCCTGCCGAAGAGGTTGGCACGTCATCTGCTTTTCCCGTTGCAGAAGCCGTCACGCACACGCGGACCAACCTAGGAGGCTGTCGGACTTGGGTGATCGTAGCGAGCAAGGTGGGAGGGCGAGGCCATTTTTTCGATCGTTTGAGGAGAATAGCCGTAGCTATTTGACGAAAAGGATCGGGAAAATGGGGCGCTCTCCCACCGGCGCAGTAGATCAGCCCCAAGTCCGACAGCCTCCTAGAGACCGATATGGAAGCGGGACCCACGGAAGTGCGACTGCAGCGAAACATTCGCGGCTTCATCGATCTTGCAGCGCCGTATGATTTTGCTTTGGACAAACCCGATTTACCCCGTGTATTCGCCGGCTTGAATTATTGTGAGTCCCAGCCCAGCCGTCTTGTCGACGGTGGTGAGCCACACATTTACACGGGGGTCGATGACGTCGCTGTTCTTGCCGTGCTTTCTATTCCGTATCGCAGTCGTGAGGACGAAATAACCGCCGACACCCTGTAGATTGGGCTGAAAGCCCGCAGTCGGCTGGAACCGATGTGTATCATTAGGGTTGGTTCAGAACCCGAATGGCAACAACCGAGGTAAGATACCACCGGACGCGCAACCTAACCGCGCAGCGAACGAAGTGAAGTTTGAACTGTACATCCGTAATGGTATTGCAGAAAGTGGTTCGAATATGACGCGACGCATACTCGTGCTGCTCGAAGCAGATAAGGAGTTCTGAATATGATTACCTATCTGTATTGGGCCTTAGTTGTCGGTCTGGCTATCGCGGTCATCGCGGCGATCGGCGTAAAGATGGACAACTTGAAGACTGCGCTGGTGGGTGCTGCTGCCGTGCTGTTCATAGGCTGGGCGACCTACTACTTCTACCTGCAACAGATTTTCGTGAAGCGCTGGGGAGGTATCATGACCATCAGTGTGCCGGACGGACAATACCACGTCACGACCACCTGGAAAGATGACAACCTCTGGATCGAGAACTACGACCCCAAAACCAACCACTGTCTGTTCAGCGAATACTCGAGGGGAAATCTGCTGCAGGGCCGGGTTACCATCAAGAACTGTAATCCGCTCGGACTGCCGTTCGGCACAGACGTACCTTGACCCTTCGGCGTTGAGGCTCAGGTAGCCGGCTACCTCATTGGGTACGCCAGGCGTCCGTGACAGCGGTGAGGTCCGCGCAGTCTCTGACTGGCCGGGGCGCCACCCCGCATGACCTGACTTTTTCGCATATTTCGCTCCTGATTGCCCCAAACCCAAACTCTGACCGGCCGGGCCTTCCGCCGTTTTTCGACGTACCCATGGCGGCTGCATGCGCGGTATTTCCGCACTGCGGTGCGCGTGGGGTTTCCTTGCGGCTGAACAGTTTGTGAACCAGCTTCTTTATTAGAGGGCAGGGATGGCAAACGAGAACGACTGCCCCGAAACAAGACGCGTTAGGAGGAGAGCCAATGGATAACAGAATATACCGTTCAGCGCGGACTGCCGTTGGGCTATTGATTGCCAGCAGTCTGACTTTACCGGCACTTGGCCAAGCCCAAACAGGCCCTGGCTACGCCGGGGCTGGAGCCTACCCCCCGGCCCAGTACTACCAGTCGGGCAGACAAGGCTCCCCCGGCCCAGGTCCCTATGGAACGGGTCCGGAACGAAGCCCCGGCGCGTACGGCATGGGTTCCGGTCAAGGTTCGGAAAGTTATGGAATGGGTGGTCCCCAGGGTGGTCCTGCGGCGGGGGGGCCCGCTATGGCCATGCTGGATGCCGTTGCGAGTCTGGATCTGACGGACGACCAGCGAGCACAGCTCGACGCGGTCCGGGCGGATCTGAATCAACGCCAGAAGAAACTCCTGGAAAAGATCGCTGCGGCGCTGGAAAAGATCGCTGTGGCGACATCGAAACTGCAAGAAATCTCTCAGGAACAGGCCCGGACGCGTCGAGACCTGACGGACCTCAAAGGTCATCTGATGTTCGCCAATATGGACGCGACGAACCGGGCCGAGGAAATGCTCACAAAGGAACAGCGCCAAACCCTGATGAGCGGGGGCGCGCATGTGCCGGTGCCGCCGGCGCCGGCCGTTGGCCCGCGCCCGGCTTCTTATTGGCCGGGCTTCTCCGAAATAAGTTTCTGCAGCTCCCCGATATGCTGCTGCAGCCGCTGCATCGCCAGCTCATTGCGTTGCTGCACCAGTTGCGGGAGCACGGTAATCACTTTCTGGCCGGTAGGGGTGATGTAGAACGCATTCATTTCCTTCAACTCCTGCTCGCTGAAGGTGTGCAGGTACATCTGCGCTATATTTTCTTTCAATGCCTCCCAGCCGATGTATTTCTGCAGGAAGGCTTCAAGAACTTTCCTCTCGCTCTGCAGTTGCGGGTTCTGCTGCAGTTCCAGCTGCACGACCGAATCGACGCTTTCCCGGATCTTCTTTTCCATCTGCGTCAGTCTGAACAGAGTTTCCACCTGGTCCCGGTGCGAAAGGCTGTCTTCCGCTGCCACCAGTGCCGGCGTCAGCGCAGCCAACAGCAGCGCTGTACCGGTGATAAAGTGCTTGAGTGATGTCATTGCTGGGCCTCGTTGTCCGTGACGTTGGATTGGTCTGCCGGCTTATGCGCCGCTTCCGACAACAGCTGTTCCACCACGGCCAGCGTGTCGGCATCAGTCCAGCCGGGGTCGCCGCGGACACGGTAGCGGACCCGGCCTTCGGCATCGATGAGGACTGTTGTCGGCAATGTCTCGAGGTCCCACGCGCGGAAGACCTCCTTTGATGTGTCTAATAGAACTGGCAGATCGAAATGCACCAGGTCGACGAATTTTGCGACTTTGTACTTTTTTTCGCCCACATTCAGTGCCAGAATCTGGAACGGTCGGTCTGTCAGCCGTTGTTGCAGCCTGACAAGCCCCGGCATTTCGTAGACGCAGGGCGTACACCAGCTTGCCCAGAAATTGACCAGCACGACCTTTCCCCGGTAATCAGACAGCGCACGTTCATGGTTCTGCAAATCCGGAAGGCTGAACCCCGGTGCGCCAGGGGTGGAGTAGGGTTCGAGTTGCCAGCCCTGTGCCACCGCGAGCAGCGGCAGGCAGAGCAGCAGTGACAGCAGGAGGCGAATGAACGCGCTAGGAGGCTGTCGGATTTGGGCGATCGTAGCGAGCAAGGTGGGAGGGCGAGGCCATTTTTTCGATCGTTTGAGGAGAATAGCCGTAGCTGTTTGACGAAAAGGATCGGGAAAATGGGGCGCTCTCCCACCGGCGCAGGAGATCAGCCCCAGGTCCGACAGCCTCCTAGGGCTGCCCGGGTGCGGCGCGGCGGTTGTAACCTGATTCTTGTGCAAGGCGGCTGACCACGGATGAGGGTGATGCTGCCTATCTTGATCCCATGATGGGTGTTGTCAACCGGCTTGCCCGAAGAAGTCCCGCGGCCTGACCGGGGTGGGACCAGGAAGTGATGCCGGGAGCGACCACACCAGGGGGGCGGTGCTGATCAGGGTTTGCCCGTCTATTCAGTACACTGCGCTGTGCGGCGCGACTCGGTCGCAACGGTGGCCTGGCCGCCAGTGAACCAGGGGGGCCGCCACGGTCCTTCCGTCCTGCGGCGTCAGGGTGGGGCAGCACGGTACGCGATCAGGTCGATACTGCCGAAGACCCTGATGACATGTTCAGGCGGGACTTTGCTATAGTTGCACACCTTGTCGGCTGTGGCGGCGTGTCGGAACGGTCTCGGGCTTGCCACAGGTCTTTACAAGTACTGGGGATGATTCATGTTCTTCTGCCTCCACTCCGGTTTTGTGGCACCGCCATGAGGGGCGTGGACTGATGCGGATCTTCGTCGCCGGCGGCGGGCAAACTGCGGAATTCATTGCCAGGCGCCTGATCAGGGAAGGCAATGAACTCGTCATGCTGGAACCGGATGGGGCGCGCTGCACGTATCTCGAAGCCCACCTCGACGCCAAGGTCGTCCAGGGTAGCGCGGGCAGTCTCACCGCCTGGCGCCGTGCCGGGATCGGCACGGCCGATATGGTAATAGCAGCGACCGGTAGCGATGAAACCAATGTGCTGGCCTGCCTGATCGCCGACGCCGAGGCACCGGCTGCCCTCAAGGCCGTGCGCCTGCGCACCCGGGAGTTCCGGGACTGGGAGGCGATACTCGAGGCCCGGGGGGTTCGCATCGACCGGGTGATACACCCGGAGAGCGATATCGTCGGGCGCATTTGTCACGTGCTTTCTGTTCCCGGTGTGTCGGACATCCGCGACTTCGCCGGTGGTGAGGTCAAGCTCTTCGGCATGAACGTGGAGCCTGACAGCTGGCTTGCCGGCAAATCGCTGAGCGATCTGGTCCGCGCCGGGCCGCCGCAGAACAGCATGGTCGCCATGATTTTTCGCGGCAGGGAATTCATCGTTCCGCACGGTGACGAGGTGTTGCGGCCCTGGGATCACATCTACGTTGCGGCGACCCGGCAGAATTTCGACGCCACCCTGCGCTTCATGGGTATCGAGAAGCAGCCCCCGGTCCAGCGCGCCTTCATCGTCGGGGGTACCGAGAGCGCCATCGCTCTCGCCGAACGAATGGAAGCCGAGGGCGTGGCGGTGAAGATCTTCGAGGGGGATGCCGCGCAATGTGAACATGTTGCCGGCATCCTGAAGAAAAGCGTGGTGATTCACGCCGACGGCAGCGACCAGGAAATCCTGCTGGAGGAAAATATCGAGGGCGTGGACGCTTTCCTGGCGTTGACCGATGACGATAACACCAACCTCATCGTCTCGCTGCTGGCGCGCCAGCTGGGTGCGCGAAAAGTCGTGGCGCTGGTCAACCGGGTGCACAATTTCATTCTGGCCCAGCGCCTCGGCATCAATACCACGGTCAGCCGGCGCGTGAAGACCGTCGACGCCATTCTCGAACTGGTGCGTAAGGGCGGTGTTCTGTCGGTACGGACCTTCCGGGAAGAGGAGGCGGAGGCGATCGAACTGATCGCCAATGGGTCTTCCAAGTACGTGGGGCGGCCCCTCCGTGAGTTGCATCTCCCGCGTGGTGCCATCGTCGGCGCCATCGTGCGCCCCTACGGGGAAGTGATCATCCCACGCGGCAACGCGGTCATCGCCGCCGGTGATCGCGTGGTGTTTTTCGCCGCGGAGGGTTGCGTCGCGCAGCTTGAGTCCGAGTTTCTCGCCACCGCCAGCAAAGCCTGATGCAACCCGCCGTCGTTGACCCGCGCATCGTCGGCTGGTTGCTCGGGCATTTCATTACCGGCCTCGCGGTCGTTATGCTGATTCCAATTGGCTACAGCCTGGCTACCGGCGGCGCAGATCTGCGGGCGCTGGCGCTCTCCGTCGTGATCACAGCCGCTGCCGGCGGGCTGCTGCTGGCCCTCTCGCACGGGCGTCAGGCGCGGGAGATCAAGCAGCGCGAGGCCATACTCGTGGTCGTCCTGGTCTGGGCGGGCATCTGTTTCTTTGGGTGCCTGCCATTCCTGTTCTCGCCCTGGTTTTCCGGCTTCACCGATGCCGTGTTCGAATCCGTGTCCGGTTTCACGACCACCGGGGCGACGGTGCTCGACCAGGTGGAGATCCTGTCGCGGCCCGTGCAGCTGTGGCGCTGCCTCTCTCATTGGCTCGGCGGTATGGGCATCGTGCTGCTCGGCGTGGCGATCCTTCCCCTGGTGGGGCAGGGCGGGATGTATCTCTACCGCGCCGAGTTCTCCGGCGCCAAGTCCCAACGGGTCACGCCACGCCTGCTGGAGACCGCGAAGGCTCTGTGGAAGATCTACATCCTGCTGACGCTGCTGGAGGTGCTCGCCCTGCGACTGGCCGGCATGGACGGCTTCGAGGCCCTGTGCCAGTCCTTCTCAACCCTGGGCACTGGGGGATTTTCCACCCGCGCGGCGAGTATCGCCGGGTTCGGCAGCCCGATCATCGAATATATCATCATCGTCTTCATGCTGTTGAGCGGTATGAGTTTCATTCAGCATTACCGGCTCTGGATCGAACGGCAGCCGCGCAGCCTGTGGGCTGACTATGAACTGCGCAGTTACCTCCTGCTGCTGCTGGGTGCGACCGCAATCATAACGGGGGTGCTGGCCTGGAAGGGGCACACGAGCGGCGAACCGGCATTCCGCGCGGCGCTGTTTCAGGCGAGTTCGATCCTCACCACCACTGGTTTCGTTACCGCAGACTATGCCGCGTGGTATCCACTAAGCCAGCTCATACTGCTGATGCTCATGTTCGTTGGTGGCTGTACCGGGTCCACCGCGGGCGGGATCAAGGTGGCACGGGTACTGTTTCTGGGTCGGGTCGTCGATCGCGAGTTCCGCCGCATGTCCGAACCGCAGGGGGTTTTCCCGATCCGCCTGGGCGGCGAGACCACACCCGAGCCGGCTGTGAACGGTCTGCTCAACCTGGTTTATCTGGCATGGCTGGTGATCTTCTTTGCCTGGCTGTTGCTGGCCGCACTGGGCGTGGACCTGCTCACCGCGCTCAGTGCAGTCGTTGCCTGTGTCTTCAACGTCGGCCCCGGTCTCGGCGGCGTCGGGCCAACGCACAGTTACGGACAACTTCCGGAGCCGGCCAAGTGGATTCTGAGCCTGTGCATGATTGCCGGGCGGCTGGAATTCTATACCCTGCTGGTCATCCTCATGCCGCCGTTCTGGCACCGCTGAACCAGTTCAAGAATGCCTCCAGCAACCTGCACGAGCTGACTGCCAAAGCGTCCAACAGGCCCGAGTCGCCCAGACGCTGCGATAGCTGGCCGTTATCCCTGCCGCCGCGGACATTACGGGATCATCGCGCGACCCGACGGCGAAGTTTCCGGCCGTCCAGGGCGTAGGCGGCGGCCAGGTAGATCAGCAGCAGGACGGATGCGGACAGCAGCGGCGGCGCGTCGGTATGCCTGACGATCCGTTCGTTGACCAGATAAAGCACGATGCCAAAGCCGATGTAGCTCCCTATTCGTTTCAGGTCATAGGGCACCGGGTAATATCTGCGGCCAAGCAGGTAAGACGCCAGGACCATGCCGGCGTAGCAGGCCAGCGTCGCCCAGGCCGCGCCGATGTAACCGAAGCGGGGCACCCACCAGAGCAGGCAGCCAATGGTGATGAGCGCGCCACCGATGGAGACCCAGGCGCCCATCAGTGTGCGGTCGGTGAGCTTGTACCAGATCGACAGGTTCACATAGACACCGAGCAGCAGATTGGCGAACAGCAGGACCGGAACCACCTCCAGGCCAGCCCGGAACGCGGCCCCGATGAAGTATTGGAATATGTCTATGTAGAGCGTGACCAGCAGAAAAATAAATACGCAGAAGATCACAAAGTAATTCAGGACAGCGGCGTAAGTCTGCGTTGCGTCGGGTTGCTTGGCGTGGGCAAAAAAGAACGGTTCGCCGGCGTAGCGGAAGGCCTGGATGAACAGCGACATCAGGATGGACAACTTGTAGCAGGCGCTGTATATCCCCAGCTGCGCCAGGTTGGTCTCCGGGTCATAGGGCAGCAGGTACGTCATCAGCGCCCGGTCCAGCATTTCGTTGACCACGCCGGCAAAACCGATAATCACCATGGGCAGGGAATAGCGCAGCATCCTGCCAAACAGTGCGGCGTCGAAACCGTACACCACGCCCCGCAGCTGGGGCGCGAGCAGCAGCAGCTTGGCGCCGCTGGCCAGCAGGTTGGCGATGAAGATATAGCCAACACCGACGGCGGGATTCCACAGCGCACCGAACCGGGAATCCGGCGACTGTTCGTGGATACCCCGGCAGTAGACGATCAGAAACAGGCACAGTATGACGTTCACCAGGATCTCCACCACCTTGATCGCGGCAAAACGCAGCGCCTTCTCCTGGGCGCGCAGGCGCGCGAAGGCGATAGCGCCGACTGCATCCATGGCGAGAATGGCGGCCATCCACTCGACGTACTCGGGGTGATCGCCATGACGCAGCGCCTGCGCGAGACTCGCGCTGGTCGCCAGTAGAACCAGAAAGAACAGCAGGTTGGCGGCAAGCAGGAAGCGCAGCGCGGTGGCGTAGACGATGTCGGGCTCCCGCCCCTCGGGGTCGCGAAAGCGGAAGTAGCCGGTCTCGAAGCCGAATGCCAGCAGCACCGCAAAGAAGCCGGCGTAAGCATAGAACTCCGATATCACGCCGTATTCGAGCGGTGTGAAGTAATAGGTGAACAAGGGAACCAGCAGGTAATTGATAAAGCGACCGACGATGGAGCTGATGCCGTAGACGGCGGTCTGCGTGACAAGGCGTTTGAGCGGGTTCACGATGATTGCCGTCAATCCGTATAAATCGACCTGCGGTATGTGTGGTGTGTGTACACCCGTATCCAGCCCTTACCCAGCGGTCCCGGCCATGCGCCGATCAGGCGGCTTTGCAGGAGACCGAAGCGCCGCTCGACTCGCTCATGTCCAGTCAATTGTACCTGCACGCTACGCATTGCGGCGCGATTGATGCAAAATTGTGGCATACTCAACGCCGCCATAAACTGACGTATAAGCACAGGAGTGACAATGCCGCAAGCGGATATAGGACTGATCGGTCTTGCTGTCATGGGCCAGAACCTGGCGCTGAATATCAACGACCACGGCTACAGAGTGGCGGTGTACAACCGCACGGCCGAGAAAACCGCTGCGTTTGTCGAAGGTCCCGCCCGCGGGACGAACATCACCGGTACTCACACGCTCGGCGACCTGGCCGCGGCACTGAAACGGCCCCGAAAAGCGATCCTGATGGTCCGGGCCGGCGAGCCCGTCGACCAGTTTATCGAACAGCTCCTGCCGCATCTCGAAGCCGGTGACATCATCATCGACGGTGGCAATTCACGCTTCACCGACACCAATCGGCGCTATGCCGAACTGGCCGGGAAGGGCATACGTTTTGTCGGCTGCGGTATTTCCGGCGGTGAGGAAGGCGCCCGTCACGGCCCTTCGATCATGCCGGGCGGCGATGCCGATGCCTGGCCGGAGATCAAACCGATCCTGCAGTCGATCGCCGCCAAAGTGGACGGCGAACCCTGTTGCCAGTGGGTGGGGCAGGCCGGTGCCGGACACTACGTCAAGATGGTGCACAACGGCATCGAGTACGGTGACATGCAGTTGATCAGCGAGGCCTATCAGTTGATGCGCGAAGGCCTGCAGCTGTCAGTGGACGACATACAGGCCGTATTCAAGGACTGGAACCAGGGTGTGCTGGATTCCTATCTGATCGAGATCACCGCCAACATACTCGGGGTCAAGGACGAGGATGGTGACCCGCTGGTCGACAAGATCCTCGACACGGCCAGCCAGAAGGGCACGGGCAAGTGGACCGGTATCAGCGCGCTCGATCTGGGGGTGCCGCTGACGCTCATCGGCGAAGCGGTGTTCGCGCGCTGCCTGTCGTCACTCAAGGAAGAACGGCTGCTGGCGCAGCAGCGCTACGAGGCGCCGGCCAGCCGCTTCGGGGGCGACCGGCAGGCGAGCCTGCGCGCGATTCATGACGCGCTGTATGCCTCGAAGATCATTTCCTACGCGCAGGGTTATATGCTGATGCGCGAGGCCGCTGCGGAGTATGACTGGAAACTGAGCTATGGCGATATCGCCCTGATGTGGCGCGGCGGCTGCATCATTCGCAGCCGTTTTCTCGGTAACATCAAGAACGCCTTCACCAGCAACCCGGACCTGCACAACCTCTTGCTGGACGAGTTTTTCATCGAGGCTATAAAAAGTGCCGGGCCGGGGTGGCGCCAGGCAGCAGCACTGGGTATCGAACTCGGTATTCCATTGCCGGCCTTCAGTTCGGCGCTGGCCTTCTTCGACGGCTACCGCAGCGGTACGCTCCCGGCGAACCTGTTGCAGGCCCAGCGCGATTATTTCGGCGCACACACCTATGAACGGGTCGACCGCCCGCGCGGCGAGTTTTTCCACACTAACTGGACCGGTACGGGCGGTACCACAGCCTCTTCGACTTACCAGGTCTAGCGGGGACCCAACGCTCCACACCCATCGCCCGCCCAAGCCAGATTACGGGCACCGAAACGTAGGTTGGGCTGAGCAAAGCGAAGCCCAACAATCCCCACGCAAGATCCTGCCCACCTTGACTGCCGTGCCGCAATGACGAACCGACCAACGTTATTTCGGCGTTGGCACATCACTCCGCCCCCAGAATATCCGCGAGCGGACTGACCACCGCATTGCCGCCCCGCCGCAGCACGTGGGTATAAATCTGCGTGGTGCGGACATCCTTGTGCCCCAGCTGTTCCTGGACCGTGCGGATATCCATACCCCGCTCCAGCAGGTGCGTGGCAAAGCAGTGGCGCAGCGTGTGACAACTGGCCGGTTTGGTGATGCCTGCCTTGCGGACCGCCAGCTTGATGGCGCGTTGTAAACAGCTTTCGTCCACATGATGACGCCGGGTCACCCCTGAGCGTGGATCAACACTGCGTTTGCTTGCAGGAAACACATACTGCCAGCCGAAGCTTGTCGCAGCGCAGGGGTACTTGTGCGCCAGCGCATGCGGAAGCCAGACCGCGCCGAATCCGTCCTGCAGATCCTTGTTGTGAAGCCTGCTCACCAGCGCCAGTTGCTGCTTCAGTGGCTCTATGCAGGGGTCGGGCAGAGTGACGACGCGATCCTTGCCGCCCTTGCCACAGCGCACCGTGATGGCACGGTGGTCGAAATCCAGATCCTTTACCCGCAGGCGTATGCACTCCATCAGACGCAGCCCCGAGCCATACAGCAGGCAGGCCGGCAACCAGTGCGGGCCATCGAGGTGTGCGAACAATTGCCGCACTTCCGTTCTGGTCAGGATGACGGGAAGGCGTTCCGGCCGTTTGGCGCGCACGGTGCCGAGAATATCCCCCAGTGGTCGATCGAGCACATGGCGGTAGAGAAACACCAGCGCATTCAGTGCCTGGTTCTGGGTGGCGGGTGACACCTGACGTTTGACCGCCAGGTGGGTCAAGAACTCCGCCACCCCGGTTTCACCCAGTTCTTTCGGGTGGCGCTTGTCGTGGAACAGAATAAAACGCTTCACCCAGTGCGTATAGAATTCCTCGGTGCGAATGCTGTATTGCCGGGTACGGATAACCTCCCGCACCCGGTCGAGAAACGGCGATTTCGCGCTTTCCTTTTGCATACCAGACCCCTCCATGGACTGTACATGCATACAGTAGTACGACAATGCTTAAATGACAAGGGCGCGATAGGGTGGACATTGAGGCCTATCCACGACTCCAGGTCTGAACGAAGCCACAGCCAAGGCAGGAACCGGCTTAGCAATGTCCTTGAAATCATTCTGGATTGACGGTAGCGTTTGGCCAGATCTCGGGCAACGCCTAAATAGCCGGGGCGCGGGATATATCGGATTTTCACGTGTTAGAACACCTGAATTTCACAGATACACACTGTTATGTGCGGATTTGGGCGCTCTAGGCTAAACTTGCGAAGGTGAACTTTGAGGGTATTCCGATGAATGCGAAGCTGAGCAAACTTCCAATTGACGAGCGCATCAAACTCGTCGAGGAATTATGGGATAGCATTGCCTCTGATCAGAAGGCGCTACCACTTACTGACGAACAAAAGGCGGAACTTGACAGACGTTCTCGACGCCTACGAAGCTGATGGAAACCGTGGTCGTTTGGCGCCCGAATCGATTGCAGACATTCGGCGTAAGCTGTGACTCTTGAGATTCGGCTCAGACCGGAAGCAGAGCACGACTTAGCGGATGCCGCAGCATGGTACGAGGAGCAGCGGGAAGGTTTGGGCCATGACTTCCTTGATGAAGTGCTGATGATGCTTTCGAGCATCGCAGAGACCCCGCTGGTCTACCCAGACATTCATCGGAACACAAGACGCGCCATCATTCATCGTTTTCCGTTCAGTATTTATTTCCGGGTGGAGAGCGCGACAATTGTCGTGCTAGCAATAATGCACGGGAGTCGAAATCCACGTCGCTGGAAGAGTCGCACATAACAAGCGCGTCGAGTGCGCCCACCTTCCAGGCGGGCTTGGACCTCGCTTACGCTCGGCCACTCACGCACGACGTTGTGCGGCATATCGAGGTGTGAGTTATGGCCGATAGCCCGTTTCCCCGTCTGCAGGCGGTCGCAACGATCCTGACTCCGATCCTGTTGGGAATTGGTGGACTGATTCTTTCGGGCCAGGCCAGGGATACATCGCGACAACTCGAAGAAATCGCCCAGACGAGGTCCCGGTCGCGACGCAGGCTGCCTTGACTAGCGCAGCACTGAAGATCTCTCGGTCATACACACTTGAGGGCTGGATGTATCTCGGGACCTTCAAAGACAGGAAGTGGGTGACACGGCAGCTCGAGATTGGCGAATCGCTACCCGAGGAGCAAAACGAATACTCCGTTATGGACGATACCTACCTTCTATCAGGCAAGCCTTCATTCCCACTGTACAAACTTTCCGATGCGATTGGCGTAGCTAAGCAAGGCGATCGAGTCCTCATCACAGAACTCGAACCCAACGTCGGAAAGGATCGCGTGTGGGCCCACGTTCGAGTAATGCCAGCTCGACGGTAGGTGCCGCCCAACAAGTCGTTGCAATCGGACTGGCTAGGGCCTGACCGTAACGAGCAGTGGTACGATGCCAACAATCAAGGTGTTCAGTATCCAGCTGGCAGGGCGCCGCCATCCGCTGAACGCCGATCCGCTAGAGTGTGCCCCTACGGGGCAGGGACGCGGCAATCAGCGCCGCGCCCCTGGCGCAAGACGTTAGAGGTTGTCAGGCAGGTACCGAAATAACCATATAGCACGCCATATACAAATATGGACATTGAGCCAGACCTCTGTTAAAGTGTCCGCATGAGCATGGAGAGCTTTGAATGGGATCCGGAGAAGGATCTTCTAAATCAGGCTAAGCACGGCGTTTCCTTTTCTAAAGCGCAGTCGGCTTTCGCTGATCAGGATCGCGTAATTGCTGAAGACCTGTCCCACAGCCACAGTGAAAAACGGTATTACTGTTTCGGAAAGGTTGGGGACGGCATCTTGACTGTCCGATTTACATACCGCCGTGGTCTTATCCGAATCATCGGGGCTGGCTATTGGCGTAGAGGTAAGCAGATTTATGAGCGCGAAAATCAAATACACTGACGAACCAGTCGGCCCCTTAAAGGTTGTGCCGGATTTCCTGCCCGCCCCAGAGGAACTCGTGTTTAAGGAAGATACGGTAAAAGTGACGATTGCCCTGAGTAAGGAAAGCGTTGAGTTTTTCAAACAAGAGGCGGAAAAGCATCATACTCAGTACCAGAAGATGATCCGTCGGTTGTTGGATGTCTACACGCTCGCCCATAAACAACCTCTAACAAAGCGTTCCAGCCGACGCAAAAAGCGCGCGGTTGAACGCTGACGGTAGGCGGCAGAGCGCGCTCATGACGCTAGTACGAAAGGCATCTGCGAACGACGTATCTGCGCTACTACCAATGGTGGCGGCCTACTGGAATTTCGAGGGCATTTCCGGATTTGAAGTACAGCAAGTCGCGCCCCAGCTTGAACGCCTACTCTCAGAGCCGAGCCTTGGGGCTGGCTGGATCGCCCTCGCTGACGACATACCCGTCGGGTACTTGCTGGCGGTCTATGTTTTCAGTCTGGAGCACAAGGGGCTTTCGGCTGAAATCGATGAGTTCTTCGTGTTGCCGTCGGGACGCAATGGGGGGGTGGGCTCGGAGCTGCTCAGGGCCGCCGAATCCGAGTTCGCACGAGTTGGATGCACAAATGTTTCGCTGCAGTTGTCGCGAGGGAACGACGCTGCGCGCCGGTTCTATCATCGTAATAGTTACGCGGAGAGATCAGGGTATGAATTGCTCGACAAAATGTTACAAGCCGGCTAACGAATAAGGTTAGATTGTGAGAGCGAAGCGAACCACAATCTGAACCGTTTTTTGGACAAGCCCGTCGGGAGTGTTGAGTAGCTTTAAGATACACCGATCGGAAGTTGAGGATATAACGCAGGGATACGGAGTCTGATTGACTCAATATCTGCTGAGAAACCCGAGTGACCGCATCTTTGAATACGAAACAATGCAGACTAGAAAGACGCCTTGTCGACAAAGACCCTTTCTACAGGCTCGTTAGATTACAGAAAATCTGAACGTGTTTTAACAACAACAGAGGTGAAATTATGGATATAACAGGATTGGTGATTTTTTTAGCAATTGGTGCCGTAGCAGGCTGGTTGGCTGGAACTTTGATGAAAGGGGGTGGCTTTGGTCTGCTCGGTAATATCGTTGTCGGCATTATAGGCGCGGTGGTTGGGGGCTTTGTATTTAGTGTGCTTGGCATTTCTGCGGGAGGGCTAATTGGCTCAATAATAACCGCAACTGCTGGGGCTGTCCTATTACTCTTTGTTGTTGGCCTTATTAAAAAGGCATAACAACCTACACAATGCAATTTACCGCGGACTGGCTTGCCGCCGCTTCGCTCTGGTAAGCTAGCACGGTTAATTGCAACGTCAGCCGTAAACGGTGCTCCATGATCACTTTAAGTTATCTGGCGTATGGATCGAATCTCCATCCAAGGCGTTTGATTGAGCGAATTCCGTCTGCTAAATTAGTTGGTGTCACCGAAATTTCGGGCTATGAGCTGACGTTCCACAAACGAAGCAAGGATGGTTCTGGAAAGTGCAATCTCGCGGAGTCTGGTGAGGCGGATAGTTCGGCGTTCTGTGCTATCTATGAGATCGATGCCGAAGAAAAGCCCGCGCTCGATAAAGCCGAGGGAAAGGGGTTCGGCTATCTGGAAACCCAGATGAGCGTGAAGCACAACGAAGCTGAGTATGCGTGTTTCAGTTATCTTGCGCAGCGGTCGCATATCGTGGGTCACCTAAAGCCATATCACTGGTACAAAGAGATGGTTGTTTTGGGAGCGTGGTATCTTGAGCTTCCGAATCATTACATTCAAACCATCCTTTCAATTCAATCGGAGCAAGATCCCGATACCGAGCGTCGTCGAATGAACGAGGCCTTGTTAGAAAGAATGAGAGAGTTCCGCTAACCAATGCATTCAAGCCGTTCGCATCGCTCACTCGGACGCCCAGGGCTCCGCGTCTTTTTGCGGATGGCTACGGTCATCTTGCGCAAACGGCGTCGCTTGACTTGGCGTTAGGTGTCCTAGGTAGGACGATGCCACCACAGATGAATTGCCCGGTGTGCGGTAGCGATATGCGAAGTAGGAGTGTGCTGTCCCATTACAGTTTAAAACCGTACCGCGTATGCCCTGATTGTAATGCGAAATACACAGCCGACTCGAAAACCAAGAAACGACAGATCCCAATACTTATTTTGGCCCTGACTGCGTTGGGGCTGACATTTGCGGTGCGCTTGAATGGGTTTGTCTGGCTGCTGCCAGCTGTGGTGAGCCACATTATTCTGTGGGTTTACCTAGGCTACGCGTTGTCTAAGGTTGCTTATGTGCAATATCGTGATTAGTGTCGTGGTTCGTGAGCGGGGCAGGCGCGTGCGTTCCTCGGCTTGGGTTGCCGATCTCCCGATGCGCTGGATTGTCGCCTTCGTTTACATAATCAATGCACCGACCGCGTCATCCGGCCGGAACCGGGAAAACAGGCAGTATCCGCGTACGCACGATGTTCATCACGGCGCCGCAACGAGGGCATGTGAGTTGGGTGCGTTTTTTGATTCAAGCCGAGGCCCGGTTCTGGTCAAAGCCGACGGTGTTTGAGATGGCTCTGATAGTTCTGCCTGAAATGTGTATCGGATGATGATCCCTCGTTAGGCATCCCGTATCAGACGCTCGTTGCGAGCATTTTGCACAAGTTTGTTGAAGGGCAGCTTTCTGAACATGCGGCTAATAACGGCTCCCAGCGGACGCGAAAGACACGGCGCTGAAGCCGTTATCGCGCCGATCAAGGTTCGGCGTCTCTTGCGGGGTGGAAGCCCCCTGATCCTGCCCGCCCACGATGGACACCCTGAATGAGATGATCGCAGGGCACAAAATAGGCTGGGAGCTGGAGGCAGATCTGGAGAACTTCTTTGCCGTTTGGATCATGGATGACCTTAGCTGATGATTTTCAGGTTCTCGTAAATTGTGGCAGGTTACTTTGTTATCGGTTGAGGACGGTGCCGCTTGTCTAACCCACTGCTCAAGCGGATATGCCTCCGACACGCCGGAGCTTGGTGGTGTCGCCCCGCGAACGAACGAATCATTTGAAGGAGCCATGGTGCTGGGTGTATGAGCTTACAGTACCGGGTATTGCGACCAAGAAGACGTTTCGGCTGTTGTCGCAAAACGGCTCAGCTGAGCCTGGACGTTATGCAGAAGCGCGTCAGCCGTCTCTGAAACCACGCGAGGAGAAACAGCATGCAACAAGAAGAGAAGCTCAAGTATTTGAAAGTGGCCCTTATTCTGTTCGGCGTCATTTTCATTGTTGGGATCTATGTGATGATGATGTGGGTATGGCCTTCGGGTTGGGGTTGGACGCCGCGGCAACCTGAGTACGAACAGATGATAATGGGCGTTTATGCCACCTTGGGAGTGTTTCTCATCCGGGCCGCAAAAGACCCCTTGGCCAACTCAAGCCTTATATGGTTCACGATCTGGTCGAGCATTGTTCACGGTGGAATCATGCTGGTTCAGGCTATTGTCGATGAAACTGAGCGGGCAAATCTGTTGGGCGACATCCCTGCTTTATTCCTTGTGGCATTTGTGCTGTGGTATCTCATGCCCAGAAGGGCGTAAGCCCGTATTGCGGCTGGTGTGTTGGGTTACGCCCTTCGGGCTAACCCAACCTGCAATGACGCTCTGTTCACCGTTTATACCGGACAAAATAGCGGCCGATCCTCGAAATTCCTCGCAGCCCGCGATGGGAAGATCACTCGGACAGGCGCCTAGGAGGCTGTCGGATTTGGGCGATCGTAGCGAGCAAGGTGGGAGGGCGAGGCCATTTTTTCGATCGTTTGAGGAGAATAGCCGTAGCTATTTGACGAAAAGGATCGGGAAAATGGGGCGCTCTCCCACCGGCGCAGTAGATCAGTCCCAAATCCGACAGCCTCCTAGTTGTCTCTCAGCACCCGCTCATCGTACTCGGATTCGAAGAACAGCTTGTGTTTGGCTTCTTCCTTGGCGAGGCCGACGAAGACGGTCTTCAGCTCGTCGTCCTGGACCGTTTCGGCCATATCGGAATACAGGCGGAACGCGGCGCGCTCGCGTTTCATGGCGACGATCAGGGCGTCCTGGTAGCTGATATCCTTGTCGGCTTCGACCTCGACCAGATAGTCGCTGATCTTGAGGTCGATCACAACCTGATGGGCGTGCAGTTGCTCTTCGCCCTGTTTTACGTCGAGCAGCTTGTCGCGGTGGCGTTCTTCCTCCCGCGAGAATTCCAGGAAAATGTCTTTCATACCGCTTTTTTCGGCGCGTGCCGCCATGTCGGCGTAGAAGTCGGCGGCCTGTTGTTCCTGGCCGATGGCGTAATCGAGAATTTCATCCACTGTATTCATGGGGCTCACTGCCTCTTATTCGAACCGTCACGGTGATTGCAAGCTAAAAGACCATAGGGGCGGCCGGTTAACGCTCACCCGTGGCGAGAAAACGGTCAATGCCGCGTGCGGCATGGTGACCGTCCTCAATGGCGCTGATGGCATCGGCCGTGGGATTGGCCACGTCACCGCCGACGAACAGCTTGTCCAGCGCCATCTGCTGGTAATCGCCGGGGATGAACTTGCCCCACTTGATCTGCAACTGGTCGGCGATCCCGGTGGGGAGATAATCCAGGTTGCTGCCCTGTCCGATGGCGGAGACGATGGTATCGAAGGTGTCCAGGTGCATGCGGTCTTCCTGCAGCACGGGCCGCGGCCGGCCGCCTTTGGGATCATCGACCATCTCGGCTTCGCCCCACTTGAGCACCACCTGTCCGTCCTTTTCGGCATTCAGCGCCTCGACGGGGATCGCACGGATGACGAAGGTGCAGCCCTCCGCCTGCGCTTCGTGTATTTCTTCGGGGTCGGCCGGCATGTCCTGAAGACGCCGCCGATACAGCACGGTGACTTCGGCGCCGAGCCGGCGCGATATCCGCGCGGCGTCCATGGCCACGTTGCCGCCGCCGATCACCGCGACACGCTTGCCGATGTCCGGATCCCGCCCGTTGGCGACATCGTCGAGCAGTTTCAAACCGGCCATGACACGCGGATGGTCCTCGCCCTGGATACGCATTTTCGACGCAACGTTGAGGCCCGTGGACACGAACACGGCATCGTGGTTCTCCAACAGGTCGACAAACGCGGTATCCCGACCGACGTTGTGATTGAAGTACATATTGACGCCCAGCGAGCGGATGTGCTCGATGTCTTTGTCCAGCGCCGCATCCGGCAGCCGGTAGCTGGGCACACCGTAGCGCAGCATGCCGCCGGCCTGTGCCTGGGTCTCGAACACACTGACCGCGTGACCCTTGAGCCGCAGATAATAGGCAGCACTTAGCCCGCCGGGGCCGGCGCCGACGATGGCCACGCGGTGGCCGGTGTCGTCCGCCACCTGGGGCAGAATGCGGGCGTACTCTGTGTCTGGCACCTGGTCGACGATAAAACGCTTCAGCCAGCGTATGGCGACCGGTTCACCCTGAATGCCGACCGGGCAGACCGATTCGCAGCGCCGCGTGCAGATGCGCCCGCAGGTGGCCGGGAAGGGGTTGGTGCGGTACATCAGCTGCAACCCTTTTTCGTAATCACCGTCGCGGATGCTGTGGATATAATCGGGGACATCCATGTGTGCCGGGCAGGTCGCCACACAGATGCCGCACTCCACGCAGCGGTCGGCCTCGAGTTTTGCCTGTGCCTCGGTGTAACCTTTGACGACCTCGGTGAAGGACTCGACGCTTTCGTCCGGGGCCAGCATTTCCATCTCCACGCGCTTGGGTGGATACAGGTGGTAGTCGGGGTGGCGGTGGTAGCCCGCTTCATTGTTCTGCCAGCTCTTGGCGTCGACGCCGGCGACAAAGCGGAATTCGTCGGGGTTGGTGGTGAACCAGGCATACTCGTTGCTCATGCGCAGCGAGCCCGCGGTGCAGATGTCTACACACAGGCCGCACCAGCAGCAGCGTCCATAGTCGAAGCGCGGCCGCAGTCCGCTGTCACCGCTGCGGGCTTCCAGGCCGTCCACCGTTACCATGTCGATGGCGTGGTTCTGGCAGATGGTGAAGCAGCTGCCGCAGCCAACACACTCTTCGCTGACGTTGATATGAAAGCCGCGATAAGCCGGCGCCCCGGGGCGTTCCTCGATGGGGCGCAAGCCGACCGTGTAGGGTTTTTCGAAGGCCCGCTGCCAGACGAAAAAGGGCGAAACCAGATCTCTGAGGTTCATTGGTCTACCTCTCGATTTCCGGCGGATAGGTGTGCAGTGACACCATCAGGCCGGCAATGTCTGCGATGTTGGTCCCCACCGCGAGCCGTTCCATGACCGCAATGGCGTGGGTGTAACTGGGGCCTCGCACGTGCACCCGGCGCAGATACTCGGTGCCGTCGGTGACCAGGTAGTAGCCGTACTCGCCACGCGTGCACTCGGCCTTCACGTAGGTCTCACCCGGCGGGATCTCCCAGTGCAGCACGTTGGGCATCTGCGCCTGGAAGGGGCCGTTGTCGGGCGTGCGGTCGAGCATCTGTCGGATCAGGTCAATGCACTGGAACATTTCCTGGTGACGCACCCAGGCGCGTTCATAAGCATCCGAGGCGCTGCCGGTGATGACCTCGAAGTCGAGCTGGTCATACACCAGGTAGGGCTCATCCTTGCGCAGATCGCGCTTGAAGCCGCAGGCACGCGCATTGGGTCCGACGATGCCATAGGAGTCGATCATGTCCGGCGGGATGAGACCCAGTCCCTTGGCGCGCGCCTTGAACACCGTGTTGTGGAACATCACCCGCTCGATCTCGTGCAGCAGCTTCTCGGTACCCTTGAGGATTTCGCGGGTGCGCTCCTTCCAGCCCTCGGGCAGCACGCTGCGCACACCGCCTGGGACTATATACATATGATAGATGCGCGCGCCGGTTAGTTCCTCGAACAGGTCGAGGATGTAATCCCGGTAAGTCAGCGTCCAGTTGGGCACGGTGTACAGGCCGAATGCGCCGCTCATGCCGCCGGTCCACATGAGGAAACTGGCCAGCCGCATCATCTCCAGGTTCAGGGCGCGCAGCCAGTTGGCGCGCTCCGGCACCTCGATGCCGGCGAGCTCCTCGACGGCTGCGGAATACAGATATTCGTTGAAGGTCGGTTCCGGCACGGCGATACGGCATACGACGGTGAAGTTCTGGATAAAGGTACGCCGTTCCATGAACTTCTCGAAACCGCGGTGCAGGTAACCCACGTGGGTCTTGCATTCGACGATGTCGTCGCCACACAGCGTGAGTTCCAGTGACATGTTGCCGGTGATGCCCGGGTGCTGCGGGCCCTGCCACAGCTTGACGTATTTGCCGGACGACAGGTCGATGGGTTCGCGCGTTGCCATGTCCAGTGACGAGGAATGGGTGGGCGGCTGGACCATCAGCGGTCACCTCCGCGCGTGGGGAAGATCACCTCGTGCATGTGCTCGCGCGGGTCGGTGGTCGCGCGCCCGTCGCGGTTGACGAAGGTCCGTTCGCAGAATTCCACGGTATCAAATTCCCTGCGCATGGGCGGGATTTCGTCCCAGCCTTCGAGACAGAAATCTTCATCCTGGCGCGGACTGCCCGGAAAGCGGATGCCCCACAGCTCGCGCAGTTCGCGCTGATAGGTCCAGGCCTGCGCCCAGAGCGTATGGATGGAGGTCATCTCGGCGTTGTCGCGGTCAATATTGACGTGCACGCTGAGGGTCGATTTCGCAGCATAGTTGTGCAGCATGTACACCAGGGTGAAGACGCCGCGCTCGATATAATCGATAGCGGTCATGAAGTTCAGGTGGGTGTAGCCCTCGCGGTCACGCAGTTCACGGATCAGCGTCTCGGCCACATCCTTGGGGACCGTGAGCGTGGTCAGCCCGGGTTTGCGTTCGATGATATCGCTGACGTGGAACTCTTTCGACAATCTTTCCAGCATACTGTTCATGGTATCTCTCCGGGCAACCGCGGCTCACCAGTTGTAGTCGGGCATGTTCCAGTTCTTGATGACTTTCTTCTGGTTGGCTTTGTACCAGTCAAAATTTTCGACATAGCGGTTGGCGCCGTCGCAGCGACCTGCCTTGATCATCTTCTTCAGTTCCAGCAGGCCGCCCACCAGGACTTCCGGGCGCGGCATGCAGCCGGTGATGTAGAGATCGACGGGTATGTACTGATCGAGTCGCTTGATGGTGTTGTAGCTGTCCCAGTACATGCCGCCGTTGACCGGGCAGATGCCCAGCGCGATGACGAACTTCGGGCCCTGCATCTGTTCGTAGCTGCGCACGATGCGTTTCAGGGTCTTCACCGAGGAATAACCGCCGATGATGAATACCGACGACTGGCGTGGCGTCGGCCGCCCGGCGACGCCGAATCGGTTGGCGTCGAAACGCGCGGTCATCAGCGGACGCAGTTCGATGGCGCCGCAGCCGGTGCCGAAGGCCAGCAGCCACAGCGAATTGGCGCGGCACCAGTTGGCGAAATCTTCCACCGCCTTGATGGGGTAGGGCTCGTAGGCCTTGGGCCGGGCATTGCAGAACAGTTCCCGCTCTTCGGGCGACAGCCCGGCGTTTTCCAGGGTGGCTTCGGTGCTCAGGCTCTTGATCATGCTTGACTCCTTGCGCACGCGGTTGGCGGTTTGCGGCGCGTTTCAGGGTAAAATCACCGCCTGGGTATAAATGATAGCGGCGATGCCGATCGCCGTGGGGATTTTCAGAAAAAAGCGAATCGACTGGTCGACCCGGAATCTCGGGAACGCTACGCCCACCGCAATCGCTACCATATATATAGCCCATGTCTTGATCATCAGCTCGACCCAGCCGGTGGCGCCGCCGAAAAACAGGTTCATAAAGAGAATCAGCTTGGTAGCCCCAAACAATGCGCGGTTGGCCTGCAGCAGCGACAGATAGGCACTGTGGAATTCTGTGGGTGGACCAATGGGAATTTCCTGTGGCGCCAGAAAAATGTCGAAGGGCGAATAGCCGGTCATCCCCAGAAACGCCAGCATGGCCGCGGCCGTTGCCACCGGGTTGGTGAACAGCGTCCAGTGCTGATACCCGCCCTGCTGGGCGGCAACAATCCCGCTGATCGACAGGGTATCGTACTGGATGACGATGGCGATCACCGCCAGAGCAAACGGTACTTCATACGACGTCATCTGCGACAGACCGCGTGCAATGCCGATGGCCGCATAGGGATGCCCGCTTTCGCCCGCACCGAGTGCCATGCCCAGCTGGCCGAAGAACATGAAATAGATCACCAGAAACAGGTCACCGGCAAAACTGAAGTTGGAGAACATGTCGCTGCCGTAGATCACCGGGATGAAGGCCAGCGTGCCGATGCCGCCGGCGATGCGGAATACCGGCCCCAAGTAGAACATGACCCCGTGGCTGACCGCGGTGCGTTTGAAAATGTTTTTGAGAAGATTCAGGAACGGCTGTGAATAGGGGATGCCGATGCGCCCCTGGACCTTGGCGATGATACGCTCGATAAACGCGCCCACCAGCAGACCATAGACCAAGACGATGGCCAGGGTGAGGCTGAAATAGCCGATTTTGCCCAACCAGTAATCCATGCTCAGGTGCCCCCGCGGTTGGCGAAATACACGACAACGAAGAACAGCAGAATGAACAGGGCGTAGGTCTGACCGTTCCCCGTATACAGCGTGCGCAGGCCAGCGGCCAGCGTATGCGCCCACTCATTGGCAGCATTCCAGAACGCTGTGGCGCGCGGTCTTACCAGAAAACCCAGGGCCCGGTCATAGTGGGCAAAGAAATTGTACGCGAAGTGCGTATCCTCCGGGCGGTCCGGGCGTTCCGCGGCATAGACGATATTGAACTGTTTGACGGTCTGGATCTTCATGGTCAGTGACATCAGTAGCAGGATAATCAGCGGTATCGCCCATACCGCACCGACAATCACCATGATGAGCGGTGCGTTCCAGTAGCCCAGGTGAGTCTGCAATGCCGCGCCTTCCCAGACGAGGACGCCGGGCAGGTAGGGCGCGACCGCCGCCGACAGCGGGTCCAGCAGCAGTTTCGGGTAGACCGACAGCACCATGATAATGGCGATCAGCACAAACTGGGGGACCAGCAGCATCGCCGGCGCTTCGCGCAGGTCACGGTGCTCGAACTTGCGCTGGCCGAGAAACACCGTGTGCAGCAGGCGGAACATGTACAGGAAAGCCACGGCGCTGGAAAAGAACGCAACGGCCGCGAGCCAATACCAGCCCTTGTCCATCATGGCGTTGAACAGCAGCCACTTGCCGCCGAAGCCGGTCAGGGGTGGAACGCCGGACATGGCGATAATGGCAATCATCACGGCGACAAAGGTAAAGGGCATGTTCTTGATCAGGCCGCCGGTCTTGTACATCAGGCGGGTGTCGGCGCGCAGCACCACGCCGGCAACGGCGAGGAACAGAATACCTTTGAAAAGGAAATGATTGACGGTCAGGTACAGTGCAGTCACCCAGCCAAGGTGGCTCATCAGCGCCACTGCACTGACAATATAGCCGAGCTGGCTCATGCTCGAGTAGGCCAGCAGGCCCTTCATGTCCTCCTGAAACACCGCCATCAGCGCGCCGAAGGTGGCCGTCAGGATGCCGATCCAGCCCAGCACATAGGCCGGGTCCAGGCCGATGTCGGCGCGCACCCCGAGTAAGGCGGCAACCAGGATCAGGCCAAACACGGCGGCCTTGCTGACCACGGCCGAGAGTATGGCGCTGAAGTCATCGTCGGCTTCCATGTAGGCACCCGGTAGCCAGATGTGCACGCCCAGGGCCCCTGCCTTGATGATAAATCCAGCGGCCAGCAGACTGAACACCGTGCCCGTGACTACCCCGCTGGCGCCGAGCGCAGACAGTTCAATGGAGCCGGTGGCGGCATACGCGGTGGCAAAGCCGGCCAGCAGGAAGAACGCCGAGGCCAGCGAGAACAGCAGGTAAGTCAGCGCCGGTTTAACCGCATCCTTGCCGAGGGTGATGATCAGGTAGGAGCTCAAGGTCATGAGTTCCCAGCTGAAGAAGAACTCAAGACTGGTGGTGGCGTGCAAGAGCGTCGCGAGCGACAACAACAGGGTGCTGAGAAGCGCATAGAAACCCGTGCGTGCACGGGACTGATACAGCGTGGCAACCGTCGTGAGCACGCCGCCGCCAATGAAGATAAACCCGAAAATACGGTTGAGGCCCTCGAGGTCTTCCGCCAGCCAGCCGCCGCCTGCAGCGATCGTGACCACGGCCAGCAGGCCCTTTACCCTTGCTGGCAGTGGTTCGAACAAGGCCAGGAGAAGCCCGGCATACAGCGGCAGCCACAGTTTGACGCCCGCGGCGTGGGCCGTTTGGGCGGCGACGTAGCCCGCGGCGGCCAGCGCCAGCACGGCGATGGTGGTGGGCAGCAGCTGGCCGGTGGTGAGTGCCACCCGTGGCTGCGCGTCGGCACGCAGGGCGTGGCTGAACCAGCGGAACAGATAGGCGGCCTCCAGCAGCGAGCCAATCAGGATCACGGCGATCCAGGCGTAGGCGCCACCGGCAGCCAGTTGCAGTACCAGCTCCCATTTGGCCCAGAAGCCGGGAAAGGGTGGCAGGCCGATGAGTGCGGCCAGGCAGGCGGCGAACACCACCAGCAGCAGCGGTTTCCCGGCGATGGCCGACCATTCCTGTATCTGTTCCCGTCCCACGACACCCGCGAGCCAGAACAGCCCCGCCTTGGCCAGCAGGTGGTTGATGAACAGGCCGCCGACGATCAACGGCAGATGCTGTGCCGCACCCAGCTGGTAGACGGCGGCCAGTGCCAGGGTCAGCAGCCCCATCTGGCCGATGGAAGAGTAGCCCAGCAGCCGCCGGGCACTGGTCTGCTTCAGGCCGATCAGGTTGGACACCAGGAAAGTGATGCCGCCGACCACCATGATGGTGGCGATGAACGGGGCGAACAGCGGCAGCAGCTTGAGCAGGGCAAACAGCATACCCGCGGATACGCCGACCGAGATGATCGAGGCAATACCGCTGGGCGCGGTTTCATAGACATCCAGTCCCCAGCCGTTGGCCGGATAGGGTTTCAGTTCGACGAGCAGGCTGGCGAGCAGCAACACCAGCGCGATGAAGCCGATCGGCCCACCGATCAGGGCCTGGTTGGCAATGATGTCATCAATGTTGAGCGTGCCGGTCTGGTAGTAGACGAACGCCGTGCCCAGCAGGAAAAACGCCGAGGCAATGGAGGTGGCGATGATGTACTTGAAGCCCGCCGCCAGCGCGCCGGCGCTGCGCTCGAAGCCGATCAGCGCGTAAGTGGCGATAGAGGTAATCTCGATAAAGATAAACAGGTTGAACAGGTCGCGGGTCATCACCATGCCGTCGATGCCCATCACCATGATGACAAACAGCAGCAGTGTCGCCGCCTGTTGGCGCAGCCTGGGCAGGTAGTGCCAGCCCGCCAGCAGCCCCGTCAGGTTCACCGCGAAGACAGCCAGAGCCTCATACAGGCCAAAGCGCAGGTTGATGGCGAACGGCGGGGCGATGCCCGCGGTTTCGATGTCGATGGCCGCCGCGCCGGCGGCCAGCCGCAGCAGGCCGGCGCCCGCGACTGTGGTCATGAACGCCAGTGCGACCATGAATGCCAGGCTGGCGAGCGCTTCGCTGCGGCGAAACAGCAGTGGCAGCAGAAACCCGGTGCCGAGCGCGATCACATAGATCGCCAGCGGATGGAACACGGCTTCTACCATTTGGACTCCGAGCAGTCGTCGATCGACAGGCTTTGCTTGGCGCGGTAGATGCTGACGGCATAGGCCAGCATCACCGCGGTCACGCCCAGACCGATGACGATTGCGGTCAGCACCAGCGCCGAGGGCACCGGATCGACGACGCGCATCACGGCCTCACCGACACCGACGGTTGCATCGATGATGGGCGCTGTGCGCCCCGTGACATAGCCGATGGCGATCATCACCATGTGGATGCCCGTATCGATGAGCGAAAAGCCGATGATCATACGGATAATATTTTTCTGAGTGAGCATGCCCCACAGACCGACGAGAATCAGTGCAAGGCCGGTGGCGAGTGCACAGGTGGAGAGGGGCAGGCTGGTCATGGTCGTCGAGGCTCCTGCGGCCGCTCACCGGAAACGGTCGAGCACTGCGCTGAGTTCGGAACCCACCTTGAGTCCCACAAAAATATAAATGATCGGGATGGCGCCGGCGCTGAACAGTGTGCCGAAGTCGCCCAGCGGCAGAATACGGTTGTCCAGAAAACCGCCCGCGAGGACGACGCCGAGCACACCCACCACCACATAGCTGAAGCCGGACAGCGATTCGGTGGCAGCGAGGAGCCCGTGGCTGACTTGCGGCTGCGGTAAGGCCAGCAACAGCAGCAGCACGCCGCTGGCGATGATGGCGCCGCCCTGGAACCCGCCGCCCGGTGTCAGGTGTCCGTTGACAAACACGTAGACGCCGAACAGAAAGACCATCGGCATGAGCAGCCGGGAGGCGGTCTGTACGAGTTCGCTGGCCGGTTTCCGGGGGCTCTCGACGGTGGCCTGGCGCTCACGGCGGCGCAGCAGCAGGCCGACGCCCGCCGCGGAAATGAACAAGACCGTGACCTCACCGAGCGTATCGAGACCGCGGTAGGTCACCACGACCGAGGTGACCAGGTTGGCCGCACCCAGCTCCTGCGGGCCCCGGGCCGCGTAGTGCTGTGCCAGCTTGGAGAGTTCAGTGTGCTCGGAATAGTTTAACGCCAGGTCGAAAAACACGGTCGCGGTGAGCATCAGTGTCAGCAGGATGAACAGTCGCTTGAGCATGGGATCAGCTCTTAGTGTTGTCGAGCCGTGCGCCACGTACAGTGTTGTTACGCAGTGGTGTGCCGGCGGTGTTGAGCGTGGCACTGCTCATGGCTGGTCTCCCGCATGGACGTTGTCTTCCTCTTCTTCAAGTTCGTCGATGACCGTGGCCTCGGCTTCCGCGACGCCGATGGTGTGCGCCGCGCGCGCCAGCGCGTGTGAAGACACCGGATTGGTCAGCAACACGAAGAAAATCAGAATCAGCAGTTTCCAGGTCCAGGCCGGATGCAGGATGGCCAGGCCGATCAGCACCAGGATGGTGCCCAGGGTCGAGGCCTTGGTGCCGGTCTGGATGCGGTTGTAGCTGTCAGGCATGCGCAGCACGCCAAGCCCCGCAGAAAACAGAAACACCGATCCGGCCAGTACCGTAAGGCTGCCGAGTAATTCCACCATGACTCAGTCTCCGCCGCGTGTCCTGCGAATGGCGTACAGGAAAATGACCGTGGACAGCCCGGAACCGATGGAGGCCTCGGTCATGGCGACATCCGGCGCGGCCAGCATGACGTAGGTGACCGCCGCAAACAGACTCGCGAGCCCGGCGCTGACCACGGCGCCGACCATGCTCTCCAGGCGCACTGCCAGTATTCCGCTGACCAGGATGCCGGTGCAGAGCAGGATCATGAGTATTGTCATCATGTTGAACAACCTTCGGCGCGGCCCTAAAGGCCATTCTCCAGGTAGCGCGCAACGGCCAGCACGCCGAGAAAACTCAACAGTCCGTAGACCAGAGCAACGTCGAGATAGATAAACCGGTCGCCATGGTGGGCGTAAAGCGCGATCAGCGCGATGGACACGACCGTCATCAGGTCGATGGCAATCACCCGATCAACCGTCCGCTCACCCAGGACCAGTCGCAGGATGCCGAAGACGATACTGAAGAAAATCAGGGCATAGGCGAGTGTCAGCGCGGTTTCAGCCATAGATGACCTCCAGATATTTTTCAAACTTGCCGGCGATTTCACGGGTCGCCGACACCGGGTCTTTCGCTGAAACGTTGATCCAGTGGACAAACAGGGCGTCGTCCCGGATATCCACGACCAGCGTACCGGGTGTGAGGGTGATGGAATTGGCCAGCGCCAGACGACCGATCGGTGATTTGAGGCGTGTCCTGATCTCGACAATACCGGGATGAATATTGAGTCGCGGCGAAAAGACCAGCCTCAGGACGTTGAGGTTGGCAAGTACCAGCTCCCACAGGAATACGCCCAGGTAAGCTACCACGTACAACAGCACCCGCGGCGACCAGCGAATATCGGCATAGACTGTGGAAAAACGCGCAAATGCCAGCGCCAGTGCGCCCGACAGCAACACCCCGACCGCGACCACGCTCATTGCCAGCGAATCGTTGGCGACCAGCCAGATCAGCAGCAGCGTCAACCAGAGGTTGAAAAACTGCTTTCGGGAATCTTTGACAGCCGTTGTCGGCATGGGCGATGACCTGCTCCTGGTTCAGGGGGTTCTGGTTTCTTGGTATTTCCGTGGCGAGCCGTGCGGAGCATACCAGTTAGCGGCTGGCGATCAACTTCAAAATGAAGTCAGTTTGCTTCAGGTCAAATCCTGCGGATTCCGGTTCGTCAGAATAACCCGACAGCCTCCCAGAGACAGGCCGGATCGGAAATCACATCTCCAGCGTACCAGAATGGCGCAGATGTGCGGTACGCGACTATCCTTATGCAGAGGAGCACAGGTTCTTTGTCAACAACGAGCGGAGTGCGGCATGAACGAATGGCTAGGCGCCTGTCCGTGCAATCATTCTGCTGCTGCGAAAGCGGGAGGGCGGTCCCTTCGTTGACAGGTTCTTCGTCACCTGGTCCCCGCTATGTTCCTCAAACGTTCGAAATACGGTCCTCGCTATCCTACTGTCTCGCGGCGCGAAGATTACTGGGAGGAACTCCTGGTGGTTGGCGGGTTATTGCCGAGACCCGGCGCATTGGTCGAAGCGGTGTGGCGCCGCGATACGCTGCCGCGGTGCTCCGCGGGTGGAAGCGGCCGCGCCCATGCACGCTAAGTCGAGAACCGTCTTGTCGGCCGCCTGCATCCTTGGTCTGGTGATGGTGATTAAGTTTGTCAGCGCACCGGCGGCGACCGACGAGGATGCCGGATAAACCGGACGGGCATCGCCAGCCAGCTGCTGTCAGAACGCCGACAACTCCACGTCTGCGAAGCTCCTGACCACAGGATGGTCGCTGTCGGGGGCGGCTCCGGTATTGCGCAGGAACCAGCAGGTTTTCATACCGGCCGCTCTCGCGGCGTCGAGCTCGGCAGGAATATCCGAGCAGAACAGAATCGCCGTGGCCTCCACCTGCAACTGCTCGCGGATGGCTGCATAAGACTGTGCGTCTGTTTTGTTTCCGACGCGGGTATCGAAGTAACCGGAGAACAGCGGGGTGAGGTCGCCGAACGCTGTGTGACCGAACAGCAGTTGTTGCGCACGGACGGACCCGGAGGAATAGACATAGAGCGGGATACCCTGTGCATGCCAGCGCCTGAAGCTGTTCACCGTGTCTTCATAGACATGGCCGTGGAAATCGTGGCGGCGATAACCGTCTTCCCAGATCAGTCCCTGCAAGGCCTTCAGCGGCGTAACTTTCCGGTCCTCGTCAATCCACTGGATCAATAGGGCAATCGACTCGTCGGTCGAGAGTTCCCGGCCCACCTCCTCGCTGACGGCCCGCAGAAGGGCTGTTAGCTGTGGGTCATTCCGGTGTGCGCGGACATAGCTCGGCAGGTGTTTGCGGGCATAGGGGAAAAGCACTTCGTGAACAAAGGCGATCGAGGATGTGGTGCCTTCAATATCGGTTAGAACAGCCTCGATCATGCCGTGGCCGGTGCAAACGCCTGGACAAATTCATCGAAGTCCGGGTAGTGCCGGGCGATGTCGCTGCCGGTGAAATCGGCTACCCAGCCGTCCGCACTGGTGAACAGACGGATGCACTGGAAACAGGGCGCTGTTCCCATATCAAACCAGTGCGTGATATTCGGTGGCACGCTGATCAGGTCGCCCTTTGTGCACAGCGTCAGGTAGACGTGCTCGTCCTGGTGAATATAGAACAGTCCCTTGCCATCGACAAAGAAACGGACCTCGAAATCGCTGTGAACGTGTTCGGCCAGGAACTTATTACGCAACTGCTCTTTTTGCGGATGATCGGGTCTGAGGCCGACAACGTTTGCCGACTGAAAACCGAAGCGCTGATTCAGCCGGTCGATGCTGTCCTGATAGGCGGAGAGGATGCCGGCCTGATCGGCATCGCCGCCAAGGGGCTGGCTTGCGTCCCAACGTTCGAACAACACCCCGATGCGCCCGAGCCTTTCCCTGATGTTGTCGAAGTCGCGGGCCACCTTCGGGCTGGCGCCTGGCGAGGAATAGACAGCCAATATGCTCATGTTCAGGACCCCTGTGGGCTGAGGTTGCCGCGCAGTATACAACGAATGTGCCTGTCTCAGGCTCTCGTGATATTGGATTTGGTGACCGTGCAGGTCAAGAGGAAATCCAGTGCTTCCAGGTGCCGGAAAGCAGTCGGGTAATCTTTGCCCCAGACATAAACCCCGTGGCCACTGATCAGGTATGCGGGCAGCATCGGCGCCGCAAAGTAGGGTTCAATGGCGGCGGCCAGAGTCTGCATATTCTGGCTGTTGGGAATTACCGGCAGGCACCAGGTCGCCTCATGCGTATCGATACCGTCGAAGGCTTTGAGCAGCTCAAGCTGGGAAAACCGGATCACCGGTTCTGTGAAGTCGGACAGCATCGTGGCTGCCATGGTGTGTACGTGCAGCACGCAGCCGACTGTGCGATAGCGCCGGTACAGCTGCAAATGCAAATGTGTCTCGGCAGACGGTGTCCGGGGTTCAAGCGCCTCACCGCTCAGGGTAATGCGCAGAAAGTCGGCTTCGGTCAGATAGCCCTTGTGGATGCTCGATGCCGTTATGAGGATTTCTTCTGGCGAGACCCGCAGCGAAAAGTTGCCGCTGGTCGCCGGCACCCAGCTGCGCTGATGCGCATACCGGCCAAACTCGATAAGCTGCGACTTGAGTTGATCGATGTTCATCGACATAGTTTAAGGGATTCCGTTGCGGTGAGCCTACCGCAAGAAGGTGATCGGGCAGCGGATTGCCCGTTGTCCATGGCGCGGAAGCGATAAAGCCTGCCGTGTGGCAGGCTTTTGCGGTGGTGCAGACCGGCCTTCAGCGACGTACCCGTGACCGGGTGGCCGATCGTTACACAACGATCCCGTAGTGGTTTGGCCTTACTCGGGCACGCGTGGTGGTGGAGCCGCCTCGTTGCTCGATCCCTGAGTCGGATTTACAACGATGGTGCTGGGAGCGCCGCCATAACCACCATAACCACCATAACCACCATAACCACCATAACCCGGATAGCCACCCCAGCCGCCATACCCCGGGTAGCCTCCACCACCCCACGGACCGCCATATCCGCCGTATCCATAGGGGCCATAACCACCGTAGTAGGGGCTATAGCCGCGATAGTAGCCGCGGTCGTAACGATCATTATCAAACCAGCGGGACGGGTTCATCATGTTGCCGAAGTCGAATGCCTGGGCCACATTGAATAGCGCGGCGCCTCCGAGGCAAAGTGCTGCAACAGACAGCCTGGAAAAAATGTTTTTCTGAATCACCGTACCATCTCCACTCGACATTTTGAAAAGCTCAATCGTCAGACCAACTGCTGTCTGGCGCGCCGGTATTACCCGGCCGTTGACCACTCGGCCGCACCGACCGCCGGCTCCGTTGGCGAATTATAGACCAGCGCTCGCAGACCGTCTGCCCGACACGCTTGTTGATCGCCCTGCCGGGACTGCTTCGCACGGGACTGCTTCGCACCACCGGTTCCGGCCGGTCATTTTGCTAAACCTCTGGCTGTACCTCCTGCAATCTGTGTACCAGTCAACAACTTGTTGTTTTTGCAGGAGATAACAAATAGGGCTGCTTGATCCGGATGCAACACTGTTGCTGCTGCACGGCCTGCAGAAAAGACTTAAGCCATTGAACTTTCTGGCCTGCGAACAAGGTTCAGGCAGATGCAACGGCTCTGCAACAGTTTCAACGCAATGCAACAGTGAACGGCGCCAGACCGGCTGGATGCGACCGTGTCGCAGCGTGAGCCGGTGTGTCGCAAAACACAGTCCGGCCTTCACCCGCAGGCGTCGAGCAAAACGCTGCAGACAGCGCGGGGACAACCGTGTGTACTACAATAACAGGGGCAAACACGCGTAAGCGTTTTGCTTTATCGGGGCGCTGTGACAAGATAGTCCTTACCGGGCAAGTCTTGTGTTGCCAGCTACGGCCGCTGGCCCCTGCCTGTATAACGATAGCGATAATGAAAGAAGCTTTGGGAGTTAGACCATGAAACGTTTCCTTGTTTTGCTGGCACTTGGTTTGCCGCTTCTCTGCCAGGCTGGAGACTACCAGTCGACACTGCTGGTACAAACCGGGCAACTGCGTGAAAGCGATCTCATTGTGCGCACCATCTCCGACCTCGAAAGCAACAGGATCTGTCTGGCGTTTTACGTCCGGACCATGGGCACCAGCCCCGCCATGACCTGTTACAACGTCGTCTCTGGTTTCCGTTCGCGGATCGATCAGATTGGCCACTTCAAAGAGGGCGAGCTGGTTGTGCGTAAACTGAAGGATTTCATTAACAACGTGTCCTGCCTAGTGAGCTATGTCAGTACCGAAGGAACTTCGCCCGCCATCGACTGTTACAAGACCACGACCGGGACAAAGTTCAGGGACTCGGAGACACTTGTGCCCAGCGGTCATTTGCGGGAAGGCGATCTCGATGTGTATCGAATTGTCGATCCGGACAGCGCCAAGAGCTGCCTGATCGCCTATGTGAATACGGGCCGCACGTCGCCGTCGCTGCAGTGCTATGGCAGCCAGACCAACACCGGCAAGGGCGGACTGGCACAGACCAGTCATTTGCGCGAGGGTGACCTGATCGTCAGAAAGATCATTGACGAGGACAACCAGAAGGAATGTCTCATCACCTACGTGAGCACCGAGGGCACATCGCCGTACATCTACTGCGCAGGTGGGCATCCCACCGCAGCAAGCGGCGCTGCGCCATCGGTCTGGCAGCCGCAGGGGCCTGCGCGCTGAGGCATCCCCTGTTGATATAGCGTTCAGGGATCTCGTCGCGGCCAGGAGGCCGCTCCTACAGCGAGATCTCCGCGATGCGTAAGATAACCTGACAGTTGCATAATAAACGCGCCGGGATTCGACCGAACCCTGTTGTCTACAGGTTACCTGGCACGTAACGGCCCTGTTGGTGGAATTCACATCGGGTGACATCCGGCACGCGTGCGTAGGTTCGCGCTGAGCACAGCGAAGCCCGACGATCAGCAGTCCGGCGTTGGGCTTCGTGCCTCAGCTCAACCTACATTTATGCAATGATTGGGATAACAGACGTATTCAGGCTGCGTGTGACTGATTCCCAGCCGCCCGCCGCGGCAGGCCCGGCTCCTGGCGGCACAGTGGCTTGCCCAGCACCAGCTGCACGGTGCCGATGTGCCGTTCCAGGAAGCCACCCTCGCAGTAGCACAGGTAGTACTCCCACAGGCGCGTAAAGCGGTCGTTGTAGCCGAGCGACTGGACCTTGTTGAGATTGGCGTGAAAACGCTGCCGCCAGCGGCGCAGCGTGGTGGCGTAATGTGGTCCGATGTCCTCCAGGTGGACCAGCCGCATATCGGTATTGCAGGCGATCGACTGCGCCAGCACCGAGACGCAGGGCAGACAGCCCCCGGGGAAAATATAGCGCTGGATGAAGTCAACCGAGCGCCGGGCGGCCGGGTAGCGCTGATCGCCGATGGTGATCGCCTGGATCAGCAGCATACCGTCTGGCTTGAGCAGGGTGCTGCATTTTTCAAAGTAGGCGTCAAAATACCGGTGCCCGATGGCTTCGATCATTTCTATCGATACCAGTTTATCGTACTGGCCGGTGAGTTCCCGGTAATCGCGAAACAACACTTCAACCTGCTGCGCCAGGCCTGCATCCGCGACGCGTTGCCTGGCCAGTTCGTACTGTTGCCGGGATATCGTGGTGGTCGTGACCCGGCAACCATAGTGGCGGGCGGCATGGATGGCGAAACCGCCCCAGCCGGTGCCGATCTCCAGGACGTGATCCTGCGGTCCCAGCTGCAACTTGCGGCAGATGAGATCCAGCTTGGCGATGGATGCCTGGTGCAGCGTCGTGGTGGGGTTCGCGAAGATGCCACAGGAGTACATCATCGTCTCGTCCAGAAACAGCGAGAACAGCTCATTGCCGATATCGTAATGCGCAGCGATGTTCCGCCGGCTGCCGCCGGGCGTGTTGCGACGCATCCAGTGCAAAACGCGGTTCACCGCTGACGTGAGGCGCGAAAACCCCTCACTCATGCCATAGAGGACCGACTGGTTGCGCAACAGGATCTGCACCAGGCCCGTGAGGTTGTCACAACTCCAGCGTCCCAGTACATAGGACTCACCGCCACCAATGTTGCCGCCGAACAGCACATCGCGAAAGGCGCGCGCGTCGTGAATGGTCAGCGTGGCGTGCAATCCGGTGGCGGTGTGCCGTTCGCCGAAGCAATGATGTTCGCCATCGTCGACGATCGTCAGCGCACCGGTTTGCAGGCGCCGCAGACGACGCATTATCACCGCCCTGGCCAACCTGTCGATCAGGGTTCGCCGGGCGGGCAGCGCGGCCAGGCTTTTACTCTGAACCAGAGTCCACTTCATCACTGTTTCACCGGATCCGGTGCCTCCTTGTTATCGGGGTGAGGGAAGAACGGGGTACGCTTCAGCCACAGGCGCAGTGCCTGGTAGTAGATCGCAACGGTGATTCTGGCGGTCATCAGCGGAAAGCGCAGCAACGCTGACGCCAGGTTTACCGAATTGATCGGGCGACGCTGCAAAGACAGCGTGGCGTCGAATAACTTGTGTAACTGTTTGTGGTTTTCCATGTGCACGGCAAGCCGCTCGCCGGGGTGGGAGAACCGCCAGTCGTAGCGGATATCCATGTCCATGAAGGGCGACACGTGGAAGCGTTTGTCCAGCTGATAGCGTTTTCCTCGGCCCCGCTGCTCACAGTCGCTGCCGTGCAACACATAGCAGTGCTGTTCCTGCCACGGGGTGTTGGTGACCTCGGCGACAATGGTCGCGACGCGTTCGCCACGTCGGTCGAAGCAGAAGTAAAAACTCACTGGGTTGAAGCCGTAACCGAAATAGCGCAGGTGCGTGAGCAGCCGGATCGGGCCATCCGGACGCTGGACGCCGGCCCGCTCGACCGTGTCACGCACTGCGGTGTCCAGCGGCACCTGCGGATCGCCGAGATGGTCCGCGCGACGGAACCAGGCGATGTTGCGGCGCTGATACGACCACAACCAGAGATGCGTGAACAGCGTCGGGAGCTCGCCCAAGTCGAGATACAGCATGAACAGCCGGTACTCGAACGCGTGCGCTGTTGGCCGGAAGCGGCGGTGCCTAACTTGCCCGACGTAGAGACTGCTGTGCATGACCGTTACGTTCCTGAAAAAGCTTCAGCGCCTCGAGCGCGCTCACGACCCCGTCTTCGTGAAAACCGTTGCGCCAGTAGGCGCCGCAAAAGTAGGTTCGGCGGATACCACTGATCTCCTTGTACCGCCGCTGCGCCGCCACGCAGGCGGTGCTGCAGACCGGGTGGTCGTAGCGCATGCGCTTGATGATCCTGTCGGCATGAACGGCCGCAGTATTGTTGAGTGTTACGCAGAAGGTTTCCGCGGCGTCGAGGCCCTGCAGAATGTTCATGTTGTAGGTCACCGCAACCCGCTCGCACTGCCTGTCCAGGCGGTGGTAGTTCCACGCCCCCCACGCCAGCCGCCGCCGTGGCAGCAGCCCGGTATCGGTGTGCAGAACGACTTCGTTCTGCTGGTAGGCAATGGCGCCGAGCACCTCGCGTTCGCAGCGGGTGGGCGGGTCGAGCATCGCCAGCGCCTGGTCGCTGTGGCAGGCCAGGAACACGGCGTCAAAGCGTTCCGCCTCGTGGTGTGCGGCCTGTACCGTGACGTGGCTGGCACAGCGCTTCACTGCGGTAACCGGTGTGCCCAGGCGGATGCGGTGGCGGAACGGTGCAACCAGTGTGTCCACATACTGTTTGGAGCCGCCCTGGATGACGCGCCACTGCGGACGCTCGCTGAGGCTCAGCAGACCATGGTTGGTGAAAAAGCGCACGAAGCTGATTGCGGGAAAAGACAGCATCCGCTGCGGATCGGTTGACCAGATGGCGGCGCCCATGGGCACGATGTAGTCGTCGATAAAGGTGCCGCTGTAACCGTGCAGCGCCAGATAGTCACCCAGCGTCAACGCGGGTGCGCCGGGTTGCAGCAGGAGTGGGGCCTCGTGGTTGAATCGCAGTATGTCCCGCAGCATGCGGTAGAACACCGGCCGCAGCAGGTTCCGCCGTTGCGCAAACAACCTGTTCAGGGATGATCCGCAGTACTCCAGGCCACTGGCCTCACACCTGAAGGCAAAGCTCATGCTTGTCGCCTGCGATGCGACGCCCAGTTCATCGAGCAGGGCAATGAAGTTGGGATAGGTCCAGTCGTTGTAGACGATAAAACCGGTATCCACGGCATAGGGCCTGCCGTTCGAGGTCACTGCATGCGTATGGGTGTGGCCGCCCACGTGGCTGTTGGCTTCGAACAGCGTGATGTCGTGTTTACGGTACAGGTGATGGGCCACGACATTGCCGGCGATACCGGTACCGATAATCGCAATCTTCATGGCGCTGCGATCTCCTCGTGCAGCTGCCCGGGCCACCTCTGCGGCACCCGCTTGACCTTGGTGCTGTCGTAGCCCTGGTCGGCGATGACCTGCAGCATCCGCTGCATGTCCTGCTCGCGAACGCTCGGTGTGCGCGCCATCACCCACACGTAGTCGCGCTGCTTGCGGCCGATAATGGTCTGCGAGTAATCAGGGTTGAGGTAGATAACGCGGTAGTCGGCCTTGAACGGCCAGATGAACTGCATGCCCCACACTGCGTTGGTCTGCGTGTCCAGCACGTAGCCGGTCGGGGTGAAGGTCTTGCGTGGCCCGTTGAAGTCGCCGTCGTTGAAGCTGAAGGTTGTGGCGATGCGGCCGTCGTCCAGCAGACGATACGACTCGAGGGCGTTGTGCGCGCCGCGTTCGATAAAGGTCGGTATGTTGGCGACCACGTACCAGTCGCCCATGAACCGTTCGAGGTCGACGTGATCCACTGTTTTCATCATGGGTTTGTCCATCGTGCTGCAGGACTGCAGCAGTAGCAGGGCTGCGGTGGCCAGACAGATGCGTTGTCTGCTAGTGCGCATCGGACACCTGCCGGCGATAAGAGAGCGTGCGGCCGGATGTGGTTGTGCTCTGCAGCGCGAGCCACTGCCGGTCTTCGGAATACCAGAGGTCAATGCGCAGGTCGTCACCGGTCAGGCGGTAGCGGCGCGCGGCGACGGTGCGATCGTCCAGACTGATGGCTTCTGCCCCCAGCGCTGTGACTTCGACATCAACATACTCGCCGTTTTGCGCATTGAGCAGGCGGTCGGCCTCCAGGATCCTGGTGTTCCAGTAGGCAAAGCTCATCACACACCCGGAGAGAACCTGCCGGCCAGAGCCGGTGGTGACCATGAAGCTGTCGTCCTCAGCACGTCCCTCCACGGAGAGCAGCCTGCCGTTGTCGTTTGTCGTTGCTTCGATCCGCTGCAGACAGTCGCCGTCCCAATATTCAACCGCCTCGTGCACGTAGCGGTAGACGGGGACCATCAGCACACGCACGGCAAAGCGCGCTTCGCTCTGCAGCTTTTGACCGCCTGCGGTTGTGGACAGGCGGAACTCGTGGTAGCCGATCTCAGCGTCGTCCAGATACACGCTGAACCGCCACTTTGTCTGCGGGGCGGCCCCGCACGCCTCTGACAGCCATGCCGCTGTCGCGAGCAGTCCCAGCAGCAGCCGCGTCGGCCAGTGGATCGCCTTCATGACTGCGCCCCGGGTCTCGAGAGGCGGCCGGACGGCTGGCGTGGGGGCCGGGGCAGGAAGGCGCTGGTACGCTGCACGTACTCGCGGTAAGCGGGACGGCGCTCGCCGATATCACGCTCGAGCAGCGTGACCCCGGAGACCCGCAGCAGCAGAAAGGTCATCAGCACGGGAGACAGCAGTGTCCACCAGCCGCCGGCGGCCAGCGCGATCAGGTAGAAGCCCCACCAGATGCAGCATTCGCCGAAGTAATTCGGATGGCGGCTATAACGCCACAATCCCTGGTCCATTACCCGCCCGTGGTTCTCCGGGTTGGCCTTGAAGCGCGCCAGCTGGAGGTCGGCAACTGTTTCGAAGATCATCCCCAGTGCCCAGACCGCGATGCCCGCTACGTCGAGCAGACCGAGGGGCCGGGTGCCGGCCACTGCGACGACCAGCGGCAGCGCAATGACCCAGGCCAGCAGGCCCTGCAGGCCGAACACCAGGTACAGGCTCTTCACGGCAAAGCCGGGCTGGTGTTTCGCGCGCATGGCACGGTAGCGCCGGTCTTCGCCTTCGCCCCAGTTGCGCCAGGTGATGTAGGCCGACAGGCGCAAGGCCCAGGCGGTCACCAGAGTCGCGATCAGCACCGTCCGCGGGCCGGGTGCCGCGCTCGCCGCGATGTAGGCTGCGAGCCCGCTGAGAAACAGCAACGACCAGGCACTGTCAACAACACTGACATCGCGCTTGCTCAGGCTGACGAGCCAGGACAGCAACCCCAGCACCAGTATCGCCAGCAAACTCCAGAGGTAAGCCTGCCAGTCGATCATGTCAGGCGGCCTTCCGCCGCGGCGAGCGGCCTTGCCAGCGTCTCCCGCATACCGTCAAAACGCTGCGCGAGCAAGCTGAGTAACGGCATGAAGACGGCCCAGCCGACCGACAACGCAGCCATGGCCGCGGCCAGATGCGGAATCTGCACCCCGCCCAGTTGCCCGCCGGCGTAATAGGCCAGGGGACCGCCAAGCGCGCCGCAGATCACGGCCAGCGCAGGTCGCTGCCGGAGCCAGCGCAGCGAAACGTTCAGCGTGGTGGCGAACAGCAACCACATGGCGACGATCCAGTGGGGTGCGGTACCTGGAATCAGCGTGCCGGAGGGATACTCCAGCAGGCCGGCGGCAACCAGCACGCTGTCCCAGACCGCGCCGAGCAGGCCGACCAGCAGGATGAGTGTCAGTTCGCGCCCGGGTTGCGCTGCCTGACTGAGGTGCCAGGCCACGACCACTGCCGCCACGCCGGTGCCCGCCCAGGGCAGGTGATGCGCTCCACCCAGCACACAGGCCAGCCAACCCAGCTGAAACACGAGGAAGTTTGTCACCGTCAGCATGCTCAGCGCACCACATGCGGCGTTATGGGCTTGTCGAACAGATAATGGCTGATCCACCACTGCTGACCCTGCTGGTAGCCGAACAACTCGGCGCAGGCCATGAAGAACATGCGCCAGCGCATCCACCATTGCTGGGCGTTGTCCGGGCCGTATGCCTCCTGCAGGATGGGCCAGATTGCGTCCTTGCCGGCGTCCATTCGCTGCAGCCAGGCGTTGGCGGTCTTCTCATAGTGCGTTCCGTTCCACCGCCACTGCTGTGCGAGGCGCAGGTGTTCCTGGAAGTGCAGGGGCAGGTCGTCACAGGGCATCATGCCGCCGGAGAAGAAGAAGCGGCTCATCCAGTCCTTCTCACTGCGTGACTCGAACGGATAAGGCACATCGCGGTGGCAGAATATGTGCATGAAGAAGTAACCGCCCGGTTTAAGCCACTCGCTCACCCGTTCGAACAGCACCGGCCAGTTGCGCATGTGCTCGAACATTTCCACCGACACCACGCGGTCAAACCGCCTGGGGGTGCTGAACCTGTTCATGTCGCAGGTGATCACTTCGATATTGGGCAGCCCGCGGCGCGCGGCCTCGGCCTCGATGCAGGCACGCTGAGACCTGGAGTTTGAGACTGCTGTAACGCGACTGTTGGGGAAGTGCGCCGCCATCCACAGCGTCAGGGAACCCCAGCCGCAGCCCAGCTCGAGTACGTCCATGCCGTCCAGCAGGCAGGCGCGTGCAGTGGTGGTTTGCAAAGCGGCGGCTTCGGCGAGGCTAAGGTCGGTGACGCCCACGGGCCAATAGCCGCAGCTGTACTTACGGTGTCGGCCCAGCACCTGACTGAAGAACCCGACCGGCAGCTCGTAGTGCTGCTCGTTGGCCTTGTGCGCCAGTGGCGCTACCGGCGCGTCGCGGAGGCTCGCTACAAAGGCGGTTTTCGCGCGCATCCCCGCCTCGCAATCGTCGGTCTGCAACCTCGCGATGCGATCGCGAAGCAGCCTTCTGATGCCGTGACGCACGACAACGTCTGGCACCAGACCCTGTTCGGTCCAGTCGATAGTACGGGCGGTGGCAGTGTTCATGCGGCGTCTCCCTGTTGTTCTGCACTCGGCTATGTCCGAACCGCGGCGCTTGTTGAACACCGAGGGGGCCGCGGCCCCCTCGGTCAGCGCAACGGACGGCCAGACTTCAGCCCTCGTCAATGCCCTCGTCGACAGGGTTGTTGATGATGTCGTGGAGCCGGCTGTCGGGTACCTGGCTGTACAACACTTCGTAGTGTTCTTCGATTTCGCGGATCATGTCGTCGATCATGGCGTGTGCCTCCGGTCAGTGGGTTGGGTCCTGCGTGTCTAAAGCTAGACGAGTTGCTTGTACAAGTCAAGTACAAGATTTGCACATTAATCGCAACAGTCGGCTTCTGGGCCGCACGGGTAGCGCTGGCCGATCTGACAAATGTCCCGGCATGATCCTGTTAACGAAGTCTTGAATCCCACCCAGTTAATTGAATATAAGAGGTAATCTGTGTTTTTTTCGGGTGCCTGGCGAGAGTCGTCACAGGGACAGGAAATGATCGAAAAAAACTTATACAAAAGAGAACTAAACCTGACTGTCTTTGATCTCGTCTGTTGCTACAGTAAGAAGCCTGAGTAAAGCGCTCAGGAAAATGACAACGCTGAACCACGGAGGCTGACCCATGAACACTTTCGTTCGCTGGATTGATGACCTGACTGACAAGGCTCACGCGCGGCTCACGCTGCTGCTGTCGGCGTTGTCGGCGCTGATAACAACTGGGTTCGTGCTGATGCTCGAGGCTGGAGTCTGACCGGTCGGGCCAGGATTGCAGATACGCGGGATCTTTGAATCGCCGTACCGCGGATCTGGAAAACCCTGGTGTTCAGTCGACGGATGCGGGCAGGCTGCCGAGAACGCAGGTTTGTAGCGCCAGACTAAGGGACTCGCCTGCCGCCGTTTGCCGGTTCATTTTCTGTCGATGCTGAACTTCAGGTCGATCGCCTGCTGGGTGCCCGACTGCCCGGTCAGGCTGAAGTGTTCGGTCAGTTTGTAGATGAACTGGATGGCCGCGGTTTCATTGAACAGGCCGTAGGCATAGTCCACGTACAGGCGCGACGACAGCTGTTTACCGACTGTGACGGCGGTGTCTTCATCCGTGGCGCCCGATTGCACACCCAGATCAATACCGACCTTCTGGCTGAGCTCCTGGGAGACGGGGTTGTTGGCGCCGAGCGACGCGGCCGCCGCGGCAAGCGCCTGCGAGTCCTTGCTGGTGGACGACGCGCTGAGCGGTTTGCCGGTCACCAGGTAGGACATGATCTCGGCGTCGGACATCACCGGGTCGGAGAACAGCCGCGTCTGCGGCGAATTCGCGTTGCCGGTCACTTCCAGGCCTGCGGTGACATCGCCGACCGTGCGTGTGGCCTGAATATCCAGCGCCGGGTTGTCCAGCGGGCCCGCGAACAGCAGGCGGCCGCGCTGAATGGCCAGTTTCTGACCGTAGCCTTCGTAGCGGCCGTTTTTGAGTTCCAGCACGCCGTTACCGATCAGCGTGTGCGTCTGCAGGCTGCGGATGTTGATGCTGCCACCGAGGTCGGTGCTGAGACCCAGGCCTTGGAAGTGTACGTCGTCGCCAAGGGTGGCGACGACGTTGAGGTTGACAGGAATGGCTGCCTGGGACTGATCCGCGGGCGGCGCCATGGGGCCGACAATGACCTGGTCGGACGATACCTTGACCACGTTCGGTGGCAGCTTCTTGAGCGTAATCCGCGCGCGCGGCACGAGCACCGAGCCAGTGATATTGACCACGCGCAGCGAGCCTGCCACCTGCAGGTCCGGATTGGCCTGGATAGCCATATCCGGCAGGCTGGCGATGGCAAAGCGTTCGCCCTGCACTTTGGCATCGAACGGCCAGGCCTGTTCCGGGTCCAGAGAGAGCCTGCCGGCAAGGCTGATGTTGCCGTCGCCCGAATCCGCCGAGCCGTTCAAGGCCAGTTCAGACCCCGTACCTTCCGTCTGCAGCCTGATGTTCTTTATCTCGATGCCGAGTGCGGGGATCTCGGTCACACCCCGGCTGAGTGACGCGCTGCCGTTGATGGCCGGTGCATCCAGAAAGCCGCCAAGCCGGATTTCGGCTGCTGCCGCGCCGCGGTCGACCTTGACGTCGGGCAGCAGGGAATTCAGGAAACGCAGGTCCGGTACGTCGACATTGAGCGTGCCGGACAGCGGTGGACGGTCGCTGCTCAACTGGCTGACGGTAATGTCGCCCTGCAGGCGGCCTTCGGCGGCCTCGCCGGACACAGCAAGCTGCAGCGTGTCGTTGTCCCAGCTGCCCCGCAGACAGACCTGGCGCTGTTGCGCCTGCCAGCAGGCCTGAAACGGTCGGACACTTTGCGCAGTCAGGTGCAGTACCACGGGATCGCGCAGGCGCCAGTCCCCCAGTTCGTGCAGGTCCAGGGTGGCGATGTCCAGCTGCCCGTCCCAGGCCGCTGCGCGGTAACCGCCGTGCAGTCGGAGCGATGCAGTGCCCTGTTCGGCGGTCATCGCGAGGCTGGCCCGGTGGTCGTCGATCCCGCCCTGGCCCGTCAACGTCAGGCTGTCGATGGGGGTCTGGCCGAGCCGCGCAGCCTGTGCAGTGACGTTGAGCGTTGACGTTTTGGGGCTGGCGGGGTCCAGGTGTGCCTGGACGTTCAGGGTCTGCACCGAGTTCTGCTGGAAGGCGAGCCCCGTGCCCGACAGGTCGAGGCTGCCGGAAATACGCTCCAGCGGGCCTTTGACAGTACCGTTGGCGCGCACCTGGCCCGCAAGGCCCGGCAGCAGCGCAGAGAGTTGCGGAGCGTCGACGCGGTAGCGCAGCCCGGACCGTGCGTCCAGAGTCCCGGCGATGTCAACGCGATTGTTTCCCGAGCTGACCACTAACCCGGTGGATCCCGGGATGCCGTCGTCGAAGCTCAGTTCACCCTGTGCCACCACCGGCTGATCGTGCAGGGTACCCTGCAGGTTGAGCCGCTGGAGCGCGACCTTGACGCTGTCGCCCTCGCTGGCGACCGCGAGGTGTGTCGCCATGCCAAGTTGCCCGGGCCACTCGGGCCACTCCAGGCCCGGATTGATAGCGGTTGCTTCGATATCCAGACCGAGGGTGAATTCGGGCGACCAGGCGACGTCACCGTTTGCCGACAGGTTGCCGCCAAGTGCGGCGATGTGCAGCCGCTCGACAGTGATTCGCGTGAGATCGCCCTGGCCCCTGGCCTGCACCTGCATGGCGGGGATGCCCGGAATGTCGAGCGGTCCGCTGAGGCTGAGCTGATAGGCATCGACGGTACCCTCGATGCTGTATTCTCCCTGTGGACTCGCATACTCGGCGGTGCCCGACAGCGGCCAGCGCAGTGCCCGCCACTGACCGGCAAGGCTGACTACGGGCAGATCGCCGTCCAGCCGCAGCGTGCCGTTACTGGTGACATGGAACGGCCGGTCCAGCGTGTGTTGCACCTTGACCTGGTGGAGGTCGCCGTCCAGCACGGCTTCGCCGCCGGCGGCCACCGCGTCGGGCAGTTGGCTGGTCCAGCGCAGTTTGCAGTGCAACCGGTAGGGCTGGCGCAGGGCGGCTTTGCCGCTCACTTCCAGCCTGCTGCCCTGCATGGCGACGTCGAGCTGTCTGATCCTGAGGCCCAGTATCGGACCGGCGCGCGCCGACAGCTTGATTTGATCAATAACGGTCTGATCGCTGCCCACGTCCACCTGCAGACCGGTGATCTGCGCCCGGTCGAGCTGGATCGCCAGCGGCAGGGGAATTCGTTCGGGCAGCGCGAACGGTTCGGCGTCCGGTGCTGCCGCAGGCTCGCGGTAGTGCACATCGCGGGCGACCAGCTGCCGCAGCCGCACGGTTCCGCTGAGCAGGTCGGTCGCCCGCCAGCCGAGGGTGAGCTGTCCGATGTCGAGTTCTGTCTGCTCCAGCCGGTAACTCACACCGGTCAGCGTCAGGCCGGACACCAGCCGGCCACGGATGTCGGTGATCTGGAGTTCTCCGGGCGCATACACCAGCGCCTCGCGGATCAGCCAGCGGCTGCCGGTTTCGCTGACGGTGAGGGCGGTCAGCAGGCCTGCGCACAGCAGCAGCAGACCGGCGGGGATGACGAACAGATACTTGAGTAGTCGCCGTATCACGTGGGAGCTCCTAGAGATCGGGGCCCATGCTGAAATGCACCCGGAACATATCGCCTTGCTTATTCAGCGGATGGGCGACGTCGAAGCGGATCGGACCGACCGGCGAGCGCCAGCGGATCCCCAGTCCGACTCCGGTTTTCGGGTCAAGGCGCACATCGTCGAAGGCATTGCCCGAATCCACAAACGCCGCGAGGCCCCACTTTTCGGTGAGCATGTGCTCGACCTCCAGGCTGCCCACCAGCAGGTTCTTGCCGCCCTCCACTTCGCCGCTGGCGTTCTCCGGGCCGAGCGACTTATAGGCATAACCGCGCACGCTGTTGTCGCCACCGGCAAAGAAGCGCACCGACGGAGGGAGCTGTTCAAACTGGTTCATGAAGGTTACACCGGTGTTGACGCGACTGATCACCCGCGAGCGCCATGGCAGGCCCAGGATCCCCTTGGCGCCGCCAATCAGCTGCAGAAAGCTCACGTCTGAGACCACTCCCTCCAGGCTGCCGCGCGTCTTGAACTCAAGGCGCCAGCCTTTGCGCGGGTACAGGCGGTGGTCGGCAACGGTTCGTGACCAGCCGATGCCCGGCATCAGCAGTACCGACGACTTGCGTTCTTCGCCACTGAGCTTGTAGATCTCCTTGCCGAATACCAGCGACTCCTCCTGCTGCCACTGGTTCTCGAGCCGGTGGCTGCGGGTGGCGGAGACCGCGGCGGTGTCGGCCCGGTAGCTGTCGTTGTCCTCGTGTTTGTAGCCCGCTTCGAAGAGCAGTTTGTCGGTTACGGGCTTTTCGAGCGGGATGGTGTAGCCAAGCGTCAGTTTGGAGATCACCTGGGAGAGGGACAGGTCACTTGAAAACTGGTGTCCGCGACGGTTGAGCCGCACGTTCTTGTAGCCAAGACCCATGCGTGGCCCGGTATCGGTGGCATAGCCGACGGACGCCGTGTAGCGGTGGCGCTTGGCAGGCGTGACGCTGATGCGCACCGGGACCTCGCGGTCCTTGGCTTCGTCGATCAGTGGCTGCACCAGGACCTGGGCGAAATAGCCGCTGCTGCTCAGGGCGCGCGACGTCTCTGTCAGCGCCGTGCGTGCGTAGGGTTGACCTTCATGGTAGAGGAGGTAACGCCGGAATAAGTCCTCGTCAATGATGTCCTGCTGCATGCGCGTTTCGCCAAAGCGGAAACGTGGCCCGGAATCGAAATGCAGGTCGATATCTGCGTAACCCGCCGCCGGGTCCACGCGCAGCTCATGCAGCGTGAAATGGCTGTCGAAGTACCCGCGGCCGGCGGCCAGGTCGGTGATATGGGTCTTGAGTGATTCGTAGCGGTCGTGGCGCAGCGGTTGGCCCGACTTCAGGTCGGTCTTGCTGAGCAGCTTATCGAAGCTTTCATCACTGCGGGCTTCCCCCATGATGTCGACGTCGATGTTCCGCAGGCTGACGCGTCTGCCAGGCTGAATGTCGAAGGTGACGCTCCAGCAACTGTCCTTTTCAGCCGCTTGGAACGTCTGGTTGATCACCGGCTGGTAATAGCCGAATGCCTCCATGGCCTTGCGAATGTCCTCTTCCGCTTTCTTCAGACCGGCCTGCATGCGCCAGTCGGGTGCGTTGCAGGGTTCCTGCTTGAGCGACAGCCAGGCCTGGATGTTGTCGCGCAGCTCGCCCTTGACGCCTTTGATCGTGACGCTGCCCTTGGCCGCCGCCGCGGACGGCGACACGGCCAGTGAGGCCGCCGCGACCAGCGTGCAGCAGAGGACCTGTAGCGTATTCATGCGTCGAACAGTGGGCGACCCGTCATGCGCGAACGTTGAAAGCCGGGTTGGACAGCAATGCACCCGACAGGGTTGCGTGCGCCGGTTTTGCTTCGAGTGACAGCTACTAAGGACTGCATTGACAAAGCCTCGCGTCTCTCAGCGGGACGCCGCAAGTACATCCCTGTAGGCTTGACGGCCGCATCCCTGCGGCCGACACCCGCCGACAGACGTGAGGCTTTCTCACTGTATGCATTAGTATAAACTGGTACTGGCGCGCCAACTGACGGGTCCTCGGAGAAGTATTCGCTCAGACGCGGCTTGCTTGCGGCGGCCGTTGCATACAGTCTATGCTAAACGCCCCCCGGTGGGTGAGGCTTGGGTGCCATGCGCTGGAGACAGGGTCGCAGGAGCAGTAACGTCGAGGACAGGCGCGGGACTTCGACGCGCGGCGGTCTGCCAAACCTGTTCCCGTCAGGTCTCGGCGGGCGCGGTACCGGCCGGCCGCGTGGGCGTGGCAGCCTGGTGGTTGCCGTCCTGGTCATCGTCGGGCTGTATTTTCTCGGTGTCGATCCCAGTCTGCTGTTGAACGGTCTGCCTTCGGGGCCGGGCAGCGAGGCGCCGGCAACGGGCGGTATGCCCGCATCGGTCAGCCGTTCGCCGCAGGAGGAGCAGCTGGCGGATTTCGTCGCGGTCGTGCTGGCCGATACCGAAGACACCTGGCATGCGCTGTTTGCGCAGATGCAGCGTTCCTACCAGGAGCCGAAGCTGGTGCTGTTCAGCGGTGTGGTGCAATCGGCCTGCGGCATGGCGCAGGCCGCCATGGGGCCGTTCTACTGTCCGGCCGACCACAAGGTCTACATCGATCTGAGTTTTTATCAGGACCTCAAAGAGCGTCATGGCGCGCCCGGCGATTTCGCCCAGGCTTACGTGATTGCCCACGAAGTGGGACACCATGTGCAGAACCTGCTGGGCATCAGCGACAAGGTGCAGACGGAGCGCCGCAGCGTCGGCGCGGCCGAAGCCAACGGTCTGTCGGTGCGCCTGGAGCTGCAGGCGGACTGTCTGGCGGGGGTGTGGGGTAATCACGCCGACCGTACCCGCCAGCTGCTCGAGGACGGGGATGTCGAGGAGGCGCTGCGTGCCGCCAGCAGCATCGGAGACGACCGCCTGCAGCGTCAGTCGCGCGGCTACGTAGCACCGGAATCCTTTACCCACGGAACCTCCGAACAGCGCGTGCGCTGGTTCAAGCGCGGCATCAGCAGTGGCAAGCTGGGGGCGTGTAACACCTTCGAGGCCGCCGAGCTCTGACCGCCGAAATCGCCCGCCCGGCTGTCGATCCGGCTTTCAGCCGTAACCCGAAGCCACCGGCTGGTGGCCGGTTGGAGTATTGACAAGTGCGCGCTCAGCTGGATTTCTGTTCGACCCGACGCCAGTTTTCGTCATCGCGATAGACTTCGTGTCTGGCCCAGCGCGCGAACTCCTCACGCGTGGCAACGCCACTGCTGCGGCGCCCCGCACCGGCCAGGACCTTGAAGATGACGCTGCTCCGGGAGCCACTCCCGGTGCCTGATTCATCCACAATCTGGCGCACAGCCCAGTCCGCGCCATACTTACCGTTGCTGTAGCAATGCCCCAGTTGCACAGCCTCCAGCGGCAGGTGTGCTTCTTCTGAACGCCGGGTGGCGATGTCGTAGATCGCGATCAGATCCTGTTCGGATACATCGATAAAGGAATCCACTTCACTCAGGGCGTACACCAGGTCTTCGTGGGCAATGGAGGGCGTGAGTGTCTCGATATCTAAAGGTCGGGCCGGTTTGAAATAGGCCGGGTAACGCCGCCAGGCGAACGGATAGTTGAACAGTATGGCGGTGACGACAATCACCAGGACGTTCAACAGGACCGGTGTCAGCACGAACTGATAACCGAGTGCCTGCACCACTGGCCCGCCGACAACCGCTGACAGCGCCGTGGCGCCGCCGGGGGGGTGGATGCAGCGGGCGTAGTGCATCACGCCTATGGCCAGCGCAACCGCGAGCGCGGCGGCGACCAGTCGGTCGGGAACCAGTATGGCGCTGCTGACGCCGATAACGGCCGACAGCAGATGGCCGCCGATCACCGGCCAGGGCTGGGAAAGGGGGCCGTGAGGGACCGCGAACAGCAGCACCGCGGACGCTCCCATCGAGGCTACAATCAGCGTCGCGGCCTCGCTGCCGACGAAGTGCCGGCTGATTGCGAGAATGGCGAAGATGCTCACAAAGCCACCTGCGGCAGACACGATTCTCTCGATGTGACTGACCGGACTCAGTTCGATGCCGAGCATGCGTAACCATTTGTCTGGATGCCGCTGACGCACTGTTACCTCATTCCGGGTGGTCTTGGGGCTGCATCACAGCTGTTCTTAACCCAGTCATTGCAAAGATCTCACTGTGGGACCGGCCTTTCATGCCCTTTAGGGTGCCTGGCTGCGTATGGTCTTTTCCACCTGTATGTCCAGTTTTTTCAGCCGGTGCCACAGGCTGCGTTCGCTGATGCCCAGCCGGCGTGCCGCCTGAGCCTGAACGCCGTTGCAGGCGTTGAGCGCGGCGGTAATCAGCTGGCGTTCGGCGTCCTGCAGCCAGGTGTCGAGCCCCTGTGCTGCGACTTGTTCCAGGTCTGGCGCTTCAACACCGGGCGCCTTGCTGCGACCATTGACCTTTTCCGGCAGATCGTCGACGGCGATGACCGTGCCGCGGCAACTCAGCAGTGAGCGCTCCACCGCGTTGCGCAATTCGCGCACGTTACCCGGCCAGTCGTAGCGCGACAGTGCGGCGAGCGCGGCATCGCTGAAGCCTTCCACCGGTTTACCCATTTCGGCCCGCAGGTTCTCAAGAAACGCCTGCGCCAGCAACGGAATGTCCTCACTGCGCTGGCGCAGCGGCGGGATCTTGATGTTGTAGACATCGAGTCGGTACAGCAGGTCCTCGCGGAAGGCGCCCTTTTCCACCAGCACGTTGAGGTCGCGGTGGGTCGCAGCGATGATGCGCACGTCGACCCGGCGGATGGCGTCACTGCCCAGCGGCGAAAACTCGCGTTCCTGCAGCACGCGCAGCAGCTTGGCCTGCAGATTGGGTTCCAGATCGCCGATTTCGTCGAGGAACAGGGTGCCGCCGTTGGCCTGCTCGAGGCGACCCATGCGGTTCTGCACCGCACCGGTGAAGGCGCCCTTGACGAAGCCGAACAGTTCGCTCTCCATCAGGTCGCGCGGAATCGCCGAACAGTTCAGCGCTACCCAGGGATGCTCCGCCCGTGGGCCGCGTTCGTGGATGCTGCGGGCCACCGCCTCCTTGCCTGTACCGCTTTCACCGGTGATCAGTACGTTGGTCTTGTAGGGGGCGACCCGTTCGATTTCCTCGCATAGCGCCTGCATGGCCGCGCTTTCGCCGATAAGTCTGCGACCGGGGCGAGTGCTGCTCACCACCGCGTGCCATTGCTGGTTCTCCTGCATCAAGTCGCGCAGTCGCACCGCATTCTGCACCGCAAACTGCAGTTCTTCCGGCTCGAACGGTTTGCACATGTAGTCGCTGGCGCCGTGCTGTACGCATTCGATCGCCGAGCGGATCGAGCCGTAGGCTGTCACCACAATGACCGGTACCTCGGGGCGCTCCTTGCGGCAACGCTCGATGAAGTCCTCACCGCGCATGCCGGGCATCTTGAGGTCCGACAGCACCACGTCGAGATCCGGATCGCGCAGCAGCCCGACGGCGTCGTCGGCGCGCTCCGCGGTGAGGACCCGGTAGCCCGCGTCTTCCAGCGCCATCTGCATTACGGTGCGCATGTTGCGTTCATCGTCGACCACCAGCACGGTACGTTGCATCAGTCTTCCTCTTCGTCAATCGGGAAACGCATGGCGAAACGGGCGCCGGTCCCGTCGTGCGGCACCAGTTCGAGCCGCGCGCCGTTGGCCTCGACCAGGGTATTGGCGATCGTCAGTCCCAGCCCGCTGCCGTGGTCCTTGGTGGTGAAAAACGGCTCGAACAAGCGCGTCATCAGGTCGAGCGGGATGCCGGGGCCACTGTCCTGTAGCGTGACCATCACCGCGTTGTGCTGCACGGCTGCGCGAATCTCCAGGCGGCCCGGCCCCGGGCCCATGGCATCCAGGGCGTTGCGGATAAGGTTTACCCAGGCCTGCCGCAGCAGCTCCCGGTCGGCGCGGATGCGGCGGCCGCCGAGCTCGTCGTGGCGCACGACCTCGATGTTGTCGCGCCCTGCCAGCAACACCTCGAGCGCCGCGTTCACGGGTTCCAGCGCGTCGATAGCCGCGAACTGCGGCCGGCGATGTCGCGCGAGCTGCTGGAAATCCTTCAACAGGCCGTCCAGCCGCAGGCTTTCCTCGCGAATCACGCGGCGCAGTTTGGCGCGCTTGTCCGGATCCGCGGACGATTCGAGCAGGCTGGACGCGGTATTGATGGCGCCGATCGGGTTGCGGATTTCGTGTGCCATCGCCAGCGACAGCTCGCCCAGCGCGGCGATCTTGTCGCGCTGGAATTCGCGGCGTTGTGCGTCGCGCGTCTCCCGCAGGCGCTGTGCCATGTTATTGAAGGCGTGCGCGAGGTCGCCGAGTTCGTCGTGCGTGTGGATCGGTATGGAGGCACGAAAGTCCTGCGCCGCCACCTGCATCACGCCATCGCGCAGGTATTCCACGGGACGGATGACAATGCGACCCAGCAGCACGCCGGTTACTGCCGCCAGCAACAGACCCAGCAACAGGATGACGACTGTCAAACTGCCTTTGTCGGTCAGCAGCCGCGCGCCACCACCGTGTTCCAGACCGCTGAACAGCACGGCTTCGACGCGCCCGGTGTCATCGACCACCGGCGTATACAGTCCCCAGTAACGGCCATCTTCGGCGTTCTGGTTGTAGTAGTCGCGCTTGCTTTGCAGACGTGCGAACGCGCGTTCCGGCAGACGCAGCCGCAAGGGACGCTCCTCTTCCGAAAAGGCTTTGGCAAAATCGCCGTTGCGCGGGTAGAACAGGCGTGTCTTCAACCCACTGGCGCGGCTGAGCCGGTCGAGCAGCGCCTTATCGAACAAGGTGCCCAGCACCAGGCGGTAGTGCTGCTCAGCCTGGTGCGGGATACGAATTATTGTGATGGCCGCCAGGCGGTCCGTGCCGTCCTGTTCGACCTTGACGACGGCAGTGTCCTGTCCCTGCGCCCAGGACGTGGTCAGCCTCACCGGGTGCGAAGAATACAGCAGCGCACCGTCCGGGTCGTAGACCTGTACCAGGTTGATGGACAGCTGTCGCGCCAGTGCCTGCAACTGTCTCGGAATCGGCGACTTGCCGGGGCGCAGGTTCAACTGTCCCTGGGTGGTCTCGTCGAGCACGTCGGCAAACAGTCGGGTGTTCTCGTGGATGCGTTCGAGCGCGTTCTGGTTGGCCGTTGCGGCTTCGCGGATCCAGTGCTCGATGGAATCATCGATGCGGCTGGCGACCCAGGACGCCGACAGCGTCCCGGTAATCCACATGGGGACCACGATAATAACCGTAACTGCCAGCAGCACCTTGCGCTGCAGGCGATTAATGCGAAGAGCTGCGAACATCCTACAAATCCCGTTGATGACTACAAATCCCGGGGCCGGCCGTGCGTCGGGCGGCACCTGGAAGTGCACGAGCCTGACGGTAACTCACTGATTCTACGGGTCTGATTGTCGGCCTGGGTGGCTGGATCGATTTTTGCTACCTTCTTTTAAAGACATCGAGACAAGTCGTGCAATCCCGGAGGTAAGAGTACGTCCATGCATTTATACAAGTTTACCAGAGTCCTGAATTGTTCTTTGCCGACGCTGTGGCGCCTGAAGGCGCGTCCACCACGGCGACCGCGCGCCTGGCACACAGCGCTGAGCGTGGCCCTGCTGTGTGCGGGGCTTGCCGGCTACGCGCAGGCAGGCTCGCTGTCAGCGACGGACGATCCGTCAATCGCTTTACTGCGTCACCTGGCCACACAGGGTGACGCGGGGGCGCAGCTGCAGCTGGGTCTCGCCTATCGCGACGGCCGCCCCGGGTTGCCCGCGGACAGCCACGAAAGCATGCGCTGGCTGGAACGTGCTGCCAGCGAGGGCGAACCCTACGCCGCCGATGCGCTGGCCAATCTCTATGCCACGGCTATGCCCGAGCTGCGCGATCCGTCAGCGGCGCTGCACTGGTGGCGGGCGGCTGCTGAGGGCGGCAACGCCGATGCGGCCTATCAGCTGGGGACGCAGCTCGCCGCCGAACAGCCGCAGCAGGCCCGCCACTGGCTGAGGCTCGCGGCCGATCGCGGTGACCGGCGCGCGGAGCAGCAACTGCAGCAGTTGTGCCGCCGCTCCCAGGCAAGTGCCGCGGACCTGCAGCGCGGCCACCGGTCACTCGACACACTCGCGGCGCAACTTGATATGCCGGCGCTCAAAGTGGCGTCGGTGCTGTGGAACCTGATCGACATGCCATTGTCGGCAATGGCTCCGCCGGAAACCCTGCGCGCGACGGCGGAACAGGGTGACCCGGTGGCCGAGTATCAAGTGGCGATGCGCTACCTGGACGGCGCCTGGGAACTCAGGCGCGACCCGGTCAAGGGGCGCTGGTGGCTGCGGCGCGCCGCGGCCGACGGCAATCCGGTGGCTGAGCGGACGCTGGCCGATATCGGCGCCAAACCGATCTGAGTGCGCGCAATGGGTCACGCTGAGCCATGCGCTCAGCCGTCTCGTTCGCACACCGTTTGCCGCACCAATCCGAGAGTGGCACGCCAGCATCGCGGCGCCAGTCGTTCCAGCGACTGAGCGCACGCCGGCCAGGACGCCGCGCGGCGCACCCGTTCTGCGGTGACAGAAGACTCCCCAGACAGGGGCGGACAGGGACGTTCCCTTGGTGCCGACGGAAGCTCTGCGCCACTGCCGGCGCTTTTTTTACCTGCGGGTTTCCCACCCATCGGCACCGGCGCGGCGCGGTGGTGTCAACCTGCCGAACCGCTGGCGCGACGCGACCGGTCCACGCCCACCTGTTTTCGCAGGAGCAGGACGATGACTCGGACAGGCTCCTGCCCCGGTCATTGCAGGAATCTCGCTGGGGGAGCGGCCTGCTGGCCGCGATTCGCCAGGAGGCTAGCTGAAAGCTTCCTTCCCGGGTGGCTGGAAAATTTCCAGATGATCGGGGTTGATGCACAGCCGGTTATTGCAGCGCTGTCTCACCAGAACACCGTCGGGCAGCGGGCTGACGAAGGTCGCGTAACTGGCGCGGTGTGCGCTTTCCATGCGGTTGCCGCCGTCATCGCGGAGCATTGTCCTGCCGTAACCGCTGTTCGAAATCTGGCCGTTCCATTCCCAGCAACCGGTGTAAGGGTTCTTCCTGACGCTTGTCAGGAGTTTCTTTTCCATGTCAGAACGTAGTAGCACCTGTATTCTCCCTGCGTTTGTGATCGACCGCGTGACACGCTGACACGGACGAATGGCTGCGTACATTGATTGAACAAAAATGATACAAGCTTTACTGATACTGGTCAATGCGCGATCACAGACAGGGAATGGCGGGTCCCCTGATTGGTGGTAAACCTTAGTTGTATTAGCGACTTACTGCCAGCCGCCGGTTTCTCTGCAGGTGGAGGCATCCACAGGAAACCGGCTCGCTGTGCAGGGAAGTTCCAGCAGCTTGCCTGGGGAGCCGCCGTCGCTGCGGCCCCCGCGGTTAACGTCCGGGAGAAGCCGGTGGGTCAGGTGCAGCGACGCGGCGCACTATGGAAGCTCCTTGACACAGTTGTACAACTAACGTACATTAAATGTATAAACTGTGCGTCAAACATTCTGCGATGCGCGTGGAAACTACGAGGGCTGTCGCGATGAATGCAACAACAGTGCAAGTGCAACCGGGTCCTATTCGCGTGGGTGTCAGCGCCTGCCTGCTGGGTGCCAAGGTGCGGTTCGATGGCGGACACAAGCGCAACCCGTTCATCGACGATCTGCTGAGCCAGTACTTCGTGTTTGTGCCGCTGTGTCCCGAGGTGGCCATCGGCATGGGAACGCCGCGGGAGCCGATACGGCTGGTTGGCGTGCAGGCCAGCCCACGTGCGGTCGGTAGCCGAAACCCCGGACTCAACGTCACTGCAAAGCTGCAAGCCTACGGTAAGCACGTCGCCCACGACAGCGACGACCTGTGCGGGTTCATCTTCAAGAAAGACTCGCCCAGTTGCGGTATGCAGCGCGTGCGCATCTACAACGACAGGGGCATGCCGCAGGCCAACGGCACCGGTCTGTTCGCTGCGGCAATCATCCGCGCCCGTCCCTTGCTGCCGGTCGAGGAGGAAGGGCGGCTCAACGCCCCCGTGCTGCGCGAAAACTTTATCAACCGGGTATTCGTCTATGCGCGCTGGCGCGCGCTGCTCGCCGCGGGGTTGAGCAAGGCTGGTCTGGTATCTTTCCACGCGCGCCACAAGTTGCTGGCCATGGCCCACAGCACGGAGGGCTACCGCGAGCTGGGTCGGCTGGTGGCAAATCTGCATCTGGACGCCCTTGAACAGATTGCCGCGCAATACATCCGCGGGCTTATGGATATCCTTGCGCAGCGCGCCACGCGCAAGCGTCACGTCAACGTGTTGCAGCACCTGCTGGGTTACCTGCGCAAAGACGCCGATCGAGGCGACCGTGCGGATCTGCTGGACGCCATCGATGGCTATCGGCGCGGTGAATACCCGCTGGTTGTGCCAGTGCGGCTGCTGCGTCACCAGTTCCGCCGTTACCCGCATCCCTACATCACTCAGCAGGTCTACCTGGAGCCCTGTCCCTCCGAACTGATGCTGCGAAACGTCGTTTAGGCGCCGTCAGCGGGTCCGGTGTTTGACCCGCTCCCACGCCGCCAGCGCTCGCTCCCGGCTTGCCTTCAGGTCGACCAAAGGCAGCGGATAATCGACACCCGGCGCGAGCGCGGCCGCCGACAGTACCTGCGGCGGCGCCAGCCAGGGCTGATGTATCCATTTGGCGGGCAGGCGCTGCAGTTCTGGGACCCAGCGACGCACGTAGCTGCCGTCAGCATCGAAGCGTTGACCCTGGGTCACCGGGTTGAAAACCCTGAAATAGGGCGCGGCGTCGGCGCCGCAGCCCGCGGTCCACTGCCAGCCGAAGCAGTTGTTGGCAAGGTCTGCGTCCACCAGCGTGTCCCAGAACCAGGCGGCGCCCTGCTGCCAGGGGATCAGCAGGTTCTTGGTCAACAGGGATGCGCTGATCATGCGTACGCGGTTGTGCATCCAGCCCGTCGCCCACATCTCCCGCATACCGGCGTCAACGATCGGGATGCCGGTGCGCCCTTTCTGCCAGGCTGTGAGCTCCGCCGCGTAGTCACCGCGCCAGGGAAACGCCTGGTAACGTGCGTCCAGCGGTGCGTCGCTGCTGTGCGGAAAATGGAACAGCAGGTGGTGGGCAAAATCGCGCCAGGCGATCTGCCGCAGGAACGCCTCGGCGGCCGCGACCGTACCGGCTGCGGAGTCTCCCGCCGTCCACGCCTGGGTACGCTCCCACACCTGCTGCGCGGTGATTTCTCCGAAGTGCAGGTGTGGCGACAGTCGCGACGTGCCACTCAGCGCCGGGCGGTCGCGGTCGTTGGCGTAGTCCCGGATAGCGGCATCGAGAAACGCCTGCAGCTGCCTGTCGGCGCCGGCTTCGCCCGGTTGCCAGTGGCTATGGAACTGCTGATCCCAGCGAATCACCGGTAACAGTTCCAGCGCTTCCAGCTGCACTGTGGGGTGGTCGCAAGCGACCATACCCGGCAGTGACCGCGGGGCGCCAAGCGCCGTGCGCAGCGGCATGGCTTTCTGCAAGGTCTTCCAGAACGGTGTGAACACCCGGTAGGGCGTGTTATCGGCCTTGCCGAAGTCCCAGGGCTCGCTTAACAGGGCCGCTCCGAAGCCCTCGGCCTCGAGGCCGGCCTGGCGCAGCCCGCGCTTCAGTTTCCGGTCGCGCGCGATGCTCTGCGGCTCATAGAGCCGGTTCCAGTAAACCGCCCCGGCGCTGGTTGCCGCGGCGACACTCAGCAGCAGTCGCGTACTGTCGCCCTTCACTATCAGTAAGTCGCTGCCCAGACGGCGCAGGTCATCCCGCAGTGCGCTCAGGCTGTGGTGCAGCCACCAGTTGCTCGCGGCGCCCGCACGCGGCTGCTGCCGTACGTCATGGATGTACACCGGCAGGGGGGTGAGCCCGCGCGTCAGCGCGGCCTGCAGAGCCGGGTTGTCGGTCAGTCTCAGGTCCCGTCGAAACCAGATCAGCGCACAGTTCATGGCAGTGTTCAGGTTGTTTTTCGGGTTTGAGGGGCGACCAGCGCGTTGGCGCACAAGCCCGCCGGCCCCTCGTATCAGCCCTGGTGGAGCCGCGTTCTCATTAGCTGTAACGCCGCCTGAAACTCGTGCCCGATGGCAATCGCACCGCTGGCGTTTATGGCCTCGGTGTGGCGCAGCGTGATGGCGCCGCCGACGAATACCGGAATCGAAACGCTGTCCACCAGCGCTGGCAACTGATGCTCAAGCAGGCCGCGTCCCGGCCGGGTGGAACCCGACAGTACCACCGCATCGCAGGCACGCTGCTCGAGCACTGCTGGAATCTGCTCCAGCGGCAGATTGGCGCCCAGCGGCAATACCCGGTAACCATGACTGACGGCGGTCAGGGCAAAGAACAGCATGCCGATTTCGTGGTATTCACCGGGCAGGCAGGCGACCAGCAACATAGGCCCGGTGCCGCGCGCGGTGAGGTGATGGATCCGTGTGCCTACCTTGTTTCTAAGGTACACGGAAAAGAAATGTTCTTCGGCGACACCCGCGGCGCGCTCCTTCCAGTGCTCACCCAGATGCTGCAGCAGCGGCGTCGCCAGGTTGCGTATGACCAGGTCTACGGGGTAGAGCGACAGTGCGTCGTTATAGGCAGTGTCGAGGGCCGCTTCGTCAAAGCGCTCGATGGCCCGTAGCAGGCGGGTCCGGTAACGTTGCCATTCGTCGGCGTGGGCGGGTTGCGCCAGCTGTGCAGAGGCGGCGGCGTCATCCTCGACCAGGGGTTTCACCTGGCCAATGGAGATACCCTGATTCAGCAGGCTGACCACGCGCTGAATGCGTTCGATATCCTGGCGGGTATAAAGACGGTGACCTTTTGCCGTTCGCTGCGGACGGATGAGACCATAGCGGCGCTCCCAGGCGCGCAGCGTCACCGAATTGACACCCGTCAGACTGGACACGGTGCGTATCGGGTAGAGACCGGCTGCTTCTGTGCCCGCCTCACCAGTACTTGCATTTTCCATCATGGTTGCACCCCTTTGCGTACAAGTTTTGTATCAGTTTAACAAAGCTGTAGCGCCCCCGCACGGCTTAACTGAGGCCCGGGAGACACGCCCGCTGCAGGTGCGACTGGTCGAAGCGGGTGTTTCTTTTTTGGGGCGCGGCGAGGCGCAGGTGCAGACGAACCTGAACGCCTTATCGGTGTGCTGAGTAACGCGCTCGGTATCGCCGCGCGCATGGACTTCCCGGAAGATGGTCCGGCAGGATTTCGGGTGGCCGGGGTGCTAACCCATTGGGTCGAATACTGCGCGAAGGCGGCAATGAGAAGCGACAGCAGTACTGAAAGGATACAGTCGAGGCACTGCTGTCCCAGAAGATTCAGCGCTCCAACTGCTCGGAATACCCCGCGGCAAAATCCATCACACACATGTCATGGAAGCGGGTATGGGCACCACATCCAACCCCCACAAAGCGGTACGCCGGGTTAAACAGATTGACCCGGTGCTCACGGCCGGACACACCGTCATCGACAATCAGCTGAACGACGACCCCCCTGGTACTGTAACCGCCGTAGGCGATATTCTCCCCCACTTCATCGTGCCAGGTTCCGTAGCGATTCATGCGATCCCAGGGCTGGCTGCCGTCACTGCCTGCGTGCCCCATTCCACCATCCTGCTGATCGATGACATGCGATTCGGCGCTCAGCGACAGCCCCCTTGAGGATTTGAGGGCTGGTAAAGGCTCGGTGGACCGCAGGAAACGGATCGCTTCATCGACGGCCGCCACGCCCTCCTGAGTGACCAGGACAGGCTGGCCGGGCCGTTCGAGGTGGTTGCCGTTGAAGTACGGCCTCATTTCAGCAAGAAACTCTGCATACCGTTTTGGATTGGTGCGGGCGAGATTCAGTTCATCGAGAACCTCCTGCTCTACCGGGGAAAGATAGGCATCAGCCGCTCCACCTGCAAATACGCTACTGGTTGTCGCCAGGAGGACCGCCAGAACACATGCACCGCCAAGTCCTCGCCCAGCTAATTGCTCGCCTCGTTTCCCAGCTACTTCCTCCGCAGTGTTATTCAGAAGCTCTCCGAGGCCTTCTTCAGTTGAGTTCACGCGCGCCGCGCTTTTTTACTGGCCGTTAGTTGCAGCGGCCCCATTTGCGTTCACCTCATTTGGCTTTCTTACGATTTCCATCATTTGCTAATCAGCATACAACGAATTGTGCCTTCTAGGAGTACCCGCCCCGCAGGCGGCGCGCTGTCGCGCAGCAAACAGCCAAATGCGTTGCCAATACATTCAGTAGGTTAGGTTTTGTTTCATGAGAGGCTGTCGTGCCAGGATTGGCCAGAACGTGAGCGGATTTCGCGGCCGGACGGACGGAGTCTGGCAGCATTTCGTAGCGGTGGCTAAGATCATAGGTGAAGTGGGCGTGCGAGGGGACGCCATGCCTGGCTCGCAACAAGCCGAACTGTCATTGCTGGGAGGGGCCGGCACGGCCTCCGGGCCGTTCATCGGTCGGGGTCCCGAGCTGCAGGCACTGCGTGCCGCCCTCGACCGGGCGGAGGCCGGGGCAGACCAGCTCGTCATGCTGGCCGGCGACGCGGGTATGGGCAAGACGCGGCTCTGCCAGGAGGTCGCCGCGGAGGCGGCGCGGCGAAATATCCCCACCGTATGGGGCCGCTGCTCCGAGGAGCCCGGCGCGCCCCCCTACTGGCCGTGGATCCAGGCGATACGCACCGCAATCGGCAGTTGTGACGACACGCGCTTGCGCGCGCTGCTGGGTGACGACGCCGCACCCATCGCCGGAATCGTGCCGGAGGTGCGTTGCCGGCTGGGCGATCTGCCGCCGGTCTGCGCTCTGGAGGCCGATCAGCTACGCTTCCAGTTCTTCAACGCCATTGCCCAGGTCTGGCAAAGGATCGCCGCGGAAAACTCGCTCCTGCTCATCCTCGATAATCTGCACTGGGCCGACCCCACTTCTTTGCGCCTGCTTTCCTTTATCGCGGCAGAGCTCGGGGAGCATCGCCTGATGCTGCTTGGCACCTACCGGCAAACCGAGCTGTCACGCGAACACGCGCTCGGCGAGTCACTGGCGGATCTGACCCGCTATCCGGGCTACCAGCGCATCCATCTGACCGGTCTCAGCCGCGACGAGACCGCGCAGTTTCTCCATTCGGTGAGCGGCGCATCCCCGTCGCCTGAGGTCCTGGCCGCGATCCACGAGCGCACCGAAGGCCATCCGCTGTTTCTCGTAGAAACCGTCCGGTACCTGTTGGCGGAGATGCGCACCGGAGCCTCCCTCGAACAGGACGACGCCGGCTTGCTCAAGGCGATTCCGGCAGGGGTACGCGAGATCATCGGCAAGCGCCTCAATCGTCTCTCCGTTTCGTGCGCCCGCATCCTCGCCATCGCCGCCTGCATCGGTCGGACATTCTCGACCGAACTGCTGATGCCGCTGGTTTCGGAAATCTCCGAAGAAGCTCTGCTGGCGGCGCTCGAGGAGGCCCTGGCGGCACGCATCATCGAGGCGGAGACCAGACCGGACCAGTACCAGTTCAGCCACGCCCTGATCCGCGAGACCCTCTACGACGAGATGCTGCCGGTGCGCCGGGCGCGCCTGCATCTGCGCATCGGGGAGCTGCTCGAGGCGCGCCATCGCGACGACATCGCTCCTTACCTGCCACAGCTCGCCTACCAGTTCGGCGCCGCCCTGCCGGAGGGGTCGCCCGCTCGGGCACTCGATTACGTGCGTCGCGCCGCAGACTCGGCCGCAAAGCTCGTGGCGCACGAGGAGGCCGTCCGCCTGTATCGACACGCCCTCGATCTGCAGCAGCGCTACTTCCCCGGCACACACGACTCCCGTTGTGCGCTGCTGCTGGGGCTGGGGGCGGCACAAGACTCGGCGGGCGCCAGCGAGGCGAGCCGGGAAACCTTCCTGGAGGCCGCGGCGTCGGCACGGGCACTCGGTTCGGCGACGGCCCTGGTGCAGGCGGCGATCGGTTTCGCGATGGCGGGCTGGCGACTCGGTCAGCCGGGCAAGCAGGCAGTGACCCTTCTCACCGAGGCGCTGACAGCGCCACTCGAAAAGGAGGATGGGCGCCTGCGCGTCGAGCTGCTTGCCTCTCTGTGCCGCGCCTACGCCTTCACCGACTGCCCCGCGGAGGCGACGCGCGCCTATCGGGAGGCGGTGGCCCTGGCACGCCGGCTCGACGATCCATCGGCACTGTATCGCGCTCTGGTCTCCTTTCACACCACGCGCTTCTTCGCGCCCGACCAGCTCGACGAGCGACTGGCCGCCGCCCGTGAGGCCCTCGCGCTGGCCGAGGAATACCCGCAAGAGGCATGGGCGGTCACCGAGCTGTACGGATGGCATTTCGGCGACCTGGTGGAGAAAGGGGATTTCGACGCGGCCAGAGTCGTGGCGGACGCTCACGTGCGCGTGGCGCAGGTGGCGCGTCAACCCTTTTTTCAAGCCGCGGCGCTGTCCAGCCAGACCTTGCTGGCGATTCATGAGGGCCGGTTTGCCGATGCGGAAGCGCTGGCCCGGGAGACATTGAGGGTCGGCAGTCGGTTCTCCCCCGACAATGCTGCCGGCGTGTACGGCATGCAGATGTTCAGCATTCGCCGCGAGCAAGGCCGGCTGGCCGAGGTGCTGCCGGTGCTGCGGCACTTCGTGGCGACCCAGCCGGACACGGCCATCTGGCGGCCGGGCCTGGCGTTGCTCTACACGGAGCTCGACCTGCGCGCAGAGACGCTGGCGGCGTTCGAGGGCCTGGCCGCCGACGACTTTGCCGCGATTCCCCACGGTGGGCTGTGGCCGACGAGCATGGCCTTCATGGCTGAGGTCTGTGCCTACCTCAAGGATGCCGCACGGGCTGCCACGCTGTACCGCCTGCTGTTGCCCTATGCCGGGCGCAACATTGCCACCGGCAACAATGCCCCCTGCTTCGGCGCGACGGATCGTCTGCTCGGCATGCTGGCGGCGACGGTGGGCGAGCGGGATGCCGCCCAACGCCACTTCGAGGCGGCGCTGGAGATAAATGTTCGCACCGGGGGGCGACCGTGGCTTGCTTACACGCAGCTTCGCTATGCGGCGTTGCTGCTGCGTAAACGCGAAACGGGGGCCGAGCGCGCCATGAACCTGCTGGATGCCGCGCTCGCTACCGCGCGCGGGCTGGGCATGGCCAGCCTGGAGCAGCGCTGCCGTGAACTTATGGACACCCTCAAAGATCGGCCGGTATACCCGGACGCCCTCTCCCGGCGCGAGGTCGACGTGCTGCGACTCCTCGCCGGCGGCTTCAGCAACCGGGAGATCGGTTCGCGCCTCTTCATCAGCACCCACACCGTCGCCAATCACATCCGCAACATCCTCGCCAAGACCGGCACAGCCAACCGTACGGAGGCGGCGGCCTATGCCATTCGCCAGGGGCTGACGCCAGGCTGAATGCCGGGGCCGCGGCCACCAACGGACGCGGCGCGCGGTCGGCTCACGTCGGGCTCTGGCGTCCCAGCAACTCCTCCGGGCGCAGCTCGCTCACCTCCACAATCACGTCCGCCGGGATGCCGGCGCGATGGGCGGCCTCGAGGATGGCTTCCGCCGTCGACGCCTCGTAAAGACAGTAGGTCTTCTTTTTGTCCGCGCTGAGGAACGAGAACAGCCAGTTCACACCCATCTCGTCGTTGACGAGCTTGACCTGGGCGGCCGATTCGGGGGTGAGGTCGAGCTGTTCGGCGAAGTTGCGTTCGATCAGGAACAGGGGCATGGGGGGCTCCTTTGCAGTCAGCGCAGCAATTGGCGCTGTCACAACGTCACCATACCGCAGACGGTGCCGGCCTCCAACGGACGGGCTCTGTGCACCCCGTCCCTCGGGTCCCCATAGTCAATCCTGACTACCGGCCTGCGGTGCCGCAGGCACCCGCAAAATGGTCAGTGCTGTCGATGTGCTGCACCTGTCCGTTGTCTAGAGTCTTCTGCGTAGACGGTCACTCGTCGAACTGGGTAACAGGAGGACGCCATGGTCAAAGACGCCGCCGTCAAAGCGCTGAAGCGCGGTCTGCGCGGTCGCCTGATCGCCCCGAAGGACGCGGACTACGACGAGGCACGCCAGGTCTACAACGCCAAGATCGACCGTTATCCCCGACTCATAGCGCGGTGCGCAGACGCCGCCGATGTGGTCGCAGCGGTGAGCTTCACCCGCGACAATGAGCTGCCGCTCGCCATGGTACCGGGAATTTCTGCCGCGCGCGCCGGAGGAACTGTACGGCTTCTTCGGCTTCAAGGGCGTCCCGATGAGTGCGCCCTTTCCGCAGGCACTGCAAGGCAAGCGCGTGTGCGGTGTGGTCTGGTGCTACACGGGTCCCGCGGACGGCGCGGCCGCGGCGTTCCAGCCGGTCCGCGACCTCAAACCCGACTTCGAGCACCTCGGCAGCATGCCGTTTCCGACCCTGCAGGCATTCTTCGACGGGCTCTTCCCCCCGGGGCTGCAGTGGTACTGGCGCGGAGACTTCGTCGCCGAGCTGGGCGACGACGCCATTGCACGGCACGTCGAGTACGGCTCCCGGGCGCCGTCGCTGCTGTCGCTGATGCACCTGTACCCGGTGGACGGCGCCGCGGGTCGGGTCGGCCGCAACGACACGGCGTTCAGCTACCGCGAGGCCAGGTGGAACATGGTCATCGCCGGCGTCGACCCGGACCCCGCCAACCGCGAGCGCATCACCGCCTGGACCCAGGCGTACTGGGAAGCGCTGCATCCCCATTCCGCCGGTGGCGCCTATGTGAATTTCATGATGGACGAGGGACAGGAGCGGGTCCGCGCCACCTACCGGGACAACTACGACCGGCTGGTGGAGATCAAGCGCAAATACGACCCGGGCAACCTGTTCCGCGTGAACCAGAACATCCGGCCCGCTTAGGCAGTTCTGAGCGAAGGAGGTGAAACATGAGCAGGTCCGGACGACAGGCAGCGCGAACTTCGATTTCTCATTGTTTTTGCGAAATATTTGCCTACCGAACAAAAATAAACTGCTCTGTATACATAGTAAATGATGACTGCGTACAGCACAGGCCACTGAAAACGCGACCTGCGCAGCAAAACCCAGACAAGGCGGTGCAACATGAATAAACGTACCATAATCTCACTCTCTACGACGATACTGGTTGGGATTGGATCAGGCCTGGCGAGTCATGAGGCCGCGGCTGGGCTGACAGATACTTCGCAGGTGAATGCGAATGGAAACCAGATCACCCTGCCCGGAGCCGTAATCGGCAAGTCTCTCGACGAGCAGATCGGCAACGGCCATGGAGACGAGTTAACCTCAGGATCGTCGGTTTATCTCATAAAACGAGATCCCGCACGTGCTATCCGTCGTGGCCGGCAGATCTTTCAACGCAAATTCACTGAATCGCAGGGATTCGGGCCCCGTGTCAGTGCAACAGCGGCCGGTGACATCATGGCCAATCGCGCTCTGGGCGCCGGCCTGGTCGACAGTTGCTCCGGCTGCCATGGTCGACCTCGTGGCTCTGCCGGCTTCGGTGGCGAAGTGGTCACTCGTCCGGATAGCAGAGACGCGCCGCACTTATTCGGGTTGGGTTTGCAGGAAATGCTGGCCGACGAAATCACAACGGACCTGCGCGCAATACGTACCCAGGCGCTGCAAAGAGCGCTTTCATCAAACAGGCCCGTGACCAGAAAGCTCAAAAGCAAGGGGATACATTACGGCAAGATTACCGCGTATCCGAGCGGCGACGTGGATACCGCGGCGGTCGAAGGGGTGGACAAGGATCTCCGTGTGCGTCCCTTCTTCGCTGAGGGTGGCACGGTCAGCATTCGCGAGTTCACCATCGGCGCCATGAAGGCTGAAATGGGTTTAGAGGCGTCGGACCCGGTGTTGTGCGCGGTTACGGACCCGCTCGGCCCACAACGTGCGGAAAGTTCATCCGGTTTTGTTTATGACCCTGGTCTGGACAATTTCGACCGGCCACCGATCTGCGATGGTATAACCGACAGAGACGGTGACGGCGTCGTGGAGGAAATCGACCCTGCCCTATTGGATTATCTCGAGTTCTATCTACTGAACTACTTCAAGCCCGCGGCCGGTAAGCAGACTGGGCGTACCAGAGCTGGGAGAGACCTTATGATACATATCGGGTGCACAAAGTGTCATAAACCGAACCTATTAATAGAGCACGATCGGCGCATCGCAGATGTGGAGACGCGGTTCGACAAGAACAACGGCATATTTAATCGTCTGTTTGCGACCGTCACTACGCTCTTTTCAGTCGTGGAAGATGCAGATAGCTATCCGATGCTATTGCCGAAAGGCAACCCGTTCCGGGTAAGCAACATCTTCACCGATTACAAACGCCACGACCTGGGACCCTCTTTCCATGAGCGCGAGTACGATGGAACCCTGGTTACGGAATTCATGACAGAACCCTTGTGGGGCGTGGGCAGCACAGCGCCTTATGGTCACGATGGCCGCAGCATAAACCTACATGAAGTCATTCTGCGTCACGGAGGTGAAGCGCAGGCTTCCAGAAACAAATACTCACAACTCATCCCCGATAGACAACGCCAGATTCTGGAGTTTCTGCAATCGCTGTTGCTGTTCCCGCCCGACGACACCGCCTCGGACCTGAATGCCGGCAATCCGAGTACTCAGAACCCACAAGATCCTGTAGAACACGGCAGCATCAATTTGGGTGCGCTGTTTCAGATTAACTCGGAGGGGCCGGAGTAACTGAAAATTGAAACCTGTGCCTGGCGAATTGTAATTCAAGCAGCAACCGGGAGTTGCAACAGGCCGCCACAATGCTTTTGCCAGGCGTAACTGTACAGCGGAGCGGGTTGCGTGACTCTGTCACCGCTGATTTCAGCGGGCGTGCCTGACGGTGTTCGAGTCAACGGTTGTCGCTACGAGGCCGGCGGCACGTTCTGGTTCACGCGGAAGAAGTTGTCGGGGTCATACTGCCGCTTGATCGTCGCGAGGCGATCGTAATTTGCGCCATATGTCGCGCGGATGCGATCCACGCCTTCGTCCATCATGAAATTCACGTAGGCCGCGCCCATCGAGAACGGGTGGAGCGCCTCGTAGTAGCCGACCGTCCAGTTGCGAAGGGTGTCGGCGTTGCCCGGGTCGGGGTCGACGCCCACAATGACCTGCGACCAGAACGCGTCGCGGTGGCGGTAGGCAGTGTCGGCCGCGCCCACGCGCGCGGGCGCGCCGTTCAACGGGTAGAGGTGTACCGCCGAGTGCCCTGTCGGAAGCGTGGCGCCGTGCCGCACGTGCGCGCGGATGGCGTCGTCCGAGAGCTTGCCCATGAAGTCCGCGCGCCAGTACCACTGGAGGCCGGCCGGATAGAGCGGGTCGAAGAACGACTGGAGCGCCGGGTAAGGGAGCTCGTGGGGTACGTGCAGCAACGGCGGAACGGCCGAGATGAGCGGTTTGACAATCCGATCGAATGCCTCTTGGGGCCCGTTGTAACACCACACGACGCCAGCAACCTTGTGGCCGTGGAGGCCCTCGGGGAACGGCGGCTCTGGCGGCACGGCGTTGAACGTGAAGAACCCGCCCAATTCCTCCGGTGCGCTCTCGATCAGATCCTGAAACCCGCGAAGTGCATCCTCGGCCTTCTCGAGTTCCCAGAACGTGGGACCGCCGACGATCGTGCTCACTGGATGGGCGCGGAACAAGAACGACGTGACGATGCCGAAATTACCCCCTCCACCGCGCAGTGCCCAGAAGAGGTTGGCATGTTCGTCGGCGCTGGTGGTGATCATGCGCCCATCCGCGAGTACAGCGTCGGCAGAGATCAGATTGTCGATCGTCAGCCCGCAGCTTCGGGTGAGGTAGCCACTGCCGCCGCCGAGTGTGAGCCCGCCCACACCGGTTGTCGAAATGAAACCGCACGGCGTGGCCAACCCGAAGGGATGTGTGGTGTGGTCAACATCGCCCCAGGTGGCGCCACCTTCCACGCGGACGGTGCGAGCCGCGGGGTCGACGCGAATGCCGCGTAGACGGCGGAGGTCGACGACGAGACCCCCGTCGACGACACCGAGACCGCCCGCGTTGTGGCCACCCCCGCGCACGGCGACCAGCACGCCCGCATCGCGCGCGGCGTTGACGCATGTGATGACGTCTGCCACGTCCGCGACCTGCGCGATCGCCCCCGGCCTGCGCTGGATCATCGCGTTGTACACGGTGCGAGCCTCGTCGTATCCGGCATCTTCCCGGGTCAGGACCTGGCCCCTGAGATCAGCGCGGAGCGCCTCGATGAACCCCTTGGGCAGTTTCTCAAGCGCTTTGGATCGTTCTGTCATCCCTCATCTCCCTGGATTTTCGTGGCCTCCCGCCTGCCCATCGCGTACTTCGGCCGCCGAAGTACGCGATGGGCAGGCGGGAGCCACGTTCATAGAGCACGTAGCCGCCGACCGTTCGCAAGGCACCCGATGATGGCTTGCCTACAAAAAGTATATGCCAACCATTTCCCGGTTACGTTTCCGCCTCCAGCCCAAAATCTTCTTATCGACCTACCTGTTGACGTGACCAGCTCCCGGCATCAGTGCCAATTGGCAGTCAGGCATCAAGGTGTAAGGTCTTACTGCACACTTGATACGTAAGGCACATGGACGTATGTCATCTATTGCCCAATCCGGTGTCGTGAAAGTAGTGCGACAGAGTCGGCGGGTGAACGTGTTGTCGTTGATGCAAGGATGGAGCGGCGCGAGGGGCAGAGACTTCCTCGATACCCTGATCTTGAAAAACGTGTTGAGCAGGGTGAGGTATCCAACGACTTGGGTGTGCAATGTCTAGGAGGCTGTCGGACTTGGGTGCTCTCCCACCGGCGCAGTAGATCAGTCCCAAGTCCGACAGCCTCCTAGCTCAAGTCTTTCGAGAGACCCAGCAAGTTAAGCCGCTGACAGATAGATGTCCTCAATAGCGTCAATTTTGTAGCGATGCAACTCATCGCTACGAAAAAGATCAGTGAAGAAGCAGTAAAAGGCGCAAACAAGTCATCGCGGTGGATGCTTGTATTTGCCGCCATCAATATGGGTCCAGCCCAACTTTCAGTCACTGAAGTTGGCGAGCGATCAATCAATCTCCCATATGCTGCGTTCGCCGGCGTCTGCCGCTCTCGCGCATAGCATCACAAACACTACAGACAAACAATACCTTGCACGCTGGGAGGAGACCATATACGAGGTGGCGACACTCTTGCCCTGTGGCTGTTTCAACTGCTGAGATACAAGAAGTCACCGACGACTTCCGCGCGGCGAACGGGCTCCTCAAAGCCGCAGACACTCAACAGTGGCTCGAAGCAGCCGGAATCTCTGAGGATGAGTTTCTTTCGCAGACGGAATGGATCGCGCAGCGACGCAAATTCATGGACGTCATCGCTGACAATCGACTCGAAGCTTACTTCGAAAGCCATCGCGCCGATTTCAGACGCCTTCAGGTCTTCTCAATCGATGCGAAAGACGAAGCGTCGGCAGTGGCGCTTCGCCAAGCTGCACGAGGTTCGGGTCTTCTGCAGGCAGTAGTGGATCAGCCTCCAGTCGACGCCAACAAGATGCTGGAAGGCACCCTGGGGTGGCGATTCGCATTCGAATTACCCGCGGAGGCCGCAGAGGTACGGGAGTCCGGCCTCGTAGGTCCCGTCCCTCACAGCGAACGTTGCTGGCTGGCGCAAATTCTCCGCGAAGAATCCCCAGGACTGGACAGCAGGTCACGCGATTGTATCCGCAGCAGGATTGTCGACGACTGGCTTGCCGAGGCTCGGAAAAAGGCGACTGTGCGTTGGCACTGGCTGTAGATGTGATCAGCGAAAGCTATCCAAGTACAGCAGGCTGGTGAGCACAATCAGCGCAATCAGCGCCGTGGCGCTGATAAACACTCGGGGTTGAGGTCGAACAGGATACGGCCACGGCGGTCGCGGAACACCCAGTTGCCCGGTGTCATGCCGTCGCTTGCCATTGGCAGCGGCCCGGCCGGGCTCAGCCGGGCTTGCGAAAGTGCAGAATTCCCCAGGCCAGATAGCCGCTGTCACCGGCGTCGACCCAGTGACCGAGACCCCTGATCATGCGGTCGATGTAGGCATCGGACACTTTGCCCTGCAGGTCTTCGCACCGCTGCGCCAGCTCCTGGCGGACCCGCCCGTAATGGGTGACCAGCTGCGGCGTAAGATCAGTGATGCCGACCTCTTCCCAGCCAAGTCGCCGGGCCTGTTCGCGGTAGAAGCCGAATGAGCCCAGCGTCTGCAGGTGAATGCGTTCCAGGACAGGTTGCAGTACGCCAGCGGGGCAATCATCGGCCTGCATGGGATCGGTGAAAATGAATTCGCCGCCCGGCTTCAGCACGCGGTCAACTTCGGCGAGCACATTGCCGCGCTGGCCGGAATGCAGAACAGCATCCTGCGACCAGGCGATGTCGAACTGCGTGTCCGGAAACGGGATATCCTCGAAACTGCCGTCGATGACGTCGATAAGATCGGTGAGTCCCTCGGCGTCTGTCAGCGTGCGGTTGCGCGCATTCTGTGCCTCGCTGAGATTCAGGCAGCTGACGTGGCACTGGTAAGTATGGGCCAGCCAGCGGGCGGCTCCGCCATAACCGGCGCCGATGTCGATAACGCGTGTTTCGGCAGCGATGCCATGCAGCCGCGCGGCCATGTTGCTCACGGTGCGTCCCGACGCAGTCGCAATATCTTCATCGGCCCGTTCGTAGCTGCCGATATGGATGTCCTGCCCGCCCCAGATGTGGAAATAGAAATTATCCGCATCGTCGCTGTTGTAATAGTCCTGCGCGGTCCTGACGGCCTGCGAGTAGGCTTGACTCATTGCGGGTCCTCCTGGATATATTGTTTTTCGGCCACGTGAATGAAGAAGTCCGGCTCACCCTCGCGGTAGGTTTCCTTGAAGTCGCCGTAGGTGGTGACACGCTGGAATCCAACGTCCTTCATCAGGCGCTGCATGTACTGCCTGCGCAGGGGAAACATGTTGAGGTGATAGGTCGATCCGTCCGAAAAGCAGTAACGGAAGCGCGCCAGTGAGTCGTCCACGTACTCGGGCGATGCCGACACGTCCTCGCCGCAATAGTAGTAGTTGTGCGTCGGTTCAATCTGCTTGTCCAGGATGGCGTCATAGTTGCGCTGATCCAGGATGAGGATGCCGTCGTGGCGCAGTGTCGCGTAGTATTCCGCCAGGGCCTTGCGGCGGTCGTTCTCATCGTGCAGATGAGTAAAGGAGTTACCCAGGCAGATAACCGCGTCGTACAGGTCGTGCACATCACGGTTCAGCCAGCGCCAGTCGGCGTGTACCGTGCGCAGTATGTGGCCGCGGTTTCTGGCGTTGTTGAAGGCCTTGGCGAGCATTTCCGGGCTGCCGTCGGCGCTGGTGACCTCACAGCCCGCTTTCAGCAGTTGCACGGAGTGAAAGCCCGTGCCGGTAGCGACATCCAGCACCTTTTTCGCGCCATGCTCTCTGAGCGTGCGGATGAAGAAATCGCCTTCGGCCTCGGCACGTCCGTCCCAGTCGATCAGCTGATCCCATTTCTCGACGAAGGAGTGCACGTACTCTTCCTTGTATTTGTCGGTATCACGGACAGTGAGCGGGTCGTGGCCGTAGTCCTGTTGAACTGCAGACTGTTTCATAGTGTTACCTCGTGGTTGTGTTCTGTTTGACAACCGGTTCCGCGTCAGGGTCGCCAGCCAAGCCGGCTGGCGGTTTCCCTTGCCTGCCGGGGTATGTCTGCGGCGACAAAGTGCTGATGCAGAATCTGCACACCGAGCAGGTGATTGATCGTTGCATCGAGTTGTACCTGGGTGGCGGTTGCGGTTTCGGGTGCCTCGTGCAGCTCGAATAATGCCGTGACGCCGGCGGGGTCCAGCAGGCCGGCGTCGGCTATCGCTGACGGGGTGAGATGGCGGGCGGCCAGGTCCTGCACGGCTGCCCATTTCCTGGGATCGGTATGCGCGGGTGGCGCCATAAAGGCGAATTTTTCACGTTGGTACAGCACCTCGGGCAGCAGGCCCTTCATGGCTTCCCGCAGCACATATTTTTCCGTGCGCCCGTGAATGCGCATGGACGGCGGCACCCTGGCGGCATAGGCGGCCAGGTGATGGTCGAGGAACGGCGGACGGGCTTCCATGGAGTTGGCCATGTCGACGCGGTCCCCGCCCCAGGTGAGGATCTGGCCTTCCAGCATGGTCTTGATCCAGACGTACTGGGCCTTGTCCAGCGGGTGGCGGTTCGCGAGCATGTCGCTGTCAAATTGTTCGGCGATAGCGGCCCCGGGATCGTAATCGCCGAGTGCGTTCCTGAGTTCAGCGTTCAGCAGCGCCGGCACGCGCTCGGCCGCCGCCAGCCAGGGTTGCAGGCAGGCGGGTGTGAAGCCGACCTTGGCCGTCAGTGCGGCGTTGTCAACAGCGTCCTCGGCCAGCATGGCGCCCTTGAACAGCTGGTTGCTTTGGGCGAGCAGCGCCTCCCAGTCACGGCGTTCCTGCGGCGGCAGGTGGTCGAGGCCGTGCAGAAACATGTCGCGGCGAAAAGCCGGATAGCCGCCGAACAGCTCGTCGGAGCCTTCGCCGGTGAGGACCACCTTGTAATTCACTTCACGCACGTGACGGCTCATCAGGAACTTGGCCACGCCCAGGGTATTGTAGATAGTGCGCTCGGTGTGCCACAGGGTCTTCTCAAAGTGGTCGTACAGGTGGTCGGCGTCGAGCCGCAGGATATCCTGGTCGGCACCGGTGGCCTGTGCCATCTCGGTGGCAATCGCTGACTCGTCGTAGTCCGCGTTGTCGAAGCCGATGGTGAAGGCCTTCACGGGTTCCTGGCGAGCGGCCGCGGCCAGGCCGAGAATGGCGCAGGAATCGATGCCACCGGACAGGTAGCTGCCCACGGGCACGTCGGCGGTGAGCCGGTGTTGCACCGCTTCCAGCAACTGCGCGCGCACGCCCTCGATGTAGTCCTGTTCCGAATAGTTGACGGGATGCTCCGCTTCGAGCGGAAAGGTCATGTCCCAGTACTTGCGCTCTTCGATGTGCAACCGGCTGTTGCGGCGGCGCACGTCCAGCACGTAGCCGGGGCGCACCTGGTGGACACCCTCGAAGGCCGTGGTGCCCGGCACCATGGTCTGCATGAGCTGGTGATACACTCCCGCGGGGGCAAACTTGCGCGGCACCTCGGGGTGCGCGAACACCACCTTCAGTTCCGAGCCGAACACCAGCGTGCCGTTGACCTCGGTCCAGTACAGCGGCTTGATGCCGAAGCGATCGCGTACCAGCATCAGCCGGTCCTGGTCCTGGTCAAACAGCGCGAAAGCGAATTCGCCGCGCAGGTGGGGCAGGGTGCCGTCCAGCCCATGGCGCGGATAGAGATGCAGGATGATCTCCGAGTCGCTCTTGGTCTGGAAACGGGCGCCGCGCGCCGTGAGGTCGGCGCGGATGCGCTGATAGTCATACAGCTCACCGTTTTTGGTCAGCATCAGGCGGCCGTCGGGCGTCGCAAAGGGCTGCCGTCCGCGGTTTTCGTCGAGATCGATGATCGACAGCCGCGCGTGGCTGAAGCCCACGCCGGCCATACTGTGCCAGCCAAAACCGTCGGGACCGCGGTGATACTGAATGGCGGCCATCGCCACCAGGGTCTCGGGGTCGACCCGCCGGTCACGGTCAGCGTGCAGGAATCCAGCAATACCACACATGATTAATCAGGGTCTCCCTAATCAGGCAAAAGTCTTGAGAATGGTGGAGAGCAGCGCCATGCGCATGAAGACCGCGCCGCGCGCCTGGGCGAAGTACCAGTTATGCTCCGTGGCGTCGAGTTCGCGGGCGAGTTCGCTGCCGCGCGCCAGCGGGTGCAGGATGGCGGCGCCGGGCTTCAGGGAAGATGAGGCATCCAGGCCGTAGCGGGTACCGAGTTCCTTGTAGTCGTCGCCGACCCAGGCAATCGTATTGATGTACACCACGTCCAGGCTCGGCACCTCGGCCTGCATGTCGGCAGTCACGCGGAAGCGCAGGCCGGCCGTTTCCAGCTCCTCGCGCTGCCCCTCCGAAAAGGGTGATGCCTCGTCGGTGATGATGACCACTTCCTCGAACGCGGGCGCGAACTGGGTCATCAGGATCAGCAGGCTGCGAACGGTGCGCATCTGGCCGGGTACGCCGATGATGCCGAAGCGGATGCGTTCGCCGCTGTCGATATCGGGATCGCACAGCGACGGACGCCATTTGAGCAGCGCGTAGATATCGGCCATCGCCTGCGTCGGGTGCTCGTCAGTGCCGTTGCCGCCATTGACAATCGGGATGCGCAGCGATTCCAGCATTTCATACACGGCGCCTGCGTTACTGTCGCGCAGCACCACCAGGTCGCCGTAATGGTTGAGCATCTCGCCGATGTCGTAGAGCGATTCGCCCTTGGCAATGCCGGTAGACGCCGGATCGGTGATCGACATGATGTCGCCGCCCAACCGGTGCCAGGCGCTTTCGAAGGACAAGCGCGTGCGCGTGCTGGGCTCATAAAAGGCGCTGACCAGTATCTTTCCAGTGAGCGGTCGCACCGTCAGCTGTGGCTGGGTTTCGTAACGCGACGCGAGCCGTGCCAGCTGCAGCAGCTGCTGCCGGTTGAACTGGCTCGCCGAGACCACGGGACGCAGGACGAGATCCAGCAATGGCGTCAGATCTTCGGCAATCCGGGTCAGCAGGGCGCGCGGCTGTTCGAACCCCTGGACGTCGAGTGGCTGTTCCTTTAGCGGGTCCAGCAGTTTCCGGCTCAGCTTGTTTACCATAGTCGTTTCCTTTTCCAGTCGCGTATCAGTAGCGCGATGAGCAACACCGGCGCACCGGTGGTCACCGCCAGCGCCACCGTTACCAGCGCGGCCAACGCCGATACCGAAATGGTCATGGCAGCACACCGGCGTGTAAGGGGTGTTCTTCCCTGAGGTGGGTCCAGTCGAACTCACGCGGCGCGAGCCAGGTGCCGAGTACGACGCAGGCCATGGACACCGCGGCCCCCACCAGCGCCGCGACGTAGAAGCCGATGGCGAAATAGCTGTACAGGCCGGCCGCGCTGCCCAGCACCATGGCGGCTACCGCGGCCGTGCCGTTGGTGCGCTGCCAGAACAGGCCCGCGGCGATCGGCCAGATGGTGCTGGCGACAAAAGCACCGGTGAAATAGAGCAGCTCGGCGAGCGTGGTCAGCCGGGGCGCACAAAGCATCCAGGTCAACGCCCCCAGGCCGACAATGATCCAGGCGGCGGCGCGGCGCATGTCCTCTGCGCTGGCGTGCGGCTTCAGGTGGCGCCGGTAGATATCTTCGACGATGAGAATACTGGTGGCCGCCAGCAGTGAATCCAGACTGGAGGACAGGGCCGAGAACACCATGATCAGCACCACCACCGCACCGGTGACGCCCAGCAGGTGGGCGGCGACCATGGGGCCGACCATGTCAGCGGCCGGTACATTGAGATTCAGCGCGGGCACCGCAAGGGCGACGAAGCCGGCGACCACCGGTATCGGCGCCCACAGCAGGCCCGCCAGGGTATACGCCTTGAACCCCACGCCTTCGCGGAAAGAGAAGGCCCGGCTCCACCAGACGTTGGAGTGGAAAATCTCGCCGATACCGAATAACAGATTGTTGAACAGAAACATGATGGCGGCGGGCATCAGCAGGTCGAGCAGCTCCGGCCGTTCGGCCAGCACCGCGGTGTGGATGCGCGCGAATCCGACCTGCTGAATGGCGAGGAAGGCGATGACGATCAGGCCGATCAGGATCAGCAGGGCCTGGATGAAATCGGTGCCGATCACGGCCCGGAAGCCGCCGAGCAGCGTGTAACCGACGCAGATCCCGAGAATCACCGTCATGCCGTAGTGATAGGGGATGCCGGTCAGCGCGTGGATCAGGATGCCACCTGCCATCCCCATGCTGACCAGCCAGCCAAGGCTGTAGAACAGGGAGATGGCGAGAAACACGCGCCAGGCGGTATGACCATAGCGGATACGCACGAAATCGCCGCTGGTGTAGCCGTTCGGCATGAGCCTGCGAATGCGGGTCGCCAGTGGCGCAAACAGCAGCAGGCCGATCGAGCCCAGCGAGTAACCCAGCATGCCCCAGACGCCGATTTGAAAAGCCAGCTGCGGCGCCGCCATAGTGGTGTTGCTGGTGACCCAGGTAGCCATGGCCGTGGCCGTGCCCAGGGCCAGGCCGACACGGCGGCCGGCGAGTACGTAGTCGTCGAGCTGCCTGGCGTGCCGTCCCCAGTACCAGCCGAGTGCGACCCAGATGACCGAGAATCCGGCCAGAATCGCCCAGCCGACATCGGCGTCGAGGATGGCGCTGTTCACAGCATTCACGCGTCGATCACCTCGCGCAGTTCGGCGATCGCTTCGGCGGTCGTGAATACGCGCGCGTAGCGATCCGTCATGGTGGTGATGGTCGCCTGTTGCAGTTCCGGTGTTACAGTGGCACAGCCGTCGGCGATCAGCGTCACGTAGAAACCGCGGTCACAGGCATCGCGAATGGCGGTGGACACGCACTCATTGCTGTATACGCCGACGACAAACAGGCCGTCGATCTCCAGGTTACGCAACACGTACTCGATATTGGTCGAGTTGAACACGCCGCTGGCGGTCTTGTTGATGACGATCTCATCGTCGAGCGGCGCCACCGATTCAATAAACTCGGCTTCCTTCGAGCCGGGCGGCGCGTGCAGACCGAGCCGCTTGTGCCCGGGGCTGCGGTCGCGGCCATCGCGCGTCAGCGACTGGATGCGGGTGTGGACGACTTCGAGCCCCCGCGCGCGGAACGCCGCCTGCAGTCTCGCCACGTTGGGCAACACCTTTTGCTCGAGCTGTTCGAAATAGTATTCCTGCGCCTCCACAGGCATATTCGCCGATTCGGCATCGGCGAACACGCCGTAACCGCGGGCGGCGTCCAGGTATTGCATGTCGATGCACAGCAACGCAGTTTTATGGTGTTCCAGGGAACGCGTGACCGCCGGCACGTGCGTGATGGAGCGCCGGTAGGTGTCGCGTAACGGATCAACGTCGCGGAAGTCCGGTTTGCCCGCTTCGGGGATGAGTTTGTCGCTCATTCAGCTTGCCAGCCGTTTCAGGGTGTTGAGGAGCACATTGGCGCCCGCCTCGATGTCTCGCCAGCCTGTCCATTCGGCGGCCGAGTGGCTGCGGCCTTCTTTGCTGGGCACAAACACCATGCCGGCGGGTGCGATGGATGCGATGACCTGGGCGTCGTGTGCGGCGCCGCTGTTGATATGCGTTGCGTCGATGCCGAGGGCTTCGATGGATTGTTCCACGGCGTGACGCACCAGGTAGGCACAGGGCACCGGCGCAATCTCGCTGAGAATTTGGAATTCGAACATCAGGCCACGGCGCCGCGCGACTGCCGCCAGGGTCCGCCGGAAGGAGTCGGCGAGGCGGGCGAGTACAGTGGCATCGGTATCACGGACATCCAGTGAAAAGACCGCTTCGCCGGGCACCACGTTTGCGGCGCCCGGCAGCAGCTCGACGCGGCCGATGGTTGCGACACTGGCAGGGCTGCCGTGTTCTTCCAGGACACGGTCGATCTGGCTGGCAAACTCGGTGAGTCCCTGAAAGGCATCGGCGCGCAGCCGCATGGGCGTCGTACCGGCGTGATTGCTGGCGCCGGTCAGCGTGATCTGCCATTTGAACAGCCCGGTGATGGCATCCACAATGCCGACGGAAACCCCCTGACGATCGAGCACCGGGCCCTGTTCGATGTGCAGCTCGACATAGGCATGGATGCTGTCGGGCGGGCGCTGGGCATGCAACGCTTCGCGCGCGTCCAGGTCATGCGCGGCCATGGCGTCGACCAGCGTAACGCCATCGAGATCCCGGGCGTTGTACAGGTACTCGGGCGTGACCTGTCCGGCCAGCGCCTGTGAACCGAACATGCCGCCGAAGCGGCCTTCCTCGTCGCTGAAGGCGATCGCCTCCGCGGGACGTTTCAGTGGCGTACCGGCCTCCTTCAGGACACGCAGCGACTCCAGCGCACAGAGTACGCCGAGCGCGCCGTCGAGGTGTCCGGCGCCTGGTACGGTGTCGATATGGGATCCCGCGATCACACTGGGCGTGTTTGCCTGCCAGTCGAGCCGTGCGTGGAGGTTGGCGGCGCCATCCTGGTGGAACGTCAGACCGGCCGCGTCGATGCGCTGCCTGAGCCAGTCGCGCGCCTGCATGTCAGCCGCGGAAAACGCCATGCGGTAGATGCCCTGATCCTGCCGGCGGCCGATACTCGCCAGCCCGTCGATGTCCGCACGTAACCGCTCGGGGTTGATGCGCAATTCGCCGGCGCTCATGCGGACCTCCGCGCGCCCCGGACGATGAGACCGAGGGTCGCCAGGAACACCAGCGCCCCGACGGTGAAGAACGCCACGGCGCGGCTGAGCGGATGATGGGCGACCGTGACTGTTACCGGCTCACTCCAGGGATAAACTCTGCCCTCGCCGACTTCGCGCACCCGGTAGACCCGGGTCCCGTCGGCCTGTCCGGAGATGACCGTGGCCCGATCCGGGCCTTTATAGATAAGGTTCGCTGCGCCCGAATCTGGGGTGACGAACTCGGCGACCTCGACGTCGGCTGTTGCTGCGCTCCAGCTCAGTACGTAGTAGCCGGCTGTCGCGACGGGCGTATCGGTTTCAATGTGGGGCGCTGCGAGCGGCGCCTGCGCTACCCCCGTCAGTGCTATCAGGGCGATGCAGACGGCCGCAGCTCCCAGTCCGCCGCGTTGAGCTCGCGAATGTCGGTCGGATACGGCGCTGGACTGGCGGCTTTCATCTAGAATACGGGGCTCCTCGGGTTTCGGGGGCTTGTTTCTGTACCGGGCCGATTATTCTAACCCAAAGCAATCTGAATGAGAAATCAGCCAGAAAGCGCACTGATGTCGGGCAATTTGTTGTGAACAGGCGTATATATCGCCGCATCGGGTATGAAATATACTTTCGACACGAAAAAATAGTCGTGGTGACTGAATGGCTGGACACATTGAAAGCGTCGATCAGATACTCAGTGCCCTGCGGCGGGTCATTCGCGCCGTCGATCTGCATTCACGCCAACTGGTACAGAGTCACGGGCTCACCGGTCCGCAGGCGCTGGTGCTGAAAGCGGTTGGGCACGACAGTCTGTCGGCGGGCGTGCTGGCGGAGCGGGTGAGCCTGAGCCAGGGAACCGTGACCGACATACTCAATCGCCTCGAACAGCGTGGACTGGTCACGCGCGTTCGCTCCGAAACCGACCGCCGGCGCGTGATGGTGGAGCTGTCGCCGGCCGGGCGGGACTGCCTGGCGTCATCGCCCCCCTTGTTGCAGGACCGTTTCGCCAGCCGTTTTCAGGAACTGGAATCCTGGGAACAGACACAGCTGCTGGCGTCGCTGCAGCGCATCGCCGCCATGATGGACGCGGGCGAGATAGACGCCGCTCCGGTGTTGTCCAGCGGTTCCGTGCGGGCGACGCCCGAAGCGGTGGAAAATGTGGTGGAGCCCGGGGAGGGCAGTGGTTTCGCGGACGAGGGCCCGGATCGGGCGACCGGTCAGGGGCAGCCATGACCGACGCCCTGCGGCTCGACCCGCACCGCGACGATCCCCTGAAGTTGAGCCGCAGCTTGGTCCAGATCATGGATATGTTGCAGCTCTACCAGGCGGAAGTTGCCCGCATCCTGGGCTGGCGTTGCGCCGATGTGGCCCGCCTCGCGCAGGCCAGAACCCGCCTGACGCCGCAGACGTACGCCTGGCGGCAGGCCTGTCTGCTGGTGCGCTGTTATGGCGCGCTGTATGAGCAATACCAGGGTGACAGCGTCGCCATGTATCACTGGCTGCATCGCGAGTTGCCGGGATTCGACGCGACGCCGCACCGCCTCCTGGTGGACGAGCACGCCCTCGCCGAAGTTGTCGTTCACCTCGAGCAGGCCCGGCAAACGAAAACGTCAGAGTCCCCACCAGCGGATCTGTAAACCCCTGGCCTTGGCATCAAGGCAGCCTGATGCCCGCAAGTGCCCGGTACAGTAACGGCATAACCACCACCACCAGGGGAACCTGCACCAGCAGTCCCGAGATGATCGCGACCGCCAGGGGCTGCTGCATTGCCGAGCCCTGGCCCAGCGCCAGCGCCAGCGGCAGCAGCGCGAGTATGGCCGCCAGCGTGGTCATGGCGATGGGCCGCATCCGGTTGCTGCCCGCCTCCACCAGCGCCGACAGTCTGTCGCTACCCTGGCGCAGCAGTTCGTGGTATTCGGAAAAATAGAAGATCGAGACCTCGGTGACGATACCGACGATCATGGTCATACCCATCATGGCGGTGATGTTGAGCTCGATGCCGGTCAGCCACAGGCCGATAAACACGACACCGGTCGCCAGCAGCGGTGACACCATGATCGCCACGGCCGCGGTGAATTCCTCGTACAGAAACAGCAGCAACAGGAACACCAGCGCCAGCGCGGCGACAAACACCGCGATCAGCCCGCGAAAGGCGATCTGTTGCTGCTGGTATAAGCCGCCCAGTTCATAATACATATCGCCCGGCAGCAGACCCGAGGTGGCCAGCGTGCTCCTGACGGCGCGGATCGTGGAGCCCAGGTCGCGCCCGCTGATGCGCCCGGTGACCGCCACCATGCGTTTGAGATTGTCGCGGCTGATCTGCGGCTGGCCCGTGTCCACCGACACCGTGGCGATCCGCTTCAGCGGGACGCGGTGGCCGTCGGGCGCGCGCAACCAGATCCGGGCAATGCTGTCGATCCGGTCGCGCGCGGCCGGCGGTACCCACAGGCGCACGCCGACCAGTTTGACGTTTTCCTGCACCTTCGTGGTCACCAGCCCGCTGAACCAGGCGTCCAGTTGTTGGGTGACCGCATCGGGGTCGATACCTTCCAGCGCGGCCTTGTCGCGGTCGACGACAACATTGATGGCGTCGCCGGCCAGCAGGATGCCGTCCTTGACGTCGACCACGCCCGGAACCTTGCCGATGGCGTCGGCCACCCGCGGCGCCGTCGCCAGCAGTTCGTCGAGCCGGTCGCCGTAGAGGATGATTTCGATCGGCTGTGGCACCGCGGTGAGGTCGCCGATCAGATCCTCCATGAGCAGCGCCATCTCCACGTCCAGGCCCGGTACCTCAGTCTCGACCTGCTCACGAATCTCGTCCATGACGCGATCGATGGGGGGCCGCGGCAGTGGTTTCAGGCGCACGAAGAAATCGCCCTCGTTGGCCTCGGTGAGGCCGCCGCCGAGTTGTGCGCCGGTGCGCCGTGAATAGGTCTCCACCGCGGGGTTGTTGCGCAGAATGGTTTCGACCTGGCGGAGCAGCCGGTCGGTCTCGGTCAGCGACGTACCGGCCGCGGCGCGGTAATCGAGAATGAAACCGCCCTCGTCCATGTGCGGCATGAAGCCCGAACCGACCTGTTTATAGGCCAGCCAGCTGAGCCCCAGCAGCGGGATCAGCGGGACCAGCAACAGCCAGGGTGCGGCGATCAGGCGCTGCATCAGCCGCTGGTAGCGCGCCTGCAGGCGCCTGAACAGCGGGCCGACGTCTTCCCGTTCAGCATCGCCCTGGTGCAGCAGGTGTTCGGCCAGCAGCGGCACCGCCAGCCAGGCCAGCAGGAAGGAAATGAACAGGCTGCTGGCCATGGTCAGCGACAGCGCTTTGAAAAAGGCCCCGGTGACGCCGCTCAGAAAAGCCAGCGGTGCGAAAATAACAATGGTGGCAGCCGATGAACCCACCAGCGGGGGTGTAAACTCGATGGCGGCCTCGCGGATCGTTACTGCCAGATTACCGCCGCGCTCGCGCAGACGGCGGATAATATGCTCGATCATGACGATGGCGTCGTCGACGATCAATCCCACGGCCGCAGCCATGCCGCCCAGCGTCATGATGTTGAAACTCATGTTCAGGACCGCGAGCAACAATATGGTGCTGGCGAGCACCGAGGGCACGACGAGAATCGCGACCAGCGTGATCTTCAGGCTGCGCAGAAACAGAAACAGTACCACGGCGGCCAGCGCCACACCGATGCCGATGGCATCGCGCACGCTCTTGGCCGACTCGGTGATCAGCTGGCTCTGGTCGTACCAGTTGGCGATCCGCACCCCGTGCGGCAGCTTGTCGCGATAGTCCTGCAGGCGCTGTTTGATGTCGTCGACGATCTTCACCGTGTTGCCGCCGGGCTGTTGATAGATCTGCACCAGCACGGCGTCGTGGCCGTCCGCGGTGACGCGCAGCCACTGTGGCGCGGTCGCGGTATAGACCCGGGCGATGTCTTCCAGACGCACCAGGCCGTCGACGCCACTGCGCAGCACGGTGTTTTCGATGGTCTGTAACGAGCGGATGCGGGTGTCGGACAGCAACAGGTAAAGTTTGTAGCGGTCTTCGAGGCGCCCCACGGCCTGCAGGACATTGCTGGCCGAGAGGGCGGCCGCGACGTCGCTGAACGTCAGCCCGAAGGCGGCGAGTTTGTCGGGGTCGACCTCGACGCGGTATTCGGCCTGCCGTCCACCCATCACCGCCACGGAGGCCACGCCGTCAACCGCGGACAGCAGCGGCACCAGCTGGTAGCTGGCCAGATCGCGCAGCTGCACCAGCGACTGGTTGTCTGAGGTCAGGCTGTAGGCCGCCACGGGGAACACCGTGGGATCCATGCGCCGTACGGAAAAGGCAGTGCCGGCCGGCAGCTGCGGCAGGACCTGGTTGACGGCCGATTCCACCTGCAGCATGGCCGCCACCATGTCGCCGCCCCAGCCGAAGTTGATCGACAGCTCGGCGCTGCCGCGACTGGTGGTGGAGCGCAGGCCCACCACGCCGGGCACAGCACGCACGGCCTGTTCGACCGGGCGGGTCACGGCGATCACCATCTGGTCGGCCGGACGATCACCGGTTTCCAGCGATACCACCACCCGCGGAAAATCCACCTGCGGGAACAGCGCCACGGGCAATTTGAAGCTCGCGGCGACGCCCGCGAGCGCCAGCAGGGCCACCAGAAACAGGATGGAACGGCGGTGGTAAGCGGCCCAGTGCGCGACGTCCATCAGGGGGCTGTCCGCACCGCCATACCGTCGGCCAATTCGTAGTTGCCGCTGACCACCACGCGGTCACCGGCGTGCAGCGGACCGCGGACTTCGACCTCACTGCCCTGTTGGGTGCCGGTCTGCACCTTGACACGCCGGGCCTTACCCGCCACGACGACGTAGACAAAGGCATCCGGCGTATCGCCCAGTACGGCGCTGCGCGGCACCACCAGCGCCGGGTGGGGGTCGAGGTGGAAACGCGCCTGGATGCGGCTGCCCAGCACCAGCCGTTCGCTGCGCTCGGCGGGAATCGGCGCCAGCACCTCCACCAGATGGGTGTCCGGATCGATCATGGCGTGCACTTCGCGCACCTCGCTGTCCACCGTCAGCCCGGGCACGAACACCGAGGTGATGGTGACCCGGGTGCCGGCCTGCACCGCGCCCAGGTCTTCGGGCTCGACGCCGAGGCGCGCGATCAGGCGCTGTTCCGCGGCGACCAGCATGACCGTGGTATCGCTCTGCACCCGCTGACCCTGGGCGACATCCAGCCGGGTGATGATCCCGTCCATGGGGGCGCGCAAGGTTTCCCGGTCCGCATCCATGCCGCGCTTGCGCAGCGCCTCCAGCGTTGCCCGGGCGTCCTGCAGGCCCTTCGCGGCAGTGTCGACCTGCGCCTTTGTGGCCAGTTGTTCGGCCAGCAGGTTTTGCTGGCGCCGGTATTCGCGCTCGGCATAGTCCACTGCGCTCCGGGCCTGCAGGTACTGCATGCGCGCGTCGGGCGCGGTAACCACCTCGAGCAATGCGTCACCGCTTTTGACGCGCTGACCGAGCCGCACCCACACCCGGTTGATGAGGCCGGCGTGCGGCAGCGACAGGCTCAGCACCTGGTCGGGGTCGGGGTCCAGCACGCCGTAAGCCGTCAGCGTATCCGCCAGGGTTTTCTGCACCACCGGCGCGGTTCGGACCAGAACGCTCGGCACTTGCCCGCCGGCAGCCAGGCTGCCGACACACCACAGGGAGATTACGGTCAGGCTGCTTATCAGGCTGTTCATCGTGGTCACTGGCTTCCTGCGTCCGGGGTTGATGCGGGCGGATGCTCCGGGTAGTCCGGCAAGGCCAGCAGCGCCTGCAGGGCGATGGTGTTTTCCCAGGCAGACTGGGTCAGATCGATCTGCTCCAGGCGTTTATTGACCCAGGTGGACTCCATGTTGAGAAACGTCAGCGCGTCGATATCCCCCTGTCGGGCCGCGCGCCGGGCGCGGTCGACCAGGGTCTGCAGGTGTGGCAGGTAGGCGTGCAGATTGCCCAGCTGCCGGCGGATGATCTCCTGCTGCGCCAGCAGCTTGTCGACATCCACGGTCGTCTGGGCGAGACGCGCCCGGTATTCTTCGCGCAGCTGTTCGCGGCTGGCGCGCTCGGTGGCGATGGCGCCGCGGTTGCCGCTGAACAGCGGCAGGCTGAGGTTGATGCTCAGACCCACGGTGTCCACATCGCTGGTATCCCGGGCGCGGTTGACGCTGATACCCAGCGATGGGAACTGCGCCAGAATCGCTGCTCGTACCTGAGCTTCCTGGCTTGCGTAACCGGCCTGCAGGGCCAGCAGGTCGGGCCGGACGTGCGGCAGCTCGTTCATTCGCGCGTTGACGGCTGCCGCTGCGAGTGCGGGTTCCCGCGGCAGGGGTGACAGCGTGAGTTCCGCCTGCGGCTCAAGTCCCAGCAGCAAATTGAGGCTATGGCGCGTTTCGTTGCGGGTCTGTTCCAGTTGATTGATCTGGCTGAAGGTGTCGAGCACGGCGGTCAGATCGGTGCCGTTGACGTCGAGCGTGACGTTGCCGTCCGCGAGCCCCTGCGCCGACCGCTCATACCTGTCCTTGTACAGGGACAGCATATCGCGTAACACGGCCAGGCGCTGGTCTTCGAGTTGCCGGCGTACCGCCAGTGTGCGGGCCTGCTGGATGACCTGCCACTCCTGCCACAGCAGATCGAGGCGCACCTGGTCCCGGTGTTTTTCGGCCGCGGAGAGACGTGCACCCCGGGTAATCACCGGGATGATGTCGTAACTCAGTCCCAGCGCCCAGGCATCGACCGGCGCGGAGTTGCCGGTCGGCCGGTCGACACCGGCGCTGACCTGCGGGTCGGGCAGCAGCCCCGCGGCGAAGGCCTGGGCCTGCGCGACCTGTAACTGTGCACGCCGGGCCTTCAGATCGGGGTTGTTCAGGACCGCAACGATGCCGATCTCGGTAAGGTCCAGGCCGTCGGCCAGGTTGATGGTCTGTCGCGCGCCGCCACCGCGGTTGAGTTGTTCGGGCGGCATCTGCAGACCGTTCAGATCGGTGGCCAGCATGGGTTCCTCCACCAGCGGACGCGGCTGGTACCTGGTACAACCCCCAAGCAGAACCAGCGCGACGAGGGCGGCGTGACGCAACGGCCGGTGACTATGCGGGATCCGCGCAGGCGTCATGACGTATTTGTCGCCGGGTCCATATGGCTGTTAACCTGGCAGCCACAGCGGTTTCGGTCTGCATACCGATTTTACGTTGTGAAACATAGAACGTACCGGCTTTGCGGCTGGTTTCCGGAATTCACCTGTAGAAGCGCCGTCCCCGCGCGAATCGCGGCCAGGCGGCCGCTCCCACAGCGAGATTCTTGCACAGCGAGATTCTTGCAATGATCGGGTTAAGTTTTTGTGTGGTCATGGACAAGGCGTCAACAAGGTGCGCAACGGGTCGTGTACTGACCGGTTCGATTGTTCGATAATCGTGGCGGCTCCGCGGGTGTAAGACGCTGAGAGCCTGTCCGCGTCATTCTGCTGCTACTGCGAAGGCGGGGAAGCGGTCCAGTGTTCCGAAGCCTTTGTCACAGTGTCACCACCATGCTCCTCAAGCCTTCAAAAAACTGTCCCGGCGCTGCCGCTTTCTCGCTACGCAAAGCGTACTCTGACAGGCTCGCGGTCAACAACCTGGTCAGTGCGTCAGATGTGCCTGCAGGGCCGTCGGGGTTTGCCCGCAGGATAGCACACGCATTTAGCCGCCAGAGACTTGTTTCCGGTATCGTTAGCTGCCTATGAGTAACAGCCACCGGGCCGCGTTCAAACGCCATTTTCTGTTGCCGAAATACTGGCCGACCTGGGTGGTTGTCCTGTGCGGCGGTTTGCTGGCGTTCGTCCCGAGCCGGATGCGCGCGGCTTTAGGCGACCGGCTCGTGCGCCCGCTGTGCCGCGCAGATTCCAAGCGAACACGCATCGGCCTGACCAATCTTGCCCTGTGCTATCCGCAGCTGTCAGCCGCGCAGAGACAGCAGTTGCTGTGCGAGCACAGCCGGGTGTTCACTCATGTCTTCCTCGGTTACGGTGACCTGTTGCTCCGCTCGCCGCGCCGTCTGCGCGATCAGTTCGATATTCAGGGTCTGGATATTGTGGAGCAGGAGGTCGCCAGGGGTAAGGGCATTATTCTGCTGACGCCCCACTCGCTGGCGCTGGAATTCGCCGCCCAGCGGCTGGCGCTTGACTACCCCATGGTGGCCATCGCCAGAGTGCATCACAAGAACGACGTGCTCGACTGGGTGGTGACGGGCTTCCGCACCCGCTACCAGGACGGCGTCTACAGCAATACGGCCAACATGCTGGGTCTGGTGAAACAGGTCAGAGGTGGCAAATGGCTTTACTATTTACCCGACGAGGATCGCGGCGAGGATAACACTGTGTTTGCGCCCTTTTACGGTATCCAGAAGGCCACCACCGGCACAGTGGGGCGGCTCGCCAGGAGTTGCAAAGCCGCAGTCGTACCCATGATGACAGCCTACTCGCCGGAAACGCGCAGATTCCTGATCAGGTTCCACGAGCCGATGGCGGCACTGACCGGCGAGGATCTGCAGCACGATGCTGCGGAGGTAAACAGGGCCATCGAACGAATCCTCGACGAAGACCGTGCGCAATATATGTGGTCGGCAAAAATCTTCCGCACCCGGCCGGAAGGAGAACCCCCGCTGTACCGGGACAGTTGAATGGCTCAGCACCAACCTGAGGCATTCAGCCGCGGCGTGTCAGTGGGTGTGCGGACCGGTCTTCCAGCGCAGCCGCGGGAGCATGCGCGCGATGAAGAACACCGGCGACAGCATGACCACGACCATTTCCGCAGGTCGCATCAGCTTTGCGAGCATCAGCTCCCGGTGTCTGGAATGGGTAACCAGGTGCTTGAGCTTGCGGTTCTGCTTCGGTTTGAAATTGAAATTGTCGCTCTTGCTGACGCTCTGCGTGGCGATCATGGGGAACAGCGCGTAGGTGCCCGGCAGATCCGCGTAGGCTGAATCGAGCGCCTTGCCGACCAGGCGCAGTTTCTTGATCCCCGGCGAACCCCAGGGATGATCGTGCAGCCATTGCAGCAGGCGCGGACTGACAATGTAGGCATGCGCGCAGGCCGAAGCGGTGCGCAGCACGTTGTGGTGTACCAGATAGGCCCATACCGGCCAGTGGCCCAGGAAGAAGATCATCCAGTCCGGCGGCAGCTTGTCGAGTGCCCTGCCGATGGATCTGACTTTCGCTGGTCGCAGCCTGCTGGCGAAAGCCACGTCGTCTTCCATGATCAGGGTTCTCTGGTAGCCACGCTGCATGGCGTGTTCGCCGACGGCGCGGTGCGACTCCCAGCTGCCGATGATGCCCTTGACCGGGTGCTTCACCGGCCGGTAGAACATCACCTGACGACACAGGCCAACCCTGTGGAATTCTTCTGCGACATTGACGGCGCGGTCTTCGCGGCTTTTCAGTGAAATGCAGTAGGCACCGTCGAGGAATGACCAGTCCAAGGCTTTTTCCGCCTCGATCGAACCATTGCAGTACGGGCAGGCGGGGTCCGGTGGGCAGGGGTGGAATACCGGCGCATCTGCGGCAACGGCCGTTTGGGGGAGACTGCTCATCTTGTGACTCCAGGTTCTGTTCTTAAATATACAAGGTTCGACCGCACCGGCAATGCCTTAGTTGTGTGCGCAGGGACGGAAACTGCTGCCGGCGATGAACCCGTCGCGGATCGAATCGGCAATGCCCTGAAAGATCCAGCGTCCATAACGGCCCACCTGGTAGATTCCGGCTTTTTCCAGCGCCCGAATAGCCTGCTGCGTCCAGCCCGATGCAGGCCAGGACCAGGTATAGGCGACATCGACCCAGGTAGGGTGGACGACTTCGGCGGTGCCGATAAAGCCCCAACGCCGGAGTTCCTCGACCACCTGGGCACAGTAGGTAGCTATGTTCTCGTCGTCGGGCTTCTCGCCGCCGGGGAATGCGCGTTCCACGTAAATGCTGACCTTGTCGCCCGCCGCGCGCGCGGAGGCGGGCAGAAAGCTGTAATCGACATTGCTGTAGAACCCGACCCGGTGGAAACCAGAGTCGGAGAAAGGGATATACAGCCAGTGATCGTCGGGGCAATGTTCTCCACGGGTCGCGCCGATGTTTACCACCAGTACCGAGGTATGGGGGTCAGGCCGCTCCGGCGTGGTCATACCCGCCATCTGCATGGCCTGGTTCAGTGGCAGTGTCGACAGCAGCCGGTCATAACGCTGTTCGCTGCCGTCGGCAAAGCCGACGGTGCGCGCAGCACTATCGATCTTAACGACCCGCCGTCCGTAGACGACATCGCACTGTGCGGCCATGCGCTGCGCCAGCAGATTCAGGCCGCCCTCAGGATAAATAAACGTCGTGTTGTAACCCACCGCTGGAGCATCATCGAGGGCGCCCTGCAAGGCGAGGCGCAGATTGACCGGTGACTTGTAGCTGTCCTGCGGTGCGATGCGCCGGTACAGGCCTGCCGTGTACAGTTCGTGGAATGGCCCGAAAAACAGGCGCGACAGGGTGTCGCCGAAGTTGCCGGTGACCCAGTCTGCCATGGTGCTGCCCGCTACCACGGGGCGCGACATCTCTCCGAGGGCGGCGACCGCCAGCGTCCGGTCCAGGAAGCGCAGGTGGTTCTGGATAGGATAGGGCACATAGCCACCGGTATCCGGAAAATATACCGATGAGCGCCGGGCATAGTGCTTTACCGGCACCAGGCGTCGAATGAAATGCAGTACGGTGGGGTCGCCGCCAAAAATCCAGTGTCCGCCGCCGTTCTCAAAACGGTACACTTCTTCGTCGGCATGGCTCTCGGGCAGGGGGTGTACGTCGCCCGCGCGCATGCGATAAGACAGGCAGATGCCACCGGGGCTCGCGGCCGCTTCGACGACCGGCAGGCCGGACGCAACGCCCGCCGCCAGTCCGGTCATGCCGGCGCCCAGAATCAATGTGTTGTCGCCCATTTGCCTTGTCCTGTCCCGGCCGCAGGTCGGCCGGCGCGCGGCGTCAGCCGGCGCTCCGTTTGGCAGTGAACCCGTCGCCGCGCCTGCCAAAGGGGTGAATTCTAAATGATCTGCGCGCAGGAAACATTACTGTTTGGTAGCGGCGCGCGGAGTTGCTGGCGAACGGGGTGCGAACGATGACAGGCGGGAAACCGGTGGTCCAACTGGGCTGACTGCGTGACGGCGATGCCGCCCGGGGGCTGCAACCTCTGCGGCAATCGGTTGTCACAGGAAGGCAGCATCGCTCGCTGGGCGTGCAGGCTGGTTCTGTGTGCACTGCGGACATGGTATAGTGTCACACAAGGACATGCAGCATGACTTCAGGATTATCCAGATGAAGTTTAGTGATCGCTGGCGCGGCGCGCGGCGAAAGAGCGTAAAGCGCACGGGGAGGTTTCTGCTCGACAAAATGAGCCGGCTTATCGCCGCACAGTCCTTGATCGGTAATACGCCGGTGTTCGACAAATCGGTCTTTCCGTGGACAGCAGATTTCGAAGCCAACTGGGGAAAAATCCGCGCCGAGCTGGACGAAGTGCTGAAGATGCAGGATGCATTGCCGTCCTTCCACGAGATCTCTCCCGATCAGAAACGCATTTCCCGCGACGATAACTGGAAGACATTCGTTTTTTACGGCTTTGGTATCCGTGTGGACGCGAATTGCGGACGCTGTCCCGAAACCGCCCTCCTGCTGGACGCACTGCCGAACCTGGAAAACGCCTGGTTTTCGATACTTTCGCCCCGCTACCATATTCCGGCACACCGCGGGCCGACCAACGGTATTATCCGCGTACACCTTGGTCTGGTGGTTCCCCGGGATCGCGAAAATTGCCGCATCCGTGTTGATGACCAAATCCTGCACTGGGAGGAAGGCAAGTGTGTCGTGTTCGACGATTACTATGAACACGAAGTCTGGAACGATACCGACGAACAGCGTGTCGTGCTGTTCTTCGACGTTGATCGTCCCATGCGTCCGCTGGGTCAGTTTGTCAATCGACTGCTGATTGCGGGTATCAAACGCAGCGCCTACGTCAAGGAGGCGCAGAAAAGGCTGCAGGTTTGGGAAGAGAAGTTCCGCAAGCTGCAACCACCCAAAAAGGCAGCCTGACCGCGTTTCCCAGAAGCTCCGGGCACCCTCGCCAAAATGCCAGACATTTCCTCGATATCGCGGACGAACCAGTCCTGGGTATTTTGACCGGTTCACCCGCCACGTCTACGGTATCGTGCACCTCGAGAACCGCGACGCCGGGAATTCCCGGGTCTGCTCGCAGGCAACCCGCTTGCGGTCGAAATTCCGCCGCCGGATGGTCCGATCTGGATCAAATAGTTGCGCTTTTCAACGCTGGAGCGCGAAAGGCGGGTTTCGATTGTTCTATACTTCGCACAAGAACAAACCACCAGTATCGGGAGGAGACCAACACCATGGGCAGCGAGTCAGTATCCGAACTCATTCGGCATTCCACACTTACCAGCGATCTTAGCGGTGAGCAATGCGAGGAACTGGCGACGCTGACACAGGTCCGGGAGCTGGATATCGGCGATGTTTTGATCGAACAGGGCGAGACAGACAACACCTTGTACATCATCGGTTACGGGGTGCTGGCGGTGGAGCGCAGAACCGCTGGCGGCGAGGTCGTAACGCTGCATATGTTGAAACCCGGCGACCTGGCCGGTGCCATGGGGTTTATCGACGACACCGAGCACGCCGCGACACTGCGCTCTATGGGCAAAACGGTCGTCATCAGCCTGCGGCGCGCAGACCTGGAAGCGGTACTGACGACTAATCCCCAGCTGGTCTACGGCGTCATGCGCGGTATCGTGCGCAGTGTGCACCGGATTCTGCGGGAGATGAACCTGCAGTACGTCGAGCTGAACAACTACATCACCAAGACCCACGGCAGGTACTGAATACACGGGAAATGTCCTCCAGCAGCTCCCGGCCCGCAGGCGGCGCGCTGTCGCGCGGCGAACAGCTATATGCGTTCGCGGGATACGGGCGCACAGCGGTACTGGCGTGTACCTGGTCACAGCGACAGGCAGCAGCGGCAGTTCAGCGCAGATCGATGTGGCTCAGCTGTTGCCTGGCCAGGAGGCCGATGTGTACGGTAGCGAGGCGCTGGACGGCTGTTTTGACGCGGATACCATCATCGCGTTTACAGCCGCCTTCCCCTGAGCCGCTGGTGGCGGGCGACAGCGCTCCAACCCACGCACTGACTCAGGCGCCTGGGCGCCGGTTTATTTGTCCTGTGACGCCAGTTCGGCTTCCAGCTGACGCTTGACGCGCTGCGGTGAGCCGGTGTGGCGCGCCAGCAGGTCGTAAGCGACGGGCACCACATACAGGGTAAACAGGGTCGCCGCCAGTATCCCCGCGAGCACGACCGTGCCGATCACGGTGCGGGTCTCAGTGCCGGCGCCACTCGACAACAGCAGGGGAACGGAGCCGGCGGCGGTGGTGATGCCGGTCATGACGATCGGCCGCAGGCGGACGTCCGCGGCCTCGACCAGTGCATCCCGGAACGGCCGGCCCGCATCGCGCAGCTGGTTGGCGAATTCAACGATCAAAATGCCGTTCTTGGCCGCGAGGCCCACCAGCATGATCAAGCCGATCTGGCTGTACAGGTTGAGCGTCTGGCCGGTGAGGTACAGGCCCAGCAGCGCACCGGCCATGGCGAGCGGCACGGTAAACATGATGACCAGGGGATGGATCCAGCTCTCGAACTGTGCCGCCAGCACCAGAAACACCACGGCGATCCCCAGTATAAAGGCGAACAGGATAGAGCCCCCGGCATACCTGTAATCGCGCGACTGGCCCTTGTAGTCGACGATCACGCTGCCGGGCAGATTGTCTTTTACCATTGTTTCCAGGCTGGCGAGCGCACTGCCCAGTGCGACGCCATCGGCGAGATTCGCCTCCAGGGTAATTGCCCTGACCCGGTTGTAGCGGTTGAGCCTCAGCGAGTCGGCAAACTCTTCGAGGCGCACCAGGTTGGACAGCGGTATCAGCTGCCGGCTGCGGTCGGACCGGACATAGATGTTCTCCATGTTGGTCGGCGTGCGCTGGGTGCTGCGTTCGCCTTCCAGGATGACGTCGTATTCCTGGCCGGCATCGATGTAGGTGGTTACCCGGCGCGAGCCCAGCATGGTTTCCAGCGTGCGGCCGATGGCGCCGACCGTGACGCCGAGTTCGGCCGCGCGGTCGTAGTCGATGACCACGCGCAGTTGCGGCTTGGTTTCCTTGTAATCCCAGTCAAGCCCCACCAGCCCGGGGTTGTTGGCGTTGATCTTCTCCACCAGCGTATCGCGCCACTGAGCCAGTTCCTGGTAGGTTCCGCCACCGATCACGAACTGCACGGGTTTCTGGATGCGCGCGCCGAAGCCCTGACGCATTACCGGAAATACCCGGACGCCAGGCAGGTCTTTCAGCCGTTCGCGCACGTCGTCCATGATCGTCCAGGCCGAGCGCCGCGCTGACCAGTCATTCAACACGTTGATGACAATGCCGGTGTTGAAGATATCGAAGTTGCCGAAGGCCCGCGGTGCGCGCACCAGCAGGCGGGCGATTTCGCCGCTCTCCACCAGCGGCATCATGCGCTCCTCGATTTCTGTCATGTAGGCGGCGATGTACTGGTAGGAGGAGCCCTCGGGACCGGTGACCATCAGGTAAAACACGCCACGATCTTCCTTCGGCGCATACTCGTCGGGAATGCGCTCGAGCAGCCACGCTGAGCCGCCGAGGATACCGGCGAAGGCCAGGCCGACCACCCAGGCGTGGCGCAGCGCCGCCTGCAGCGTGGCGTGATAGCCGCGCCGGACTCTCGCAAACACCCAGTCAACGGCGTGCGACAGCCGGGCACGGCTGCCGCCCTGCGGCAGCACCTTGGAGGCGAGCATGGGTGACAGAGACAGTGCGACAAAGCTGGAAAACGACACGGCCGCGGCCATGGTGATGGCGAACTCGGCAAACAGGCGGCCGATATCGCCCTGCAGGAAAGCGATGGGTACGAACACCGCCACCAGCACCACGGTGGTGGCAATCACCGCGAAACCGACCTGGCGCGTGCCGCGAAAGGCCGCCACCAGACGCGATTCGCCGTACTCTTCCATACGCCGGTGAATGTTCTCGATCACCACGATGGCGTCGTCCACCACCAGGCCGATTGCCAGCACCAGCGCCAGCAGCGTGAGGATGTTGATAGAGAAGTCCAGCGCCAGCAGCACCAGGAAGGTCGCCACCAGCGACACCGGCACGGTCACCGCGGGCACCAGCGTGGCGCGGGCGCTGCCGAGGAACAGGTAGATCACGCCGACCACCATGCCGATGGCAATGAACAGGGTCTTGTAGACCTCGTGGATGGCGCCTTCGATAAACACCGAGCTGTCGTAGCTCTGTTTCAGGGCCATGCCCTCGGGCAGGCTGGCATTGATGCGCGCCATCTCCGCCTTGGCGGCCTGAGCCACGGCCAGGGTATTGGCGGTGGACTGCTTGATAATACCTATACCCACCATGGGTACGCCGTTGCCGCGAAAGAACAGCCGGTCTTCGGCGGTGCCGCGTTCCACGCGGGCCACGTCGCCGAGGCGCACCAGGTAACCGCCCTCGCCGCGCGCCAGCACCAGCCGGGAAAAATCCGCGGCGGTGCGGAAGCTGCGCTGGGTGCGCACCGTGAACTGGCGCGCTCCGGAATCGATACTCCCGGCCGGCAGCTCCAGGTTTTCCGCGCGTAGCGCGGCTTCGACATCGGCAACCGTAAGGTCACGCGCGGCGAGTTCGCGGCGGTCCAGCCAGATGCGCATGGCATACAGCTGCCCGCCGCCGACGCGCACCCGCGCCACGCCGTCCAGCACCGAAAAGCGGTCGACCAGATAACGGTCGGCGTAGTCGGTCAATTCGGGAACGGTCATCTGGTCACTGGCGAGGTTGAGCCACATGATGACGTCTTCGTTGCTGTCCACTTTCTGGATTTCCGGAGGATCGGCCTCATCGGGCAGGTCGTCCAGGATAGTGGACACGCGGTCACGGATATCATTGGCGGCGGCATCGATATTGCGGTCGACCTCGAATTCGATGCTGATCACCGAGCGGCCGTCCTCGCTCGCGGACTCGATAAAACGGATGCCCTCGACGCCGGAAATGCGGTCCTCGATCAGTTCGGTGATGCGGTTTTCCACCACGTTGGCCGCGGCACCCGAATAGGTGGTTTCCACCGACACCACCGGCGGATCGATATCCGGGTATTCACGCAGCGGCAGGCGGTCGAAGGCCACCAGCCCGAAGGCAATGAGCAGCAGCGACAGGACCGAAGCGAATACCGGCCGCGTGATCGAGACGTCCGACAGGATCATCTGGCGCTACCGTCGCCAGCAAAGGATTCCAGCAGCTCGTGCAGTGGCCGGCTGCCGTCGTCGACCGCGCCGATGACGACCTGTTCACCCGGGCGCACCTTGAGTGTGCCGTGGGTGATGATCTGCTCTCCTGGCTGCAGGCCGTCGACCACCTCGACTTCACCCGGGCGCCGTCCGCCGATGGTTACCTCGCGGCGCACCACCCGGTTGCCGTCGGCCTGATCCACCAGCAGCACGAACTGCCTGTCGCCCTGTGGCAGCAGGGCCTCTTCCGGGATGACGATGGTCTGGCGCGGCTGTTTCAGCAGCTCGACCTGCATCAGCATGCCCGGTTTGAGCATCCGCTCGGGGTTGGGCAGCAGTGCGCGCACCCGGATCGCGCGGGTCGCGGCATCGACGCGGCTGTCGACGGCCTTGACCTGGCCGTGGAAGCGGCGGCCCGCGTAGGCCCGCGCGGTGGCGATAACGTCGAGTCCCGGGCGCAGCACCTCCAGGTAGGTCGCAGGGACCTGGAACCCCAGTTTCATCACCGAGTCGTCGTCCAGCGTGGTGATCAGGTCGCCGGGTTCGACCAGCGCACCGACACTGAGGTCGCGCAGCCCCAGCACACCGGCAAACGGCGCCTTGATCAGCCGGTCCGCGAGCCGTGATTCGATGGCGGCCAGACGGGCCTTGGCCGTTTCCCACTCGCGCCTGCGCTCGTCGAGCAGCGATCTGGCCGCGGTGCCCTGGGTTTCCAGGGACAGCACCCGCTGATACTGCCGGTAGGCCTCGTTGACCGTGGCGCGCGCCTCTGCGAGCTGGGCGTGTTCTTCGCCACTGGTCATCTCGACCAGCACCTGACCTTTTGCCACGCGGTCGCCGTCGTCGAAGTGAATCACGCTGACCGTCTCGGTCACCGACGCGGTCAGCGCCACCGACTCGTTGGCCGTCAGCGTGCCCAGTGCCTCGATGCGGTCGGCGAACTGATCCAGGCGCGCGGGGGACACAATCACACTGGTGGCCGCCTGCTGGTCGCTGTCGGCCGCCGGCACCGGCGTGGCAAGGCAGCAAAGCAGCAGCAGGCGAACAGCGGGGAAGGGGTCGGAAAACGTCATAATACTCCGGGACGGCGGTGACCGCGGCGGGACACCAGCAGTTCACAGCGAAGCGCTCTTGGCCGGGCAGTCGAAGCGCCCCTGCGGCCGTTGCTATACAAGACGCCTGTCGGCACAAAGTCAATCCTTTTTTCCGCGCACGTACTTTCGGCAAACGCAGGTTGGGTTGAGCGTAGCGAAGCCCAACAGGATTACCCTGGCGAGGCCCAGGGTCATGGTGCAATGTTGGGTTTCGCTACGCTCAACCCAACCTACCGCTCAGCCCAACCTGCGGTGGTCGCGGTTCAGGCCGGGTTCCTGCGCGGTGCGCCTTGCGGCGCACGCCGGAAATTTAAGCCTGGGTTCATGTTCCTGCCGCATGCTTTGCTGGTGGCGACCGGGCAACGGCGATGAATCCGTTGACAGCGCGGGGTTTTTGGGACGGTCGGCGAGCTGAAACCAGGGGTTGGCGATGAACACCACTGAACATCGCAGGCGGGGCTGAGCGTGGGAAGCCCAACGCTGATGGCGCGGGCAACAGCTTTCGGCTTGCTGGCGCTGCTCGCTTGCGGCACTCTGTTGCGGCCAGCCGCTGGCCACGCTGGCAGCCATTGCGGCGGGGAAAGTGCGCGCTACCCGTCGCCCGATTATGCGACGCGCGAGTTCGATAGCGTTCGCCGCCTGCGGCAGCAGGGGGTTGTTCTGCCGCTGCAGACCATCCTCGAGCGGGCGCGCCGCCACCGCAGCGGCCGCGTACTGGATACGCAACTGGAACGCGAACATGACCGCTATATCTATGCCATACAACTGGTGGACCACGGCGGGCGGGTGTGGGAAATGAAACTCGACGCCAGCAGCGGCGAGTTGCTGGAGGACCAACCGGAGGAGTGAATTGCGACTGCTGCTCGCCGAAGATGACCAGGAGCTGGGCGCCCGCCTGAAACGCTATCTCGATCGGCACGGCTTTGCCGTCGATGTTTTCGACAATGGGGTGGACGCCGGTTTTTACGGCAGCGAAACACCCTACGATGTGATGGTACTGGACCTGGGCCTGCCGCGGCGCTCGGGTCTGGAGATCCTCGCTGAGTGGCGGCGCGGCGGCATCAGCACCCCGGTACTGATACTGACTGCGCGCGACACCTGGCAGGAAAAAGTCCAGGGCCTGCAGCAGGGCGCCGACGACTACCTGACCAAACCCTTTCGCGAAGAAGAGCTGCTGGCACGCCTGCAGGCCCTGATCCGTCGCAACACGGGCACGGTGGGCGAGTCACTGGCGGCGAGCGGCTGGGTGCTGGATGAACACACCCAGTCGGTCAGCCGGGAGGGACAGCGCTGGCCGCTGACCGGTATCGAGTTCCGCCTGCTGCGCTATTTCATGCTGCACCCGGGCCACATCCTCTCCAAGTCCCGGCTTACCGAACACGTCTACGAGCAGGATGCCGACAAGGACAGCAATGTCATCGAGGTCTATGTCAACCGGCTGCGGCAGAAACTCGGCAACGACGTCATCAGCACCCGGCGTGGCCAGGGGTATGTGTTCGGAGAGCCGCGTTGACCTCACTGCGCGCCCGCCTGGGGCTGGGCCTGGTGCCGGGTCTGGTGGTGACCATCGGTCTGTTGCTGGCGATCGCGGGGTTTTCCCTGCACGAGCTGATGGAGCACCAGCTGGCAACGCGTCTGGCCCATGACGGCGACACCCTGCTGGCCGGGCTGGTGGTCAGGCCCGACGGCACGCTGAGCCTGGACGCAAGGCGTATTCAGGGCATCTATCAGCAGCCGTTCTCGGGGCACTATTTCCTCATCGATGTCGACGGCCAGGTGGTGCGTTCGCGCTCCCTGTGGGATGAAACCCTGCCGCTGCCGCAGGCTGACGTCGGCGCTGTGACCCTGCTGCATATTACCGGACCCGAGCAACAACCCCTGCTGCTCTGGTCGAGCAGTTTCCGCAAGCAGGGCAAACTGGTGCGGATGGCAGTCGCCGAAGACCTGTTGGCCCTGCAGACCGGGGTGCGCCGCCTGTGGTGGCAGCTGCTCGGCTGGTCGGCGGCGATGGTCGCGTTCGTCCTGCTGGTCCAGCGTGTCATTATTGTGCGCTCGCTGCGACCGGTGGCCGATGCGGTCGATGACGTGGCCCGTCTCGAACGGGGCGAGGTCAGTGCACTGCGCGAGCAGGTGCCGCAGGAAGTGCTGCCGCTGGTGCAGGAGATCAACCGGCTGCTCGCACGCCAGCAGCAGCGCCTGCTGCGCTCCCGCGAAGCGCTGGGCAACATGGCACACGCCATCAAGACGCCACTGACGCTGCTGCAGCAGCTCACCGCGGAAAAGATCCAGAACTCCGACCAGGCGACGCGGCGGCAGCTGGAACACTATATTCAGCAGATCAACGAACTGGTCGACACGTCGTTGCGCCGCGCGCGCATTGCCGGCGACAGCCTCGGCACCAGCCGCTTCGATGTGCGGCACGATCTGCCGGTGCTGGTGGACACCGTCAAGCGCCTGCACCGCGACAAGACCATCGACTTCCAGCAGCGCTTGCAGCAGGTCGACACGCTGCCGCTCGAGCAGCAGGACGGCATGGAGCTGCTGGGCAACCTGCTGGACAACGCCTGGAAATGGGCGCACCGCACGGTCCGCCTCGGCATCGACGGCAGCGCAGGCGCGTGCGTGATCACGATCGAAGACGACGGACCCGGGGTCGACGACGAGCAGTTGCGCCAGTTGGCGCAACGCGGCGTGCGCCACGATGAAAGCACCCAGGGCCACGGTATCGGGCTGTCGATTGTCAAAAGCCTGGTCGAGGCCCTGGGCGGGTCGATGACCTTCGGCCGCTCGGCGGCGCTGGGCGGTCTGCAGGTCACCGCCTGTTTCAAATGACCCGAGGCCGGCACCGGCGTCTGGGTCGGTCAGAAAATCACTGAAAAAAACGGCTGAACGGATAAACCGGCTTCACTCTTCCTCCGCCCGGGGTTTCCACTGCGCGGCGAGCTCGCTCTGGCGTTTGGCGGGCGGGGGTTCGTAGTGGCTGAATTCGCGGCTGAACGTGCCTCGGTCGGCGGTGACGAACCTGCGCCTGTTTTTGGTGTGTAGTGCAATCGGTCAGTTAATGATCTTGGCGCATTGTTTGCCTCGCAGCCGACCATCTGGTTAAAAGCCAGCCGATACTGCCCGAACCACTCAGTTGTTGGCCGGTGGTCGCGACGCCTGCTAGTCTGAAGCTCAGTACGGATTCGCAAGGATGCGACCATGTTGCCGTTGCCGGCTGGCAGGGAAGCCAGTGCGGGGGAGTGTGCAACACGCTATGCGCGCCTCCGTCCGGAGCGAACGCTCCTTTATCAGCTTGTTAAAGAATACTATCCAACGTCCGTTGCCACCTAAAGACCCCGTGTCGTGAAAGCTTGCCCCGCGAGCGTAGCGAGTGCTTTGGGCACGGCACCACGCACGTCATCTTCGAGCGACTGGACTTCATCGCCCGGTTAGCTGCTCTGGTGCCCAAACCGCGGGTCAACCTGACACGTTTCCGCGGGGTATTTGCACCGAACAGCCCCTTGATGTTGACGGCCACCATGCGATCGAAGTCCTCGAGGGTGATGTCGTCGATCGGCTTGACGATGATGATGCCCGCATTGTTGACCAGGATATCCAGCCGACCCCAGGTTTCGACGGTTTGTGCCACCGAGGCCTTGACGGCTGCGGTATCCGCCGCGTCGGCGTGAATCGCCAGCGCCAGCAGGGAGGACTGGCGGCAGGCGTGAACTGCCCGAGCGGAAGCCCGCCTTAGCCTGGCCGGAACAGGCACGCCGCGGTCAGCGTCGGCAGACTGCGCAGGAAACCGCCAGCGATTGCACACGTCAGCTGTCCCCAGGCGTCACCAGCGTCGCGTAGTCACCCAACGCGGCACGGATCTCCTGAAGCGTTGGATACATGGCGAGGGCCGGATCGTTCAGGACACCGCCACACACCAGGTAGCTGACATCGGGCTGCCTGTCGGAATGCAATCCCATGAAGTAAAAATAGATCACCTGGCTTGGCCCGTCCCCATCCCCGCCACCACCCATGACCACTGCGGTAGCCGCTGCGGCAAGCCGGACGGGACCATTGCTGACAATCGAATCAACATTGCCGAACGCTTTTTCGATGGTGAAGCGGTCGGCGTGGACAGGCTGCGGTTTTTCCGAAATGGGTCGAACCCTCAGCTGACAGTGCGGCTCATATTCGTTGATTCCGTATAAGACTCGGCCGTCCTGAAAGAAGATGCGTGTACGGTTGGGTGGAATGGTGACCTCCTGATGCAGCTCAAGGACCCAGCCCTGGATGGGGACAAACGTCTGAGTCGCCGTATCTTTGATGGTCATGGGGCCACAGGCAGACAGCAGCCAGGGACACGCCACTAACAGCCCAATGAAGATAAGTCGATGTTTCTGCATCTGGTCTATCCAGTCGTTCCGGCGATGCGCGATCGCCTGAGTACAGAGATAACTATAGACCAGACCCGGGTCGCCTGGTCGGCGCAGAGACTGTTGCGCAGCGAGCAAGCGTTGATCAGCCACGAGGATCTGCCATATTTGATTAAACGGACAGAGTTTCGCTATCTTTTTGTTCCGGTGCACGACTAGTTGCGAATATTCCGTCTCCAGGCACCCTGTTCCCGTTTGGCTAACCGGCGGGTCCGCCTGGTAACAGTCATGTGCGAAAGAAAAGGCCAAACGAAATGAACAAAGTTCTCGATGGTGAGCAGGCTGCAGCCCGCCGTAAGCTGTTTCTACGTATAGTGCCCGTGGTTGGGGTTGTTCTGTTTCTAGGGACATGGTTCTTTCCAGTCAGCTTTAAATCTGTTCGTGGTGTTACCGAATCGTTCAGTGCAGTACAAACCGAAAACGGCTCAACACCTCAGGTCACAGTGAGGTTGGAGTCAGGAGACGGGGTTGTTGCAAGCTTTCCCAGGCAACTTGATTACAGGAGGGGCGCAAAGGTAGAAGTAATTGAGAGACAGGTGTTGCTGGGAAACCATTCATATCGGGTAGTTAGATATGCAGAATAATCGCATAACAAGTGCATCAAAAGCGCCCCTCGGGGCGGTGCCCATAGCCCGAACGTTCAATGCCCCGTCTAGGAGGCTGTCGGATTTGGGACTGATCTACTGCGCCGGTGGGAGAGCGCCCCATTTTCCCGATCCTTTTCGTCAAATAGCTACGGCTATTCTCCTCAAACGATCGAAAAAATGGCTTCGCCCTCCCACCTTGCTCGCTACGATCGCCCAAATCCGACAGCCTCCTAGAGACTTCCCCGGTCTATGACCGAAGGTTGTCGTTTAGCCGTCTTGAATATGGGCGACTGACAAAACTTCCGAGAACGACCCAGACCGGGCTGGTTCACCGGGCTGACGACAGGGTACGTGGGAGACCGAAATGAAGCTGATGAGCTGGAACATCCAGTGGGGGCGCGGCATGGACGGCCGCGTCGACCTCGCGCGCATCCTGCACACCATCCGGCAGCTGGGCGATTTCGACGTTATCTGCCTGCAGGAAGTCGCAGTCAACTTTCCCGGCCTGCCGGGCAGCCGCGGGGAGGATCAGGTCGCGGAACTCGCCGCCGGCCTAGCCGGTTACACCGTGGTCTACGGCGCGGGAACCGACGTACCGGATGGCCGCGGCGGCCGCAGCCGGTTCGGCAATGCCCTTTTTTCGCGCCTGCCCGTCGGCCAGGTGTGGCGGCATCTGCTGCCCTGGCCAGCCGAACCGGACATGCCCAGCATGCAGCGTGTATTGCTGGAAACCATAATCACCGCCGATGGTGGCTCGCTGCGAGTGTTAACCACCCATCTCGAGTACTACTCGCAACGCCAGCGCGAGCTTCAGATCGACGCTATCCGCCGCCTGCATGTCGAGGCCTGCGCCATGTCAGATCGTTCGCCGCTCGCCGAGGAACAGGGTGGCTCCTTCCAGGTGTTCCCTCGGCCTGCGCAGGCGTTACTGTGCGGCGATATGAATTTCCCCGCCAGCGCCCCTGAGCGCGCGCAAGTCCTCGCCCCTTTTGCAGGCGGCGAACCGGGCTTTCGCGACGCCTGGTCCGTGTTCCACCCCGACGAAACGCATGCGCCCACGGTCGGCCTCCACCCGGTGGATTTCGTCAACCAACCCGAATGCTTCGATTTCGTCTTCGTCACTGAAGGGTTAGCAAGCCGCCTCAGGGCGCATGCCATCGATACCGTGACTGAGGCTTCGGATCATCAGCCAGTGTGGGTCGAGTTTGATTGGCCCTGAATGATCCGTTTAGAGCCAGAATCCCGCTGTGGGCGCGGCGCAGACCAGTTTGCCAATAATCCTCTTGGCTGCCTGGCATTGATGTGGCGCGCCGAGTGATAGGCTAAGAAACCAGAGCGAACGGGATGACATGAACATCAAAAAGCTACTGCTGGATCCCAAGACGGTCCTCGTGGGGGTTGTTGGCGGGTTCGTCATTGGCCTGTTTGCAAAACCTTTCGGTGAGGCGTTGTTTCCGATCGGCAGCATCTACATTGCGTTCCTCTCGATGTGCCTGCTGCCGATCCTGATCACGGCGATTGTCACTGGCATTGCCGGCCTGTTGCGGGATCCGAGCACCCGGCTACTATTCAAAACGATGACGATCTATAAGGAGATCGGAAAATGACAATGAAACTTGTATACGATGTTATTGAAGACAGTTACGACGACACCACGCAGATCAGGACCATGAGCGAACAGGCACAGATGCCGTCCGGGGAATGGCTGATCAGGACCACGGTTTATACGCCGCACCATATCAGCATCGACGTTACGCACATTAATTCCCGGTTCTACCCCGGTGCCGCGCCGGTCTCGTGTCCCGGGTAGGGTACGCGGAAAAAGATCGCATACAGCACCGGCACCACCACCATGGTCAGCACGGTGGCGATCATCAGGCCGAAGATGATGGTCACCGCCATGGACACGAAGAAGGCGTCCAGCAGCAGCGGGATCAGGCCCAGCGCCGTGGTCAGCGCTGCCATGCTGACCGGGCGCAAGCGACTGACGCCGGAATCGACAATGGCGTCGAACAGCGGCTTGTCGCTTCTTTTCTGCAACTCCATTTCGTCGATCAGCACCACCGCGTTCTTGATCAGCATCCCCGACAGGCTCATGAAACCGAGCAGCGCCATGAAGCCGAACGGCTGTCCGGTGAGCAGCAGCCCAGCGGTCACGCCGATCAGCGCCAGCGGCACAGTCAGCCAGATGATCAGCGGCTGGCGCAGCGCGTTGAACAGGGCAATGACGATCAGCACCATGGAGACGAAGAAAAACGGCACGCTGGCGGCGATACCCTCCTGGCCCTCCTTAGAGCTCTTGTACTCGCCCCACCACTGCAGTTCGTAGTCGGCGCCGAGCGGCAGCGCCTCCACCTGCGGTCGGATGCGCGCGAACAGCTCGCTGGCCAGCCCGGTGGCGGGATCGGCGTGCACAGTGATGGTCATCTTCCGGTTGAGCCGCTGGATGATGGCGCCCTGGAAGCGCGTATCGAACTCCGACACGACCTGGCGAAGCGGCACATACTGCCCCGCCGCCGGTGCCCACACCTGCAGATTCTGGATGCTGCTGATGTCGCTGCGCTCGGCTTCTGCAGCCCGGAAAATGATCGGCAGCAGCTCGTCGCCTTCCCGGTAGACCCCGGTCGGCTCGCCCTCGAAGCCGGCGCGGATGGTGGTCGCGATGACCTCGCGGGTGATGCCCGCGAGGTTGGCCTCCGCCTCGGCCAGCACCGGTTGCACCACCGGAACCGGTTCACGCCAGTCGGTGCGGAGCGCCTTGGCACCGCCGTCGTCGCGCAGGATCTGCTCGGCCTGCCCGGCGAGCTGGCGCAGCACCGCGGGATCCGGCCCGCTGAAGCGAATCTGAATCTTGCCGCCCTCGCCGGGCCCCAGCAGGAACTTCTTGCCGTAGGCGAGCGCATCGGGCTGGTCTTTCGCCAGCTGCTGCTCGATGACCGGGATCAGCGTATCGATCTTGCGGTAATCATCGACATCCACCAGGAACTGGGCATAGGCGCTGTTGACCTTTTCGGGCGCATAAGTGAGCATAAAACGCAACCCACCGGCGCCAGCCAGAGTGCTGACATGGGTGACCCCCTCCACACCCAGCAGGTAAGTCTCCACCGACTCGGCCGTCTTCAGCGTATCGTCGATATAGGTTCCCTGGGGCAGCCATAAATCGACCATGAACTGCGGGCGGGTGGAGTCGGGGAAGAAACTCTGGTCGACGTAGCGGAAGCCCCACAGGGCGGCGGCGAAGGCCGCCAGTACCAGCGCGACGGTGACCCAGCGCACACGGATGGCGCCTCGCAACAGGCGGCGGTAAAAGCGGTACAGGCCGCCCGCATAGGGGTCGGATCCCGCCTCCTCCCCCGGCTTCTGCTCCGGCACCTTCAGGAACATGACGCACAGCAGGGGTGTTACCGTGACTGCAGTGACCCAGCTGAGCGACAGCGAGATCAGCACCACCTGGAACAGCGATTTGCAGAATTCGCCGGTCGAGTCGTCGGACAGGCCGATGGCGCCGAAGGCCATGATCGCCACCGCGGTGGCCCCGAGCAAAGGCAGCGCGGTCTGGTTGACCACATTCTGTGCCGCCTCCTCGGGTTTCTCGCCCTGGGCGATGCGCACCAGCATGCCGTCGACGACCACGATAGCGTTATCCACCAGCATGCCGAGCGCGATGATCAGGGCACCCAGCGAGATACGCTCCAGGGCCACGTCCCATGAGCCCATGAAAATGAAGGTGCCGACGATGGTGAGCGCCAGGATGAAGCCGATGATGAGTCCGCTGCGCAGCCCCATGAACACCAGCAGCACGGCAACCACGATGACCACCGCCTGCATCAGACTGTTCAGAAAGCCATCGATGGCGGTGGTGACGGCTTCGGACTGCAGGGAGATGACGCCTAACTCCACCCCGAGCGGAATCTGCGGTGCCAGCTCCCGCAACCGCGCCTCGATGGCCTTGCCCATAGTGACCACGTTGCCGCCGCTGACGGTGGAGATGCCGATGCCGATGGCCAGGTTGCCGTCATAGCGCAGCACCTGGGTCTGGGGTTCGACGTAGCCGCGTTCCACGCTCGCCACGTCGCGGAGATAGATTTGCCGGTCGCTGTCCTCGCCGCTGATCAGCAGGTTTTCGAAATCCTGTACCGAGCTGAAGGTGCCGGTTGGACTGATCGCGATGAACTCGGTGCCGGCCTCCGCGCGCCCGGCGTCCACCACGATATTCTTGTCGCGCAGGTTGCGGGTGATCTGGCCCGGCTTGACGCCCAGCTGCGCCATGCGATCCCGGTCCGGTACCACGTAGACAGCCTCGGTGCGGTCGCCCCAGAGCTCCACCTTGGCCACGTCCTTTACCAGGGACAGTTCGCGCCGCAGCAGCTTGGCGGTTTCCTTGAGCTCGGCGTAGCTGTACTCCGGCCCATACAGGGCGAAGAACACGCCCCAGACATCGCCGTAGTCGTCGTTGATCTGCGAGGGGCCTGCCCCGGGCGGCAACTGGTCCTGGACATCGTTCACCTTGCGGCGCAGTTCGTCCCAGACTTGCGGCAGATCCCCGCGGCGGTACTTCTTCTTGATGCGCACCGTCACGGTCGACAGGCCCCGCACCGAACGCGACTCCACCTCCATGAGCTGGCCCAACTGCTGCACCGCCAGCTCGATCTTGTCGCTGACCTCCTCCTGAACCACGGCGGCGGCTGCGCCCGGATAGGGCGTGATGACCAGCGCTTCCTTGATGGTGAATTCCGGGTCCTCGAGTCGCGACAGCTGATTGTAGGAGCTGACGCCACCAATCATCAGCACCAGCGTGAGGACCAGCGTGGTAACACGGTTGCGGAGCGCGAGCGCAGCGATGTTCATGTCTACGGCCCCTTCGCTCAGTCGCCGTAGCGGCGCACCTGCATGCCTGCTTCGAGGAAGCGCAGACCCGAGGTCGCGATGATGTCGCCCTGCTGGAGACCGCGTTCGATATCGACCAGGGAGCCGTGCACGGCACCGAGCTCGACGGGCTGACGGCTCACGGTCATGCTTTCGGGATCGACTTTCCACACGAACGCTTCCAGCCGGGCATCCGACTGCGCGGCGCTGAGCGGGATACTGATGCCACCTTTTTTTGCCACATCGGCGCGCACCCGCGCGGTCATCCCCGGGAGAATCGAAACGTCCTCGGGCCGGTCGAATATCAGTCCCACCTGGAAGGTGCGCGTGCTGGGATCGGCGGTAGTCGCGAACTCCTTGACCCGGGCCGGGAAGGTCCGATCCGGGATCGAGCTGATGCTGACCACCGGCTTGACCCGCTCGGTGATCTGTTCCGGCGTTTGCCTGGGCATCCCCTGGGCGATATCCCGCTCCGGTACACTGACCTCCACCTCCAGCTGCGAGATGTCCTGCAGGATGAGCACCGGTTCCTTGGCCTGCACATTAGCGAAATCCTCCACCAGCTTGCGTGCCACGTAGCCGTCGAAAGGTGCGCGCAGCAGGGTATCCTCGACGGCTTTTTCCGCCTGCCGCAGCACGGCATCGGCGACCTCCTTGGCACGCCGGTCGCTTTCTATGGCGCCTTTGGAAATCGCGCCCTTGTCCTGCCTGTAGATCGACAGACTGCGGTTGAGGTCGGCCAGCGCCTTGCGCTGGTTGGCCCGCGCCTTCTCGAGCTCGGCCTGGTAGTCGCGGTCATCGAGGCGCGCCAGCAGGGCCCCGGTCTCGACGATCTGTCCTTCGTTGACCAGGAATTCGACGATGCGCCCCGGTACCTCGAAGCCCATGTCCGCCTGCTGGGTGGCTTTCACCGTCGCCGGGTACTCCCGCTGCGAGACCGCGCCGGCGCCTTCGATGGTGAGCATCTTCACCGGGCGCACCACCTCCGGCTGTGCCGGGGGCTCCTTTTCGCAGCCGGTGACGAACGCCAGGGTGCACGCCAGCAGCAGGCCGGACAGCGAGCGGCCGGTGCGGCCGGAGAAAATCAGATTAGCGGGCAGGTGCGGGCGCCGGGCCATGTTCGAGTTCCTCGATTATCGGTGACTGACAGCGTGTGACCCGAAGCATACACAAGAATGTGGCGCTGCTGTAGCGCCGCTCGTTTGCCGCGAGGGAGTTGACTGACTCGATAGGCTCGTCCAGCCGCCAACAGGCGTGGCGGGTTTCATGCAGACCATCATCATATTGCTTTCCGCCAACGTCAGCAGGACGTTGGCATAGGTACAGGTACCGGCATCGCCAGCGACGCATTATTCTTTGTAGAGCGTGACGATGTGCAGCACATTCAGGTGCTGGCGCTTGTCTTCGTGGATGCGCTTGACCTGGATGTCGAAGAGCCAGCTGGGGGCAAGCTTGACGCCGGTGTGCTCGCGGACGTAGTCGGAAAGAGGTTGCCTGTTGGTCTGCTTGACCGCGCGCCAGTCGCGGCGGAACGCAGCGTCCTACGGAACCCAGTTTACGTAGGAGGCGATGTCGGGCTTGTCGATCTCCCAGGGATTGCCGTAGTGCAGCCATTTATCGGTGACTTCCGCCTGCCAGCCGTCATGGATTTTCTGGTCGAAGCTACCGGACGCATAGCGGATGCCGTAGCCGATGGCCGGGCGCTGCAGTGTCGCCAGCGAGTTGAGATAACAGGCTGCCAGCCTGCCCAGGCCGCCGTTGCCCAGGCCCGGCTCTTCCTCGCAGGCCAGGATGACATCGAGGTCCTGGCCAAGCTCGGCCAGCGTCGTACGTGAAAAACTTGCCCATGCCCTCCGCGTCTTCGCTCTTATCGGGATAGATCTCCGAGCAGGTGCCCTCGAGATACACGGGCCCGAGCACGCCTGACGCGCCGTGACCCGGGCCCGCCATGAAAATCACATCCAGGTCGTCGCGCCTGATGACTCGATGACCGCCGATTTTCAGCAGCGTGTGCGCGCGCAATCAATGGTATCGACTAACATCTTTGAAGAAGACGATCGGTTAACGGTGTATTTGCCCCTTTATGCCCTTTGGGTGCAGCCGCAAACCCCGGCCGAGCGACGGGCATCGATGAGCAACACAGAAAGAACGGGGCTATACCCTGAATCCACCGCCGGGGCAGGGTGTACGAGAACGTGAAGAAACTGCTTTTCTATCTTCTGACGACGGCGATTATGCTCGCCACTCTGGAGCTGTACGCCTTTGTGATTACCCGGCTAGTCGACAAAGAGAATCTGTTTGATCACCGGGACCGTGTGTGGGCCGGCCTGAATGAAGGTGATCTGGCCAGATTTTCAAAAAATGCTGCCGACCCGGTATTGGGGTGGCACAGTCATGGGCCGAGTGTGACGGCGCATTTGAACTGTCGTGGTACACGGTTTGTATCCAGTTACGACGCCGCTGGCGCCCGCCTGTACAGCGGCTTCGACCCGGCAGCCGTGAAAATCATCGCTGTCGGCGACTCCTATACCAATGGCTACGAGGTGGATGATGATGACACCTATCCCGCCAGGCTGTCCGCTCTTTTAGGAATTTCAGTCGCAAATCATGGAGTTTGCGGCTATGGGCCAACTCAAAGCGTCCTGAATTTCAAGAAAAATGCCGCAAGGTACCCGCACGCCGAAATAGTCGTTCTAGGGATTATGTACGAGAATCTTTATCGCATGCTGAACAGTTATCAGCCAGTGCTTTACAGCAGTTCGTCGAACTACCTGCTGAAACCCTACATGGCAGGTGGCCGGTTGATTCCCAACCCCGGTATCGGGGCGTATTCGAATATCAATCGGTTCAGGCAAGCGGCCGAGAAAGCGTTTGACGACGATTTCTGGGCAAAGCCCAGGGCCGGATTCCCGTATCTGGTTTCTCTTGGCAAGAGTCTAAGCAGCAACTATTTCTATTACCAAAAGCTGCAGAAAGCGTTGCGCATACTGGGAGTGCCCGAGTATCTTCTGATGTTTGAATCAGAAGCGGTCCAACTGAATCTGGTCAGTCTGCTCAACCAATATGCGCAGCTTGCCAAGGAGTTGGGGTTACGGCCAATTGTGATCTTTATCCCCAATAACAGGCGCGATACTGCCAGCGCTGCAAAGTTTATTGACAGACGCCGTCCTGAGATCGATAGCGATTTGTTGATGGGTGATGTCGGTCGGTTCTCAGATATTGACTGGCTGAAATTCAATCTTGAGCAAGAAGGGGGCGATGACATTTGTCATCCCTCGCCTTACGGATATCAGATGATCGCGGACTATATCGCCGGATTTCTCCGGGCTCACAATGTTTTCTCTGTAGCCCGGGGCGGTATCTCTCTAAGCCACAGGTAACCGGCTACCGCAGAAATGGTGGTGCCCCTGTGAAGATGATGACCAAGGCACTCGCTGCGTCCATGCCGTAAACGAAGGAGTCACCGACGGCGACGATTCGCGTCGTCCCCGGCGCCGGCTGGAGGGCAACGACTGCTGAACCTCGTAATCCATAGCGGTAACCAACCGCATCGGGACCCCGCTGATTACCTCGATTATAAAGGTTTCGGAATCTCACGCCGTGCAGCGTGCAAACCGGATTCGGTCAGTCTGGGCCGCGCCTTGTCCTGGCGATAACTAACCCCCGATTTTACAACACGATTTTACGCGCTGGTCGCACGAGTCGGTGGCACATGGTGGGAATCATCGTGCTCGTGAACACGATTACCCATTGCGCAGCAGTTAGTTATATGCTATTTCTAATCTCGCACGTAAGGAACTCGTTATAACTAGCAAAGGAAGAGCGGCTCAGGGTCGATCCTGGAATGACAAGCCAACTCACTTTGATCGGAAGGACTGCAGGTTCCCAGGGAGACAAGGGGCGGAACCATCGCGTTTGGGGCCTGCGCCGGGAGTTCCGGACACTTGCCTTGAATATACCCGATACCAGCGCGGGGGCGCGCTGCACGGGTTTCACTTCCACGAAACTGCTGTTCGCTGGTTCGGGCCACAGCCCGGTAGTCTGTTTCCGCAACACAGCGATAGAGGAGACACAACAGGATGATTAAAATCAGGAATCTGCTAAAGCTCACGCTAGCGGGTACGTTTGCCGCAGGCATGTCCCATAGCCTTCACGCCGCCTGCCCCGGCTGGAGTTCCGCCGGCCCCTGGGGTCCGCGGATGGCGCCACCCGGAATGATATCCACGCCAGAGCGCAGTGCTGCGCTCTGGCCCTGGTTGCGGCCAGCTCCGCCTGTCACCAGGCCGGAAGACATCAACACACCCAAGACCTTCGGCTATCGTAGTCCTACGCGTGCCCCGGCGCCCGTTGCTACGTATGGGCGCATAGCACCGCGTCTTCCGATGATGGCCCAGGCACGGGGCAATATGCCCCCACCGTCGACGATGGCCCGAGCACCCTGGAATATGTCGCGTCCGCCGATGACGGCCCAGCCACCCCGGAATATGTCGCGTCCGCCGATGATAGCCCAGGCGCCCTGGAATATGTCGCGTCCGCGGATGATGGGCCGAGCACCCTGGAATATGTCGCGTCCGCCGATGACGGCCCAGCCACCCCGGAATATGTCGCGTCCGCCGATGGTAGCCCAGGCGCCCTGGAATATGTCGCGTCCGCGGATGATGGGCCGGGCGCCCTGGAATATGTCGCGTCCGCCGATGACGGCCCAGGCACCCTGGAGTGTGTGGCGTCCGCGGATGGTGGCCCAGGCGCCCTGGAATATGTCGCGTCCGCGGATGATGGGCCGGGCGCCCTGGAATATGCAACGTCCGCCGATGACGGCCCAGGCACCCTGGAATATGTCGCGTCCGCCGATGGTGGCCCAGGCGCCCTGGAATATGTCGCGTCCGCGAATGATGGGCCGGGCACCCTGGAATATGTCGCGTCCGCCGATGACGGTCCAGGCACCCTGGAATATGTCGCGTCCGCCGATGGTGGCCCAGGCGCCCTGGAATATGTCGCGTCCGCGGATGGTGGCCCAGGCGCCCTGGAATATGCAACGTCCGCCGATGACGGCCCAGGCGCCCTGGAATATGTCGCGTCCGCCGATGGTGGCCCAGGCGCCCTGGAATATGTCGCGTCCGCCGATGGTGGCCCAGGCGCCCTGGAATATGTCGCGTCCGCCGATGGTGGCCCAGGCGCCCTGGAATATGTCGCGTCCGCGAATGATGGGCCGGGCGCCCTGGAATATGTCGCGTCCGCCGATGACGGCCCAGGCACCCCGGAATATGCCACGTCCGCCGATGACGGCCCAGGCACCCTGGAATATGTCGCGTCCGCCGATGGTGGCCCAGGCACCCTGGAATATGTCGCGTCCGCGGATGATGGGCCGGGCGCCCTGGAATATGTCGCGTCCGCCGATGACGGCCCAGGCACCCTGGAATATGCCACGTCCGCCGATGACGGCCCAGGCACCCTGGAATATGCCACGTCCGCCGATGACGGCCCAGGCACCGCACGGGATGCAGCAAACCAAGCCATCGGCGACAGGGTCAACGGCTGTCCGGCCAATGATGCCCGTGCCGATGACGGCTTCGGCGCCGCGTACTCAATCGCTCAACCCGGCAGGGGCTGCCTATCGACCGTTGGAGGAGCAAACACCCTCGTTGGAGGAGCAAACAGCCTCGCTCGAAAATGCGTCGTCGTTACAAGGAAAAACAATGGCTTCGCCTCCAGAACAACCGGCGACACAGATCGCTAAGGGCGCAGAATTGGCGCCACCATCCGTCCCCGACGCCTCTGCGGATGATGCCGGGAACGCCACGGACATTTCCGCGCTGGAGGGTGGCGAGAGCAGCGTCGAATTTCAGGCAGCCTCCGGGCCGACGGAACCGGAGGCCGCGCAGGTTATTCCGCCTGGTGCGCCGGGCTGATTCAACGCGCGCTTACTTCTTTTCGTGTCTCCACTAGGCGGCTCTTCGGAGTCGCCATTCTTTTCTTGGTGGGCCAGACATGGCGCGTAGCGCCTTGACTGGCGCTGTTCCGGTCAGTGTGGTGGTGGCTGGCGGCGCCCAGGGTAACGGGTATCGGCCTGACGATCGTCAAGAGCCTGGTCGAAGTCCTGGGTGTGACGACCGCCTTCGGCCGCTCGGTCGCGCTCGGCGGTCTGCAGGTAACGGCCTATTTCAAGTGACCCGAGTCCAGCACCGGCGTCAGCCAGTAGTGCATGGCGCTGCCGCTGAACGACTGGCGCAGCGCCGCCACCAGGGCCTGCGCGGTCGCCAGGGGCAGGTGTAGTTGAAACATGACCTGCCGCTGGCGGCCGGCGACCTGCTCGGCGGTGGTCAGCGAGTGCGCGGAAGCGCCGTGACCGCTGATGGGCATGCTGGTGAAGCCCGCAATGTCATCGCGGTCGAGCAGCCAGTCGACGATGGTGTTTTCCATGGTCGGTGTGACGATCAGCACGAGCAGGCATTGATCCATGTCAGACTCCGGGTTGGCGTACGCCGAAGCGGCGGTAGAGCAGTGGCAGCAGAAACAGCGTCAGCAGGGTCGATGACACCAGCCCGCCGATCACCACGATGGCGAGCGGGCGCTGCAGTTCCGAGCCCGGTCCCTCGGCAAACAGCAGCGGCACCAGGCCGAAGGCGGCGATCGAGGCGGTCATCAGCACTGGGCGCAGCCGGCGCAGTGCGCCGTCGGAAACCACCTCGTCGAGGGGGCGGCCGCGGGCCAGCAGCTGGTTGAAGAAGCTGACCATGACCACGCCGTTGAGTACCGCGATACCCAGCAGGGCGATAAAACCCACCGACGCGGGCACCGACAGGTACTCGCCGGTGATCCACAGGCCCACCACGCCGCCGATGAGGGCAAACGGGATGTTGGTCAGCACCAGCAGCGCCTGGCGCACCGAACGGAAGGTGGAGAACAGGGTCAGGAAAATCAGGCCCAGGGCGACCGGCACCACCAGCGACAGGCGTCGCGCCGCGCGCTGCTGGTTTTCGAACTGCCCGCCCCACTCCAGGTAATAGCCCGCTGGCAGGGTCACCGTTTCGGCCACCCGCTGCCGGGCTTCCTCGACAAAACTCACCAGGTCGCGGCCGGACACGTTGGCGATGACCACCGCCATGCGGTTGCCGCGCTCGTGCTTGATGGCGACCGGTCCCTCGGTGCGCTGCAGTTCCACCAGGTTGGGCAGCCCGGTCGTCTCGCCGTCGGGCAGTGTGATGCGCAGGTTGGCGAACACCGCGGGCGAGTCGCGCAGCGCTTCGGGGCCACGCAGCAGCAGCGGGATGCGCCGTGCCTCGTGGTAGACCGTTCCCAGGCGCAGGCCCTCGACCTGTGCACGCAGTGCCTGCGTCAGGCTGTCCATGGAGACACCCAGACGGCCGGCGGTCATGCGGTCGGCCTTCAGCCGGTAGTACTGCGCACCTTCGTTGCGCGGCGTAAAGACGTCCTCGGCGCCGCGCACTGGGCGCAGGGATTTAACTATGGCGTCGGCGGTGGCATTGAGCTGGTCCTGGTTATTGCCGAAGATCCTGATCGCCAGGTCACCGCGCACACCGGTCAGCATTTCATCGACGCGCATTTCAATCGGCTGGGTGAAGGCGTAGTCCACGCCCGGGAAGTCATCCAGGACCGCACGGATGGCCAGAATCAGTTCATCCTTGCTCGACATGCGCCACTGCTGGGGCGGCTGCAGCACCAGGAAGCTGTCCGTCTGGTTCAGGCCCATCGGGTCGAGTCCGAGTTCGTCGGAGCCGGAACGCGCGACCACACCGGAGATCTCGGGCACCCGCTCGAGCAGGGCCTGCTGCACGCGCAGGTCCATGGCGAGCGACTGTTCCAGGTTGATCGAGGGTAGCTTCTCCAGCTGGACAATCAGGTCACCCTCGTCCATCGTCGGCATGAACGACTTGCCGACCTGGGTATAGAGCGCCGCCGCGAGCACCAGCAGCGCCACAGCCACGCCCACCACGCTGCGGGTGTGGGTCAGGGCCCAGGCCAGTGCCGGCCGGTACAGCCGCTGCAACAGCCGGACCAGGCGCGGCTCCTCATGGGAAATCCTGCCGATGAGGTAGGAAGACAGCACCGGAATGGCGGTCAGCGACAGCAGCAGCGATGAACTGAGCGCAAACACGATGGTCAGCGCCACCGGTATGAACAGTTTGCCCTCGAGACCCTGCAGGGTCAGCAGGGGCAGGAATACCGTGATAATGATCAGGATGCCCGAAGTGACGGGGACCGCCACTTCGCGCGCTGCGCGGTAGATCAGGTGCAGGCGCGGCAGGCGCGCGGTCCCCGTGGAATGCGCCAGGTGGGTGACGACGTTTTCCACCACCACCACCGCGGCGTCGACCAGCATACCGATGGCGATGGCCAGGCCGCCGAGGGACATCAGGTTGGCCGACATGCCGAAGTAATGCATGAGTATGAACGTCGCCAGCGTTGCCAGCGGCAGGATCAGGGCCACCGTCAGCGCGGCGCGCAGATCGCCCAGGAACAGCACCAGCAGCACCAGTACCAGGACGGTCGCCTCCAGCAGCGCCTTGGTGACCGTGCCGACCGCCTTGTCGACCAGCTGGCCACGGTCGTAGAACACGTTGATTTCGACACCCGCGGGCAGGCCCGGCTGGAGTTCCGCGAGCTTGGCCCGCACCCCCTCGACAACCTGCCGGGCATTGGCGCCGCGCAGCCCCAGCACCAGACCCTGGACCGCTTCGCCCTGGCCGTCGCGGGTCACGGCGCCATAGCGTGTCATGGCGCCGGTACGCACGGTGGCAATGTCAGCGATGCGTACCGGCTCGGACGGGTCGGGGCGCACCACGATGGCACTGACATCCTGGAGGGTCTGGATGCTCCCTTCGGTGCGCACCAGCAGCACCTCTTCGCCGTCGTTGAGGCGCCCGGCGCCGTCATTGCGGTTATTGCGCTGCAGTGCATCGATCAGTGCCTCGAGGGAAATGCCGAAGGCGTGCATCCTGGCGTTGTCCGGCACCACCTCGAAACTGCGCACCAGGCCGCCCAGGGCGTTGACGTCGGCGACCCCCGCGACCGAACGCAGCGCCGGGCGGATAACCCAGTCGAGCAGGTCGCGGCGTTCCATGTTGCTCAGGTCACCGCCCTCGATGGTGAACATGAACATCTCCCCCAGGGGGGTGGTCATGGGCGCGATGCCCCCGCTGATGTCGGCCGGCAGGTCGTCCCAGATCGCGCCCAGGCGTTCGGCCACCTGCTGGCGGGCCCAGAAGATATCGGTGCCCTCCTCGAAGTCCACCGTAATGTCGGTTAGCGCGTACTTTGCGATCGAGCGCAGCATGGACTGGCGCGGCAGACCGAGCATTTCGACTTCGATGGGCGCGGTAATGCGGGTTTCGACCTCCTCGGGTGTCATGCCCGGGGCCTTGACAATGATCTTCACCTGGGTGGTCGAGACGTCGGGGAAGGCGTCGATGGGTGTCGCCCGCAACGCATACCAGCCGCTGGCGGCGATCAGCGCGATCGACAGCAGCACCAGCATGCGCTGGGTCAGCGCAAACTGGATGAGTCGCTCCAGCATCAGGGTTGCGCTCCCTGCCAGATGGCCTTGATGGCCGCCGCACCGTTAATGGCGATGCGGGTGTCCGCGGGCAGCGTCGCTTCAACAATCAGGTGGGTGCTTTGTTCGGATGCCACCTTCACTGCCACCGGTGTGAAGCCGTCCGCGCCGGCGGTGAAAACGAACTGGCGGCCCTGCAGACGGGCCACCGCGCTGCGCGGTACGCGGAAACTGTGGCGCTCAGCGGCGCTGGTCAGCTGCACCTGCAGGAACTGGCCCGGGCGCAGCCGCTGCGCGCCCTCGCTGACTTCGGCGCGTATCAGGACGCCCTGGTCGGCGCTGTGCACCATGCGACCGACCGTGATGATCCGGCCGGAAACGCCCAGCGCGGGCACCAGCACCTGCTGACCGACCGCCGTTTCGCCGAGTTGTTCGAGCGGGACATGAATTTCCAGCCACAGGGGGTCGAGGTCGGCAAGGCGGTACAAGGGGTCGGCTGCCTCGACGCGGTTTCCAGCGATGACCAGCTGTTCCAGCACCACGCCGTCGAGCGGTGAACGCACCAGCAGCGTGCTGCTGAGCTGGCGGTGTTTCTCCAGATCCTGCAGGGCCTGTGGCGCCATGCCGGCCAGCTCCAGCAGGCGGCGCAGGCTGGCCAGCGACGTCGACACTTCGGTGAAGATGGCCTTCGACTCGAGCAGGCGCCGTTCGGCGATAATGTCCTCCTTGTGTAGCTGCTGGTCACGTCGGTAATTGCTGTTGGCCAGCGTGTAGCGCGACAGCGTTTCCAGGTAGTCACTCTGCATTTCCAGCAGCTTCGGACTCTGGAGGCGTACCAGCGGCTGGCCCTGGTGGACCGGCTCGCCCTCGGCGACCAGCAGTACCTCGACCAGGCCCTGCTGCGGCGCGGTCACCACCTGCAACTGGGCGTTCGGTACCGCGACGCGCGCCGGCAACAGCCTGCCGTGCTGCAGGTCCACGGCCTCCGGTGCCGCCACCTCGATGCCCAGGGCGCTGCGCTGCTCGGCGGACACGCGAATGAGTTCAGTGGCCCCTGCCGGCACAGCGAGCAGCAGCGACAGGGCGGTCAGCATCGTCTTCATTCCGGTAGCACTCCCAGTGCCTGGTTATAACGGGCGATGGCGCGGCCCAGTTCGAGCCGCCGCAGGCGCAGCTCGCGTTCGGAGCCCAGTGCCTGGGTGCGCGCCTGCAGCAGGGTGAAGAGGTCGTTTTCGCCGAGTTCAAAGCCACGCTGCGTCAGGCGCAGGCCCTCGCTGGCGAGCGTGTGCTGCTGTTCGGCCAGTTGCAGCGCCTGGGTGGCCTGTTGCCGGTCCTCGCGTGTGCGGATCAGGTCGTCTTCGAGATCACGGCGTACCTGGGCGAGTTCGGCGGTCGCTTCGCTCAGGCTGAACTCGGCCTCAGCGGTTTGCACCGCCGACTGGCTGCGGGTACCCAGTGGCACGTTGACAGCGACCACCAGGGCGGTGTCATACGACAGGCCGGATTCGGCGCGTTCACTTTTGCCACCGAGGGTAAGCAGGGGGTTCGCACGCCGTTCTGTGCGGACCTGGTCGCGCTGGGCGCGCGCGCGGGACACCGACAGGCGGGCGGCGCCCAGTGCCGGATGGTCGTCGCTGATCGTCTGCTGCGCAGTCGCCGGTTCATCGATAGTGATGGGCAATTCCGCGAGGCCGGTCCAGGACTGGTACTGCTGCAGCAGCGTCGCGTGCTCTGCCGCCGCAGACAGGCGGTCGCTGCGCCGCAGCAGCGCCTCTTTCTGCGCAAGAATCAGGTCGGTGCGGGCGAGCTCGCCGGCCTGGTAGCGCTTTTTCACGTCGCTTTCCAGCACCTCGGCACTGGCGACTGCCTGGTCGGCCAGTTGCCGGCTGGTTGCCGCGATCTGCAGCGCCCACAGCAGTTCGCGCATGTCACCCGCGACCCGCCAGCGCTGCAGGCGTGCCAGGCCGTCGGCCTCGCCGCTGGTTGCCAGGGCAACCTGGTTGCGGCTGTGGCGCTGGCCGGGCAGCCACAGCGGCAGCTCCACGCCACCTTCCCACTGACGGAAACCGTTGTCGTCGGTGTAGGCATCGTTTTCGTGCCGCAACATAATGGCCGGGTCGCCGGCCAGCAGGCTCGACGCCTGTTGGCGGATGGCATCGCCCCGCAGACGCATGGCCGCGCCGACCGGGCGTTGCGGGTAACGCTGGTAAGCTGCCTGTACGACGGCCGCCAGGTCAGGTGGTGCGGCGCGCACCGCAAGGGCAGAGAGCAACGCTGCGCCGGTCAGCGCCAGCAGCGGCAGTGTCGTTTTTACCTTGGGCATGAGGTCTGGTGGTTCCCGTTGCGGCCGCCAGCCGGCCGGTGTCAGGTGCATGGTGCGCGCACACTAGCGCAGAGACCTGAAATCAAACTTAATGCGGCCAACATAAAGCCAATCATGGCAAAAATCCCGCCCTAGGAGGCTGTCGGACTTGGGCTGATCTACTGCGCCGGTGGGAGAGCGCCCCATTTTCCCGATCCTTTTCGTCAAATAGCTACGGCTATTCTCCTCAAACGATCGAAAAAATGGCCTCGCTCTCCCACCTTGCTCGCTACGATCGCCCAAATCCGACAGCCTCCTAGGAGCGGCCTCCCTGGCCGCGATTCGCGCCGCGGGACGACGTTTATGCCCGGCCCGGGTGCTCCTACAGATTAACCAGGATCCCCCAGTATTTGGTAAATTCCAGATACCCGTCAATGGACATGAACCCAATCATTGCAACGAATCCCGCTGTGGGACCGGGCTTTTATGCCCTTCAGGGTGCCTGGCCGCGATCGCGCCGCGGGACGACGCTTATGCCCGGCACGGGTGCTCCTGCAGATTAACCAGGCCCCCGTTATTGGTGAATTCCAGAAAGCCGTAGCAATGACCAGACGGCTCCGTTCTGCCCCGCGGAATCTGGCGCGAGCTCAATATTCCGCGCCCGGCGTGGATCATAGTTGTGTTGCATAATTGAAATAAACATTTAAACTATGACCTGTTTCATCGCTGGAGTCTGTTATGCGGGTCAACCGCCGGGATGGTGCCGAAACGCGGCAGCGCCTGCTGCAGGCGGCCAGCCGGGTATTTGCGCAAAAGGGCTATCACGACGCCAGCGTGGCTGATATCTGCCGCAGCGCCGGTGCCAACGTCGCCGCGGTGAACTACCACTTCGGCGGTAAGGATGCGCTCTATGCCGAAGTCTGGCGGCATATCTTCGAGACGTTCATGCAGGCCTACCCGATCGATGGGGGACTGCCCGCGGACAGCCCCGCGGAGCAGCGCCTCTACGCACTGGTGCTGGCGCTGCTGCAGCGGCCATTTGATGACGGCCGGTTGGGCGAGGGGTTCCAGCTGGCGGTGCGGGAAATGGTCAGCCCTACCGAGGTGTTTGCGGGTACCTACGGGGAACTGGTGACGCCGGTTCGCAGTCGTACCCATGCCCTGATCCGTGAACTGCTGGGCCCTCGGGCCAGCGCGCAGCAGGTGCTGTATTGCGAGATCAGCCTGATTAACCAGTGCCTGTCGGCCAATTTTTCCCGCGGCCGGCGCAAACTGCTGTTCGGCCGCGAGCGTTTCACCAGGGCGCAGCTGGAAGAGCTGGCGCGGCATATCAGCGATTTTTCCCTGGGCGGGATCGCCGCCATCCGTGCGCAGTCAGAGCGAACAGACCAGGGGTGATGCCGTACCTGATGGCGAATAGACGCAGACACACTGACCGGCCCACGCTGGGGCGGCTCGTCACGGCAGGCCTGCTGCTGGTGTCGGCCGCTGCCTGCAGCCTGGTGAGCGACCGCGAACCCGCCAGCGCCGCCGTACCCCTGCCGGACCACTTTTCCCAAACCGGCGTCGCCGCAGCGCCCGAGCGCTGGTGGCAGAGTCTTGACGACCCGCAGCTGGATGCACTGATCAGCCGGGCCCTGCAGCAGAACTTCAGCCTGCGCGGCGTGTGGGACCGGCTGGACCAGGCCGCGGCGCTGGCGCGCGCAGCCGCGGCCGCGTACTACCCGAGTGTGGATGCCAGCGCCACGGCCACGCGCAACCTTGCGGATAACGGCTCGACCGCGGGCACCAGCCAGTACCTCGCGGGTCTCAGTGCAGCCTACGAAGTGGATCTGTGGGGGCGGGTGCGCTCCACAGCGCAGGCAGCCAGGCTGGACCAGCAGGCCACCGCCGCACAGTTACAGACCGCGGCGCTGACCTTGTCGGCGCAGGTGGCCACCACCTGGTACCAGCTGGCCGCGCGCTTTGCCGAGGTGCAACTGCTGGAGCAGCAGGTCGACACCAACGCAAAGGTGCTCGAGCTGATCACGCTGCGCTTCCGTCACGGCAGCGCGGGCGCCGTCGATGTGCTGCAGCAGCGCCAGCTGGTGGAGTCGACCCGCGGTGATCTCGAGGTGGCGCGCGCGGGGGTCGCCGTCTCGCGCCACCAGCTGGCGGTGCTGCTGGGCGGTACCACGCAGACCACGCCGGTGCCCGAAGCGGCGCAGGCCAGGCTCATACAACTGCCGGCCCTGCCGGCTACCGGTGTGCCCGTTGAAAAGCTGCAGCAGCGCCCCGACGTGCGCCAGGGCTGGTTGACGCTGCTCGCCGCCGATCAGCGCGTCGCCGTGGCCATCGCGGAGCGCTATCCGCGCCTCAGCCTGTCGGCCAGCGCCAGCAGCAGCAGCGATGCGGCGCGCGACCTGTTCAGCGACTGGCTGAGCAACCTGTCGGCCAACGTGCTGTTACCCGTGATCGATGGTGGCCGCCGCCGCGCGGAGGTCGACCGCACCCGCGCGGTCGCGGCCGAAGCTCTTAACAGCTATCGCCAGACTCTGGTGACGGGTTTCGCCGAAGTCGAGGATGCACTGGTGCGCGAACAGCAGCAGCGCGAGTTCCTGGCCAGCGTCGACAGGCAGTTGCAGCTGTCCAGGCAGGCCATCGAACGCCTGCGTGACAGTTACCGCAATGGCGCCGTCGATTACCTGCGGGTGCTGGACGCGCTGCTCAGCAATCAGTCACTGGAACGTACCGAGCTGGAAGCCCGCCGGCAGCTGATCGAATACCGCATCGACCTGCACCTGGCGCTGGCCGGCGGCTGGCAGCCGCCACGCCCGCCGCTCGCAGTCGCCGGCGGGGCGTGAAAGAGGATGTAAACAGCATGTCCGAGTTGGAATCGGCTGAGACAAGCACCCCGGGTCCGCGACGCTGGTTGCGCACGGGTCTGCCGCTACTGGTCCTGCTGGCCGGTATCGGTATCGCCTTGGTACTGGTCGAGACCGCACCCAAGGCCAGGCGCGAACCTCTACCCAGCCAGGCGCGCCTGGTGGAAGTGCAGCCCGTCACCCTGAGCGACGCGGTGGCCGAGATCGAGGCCATGGGTACCGTCGTCCCGGCGCTGGAGGTGGTGTTGCAGCCGCAGGTCAGTGGTGAGGTGCTGACCATCAATGACGAGCTGGTACCCGGCGGGCGTTTTCGCAAGGGCGACGAACTGCTGCGCATCGATCCGGCCGACTATGAGCTGGCGCTGCGCCAGCGCCAGAGTGAGCTCGCGCAGGCGCAGAGCAATCTCAGGATCGAGCAGGGGCAGCAGGCGATCGCGCAGCGCGAGTTCGAACTGCTGGGCGAATCGACCGCGGGCGAAGACAGCGCGCTGATGCTGCGCAAGCCCCAGCTGCAGGCGGTGCGCGCCAGCCTGTCGATGGCCGAGGCGGCGCTCGAACGGGCGCGACTGGACCTGGCACGTACTCGCATCCGCGCGCCGTTCAACGCCATTGTGCAGAGCCGCGAGGTGAATGCAGGCACCCGCGTGACGCCGAACAGCACGCTGGCGACGCTGGTGGGTACGGATCGCTACTGGCTGGAACTCTCGGTGCCGGTTGATCAGCTTCAATGGCTGCAGATTCCCGGTGTCACCGGCAAAGCGGGCTCGACTGTACGTATCTATAACGAGTCGGCCTGGGGCAAGGAGCGGTTCCGCCGTGGGCGGGTCATTCGGCTGGCCGGTGACCTGGAGAACGAAGGCCGCATGGCACGGCTGCTGGTGGCGGTTGACGACCCGCTGGGCCTGCAACCGGCCCACGCCGATGCGCCGATCCTGCTGTTAAACAGCTATGTGCGCACGGTTATCGAGGGCAAGACACTCACCGGCGTGATCCGCCTCGACCGTTCGCTGTTGCGGGGCGAGGACCGCGTGTGGGTCATGGGCGCCGACGGCCGCCTGCAGATCCGCAACGTGGCCATACCCTTCCGCGGCGCCGACAGCGTACTGGTTACCGACGGCCTCGCCGCAGGTGAACAGCTGGTGACCACTGATCTGGCGGCCCCCGTCGAAGGCATGGTCCTGCGCAGTGACAGCGATGCGCTGCCGGCTGCGGCGGCCGGCAGCACGCCACGCCAGGCAGCGCCATGACGCGCGCGGCGACTACGGCCCCGGCGCCGGGCCCCATCGCCTGGATGGTGCACAACCGGGTGGCGCCGAACCTGCTGATGCTGGTGCTGCTGCTGGGTGGACTGTTCATGGCAGGCAGCATCAAGAAGGAAGTGTTTCCGGCGTTCGATCTCGACGCCGTCGAGGTCACGGTCGCCTATCCAGGTGCCAGCCCCGAAGAGGTCGAGCAGGGTATCGTCCTCGCGGTGGAGGATGCCATCAGCAGTATCGAGGGCGTCGACGAGGTGCGCTCCACCGCCAGCGAAGGCAGTGCCAGGATTAGCGCGGAACTGCTCGACGGCGCTGACGAACAGAAGGCCTATCAGGACATCCAGCAGGCCATCGACCGCATCCGCACTTTTCCCGAAGACGCCGAACGGCCGCAGGTGATCCTCGCGATCCACCGCCATCTGGCGCAGGCCGTGGTGCTCTACGGCAATGCCGACCAGCGCGTGCTGCGGGAACTCGCCGAGCAGCTGCGCGACCGCCTGCTGCAGCACCCGGGTATTACCCAGGTGGATCTGTCCGGCGTGCGCGACTATGAAATCCACGTCGAAGTGAGCCGCGAGACGCTGCGCCGCTACGGGCTGACGCTGACACAGATCGCCGACACCATCGACAACGCCACCGTGGAGATTCCCGGCGGCAGCGTCAAGACGGGGGCCGGCGAAATCCTGTTGCGGGTCAAACAGCGCAGCGACTGGGCGCGCCAGTTTGCACGTATCCCGGTGATCACCACGCGCGCCGGCGCGGTGTTGCGCCTCGGCGATATCGCCACCGTCCAGGAAGGCTTTGACGACAGCGATCGGGAACGCAGCTTTGACGGACAGCCCGCGGCCAGTCTGGATATTTACCGCGTCGGTGAGCAGACGCCGATGGGCGTGGCGCAGGCGGTGCGCGAGACCCTGGCTGCGGTGCAGCCGGAATTGCCGCCCGGGATTCACACCGCGGTGAATATCGACCAGTCGAGGATCTATCAACAGCGTCTGGAACTGTTGCTCACCAACGGTTTCATGGGGCTCGTGCTGGTGCTGATACTGCTGGGGCTGTTCCTGGAGTTCAAGCTGGCCTTCTGGGTGACCATGGGCATCCCGACGGCGTTTCTCGGCGCGTTTCTGTTTCTGCCCGGGTTCGGTGTGTCGATCAACATGGTCTCCATGTTCGCCTTCATCATCGCGCTGGGCATCGTCGTCGACGATGCCATTATTGCCGGTGAAAACATCTACGAATACCGTCAGCGCGGCATGAATTTCATCGACGCCGCGATCCAGGGCGCGCGCGATGTGGCGCTGCCGGTCAGCTTCAGCATCCTCACCAACATCGTCGCCTTCCTGCCGCTGTATTTCGTGCCCGGCATGGTGGGCAAGCTGTTCGCGATCTTTCCCATCGTGGTCGCCAGCGTGTTCACGCTGTCGTGGGTGGAGGCGCTGTTCGTGTTGCCGTCGCACGTGGCGCACACCCGGGAAGGCGGTGTGACGCGCGCCGGTCACTGGCTGCACGTCCGCCAGCAGGCCTTCAGCCAGGCTGTCCGGCATTTCATCCACGCCCGCTATGGCCCGGCGCTGGTGTTTGCACTGCGCAACCGTTATCTCACCATCGCGGTGAGCGTGGCGATTTTCATCACCGTCATCGGCTACGTGGTCAGCGGCCGCATGGGTTTCGTGCTCATGCCGGTGACGGAATCCGACCGCGCCGTGGTCACCGCCAAGCTGCCGTATGGCAGCCCGATGTCCGCCAGCGAGCAGGTGCGGGACCGCCTGGTGGCGGCGGTCGACGCGCTGGTGCAACAGAACGGTGGCGAACGCCTGTCGCAAGGGGTGCTGGCGGACATCGACGACAACACCGTCAGCGTCACGCTGTATCTGACCGAGCCCAAAGTGCGGCCGCTGACCACGGGTGAGGTCGCACGGCGGTGGCGCGAGCGGGTCGGCAGCATACCGGGCGTGGAATCCCTGCGTTTCGAGTCGGATCGGGGTGGGCCGGCCTCCGGCGCCGCCCTGACGGTGGAGCTGAGCCACCGTGATGTGGACAAGCTGGATAAGGCCAGCGCCGCGCTCGCGGCAGCGCTCGCGCAGTTTCCCAACGCCAAGGACGTGGACGACGGCTTCTCGCCGGGCAAACAGCAGCTCGATTTCCGCATGCTCCCCGAGGGCCGCAGTCTGGGTCTGACCGCGAGAGAAGTGGCCCGCCAGGTGCGCAACGCCTTCTTCGGCGCCGAGGCCCTGCGCCAGCAGCGCGGGCGCAACGAGGTGAAAGTCTATGTGCGGCTGCCCGAGTCGCAGCGTCGCAGTGAATATGATGTCGAACAGCTGTTGATCCGCACGCCCGCGGGCGGCGAGGTGCCGTTGCGCCAGGTCGCGGAAGTCAGTCGCAGCCGTGCCTACACCAGCATCGACCGGCGCGACGGGCGCCGCGCGGTCTCGGTCACCGCCGACGTGGTGCCGCGCCAGGCGGCGACGCAGATACTCGCGTCTGTCAAGGCCGACGTGCTGCCGCAGCTGGTGCGGGATTATCCCGGACTGAGCTACAGCTTCGAAGGCCGGCAGGCGGACATGCGTGATTCTCTGTCGAGTCTGGGCACCGGCTTCCTGACTGCCATGCTGGTGATTTACATCCTGCTGGCGATTCCGTTCCGCAGTTACATCCAGCCGGCGATCGTCATGACGGCCATCCCTTTCGGTGTTGTCGGCGCGGTGCTCGGGCATATCCTCATGGGCTACAGTCTGAGCATCATCAGCATGATGGGGCTGGTGGCGCTGTCGGGCGTGGTGGTAAACGATTCGCTGGTGCTGATCGACTACGCCAACCGCCTGCGCGCCGAGGGCCAGAGCGCCTTCGAGGCCATCCATAATGCGGGGGTGCGGCGCTTCCGTCCGATTCTGCTCACCACCCTGACGACCTTTGGCGGCCTGGCGCCGATGATTTTCGAGAGCTCGCGGCAGGCCCGCTTCATGATCCCCATGGCAATTTCGCTGGGTTACGGCATCCTGTTCGCAACCCTGATTACCCTGTTCCTGGTGCCGAGCCTGTACCTGGTGATCGAGGACCTCAACAGACGGCTGGCGCGCGGCGTGCAGAAAGCCGTGTCCAGCGTGGCGGCCGGCGACCGTGGGCTGGGTTGAGCCCGCGAAGCTTACTGGGGCAGGCCGCTAATCCAGCGCGGGCCCGAGGATAAAATCGACGGCCTCAAACCCGTGGTCTTCGAGCACTGCAGCGATGTCGTCCCAGTCGAAGTCGGGGTTTTCCTCCTCCAGTTTCGCGATCAGCCCGGTGACATGCCGGAAGACCTCATGCTCTTCATAGTCTTCGGGCACGCGGACGAGCCGGATAGCACTGGAATCCGCGGCGGGTAAGATCATCAATGTTTCATTCATCATTTTCTCCCCAAATGACCGTCTGTTGTTTGGACTGTTGACAGGCCGTCGCCGGCGGCTGTGCCCGGTGTGGTGCCGGGATAATCTTATTACCGATACAGCGTCCCGTCATGCCCTGTCTGCGGGGATTTCTTATGTCGCGCGGTAGCCATAGTTTGCCGCGGGATTTCAATCTATGCGCTCCGGCGGTGACGGCCGATCAGCCGGCTGCCGGGTCGCGTGGGGTGGTCTCCGGCCAGCGCAGGCCGCGGCGCAGCGGTTCCAGGTATTTTTCGTAGTGTTTCCAGCGTCCGATCGAGCTGGTGTAAATCGGCTGGCGCACCTGCAGGTCACTGGACGTGCGCACCGTTCGCTGCGCTTCAAAGAATTTCAGGCAGTCCGGATCCCAGGGCAGTTGCAGGAAGTCCAGCAGCCGGCGCGTTTCCGCTGCGTGGTTCGCAACCAGGGCCTCATAGCTGACGTCCAGGATGCGTTCCGGCATCAGGTTTTGCCAATGGGCCATCAGCCGCCGGTACTCGGCGTAATGGGCGCCGAGGTTGAACAGGTCGTGGCTGTATTCGATGGCGCCCTGAAACAGCAGGCTGAACTGCGAGACGGCATTGTCCAGCGGGTCGCGCTGGCAATGGATAATACGCGCCTGCGGGAACAGCAGGCTGATCAGGCCGATGCGCTCGTAGTTGCCCGGCAGCTTGTCGGTGACATAGGTACAGGCTCCCTGGTCCGAGAGTACATCGAGATAGCCCAGGTATTTCCCCGCGAGCAGCTCGATCTGCTGCGGATTCATCTCACGAATACAGGCCGGATACGCCTGCGAGGAGCGCAGGAAACCAGGCAGGTCGTGCTCGGTCTTGACCAGCCAGGACAGCTCGCCGGCGCCGTGGACCTGCGAATGACTGGCGAGAATCTGTTCGACCAGGGAGGTGCCGGAGCGCGGCATGCCGACGATGAACAGCGGCTTGCGGCTGGGGTTGCCCGCGGCGGCCAGCCGCGCCAGCGTGTCAGGCGAATAGGCCGCGATCAGTGCGTCGACACGCTCGCGGTAGGCGTCCGGCCGGTAGTGGCATTTCCTGCCCTCCAGCCGGTTGCCGGCGGCATAGTGTTGAAAGGCTTCATCATACTGTGCGCAGTCTTCGTACATCTTACCGAGTGCGAAATGCAGGTAACTGCGGTCGTCCGCGGACGCCGCGGGAGCATCCAGCAGCTGCTGCAGCTGCTGGAAATCCGCGTGCTGGGTGGAGGTGTAACGCTGTAGCCGCGCGAGCATCCAGTGGGCCTGGGCATCAGCGGGCGACAGGGCAATGACCCGCTGGAAATAGCGCCGGGCGGTTCCCTTATCGCCGCTGCCCAGGTAGCCGAAACCGCAGGCGAACTGGCGCCGCGGATCGTCGGGCGCCAGTTCGGCCGCGCGCCGGTAGTGCTCGTGCCCCTTGTGGTGCAGGCCAAAGCGCTCGAAAGACAGTGCCACAGCGGAGTGCGCCCGCGCATCGTTCGGACTCAGCTCGACCGCGGCGAGCCCGGCGCGTATCGACTCGTCGAGGTGGCCCATCTCCCGGGCCACCCGGCACAGGTCGAGCTGGGCAGGCAGGTGGTCGGGCTTGATGGCCAGGGCGCGGCGCAGGTGAGCCGCAGCCTGGGGGAACTGCGATTGCAGCGCGTAGACCACCGCGATCCTGGTGTGGTGGAGGTGATTGTCGGGCTGCGCCGCGAGCAGGTTCTGCAGGATCCCGGCTGCCGCTGCCAGGTCACCGTTGCGGACGGCCACCTCGGCCATGAGTTCCTGTGCCGCGCGGTTGCCCGGGTCCCGGGCCAGCAGGGATCGCAGCAGCGCGGCGGCTTCCGGCAGTTTGCCGGCTTTGAGCAGGGCGCGTGCGCGGCCAGACTGTTGCCGGGCTTTGTTCGCCTTTCTCATGCTTCGCGCGGCGGACCGGGTCCCGCCTCTGAGCGGTACAGCCGGTCGATCTTGCCCTGCAGCTGCTCCAGGTCCATAGCCCGCGTGTCTACCCGCAGTGTGTGTGGCAACTCGTTGGCATGCAACGGTTCTCTGCTCCGCTGCTGGGCGCGCAACACCTCGAGACCCGCTTCCGAGGCGTCGTGACCAGCCGCGGCGCGGGCGAGTATGCGCCGCTCGAGTTCGGACTCCGCCGCATCACACTGCAGGATGATGAATGGCACCTGCAACGCTTTTGCGAGATCGCGAAATGCGTCCCGCTGCGCCTGCTGCAGAAAGGTCGCGTCGACTACCGCGCTGTAGCCTGCCTGCAGCACAAAGCGCGCCAGGGTCGCCAGTTGCCCGTAGGTCCGCTCTGTCTGGCCGGCGGTATACAGGCCCGCGCCCATCTGTGAGTGGCTGCGGTCGGTTGCCGCCATGCCGGCGAGCCGCTTGCGCTCGATGTCGGAGCGTATCTGGATTATCCCTGCGCGTTCGCACAAGCGGTGGGCCAGGGTCGACTTGCCGGATCCCGACAGCCCGTGGGTGATCAGCAGCGTGACGGGGTGCGGCGCCAGGTAGCCCGCAGCGAGCTCAGCGTACTGGTGATACTCGCTTGTGGCCCGGCCGAAGGGCTCCGATCCGGGCGCCGTCTGCCCGCGGCGCAACATCGCCACCTTGGCGCGCACCAGGGCGCGATACACCAGGTAATAGCGCAGCACGTCGAGTCCCGCATAGTCGCCCGTGATCTGCAGGTAGCCGTTGAGAAAACGGTTGGCAAACTGTTTGTAACCGCGATCGTCGAGGTCCATGATCAGAAAGGCGACTTCACTGAGGACATCGATCCAGCGGAGCTCCGGGTTGAACTCGATACAGTCGAACGGCGTTACCTGTGCATCGATGACGGTGATGTTGCCAAGGTGCAGGTCACCGTGACATTCGCGGATAAAGCCGCCCTGCTTGCGCTCCTGCAACAGTGGTTCGATCCGTGTGCGCTCCTGTTCCGACCACTGGCGGAGCTGTTCCAGCTGGTCGACGTCCCCCTTGTCGCTGAGGGCGGGCCGGATGTGCTGGAAGTTTTCCCGTACCCAGTGATGGACCTGGTCGGCGCCGCCAAAGGCGGCGTCCGCGGGCGCCGCCTCTGCGTCCTGGTGAAACCGGCCGACCACCTCCACCAGCTGATCGATATGTGAGGCTTCCAGGCGCCCCTGTTCGGCCAGCTGGCTGAGCAGGCAGCCATCGGCAAACTGGCGCATGCGCACGGCGTACTCCAGCGCCGGCCCCGCAGCGGCGACCCGCGGCTGCCCAGCGGTCCCGTCGATAGCGACAACCTCCAGGTAGATCCGGGGCGCGAAGCGCCGGTTGAGCCGGATTTCCTCTTCGCAGTAGAAGCGCCGCTTGTCCAGGGTGGAGAAATCCAGAAAGCCGAAATTGACGGGTTTCTTGACCTTGTAGGCGAACTCGCCGGTCAGCAAGACCCAGGCACAGTGGGTTTCCACCAGCCGAATGCGCTCCGTCGGGTGGTTATAGGCGTCGGGCCCGAGCAGGCCGGTAATCAGCGGGTTGTCTGGCATACGCAGTGCGTGCAACGTGTCGCATCAAGGTGATGGCGCCGAAGCCGGGAACACCATTATAAAGGTGAACCACCGCGAAAAGGAGGCCGCTTGACCCAGCTCAATCCCGGGGACACGCCGGGTGGGGTAGGCTGTGGCCTCGAGTCTGCTGAAAGGAAGGCATCCGCTAATGAGTGAGCGCAATTTCCACCTGCGCCTGAGGTGCGCGTATGAGGGCGACGAAAACAAGCCGGCAGCGCTGGAGGTCGAGCACCTGGTCGAGGGTGAGTGGCGGCCGCTGGAACTGAATACGGCCGCGCCCGGTTTTGAAATCTTCGTCTACTCAATGTTGACCTGTCAGCACCTGTATTTCCGCGTCAATTGCGCCGAACGCGGACTCGTGCTCGCTGCCGCCGAGGGCAGCATTGTCATCGGCACCGCTGCGGACTGGACCATCGATACGCTGCAGGTGAAGTTTGCCGGCCGGCTGCGGCGCGGTGAGTCTGCGCCGGGCGATGACGACTATATCGTGTCGCGCATGCAACAGTGTCCGGTGTCGCGCAACCTGCGCGAAGTGTCGGGCGCGGTGTCGTCGGTCACCTTCAGCTGAACGGTGTCCGTGCGGTAACACCCCCGGTGGGGGTACGCGCTGAACGGAGGTCGCCGACCCCCATCCAGCGTGCAGGTTAAGCTTCGCCGGGCGCGTTGGATTTCACCGGCCGGGTGGACTTCGCCGGGTAGGTTGGGCTGAGCGCAGCGAAGCCCAACATGCTGTGGCGCTGATAACGGTCTGATCGTTGGGCTTCGCTGCGCTCAGCCCAACCTACGAATGCTCAGCCGAACCTACCGCAGGTAGGTGCTGATATCGACTTCGTCGAGTTGTTCGGGTTTGAGGAAACGCTCACCGTAGGTGCGCCAGAGACCGCTGGTCAGGAACAGCTCGAACAGGTCGGGGTCGATATGCCGGTCGTTCTTCATAAAGCTGAGTATGCGTATCGCCTCGCCGAGCGTCTTGGCCTTTTTGTACGGTCTGTCTGAGGCTGTCAGCGCTTCGAAGATATCGGCAATCGCCATGATGCGGGCGGTCAGCGACATCTGTTCGCCCGTCAGGCGTCTTGGATAGCCCTTGCCGTCCATGGTTTCGTGGTGGCAGCCGGCGATTGTGGGTACGTCGCGCAGGTGCCTGGGGTAGGGCAGCTTTTCCAGCATGATGATCGTCTGCACCATGTGGTCGTTGATTTTGTAGCGTTCTTCCGCGGAAAGTGTGCCGCGCGCCACTTCCAGGTTGTACAGTTCTCCACGGTTGTACTTGTACTCGGGCACATCGAGCCGGAAGCCCCAGGGGTTGTCCGCAGGCATGCGCTCGCTGTCGCTGCGCTCGATGAGGTGCTCGGGTTTGTCGTCGATCAGTTTCTCGGTCGCGGGCAGTGGCTGCACGGCTGCGCGTTGTTTGCGCTGTTGCTCTTCCCAGGAAATGCCGAGGCGGTCATCGAGCGTGCGTGTCCAGGTCTTTGCGGCGATGCTGCGCAGGCGCTCGATACGCGCGGGCGCCATGAATTCACCACCCTCGTTGCACTCGGCCACGAAGGCAAAGTCATCGTCCAGTTGCGCCAGTTCGGCGTCCAGCGCCGGTTTCAATGCCGCGGCATCGGCACCCCCGGCGATTTGTTTCCAGTAACGGATCTGGGCGTCACGCTTGAGCACCTCGAAGCGCATGCGTATTTCGTGGATGCGGTCGTAGATGGTTTCCAGCTTGGTTGCCTTGTCGACGACATACTCCGGCGTAGTGACCTTGCCGCAATCGTGCAGCCAGCTGGCGATGTGCAGCGCGTTCCATTCGTCCGCGCTGAGCTGGTAGTCCTGAAACGGTGGTGCATCGCTGTCGCAGGCTGCCAGAGCCAGCATGCGGGTCAGTTCCGGCACGCGCTGGCAGTGGCCACCGGTGTAGGGTGATTTGGCGTCGATGGCGCCTGCGATCAGCCTGATAAAGGCATCCAGCAGCGCCTCCTGCATGTTCAGCAGGTGACGGCTTTCGATAGTAAGCGCGGCAAAGCCCGACAGGGCATGCATAAAGGCGATCGGGGCGCTGTAGTCGGTTGTCGCGGGATCGTAGTGCCCCTGGTACAACAGGCACAGAAGACCCACGGCGTCGTTTTGGCGGTTGCGCAACGGCACCGCTACCAGCGCGGCCTCGCCGTTGCCGGCCAGTGCCCGCAGCGGTTGCAGTGCCGGGTCGCTGTTCGTGGAAAGTAACAGGACCTCCGGCCGGGTGTTTTGCACAGCGCGGGCCAGCGGATGGGTACCATCCAGCGCTATATCAACCAGACCATGGCCATCGGTCGCTCCGCTGTCACCTCCCTGCACGGCACCGGCCTGTAGATAGCGTTCATCGTCGTCAACCAGGAAGGTCACAGCGGCATCGGCCAGGCTGACGCGCATGGTTTCTTGCGTGATGCGCCCCAGCAGCGGATCGAGATTCTTCTCGCCTGCCAGTGAGTTGATCATGACCAGGAACTGCTCGATGGTCGTCTTCATCATGCGCATGGCGCGCGCCAGTGCGTCCACTTCGCTGATGAAGGAGTGCGCGGTGACGGGACTTGCAAATTCGAAGCGGCGTATGCGCTCGGCTTCGCCCGCCAGCTTGCGCAGCGGGCTGGCGATGCGGTGGGCGACCAGCCACACCACCGGAATTGTCAGCAGGATGATCAGCGCCGTGATCTGCAGCGACGCCCAGCGAATGGCGGCGGCGGCGCTAAGCAATTCACCGACCGGAGAAACCATGAGAATATTGAGATCAAGCCCGCTGGCGCCCGCGATCTTGCCGATGCTGCCAGTCCAGCGCCGGCCGTCGAAGCTGAAGTCGAGTTGCTGTGGTTCCAGACTCAGTCTTTGTGCCAGGTGACCAAGCACGGGGCTGCCCAGTGCCGAAACACCGGCAAGGGTAAACTCGTTGCCCTCGCCGCGCTGGACCAGCCTGCTGCTGTCACGGTAGGCGAGTGCGTGGCCATCGGCATCGACGAGCACCACCTCGGAATGGGGAGTGATCCGGTGACGCCCGATGGTTTGCGACAACTGTTCGAGCGACACGTCGATTGCCATTACAACGCCGGGAACTGCGGTCTTCAGCGTGACCGTCGTGCCAACGGTGCGCAGGAAGTAGAACAGGTAGGGGGCGATGGCGCGGGGCTGGCCGCCTGCCTGTCTGTACCAGGGGCGCTGGCGCGGGTCGTAGTCAGTGGCCACTGGCGGCCGTCTTTGCAGCAGAGCCAGGGAGCGGTCATAGAGCAGACGCTGCAACTGGCGCGAGCCATCATCGGCGGTCGCGATGTTGTCGACCACGTAGGCCGCTGTGGCGGGCGCGCCGAAGGTACCGCGGCTGGCGTCGCTGTTCAGTGGACGGAGTATGAAATAGTCGCCATTGGGGTAGCCCACCTGGATAGCGGATATAGTTTGCCCGTCGCCAACGGCGCTGCGCAGCTGGGGCAGGATCTGCAGGCGCTGGTCCAGTGAGGCCGCGCGGGCCAGCGGTGACAGCGCCAGCAGTTGCAGGCTTTTGACCGCCGGGCGGTAGGTAGCCCTGAATTCGAGCTGCAGCTCGTTATTTATCTGTTGATAGACCTCTGCGGCGCTCGACAGGATTATGGCCGAGGTCTTGGTATAGCTTTGCCAGGTGAGCAGGCCACCGGACGCCAGAATTATGGCGATGAACAGACCGCTGATGGTGACATGCAGGGGCAGTTGCGTGCGGGGATCGCGCGTCTTCAGGTTGTGGCTCCTGCTGGTGGCAGCACAGGCTGGTCACGCCATGCTAGCAACTCCTGCGATCCCTGGCCAATAGACAGTCGGCGTCCTGTCTACGCTGTCGAAGGACGGAAGACAGGGCGCCCAACAACTGGGAAAGGCAGGGGGCCTTTACAGATCCCCTGTCGAGAACTCTAAAACGGCCCAATCAGTTCGGCGTGCACCCGCTGCGCGTTTACCTTACTGAGAATATGCGTCGAAGATGTCAGGTCAGGATCATATTCCACTACCATCAGGTGCGGCCGGCGGTCGTTGAAGTGTGCTGCACTGACGCCCTGTTCCGATTCAAGTGCGACTTCAATGTCGCCACGGCGTTCCTCGCCCAGCGTGTCGTCAACGTGCAGGACAAGTCCTATTTTGTGACTGAATTCAGTAGTCATGTCATCTCTCCTCTGGTGGTTCCTGGCGTACTCCGGTTTCAGGTAAATGATCTCGGCGGTTTCAGTGCGACGCATACGGGTTCCCTGCGATGCCGGTCTGGGTGTGCGGCACCTTCGCGTGTTCGGTTGCCGGTTGTCTCTGTGTAGCCATATGCCGCCTCGTCAAATGTGTCGGGTAAGCGCAGCCTGAGGACGTGCACAGGCTGTGCCAGTGGCGATGGGGTGCGTGACTGCTTGAATAAGCAGTCAAAGGCACGCTCTGGATTCATGCGTGACTATTGCAAGTGAGAGTTTCCGCCCAGGGTGCAGTTGCAGGAATCAGAGTGTCACCGGGGCCGGTCGAGGGCATAACCCTTCAACCCGTACCTGTCGATATAACGGAACAGTGTCGCGGGGGAGAGGCCCAGCCGTTTGGCCGCTGCCTGACGATCACCGTCAACAGCTTCCAGCATCCTGACAATATGCTGGCGCTTGAAGGACTCGACGGCGTCGCGCAGGTTGTCCCGGCTGACTGTTGCGCAGTTGCTGAGGCGCTCGGGCAGGTCGCTGACCTGGATGCTGTCGCCGTCACACAGCAGTACGGCGCGTTCGAGTGTATGCGCCAGTTCACGGACATTGCCGTTCCAGCTGTGCCTGAGCAGACACTGCATGGCAGCGCCGCTGATGCTCATGGCGGGGTTGCCGAGCGCCTCGCCGAAGTGCCTGCAGTAATACTCCGCGAGCACCGGGATATCTTCCGGACGCTCACGCAGTGGCGGGATGGAGATCTGAACAACATCTAAACGGAACAGCAGATCGGAGCGAAAGCGGCCATGTTCGACGAGCTGGTCGAGATCGCGGGAGGTGGCGGCAATAACGCGCGCGTCGACATTCACCGGTGTGTCAGAACCCACCGGCAGTACTTCATGTTCTTCCAGTGCGCGCAGCAGCTTGGGCTGGGTACACAAGGGCAGGTCGCCGATTTCGTCGAGCAGCAAAGTACCGCGGTCGGCCGCCCGAAAGGCACCCAGCCGGTCCTGGTCTGCGCCGGTGAACGCACCGCGGGTATGCCCGAACAGCTGACTTTCGATCAGATCGCCGGGGATGGCGGCGACATTGATAGGAATATAACGCCCCGTTCTGGCGGGCGAACTGTCGTGGATAGTGCGGGCGATCAGTTCCTTGCCGGTGCCGCTTTCACCCGTGATCAGGACTGCGCAGGACGAGCGGGCAACGCGTTGTGCCAGCGCCATAATATCGGAAAAGGCCCGGCTCCGGGCAACGATCGGCTGATAATGTGGCACATCCGGCTCCAGTTCATGTTTCGTTTGACACTGTGCAAGTATCGAAAACCGGTAAGCGGAGTATAGGGATAATCCGGTGCTTTTCCAGTTGCGCGAAATACGTAGATTAACGTATGGACATATGGTCGTTGGACTGCCGTCCGGCGTGCACTACAGTCAGAAGTATAGCCCCGCGGTGTTTGTCAGTGGGAAGTCCACGGTACCCATCACCCTGTGCGAACGGAGGATTGGCTATGCCAATTAGCGAGAAGATCGATAAGCTGATTCATACGAACCGCGACCAAAAGGAAGTGCAGCACTGGTTATTTTCTTTGGTGCCACTGGGTGTCGCCTTAGCATTCTTTTTTCTTCTGATTCTGCCCATGGACATCGCCCACAAGGATATGGTGATGGTGACGGGACTGGCGGCTGGGTTCGCGGGCCTGCAGGGTTACTGGGTGTTTCGTGGCTGGCGGCGCGAAGAGGGCCTGACGGTGTTGCTGGGGCTTCTGGGGATTGTCTTCGCTGCGCTGTTTGTCTGGGTTTACGCCGCCGTCCTTGGCGATGTGCTTCCGGGTGTGTTCCGCGGCTGGGTGAGGTGACTCACGGATTATTAAACGGATGATTAATTAGCGTTGCTGCTGCATTTGCTGCATCTGTTGCATCATCTCCTGGATGTTCGGCAATTGCCGCAGCAGCTGACCGGTATTCTGCACCTGGTAGCCCGCCGGTATGGTGAAGGCATCGGGCGGCAGCCTGGCATCTTTTTCGATGCGCACGATTTCGCTGACCAGCTGGTCCGTGCCCATGGTGATGCGCATGGGGATACCGATGTCGCGCGCGTGTTCCGAAAAGCGGGTCGCGACACGCTGACAGGGGTCGGTGCGGGCGTTGAACGCCATCATCATGGCGTCGGCACGTGCGGCCATGCGCTGCATCACTGCAAAGGCTTCCTGCAGCCCGCTGTCGTCCAGCGCCTGTTGCGAGGCCAGCACCGTGCCGCAGGCTTTACCGTCCGCCGCGTACTGGTACTCTGTGGTCGTATAGCCGGCAATGCGCGGGCCACTGCCGGCCTTCTTAAACGTGACCTTCACGGGGCTGCCGTTACCCGCGGGTGGCGCTGTTTTCAGCATCTGGCTCATGTCCATGACCTGGCGTTGTTTCGGCATGACCACGAACAGGGTTTCCGCCTGACTGTCCAGCACCATGTAGCCGCCGTCGCCGGTGTCCATGCGTGAGCGGGTGCCGTCCCGGTATACTTTTGTCTGACCTTCCGGTGACTTGACTTCAATCAGCGTGGCCGCCTGGACGTTGAATGCGACCAGTGCGAGCGCGGTCAGAAGCTTACCTGTGAACATGCTGGTTTCCTTAAGTTTCGCAAATCCGTCAGCGCCGCAACGGAGGTGGGTTGGGCCGAGCGCCCTTGGTTGGGCATTCGTAGGTTGGGTTGAGCGAAGCGAAGCCCAACGGTAAAGGGGCAAGTGTTGGGCTTCGCGGTGCTCAGCCCAACCTACAGCGCTCAACCCAACCCACGGTGTTGAGCCCAGCCCACCTGGCGCGGTTGGTGTTGGCCGCAGCTTAGCAGGGCAGGGGCGGTGTTGTCAGCCGGCACGCGGGCAAATTGTCGGCGTTTCGGTTTTTCGTAAGCACCGTGTTAGAGTCAGAAGCTACAGTCCTGTAGCAGGAGGCGGCCATGGCATTCGACAGTATCGACCCGGCGACGGGAGAAAGGCTGAACAGTTATGAGGAAACGTCGGCGGACGAGGTGCAGGCCATCCTGGAAAAGTGCGCCGCGACGCAGCGTGCCTGGGCCAGGACCGCGTTTGCAGAACGTTCCCGGCTGATGCGGTCGGCGGCTCAGGTATTGCGCGACCACAAGGACGAATATGCTCGCCTGATGGTCCGGGAAATGGGCAAGATTTATACGCAGGGTGTCGCCGAAGTCGAAAAGTGCGCCTGGGCGTGCGACTACTATGCGGAACAGGCGGAGGGGTTCCTGTCACCCGAGGAGGTGGCGACCGAAGCCGCGCGCAGTTTTGTCACCTACAAGCCGCTGGGCCTGGTGCTCGCGGTCATGCCGTGGAATTTTCCGCTGTGGCAGGTGTTCCGCTTCGCGGTACCGGCGCTGATGGCGGGCAACAGCGCCGTGCTCAAGCACGCATCCAATGTATTCGGCTGCGCGCTGCTGATTGAAAAGATATTTCTGCAGGCGGGCTTTCCGGAAAACCTGTTCCGTTCGCTGCTCATCGGTCCTGCGCAGGCCAGTGAGGTGATTCATAACCCCCTGGTCGCTGCGGTGACCCTCACAGGCAGCGTGAAAGCGGGCCGTGCCGTGGCCAGTGAAGCCGGCAAAGTGTTGAAAAAGTGCGTGCTGGAACTGGGTGGTTCCGACCCGTTTATTGTTCTCGAAGACGCCGACATCGACAAGGCTGTGCAGGTGGGCGTCGTCGGCCGTTTTCAGAACAGTGGCCAGAGTTGCATCGCGGCCAAGCGTTTCATCATTGTCGATGCCGTATATGCAAGGTTCGAAAGCAGGTTCGTCGCGGCGGTAAAGGCGCTGAAAATGGGCGATCCCATGGAAGAGGGCGTCTATGTCGGGCCCCTGGCGCGCGTCGATCTGCGTGACGAGTTGCACGACCAGGTGCAGCGCAGTGTCGCGGCCGGCGCCACGGTGCTCACCGGGGGCGAAGTACCCCATGGGCCCGGCGCCTTCTATCCGCCCACGGTTCTCGCCGGTGTCCGCGAGGGTATGCCGGCCTGGTCGGAAGAACTGTTTGGTCCCGTGGCGGCCCTGATCCGGGTCAGGGACGAACAGGAGGCTATCGCTGTCGCCAATGGTACCGAGTTCGGGCTGGGAGGCGCGGTGTGGACCCAGGATCTGGCGCGCGGTGAACGCATTGCCGCGGACGAAATCCAGTCGGGTGCGGCGTTCGTCAACGACATGACGAAGTCCGACCCGCGCATGCCGTTTGGCGGCATCCGCAATTCGGGATACGGCCGGGAACTGTCTGTTTACGGGATCCGGGAATTCGTCAATGTACACGCGGTCTGGGTAAACAGCCTCGGCGACGGCTGATTACCGGTCGCGAACCCTGATCTGGCGGTGCGCCAGAATACCGGTTTGCAAGCCAAATGCGATTCATTATACTTTTTGCTCCGTCCGCGCGTTGCCATTGTCGAGCCCAGGCCCAGGCGTTGTGTGTCGGCGCCGAGGCGTAACACAATCCGCACCCGTAGGTTGGGCTGAGCTCAGCGAAGCCCAACGGCACCGGGGCATGTGTTGGGCTTCGTTCCTCAGCCCAACCTACGCTCTGGGATCGATTCACGCAGCGGTATAAGCAGGTATCCTGATGATGAGAGCCTTACTGATTGTCGCCCATGGCAGCCGCCTGGCGGGCTCCAATGACGAAGTGCGTGCCCTGTGCAACGCGGTCGCCGCGCGGGATGCCGGGGTTTATGAGCATGTGACCTGCGCCTTCCTGGAACTCGCCGAGCCCTCGATCCCTGAAGGGCTGGAAGCACTGATCACGTTGGGTGTGCGGGATATTACCGTGGTGCCGTATTTTCTCTCCGCCGGCCGTCACGTGGCCGAGGACATCCCCATCGAAGTCGCCAAGGTGCCGCTGCCTGGCGGTGTCACGGTGCGTATCGCGCCCTATGTCGGTCGCTCGGCGATCATGGCCGACCTGTTGCTGGAGCAGGCCCGCACCACGGCCTGAACCCGTCGCCGCATCGTGCCGGCCGAACAGGGCTGAAACCGACGTGTTCCGACGATCACCCGAGCACCACAACTTTCTGTATTTGTTCGCCGGGCTGGTGCTGTTCATGACGGTGTTGCCGCTGCTGGCCGATGTCAGCCCGATCGCGGACACGCTGGTCACCGAATTTTCGCTGACCCTGGTGCTGCTGGTCGGCGTGTGGACCCTCGAGGGCAACCGTTGGGTCTTTCGCCTGGGTCTCGCGCTGATGGTTGCGACCGCAATCCTGAATTTCAGCTACTTCGTTTGGCCGCAAGCCTGGATTGTCACTGTGATCAAGGTGCTGACCCTGACATTCCTGCTGTTGTCTGCCGCTATTGCGTTCCGCGCGGTATTCCTCGCGGGGAAGGTCGATCTCAACAGGCTGGCCGGCGCCGCCAGCCTGTACCTCATCATCGCGCTGATCTGGTCGCTGTTGTTTTCCCTGTTGTATGCCGCCGACCCCCGCTCCATCGCGGGTCTTCCCGCAAAGCCCAGCCTGTGGGATTGCCTGTATTTCAGCCTCACCACGCTCACCACCCTGGGTTATGGCGACGTGTTGCCGCTGAGCGCTGCTGCGCGCACCCTCGCGGGGGTCGAGGTGGCGCTCGGCCAGTTCTACCTCACCATTCTGGTCGCGGCGCTGGTGGGCATGCACGTGGCGAACCGCGGCGCTGGTGGTTGATAGGCCCGTACGTTGCGCTGCGTCTGTTGATTGTGCTGCGTCTGTAGGTTGGGCTGAGCGCAGCGAAGCCCAACACGTGGACGATTGAACTTTTCGCGTTCCGGTTGGCTCCGCTACGTTGGGCTTCGCTGCGCTCAGCCCAACCTGCGGTATTCATCCAACCTACGGTGTTGCGGGTATTTGCCACGCTGGCGCGCAATATGGGTACAATATGGCGCACCATAGAACAGGCACAAGTATCAGGGCATGAAAGGCATCATCCTCGCGGGTGGATCGGGCACCCGCCTCTACCCACTGACCCGGGCGGTCAGCAAGCAACTGATGCCGGTGTACGACAAACCGATGATCTACTACCCGCTGTCGACCCTGATGCTGGCCGGCATTCGCGAGATTCTTATTATCACCGCACCGGAAGACGCCAGTGCCTTCCAGCACCTGCTGGGTGACGGCACCCAGTTTGGTGTCGACCTGCACTACGCCGTGCAGCCACGGCCGGAGGGTCTGGCGCAGGCGTTTATTATCGGGCGGGAGTTTATCGACCAGTCCGACAGCTGCCTGATTCTCGGGGACAATATTTTCTATGGCCACGGGCTCGGGACCAATCTTGCCCGTGCGGTGCAACGTGAGTCCGGCGCCACGGTATTCGCCTACCGGGTGCGCGATCCCGAGCGCTACGGTGTGGTTGAATTCGACCGGAACGGTCGCGCGGTTTCAGTCGAGGAAAAGCCGCAGCGGCCACGTTCACACTACGCCGTAACCGGACTGTACTTTTACGACAGGCAGGTCGTGGATGTGGCGGCCGACCTGCGTCCGTCGGCACGGGGTGAGCTGGAGATCACCGACATCAATGCCCGCTATCTGGAGCGCGGCGAGCTCCACGTCGAGATACTCGGGCGCGGCACGGCCTGGCTGGATACCGGCACGCATGAATCACTGCTGCAGGCGGCAAACTTCATCGAGACCGTTGAGCAGCGTCAGGGGCTCAAGGTGTGCTGCGTCGAGGAGATCGCCTACCGTCTGGGTTATATCACGCCAGAGGAACTGGAACAGCTGGCGCGACCGCTGGAGAACAGCGGTTACGGCAAGTACTTGCTCGATCTGCTGCGGGACGATGGTCTGCGCGCATGAAAATAACGCCTACCCGCCTGGCGGACGTGTTACTGATTGAACCGGATGTCTACGGTGACGCCCGCGGTTTCTTCATGGAATCCTGGCACTACAAGAAGTTCGCCGAGCAGGGACTCGATGTCGAGTTCGTGCAGGACAACCATTCGCGTTCCGCGAAAGGCGTGCTGCGCGGCCTGCATTATCAACTGCAACGGCCGCAGGGCAAGCTGGTGAGGGTGGTGACCGGTGCCGTGTTCGATGTGGCGGTGGATATCCGCAAAGGGTCCCCGACGTTCGGCCAATGGGTGGGCGCCGAACTGTCGGAAGACAATCAGCATCAGCTATATGTGCCGCCGGGGTTTGCGCACGGCTTCTGCGTGCTGAGTGAACGCGCGGACTTTCTCTATAAGTGTACAGACTATTATGTGCCCCAGGACGAATACGGTGTCCGCTGGAATGATCCTGCGATCGGTATAACCTGGCCCGGAGACAGGTTTGTGCTATCGGACAAAGATGCCAGCAACAGGCCGCTCGCCGATGTGCATGCCGTGCTGCCCGATTACGAGCGCCCGTCATGAGGATTCTGATCACCGGCGCGGGTGGACAGCTCGGCAAGGAAGCCCAGTTGGCGTTTGCGGGAAATGGCGACGAGGTCATTGCTGTCGGTCGGGCGCAGCTGGATCTTTCCGTTCCCGCTACCGTGGCAGACGCAATTGCCGCCTATCACGCCGACTGGGTGATAAACTGCGCAGCGTATACGCAGGTGGATAAGGCCGAAGCCGAAGCGGAGCTGGCGTTCAGGGTGAACCGCGACAGCGCCCGCGCGGTCGCCCAAGGCGCAAAAAAGAGCCGAAGTCGCCTGTTGCACCTGTCCACGGATTTCATCTTTGCGGGCGACCAGTCCGTGCCTTATGCCGAAGCTGCGGCTGGCGGCCCGCTCGGCGTGTACGGCCAGTCAAAATGGGAAGGCGAACAGGCCGTTCGCGAGCTGATGCCAGAGGCCCTGATTGTCAGGACGGCCTGGGTTTACGGCCAGCACGGCAACAACTTCGTGAAAACCATACTGCGTCTGATGGCGGAGCGCGAGGAAATACGCGTGGTGGACGACCAGGTCGGAACGCCGTCCTGGACCACCGATATCGTCACGGCGATGCGGACGCTGATAGACAAGGACCTGTCCGGTACCTGGCACTTCACCAACGAAGGTGTTGCCTCGTGGTTTGATTTTGCGCACGCGACCATTGCCATGGCAACGCGGCTCGGACATGCCAAACGCGTCAGGCGTCTGCTGCCGATTCCCAGCAGCGCGTATCCCACGGCAGCGAAACGCCCGCACTATTCCGTGCTGAGCAAAGAAAAGATCCGTCCGGTGCTCGGCTACGAGATTCCGCACTGGCGTGACAGCCTCCACAGCATGCTGGCGGCCATGTCCCAATGAAAACGCTGCTGGTAACAGGTGGCGCGGGTTTTATCGGCGCCAATTTTGTCCGCTACTGGTTGGAACAGCATCCCCAGGACCGCGTCATCAACCTGGACGCGCTGACCTATGCGGGCAACCTGGAAAACCTGCAGGGGGTGGACGCTGACGAGGCCTACCGTTTCGTCCAGGGTGATATCTGTGATGCGCTGCTGGTTAACCGCCTGTTCGCCGAAGAAGCGATCGACACGGTGGTCAACTTTGCGGCCGAGTCGCACGTCGATCGTTCCATTACCGGCCCCGGCGCGTTCATCCGCACCAATATCGAGGGCACATTCACCCTGCTCGAGGCGGCGGCCAGCGCCTGGCAGGGTGGCAGACCGGATGCGCGTTTCCTGCACGTCTCCACCGACGAGGTGTATGGCTCGCTGGGCCCTGCGGATCCTCCCTTTACCGAGCAGACACCGTACGCGCCGAACAGCCCCTATTCGGCCTCGAAGGCGGCGTCCGATCACCTGGTGCGCGCGTGGTTCCACACCTATGGCCTGCCGGTGCTGACCACCAACTGTTCGAATAACTACGGACCTTACCAGTTCCCGGAAAAACTCATTCCGCTGGTGATCATCAACGCGCTCGAAGATCAACCCCTGCCCGTTTACGGTGACGGCAAAAACGTGCGCGACTGGCTGTACGTGGAGGACCACTGCCGCGGCATCGACGCGGTGCTGACCCGGGGCAGGCCAGGCGAGACCTACAACATCGGTGGCTGCAACGAGTGGACGAACATCGATATCGTCAGACGCATCTGCCGCACGCTGGATGAGCTCAGGCCGGGTGCCAGACCCAGGGAAACACTGATTACCTATGTCAAGGACCGCCCCGGCCACGACCGGCGGTACGCCATCGACGCCCGCAAACTGATCAATGAGCTGGGCTGGTCCCCGCAGCACCAGTTCGAGCAAGGCATCGTCAAAACGGTGCAATGGTACCTGGACCACCCCGAGTGGGTGGAACACGCCCGCAGCGGCGACTACCGAAATTATTATCAGCAACAATACGGCAATCCATAGGTTGGGCTGATGGTACGTTGGGCGGATGGTAGGTTGGGCTGAGCGCGGCGAAGCTCAACATTGCAATGCCCAACGCATTGAATCTCTGAAATAAAACGGTAGACTTTAAACTTAGAAATCGCATGAAAATCGACGACCTGATGACCTCCACCGGCGTAACCTTCGGCACCAGCGGCGCCCGCGGCACGGTCGAAGCCATGACCAACCCGGTCTGCTATGCCTACGCCCAAGGCTTCCTGCAGGCCATGCTGGCGCAATCGGCAATCCGCTCTGGAGACGCCGTCTACCTGTCAGGCGACCTGCGCCCCAGCACCGGTCGTATCCTCGCCGCGGTGGCGCGGGCGGTCAGCGACCATGGTTATCAGCCGGTCCACGTCGGCCGGCTGCCATCCCCGGCAGTCGCCTATGTCGCCATGCGCGAGCGCGCCGCCTCCATTATGGTCACCGGCAGCCACATTCCGGATGACCGCAACGGCATCAAATTCAACCGGCCGGACGGCGAAATCCTCAAGGCCGATGAAGCCTTGATCCGCGAGCAGGATGTGAATCTGTCCGAACCCTTCCCGGACATCGATGAAACCGATCTGCCACCCGTGGATGCGGCTGCGGCGCAGAGCTACCTGCAGCGCTATATCGACTTTTTCGGCTCCGACTGCCTCGCGGGCATGCGCGTGGGCGTCTACCAGCATTCCGGCGTGGCGCGTGACCTGCTGGTGCGCGTGCTCGAAGGACTGGGCGCCGCGGTGACCCCGCTGGCGCGCTCAGAAACGTTCACCCCCGTCGATACCGAGGCCATCCGGCCGGAAGATATCGAGCTGGGTCGTACCTGGGCGAGCGAACCGGGTTTCGATGCCATCGTGTCGACCGACGGCGACGCCGACCGCCCGCTGATTGCCGATGAAAATGGCGAGTGGCTGCGCGGTGATGTGGTGGGCGTGCTATGCGCACGGTTTCTTGGCATCGATGTGGTGGTCACGCCCGTCAGCAGTAACACCCTGGTGGAAGCGTGCGGCTGGTTTGACGCGGTCTACCGTACCCGCATCGGATCACCCTATGTGATCGAACGGATGAATCAGGCGCTGGCAAACAGCGAGGGCAGGGTGGCCGGTTACGAGGCGAACGGCGGCTTCCTGCTGGCCGCGGAAATTTCACGGAACGGGAGAACCCTGACGGCGCTGCCGACCCGCGATGCCCTGTTGCCTATACTCGCGGTGCTCGCCAGTGCCCGGCAGCAAGGCTGCCCGATAAGCGGGCTGGTTGCGGCACTGCCCGGGCGTTATACCGCCAGCGACCGGCTGAAAGACTTCCCCACGGAGATCGCCCGTGAAAAAATCGCCGAACTCGCGGCGTCCGGCGAGGCCATCGCGGCCATGTTTGGCCCGCTGTGCGGGGCCGTGCGCGCTATCGACCAGACGGACGGGTTCCGAATCATTTTTGAAAACAACGAGATCATTCATCTGCGTCCGTCCGGCAACGCCCCTGAACTGCGCTGTTACAACGAGGCAGCCAGCCCCGACCGGGTACAAGCTCTGAACCGAGCATGCCTCGCGCAGCTGGAGGTTTGGCGCCGCTCCCCGTAGGTTGGGCTGAGCGGAGCGAAGCCCAACGGAAACCCGGTTCGCTCAACCCCGTGGCCCCATTTTCCGACAACAACCTCCCCGCACTTTACCTCCCCAACAACAAAGCCTAAACTCCCCCACGTCGATGCTCGAACGCGTTATATAATGTAAAAAAATCGACGAACAGCCCACAGAAATCACCCGCTTCCGCCGCTGACTAGCTCTGACCCTGACAATAACCCGTAAATTATGGAAGACACACCATGGATTACTTCATAGCACCCCACGGCGGCACCCTGGTTAACCTGCTGGTCGACGCCGAACGCGCCGAAACGCTCAAAACCGAATCCCAGGCTTTTCCCTCGCTGACCCTGACCCAGCGCCAGGTCTGCGACCTGGAACTGTTGATGAATGGGGCGTTTTCACCACTGACCGGTTTCATGAATCAGCAAGGCTACGATGCGGTGGTCGACACGGTCCGGCTCGCCGACGGCACCGTATGGCCGATCCCGATCGTGCTCGACGTTGCGGAAAAATTTGCCGAAAAACTGCAGATCGGATCCAAAATCGCCTTGCGCGATGGCGAAGGGTTCATGCCCGCGGTGCTCACCGTGGAGGACATCTGGCACCCGGACAAGGACCGCGAGGCGCACAGGATCTACGGAACCACCTCTACGCAGCACCCGGGCGTCCGCTACCTGTACGAATGCGTCAAGCCGGTCTATATCGGCGGCAGTATCGAGGGCATCCAACTGCCGGTGCACCACGACTTCGAAAGCTTCTGGGACACGCCCGAGGAGCTGCGAGCCCTGTTCAAGAAGAAAGGCTGGCGGCGTGTAGTCGCCTTCCAGACGTCCAAGCCCATGCACCGCTTGCAGCGCGACATCACCCTGCAGGCCGCGAAGGATATCCAGGGCCACATTCTGCTGCACCCCACTGTGGGCATGACCAAGCCGGGCGATCTGCAGTACTACGCCCGCGTGCACTGCTACCAGGCCATCCGCCACCACTACCCGCAGAACCTGGCAATGCTCTCGCTGCTGCCGCTGGCCATGCGCATGGCCGGGCCGCGTGAAGCGCTGTGGCACGCCATCGTCAGCCAGAACTTCGGTTGTTCGCACATGATCATCGGTCCTAAGCACGCCTATCCGCCGGCCCTAAACGGCGAAGAGCACGAGTTCTACCAGCCCGAGCAGTCACGTGAACTGGTTGAGGAATACAGTACCGAGCTGGCTATCGATATTGTGCCTGTCGAAACCATGCGTTATGTCCCTTCCCGCGACCGCTTCATGCCGGCTTCGGTCATAGAAAGCAAGGGGCTGGACGCCGTCGATTACACCGATGCCCAATTGAAAAAAGATCTTGCCGATGGCGAAGAGATCCCGGGCTGGTTCAGCTATCCAGAAGTCGTCCGGGAACTGCGCAAAGTCTATCCACCCAAGAGTCGGCAAGGGTTTACGCTGTTTTTCACCGGCTTGTCAGGTTCCGGCAAATCCACGTTGGCAAAGATAATCTACGCCAAGCTCCTGGAGGCCGGTGGCCGGCCGGTAACACTGCTGGACGGCGACATCGTGCGCCAGCACCTATCCAGTGAGCTGGGTTTTTCCAAAGAGCACCGCTACCTGAATGTAAACCGTATCGGCTATGTTGCGAGTGAAATCACCAAGAACCGCGGTGTTGCGATCTGTGCGCCGATTGCGCCTTATACGCTCATGCGTCGCTCAGTAAGAGAAATGATCGAGCCGCACGGTGAGTTCATCGAAATCCATGTGGCGACGCCGCTGGAAACCTGTGAGGCGAGGGATCGCAAGGGGCTCTATGCCAAGGCGCGCCGGGGGGAGATACCGGAGTTTA
>CAWFEQ010000019.1:0-399588 GCA_963814945.1 uncultured Gammaproteobacteria bacterium
TAAGCCTTAGGCCTGCGTTTAACCGCCCGCGGTTCGATCCTGCCGGGTCGATCGGCCACCCGTATTTGAGCAATGAGCACAAACAAGGTCGTCGTGTCTTCGCCGGATCCGGAGAGAAACTGCCGTTGACTCCACGCCACCCAAATCTGTAGCGTATGCTTGAAGCTCAATTGACGCGGCAATACGTCCGCTTGCAATGCCGCCTCGGCCATCAGCAGCCGGATTAGATTGTACGCCAGCAGGTATGCCCAGAACTCTTTCTCGCACATCTGCGGGGTTTTGCAGCTGAGCGCTTCCATGCCAAGGGTCGTTTTGATGTTTCTCAGATCCAGCTCCACGTTCCAGCGCTGCCAAAACAATTCCCCCAGCGCAGCTTTGGGCGTTTTGCGCGGCGAGAGGAACGTGCTCGCCCAACACCTTCTTGCCGACTTTCACCTCGCGCACCTTGATTTCATCCGGATAGCCACGGTACGCCTCCACACTCATCCAGTCAGGCCTGGCAGGCTTGGACCACCACACCAGGTGATCGCGCGCGCCGAGCCGCTCGCCTCTGCGAAAATCGGTGATCCGCGCACCGTGCTGCTCAAACAGCACATCCACTGCGCGCCTGAGCATGTCGGCAATCAGGAAATAACTGCAAAAATAGGCATCCGCCAGCATCACATCACCTTCGACAAAGCACTCCTTGAGCTCCCGGAACAAACCGTGTTCACCCGTGCCCTTGCCTTCGTAGGCCCAATGGCGGCATCCAGCACTGCCCCATTGGAAAGCGCAATCACGCCCACCAGGCGCGCCAGCGGAAAACCAACGCCAGGTTCTTGCTGCCCATGTTGGGGGAAACGCGCCTGATTCTCCGCGGTGTCCGGCATCGACACCGTCGTACCGTCCACCAGCTTCACGTGTCGGCCTTGCCACAGCCACTCTTGGGGGCTCTGCTCACCCAGCAGCGCGCCGCTTTGCCGCGCCAGCGTACCGACCATCTCCTGCGGCAAGCGCTGGCGCGCCTGGCAATAGCCGCTGGTGTTCACGCTCCCGGGATTCATACCCGGCCAACAGGCGAGCGACGATCGCTTCGTTCACCGCGTTCTGACAAGACCCATCCGCACTCATGATCTGCCCCAAAAACATCGCCAATGTCAGCGTCGGAGGGACTGGCGTTCCCGGTGCTCCGGCAGTTGGGCCTCAACCGTTTCCAGCATCCGTGGATCGGTGAGTAGATTGAAAAAATGGTTGGCATCGACTTTTTGAGCACGTTTGGCGAGGTGATGTTGCTGTTGGCAGATCGACAGTTAAAGTTGTGTCCCATGAAGGTTGGCCTCGGGGTGGGTGGGGTGGAGGTCTGATACGATTCAGCAACTCTTGAGGCACCTCAACGGCGTACTCAATCCATGCGAGGTTGCTACCGTGCCATATATCAAGTCGCTGGGGACTTCGTCCCAGTAGGAAGGGTACAAGATAGAGGTTCTCGAGCATGGTTTGGTAAAGCTTATTCAACGCCTCTTGCCGGCGACCACCGCGGAACAGTGCCAGTGCCCAGGTCAGATACTGGTACGGCTCTCCGCCGTCGTCGGGGTAGGCGCCTTCATACCAGTCGAAGGAAGCCAGCGCACCGTCGACATCGTTCGGTACGGTAGTCCCAGAGTTGTCCGAACGCTTCCTTGAGGACGTAGGCCGTGTTCAGCCGCCGGTTGGCCTGGAGCAGCTTCTGCAGGGCGCGTCTCCCATCCAGGTTCAGGTTCTCGCGGCGCGAGAGCAGTGTATAACGCTGGCCTTTGATGTAGCTCCTGTCCTTGCCGCTGAGACGTTTGTACTCACTGCGCCTCACTTCATCGAGGGCCTTTGAGAGATGGCGCATGATGTGAAACTTGTCGAAGATGATCCGGGCCTTCGGGGCGTTCTTCAGTACCGAGTTCCTGAATGGCTTCCACATGTCCATGGCCGCCAGTTTGATGCGGGCGCTCTTTTGCTCGCCCAGCGCCTCGAAAAACAGGTCGATGTCAGCCTCTTTACGGCCCTCGCCACCAACCCAGATGGGACGTCCGCGATCCAGGTCACTGACGATGACCCGGTAGTTATGGCCTTTACGGATGGAGATCTCATCAATGCCGATGGCGCGGGGCGCTGGCAGCCCCGCCAGGTCAACCTGCTGTTGCATGTAGAGCTTGTCGAGATCTTTCACTGTACTGTGGTGCAGGCGCTCCATCTCGGCGACGGCCTTGTTCGGCATGTCACGGCACAGCTTGCCCACGTGCAGGGCAAAGCGTTGGGTATAGCGAGGGTTCTTCGCCAGCCAGTCGAGATGTTCTACATGCACGCCGCCGCACCTCGGGCAGTTGACACGCCAGCGTTCGAACTCCAGGTAGATCCGCCATCCGGTAACCGAGAGATCCCGGACCCGCAGGACCTGCTTGTCGTAACGTCCCCGGCACCGGTGCCCACAGTGCGAACAGAGGGCTGTTTTTTTCGCCTCTTGAGCTTCATGACGCGAGCGTATCGGTCACCAAATACACCCTTCAATTGGGAGGCCGCCACGAAACCGGGCAACGTGAACAATGAGCGAATCGACTGGGGGTTTTTCATGCGGTTAGCCTATCCGAAAAACGGATCACTTTTCATCGCCTGATGATGAGCTGAATATCCTTCTTTTCACAATGAGTTATACTATTTCTCTGTCTGAATTTACCCACACGATTCCGCGTAGACCCTAATATTTAAGCAGTCCACCCAAGCGCTCTTTACAGCCAACTGATCCGTCAACACGATTCTTTGCTTGCGTGGCAGCTGGAAATAACAGTACGTTGCCTTTGCCTTGATGGTTACGCTCCCGATGAAAATGAACCAGGTACTCGCTGAGCACACGCCTCAAAGAAGCCTCACCAAACAGAATCAGCTTTGACAACGCTTCCTCTTTCACCGATTTCACCCAGCGCTCAGCGTAGGCGTTCAAATTTGGACTCCGCGCTGGTAGCTTCGGTGGGTCTACATAACTCGATTTGACAATCGCGCGAAACGAATCCGTGAATTTCGTATCGCGGCCATGGATCAGGTACCGGCATCCCTCAAGGATGCCCCATTCATCCATGGTGACATTCCTGGCGATTTGTTTCATCCAGGCTTCATTGGGATGTCGCGTGATCCCAGCAACCTCAACGCGACGGCTCTCCAGACGGATAAATAGCAGCACGTAGTAAGTGACCAATCCACGCAGCGTCAGTACCTCGACAGAGAAAAAGTCGGTACCCGCAAGAACAGACAAATGTGCACGGATGAAGTCGGTCCACGTTGTCGTGCGCTTGCGCTCCGGTGCAGGCGGAATACCATTGCGCTGCAGAATATTGCCAACCGTTTGATCGGACAGCCTGTAGCCGAGATTCGCCATGGCGCCCACAATCCGTTCGTAGCCCCAATCCGAGTTCTCTTTGGCCATGCGCACTACCCATTCTTCGATTTCTTCATTGATTCTGGGCCGGCCCGGATAGCGACGCGACTTGGACCCATCGAACTTGCGTGCTACCAGCCTTCGGTACCATCCCCTAACCCGGCATAGCCGGAACCAAAATTCGTTGTATCAGCTATCCTTATCCTCAGTCGCAAGAACAAAGGATGGCCATCATGAATCCGTTCGTCGAGCGCCACCGGGATAAGATCTCTGGCGTGCTTTCCTGCTTCGATCGTGTCGTCATCACCGGCACCCTTCCTGATATTGGCTATGCTGGCGCCATGGCGGGTTACCTCAGTTACCACAAGATCCGGCTGTTCGATTACCCCCGATGGGCCGAGCCCCTGCGGGATGAGTTGCGCAATCATGCCGAGCAACTCGCCAGCGAGGCCGGCATTGAGATCGAGTTCATCCGTCGCCACAAGGCCTTTCGCAAGGAGGATCGGATCAAGGCCATCATAACGGAACGGGGCGATCATCCCGGCCTGGTCCACATCTTCTCGGCCATGGAGTCGTGTACCGCCTATCACCCCTGGCATGACAAGAAAAAAGGCCATACCCTGCTGAAACCCACCTCCGGCAAATGCCTCCATTACTACTTCTACTTCATCGATGAGTCCTTTGGACTCTGTTACGTCCGGCTGCCCACCTGGGCGCCGTTCCGCCTGCAAGTCTATTTCAATGGTCATAACTGGCTGGCCCAGCGACTGGTTAAAGCCGGCATACCCTTCGAGATGGCGGACAATGCTTTCCTGTCCATTGCTGATCCCCGACAGGCCCAGACGCTGGCCGACCGCTTGGACGCCAAACAGCTTCACCAACGGCTGAATCGATGGGCCAAACAGTTCTGCCCGGTACACCAGCGCTTCCGCTCCGGTTACCACTGGAGCCTCATGCAGGTGGAGTTTGCCACCGATGTCGTCTTCCACCAACAGGCCGACTTCCAGCCACTCTACGAGTCCATTATCCGTACCGCGGTACAGGCCATTAAAGCCGACAATGTGGCCACCTTCCTCGGCCGTAAACTGACCACCGCCTATCAAGGTGAGGTCGGTAACGATTTCAGCACCCGTATCCAGGGTACACGCATCCGCCACCAGATGGGGCCGACCAGCATCAAACTCTACGATAAAGCCGGCATCATGGCGCGTGTCGAATGCACAACCAACGACCCCTCATTTTTCAAGCTCCACCGCTGGGTGGAACAGCGTGACGGCTGGCAACAGTGGAAACTGGCCCCGTTACGCAAAAACATCTACAGCCTACGCGATCTGCGCAAGCTGATGAATGCCGCCAACGAACGCTACTTGGCCTTTATGGCCACCATCGACAATCCCGATGCCGGACTCAAGGTCATCGATAAACTCTCCGGCCCCGCCAAGGACCAGGGCCGATCATTCCGGGGCTTCAACCTGTTCCAGGACAAGGACTACCGACTCTTCCTCACCATCGCGCGTGGCGAATGGTCCATCAGCGGCTTCCGGGCTGCAGATCTGCGCACACATATCCCCAATCTGTCACCCAGCCAGTCCTCTTATGTGCTCAAACGCCTACGTACCCATGGAATGATCAAAAAAGTCGGCCATCGATACAAGTATTACCTCACCAAACTGGGGCGCCGCGTTCTGGCGACGGTCCTCAAAATCCGTGAAACTGTCATTGTTCCTGCACTGTGTAGCGCGGCAGCGTGAGCACTTCTTTGTATGTTTGTTCAAAACTTCAGTGGTAAGGGAATAATGGTGTCGCGCTTCGCGGTGTTAGCGACATCCTCAAGGGCTTTACGGCCGAGGCGATGCGCGAGTTCAGCGAGTGTCACCCGCTCCGCGTCAGTGAGCCGCAACGGCGTTTTGAGTTGAGCTTTGAGGATCCGGTTTTCGGCAGCAAGATACTCATTGCGTAAAAGGAGTTCCTGGTCCACTGTCCCAGTGATATAGGCCAGTATGCGCGCCCAATCCATTAAGATTCCCCATCGTTAACTCGAATTTATCATCGAATTCTAAGCCTCATTTAAAGCAAAATACAAAGGCATTGTGGCACAGACAATAGATGGTAAGATGTTGATATCGAGGGACGGATGAGTTTTTTGACCGTAAGCGATCAGGGCCAGAGGGTAATGACACGATCCGCGCACCCTGCACGACAACAAAGACCATAACGCCGGTCTACATAAGTGACTGATTCATCGGACAAGCAACACCTGTCTGTGCGGCCACCCTGGTGGGTAATGGCGCCGGTTCTGTCGAGCGGACTGGTGTTCGGTCTGCTGCCCTTTCTCCTCTACCGGCACATTGAGTACCTCAGCGCCCCCCTTGTTTCTCTACGCATGCATGGTCGTACTCTGGAAAGCGCGCAGCTTTATCACGCATGCCAGTGACTCGCCCCGTCCACTGGAGTGGTTACTCGCGGCGTGGGAAGGCGTTGCACTCGGCGGTGCGGCGAGCTTCATAGGTTTCATCTGGTATGGACTCGGTTATGGCACTTGGTGGCTCATTGCGTTCACTGCCCCCAGGCTTGGCTACCCATTGGAGACTACACCGGCAACTGTCGCAAGCTACACATCCGGATTCTTCTTCGGGATGATGGCTCTGGCGGTACCCATACTTCTTTCAAACAGCGTGCCCGCCAAGCTGTATCCCCCGATTGCCGGGACACGGTCGGCATACTTCCCTCTGGCGGCGGTACTCAGGAAGCGCCCCGTACTAACGCCAGTACTTGCCGGCATCACCATATGTATCATCCTATCAGTATTGATATTTGTCGATATCGACATGCACGGATTGTGGTTTACTGTGTCGTTATCTGTATTCTACGCTGGCATCGGTCAGCCACTGCGCGAGATCGGTGTCGGTGTAGACCCGTCCGCACACGCCGTTGATACTCTCGCCAATGTCAACAGACTGCTTAGCGCAGCCGGCTACGAACTCATCGAAAACCCTGTGAGTGGTGATCCGGCGATCGACCCGTTGATTACTTCCGTTGACATAGTCGCGCTTGCGCCAGACAGAGGTTACGCGATCAGCATATCGGAATCGGACGACACCGGGTTAGACTGGTCACGCGCCTCCGAATTGCGCACCGCAGCCAGGGCTTTGGAAGAAGTACTAGACAAAGATGGGAGCACACAACGCAAGATCGAACCACTCCTGTTGGCAATTGGCGCATTCACAAACGACGCCATCGAGGCTATTAGCGCCAAGATTGGTATAAAGTTGGTCAGGATAAAAGACAGTTCTCTGTTGTCGTTCCCCCAAGATGAAGAAACAAGTCGGCTCAAGGATGTTGCTTCGGAATTGCTGTTGGTACCCGCTGCAGGTGAGGCGAGTGATTCGCTGTCATCGCATATGGAATCGGCCCAATGATCCTTGGCTCACGCGCTCTACCTCGTGCTCCAGACTCAATTGCAGCGAGGGCCGCGACCGTGGCTACGCTGGGTATGAGCAAGGTTGTACAACAAGGCTCATCTGATGCCGAAAACGCAGCGCGACTTCGCCTTCAAGATATGCATTTGACGGATCGACTTTATTCGCTACTCGATCAGGAATTCAAGACGCGGCTGCAGGGCTCGGTCACCCATGAGTCGGTGGACTCACAGATCGGAACACTTCAGTACACCGTCGCTCGAACCCCCGAACTGGAGCTTGTGCTACTGCAGATACCGGGATCAATCCTCGGAGACGGAAACCAGATTCTGAGTCTACACAGGCTTAACTACGCCCTCCGCGGCAAGTTTGTTCTTATCTTTTCGACCGATCTTCAAGGTGAACCTGCCGCCGCATTCAACAGCATCAAACGCCTCTGGAAAATAGATAATATACAGAGCCTGCGCATAAATCAAAATGTCCTGGATCAGGCCTCAAAAAATAATCGACCTGAAACCGGCGGTGTTGTCGATTGAGCAGTGCTGATAAAAATAGCATAGTTTATTTGGTTAAGAGTGCGCGGATCCAAGCAATAGTCGATTTTTGGACGAACCTATCCTTGGTCACTAGTTGTTTTGTGCTTACAATCGCCTTCAGTGAAGATGTCGTATGAGCATGTGATAGCTGATCATCGTTTTGTCCAAGTAAGCCTGGAACGATTCATTGCCTCGTTTGCTGAGACGATCATCTCCAAGGTCACACTTTAAACGCTTGATCATCCGCTCCACTGAGGGGCGGCGGCTCATGATCGCTTTAAACCGTTTGGCCATGGGCGGATCGTTCGGATCGATATGCGCCAATGTATCGAACGAAACCGTTAAGGTCCGCCCGGACTGGGTGGTGCGCTTACAACAATTTGCTCGCTCATGACAGTTGACACACACGGATGTCCCATCCCCCTGTCGCGGCGCTTCGTAGATGAACTTCTCGCTCTCGTATCGGATACCTTTGTAGTCCATTTCATGGCCCGCCAGGCAAACGGGTACACCATAGGGGGTGATCTTCTCGAGCCCTCGCGGTAAATCTTTCGTGATGGCTTTGGAACGTCGCGGGTTAAAGGATGCCTTGAGCTCGACGCCCAGTTGGTCACTGAAGCGCGCTTTGAGTTCAACATCATCACAGGCGCTATCGTAGAGCACCCGTTCGATTGAGGTGGCCAGCTCCGGGTATTGTTCAAACACGTTCTCCACATGCGGGAAAAAGGTCTGGCCATCATGCGTGGCACCATCCCTGAGTGCTACGGCGTCGATGGCGATGCCCTGTTTGGGCAGCCCGATAACGCTCGCTTTATGCCCCCAGAACATCTTGGTCCTGGATTTCACCACGGTTCCAGCGCCATCATCGCTCAACTCCCAGGCGTGGGAACACCTGGACCAGTCCTCGCAACGACACCTTTTGGTGGGCTTCGATTGGGATTTCTTCTTGATTTCCCCTTTTTCGTCTTCGTAGCTTACGGTTTCAAAACCCGAGTAGGCGTGATAGTGCGTCGTATCGCCAACCAGCTCTTTTTCATCTTTGATGACACCGGACTGGAGGTTGGTTTTGATTTCGGACACCTTGATCTGCTCCCAGACCCCCGCCCGCCTCATGACTTGGTCAAACTGTTCGAGTTTGCGCAAACTCGGGACTTGGCGGTAGTGGTAGGGTTCCGACCTGCCTTTCTCTTTGGGCGAAAAACCGCAAACCCGCGCAAAACTGGGATTACTCTTGAGCAGCAAGTGCACCTGCTCAGGCTCTGCAGGAAATCCCATCAATGCCGTGCCGATGAAACTCTTGAGTAAACCGAAAAAACACTTCGGCTTGCGACCGACTAGGCGCAGCGGGACCACTCCGGGGGCAAGACCCAGCGGATCCACCTCGGGGGCTTTGAATTCCACAACGTTACCGTGATAGAGAATCTGCGGAGGCGGCCCTTGTGGCGCGTGCATCGTTGCGCGATCGAACAATAGGCGCTGCCTGGCTCGCTCCTTCGTCTCCAGCGGGGGTGCGTTATCGCCCACTGAGGTTTGACCGTCGCTGAGATTAAATTCGTAGAGTGCGTCGTAATAGGCCGCCGCGTGGTGGCGGTAATCCTCCCAGGGAAAATCGTGCAAGATCTCAAACCATTCACCATCAATGGTATTGAGGAGATACTGATCGTCCGCATGAACCTCATGGATGAGCGGGACTTGATGGTCTTCTGCAGCGTGGGCTGTTAGCATTCAGGTGTTCCCTTTTTTTGCGGTTCCTGGAAGATTTTGTCGTCTCCGTAATGGTAAAGGAAGGGAACACTTTTTTGTAAAAACTTACAGTTACCTATCGCACTTTCTCCTCAAAAAGCTGGAAAACTGGATGCTCGGGCCTCCTGCATACTTCTTCCATCACCGATGGTTACAACTTCGTACTGTTGACGTTGACAGTAACGCTTTGATGTAACACTGTTTCGTTGATTTATGCGCAGGCTCTATAGATAGACTTTGTGCCAATGTCGCACCTGGATGAGCTCCGACGCGGAGAAGCAGATATATATGATGTCCTTAAGCTCTATCTGTATACGGATATGCAGACGGGTAGACCGGCAGCAAACGGCACAACGTCTGCGGTGCAGACAATCAGGATTTTCCTTGCGTCCTCCTCAGAGCTCAGAAAGGACCGTGACGATTTTGAATTGTATTTTCGTCAGCTCAACGATGAGCTTCGCGACGAGGGGTTATACCTTAAGATCCACCGCTGGGAAAATTTTCTGGACGCCATGTCTACCACCCGTTTACAGGACGAATACAACAATTCCATCACCTCATGCGATATCTTCGTCAGCCTGTTCTTCACAAAGGCCGGCAGGTACACTGAAGAAGAGTTCGACACGGCACACCGCCAGTTCAAAAAAACCGGTCGGCCGTTCATCTACACCTTTTTCAAAAACGCACCGGTACTGATGGCGGACATTGGCGATGACGTGCTGTCATTGCTCGAATTCAAAAAGAAGCTGGACAATCTCGGCCATTTCTACAAATATTACAATAATATTGAACATCTAAAACGCGAATTCCGTGACCAGCTCGACAAGCCGCGGAAGGAGACTACGCTGCTCAACAACGCAAAACCATCCGGCTGATCCGAGTGTGCTCGGGGCAATTACCGGGCATACCCCTAAATCCATTTACAACCGATTCCTTGTCAGGATATCTTGCTTCTCGGCACAGCCCGTCACTTGACCGCCTTATGAAACACTGCCTGTTGATTCACATCCACCCTTGATCTGCGCATTATATTTTATGAGTGCGCCAGAAGGCCGAGCAACATACCGAAGAGCGCGCCTGTGAACAGCCCTGTGGTCCGCATTTATTCCCTTACCGCATGCTAGCCCTGTGTTTTAGTTTAGCAAAGGATCGAGGGATCAGTGTATGCTGGGTCAATAGGAATTGTTTTATCTGATCGTCAGCCTGGTAGCTGAACTCGCTAAGCTCGCGCGAGTGCTCTTGGCTGACGGCATGCGTTTTATGGTCTTACTTGGACGATCCCGCACTGCCTTGGCGGCTGAAAACCTATTCCTCCGAAAACAGCTCGCTTTCTACCGAGAGCGCAAAATCCGACCCCGACGTTTCGACAACGTCACGCGGTTTATGCTGGTGCTGCTTTCACACGACTTCGCATGGCAAGACGCTTTGGCGAATGTTACGCCGAAGACTTTCATCGGCTGGCATCGTGCAGGATTCCGCCTGTTTTGGCGCTGGAAATCGCGCCCAGGGCGCCCGCTGATACCGGTAGAACTCCGACAGCTGATCAGCGAAATGGCTATGAGTAATCCGTCCTGGGGCGAAGAGCGTATTGCGAATGAATTGCTGCTCAAGCTGGGTATTCGGGTATCGCCACGTACCGTACGAAAATATATCCCCCTACGTCCACCAGGACCTCCTCGCGGGGATCAACGCTGGTCAACTTTTGTTCGCAATCATGCCCCTCGGCCATTTTGGCCTGTGACTTCTGTACCGTCGTGACGTCAGCGTTCCGGTTGCTCTACGTGTTGGTGGTGATTGAGCACCAGACCCGAAGGAATGTGTATTGCAATGTGACAAACCATCCTACAGCGGCGTGGACACTGCAACAGCTGCGGGAAGCCATCCGATCGGACCATGGTTACCGCTTTCTCATTCATGATCGCGATGGCATTTTCTCGCCTCAGCTCGACCGATCTATTGCGCACATGGGACTGCGTGTACTCAGGACGCCACCCCGAAGTCCCAAGGCTAGCCCGACTTCGCCGATTCGCCCCAGTTTTCGACTTTTTTTGGCGAATTTCGTGGCTGCGAACTGACTAAGTCTATGTTTTCACAGACGGCAGGTAGCCGAGATCCCGCTGTAGTGCCGACCTAGCCTATTGAGTTTAGGCGCAATTCGACTGACACTTTTCGCATGTTCTTGAGGGCCAAAAAGCGTTTCAAAGACGGCAAAGAACACCGCTACTGGAGTATTGTCGAGAACCGACGTGTCGCCGGTAATCGGGTTGTTCAACGACAAGTGCTCTATCTGGGAGAAATCAATGACACTCAGAAAGCAGCCTGGTGCCGGAGTATCGAGGTGTTTCGAGACAATGAGACCGAGTCCGAGCAGATCGCGATCTTTCCAGAAGATCGAGAAGCGCCGGCACTGGATTGCGATGTTGTTCAAGTCAAGCTAAGCGGCTTACAGCTGAAGCGGCCGCGCCAGTGGGGCGGCTGTTGGTTAACGCTTCATCTGTGGGATCAACTGCAACTGGACCCGTTTTGGAATTCCAAACTGCGCCCGAGTCGTAAAGGAACACGTTGGCTGAATGTTCTGAAAACGCTGGTGTGTTATCGCTTGGTTGACCCTGGCAGTGAATGGCGCTTGCACCGCCACTGGTACGACGCCAATGCGATGGGTGATCTACTGGGTGAAGACTTTGCTTTGGCAGAAAGCCACAAACTGTATCGTTGTCTAGATAAGCTAGTGGTGCACAAGGAGGCGTTATTTTCTTATCTGCAGACGCGTTGGCACGAACTGTTTAACGCCCGGTTTGATGTGTTGCTCTACGATCTGACCAGTACGTACTTCGAATCGGAACCGCCGGCGGGCGGAAAACGCCGACATGGCTATAGTCGAGACAAGCGACCGGATTGTGTGCAAGTCGTCATCGGGCTGATCGTGACACCGGATGGTTTTCCTCTGGCCTATGAAGTATTGCCGGGCAATACCAGTGACAAGACGACACTGGAAGATTTTCTCAAAAAGATCGAGACACAGTACGGCAAGGCCAATCGCGTTTGGGTGATGGATCGAGGTATCCCGACCGAAGAGAGCCTGACCAAGATGCGCGAGACCGATCGTCCAGTCCATTACCTGGTGGGTACCCCAAAAGGGCGACTGAGCAAACTGGAAAAACATTTTCTCGGGATGAGCTGGGAACAGGTACGTGCCTCGGTGGAGGTCAAACTCCTCGATGAAGACGGCGAGCTCTACATCCTGGCGCGCAGCCAGGGGCGCGTGCAAAAAGAACGCGCCATGCGCCGACGACGACTGAAGAAACTCTGGAACCGTTTACATGAACTGCAGCAACAAAAGTTGAATCGCGATCAGTTACTGCTCAAATTAGGCGCGGCCAAAAAAGAGGCAGGGCGTGCTTATGGCTTGGTGACCATCGCGTTGCCTGATCAACATTAGCCCGTCAATGCACAGACGTTCACCTTCGTCTTGAACAAGAAAAAGTTCCGCCAAGTCCGCCGTCGTGAAGGCCACTACTTGTTGCGCTCCAATCTCAGCGGTGAAAATCCCGCTACGCTCTGGGAATACTACATCCAACTCACGGAGATTGAGCAGGCCTTCAAAGAACTCAAAAGCGATCTGTCCATCCGTCCCATCTACCATCAGCGTGATGACCGGATCGAGGCGCATATCGTTGTGGCTTTTCTTGCCTACTGTCTTCAGGTGACGTTGAAACAAAGGTTGCGCGCGTTGGCCAATGGACTGACGCCACGGGCTGTGTTGGAAAAGTTTTCTGTGATGCAGATGGTTGATGTGCATCTGCCCACGACTGACGGACGTCAGCTGATCTTGTCACGCTATACCGAGCCTGACAAAGACCAGCAGCTACTGCTCCAACAACTCAAACTGCACTTGCCGCCGCAACCACCACCGAAGATCTGTTCCACAAACGGCACCCAGAGTGCCTCGACAGCAACCCCGGTGTAGTGCCGACCTTTTGCTTGGGATTACCCACAATCAATGGGTTATAGCATTTTCAGTACCGAATCGGCGAAGTCGGGCTAGTACAAGCGTCGAACCCCTTGGGGACGCCATTTAAAACAATCGCTTCGCTCTTAATTTGCCCGCCCGGGCAACGCTTACTCAATTTTTACACAGATCAAGGTCGACTCCTTTTATTTTTGTTCTTCCCGTGCATGCCAAATACGCAATATACGTATCTGCTTCTGCAGTACCTGATAGCGAAGGACGTAACCGCTTGAACCAAATGTCAGCGGTAACTCGCGGATGTCGTTGCGTGTTTCTCCAGTCGGAGTGCTTACTGACCGTCCAATCAATGGCTGAGCAGTCAGTAGTTGCGCTACAGTCTTGATACGCTTGGCAGCACGGGCTGCCGCGCCAGGCTCATGTTCGGCAATGAACTGACGTAAACGCGCCAGGTCCTGATGGGCAAGTCGCGTGAAGACCAGTTTCAATCAGCGTCCTTGATCTTTTCTCCGGGTTTTCCCCAGGTGTCGAGCCATGCGAACACTTCGTCAGCGGCTACGACTTCTCCTTGATCGGCTGCTTCGATAGCCTCAAGCGTTTCGTCCCAGCGCTTCTGATCTTCGGCGCTTCGTTCCAGATATTCCCTGACCGCTTCTTTGACGACCCATGCGCGAGAGCGGTCGAGGCGCTTGGAGACGGAGTCGATTTCTTTGATCAATTCATCGGTTACGTGTGCAGTTAGTGTCGGCATCGGACAACTCGACTCGGTATGACTCAGTAGGATTGATATTAACTCACTTTGCCTGCCTCTGCATCGTTGAATGATGTAATGGCCCCAGCCTGACCCCGGGAGGTGAGGGGGGTAAAGACTAACGATCCCACACTACTGTTTTCGGAAAGCATCGTGGGTAATTTTTGTTGGTACAGCTAACATATTGTTGTATCCCAATAAATCGACACTCGCGAAGATTGTTCCAGCCGGGGGATAAGGTCGACTCCCCTTGGGGACGCCATATTCTGTCGTAACCGATTGAAATAAAAATAAAATATCTGCGGAATGATTCGGCTAAATAGCGCCGGCGTGTAAGGCGCAGATTTCCAAATAGAAAACACAGGGGTTCGCGTACCCCGCCCGACGCCACACGGTCCCACGATTTCAGCTTCAGCGGACCGGATACTTTCGTTTGCAGGTAAGGGGCTGGTTACCAACAAATCTGGTAATGAAGCACTTGGACATCTCTCGCGCTTCAACAGGCCATGATTTCCAGGACTGGGTCCTGACACACCCGATCCCACCCCAACGGGTTATTCACTGAGCGGACAACAGCCAAATACTAATTCCGCAAGTAAGCAGTGAACTAACGGTTCTGAGGTGATTCCACCGTGTCCAGACTTTTAGATAGTGTGACCAGACCTCTCCGGCATTGGCGCTATTTTCATTCAGTCCCGCGAGTAAATTGTTAAGTGGAACGTTAAACACAACGGTGCAGACGAACATGCCGACGAAATACATTGCTCCAGCGATCAGACTCAATCCAGAGCCCGCGTCGCCCCAATGCGTCAGGGCGACAACGATTAGAATTACGGAGAGAATTGTCGAGCCAAAGAAAAGCGGCATGAACAATGAACGCAGTATCGTTTTATTGATTGCGTTCATCGCGGCGACAGACTGTGATGTTTCGAGTTTTCCGAATGCCTGCATGATAAATACCGAAAAGGCAAAATAAATACCGGCGATAAGACCGCTGCTGAGTGCAGCGGTCCAGAAAAGAGCAGTAACGATAAAGGAAGACATTATTTCGGTTCCTTCTGCGTATCAGCAGTCCAGAGTCCAGACCCCCGAATCTGCGGTCTTCTGTACATAGGTTTTGAAGTCCGTGGCCGGTCGACCAAGCGCCTTTTCAACACCGAACATATCGCCATGTCTACGGTTTCTCCCAGTCAAATGACGGGTGTGTCGATCTGGAAACAGGACGGGTGGCATATCCCAGGGCTTGCAGGCGCTCGTTTACCCGGCTGCCGGTTTTACCGTTTTTACCGATGACCAGAATGGGCGAATTATTCATGGCGGTAATCTCCTGTTGTGGTTGATCGTGGGTTTAGTCGACCGTCGCGAGTGAATGGATTTCCTGGATTGTATATCGAGGCGTGATGTGACGTGGGCAATTCCAGTCGAACGCCTCCACCTTGAGTACCACTAACCGCTCGATCTGGCCCGTGTACCCGGCAACCTCCAGTTGCTCCAGGAGTCTGGGATCGTCTGCGGCCTCGGCGATGGATGCTTCGGCCCAGATCTTCAGGCGCTGCCGGTTAGGGTAGTCCATCAGTATCAAAGCGGTCTTTTGGTTTGCCTCGATGTTCCCGGTGCTGATGTACTGGCCGTTGCCGCGAAAATCTGCATAGCCGATGGTGGTATCGTCGATCACTCTGAGAAATCCCTTTTCGCCGCCACGGAACTGCACGTAGGGCCAGCCGTTCTCCCCGACCGTGGCCATGTAGAAACTGTCCCGCGCCTGGATGAACAGCGCCTCCCTGGCTGTGAGTCGATACCGATCCCCGGACTTTTCCATACGGGCATAGGCATTGCGTGTGCCGTAACGCTCCTGCGCTCGCTTTACGCTGCCGGTGAATGCGTACCGGGTGAAGTTCTTGCTCATATTGATGTCCTCATCGTTGTCACAGGCCCAGTTCGGTAAGGCCCTGGTGACCGTCGGGGCGACGGCCCAGCGGCCAGTGGACAGGCGCTGCGATTCACTGATCGGCAGATCATTGATGCTGGCTATGCGCAGGCGCATCAGGCCGCTGTCTTCGAACTCCCAGTTTTCGTTGCCGTAAGCGCGAAACCAGTTACCCGCATCGTCGTGCCACTCGTAGGCGAACCTGACGGCGATACGGTTTTCCGTGAACGCCCACAAATCCTTGATCAGCCGGTAGTCGAGTTCCCTGGCCCATTTGCGCTGCAGGAATTCGACGATCTGCGCGCGTCCGCTGACAAACTCGGCGCGGTTGCGCCACTTGCTGTCCGGCGAATAGGCCTGTGAGACTTTCTGCGGATCGCGGCTGTTCCAGCCGTCTTCGGCCAGGCGTACCTTTTGCGCGGCCGTTTCGGCAGTAACGGTGTCGCTGGAGGGACGACTGCGAGAATCCCTGCGTGAAGGTGGGGCGCTGCAGGACATTCCCGTTTCCCTGCTGGGCGAAAACGGCCTCACCCAGGGGCTGTTGTCCGCATGGCCCATCCGATTGGAGTCAGGTTCGGCCGGTCTTTGCCTGGCGGCTACCTGCAATACAGATCTGGAACGGGCGCTCGATGAACTTGGGCACTTGCGCACGATGCACGAGTTGATACTCAACGCTGCCGGAGAGGGAATCTACGGTCTCGACAGCGAGGGCAAGGCCACATTCGGTAATGCCGCCACCATGGAAATCCTTGGCTGGAAACCGGAGGAGGTGATTGGCAGGAAATCGCACGACATCCATCATCACTCCCATCCGGATGGCTCGCCCTATCCACATACAGAATGTCCTATCTACGCGGCATTGCAGGATGGCGAAGTGCACCGTGTCGACGACGAAGTGTTCTGGCATGTCGACGGTTCCCCGGTGCCGGTCGAGTACACCAGTACGCCGATCCGTCAGGATGGGAAGATCCAGGGCGCGGTGGTGGTGTTTCGGGATATTTCGCAACGCAAGGAGATCGAGCGTCAGCGCGAGGCCGCATTCCAGGAGATCAAGCAGCTAAAGGAACAGCTGGAACAGGAACGCGATTATCTGCGCGATGAGATAAAGACCGGGTCCGATTTCGGCGAGATCATCGGCAACAGCGCGGCACTCCAACGCACCATGGCCCAGATCGACGCTGTCGCTGCGACGCCCGCCAATGTATTGATCCTGGGCGAGTCAGGCGTCGGCAAGGAGATGGTCGCGCGCGCCATCCACGACAGGAGCGAGCGTGCGAACAAGCCACTGGTCAAGGTCAACTGTGCTTCCATTCCCAAGGAACTGTTCGAGAGCGAGTTTTTCGGTCACGTGAAGGGCGCCTTTACCGGTGCGTATCGTGATCGCATCGGCCGCCTGCAGCTGGCCGACGGTGGCACGGTATTCCTCGACGAGGTGGGCGAGATTCCGCTGGACCTGCAGGGCAAGCTGTTGCGCGCCCTGCAGGAGCGGGAGTTCGAGCGGGTAGGTGACGATCGGACAGTCAAGGTCGATGTGCGGGTCGTTGCGGCTACCAACCGCGATCTGGAAGCCGAGGTAAAGGCCGGACGATTCCGGGAGGACCTGTATTATCGGCTGGGCGTGTTCCCGATCGTGGTGCCCCCGCTGCGTGATCGCCGCGAAGACATTGGACCTTTGGCCGAGCACTTCCTTTCCCGAACCTGTGTCAATCTTGGCCGCGAGCCGATGCGCTTGTCGAAACAACAGGCTCAGCAGCTGTTGCGCCATAGCTGGCCCGGCAACATCCGGGAACTCAGGAACATCATCGAACGCGCCGTGATCCTCAGCACCGGCAGTCGGGCGCGACTCGACCTGGCGATGCCTGATGATGTCGATACTCGGGCAGATGTGATCACTGACCTGGCGTCATCAGACGGGACCGGTTTCGTCACCGACGCCGAGATGCGTGAACGGGAAAAGGCCAATCTGATTGCAGCGCTTCGATATGCCAACTGGCGCGTGTGGGGCCCCGATGGCGCAGCCGGACTACTGGGGATCAAGCCCTCAACCCTGACATATCGCATGAAGGTGCTGGGCGTATCGAAGCCTGCACAGTCGGAATGATACTGGGGTGGCGCCGTGGGAGCTGGACCTGTAAACACCGAAGGTTCGAATTCCTCGATACCGTATTCCAGTAGAGTCTAGGGTGATTTTTTTGCGCTAAGGTTAAGATACAGTTTTGTCTCGATAAATCGACACTCTTGGACATTGTTCCAACCGGGCGATAAGGTCGACTCCCCTTGGGGGCGCCATTCAAGTACTGCACGGGGTCATTCAGACCCCGTTTTTCAAAGAAGGTCTTGAGAAAGGCGATCGCATCGCGGTCATGTTACGCTACTGCCGCGAGTGGGCGGCATTCGATATGGTATTCTGGAATCGCTTCGCGCCTATCCTGGCGATGTCTTGCTGTCTTTTCTGCCTTTATCACACATGCTGGAGCGTACCGGCGGGTATTATCTACCGATGGCCGGTGGCGCCACGGTAGCCTATGCCAGATCGCCCAAGCAGTTGCTGGAGGATTTCGAAGCCGTCCAGCCCACGGTCCTGATTTCGCTGCCCCGTATATGTGAACGCGTGTATGCAGGGATTCAGGAGAAACTCTCAAAACAGTCCGCGCCTGTTCGGCTAGCGTTGAGAGAGGCAGCAGACTTGGGCTGGAAGGAGTTTCTTTACCAATGCCGGGTGGTTTCATGGCAGCCTTCGCGCCGGTGCTGGTGGCCTGGCAGGCGAGTGACATTCAGTCGCAAGACGGCCATCTCATCCTGCGTAATGTGAACTACGGTGGTAACCCCATGGAGCGCACGACTATTCTGCATTCCGTGCGGGTACCGTTGGACGGACTCGAAGCCGCCGAGATGATTCCGGTACCGCTAGTTCGGCGCGGGCAGCGTGGCCCGGCCTACCATGTGGAACTCCGTTTCATCTTTGCGGCCGAGTGTTGTCCGGAGTTTCTCAACCTCGCCGACGCGACGACTGGCACCGATGCATGTTTCCCGGATCTGATATTGAGTTGGGACGCTTGGCGGTCACCGGAACAGAGGTTCAGTCTGAAGGAAGGGCTGGATGAAAGTGTGTATGCACTCAGTATGTGCGCCTTTGCCGGTCCGCAATTGTTTCTCGAAGACAGTCTTCGAAATCGCGAATGGACCGGATATCGCCTGTGCATGCCGGGTGGAAAACCGGGTTGCAAGAGCTATTGAAAGTGGCTCTGGCCCTGGGTGACGGTGTGGCTCGAAATACGCTTCTACGTTCCTCCGAGCGCGGAACTTGCACAGGTGGAGGGCTGGATGAAAGCAATGGCGCATGCGGACCTGCGACGCGTTTTCCTTAGTGCGTCTGCCGCGCTACGATTTCTTGTGCGTAATCCGCAAGTGCTCCCGACCAGGATTCCGGATGAACTGGATGCCGCCGGGTTACTGGAGCAAAAGGGCGGGAAGCCTCGGGAAATCCGCCACGGTCGGCAAGCCATCCGGCCGTATGCGGTGGATGGCGGTGTCAAACGCCTGGACTGAATCGTATTGTCACAATCGGCTGATACCATCCGGTCCGTAGGGTCTGTTGCTCTCGTGGGAGTAAATTATCTCGTGTGCTTCGTCTCCCTCGCGTTCAACCAGACCGGCTTTTGCGAGTTCTTCAGGGATCTTGACCGGCAGTAATTCCGGGTGCTGCAGGATGTACCGAAGTGCCAGCGGCGCGCTCAGAAATAACCCTTTCAGGTTGCCGCGCGCTACGCCTTCCATCCAGTCTTCCGGCTCATGCAGGGTTGCAGGCGGAAGCTTGTCCATAATGATTTCACCTGTATGGCCCTGTTGGATGAGTCTGCTCGCCGCTACAAGCACTGTGTAGCACGACAAGGTTGCACAGGACCTGACCAGTGTCTGATAGCTGCTTTGCCCGGCATCCAGATTGAGTTCGGGGTCGTCCGGAGTCATTGAAAAACTGGCGCGTTCCTGCAGTGTTTGCCATTGCTGCATTATTTCCGCGTTCTCTTCGTCGGGCGGCGCATGACTCAGCCAGTCGGCCTCGCTCTGTTGTAACAGGCCCGACAATGTGTGTCGCGCGACACCGTGTTCAAAGCATGAAGTATCGGAACAGAAAAATCGAAAGAGTTTGCTAGTGTGAGCATTTGTTGTAATGATTCACTTGGTGATACGCATACAGAACCATGTATGGGAACAACTTGATACGGAATCAGAAATGAGTACAGGCAGAATAACAGCCATGCTCGTGGAGTCAAAGAACTCATCCATATTAAGATATCAGCATCTTAACATCTATTGTCAGTATTACGATCGGAGCGACGGCAACGAGAACGTCGGTTTCACTGCCCAGTCCTTCCCCGTTGAAGTCGTCCAGCACCTTGAACAGCCGGAACGTCGGGCCATCACTCAGTTGTTCGTGCATAGAATCCTCAATCGAGTCCAGAAGTTTAACTAAATTATTTCTATGAAGGAAAAGATATGACCGACACAGATTCGGGAAGCCTTCCCAAGGAACCAGAAATCCGCAAGCCGTTGAAGCGATATTCGGGCTCTGAAAGTATCATCATGATTTTGTTGGTGCTGCTCGACATCGTCGGTATCGCGATTACCGATTTTGCGCCGCGATCAAGTCACTGGTACTGGCTGGCGATGGTAGTCGTTACCGGCATTGCCTGTATCACCATGGAATGGGCTCGCAGCCGGGAAACAGGTCTCCGCGTAGCGGCCATTATCAAAAATGAGGCGCTCATCTGGCTGAGCGTTCTTTTCGCCGTTAATACGGTGTACTTCCTTTTGCACGCGGGGCGTCTCGACAGCGAGAACACCGGGCTGATCATCCTCCTGATACTGGCGCTAGCCACTTTCCTGGCCGGACTGCGTCTGAGTTGGCGGTTGTGCCTTCTGGGGGTCTTGTTGTGGGGCGCCCTGATTATGGCCACCTATCTGGAAGAGTTTATCTGGATTGTCCTGCTGGTGGTGTTGGCCGCCACGGCAACGCTATACTTTCTGGGAAGACACAAAGCTGCCCCCTGAGGCCGGATAGCGGTAAAATCAGCCTAGCGCTTCTAGTGAACCACTAGAACATCCAGTAGAACTTCGTCGCCAGGACAACACGTCATACATAACCCGCAAAGGGGAATATATCATGACATCAATGGAAGAGATCGAGATGGAGAAACGTCGCAAGGTGCTTGACAAAAATGTCATATCACTGGGTGAAAAGTAGATGAAGGAGATGGAATGGGACATTCCCGAGGTTGATGAAACAAAGGCGCGGCAGATGATCCTGGATGAGATCAAGCAGGCGATCAGCCGGATAGAAAGCCAAGCCTGAGACAGACAGTATTTACCTGGAGATCGCACTGCGCCTTTCGCGCAAATAACATGCTTCGCCTCGGCCCTTCTTGTTATGCTGTTGCTCACGGCATGCAGCAAAGATGTTGATTCAGAAACCGTGGCGTATGCATTCGTTCGGCTCTATTTTGTGGAAGACGATATGGCTGACGCCGTTAAACTGGCCAGTGGCCGCGCCAGCGCGAAACTCGAGGGATTTCTATGGGAAATCGAGGCAGTGGGCGCCAAAGAGCCGGTCGGGGACAAGCCCCTCGTGAAGGCGACGTTACTGGACATGCAACCCGTCTCTCAGGATACGGTCCTGCACATCTACCGCGTGACATCAGATGTGGATGTGCAGGGTATGCAACCGGTCACTGCAAAACTCTGGCTCAGTAAGGCGGGAAAACCTGGCTCGTGAGTACATTTGTCCAGGATGAGTAAGACTGGAGGAGCGAGATTCGTACCACGGTAACGGTCGATGCTTCGGCGCTGGCGCGAATTCGATGGAGTAGATTCTCAGTGCTGCGAATATGACGCTTTTCGAACATTATGTCGCCATGGCGCGAGCATTCTTTGAGCATCTCGGTGCTGATGCAGCCAGCACGCTGGAGTACTACGGCAGGCTGGCGGAACCGGTGTTGGACCAATATGGCTATCTGGCGGTGTTCGGCACTGTGCTGGTCGAAGGATTCGGGATACCCGCCCCGGGTCAGACCATGCTCATGGCCGGGGCGATCCTCGCCGCACGCGGGGGGATGTCCATCGAGGTGGTGCTGGGACTGACGTTTTCCGCAGCGGTGCTCGGCAATTCGCTCGGCTACCTGCTGGGACGCTGGGGTGGCCGCCTGGTCTTGGAGAAAGTCGGCGTTAGCGAAGCACGCATGCAGCAGGTGGAAAGTCTGTTCAATCGCTACGGCGGTGGTATTGTTTTTGGCGGCCGGTTTTTTGATGGTCTGCGCCAGCTCAGCGGAATCGTGGCGGGCACCCTCGAAATGCCCTGGTGGAAATTCACATTTTATAATGTCGTGGGTGCAGTGGCCTGGACTGCGCTCTGGGGGTTAGGCGTGTATTTCCTCGACGAGGATGTCAAGACTGTATTCGCGGTGTTTCACAGGATCGAACCCTACCTGATTGTTGTCACCCTGCTCGCGGTGATCGTTCTGGTGGTGTATCTGCGACGCAGCCGTTATAGCCGATGTGCATTTTGTACCCACTGTCGTTTTGAAGGTAGGGTGGGAAAGGACGATTAACCCCGTGAGGCGGGTCAACGTGTCCCGCATGAATCCGCCATCGCTTCTGCGATGGTCCGTTCCCGCCAATCTGCGGGAAGCCGGGGCGTGGCTGCAAACGCGCTCGGACCTTGTGGCACTTGCGCTGAACTTGGCGCCGTTCGCGGGGATCGCCTTAGGAGCTCGTCGACAGACAACGCAAAGAGGAATCAGCCAATGTGCAACCAAGACCGTTACTCGATTATCCGCCGCCTGGTCGCCTCGACCTTGTTTTGTCTTGGCGCGATGGTTCCAGCAGTTCAAGCCGCAGAAGGCATCGCACAACCCGACACCGAGCCCCTCCTTATCTTGGCGGCCACCCACAGCATGGAACGGTGGCAGGACCGACGTGAGGACCGCCGCGAAACGCGCGGCGATTGCCGGGACGACGAAGGCCTGGTCGGCAAAGATAGGCGGGACCGCAAGCAAGATGGGCGTCAGGAGCCCGGTGAGGACGACGAGGACCAGGACTGAATTCGCTCGCGCCGCTGATTCTGGTGCGGACGAAGCCGGTCGAAAGGTCGGTGATAAACTTCCTGCATCCCGATGTAGGGGCCAGTTGAGCTCTTTGCGATCTACTCCAGCGCCTGATGCGCGTGCTACTGATCGAGGCCGCTGCGGAAGCATGGGGTGTCTCGCCCGAAGAATGCAGTGCATTGGGGAGCGTGATAACCCGCCGCCCCACCGGACTCAATCGAACCCTAACCGCTCCACATCCTTGTTAGAAACTGCGATACTCAAATGTGCTCCCCGGGTCGGGGACGCGCATTACTGTCCCTGGAGCCCTCGGATATCGGCATTACAGTCAGCACCCCAACTCAGAGAGTTATCAAGCAAGAGGAGAAAGTTACATGGCGACTCTAACCGTTTGGAAGTTTGATTCCGCAACCGGCGCGGGTGAAGCGCTGGCCAAGTTGGCAGGCTTGCAAAAGCAACGGCTGATTGAAATTGCCGATGCTGCCATCGTCGAATGGCCGCCAGGCAAAAAGAAACCCAAAACCAAGCAAGCTACCAACCTGACCGAGGTCGGGGCACTCAGCGGTGCATTCTGGGGTATGCTTTTCGGGCTGATTTTTTTTGTTCCTTTCTTCGGCATGGCCGTGGGCGCGGCGATGGGCGCTTTGGCTGGCCATTTTCGGGATTTCGGAATTGACGACGACTTCATCACATCGGTTCGCGACCAGGTAACGGAAGGGACTTCGGCCCTGTTTTTGCTGACCGGCCAAGTAACGCTTGATAAGGTCGAGGAGGAGCTCAAAGGCCACATAGGCAAGCTGATCAAATCCAACCTGACCAACGAGCAGGAGGCCAAACTGCGGGAGGGTTTTGGGGAAGAGTAAATACCGTGGCGGATCTCGCGACGCTGAAGTCCTGGGTGGCGGCTGGCTAGCCGGGCCCGGATGCGTCGGCGCGGCAGCAGGCGCTGGCCGTGGGCCATCCCGGGGCGGTGGCCGCCTGGGAGGCCTTCTTCAACGCCGACGATCCGCGCACCCGGCTGGTCAGCCGCTACATCTTCCAGCACGTCTTCCTGGCGACCATCGTGCTGACGGACAGCCCCGGTGATCAGTTCCGCCTGGTGCGCTCCAGCACGCCGCCGGTTCGCGTGGTCGAGGACGACAACGGCAGCAAGCGGGTCGTGTCCCCGCCGGTCAAGGTCATCGGCACCGGCCTGCCCTACGATGACCCGTACAGCTACGCCGGTGTCGACAAGTTCTGGTATCGACTCGAGAAGCGCACCGAGCCGCCGGTGCAGAAGAATCATTTCATCTGGCGCCTCGCCCCGGACGACATCGCCCACCTGAAGCGGCTCTTCGCCATCGACAGCGGAGCGGGCTGGGACAATGATGCCGATATGGATCCGCGCTACGGCATCGAAAACCCGTTTCGCCAGTTCGCGGCAATCCCGGCCGAATCGCGCTATCGCTTTATCCTCGAGAACGCGGAGGTGATGGTCGGCGGCATCACCTACGGCCCGGTCTGTAACGGCCAGACCGCCACCTACGCGGTCAAGGATCAGTTCTGGGTGTTCTTTCTGGACCCGGCCCATGATCCCTCGGTTCAGGAGCCGCTGCTCGGCTTGAGCAGCGCGAAGCCGCTGATGGATCGCTCGGTCTTCGGTAACGCCGCGTATCTGCAGGCGTTTGCCGCGACCAAGGCACGGCTCGAGCCAAAGGGTTGGTCGCTCGACGCCATCTGGGACGGTGACGGCGACAACGAGAACGCCTGGCTGACCGTCCTGCGCCACGAGACCAATGTGTCGGTGCTCAAGGGCGCCCGAGGCGGGATGCCGCGCACCCTGTGGTTGGTCAGCTACGCGGGCTTCGAACGCATGTACTACGATACGGTTGCCGGCTTTGCCTACTGGGAGGGCGACCCGCAAAAGCTCGAGACCCTGGTCTTCTTCAACTTCCTGCGCCAGGGCTTTGAAGACCATTTCCTGCTGCTGTTGCCGGAGCACTATCGCCAGAGCATTCGCGACCGCTGGACGCAAGGCATTGGCGAGCTCGGTCTTTACGCGGTGCCCTTCACCGGCGCGGCGCAGCCGGCCCGGGTCGCGGTGACCGGCGACAAGCCGCTGGCCGAGATGGTCGCGCTGATCGCCAAGCGCCTGGGGCCGGCAATCAGCGGCCTGCCGGACCCGCTCAACCCCCGGATCAAACCCAGCGTCGAACTGGCCGCGCCGATAAAAGGCTTCGATAACTTCGAGCGCGCCGTCTCGACCCTGACCGCGGTGGCCGATCGCCGTTTCGTGCGCTTCCTGCCGAGTGTCACGGTGCTGCGCCTGAACCATGCGGGCGAGCAGCGCATCTACTCGCTGGTGGCCAACCGCGTCTATGCGTCCCAGTACACACTGCTGTTTCAAAACGGCGAGGCCCTGCCAAACGAGGACACCATGAGTGTCTACCCGACCCTGGTGAACGGCTACCCGAATCTGTTCGTGGATCTCAACCTGGCCCAGGCGCCGGGTTTCCTGAGTGACCTTTCTGCCGTCAAGACCGAAGATGACTGGCACCGCCTGGAGTCGCGCTACGCGATTCTTCGCAACAGCGGGCAATTCTGGCCCTTCTACGACTGGCTCAACGACTGGAACTTCAGCGAGCGCGACGACGACGCCGGCTGGCTTGACCTGACCTACTACGATGCGCCGGAGCGCTGAAGCCGACCGGCGGCGTACCCGTCGACGCCGGGCGCCCGAGCAGCGACGGTGTGTCTGAGCCGAGCAGCTGCGGCAGGAAGAGGCAGCCCGGCTCGCGCTGCTGCCCGATTTGTCGATCTCGCTCGTCGGCGAGCGTCTGGGCGATCATCCCATCCGGCAACTGCAGCTTAGTCCGGGGCTTGCCTCCGCCGCGATCGGCACGCTGAACCTTTCGGTTACCCCGACGTAAACGCGCGGTATCCCGTGAGTGCGAACTGAACCCCCATGGAAAGGACGATTAATCCCATGAGGCGGGTCAGCGTGTCCCGCACGAATCCGCCACCGGCCTGTTTGCCAGCGACACGCGCGACGAGCAACATGACCGCCCACGTGGAAACGGTCGCGACGGCGATGGCCAATAAGGCCGTGACCGGGAGTTGCAATCGGGTGTGCGCAGCCGAGATGGTAATCACGCCGGTAACGGTCCCGGGTCTGGCGGCAAACAGGATCAACGGTGTTAGCGACGCTCCTGAATTCGAACCCGTGGGGGTAGGCGTCGATGCGGACTGCTTGGCGCTGAGCATGGAGAATCCCATTCATGCGAGTACCCCGCCGCCCGCCACCATAAAGGCGTCCAGGGACACGCCGAACAGATGCAACAGCTGTGTGCCGGAGAGCGCCGCGGCCACGAGAATCACCAGTACGGCCAGTGTTGCCCTGGTGGCGTCGCGCAGCTGCTGGCCACGCGAACGCCCCGCCTCCGCCTGCGCAAACATCATCCCACAGAACATGGGGTTCACCAGAGACAGCACCGTTGCGATCGCCTGAAGTTGCTCTGTCATTGGTGCACGGTCTTGCGTTCAGAGGTCACCAGCCGCTTCCGGAGCGCGGGAGTAGGCCGCGGTCCCTGGCCTGTGTGCGGCGAGCGTGCCAGCTTGCACCGGTCCTCAGTGCGGCGCGGTGTCGGTTCCATCTCCAGCGCCTTTCCGGACCAGACGTATGCTCCGACCCGTGAGCGCGCGATAGGTGAGCTCGATCCCGAAAGATGCCGCGATCATGCCCGCCAGAATCCACAGATGCCTGCGCGTCGCCGGATTCTCGTCCACCTCGACACACAGGACGATCAGGGCGATGGCCGTGCTGAGCGCGGCCAGGCCGGCGAGCCAGGGACGACTGCCGGTCTCACGGGCCAGGCGCACATTGGCAATATTGACCGCCATAAATATCAGCAGGAAGCCTGCGCTGCCCATGGTCGCAATCGCTTCCAGCGGAACGAAGTTTGCGACGAGCAGGGCAAGTGCCGCCGCTATCAGTGTACCTTCAAGATGCTGATCGCGTATCGATCGTTCGAGCTCCACAGGCAGTTCGCCGGTTTTGGCGACGATATAGGTCAGGCGCCCGGTGCTGTAGAAGGTTGCATTGATGGCGGAACTCGTGGCCATCAGCGCGGCCACTGCGATGCCGATATAGCCGGCCCTGCCTAAAAAAGCCTCGGCAGCCACGGACAATGCGTTGTCACTGTGCTTCGCCACCTGCGCGAAGCCCAGGTGGCCGACCACGACCATCACGATCAGAACGTAGAGCGCGATGACGATCAGCACACCGCCGATATAGGCGATTGGCAGCGACAGTTTCGGGTTGGCAACGTCTTTGGCGGCGTTGGCAATGAGCTCGAAACCTTCATAGTTCAGGAAAATGAGCATGGCGCCGGCGACCAGCCCCAGCGGCGAGACGAAATGTTCGGGGCCAAGCCGGTTCCACTCCATGGGCGTGAGGAGGCCGGCCACCGCGAAGACAGCCAGCAGCAGCATCTTGACCAGGTTGAACAAGGTTTCGGAGCGGACGACCAGATTACCACCGAAGACATTGACGATAACCAGGCCGACAATCACCGCGCAGATCAGGACGTGCAACCAGAAACCACGCCCGGCCTCAGGAAAGAGGTCGGCGCCATAGCTGCCAGAGGCGTAGGCATAGACCGCGAGTAGCACCACATAGCTGAGCAGCAAAAAAAGGATATTTGCCGCCCCCGTCACGCTGCCACTGCCAAGCGCCCGGTTAAGAAACTCGACGGTGCCGCCTTCTCCGGGAAAGCGCAGCGTCAACTTGAGATAGGAGTAGCTGGTAAGCAGTGCCACAAGCCCGGCGATCAGGAAGGCGAGGAGGGCGGCACCTCGGGTGACCTCCACCGTGAGCCCGGTCACGGCGAATATACCGCCGCCCACCATGCCGCCGATACCAATGGACAGTGTGGAGAATGTGCCCAGCCCGCGTTCACCGCTGGAAGACATAGGTCGAAATCTCCTTACGCGTGTTGAAATTCCCGAGCCCACTCGGCAAACCGGGTCCGGTAAGGGAACAAGGGCGGGCGAACGAATCTACCCGCGGGGGCAGGGTTGGCTGCTTTTCCCGCATGCAACTGGACGTTGTTGGCGCTCCAACGCAGTCTGGGAGGCTGTCGGACTTGGGACTGATCTACTGCGCCGGTGGGAGATCGCCCCATTTTCCCGATCCTTTTCGTCAAATAGCTACGGCTATTCTCCTCAAACGATCGAAAAAATGGCCTCGCTCTCCTTTGCGAAGACTGAGTTCGAAGGCGAATTGGTCGCGCTGCTGCGGAAGAAATATCACAACCTGAAGGTGGACGTCGTCGTTGCGGACGCATCAATCGCGCTCGATTTCGCCCAACGCCACTACGCGGAGATCTGGCCAGGTGCGGCGATCGTTTTCAACAGCGTGCCGACCGCCATACTGCGCGGGCGCAGCCTCGATCCGCGAACGATCGGCATTCCGGTCCGGCTGGAGTTCGGGCAAGCGCTCGATCTCACGTTGATGCTGCGGCCCGCGACGCAACGGATCACCGTCGTCTCCGGCGCGGCCGACCCGGACGGCAAGTACCTGTCGCTGGTCAACAATCAAAGAGTCGCAGTCAATGTTCTGCACAACTCGATGCAGAGTATAGGCTCGAGCGATCAATACGACAAACAGGTATCCGTCGACATGCGCGAGATAAACGACCGGGAAGTGCAGGTCAGCGTGACGGATGGCGGACCCGGGGTTCCGCCGGATCGTGTCGCGGACATCTTCGAGCCCCTGTATTCCGGCACGAGCGGTGGTATGGGCATGGGGCTTGTCATTTCCCGGGCGATCATCGAGGCTCACGGGGGGCGACTGTGGTACGAACCGAACCCTGCCGGGGGCGCCATCTTCAGGTTTAGGTTGCGAACGGTCGAGTCACAAACATGATGGAAGGACAAACGGTACAAACGGTATTTGTCATCGATGACGACGCCGCGGTACGCGACTCAATTGCGGAGCTGGTGGAGTCCGTCGGTCTGTTGGCGGAGTGCTACGCCTCCGCGCTGGCATTTCTGGACGCCCTCGAGCCGGATCGCCCGGGCTGTCTGGTGCTCGACGTGCGCATGGCCGAAATGAGCGGTCTGGTACTGCAGCAAAAGCTCAGGGCGCTAAGGGTCAGAATTCCGGTCATCATGCTCACTGGCCACGGTGATGTCCCGATGGCCGTCGAGACGATGAAAGCCGGCGCCGTTGATTTCCTTCAGAAGCCCTACCGGGAACAGGCCTTGCTGGATAGCATCAATGCTGCATTGTCCATGGACGCTGCCGCCAGGCGTTCGAGCGCTGCGGGGGATAACTTCGATCAGCATCTCGCTGCGCTAACGGCGCGGGAGTGGGAAGTGCTGGATCACCTGCGGATGTGGTTCGAGGCCGCCGAGCCGGAGCCTGGGGCCTGCCTCGTGCTGGACGCAGGTGCGGGCGACCTGGTCGACCCGCAACGAAGTGCGCAGTTCGCCTCGGCGTGCGCCAGGATGCCCGTGCTGGTGCTGACCAATCGCGGCGACGTACACACGGCTGTGCAGGCGCTTAAGCAAGGCGCGGCAGACGTAATACAGAAACCTCTTCGGGATGAGAACTTGCTGGATCGAATCAATCGGGCGGTCGCGGCGAAGGAGTATGGTGGCGCTACGAGCTGATCTCTCGCTCGACTACGTACGTGCCTACGTATGTGCGTACGTAACGTAGGTGGTCAACCGTATAGACATGTTGGACTTTGGTGTTAAAGATTGGGTATTGCTGCTATAAATCCTGCAGCGAGACGACACCCGTGCGCGCCATCGAACGATCGTTTTGTTTCTCGCCGTCGCCATCACCCGGCTGAAAGCACGGACAGCAAGACTGACGCTAACTATGACAGAAACAGAAACCTGAGGAAGTGGTGTTATGCGTCGACTTTACTCTCTTCAATTGACCCTTGCCCTCATGCTCGTTGCGATGCTCACTGCAGGCGCACGGGCCATTGCCCAGACCGATCCGTTGCCGTCGTGGAACGATGGCCCCGCCAGGCAGGCGATTGTCGAATTTGTGCACACTGTTACGGATGCGTCCAGCCCGAAGTTCGTGTCGCCCGCCGAGCGCATCGCCACCTTCGACAACGACGGAACGCTGTGGCCGTCGCACCCGATGTACACCCAGCTCGCCTTTGCCCTGGACAGAATAAAAGAGCTGGCGCCCCAGCACCCGGAGTGGAAAACCCAACAGCCCTTCAAGGCGGTGCTCGACAACGACCTCAAGGCGCTGACGGCGTCAGGCGAGAAAGGGCTGGTTGAACTGGTCATGGCCTCGCACGCCGGCATGAGCACGGCTGAGTTCGAGCAGATCGTGACCGACTGGTTCAAGAAGGCGCGTCATCCCCGTTTCAAGCGGCCCTACACCGAGTTGGCCTATCAACCGATGCTCGAGCTCCTGGCGTATCTGCGCGCCAATGATTTCAAAACCTACATCGTCTCCGGCGGCGGCATCGAGTTCATGCGGCCGATGACCGAGGCGGTATACGGCGTTCCACCGGAGCAGGTGATCGGGTCGAGCATCAAGACCCAATACGAGGACAAGGACGGCAAGCCGGTGTTGATACGTCTGCCTGAGATTGATTTCATCGACGACAAGGCCGGCAAGCCTGTCGGTATCAACATGTTCATCGGCAGGCGACCCGTTGCGGCCTTTGGCAACTCTGACGGTGATCGCCAGATGCTCGAGTGGACCGGCGCGGGAGATGGTGTGCGGCTGATGATGCTGGTGTTCCACGACGACGCCAAGCGCGAATATGCCTATGGCCCCGCTGACGGGCTACCGGACACCAAGTTCGGCACATTCTCACCGTCATTGATGGAAGAGGCTAAGAAGAAGGGCTGGGTCGTTATCAGTATGAAAGACGACTGGAAGCGGATCTTCGCCTTTGACCCATAGGGTGGGAGAGACAAGGCCCAATAAAAGAAATTGTTAGCTAGACCGTAATGCGTCGACCTGGAGGTCCACATCGACAGAAACAAATCGTCACTCGCACTGGTACTGGTCACCCTACTCGTGGCCATGTCCCCGGGTTTTGCCCTCGCCGCCCAGTGGAAGCCAAACATTCTCTTCATCGTGTCCGACGACACCGGCGCAACCGCGACATCCTCGGTGGCCTCGACCTGATGGCGACGTTCGCCAACGTGGCGGACGAAAAACTGCCGACGAAGGATCTCGATGGAAAGCGGATCATCTTCGACAGTTACGACATGTCGCCGGTGCTCTTCGGAACGGGCAAGTCCGCCCGCAAGGCCTGGTTCTACTTCACCGAGAACGAGCTCACTCCCGGCGCGGCGCGGGTGGGTAACTACAAGGCGGTCTTCAACCTCCGCGGCGACGACAGTCAGCAGACCGGCGGTCTTGCGGTCGATACCAACCTCGGCTGGAAGGGCACTGAGAAATATGTCGCCACGGTGCCGCAGATCTTCGATCTGTGGCAGGACCCGCAGGAGCGCTACGACCTGTTCATGAACAACTTCACCGAGCGCACCGGGACGCTGGTCACGTTCAACCAGGCGATCAGCAAATTGATGAAAACGTACATCGAGTATCCGCCGAGGAAGCTGCAGAGTGAAGTCTACACGGGTCCAATCACCCTTTCGCGCTACCAGAGGTTCAAGAACGTGAGGGAAGCCCTTGAGAAAGAGGGGATAAGCCTGCCCATGCCAACGGGTAACTGAACATCGTTCCCGAACGCCGAAGTCGTGATTCCGCTCAAGGACGAGCGGGCACGGCAACTGCGGTATCGCTAATGGAGGCGGCACTATGTTAACGGGCGGAAATCGAATTGCGGTCTTGATCCCGGTTCTCTTCCTCGCCACCGTCTGCCTCGGGTCGGCAGCCGCCGCGGATGACGGCTGAAAGTTAAAACTTGCGGCCTGCGGCTGCCTGCCCAACATCGATGTAGAGCTGCCTTCGGGACAGCAGAGCGAAATTACCCGGGACGATATCCTCAGCAATCGGGACATGACGGTCATGGCCCGGGCGCGGGCGCAGAAGGATAGGTGGTCAGGGAAAGAAGATGGGCGACATGACCTGCAAGGTGCATCTCGACGGCGTCAACAACCTGGATCTCTGGACCGGCAAGACGGACAAGTCGCCCCGTAACCAGCACTCTTATGCTAAGACGAGTCCGACCTGACCGGTGTGCGCGTCGGCGACTGGAAAATGCCCTTCGCGATCAAGGAAGAAGGCCTGTGGTGGGATCCGCTGGTCTATCCCCGGGTGCCCTGCCTCTTCAATTTCCGTATGGACCCCATGGCGCTGTTCGACCCGCATTCGCCGGAATGGGGCTACATGGGCCGCAAGCTGTTCGCCGAAAAATTGTGGACGCTGATCCCGGCGCAGGGGATCATAGCGGAGCACGTGAAGAGCCTGCAGGAATGGCCGCCGCGCCAGCGCGCGGAGTCGCTGAGTATGCAGAAGACCATGGAGGCGATGATGAAGCAGCTTGAGAAGGCGCCTGGACAGATTCAGTGAGCGGCGAACCTGAATGGAACAGGCCGTCAAGAACGCCAGCGGCGGGCGGTTCTGCAGTCTCTCTACATTGAGAGGGGTGAGGAGCAGTATGGGTGCGAGCCAGTGTAAGTCTGGTTTGTAACAACGTTGTGACTAATACATTGATGAGGTAAATCTTATGCAACCGATTTTTCGAAAACTTGCTGAACTGATGCTGCTGATGCCGTTTCTATTGGTGGCCAGTGCCGCGATGGCAGCAGACAAGCTACCCTCCGGCACCGTTACCATTGATGAGACCCAGATCATGTGGATAGTCGGCGGCGACATCGGTGGCGGGACGCTCAATTATCAGGGGCAGTCCTACAAGTTCAAGCTGGATGGCCTGAAGCTGGGCGGGTTCGGCGTGCACAAGTTCAAGCTGGCCGGCGATGTCTATGATCTGAACAACGTCGCGGATTTTCCAGGCGTCTATGCGGAGGCCGAGGCCGGCTTTACCTTTGCCAAGGTGGGTAAGGGGGATGTCGTATTGAAGAATGACAAAGGTGTGACGCTGCATCTGAAGTCACCCAGTTCGGAAGGCTATGCTCTGGACATCGGCGTCGAGGGTGTGGACGTACGCATGGAGAAATAGTAAACGAAAGTTGCACAACACCGGGGCGGTAATCCGGTTTCGATAGGTGACTTACACGATGAAATGCATTCTGGTGTATTGATTCCGGAATTCACCGATAGTGAGGTCCTGGCCCCGTCCTGTAGGAGCGGCCTTTTATGCCCTTCAGGGTGCCTGGCCGCGATCGCGCCGGAGGACGGCGTCTATGCCCAGCACGGGTGCTCCTGCAGGAGGAGTTATGCACTGATTGGGTAAACATCGGAGTGGGCGGGCGCCTTGTTCGAGGCCCGGGGACAAGGCCCCGGCCACGACGGACTCTGGGTGTCCGAGCGCTGACGGTGTTCTATTGTCAGGCTGTTCCCGGCGTACCAGGGCCTCCAGGCTGCGGATGCGCCTCCCGTCAGCGGGCATGAAAACAATCCGGATACTCGCAGTTACCCGGATTTCGCGCCCGTTGATCAGGAAGCCCGACGAAATGACCTCCTTGAGCAATCACGCCCGCCAGGCGGGGAGCAGGGCCGCCAGGCGCCCGGTGAGGTCGCAGGCTGCGGCGGCCACCGGGGGCGTAAGGGGGGCGTCCGGCTCCACCGCTTGAGACGGGTCGATTGCTACGAGATAAAGGTGCAGGAGCGGTGGGAGAATGCCCAGCGCCTGACCCAGGGCCAGGCTCTCGCCCAGGCGCAGGTCGTGGCTCGAGCAGGCGCCTCGGTACGATCCGATGTCCGCGGCGCTCAGGCAGGAGATCGTGCCGGGTGACGCACCCGTGTCGGCAGCGTCGACGAGGATCGCAGCGCGGCGCCCGGCGATCTCGTCGAGCAGCGCCGGCCCCGGGCGGTCCCGCAGCAGGATCGTTGCCACGTTCGGTGGAACCCGTGCGGCGAGCTTCTCGGCCACCCACCAGCCCAGCCTGTCGTCGCCGAAAGGGGAGCCCAGACCGACGACGGTCACCGCTTCAGGTTCAGGCGCAGGAAGTGGGTCGCGCACGAAATGCAGGGATCATAGTTGCGGATGACGGTCTCGCCGGTGTGGCGCAGGGTGTCCTCGTCCCGATCCAGGCCGAGTGCGGTCAGTGACAGACGCAGATCCTCCTCGATCCGCGGCTGGTTCTGGCTGGTGGGCGGGACGATGCGTGCATAGCGGATGATCCCCTCGGCGTCGAGCTCGTAGCGGTGCCAGAGCAGGCCACGCGGGGCCTCGCTCGCGCCGCAGCCGGTGCCCGCAACGGGTTCCACCGCCACACAGGGGTGCTCCGGCGACGCGTAACCGGCCAGCAGGTCCGCCGCCTCGAGCAGGACCTGTAGGATCTCCGCGGCGCGGGCGACGATGCTGTGGTACATGTTGTGGCTCGGAAAGGAAATCCCGCTGTGCTCCAGGGCCGCCCGCACCCGGGTGTCCAGCCGGTCGAGATTGAGGTTGATCCGGGCGAGCGGTCCCACCAGGTAGGGCTGGCCGTTGAACCGCCCATGCAGGGCCGTGGAGTGTGGTACCTGCTCTTCCTGGAAGAACTGTTCGAACTCATCCACTGAGATGTCGAGCCCCGATTCGGAGACGATGCGCTCGCCGAGCATGGGATACTCCTGCGGATGGCGCAGCGACACGCAGGTGAAGGGCTGCTGCTGGTCGGGCAGCGGCAGTGAAGCAGTCCAGGCGAGCAGCGCCTCGGCATCGGGTAACGCCCGCTCGATCGCTGCGAACAGGTCGCTGACCATGGCGGGTGCGGGCGCTTTCCAGAAGCCCCCGACCCGTGCACCCACCGGGTGCACCGAGCGCGCGCCGAACAGGCGGATGAGCTTGTTTCCCACGCCCTGCAGCCTCAAGCCCCGGCGCACCTCGTCTGGGTAGCGGGTGGCCATGGCGGGCGCGCTGTCGAAGCCGAGAAAGTCGGGGGCCGCCAGCAAGTGAATATGCAGGGCGTGGCTCTGCAGCCACTCCCCACAGTAGAAAAGCCGGCGCATTTTGCGTACCCAGGGTCCGGGGTCGCAGCCGATTAACCGCTCGACGGCCTGCACCGCGCTCATCTGGTAGGCGACGGGACAGATGCCGCAGATGCGCGCCACCATATCCGGCAGCTCCGTGAAGCTGCGCCCCAGCAGGAACTGCTCGAACAGCCGCGGGGGCTCGTAGATGCGCAGCCTGAGGTCCTCGATACGTCCGTCGCGTATTGTAATGTCCAGCGCGCCTTCGCCTTCCACGCGTGCGAGTACCGGGACCTCGATCTTGAGCTCGCGCCGTTCAGTCATCGCCGCGCTCCCGCGCGCACCGGGCCGCCTCCAGGAAGACGGGGTGAGCGCTGTTCTGGTACTGGAAGCGCCGGGACACGCCCTCCGGGCTCATTCCGAGCCGCGCAAACCAGCCGGTGAGCGAGGCGGTGTTGGGGTTTTCCGCAGGCCCGTAACAACCATAGCAGTCGCGTCCAAGGCCGGGGCACAGGGCGCCGCAACCGGTAGCCGTCACCGGCCCGAGGCAGGGCTCGCCCCTGGTCACCAGCACGCAGACGGTGCCGTGGCGCTTGCACTCCAGACAGACCTTTTCCTTCTCGGCTAGCGGCGGCGCGCCGAACAGCAGGCTGCGCACCGCAGTCAGCACCTGCCGGGTGTTGACGGGGCAGCCCGAGAGCTCGAACTCGACCGAGACGTGGTCGGCAATGCGGGTGGCCGTGGGCAGAAAATTCAGGTGCTCCGGATGCTCGTACACGGCGGCGAGCCAGGCCCCGGCGTCGGCCTGGTTGCGCAGGGCCTGTGGGCCGCCCGCGGTGGCGCAGGCACCGATGGCGACCAGGTAGCGGCTGCGGGCTCGCACGGCCTGGATGCGCTCGATTTCAGCCGGGGTGGAGATGCTGCCCTCGACGAAGGTCACATCGGCCTCCGCGTCCTCGTTTACCACCCCCGCCTCGGCAAAGTGCACGATGTCGGCCAGCCCGGCCAGGGTGAGCAGATCCTCGCCCGCGTTCAGGAAGGCGAGCTGGCAGCCGTCACAGGAGCTGAACTTGTGGACCGCCACCCGCGGTCGGCGGCCACTGAAATCCGGTGCGCGTTTTACCATCCTCATTCTCCTTGCGGCGCCTGGCCGTCAGAAACCTTTGGTCCCGAGCAGCCAGCGAATATCGCGGTAACTGAAGACCGGACCGTCGGTGCAGACAAACTTGGGGCCCAGCTGGCAGTGACCGCAATGACCGATTCCGCAGTGCATATTGCGCTCCAGGCTCAGCCAGATCTCGCCATCCGACACACCCCGCTCCAGCAGCCGGCGCACACCGGCCAGCATCATGGGTTCGGGTCCACAGACCAGCACTGTGCACTGCTGGGGGTCAAACTCGGACTGGTCGATGAGCTCGGTGACCAGACCCACGTGACCCCGCCAGCCTTTTTCCGCCTGGTCCGCTGCCAGCAGCACCCGTGTATCTGGCAGCCGCGCCCAGGCGTCATAGCGCGCGCGCCAGATCATATCCGCCGAGTGCTTGACCCCCTGCATAATGAGCAGGCGGCGGAACCGGTCCCGGCGCCTGACGGCATAGCCGATGGCCGCAACCACCGGGGCGCAGCCCAGGCCGCCGGTCAGGACTATGAGGTCCCGGCCCTCGGCCGTGTGCAGCGGCCAACCGTGCCCAAAGGGGCCGCGGATGCCGAGCCGGTCTCCGGCCTGCAGCCTGACCAGGGCCCGGGTCACCCGGCCGACTGCGCGGATGGTGTGATCCAGGGTGTCGGTCTCTGCCGGGTCGGAGGAGATGGATATGGGCACCTCACCCACACCGTACAGGTAGAGCATGTTGAACTGGCCGGGCTCGAAGTCATAGGCCGCACGGCTTGATGCATCGCTCAAACGCAGGCGCAGGGTCACCATGTCCGGGGTCTCGTCAATCCGGTCCACCACCTCTGCGGTCTGCGGCAGATAAGGATTGCTCATGGCGGTGCCTCTGCCGGCGCGCAAAGCGCCGCCGCCTCTTCGGTGATGTCGATTCCCACCGGGCACCAGCTGATGCAGCGCCCGCAACCCACGCAGCCGGAGCGTCCGTACTGGTCGTGCCAGCCTGCGAGCTTGTGGGTCAGCCACTGGCGGTAGCGCGAGCGGGTGTCGGGCCGGATCAGGAAGCCGTGCAGATAGCTGTGCTCCGCGCTGTAGCAGGTGTCCCACTGGCGCAGGTGCTCGGTGGCGCTGCCGTCCAGGGACGGTTGCTCGCGTTCTGCGTGGCAGAAACAGGTGGGGCAGACCGAGACACAGTTGCCGCAGGACAGGCAGCGTGCCGCCACGTCGTTCCAGCGCGGGTGATCCGGATTGGCGAACAGGCTGTCGCGCAAATTGCGCCCGGGCATACGGCGCGTCTGCGTCTGGGCAGCCGCCGCCAGCTCACCGTTGACCCGCTCGGTCTGTTCCGCGCTGGCCTCTTCGAGCGGCAGCGCATCACGGATGGCCCGGCCGGCGTCTGTATAGGCCCGGACCAGAAAGCCTTCGTTGAGTTCGCTCAGGGCCAGGTCCGCTCCGCCGGTGACCGCGGGTCCATCGCCGGTCGAGGCGCAGAAGCAGGTCTGTGCCGGATGGGCGCAGTCCACCGCCACCAGCAACAGTGCCTCGCGGCGCGCGCGGTACCAGGGGTCCTTCACCTTGTGCAGGAAGTGCTTGTCCTGCAGGGAAAGGCCGGCGACATCGCAAGATCTTACGCCGATGACGGCGGTTTTCTCCGCCACCGCTGCGGCGCTCTCAAAGCGCAGGCCGGACGCGTCGCGGACGGCCCGCCACAGAACCTCGCGGGGGGCGAACAACAGCGGCTTGAGGGCCTGGGGGCCATTGGCCCAGGCGAAGCAGCGGCCGTCCGCTCGGGGCTCAAGGCGGTAGCTCCCGGGTGTCTGCCGGTCGTCCCAGCCGACCGGAAGTTCCTTCGCGGCGGCGAGGTCGTCGAAGACGATGGCGCCGTCGCGCACCTGCGGACCGATCACGCGGTAGCCGGCGTCCTGCAGCGCGTCGATCAGCGCATCCAGTCCCGCCCGCGGGAGATATCCAGTTCGATCCTCGCTCACGTGATCCCTCATAAATGATCCCTCTCGCCTGGTTCAGCCAGCGGTTACCAGACGAGACCGCTGGTGACGCGGCCCTGGCACAGCGGAAGTGACGGCCTGCGCATCAGCCGTCGCCATCCGCCCGTAGCCATCCGCCCGTAGCCATCCGCCCGTAGCCATGCGCCCGTAGCCATGCGCCCGTAGCCATGCGCCCGTAGCCATGCGCCCGTAGCCATGCGCCCGTAGCCATGCGCCCATAGCCATGCGCCCATAGCTACGTGCCGATACCGAGTCTTCGCCGCGCGTGCATACCTGCCGAAGTGCTGACCGGTCTGCTTGCAGTACCTGGCTGATTTGTCGGTTGACCGCAGGCCACTTGCAACAAGCCTAACATAAGCGGCGGGTGCAGTTGAACGATTACTGCCGCGGCATCGGGAACGTCGCTGTCGAGTCCATATCTTTACCGCGTGTTCGCATATCCACGGCATGGGGTTTGCGATTTCCGAATCCGATGTTGCTCTGGATTGAAAAAGCGCCAAGGGCTAAGTGATGTTCCAGAGGCCCTGACGGGGGATCCGTAATCCTGCGAGTCCAGGAGGCTCTCCTACCGGTGCAGTAGATCAGCCCCAAGGCCGACAGCCTCCTAGCAGTGAAGGTTCTGCGTCCTGGCATGTGTCAGCGGCTGTTCGCGATCTCATTACTCCGGCTGGTAAGGCATCGTTGCATACTCAAGGGTTCTCCGGTTCTACAAAATGCGAATGCGGGCCAGACCCATGATTCCACCGTCGGGTTCGGGTGGACTCCGACAGCACAGCCAGCGCACCAAGCCTGCGATTAACGCGAAGCAGAGCGTGCCTGATCTGTTCGTGCTGCTCAGCGTCGATATCCTGATAGCGCAGCCAGACGTGTTTGCCGTCCTTATGGAAGGGATAATGGTCCCAGGGATGAGGCCAGGGACGACCGTCATCTTCCAGCTCGATGCTGAGTTGCAGAATGAGCTTTGACGCAACGCGCATGGACGTACCTCTTTTCGCTTTTCCGAGATGCAGAGCGAGCCCCCTTGAGTCGACAGTTTTCGACTGCCGTGGTCATGTTACCGGTAATTTTTTAAGGAACTATGAAGTCGCAATGTTTTAGAATCTCGGACCGGCGATATCTAAACCTGCCAGTTGCTTAAGTTTCGGTCTGCATACCGATTTCACCTTGTGAAACATGGAACTTTTCAGGTATTGCTACAGGTTTCTGGAATTCACCTGCAGAAGCACCCGTGCCGGGCATAAACGCCGTCCCCCGGCGCGAATCGCGGCCAGGCGCCCTGAAGGGCATGAAAGGCCGCTCCCACGGTGAAATTCTTGCAATGGTTGGGTTGACTGTGCCGGCAGCGGCGAATCGCAAACTCCGGGTATCCTTCCATACCCATGGGTCGGCAGACACCGTTGCACAGTGTGTTGAGCCGTAAGGCCTGCCAGGCGCAGGCACGGTGTTCAAGCCAGGGCGTAACCGCAAGGAAAACTGCCAGACCATCGTCCGCAACAAATTATTATTCCTCCCGGATTGTGCTTTCGCCCAATCCCGGCCAGGAGCCTAGGGTATCGGCGAGTCCCCTGATTGACTATCATGCACGAGCATCGGCCAAAGCCGACAAAGAGGGCCACAGCGTGGATAAGCCCGCCGAGCTTGCAAAAGACAAGGCATTTTTCAATCGCGTGGTCGAAACCGTCATCCGTGTGGCCGTCATTGCGGTTCTCGCCATCTACTGTTTTCAGATTGTCCGGCCATTCATTGTTCCGGTGGTGTGGGGTGTCATCATCACCGTTGCCGTGCATCCCGGTTTTGTGCGCTTGCGGGCTGCGCTAGGCGAGCGCAACAGGCTGGCGGCAACCCTGTTCACCCTGCTGGCGCTGGTCGTGCTGGTTGCGCCTACGGCCATGCTGTCCGACACCATGGTGGCTGGTGTGCGAGACCTGACAAGGGCGGTAAACGAAGGAACGCTGGACGTCCCCCCACCCCCGCAGGGCGTTGCACACTGGCCGCTGATTGGCGAACCGCTGGCGGAGTTCTGGGGACTGGCATCGCATAACCTCGAAGCGGCACTGGGCCAGGTCAGGCCACAGCTCAGGGCGACAGTCACATGGCTGGTGTCGATGGTCGCCGGTGCGGGCGTTGGGCTGCTGCAGTTCGTGGCAGCCATCATCATCGCCGGTGTGCTGCTGGCCCACGATGAGGCCGGCCGACGGGCAGCTCAGGCCATTGCTGCGCGCCTGGCAGACGAGCGCGGTATCGAGTTCGCCGGGCTGGCGCGCGCCACCATCCGCAGTGTCGCCCGCGGTATTCTGGGCGTGGCATTCATTCAGTCTATTCTCGCTGGGCTGGGCTTTCTCGCCGTGGGTGTGCCGGGGGCCGGTCTGTGGGCTTTGCTGTGTCTGCTGCTCGCGGTGGTACAGATTGGCATCCTTCCCATTATCCTGCCAGTGGTGATCTATGTGTTCTACACTGCCGACACCCTCACCGCGGTGCTGTTCCTGGTCTGGAGCATTCTGGTTGGCGGGCTGGACAACGTTTTGAAACCGCTGCTGCTGGGGCGCGGTGTGAATGTGCCGATGGCCGTGATTTTCATTGGCGCCATCGGCGGCTTCCTTGCCTCGGGCATCGTCGGGCTGTTCGTCGGCTCCGTGATTCTGGTGCTCGGCTACCAGGTGTTCCTGGCATGGCTTTACGGTACGACGGCGGAGCAGGATGTCGGGCAGGCATCCGCGACACAGGAGAAGCAACTGTGAGCAAGGGTGGGAGACGATCTAATTCGATGCGCGTTGTCGGTTCAACCACAGAGGCGCGCAGAGGCGCACGGAGGAAAGCACCTGGCAGCACTTTGAGATGCCGATTGCAAATACGAGGAGAGCACGCATGTTGGTCCCCAGCGAAACGGTAGTGGAGCTGTCACGCTGGCAGTTCGCTGCCACTGCTCTATACCATTTTCTGTTCGTGCCGCTGACCCTGGGTCTGAGCTTCATCCTGGCCGCCATGGAGACGGTTTACGTCACCACTGGAAAACAGATTTACAAGCAGATGACCCAGTTCTGGGGCAAGTTGTTCGCCATCAACTTCGCCCTGGGTGTGGCGACCGGGCTGACCATGGAGTTCGAGTTCGGCACCAACTGGTCGTTCTATTCCCACTACGTGGGCGACATCTTCGGCGCCCCGCTCGCCATCGAGGGGTTGATGGCCTTTTTCATGGAGTCGACCTTCGTGGGCCTCATGCTGTTTGGCTGGGACCGCCTGAGCAAGGCGGGCCATCTCGCAGTGACCTTCCTGGTCGCGCTGGGATCCAACCTGTCGGCGCTGTGGATTCTGGTTGCCAACGGGTTCATGCAGGATCCGGTTGGGGCGGTTTTCAACCCGCTGTCTCAGCGCATGGAACTGGTCAGTTTTTTCGACCTGATGTTCAGCCATGACGCTCAGTCGAAGTTTGTGCATACCTCGATTGCCGGGTATGTCACCGGCGCAATGTTCGTGGTGACCATCAGTGCCTGGTATCTCAGCAAGGGGCGCCACGTCGAGATGGCGCGTCGTTCTGTGCGTGTCGGTTCGCTGTTCGGCGTGTTCTCTGTGATCGGGGTGATCACCCTGGGTGATGCGCTGGGGTTTGTGGCCGGCAGTGCCCAGCCCACCAAGCTCGCCGCCATGGAGGGAATGTGGGAGACCGAACCGGCGCCCGCACCGCTCAAGCTCATTGCCTTCCCCAGCGACAGGGAGCAGCGCAACCTGGGTCCCACCATCGAGATCCCGGGACTGGCCGGTATCCTCATCACTCACACGCTGGACAAGGAACTGCCCGGTATCAAAGAACTGGAACGGCGTGCAGCCGAGCGTATCAAAAACGGCATCCCCGGCCTGATGGCGCTCAGGCAATACCAGCAGAACCCGGACGATGAGGCCGTGCTGGCTACCGTCAGGCAACACGAGCAGGATCTCGGTTATGCCATGCTGCTGATGCGCTATGCGCCCGACCTGTCCGACGCGACGCCAGCGCAGATCGAGCAGGCCGCGAGGGATGCCATTCCACCGGTATGGCTGACGTTCTGGTCCTTCCGTCTCATGATAGGCATGGCTTTCCTGCTGCTGATCTACATGATTGCCATGGCGACCTACTCGCTGAGCAAACAGTGCGTGGCGCAGAGCTTTCTGCTGAAGATCTCCATCTGGCTGCTGCCCGTGCCCTTTCTGGCCTGCGAGCTGGGCTGGCTGACGGCGGAGCTCGGCCGTCAGCCCTGGACGGTGTACGAAAAACTGCCCACCTGGATATCCGCCTCGACGCACACTGCCGGTTATTTGATCTTTTCGCTGACCGGCTTCACGCTGATTTATCTGCTGTTCATCATTATCGAGATGTTCCTGATGGTGAAGTTCGTCCGCAAGGGTCCCGACGACCCCGCGCCTGCAAGCAGCGACGGCGGTCATATACAGCCGGCGTTTTCCCGCCCCTGATGAAGCTGGAGGAACAGGACCATGGAACTCTATGTTGCACTCAAGATCCTCTGGTGGCTGCTGCTGGGTGTACTGCTCACGGGCCTCGCCATCATGGTGGGCATGGACATGGGGGTGGGCACCATTCTGCGCTATGTTGGCCGCACGGATGCGGAACGCCGGGTGGCGCTGAATATCATCGGCCCCCACTGGGACGGCAACCAGGTGTGGTTCATCCTCGGCGGTGGCGCCATCTTTGCGGCCTGGCCGGTCATCTACGCCACGGCCTTCTCCGGGCTTTATGTGGTCATGCTGCTGCTGCTGTGGACCATGATCATCCGTCCGCTCGGCTTCGAATACCGCAGCAAGATGCCCTCGGCCGCCTGGCGCAACACCTGGGACTGGGGTCTGTTCGTCAGCGGTTTCGTGCCCATGCTGGTGTTTGGCGCCGCCATCGGTAATGCCCTGCAGGGTTTCCCGTACCACTTCGAGTGGAACATGGCTTCGCAATACACCGGCAGCTTCATCAGCCTGTTCAACCCGTTTGCCATCCTGGCCGGTCTGCTGTCGGTGTCTATGTCCATCTACATGGGCGCGAGCATGATCATGAACCGCTCCACAGGCGCCGTGTTCGAGCGCAGCCGGAAACTGGTGTCTGTGTTTGGACCGCTGGCACTGGTGCTGTTCACCGTCGGCGGTATCTGGATCACCAACATGAAGGGCTTCACGCTGTCCAACGCGACGCCGGGGGCGGACTCCAACCCGCTCGATCCCAGGGTCGTAGTAGCCATGAGCAGTGGCGCCTGGCTCGCCAATTTCAAGGCAATGCCGGTGCTGTGGCTGTTGCCGCTCACCACGTATCTCGGCGTGGTCCTCGGTACGCTCGCCGCCCGTGGCGGCAAATCCCATTTGGCCTGGTGGCTGGGTGCGCTGGCCTGGATCGGCATCCTGGGTACAGTCGGTGCGGCCATGTTCCCCTTCATGATGCCGTCCTACACGCATCCGGCGCAGAGCCTCACGGTATGGAATGCCTCGTCCAGCGAACATACCCTGATCTGGATGACGGGCTGGACTGCGCTGTTCGTGCCGGCCATCCTGGCGTATACCAGCTGGGCGTTCTGGGTGATGCGCGGCAAGGTGACACCCGAAGACGTCGAAGCGGACGATCACGCTTACTGAGGGACACTGTCATGAAAATCATCCTTTACTTCCTCATTTCACTCTGGTTGATTTTCCTCGGCGTCATTCTGGGAGACTACGGTCCCTGGTATTTTGCCTGGCTGGTCGGCACGGTCATGATCGTGCTGATCGCCGCGGCGGGCGGCGCTCTGATGGATACCCAGCTTGCCGAAGAAGAGAATAAGCAGGAAACCTGACCAGGGCGTCCGCTGGCCGACAGCTCGGTGCGCGGCGGTCAGTCGCCCCGTGCCGCGATTTCGGGGCGTGCTGCTGCCGTCGAGCCTGCGGGCGGGTAGGTGCAGCGTGTGCTGTAAACTGCCGTCGGCCGGCTGACAGACCTGTTGGCCGGTCTGCAGCGCAGAGCTTTCCAGACCTGTGCCGTGCTTATGGATGCCATGCCCGACAAACCCGCCACCTCTATCCTCTCAGCGCTGCAAGGTTGGAAAATTCATTCCGGTTTCTGGTTGAAGCTTGCCGTCGCGATCGGTCTCGCCGCGGGCCTGCTGCTGGTTCTGCAGGCCTGGTTGCTGGCCAGCGTCGTCAATGCGGTCGTGTTTGACAAGGCAGTGCTGCAGCAGGTAATGCCGTGGCTGTGGAGCATGCTGGGCCTGTTCCTGCTGCGGGCGGGGTTGGCGTGGGCATCAGAACAGGCGGCGTTCCATGCCGCCGTACAGGTTAAGCTGAGTTTGCGCGAAACGCTGTACCGGCACGTGCAGCAGCTCGGTCCCGCGTGGCTGAGCGGTGAGCGCAGTGGCGATGTTACCAATGCCATTAGTGATGGCGTGGAAGCGCTGGGAGGCTATTACGCCGGTTATCTCCCTGCCGTGGCGCTGATGGCGCTGGTGCCGCTGGCACTGCTGGTCTTCGTATTCGCCACTGACTGGCTGGCGGCTGTGGTAATGCTGGTGACCGCACCACTGATCCCGCTGTTCATGATCCTGATCGGTAAGGGCGCGGAAAGGCGCAACCAGAAGCAGTGGGCCGATCTGGCGTGGATGAGCGCGCATTTTCTCGACGTCATCCAGGGACTGACGACCCTCAAGCTGTTCAATGCCAGTCGCCGCGAGGCGCAGATGATCGCCAGCATCTCCGAGCGCTACCGCGAGGGGACCATGTCGGTGTTGCGGATTGCGTTCCTGTCCTCGTTCGCACTGGAATTCTTTTCCACCGTGAGTATTGCGGTCGTCGCGGTACTGGTTGGTTTCCGTCTGTTCTGGGGCGAAATGGATTTCCTGTCCGGCTTTTTTGTGCTGTTGCTCGCGCCGGAGTTCTACCTGCCTCTGCGCAATATGGGGACACAATACCATGCGCGCATGGAAGCGATTGGCGCGGCCGAACGCATCGTTGACATCCTCAACACACAGCCGCTGCAAACGCAGGGAAGCGTAACGACAGTCCCCGATGTGCGCCACAACGCGCTCCGTTTCGAAGCCGTCGGTTTCAGTTATCCTGACGGCAGGCAGTCGCTGCAAAATCTCAATCTGGTCATCCACCCCGGCGAAACGCTGGCGCTGGTCGGCGCCAGCGGCGCAGGCAAGACCACCCTCATCAACCTGCTGATGGGTTTCCTGCAACCGCAGAGGGGGCAGCTCCTGATTGGTCACACCCGGTTGCAGGACATTGCTCCCGACAGCTGGCGCCGGCAACTCGCATGGCTGCCGCAAAAGCCACAAGTGTATCCCGGCACGGTCGCCGCCAACATCCGTCTCGGCAGCCCGCGAGCGAGCCTGGAAGCCGTGCGCAATGCAGCCAGACAGGCGCAGGCGGATACTTTCATCGAAGCCTTGCCGCAAGCCTATGACACCCTGGTCGGCGAAGCCGGTCGGGGGCTGTCCGGCGGGCAGATGCAGCGCATCGCGCTGGCGCGCGCCTTCCTGAAAGATGCGCCGCTGGTGATACTGGACGAGGCCACCGCGAACCTGGACGTGCACAGCGAGACGCTGATCCAGGCCGCGCTGCGGAAACTCGCGGCAGGCTGCACACTGGTCATGATTGCCCACCGCCTGCGTACCGTTCGCGATGCCGACCGGATTGCGGTGCTGGATAAGGGCCAGATCGTGCAAAGCGGAACCCACGCGGAGCTGCTGCAGACCTCACCGGTTTACCGGCAGATGGTGGACGCCTATGGAGGCGGGCAGTGAACGACTTGTTGCGGCTGTTGCGTCTGTTCAAACCCTATGGTCTGTGGTTAGCGCTGGGTGTTTTCCTGTCGTTCATAACCCTGTTGGCAAATGTGGGGCTGATGGCGGTGTCGGGCTGGTTCATCACGGCGATGGCGATAGCGGGCGTCGCAGGACTGAGCACCAACTATTTCACCCCGGCCGCTCTGATCCGTGCGGCGGCGCTGGTACGTACCGCGGGCCGCTATGCGGAACGCCTGGTGACGCACGAAGCGACTTTCCGCCTGCTGGCCGAGCTGCGGGTGTGGTTCTATCAGAAACTGGAACCACTGGCCCCGGCGCCGCTGGACGCTTACCGCAGCGGCGACCTCCTGAGCCGTATCCGTGCGGACATAGATACGCTGGACAATGTCTACCTGCGCCTGCTCGTTCCCGGTGCCGTAGCGCTGCTGGCGGCTCTGGTATTTGTCATCGTGCTGCTGTTCTACCATCCCTGGCTGGCGCTCGCGGAGTTCGTGTTGTTGCTGCTGGCGGGCGTGTTCGTGCCCTGGCTGGTGAACCAGCTGGGGGACCGCGCCGGCCGGCAGATCATCGAACTATCCGCGCAGCTGCGGTCGGAGCTGGTGACCGACGTGCAGGGCATGGGCGAGCTGCTGGTGTATGGCGCGGGGGATACGCACGCTGCCCGCATCCGGCAACTTTCGCTGGATCTGGCCAATCGACAGCAGACCATGAGCGGTCTGAATGGCATTGCGCAGGGCATGCTGGGTCTGTGTGCCAACCTGGCGATGTGGGCAATGGTGGTGCTGGCCGTACCCATGGTCGTGCGTCATGCCATTGCAGCGCCCGACCTTGCCATGCTGGCACTCTTGGCGCTGGCAAGTTTTGAGGCGGTCGCGCCCTTGCCGGGGGCCTTGCAGACGCTGGGCGAATCACTGGCGGCTGCGCGGCGCATTTTCAGCCTCGCCGATATGCAGCCGGCGGTGACCGAAGCAGCCGATCCGCTGCCGGTCCCGGACAGTTTTACCCTTCAGTTCCAGGAGGTGAGTTTCCGCTATCGGCCGGAAGGTCCGGATGTGTTGCAGGCAGTCGATATGGAACTCGCCCCGGCCGGCCGGCTCGCGGTCGTGGGAACAAGCGGTTCCGGCAAGAGCACGCTGGTAAGCCTGTTGCTGCGTTTCCGCGACCCGACGGGCGGGACCATCCTGCTGAACGGGCAGTCTTTGCAGCGGTACAGCGGCGAGGCGTTACGCCAGCGTATCGCGGTCGTCTCCCAGCACACCCATCTCTTTAACACCACGATTCGCGAGAACCTGTTGCTGGCCCGCCCCGACGCCGACCAGCAGGCCATCGAGGCGGCCTGCCGCACGGTGCTGATCCACGATTTTATCCGCGCGCAACCGGACGGCTATGAAACCATGACCGGTGAAACCGGCGTCAGAATGTCCGGGGGACAGGCCAGGCGCCTGGCGATTGCCCGTGCCTTGCTGAAGAACGCGCCCGTGCTGGTTCTGGACGAACCCACCGAGGGGCTCGACCCCCGGACTGCGCGTCAAGTCATGGCAAACACCATTGCCCACGTGGAAGCCAGGCAGCAAAGCCTGCTGTTGATCACCCACAACCTGCAAGGGCTGGAGCGTCTGGACAGAATCCTGGTCATGGAGGCAGGGCGGCTCGGCCCCCGGTAGGTTAGGCTGAACGCACGTGAAGTCCAACACGCGCGTGCCCAGCTGCGCCCGCTCAGCCCAACATACCGGTATCCGGCATCGTTGGGTTTCGTTGCCTCAGCCCGACTTGCGAATGCGGGTGGTAACTTCTCGCCCAAGCCGGGCAGCTGCTGACCGGGTCTATAATGGTAAGTAAAGTTACTCATCGCCTTTGGTAAGTAATTTCCACAATGCCAGTCACTTTGCGTTCTTGTTAACGTCGGTCGTAACCAGAAGGAATACCAGCAGTAAATCAGTCAGCTGGCAGGTTCTCGAAATAGGGGATCTACGGGAAGAGTACAATAGCGAGTCACGCCGTATCGATCGGCTGCATACAAGGCGGATCACCACACCTGGGACTTCGCGATGACCGGAAAACCAAGTTACGAGGAACTGGAACAGCGCATTCAGGAGCTGGAAACAGCCCAGGCGAGACGGCTGGCCGTGGATATGGCAGCCCGGGATTTTTTCATTTTTTCGCCGGACATGCTTTGCGTGGCAGATTTCAATGGGTATTTTCGGATTATCAATGCGGCCTTCGAAAACAGCCTGGGGTACTCAAGACAGGAATTGCTCAAGACTCCGTTTATCGATTTCGTTCATCCGGACGACAAAACGGCAACCCTGGGTGCATTGGAGCAACTGACGAGGGGTGAGCCTGTAGTCTGCTTCGAGAACCGCTATCGCCACAAGGATGGTTCATACAAATGGCTGGCCTGGAGCGCGGCGCCGGTTATGGCAGAGCATATCGCGTATGCCATCGCACGGGACGTCAGCGCACAAAAGGCGATCCAGCGAAAGCTGGCCGCCCAACGCGACCTGTTTGACAACGTTTTGTCGAATGTGCACGCCTCAATTTTCTGGAAGGACAGAAATTCAGTCTTTCTTGGCGCGAACGACCGGTTTATCCGCGAGGCCGGACTCAAGAGCCTGGAGGAACTCGTTGGGAAAACAGACTATGACCTGGCGTGGACCAGGGAACAGGCAGATTTCTACAGGGAGTGTGATCGCAAGGTCATGGATACCGGCGAACCGATGCTGAATATCGAGGAATCACAACTGCAGGCCGATGGCCGGAAGGTCGAACTGCTTACCAACAAGGTGCCGCTTCTCGATGAATCGGGACAGGTGACCGGCATGCTTGGCATTTACATCGATATTACCAAGCGCAAGCATGCGGAAGCCACCTTGAAGAAAAGCGAAGCCCGGCTGCAGACTTTGCTTGATACTGCGCCCGAGTTTATCTTTGTAACCAATGCCCAGGGGGCCATCATCAAGGCTAACAGGTATGCCTGTGAACATTCAGGCTACAACGAAGAAGAGGTCATTGGAAAGAATATCAGGGATTTTCTCACCAGTGAGTCACAAAATACTTGTGAGTTTAATTTCCACGAACTCCGGCATCGAGGACACAGCCGGGCAGACGTAGCGTTTGTATGCAGGGATGGCCGTGTTATCGAGGTGGAATGTGCGGCGACCGCAGTGCCCGATGAACATGATGATTTCACCACCTTCCTCATTATTCAGCGCGACGTGACCGAGCGTAATCGAGCCGCTGCGGCGCTCGCCAACAGCGAGCGCCGATTTCGCGCCATATTCAATTCCACCTACCAGCTCATCGGCGTTCTGGATACGGATGGCACGTTGCTCCAGGCCAACCAGACCGCACTGGATTTTGGCGGGCTAACCGAAGCCAATGTCGTCGGACTTCCGTTATGGGACACCTATTGGTGGTCTTATTCGGCGCAGGTTCAGAAGCGACTGAAAGCCGCCATCGAGACAGCTTCGCAGGGAACACCCGTCCGTTATGAAGAGGATGTGCTGGCAGAAAATAATATCCCGCGGACGATGGATTTTACGCTCAAGCCTGTTATGGGCCAGAACGGCGAAACAGTGCTCATTATCGCAGAAGGTCGCGATATCACTGACAGGAAGCGGGCTGAGGAAGAAAGGCAGCTTCACCGGCAGGAAATAGCGCATGTGATCCGGCTCAGCACCATGGGTGAAATGGCGTCAGGCATGGCGCACGAATTGAATCAGCCGTTAGCTGCACTGGTCAGTTATTGCGGTACAGCCAGAATGCTGGTCGAATCGCTTCCGACACCTTCGCAGGAACTTCACGACATACTCGAACGTTCGGTCGAGCAGGCTCACCATGCGAGTAGAATCATCAAGCACCTTCGTGAATTTGTCGGTAAGGAAGCCGACCATAAAGAGCTGCTGGGCCTTGATCAGGTCATTGAAGACATAAATATTCTTCTCGGTTCAGAGCTGAAACGTGCAAACGTTGAGGTGGAACGCGATCTTGATTCTAAGGGCCGAAAAGTCATGGCAAACAAGGTGCAGATCGAGCAGGTACTGGTCAACCTGGTAATGAACAGTATAGAGGCCATTGCAGGCAGGCAGGCAAATGGCGGGAAGGTGATGTTGAAAACGCGCGTAATAGAGGATGAGTCGATCGAAGTAACCGTAACCGATAACGGTCCTGGTATACATGCCGACATGATTTCCAAAATGTTTAAACCATTCCAGACCACCAAGGCATCCGGCATGGGGATGGGCTTATCCATCAGCCGCTCTATTGTTGAGGCACACGGTGGTACTATATGGGCAGATACACAGCGTGGTACCGGTGCACAATTTGGTTTCACGCTTCTTGTGTATGAATAATCAGGTGTTGGACGCCTGAAAGATACTCTCGATGGCTGCATCCAGCAGGTCGTTGAACTCGGCATCGGACTGCTGGGCCGACAGTCCCTCTACCAGCGCCCGGGAAAAGCTCGCTACGACAGCGTGATTCCTGCGCAGGCGGTCGTTGGCTTCTTCCCGCGTATAACCGCCCGACAGCGCAACCACCCTCAACACATTGGGATGCTTGACGAACTCGGCGTAGAAGTCGTCTTGCTCCGGAAGCGTGAGCTTGAGCATGACTAGCTGATCCGCCGGCAGGTCGTTGAGCTCGGCGAGGATGGCCGGTTTGAGCAACTCTTCGGCCTTGGCTTTTTCCGGGCAGTGAATATCCACTTCCGGCTCGATGATCGGCACGAGGCCGGCGGCGACGATCTGCCTGGCTGCCTCGAACTGCTGGCTCACGATGTCCTTGATGCCCGCGGCGTTGGCATGCTTGATGACCGAGCGCATCTTGGTGCCGAATACCGTCTTCGCTCTGGCTTTGTCGAGCAGCGCAGCAAGCTCAGGCATCGGCTTCATCAGCTGCACACCGTCCTTCTCAGCCCCAAGACCTTTGTCCACTTTCAGAAAAGGCACAACACGTTTCACGTTCCAGAGATAGTCCGCGGTAGGCTGCCCCTCGATGTCCCTGTCCATGGTGTTCTCGAACAGAATGGCGCCAAGAATCCGCTCGCCGGTGAAGCTGGGGCTCGTAATGATGCGTGTGCGCATCTGATGAACAATCGCAAACATCTCATCGTCGTTGGACCACGTATCTTCACTGATCCCGTAAAGACTCAAGGCCTTGGGCGTGCTGCCGCCGCTTTGATCCAGCGCCGCAATGAAACCGGGCTGCGTCTTCATTTTCTGCCGTTGTTGCTCGAGGTTGCTCATCCTGGTCACCGAAGAGTTATGAAGTTCAAGTGTGCTTATATTCTAGCTCAAAGCACGGACCGAGGTTAGCGCCAGATCACGCCGGATTGACCTGGCGCGCGAACTTCACACTGCACCACGCGACCGCCTCACACCGCGCAGCCAGACTTGCAGTCTGGTAGGAAGCATTGGAATTGTTACGCTTTTCGCAGCGGTTATCCTTAATTGACTCCGAAGCGGGTTCGTCCTATGCCGGTATCTTCTTCCCTTCCTCGCCCCGCCGTCGGTGCCTGATACCGCCATGAAAACCGACATCCGTTCGGAAGGATCGACGATTTATTGCCGGAAAGCCTGCATCAGGGCAGGTTAATCTGAGGGTTAAAAACCCAAGACCTAACGTTTTACCTTGTCGGTCGCGGTCCGCGTCAATAAGTGGGTAGGTCAGCACACGATTGGCTCCAGGCCCGACCTGCACGGGGATGACAAGGGCGGCGGGTAGCATCGACGACCATTGAGTAGAACCTGTCGCAAGCATGCGAAGCCCAACGCTCTGCGCAGGTACTATCAGCTGGGCGAAACGGGATCATGTACATAATTCGCCGTGATCCATGGAGTCTGCTGGTGTCGTTTCATGGCAATTCCGTATACTGTAGCGGAAATAACGCAGGAGCTCACAGGTGGCAGTGGTGCTGGTCGCGGTGGCGGCTGCCTCGATCAAGTACTGGGCCTACATCGCCAATCCGTGGACCCGGGATGGGCAGGTCCGCGCCCCGGTGATTCAGATCATGCCCAGGGTGTCGGGGCCGATCGTTGATGTGCTGATCAATGACAACCAGCTTGTCAACGCTGGGGAACTCCTGTTCAGGATCAATCCCCGAACCTTGCGGTCTGCAGTCGATCAGGCCCAGTCAGGGCTGCATCAAGCCCAGGTTGAGGCAAAAAATGCCAAGTAAGAGGCAGACCGGGACCGCGAAACCAATGGGTCGCTCACGCCGGTACCGCGGGCGCTGCAATGATGCCGCCCACAGGATCTGCCCAAAGCTGGCGACGGCAAGGTCATCTGGGGTCTTGGCGCGATGACCACCTTCCCGACTGCCAGCAACGACTATTTCGGCACGGAAAAATATTCGGCCGGGCCGGCGGCGCTGGTATTGTACATGGGGCCGAAGTGGAAATTCGATGCGCTTTGGCCTGGAGCTGCGCAAGACAGTGGTACTGTCGGATGCCGTGGGGACGGACTGGAACCTGCGCTTTGTGACGATTCCGGTGATACCCAATCTGGTCAAAGTGTCCGAGGGTGCGCCGCAGCTCCCGGAGTGAAGCCAGGCTTGACCCTGCTGGACTCCGTATACCATCACCAAGACGAGGAATGAGACGATGCGCTGCATACGACACGCGATTGCCCTGGCGGCAGTCGCTGCTGCAACCCACAGCCTTGCCGAGCCACCGGCGGGCAGGCAGGTCAAGACCACCGGAGAGCTTGTCGAGCTGTGCAGCGTGAGCGCGGACGACCCTTCCTATGCTGCTGCAATGGGTTTTTGTCTGGGCTACATCGATGGGGTACTGGATTATGAGGCGGCGCTGATGTCGGGAGCGACGTACAAGCCCATTGTCTGTCCGCACGCTGCATTGACCCGTGAAGAGGTGGTGGCGGGGTTCCTGGATTGGTCCAAGGCTAATCCTCAGCTGCTCGGGATCGAGGCGCCAGTAGAGGGACTCATGCGTGCGGTCTACGAGAAATGGCCGTGCTCGTGGCACTGACGCACGGTCACAGGAGGACGATATGAATCAATGGGTCAGTGAATCAAGGGGTGAATCAAGAGGTCAGAGCACTTAATCAAGTAATCAAGAATCAAGGGGTCAGAAGAATCAAGGAGAGAATCAAGGGGTCTAATCAAGGGGTCAGAGCACTTGAAACATGAGAGCACTTGAAACATGGATGGCATATGAGATAGCGTCATGCGTCATCATTATATCTCTTGCAAAGGAATTGCGAGATGGCCCGCATGCCAAGGATTGTAGTGCCGGGGCAGGCGCTACATATTATTCAACGTGGAAATAACCGACAGCCGGTTTTCTTTTCCAGGGAAGACTACCGTGTTTATCTCGAGAAGTTGCAACAGGCAGCCGCGACTCATGGGTGTGCAGTACATGCGTATGTACTCATGACTAATCACGTGCATCTGCTAGTGACTCCGGAACAGACAATGTCGCCTTCTCGGGTGATGCAGGCGGTCGGGCGTGGCTATGTACGCTATGTGAACGGACAATATCGTCGCACGGGCACGCTGTGGGAGGGGCGCTTCAAATCAGCATTGATAAACTCGGAACGATACCTTTTGACCTGCAGCCGCTATATCGAGCTGAATCCAGTGCGTGCGAGTATGGTCAAGCATCCAGGTGAATATCCCTGGTCGAGTTATCGGTTTAATGCGCTTGGCCGTCAGGATGGGGTAGTTACCCCGCATCCTTTATACCAACAGCTCGGTTCTGATACCGGAATGCAGCAGTCAGTTTATCGGGGGTTGTTTGCAAGCCATATCGGTGAGGCCGATTTGCACTCAATACGAAAAGGAACCGAGACGGGCGCGGTCGTTGGTAATGAGCGGTTTCGGGAAGAGATACGGGCAATAGTCGAGCGACGCGTACTACGTTTTCCGCATGGGGGTGACCGGAAAAGTCAGCGGTTTCGCAAGGGCAGAAATGACCATTGAGTCTTGAATAATGTTTCAAGTGCCCTGAACCCGCGACCTAATTTGAATTGGTTGGGGATCAAGTGTTCTGACCCCTTGACCCGGCCTCCTTGACCCGGCCTCCTATCGGACAAGCCTGCAGGTTGCGCCCGGTCGTTTGGGTGGTGGATAATGCGGCGTTGGGCGCCAAAGCAATGGATTATAACGAGGTGATCAAATGTCTATAACAGCAACAAGCGTCAGCGTCGGAGTGCTGGCCGCTGTAGTCAGCTTTTCCGCGGTCTCGGCAGCTGTACCCAACGAGTCCGGCTGGAACGGTTTCGTTCAGTTGGGTTATTCGTACAACGGCGTCGAGAACAACGAGGTGGCCGGTGTCGGCATCGGAGGTTACACGGAATTTACACCAGAGAGTATCGATTCGATCTTCGCCAGTCCGGACAGTGTCACCGAGGGTTTGCCAGCCTATAACTTCAAGGTGAGCTACACCTTAGACACGCGCACCGAGCTGTTTGCAGGCCGGGACCTGGTCGACGCGGTGCGCTTCGATTTCACGCAACAGGTCGGTGTGCGCCAGGAGCTCAGCGACAAGAGCAACCTGTCGATCGCCTATGTGTTTTCCGGAGTACCGACCAAGGTCTGGGAAGACCCCTTCGTGCAGGGGCAGAAGCGCAGTAAGACGGACCGTGACTCCAAGGGGCTGCGCCTGACCTATGGCGATATTCTGGGCACGCGGGCGCAACTGCAGTATACCTACCGCAAGATCGACATCGATACGGAGCGCAGCGGGCAGTTCCTCGGCCTGACACCGGCAGAACAAGAGTTGTTGAAGCGTGATGGCGACCAACAGAGTATTCGCGCCGGCTATTTGTTTGACCTGGGGAACAAGGAGTCTCTGCTGCCGGAGGTGATCTATGTCGACGACAATCGTGACGGCCATGCCGTCAAATCGGAACAGTGGGGCGCGCAGCTGACCTATGCCAACCAGGGCGAGCGTTACAATCTGGCGTTAACCGGCAGCTACATGAAGGCCGACTACGATAAGACCAACCCCATCTATGGCAAGACGCAAGACGATAACAGTTGGGGAGTCGGTGGTACCGTCTTTGACAAACGCCTGTTGAGCAGCCTGGGTAAGGACTGGTGGGCGACTGCGGCCGCGGGCTACTACGAGTCGGATTCGAACATCAATTTCTATGACTCGAAGCTGTGGACCATCAGCGTCGGTGCGATGTACCGGTTCTAAAGCCGCTTTGTGCGCCGATGCCAGGCCTGTGTCCGGCCTCGAAAACGCGGCTCGCCATTGCTCCACAGTTTGCGAAGCCCTACGTGAACAGCAACAAGAACGATTGCAACTACGCCGAGGCGATTTGCGAGGCGATGAGTCGGCCGTCGATGCGCTTTGTGCAGGTAAAAGATGTTGAGCAGCAAGACATCCAGGCGGTGCATCGTATACGCGAAGAGCTGATGAGTCAACGCACGGCGAAGGCCAATCAGATCCACGGGCTGGTCACGAAGTACGGGTTGGTGGCGCCGAAGAATCTGTCGCAATTGCGAGCGGCACTGCCAGGGTGGCTTGAGGATGCGGATAATGGGCTCACAGAGCGTTTTCGTCAGCTGGTGCTGGGGTTGTGGTGTGACCTGATGGAACTCGACCGGCGAATTGGCGAGCGCGATACAGAGATTGAAGCGATGGCCAAGAGCGGTCCAGTCGCGCGGCGTCTTCAACAACTCCGTGGGGTTGGGCCGCTGATCGCCACGGACTTGGCCGCGGGGGTTGGCTTCTGATCGATGGCGAACAGGTCGAACCGACGTTGACAAAACCCGAGAAGACTTAGGTGTGAAAAGCACGAACCACTGATGATGAGTTGGCGCGTGGATAACCCATCAAGGTCACGTGCGATATCGCGCGAATAAGGACCGGATATACGTGAGCAGCCGAACCTTACCGCCTCAACACAGCGTGCTTGCAAACGAAGGGGGCCATATACGGGTCTTCGATGCAAGCGATTATCCTGCCCCCACCGCAGGCCCGGCAGGCCTCCATCTCGATTCCAAATATGCGGTTCATATGCCGCGCCCTAGTCATCAATTCCCGTCATTCTGCGGGCGTCAGTCAGCTTTCGCCCAGACACCAGTTCATTCAGTCAGCCAGTCGGAGCGCCCGCTTTTTGCCGATGAGGAGGGGTTTCTGTATCCCCTATATTGCGGTCATTTTGTGTCTTGACACATCCCGGATGCTAACCGGTCATTCACCTATTAGCCATGGAAGTCCATCAGCCGATGAGAACCTGAGTTTCATGCTCGAGATACGACCTTGGACCAATTGCAACGCTATCGTCTTACATTAGGTTTCAGCTAGATTTTGAACAAAGCATTGGCGCTGCCGTTTTTCATGATTTGCTGTCTGACGAATTCCGCCCTGGCTCAGACCGAACTTGAGGGCGCTATGGATGGGGTTCTTACACGGGGGCCGGCAAAGCTGCTTAACGCGAAACGCCACGGCTACAGTTCCTCGGAAATCGATAAAATATTCTTTAGAGTCCCCGTATAGGGGATCTGTAAACACCTCGCCTTCGGGCGATGGATGCGAGGAGGCCGCTGGGGGCGTAGCTTGGTGGGACGGGTAGGTTGGCGCTGAGCGCAGCGAAGCCCAACGATCATAAAGGCCACCGGGCACCCAATATTGGGCTTCGCAGGCTCAGCCCAACCTACGGTTCAATCGGCCGGCTGGCCGATTGATCCGGCTTCAGGCCGTAACCCGGCGCCCTACATTTTCGGGGTGCCCGCGCCTACGGCCTATGGTATAAAGCACCTTCGGGTAAATGAGGAGTATTGACCATGAAACAAATGAAACAAACTATGCGCGCTTTTCTTATTTTCCTGCTTTGTGCCCTGCCGTTTGCGAGCGCCTGGGCAGAAGAAGATGCAGCCAAACAAGAACAGAAATACCAGGAAACGATTGCTATTTTCAAGGCTGCCGGGGAGAGTGGCACTTTCTTCGAGAACAGCTATGGATTCGCAGTCTTCCCGACGATCGGCAAGGCGGGCTTTATCATTGGTGGATCCTATGGCAAGGGACGTGTGTATGAACAGGGCGTCTATGTAGGTGATACTTCAGTAGGAGCAGGCTCTATCGGATTTCAGGCGGGGGCAAAGGCCTATAGCCAGATTGTCTTCTTCGAAGACAAACGGGCTTTTGATGAATTTACCAGTGGCAATTTTGAGTTTGGCGCAGATGCTTCAGCGGTCGCTATTACAGCAGGTGCTTCAGCGGGCGTCTCTACAGGTGGCGGAACTTCAGCCGGTGCAAGTGGTGGAAAACATGATGCCATTACCAAAGGTGGTTACAGTAAGGGCATGGCGGTATTCACCGTGGCCAAGGGTGGACTGATGGTTGAAGCGAGCATCGTTGGGCAGAAGTTCAGTTACACCCCGCTTCAGAAATAACATGAGGCTGCCGGCGCGTTCCTGGTGTTCGTACACGTCGGTGATGTCGTGAGTAATATCGGTGCCGGACGCAGGTAATGGGTGGGATTTCAGCTCGCGGAAAATCCGAAGGCTGTGACAGCTCCTTGACGAGCAGAAAAGTGTGGTCGCTAAAAGGACGCCAGCTTCGGGGGGCGGTACCGCTGGGCATCCTGTATGGCCAGCGGGTCAGGTTCTTCGTGTGCCGAAACAGTAACCGTTGAGCACAAGGTTCAGGTTCGGTGCACTCTGCCTGTTGCGGCACTTGGGCAGGTGTCAGGCTGTACCGGTATTCTTGTCTTTCTCACCGACCACGCGACCAGCACGCCGGTGACGAGGCCGGCAACCGCGCCATATAGATGGGCGTTGACAATCACCGTGCCACCCGCCAGTTCGGCTGTGCCGGGCAGCCCGCCCTGCGCCTGTTCCCAGAGCAGCTTCAACGCCAACACCAGCAGCAGCGCAATGCCTTCCCGTTGACCCGTGCGGACTGCCGCCCATGAGCCGGCCGCCAGCATGCCGTGCAGTATGCCCGACAGGCCCACGTACCACATCAACTCTGTGTCCCGGTACAGCAACCCGCAGCTTATCGCCAGGGCGCAGATGAAATACACCATTAGCCAGTCACGGGTACGCAGCCATGCTCCGAGCAGCCACCAGACCACTGCCAGACCTGCGATGTTCATAACAGTATGTGTGACCCGCCAGGATGAACCAGGTGCGCGGTCAGCAGTCGCCAGATTTCGCCTGCCCGGTTGGCGTCGGCCGAGTGACGCAGCCGAAGTCTGCCCGGCTCGCCGGGCAACGCGGCTGCGATGACCAGGCTGGTCAGAGTCAGGGCAAAAGGGACGTTGCCTAGCGCCGACCGGCGACGGTAACGGTTTTGACTGGAACTCCCCGGCCACTCATACCGCTTCCGAGCGACCCGGCTGCAACAGGCGTTCCCAGCTGCTCCGTATATTCTGTTATTCTAATATAAATTATATAAAATAATAAGTTATGAAGATATTCGGGAATAAAGATTAAGTATTTTCAATGACGTCCGCTAGTCCCTGGTAACGATTAGGCGAGATTATCAGGGGGGTTGTCAGTTTCCTCAATCCACGCGCTCACAGGGACCTTGAGCGGAGAAAATTCACCTAAAGGTCAAAGCCGCTAACGGAATGATCGGCTTGAACATGATGAACCACCGAAGCGTTACCGATGCACAACCGGCCCTGTCGGTATCCAGCTCGCCGAACCTGGCCGGCTGGCTTCAGTCGGCGCGTGTCAGTCTGGGACTGACCACCTATCAGACCAATCGGCTGTTTCTTATCGGATCAAAACCGGACGGTACGTTATCAGCGTTCGAGCGTCTGTTCGATGGCGCAATGGGCCTGCACGCCAGCGAAGACCGCCTGCTGATGTCAACCCGCGCGCAACTCTGGCAACTGGACAATACGCTGGCCCGGACCAGCAAGTTGACGGTTACGACAAGCTGTATGTCCCGCGCCTTGCACATACCACCGGCAATCTAAGTACGCACGACGTGTCGGTCGACAAAAACGGCCGGGTGGTGTTCGTCAATACGCTATACAGCTGTCTTGCGACAGTGAGCGACCGTTCCAGTTTCGAGACTCTCTGGCGTCCACGCTTTATCAGCAGCCTGGTACCGGAAGACCGCTGCCATTTGAACGGACTGGCTCTGGTGGACGGCGCGGCGCGTTATGTAACCGCGATCAGCGCTGCCGATGTGGCCGGCGGCTGGCGGAGTGGGCGTCGCAATGGTGGTATCGTGATCGACGTCCGATCCGATGACGTCGTCGCTTCGGGATTGTCGATGCCGCATTCACCGCGTTATCGCCACGGTAAGTTATGGCTGCTCAATTCCGGTAGCGGCGAGCTGGGTTATATAGATGCAAGGAACGGGCAGTTTCAACCGGTAATTTTCTGTCCCGGTTACCTGCGGGGACTGGCCTTTTGCGGCGACTACGCCATTGTCGGATTGTCAAGACCGCGCGGGAACGAGTTGTTCAGTGGTCTGTCGCTGGATGACACACTGCGAAGCAAAGCAGTCGACCCGCGCTGTGGACTGCTGGTCATCGATCTGCGCAGCGCAACTATCGCACACTGGCTTGGAGTTCCAAGGCGTTGTCACTGAACTCTATGACGTGCAGGCGATCCCGAATGCACTTCGGCCAAAAGCCATCGTGACGGAAGCCTTGCCGGCAAATTCCGGCTGGCAGCCACTGCAGGTGGCGATGTTGTTGTGCAAGGGCACCATGACCGACATTGCTTACGCCGGCTGGCTGCACCGTTACCGCCTGCCGGAAGGCTTTGAAATATTCCCGTGGAGCGAACTGACAACCAATGAACGCCATAACATCCTGGCGCGTCAGCGCCGTGAGCTATGGTTTCCGCCGGAACTTACCCCATTTCAGGAAGTACAACGTATTGAACACCTCAACAGTCTGGGATTGCGTCACCACAGCGAGGTGGTCGGCTGGATGATCACGCACCGGGTGGCGGAAGACACCATACAGTACACCAGCCTGTTTGTACGCAAGGAACTGCAAGGGTTAGGGAGGGCAGTACCGTTGTTGGCGGAGGCAATTAAGCGGCAGATGCCGTCCGGTATCGAACGGGGGAATATGCCAGATTCATCTGGATACGATACCTATGGTTCGTTACATGAAACGAAGAATCTGGCCTCATAATACGAAGATCATCGAACTTAAACAGTCCTGTAAAGCGCGGGTCAAGGATGTCAGGGCGATTACGAACAGCAACCCGGTTGCCCGTCATGCGACAGAGAGCATTTTGCCATGAGAGTAGAAGCGGCCCGCGGCGTGAACTTTGCGTATTTCGCCGGGGGGGAACCGTCCCTTGAACAGGAGCGGTTAAGGATCGCACAGCGTTACCTGCCGCGCGGTATTGTCGCGACCAACGGTACTGTGCGTATTGCGCTTGATATTCGTTATGCGATCCATGTTTCAGTCTGGGGCGGGCCCGACGCGACCCGCAAAATGAGAGGCGGCTCGGTATTTCACCGGGCACTGCGCAACTACCGAAACGACGAGCGGGCAGTGTTCATCTTTACCATCAACCACCAGAATATCGATGCGATTCCTGAGGTAACGGCGATTTGCCGTGACCATGGCGTAAGACTATCGTTCAGTCACTTCAGTTCGACAGAGCAGTACCAGCAGAAGCTTAGTCGTGGCGTTGCCAATGACAGCCGGTTCTTCCGTTTCAGTTGCGAAAGCGACAACCTGAGATTGACCGATGACGATCGCCGCAGGGTCCGCGAGAGTCTGGAACAGATGATCGATACCTACCCGGAAACGGTTATTTACTCCCACTACTACAATGACTGGATAAGTCAGAGCGGCTCCCTCTATCGCCTGGACCCAGAGACAGGCCTGGCCCAGGATTGTTCGACCAGGCTTTCAAAATTTCACCGTCACTACCACGTCGATCTTACGCAGAGTGGCGGAAAATGCTGTTCTCCGAATGTCGCCTGCGGTGACTGCCGAGCCTACGCGATGGCATTGGCGACCTTCAGACATCGCGTACGTCACTACCTTGCTACCAGAGAAAGCTTCGCTCAATGGATGGAGGTGATGAATATGTGGTGCCGCTTGTATCTGCCGGGTTGGGATAAGATCGATTCGCAGTAGCAGAATGAGTACCCGGACAGGCTCCTAGGAGGCTGTCTCGCCGAGCGTGAAGTAGAACGTGGCGCCTTCACCAATCCGGCCTTCGGCGTGCAGGGCGCCGTTATGACGCCGGATGATACGCTGCACCGTCGCCAGGCCAATGCCGGTGCCCTCGTATTCGGCGCCTTCGTGCAGACGCTGAAACGGCTCGAACAAGCGGTCGTGATCGCGCATGTCAAAGCCTGCGCCGTTGTCACGAACGAAGAAGACCTGCCGGCCATGCTGTTCGTTGCAGCCGAATTCGATGTGTGCATTGGCGTTCTGCGCGGTGTATTTCCAGGCGTTGGTGAGCAGATTGTCAAGCGCGATATCCAGCAGGTGACTGTCACCCTGGGCGAACAGTCCGGGCTGGACCTGCGTCGTGACGCTGCGTCCGGGATCGGATTCGCGTAACCGGGCGAGTATCCGTTCGGCGGCGGCTGACAGGTCGACGTGTTCGCTGCGCATGGTGCCGCGCATCACCATGGACAGCGACAGGAGATCTTCGATCAGTTCTGCCATGCTCTTACCGGACCTGCGGATGCGCTGCAGGTAATCGATGGTCTCGGCGTCGAAGCGCTCAGCGTGGTCCTCGATGAGGATCTCGCTGAACCCGTTGATCGAGCGCAGTGGCGCGCGCAGATCGTGCGAAACCGTGTAGCTGAACGCCTGTAATTCCTGGTTGAGCTGTTCCAGATCACGGGTGCGCGCGTCGACTTTGATTTCCAGGGACTGGTTAAGCTGCCTGACGCGCGCCTGTTCGGCGTGCAAGTTGGCTTCGGCGCGGCGCCGCGCCTCCTCGCTGTCGGCGTGCAGGTCGGCCAGCAGGCCGAGTTCCTGTGCCAGGGCGCGTACTTCGCTGGGTCCGCCCCAGTGAATGTCGACAAGGCGCTGGCCCCGCGTAATGCTGTGCACCGCCTCGACGATGCGGGTCCTGGTGCTGTCCACCCGCTGGGCCAACCAGCGTGCCGACGCCAGCACGATCAGGACGGTGATAATGGTCACACCGATGGCGATGCTTCGAATGCGCGCGAGCAGCTTTTCCAGCGGCGACTGATCGACCGGCTGACCGATCCACAGGGTTTCATCGTACCGCGGGTCGAGTTGCAGGCGAGACCAGACCAGGCTTTCGCCGTTGGCGCTCCGGTACACCACTTGTGTGGCGGCGTGCTTAAGCAGGGGTTTGAGGCCGGGAAAATCCTGGTAGGCGTCGCCCGCGCCTGCATGGGGCGCGGTCTGTTCGAACGGGCGTTTGAGGTATGCGCCGTCGCCGTGGATCCAGGTGCTCTCGGGGTGATCGACCAGCAGGCTACCGGTTTTCATACTCAATACGAGCACACCGATGGGCGTGCCATCGGGTGACACTAGCTGTTTCGACAGGTGCACGAAACTCTGCGCCTCGTCTTCAAGGCAAATGCTGTCTTCACTACCGCGCACCAGGGAGGCGTAGACGATGTCGGGTTTTCCGCTGATCGCCCGTTCGTAGCAGGGTTGCCCAGCGCGGCTACGCAGTTTTCCGCGCGGATTGAAGACCCCCTCCGGGCTGTGCTCAAAGCGCAACTTTTCCATGCCTTGGGTATCGAGCACCGACAGGCCGATGATGTCCCGCGCATCCTGGAACCAGCGTTCCACCACGACGTTGTAACGTGCCACCGCAGTGCTTTCCGGCAATACATGAATGCCACTGAGTTTTCCCGCGCCGATCAGTTCCGGGTACAGCGGCAGTATGGAAAGGAGTTGTACCGACTTCCGGCCTTCCTCTAGACGGTGCTGGAGGTCCTGGCGCGCGGCAAGCGACAGCGCTTCGGCGCGTTCGCGGGCTGACTCTTGCAAGGCGTCCTGGATGCCGGGCAGGTAGGCAGCGGTGGTCACCGCCAGCGGCACGAGGCCGACAGCGAGCAGAACCAAGAGCACCATGTTGCGTAACGGCACATTGACCTCCCGGCCTGCGCAGAGTGTCACCGTATCACGGTGGCACAGTGTTAGCGGGCAGCGGCCGGCACCTACGGGAAAGTACGTATCCTGCTCGCGGCGTGGAGGCTTTGCAAGCGTAAACGGCGTGCAGTGGATAAAGTGAAAATCCAGCCAGGATGCCGTCGCGTTGCTCCCTGCGTGAGGATGCGGGGATGGGTAAGGTGGCGCGCGTCGACTTGCCGTCGACCTCGGAGCAGCGCGAGGCGCCCCGCAGCGCTACTCGACCAGGCTGCGGAACGGAAACACCAGCAGTCTGCCGGCGCCGCGTGTGTTGAGAAACGCCTGCCAGCGGGCGACCTCTTCGGCGTCGACCCGCAGCAGGACGACATAGCCACCGCTTTGGATGGCATTATGGACCGCCTCCAGCTGATCTTCGGGTATGCCCATGCGACGCATTGCCACCACCAGATGAGACAAGGCGGCGGCACCGGCCATGACACCCGCGCCGGCGGTGGCGCCGACAAGGGCCTCGACCACCGGTCCGGCTGCGAGCAGCGGACCAAGGCCGGGAATGAGAAACAGGCCGGCCGCACCCGTGAAAAGCCCCCACAGGCCGCCCCAGAAGGCACCCATTTTGCCCCAGGCTTTCACGCGTTCATCGGCGCTCGCGTAATACAGGCCCAGCGGGTCGTCGCCGCTGCTCTGCGCCTTGCCCAGCAGAGAGATCATGTCCATGGGAAAGTTCTGATCGATGAGTTGGCGCACGGCACGCTCCGCCCTGGCCGCGTCATCGAACAGGGCCAGGATTATCCGGTGTGAGGATGCGCTGGATGCCGTCATTGGATGCAGGGTGCTGGAGACTGACCGCCCGCGACAAGGCCGCGCAGCAGGTTGACAGTTTCTTTGTGCGCGGTGCGCTGCTCGCTCATGGTTTGGCGATGGGCCGGAACCTGGCGCCGCATAGGCGTGCGCCCGGCCGCGTGCGCCGCCTTCACGCTTTATCTCCGCGTCGATAGGTGAAACGGCAGATAACCGGGGCAGGTCCCGACCAGGCCAGTCAACAGCAGCAGCACGGCGATGACGCCCAGAATGATAGCGGTGGTGCCGGTGATCTGACCGCCGAAATACAGTGCGGCGATGCCGGCTGCAATAAGAATCCGGATTATACGGTCGACGCTTCCCATGTTTCTATGCATTGTTGCCACCCTTCGTGTTGGCCATTCGCTTGCGCTGGCCGCGGTCCTCGTTAACCTGTAGGAGCACCCGTGCCGGGCATAAACGTCGTGCCCCGGCGCGAATCGCGGCCAGGCACCCTAAAGGGCATAAAAGGCCGCTCTTGCAGCGATTGTATTTGAATAAGCTAGCCACTTCGGGCGACCGGGGCATTGAAAGATATCAATGCAAAGCGTTGCTACTGTGGCCTAGGCTGCGAGTCCGGCGGCATTTTGTTTGTGGTTTCCTTGCCGCTGCACGCGAGCGGCCCGTGACCGCGGGTCGCGGGTGCGTAGTCCTCGGCACCACGTCCGCAGCGCGACTGAAGCATGAGTGACGAGCAACTGACATTTTACCATCTGAGCGTGGCACTGGCCCTTGGCCTGCTGATCGGGGTAGAACGCGGATGGAAGGCGCGCGAGGCGCCGGAGGGTCATCGCGTCGCGGGCGTGCGCACCTATGGATTGATCGGATTGATGGGCGGTGGTTCTGCGTTGCTGGCCCAGTACATGGGGCCGCTGTTGCCGGGGCTGACGTTCTTTGGGCTGGCGATCGCGCTGACTGCGGTCTACGTCGTCAATCAGCGCTACGATGATGCGGACGTGGGTATCACCAGTCTGGTCGCCAGTCTGCTGACCTTCGTGTTGGGCGCCCTCGCGGGCTTTGGCGAAGTCGCCGTTGCGGGCGCCTCGGCGGTGATCACGACTCTGCTGCTGGGCTACAAACCGCTGTTGCACCGGTGGGTGAGCGCTTTGGAAGCCAGGGAGCTGCGCGCCGGACTCAAACTGCTGCTCATCTCGGTGGTGTTCCTGCCGATTCTCCCCAACCAGGGCTACGGCCCGTGGGAGGCGTTGAACCCCTACGAGATCTGGTGGATGGTGGTGCTGATCGCGGCGATTTCGTTCGTCGGTTATTTCGCCATCAAGATCGGCGGGGCCCGCAAGGGCACCGTGTTCACCGGCCTGTTCGGCGGGCTGGCGTCTTCCACGGCGCTCACCCTGCATTTCTCCCGCGTAGCGCGCAGTGACGCTGCTATGGCGCCGATGCTGGCCACCGGTATCCTGCTCGCCTGTGGCACCATGTTTCCGCGCATGTTCCTGTTGGCAGGCGTCCTCAACGTGCAGCTGCTCCGGCCGCTGCTGGTGCCGGCGCTGATCATGGCGCTGCTGGTCTATGCGCCCGCGCTGATCTACTGGTGGTCGCTGAGGCACAAGGAAAGCGGGACGGCGGCCCGTCTCAGCAACCCGCTGGAGATAAAGACAGCGCTATCCTTCGGTACCCTGCTGGCGCTGGTAATGCTGCTGGGCAGGGCCTTGCAGGCCTGGCTGGGTGAGGCCGGGGTGCTTGCGCTCGCCACCGCCTCGGGGGTGGCTGACGTGGACGCCATCACGCTGTCGCTGGCGCGCATGAGCCAGGATGAGCTCACTGTTCGCGTTGCGGTGACGGGTATCCTCATCGCTGCCGCGGTCAACACGCTGGTGAAAGGCGGTATGGCCACCGTCATTGGCGGCGGACGTGTCGGGTTGCGGGTCGGCGTGCCGCTGCTGGTGAGTGGTCTCGCCGGTCTGCTGCTAGCCTGGCTACTGATGTGGTAATGCCGCCCGGCATCACCGCTCATGCGGCTTGTTGTGCTGCCTCGGCTCAGCTACTGGCGTTTATTACGGCGGCCGAAGGACCGCTATCGAATCGATGCCGGTCAAGACGCCGCTGACTCCGCCAGCGCGGCTACTGCTGGGACTGCGTCAGTAGCTGGCTGTTGACCCGCGTCACCCCGCAGGTGTTGAGCACAATCAGCCTGGCCAGTTCCGCCTGCTGCGGATCAGCGGCCTGGCCACGCAGTGTGACAATGCCGTCGCGGGCGGAGACCTCCACCGCCATGCCGTGGGTTGTGCGCTGCCAGTGGAGCTGCGTCCTGACCCGGTCTGCAAGCGCAGTGTCGTCCGTCACGCAGTCGACCGGTGGCCGTGTCGCGCGCTGTGCAGACGTCGAGGGTTCGACGCGAATACGGTTGACCACGGCCGAGATGCCGTCGACGCCGGATGCGATCTCCTCCGCCAGGGCACGCTCACCCGCATCGGACACCGTGCCCTTCAGGGTCGCTACCGAATCCTCCACCGCGATGTTGACCCGGAACGGGCTCAGAAACGGGCTGCGGATATAGAGAGCGGCGATAGCGGCCTTGAGACAGGGGTCGGTACACACCTCGTCCTGTGTTCCCGCGGCTGCGGCCGGCAGGGTGCAACACAGCAGCCATAGTCCCAGGTACAGATATTTCATGGCAGTTACTCCTCTTCAGTGGTTCCCGGCCGATCGCAATGGCGGAGCCGCGATCGGCCCGGCGTGAGCCGCCTGTGGGAATCATTCAGCACACGCGGTCGTGACGGTTCGTGCAAGCGAAGCTCAGCGGCACGCCGGTGGTTTTTTCCAGGCGGTGTAAGGACTGGTCACCAGGTTGGCGTTGTAGAAACGCGGATCGGAGGTCACTTCCTCGCCGACCCAGGCGGGTTTGTCAAACGGCCGCTGTTCATCTTCCAGTTCTATTTCGGCGACGATCAGACCGGCGTTGTCGCCGAAAAATTCATCGATCTCCCAGGTCATGCCGCCGTGCTCGACACGGTACCGGCGTTTTTCGATTAAGGGGTGCAGGCACAGGGTCTCGAGCATGACCTCGGCGTCGGCGACGGGAATGACGTATTCGTATTCCGCGCGCGTCGCACCTTCGGTGATGCCCTTGACCGTCAACCGGGCGGTATCACCGGCAATACGCACGCGGACTGTGCGCTGCTTGTCGATGCTGAGATAACCCTGCCGGTAGTCGCTGCTTTCGCCCGCACGCCAGGCGTCACCGGTTACCAGGAACTTGCGCTCGATTTCTTTACCCATACGCATGCTCACCGGGCAGGGGTGTCATGCCGAGAAGACGCGACAGCGCCAGGGGGTAGGACTGGTTTTCGCAGTCCTCGAGCCGCAGCGCGGATTGCACTTCAAGGACCGCCTGCGGATCCTCGGATTCAATGGCGATGGACTCCAGGGCGGCGCCATTGACCAGCAGCTGATCGAGCTCGGCGCGGCAGGATGCCAAGGTAAAACGAAACCGGCGTTTGCAGACATTGGCACGCTGCAGAGCCACGGCGGGTTGTGCAACACGCTGAAGCAGGCCGCTTCTGGACAGCATTGCAGGCGGGGCGGGGTCCTGGTTCAGGACGTTGTCGGACCACAGGCTGTTGCGAAGCGTGTCGAGTGCGACGGGAAACGCCCACTGTCCGGCAGGTCGCCAGCGTTCCAGTCCCCGCTCACGATTCATGAGACGTTTGAGTTCCAGCTTGCCGTGGCGAATTTTGACGTTCTTATCGAGAACACCGTCGTAGCCGAGCAGGTAGATTTCATGGCTTTCGCTGATCGATTCACAGGTCGCCATCGCGCGCATGCGCTGTTCCTCCACACCCATACACGGCGTGAAGATACGAAACTCGAACCGCGGAACAATTTCATTCATCGTGCTTATCCCTGGCGTCAGTAAATGTCATTGGTCACCTCCAGCAATGACAGTCAGTCGTCCGGCCTTTCACCGCGGACGCAGCGGTGACGATTGCCGTTCAGCCTTCATGCTGACGTCATCGGTGGTCGCTGGCATTGAGATTTTTCAATGTATACGGCGGACAGTTTCACCTTGTGAAACCTGGAACGTACCAGCTATTACTGCAGGTCTCTGCACTGCACCTGCAGGAGCACCCGTGCCGGGAGTAGACGCCGTCCCTCGGGCGAATCGCGGCCGGGAGGCCGCTCCTACCGGGCCGCGTCCGTGTCGTCCCGACCGGCGAGCTGCCGAATCAGATCGCGCAGACGTTCGAGCTGTTTGGCGGAGTCGTCAAAGCGCTGGTCGCCAAGCGCGTTCAAATAGGCCTCGAACGCCTGGTTGATCTGCCGGCCCAGCTCGCTGGCTGACAATCCGCCTGCGGCCGCGCCCCTGAGGTCGGGCGATGTGTCCGTAAACAGTCCATCGAGCGCCTTGTCGAAGGTGTCGGCGTAGCGCATGGTATCGCCGTGCATGACCACCACGACGCGCAGCTCCGGGTAGGCCGCGGTCTCGGCCTGAAGATAAATCGGCTCCACATACAGCAGCGTATCGTCGAGCGGAATCGCGAGTACGTTGCCGCGGATCACCCTGGACCCCCGTTGATCCCACAAGGTCAGCTGGCCGGAGAGAAACGAATCCTGATCAATCTTGGTTTCCACCTGCTGCGGGCCCAGTACCCGCCGCTCCTTCGGGAACTTGTAGGCGAGAAAACGGCCGTAATCTTCACCGTCGGACATGCCGGCGATCCAGCCGATCAGGACCTGCCGGTTCTTGGGGGTAAAGGGCTGGATGAGCACGAACTCCGCCTGGTTCGAACCGGGCCGCTCCCACATGACATAGTAAGGTTCAACCGGTTGCACGTGGTCGTAGTATTTTTCTGTCGCGCGCACCCAGAGGTCCTCCTGGTTGTAAAACACGGCGGGATCGCGCATGTGATACTTGGCATATACCAGGCCCTGGACCAGTAAGAAGTCCTGCGGATAACGCACATGAGCCCGCAGGCCCTCCGGCATCTGGTCCTTGTCCCGGAACACGCCGGGCAGCGCGCGTTGCCAGGCCTGGATAAGGGGATCGTCCGGCTCGAACACGTAAAAGTTCACCGTACCGTCGAAGGCGTCGACCACGGCCTTGACAGCATTGCGTACGTAATTCACGCCGTGCAGATCGTTCGCTGTCCGTCGGGTGAAGCCGCGGGTACTGGTATCGTCACGGTACTCGACGAGCTCGCGCGACGAGAACGGCTCGCTGTAGGGGTAGTGGGTCGATGTGGTGTAGGCGTCGATCATCCAGTACAGCCGCCCATCGACCAGGACGATGTACGGGTCTTCGTCGAAGTCCAGAAACGGCGCCAGCTGTTGCACACGCTCACGCACCTGGCGATGGAACATCACCCGGCTTTTTGGGGTGGGATAGCTCGAAAACAGAAAAGGCGTGCCGTCGAATTTCCAGCCGAAGAGGAATTGCCGCCACAGGCCCGGCATCGCGACACCGCCTTTGCCGGGATAGCGAATGTATTTATTCTCCTCGCCGCTGGGATAATCGAACTCCTGTTCCGAGGTGTTGACAACGACCGGACCACGCGTCAGCTCGCCGTAATAGATCTGCGGCCGGTCCACCCGCAGCGCCGGATAACTCGACCTGGGCGGGATGTCTCGAACCAGCAGATTCGGCAGACCCTCCGCGGTGAAATCGCTCACCGTGGCGAGGGTCAATCCGTAACCGTGCGTGTACTTGAAGCGCTTGTTTACGAACGTCCGACTCTGCGCCGGAAGATTGTCCTGGGCCAGCTCGCGAGCAGACGCCATCACCTGGCGGTAGCGGCCGCCGAAGGTATAACGATCCATGTCCACATCCACAAACTCGTAATACAGGCGGATTTCCTGGAACTGCTTATACACCGCATCGAGCGCACGCCAGTCCCACAGCCGCACTTCGGACAGCAGATCACGGTTGTCATTCGCCATTTCGCGGGTGAAACGCTCCGCGGCCGGAAACTGCCGCTCTTCGACCTTGGTCAGGTCAAAGCCTTGCAGGGTGAACGCGATGTTGCGTTCGATATACGGTTTTTCGAAGGTGATCTCGTTGGGCTCGACCGCAAGCGACTGCACCAGCCAGGGTGCAACACCCAGTACGATAACCCATAGCCCGCCGATCGCGATCCAGACGATCGCCAGGGCGTCGACTGTGGGGGCGCGCAGCGAGGTCACACCGCCCGTCCACCGTGCCAGTCGCTCCTGCAGGCGGTGCGACCAGGGTGCCAGGCCCAACAGCACCAGCAAGGCAGCCATCAGAAAGTACGCGGGCAGGCGCACATGAATATCGGTCCATCCGGGTCCGTGCACCACGCCCCATTCCGAATACAGCAGCTGGTAGGCGGCGAGAATGCGTCCGGCGGCGAGCACCGTGGCGACTACCGAGGCAGCTATCAACAGGGCAGAAAACGGTCGTTGCCCGTTACCCCCGTTGCGCCGTAGTCGTGGACCGCGGCGCTCGTCCCAGGCGAACGCCGCGACGGCGCCCGCCGCCAGGCTGATCAGGCTCGCCAACAGCAGCAGGCCGTAAAGCCGCTGGTAGAACGGCAGGGAAAAGAGATAAAAACCCGTATCCTGCCCGAATACCGGCTCCGTCACGCCGGTGGTCACACGATTGAAGTACAGCAGCGCGTCGGACCAGCTCTGCACGCCCAGCACCGCGCCGCCCAAGGCCGCGACCAGGACCGCGCCGCGACGCACCGGATGCCTGCCCAGGGGGCGGGTAACCGCCCACACCATGGCCATGGCCAGCGCCACGCCAGACAGCAGGGCGCCGACTTGAGCGCCCAGCAGGGTCCAGAAACGACGTACATAGCCCAGGGCATCAAACCACAGTTCCTCACCCCAGAGACTCAAACTGCCGAAAAAGACCGCGGTGAGCGCGATCACCGTCAAGCCGCCGATCATCAGCGCCTTGTTCCGCGCGCTGACGCCCTGGTAGAGCAACCCGGCGCCCGCGACAATCAGCGCGATGAGGATTACCAGATACATGCTGTACCGATAGGGATATCAATCACTGCCGGTCTCCGCTGCGCACGGCTACAGTACGCTACATTACCTCAAATCCTCTCACAGATCCCGCCGCCCTCACCCAAGGTTGCATATCGCTGTTGAACGTCGCCCCTGACGCGGAGGCAATCAGCCGCACACCGGTCGGCGTAGCGCGGACATAGTGATCGTCGCGAAGTCGAAATCCTGTAAGTGGGGCCAGCGCTTTTACCGGCGGCGGCTCGGTGGGCGGTTTGACCGGCGGTTCCTCTGGCGCGGGTGGCTCGACCGGTGGCTCCCCGGGCCCGGGCGGCTGCACCGGTGGCTCGTCCGGTGTGGGCGGTTCGACCGGTGGCTTACTGGGGCCGGGCGGTTTAATCGGCGGTTTCTGCCCGCGAGGCCGCGGCGCCGGTGTTCTCGCGGCAAGTCGCAGAGCGTCGGCCGACATGACATGGCTGTGACTGACTGTGCTGCGCCGGTCGAGCCCGGTTGAGCTGCGCTTTTTCAAAATCGGTTCCATATTCGTGCACCGCGAAAATCAGCAATGTAGAATAATCGCATGCAAGCCCGCCTCTGGCATTGATATTTGCCAATGCGCGGCAGTCGTGCCGCGCTAGGCTGGCTGGCATTGCCGTTTCACCTGATTAATGCACCGGCGATCGGTTGAGAATGCTCCTATGGAGTTTGAAAGCGTCAGCGTCTGGCTCGTTGTGATCGTCGCCGTGATCTCGTTCGCCAGCGATCGGCTGCCTGTCAAGGGGCTGGATTGAGCGCACGTCGGCCCCGCGTGACGCAGAGGCCTTGAATGCCGGCCTCGGCAGCGATCGGAGGACTTCACTTTGCCGTCCGCATGCGCGTGGTGGCGAAGTATCTGGGCCAGGCATTGCTGATGCTGGGCGCGCTGACCGGCGTGCCGGCAGCGGTCGCGGGCATCGGCGGCAATACCGAGGTCGCGCTTCGGTATCTCGCCGTCATTGTGTTGTTCACCGTCTTCGGCGCTGCCACCGCGCGGATTCGCGTGGCGGCGAACATGCAGCGTAACGAGGCTCTGGTCATCACCGCTCTGGTGTTTACGCTGTCGGGATGCGCCCTGGCGTTTCCGCTGATGGGCTATGGCATAGCCTTCGTCGACGCGCTGTTCGAGGCGGTATCCGGTGTGACCACGACGGGATTGTCGACGCTGGCGAGCGTGGAGGGCAGGCCGGCGAGTTTCCTGTTCGCACGCGCCTGGATGCAGTGGGTCGGCGGACTGGGCGTCCTGGCGCTGGTGCTGGCGCTGTTGATCGAACCCGGCGTGGCGGCCAAACGGCTGGGCTTCAACGAACGCGTCGACATTGCCGGCGGCACTCAGGCGCACGTGCGGCGCGTCTCGCTGGTATACCTGGTGATCACGGTCGTCGGTATACTCGCACTGCTGGCCGTCGGCGAACCCGTCATCGACGCCATCGTGCATACCCTGACGGCGGTGTCGACCGGCGGCTTCGCCAACTACGATGACAGCCTCGCGGGCATCGCGTCCTGGCCGGCGCGCGTGCTCATCACGCTGCTGTCAATGGCGGGCGCCATCTCTTTTGCCTGGTACTATCTGGGATACTTCCGTCACGCGCCGTCACTGTTGCGTGAGCCGCAGTTCCGTGGTTTGCTGATTCTGTGTGCCGTGACCGTTGTGGCGCTGTTCGGATTCATGTCGCTGGCACACCCGGAGCGGATGGGCGGGAATCTCGCCAACGCGGCCCTCACCGGCATTTCGGCGCAGACGACGACGGGCTTTACGAGCCTGCCGCTCGCCGAACTCGATCCCGGCAGCAAGCTCACGCTCATCGTTTCGATGTTCATCGGCGGTGAAGTGGGTTCCACCGCGGGCGGCCTGAAGGTGCTGCGGCTCATGGTGCTGCTCAGTCTGGTGCGCCTGCTGGTGCAGAAAACGGCCATTCCGCCCACGGGCCATGTCTCCGCGACGGTGGGCGGCGCACCGTTGCAGCCCGCTGAGATCAACACGGTTGTCACGCTGCTGGTGGTCTACCTCCTGGTGATCCTGCTGTCGTGGACGGTATTCCTGGTGTCCGGCTATGCGCCGCTGGACGCGTTGTTCGATATTGTGTCGGCGGTTGCCACCGCCGGACTTTCGGTGGGCGTTGTGTCGGCGACGCTGGAACCCGCGCTCAAGGCCCTGCTCTGTCTGGACATGCTCATGGGCCGGGTCGAGGTGATCGCGTTTCTGGTGCTGCTGTACCCGCCCACCTGGTTGGGACGAAAGCGAGGTTAAACAGCATGCGAGCGATATTCGTGGGTGCGAGTACCCTGACGGTGATGGCGGCACAGCGACTGCTGAAATCGGGGCACGATGTGGTCATCGTAGAAGAGGACGAGGACAGGATCTCCACGCTGTCGGAAACCCTCGACTGCGGTTTCGTTCACGGCGACGGCAGCCGTCCCGCCGTGCTCGAGGAACTGTCTCCGGGCGACCAGGACATGCTGTTCTGTCTCTCCAACGACGATCAGGACAACATTATCGCGTCACTGGTGGGGCAGGCCATGCAGTTCAGCCGCGTGGTCACCAAGATCCAAGACCCGGACTTTGAGGGTATCTGCGCCAAGCTGGGCCTGGAGAACGTGATCGTACCCGACCGCGACGTTGGCGAACGCCTCTCCGACATGGTCGAGGGCCACGACGTGGCCGATCTGAGCGCCGCGGTGGAAAGCGGCATCCGCTTTTTTCATTTCATGGCTCGCGAGCAGGACGCCGGCAAGCTCAGCGAGCTAAACCTGCCCGGACAGTCCCGCGTCATCGTCATAACCCGCGGTGAGGAATCGATCATCGCCAGCGGCGATGACGCCCTTAAACAGGACGACCGCGTGCTGGTGGTGGCGCACCGGGGTGACCTGGAGAAACTGAAAGAACAATTTACTGAGAACCGGTAGGTTGGGCCGAGCACGCGAAGCCCAACGATGTCCACCTGCTGTAGGTCGCTTCCGTAGCAAAGACTGGCGCTGTCCCAATGAGCGGCGGACAATGGTGTTCCGCCTGTGAAAACCGAAGGAGATCGAGTAGCCCGAACGAATAGGTGCCGCAGTTGATACCGGCTCCGATACCCGCGCGTGGTTGCGGCAGGCTTGGCAGGCACTTCCCTGTGCGCCTTGCCTCTGCCGACCCATTTTCCCGATCCTTTTCGTCAGTTAGCTACGGCTGTGCTCCTCAAACGATCGAAAAAATGACCTCGCTCTCCCACCTTGCTCGCTACGATCGCCCAAGTCCGACAGCCTTCTAGGCGTCAGGACATCGATCGCTTGCAGATGCGCGCCCTGCGCCAATCAGACTGTACTGCTATTGTTGCATTTCCCTGCGCTGCTCCTGCATCTGTTTGTAGTACTCGGCAGCGGCTTTCTGCTGCGCCTTGAAGGCCTCTGCCTGGCGTTGCATAGCCTCTTTCCGTGCATTCTGTTGTGCCTGGAATGCCTCCCGCTGCGCGTTCTGCTGGGCTGCCAAGGCGTCCCGCTGGGCTTTCTGGTCGGCTTCGAACGTATCCCACTCGGCTTTCTGTTGTTCGGCGAAGATCTCGCGCTGACGGTCAAGTGCTTCCTGCTGGGCCTTGCGGTGCATTTCGAACGCCTCTTCCCGGCGCTCCATGGCCTCCTGCTGTGCTTTCTGCATCGCTTCCTGCTGAGACTGATAGGCTTCCTGTGGGGCCTGCTGTGGGGCCTGCTGTGGAGCCGGCTGCTGAGCCTGCTGTGGGGCCGGCTGTGGGGGCTGTGGAGCCGGCTGCTGAGCCTGCTGTGGGGCCGGCTGTGGAGCCGGCTGTGGAGCCGGCTGTGGAGCCTGCTGCTGAGCCTGCTGTGGAGCCTGCTGTGGAGCCTGCTGTGGAGCCTGCTGCTGAGCCTGCTGTGGAGCCTGCTGTGGAGCTTGCTCTGGAGCCGCCTGCCGCTGTGCCTGCATGGCCTCCTGCCGGGCTTTCTGCATGGCTTCCTGTTGGCGTCGCATGGCTTCCTGCTGAGCCTGCATGGCTTCCTGTTGGCGTTGCATGGCCTCCTGCCGGGCTTTCTGCATGGCTTCCTGTTGGCGTTGCATGGCCTCCTGCTGAGCCCGCTGTTGCGCCTGCATGGCTTCCTGCTGGCGTTGCATGGCCTCCTGCTGAGCCTGCTGTTGTGCCTGCATGGCTTCCTGCTGGCGTTGCATGGCCTCCTGCCGGGCTTTCTGCATCGCTTCCTGCTGAGCCTGATAGGCTTCCTGTGGAGTCTGCTGTGGAGCCGCCTGCTGCTGTGCCTGCGTCGTTTCCTGCTGGTGTTGCTGTTGTGCTTCCATTGCCTGCCTTTGGGCTTCCATCTGCTGTGGACTCGTGGCGGGTTGTGCGGGCGGCGGATAGCCGGGTGGCGGGCCAGGTTCGGCGGACGCCAGCTGGGGCAGAACTGACAACGAAAACAGACCGGCGGCGAGTAGCGTATTACGCATTGTTCATCTCCTTGCTTGTTATGAAACGGTTACAACTAACCGATTTTGTAGACAAGAGCCCCGAAAACCCATCCCCATCCTGACGTATACCGCCGGATTCAGCTGGCGCACCTTTGTTAGACTGACTCGGCGCAGTGCGGAGTTCTGCCCTAAACTAAACATAGTCCTATCCCAGGGGTGCGGCAACTCCTCGTGATACGCTGGTGCAAGGTCTTGTTGATGGTTGGGTGCTTAGCCGGACCGGGCGCCTACAACCTGTCTGTTGCTCCGCAGGTAGCAGAAACTATTTTCGAGGAAACCAGTGGTGTGCTTGTGCTTTCGTGGTGCCCGTCATTTCCATTTGATGCCCGCAACGGGCGGATGTGGACAATCAGGGTCGGTTTGGGAATGATGGCGTGGATCATCGATGCTGGCCGCGGGAGTTGCAAAATAGAATCAACATAAGGCCCAGGGTGAGTTGCATCACTCTCTGATATCTCATCCCATGAAATTGGCCGTCTTGCATAGTCATATTGCATCACTTACTCTCATTTACGAGTCAGACGCAGGGTTAAAGGTATTCCGTTGTTTCGGGGTGCGGAATCGATGTGGATCGCAAGAACCGGACAGGTTGCCGAGTAAAGTCTGGCGCGGACGTTGTCTGCAAGAAGAAGACGCCAGGCATGTCGCGAAACGTGAATGCTACAATACGAGGTTCACGGGCGGTATGTGTGCCGATCTGGAGGGTAACCGAAATAGAGCGGGCCGGGACACTGTTGCAACAGATGTGGGATAAACCGGCTTTACCCTTATCTTGTACGTCCAGTGGCGTCCGAAATCGTCAAGCTGGGGCGCCGGGGCCGGACCGCTGGATGACTTGAGGAGAAGGGGAATGACACGCTACGTGCGTAAGACGTCAATCGCGCTGCTGGTGTTTGTCTGGATGGCTGCCTGCCACGCCGACGGCGCCGCTCCCTGGGGGCGGGCTACGCTGGAAGCAATCGACTACCGGCCGCAGAAAGTCGTTTACGACGTTGCGGCTGGCAGTGTCGAGGCATTCTCGCGCGTGCTCGACAGGGTCAGCTACCTGAACAATCTATACGCTGCCGATCCGTTCGAGGAGTCCATTGTGCTGGTGCTGCACGGCGATGAAATTCCGTTCTTCGCGGTCAGCAATATCGATCGCTACCGCGATCTGATGGAGCGTGCGCGAAGTCTGACGTTGTCCGGTCCCATTGAATTTAGAATGTGCAGGGTTGCCGCGCGCGGCCATGGGCTGGAGCCCGGCGATATCAACGGTTTCGTCAAGGTTGTGCCGATGGCGGACGCCGAGATCGTTCGTTTGCAACAGGAGCAGGGCTATGCCTATATGCGCTAGACTCGCGGCGCCGGCCCTGGTAGCGCTCGCGCTGGGTCAATCCGCGGCGCTGGCGGCGACGCCCGTACCGACGCCCTATGACGCCGTAAGCCTGCCGTTCGAACTGCACAAAGTACCCGATGTGCCGGTTTATTATGTTATCGGCCTGTCCGGTGTTCCGAGCGCGGATAACGAGGGACACACCTCGAATGCCGGTTTCGTGGTCACCGACGGTGGCGTGGTGGTGTTTGATGCGCTGGGTACGCCGGCGCTGGGTTACCGTCTTTTGCAGCGTATTCGCGAAGTCACTGACCAGCCGATCGAACGTATAGTCATCAGTCATTACCACGCCGACCACGTCTACGGACTGCAGGCGTTCAAAGACTATGCGGGCAATCCGCCGGTGTGGGCCCAGCAGCAGACCCTCAGCTACGCGGGCGGCAGCGCGGCGACGCAGGGCGAGGATGCGCAGCGCCGGCTGGAGCAGCGGCGCGAGGCATTGTTCCCCTGGGTGGATGAGAAGACCCGTATCGTGCCGCCGGACCGGACTTTCAAGGATAGTGCCAGTTTCCAGGTAGGTGGCGTCACGTTCGAGCTTAAGCACCTGGGGCCGGCGCACGCCCCGGGAGACAGCACTATGCTGGTGAAAAACTACGGCGTGCTGTTCAGTGGCGATGTCATCTACAAGGGCCGTGTGCCATTTCTTGACAGTCCGCAGACCGATATCGACAACTGGCTGCGGGGTTTGGACGACCTGCTGAACCTCGACCCGCAACCCGACTATATCGTGCCCGGACACGGCTCAGCCTCCCGCGACATGCGCGAGGCGGTCGCCGCCACCCGCGACTATATCGACTATGTGCGCGCTGCCATGCGTAAGGCGGTGGCCGACTTCGTGCCGTTCGACAAGGCCTACGAGGAAACCGACTGGTCAAAGTACCGTAATCTGCCGGCGTTCGACGCCAGTAACCGGGGTAACGCCTACCGGATTTACCTCGAAATGGAAGCCGAGTCGTTCGATTAGGCGAACTCCAGGCGGTAGCTGCCGATTTCGCATATTCAGGGCGGGCAAGGTGGTTCGAAAAAAGTTCGGTTTCAGTGAATTTGCTAATAATTACAGAAGATTGAGTGCGTTCATGGTCTGGGCCTTGACATTGACCGACCGGTCAAATACAGTAATGTTCCATGGCACAGGCACATGACACGAAGCAACGCCTGCTGGATAGCGCGCAAAAACTCTTTTATGCACGGAGTTACGAAGACGTGGGTGTCCAGGAGATTTGCCAGGCGGCGGGCGTCAAGAAGGGCAGCTTCTACCATTTCTTCCCTTCGAAGCGTGACCTAACACTCGCCATGCTTGACGAGTCCTGGAAAGCGTTTCGCGAGACGGTGTTGCCAGAGGTGTTTGCGCCGGATATTCCCCCTCTGAAAAGGATCGAGCGGTTGCTGGAGACGCAATACCGCCACCACAAATCGGTTAAGGAAGAAACCGGCCAGGTTCTCGGCTGCCCCTACGGTAACCTCGCCGGCGAACTGAGTACCCAGGACGAGGTGATACGAGAGCGGGTCGTACGCATTTTCAGGGATCTGCAGGTGCCGATCGAGGCAGCGCTCGATCAAGCGATTGCGGCCGGCGACCTGACGAAACTTGACAGCCGAGCCACCGCAAGCGCGATGGTGGCGTATCTCGAGGGACTTACCTTGCTGGCCAAGACGCAGAACGATCCGGAAGTTGTCCGACAGCTTGGACCAGCCATGTTGAACCTGGTCGTTCCGGTCACGGAAGGTTGATTTTTTGTGCTCGCAACTAAACGGACCGGTCAACTATTGCGCAGAGGACGAACCGTGAAACGATTAATGAAACGATTCGTCCGGACGATCACCATGGTACTCATTGTTGTGACGGGGTTGACCGGCTTACCACGCGCCCAGGCAGTAGCCGCATATCAGGCAAAGACCGTTATCCAGCGCAGCGAATTTGGGTTTAACGCCATGCAGCACATTATCAGCGATGAGGTCGAGGTCATCGTTGCCATGGAAACCGGTCCAGCGGATTGATGGTTCCCTAATCGGATCCCGCTGTGCAATGAGCCGTTACAGATTAATCAGGTGAAGGAGAGTGGTCATGAACATTGAGGTCTTATCGCGCCAGGCAATGGCTGAAGGTGTAGTCAGAGCAGTATCTAAATACGTGCTTATAGTGCTGCTCTGGCCGGTCCTCGTCCTGGCGGCTAACGAGCAACCTGTCGATGTGATTCGCAGCGCTACCGAAAAAGTGCGTACCGAGTTGAATGCAGCACCCGAAATTCGCAACGACCCGGTAAGGCTCAATCGTGTTATCCGGGAGCATATTGTTCCGCACGTGGATTTTGTTGCCCTGGCGCGCCTGACACTAGGCAAAAACTGGCAACGGGCCACACCGGAACAACGCTCACTGTTTGCACGGGAATTCGGTACGCTGCTGCTCAAGACCTACTCGACAGCCCTGGCGGGCTATGCCAATCAGGAGATCGAATATCTGTCCTCAAGTTTGTCGGCCGACAAGCGCCGGGGCATAGTCCGTACCCGCATCGTCGAAAAGGGCCGAGCACCGCTCGCCGTTGACTACAGCCTGAGGCAAGTCGGGAACACCTGGAAGATCTATGACGTTGGGATCGAAGGCGTGAGTCTTGCCATCAATTACCGGACCAGCTTCGCGCCGGAGATTCGTGATCACGGTATTGATGGCCTGATCGAACGCCTGGTGGAACGCAACACACCGAGGATGGAAAACCTCACCGCGGCGCAGCATGACGCTCGACTCTGACCTGGAGCACACGTTCAAGCTGGGCGAGTGAGTACCGGTCAGTCGCGCCTGACGGAGCGACGGGACAGCTCTGGAAACACGAGAGGCCGCCTACCCGCGCTCTCGCGTACGCTACCGCGTCGATTGTTACTGTCGGCAGGTAGTGCCACTGGTCGGTAGGGGTACCCCCAATCTGGCGCGAGTGGCCCCTTATCTTCGAACATTGTCGTGAGACGTATTCCACGCAAACACAGCTCAACATCTGCATAGGGTAGTTTCTTCACTGATTGACGGCGCTCGGGTGTGTCGGATCCGCCGTTAGGAGGCTGTCGGACTTGGGACTGATCTACTGCAAAACTATCGGAACCCCGATCAACCACTCGTGCAGCCAGACAATGAAAGCGCCGTACAGCGCGAGCCCCCCGATAACGGCAATAGCATCATTGGCCCTGGATGCCGGCAGATGGGGCGCGCTGGGCGGGGTGCGGCGTTTCAGGGAAATGCGGTCGACCACGGCCCAGGCAAGCAGGGCGCCGAACAGCACGACGTCGGCCAGTGTGCCGTTGGCGAGCAGGTGGGCGGTGGCCCAGAGTTTGACCGCGGCGAGCATGGGGTGCTTGGTCGCTGTCTGGATGCGTCCCGGCAGATACGCCGCGAGCAGCAGAGGGAAGACAGGCAGGAGCAGGACGATGGCTACCTCGCGCAGCCAATGAGGTGGCGTGTACAGGACGACAGGTGCCTCGCGAGCGAGGCCGTAGCCCCAGACAATCAGCACGAAGCCGGCGATGGCGATCAGTGAATAGACGCCCTTCCACGGCAGTTCGCCCATGTTAGCGGCCATACGGTCGCGCCAGGCTGTGTTAGCGATGCCTACCGAATGTACGCCAAGGAACACAGCCAGGCCCAGCAGGAGCATACTCATTCGTGGGTCCTCCACAGTCAGTGTTGTTCGGATTCAGCCTAGCACAGCTCGCAGCGCAGCCGCAGACCATCAAGCGTCAGGCGGCTTTACCGAACCGGGTATGTAGCCGGTCCTGAGGAGCAACGCCGGCTGCACTCAATTCCGCAGACGCGCGTCCGATATGGCTGCAGTCACCCGGCGCGACATTGCATCGGTCCCACAATGAAACCGGCGGTCGCGGGCACTCAGCGGCCTTCGACCGGAAGTTGTTCTGCCTCCCAGGCCGTGAATCCGCCGATGACGTTGTAGACGTGGCGGTGGCCACTGCGTCGCAACAGACTGGCCGCCACCGACGAGCGGTAGCCGCTGCCGCAATACACCGCGATGGGTCGGTCCTTGGGCACCTCGTCGAGTTGCGCGGGCAGTTCGCCGCCGGAAATGTGATGCGCCCCGGGTACGTGCCCGGCGTGCCACTCCGCGGGCTGGCGCACGTCCAGGATGAACAGATCGTTCTGATCGCCGCGGCGGGCATTCAGTTCTTTGGGCGTCCACTGCGGCAGGGAACCGAGCGGTTGGGCGGTTGTCCGCCAGGCGCGCATGCCGCCGGCGAGCCAGCCGACCGGTTCCCGGTAACCGATGCGCAGCAGCTCCCAGTAGATGTCCCAGAGCTGGCCGGGCTCGTCCACCACCAGCAGGATCTCCGCGTCTTCAGGCAGTATAGAACCGGCCCAGGTGGGGAAGGAGGTGCCGGCGCCGACATTGAGGGCGCCAGGAATGTGCGCCCCCGCGAAGGCCTCCGGCGCCCGGCAGTCCACCACCAGGGCGCCTTCGGTGATGCGCCGGGCGAACTCGCCCGGCTGTAGCGCCGGTGGTTCGGAGAGCACGCCCAGCACCGCCGGCCCGTCCTGATTCTGCTTGCGCATACGCCGCCAGTACGGCGGCACGGTCGGCAGAGGTCCGAGGTCCAGACAGCGTTGCTCGAAGTCCGCCTCGTTGTCGATGCGCGCCAGCATGTCGTTGAGCCTGCGCTCGTAGCCGATGGTGGTCACCAGCATGCTGCCGATGCTGCCACCGCACAGCGATCCCGCCACGTGGGTCGGGAAGACCAGTACATGGTCGGGCAGCGGCAGAATCTTCTCCTTCAGCGTGTGGCACATGGCTTTGGCGTTCTTGCGCTTCTCGGCCTCGTCGCCCAGCAGATCGGGACGCGCAACATCCGCCACCAGCAGGGCACCGCCTGACAGCAGCAGCAGCGGGTCGTCGCCGCGGGTCTTGTCGCGCACCAGCAGGCTGATATGTTCCGGCGTGTGTCCCGGCGTATGCAGGGTCTCGAACTCGATCTCACCCATGCTCATGCGTTCACGGTCTTCCAGCGGACGCGTCTGGTAACCCAGGTCAGCGCGCGCTCCGGACAGCAGTTCCAGCGGCGTGCGCGATTTGAGCTGGGTGATGCCGGTCAGATAGTCGTTGTGCTGGTGCGTGTCCGCCGCATAGGCGATGCGCAGGCCCTGTTCGCGCGCAAAGTCAAAGTACTCGTCCACGTCCCGGCGGACATCGAGCACCAGCGCCTGTCCGTTGTCCTCGGAACCGAGCAGATAGGACGCGTGTCCGAGGCTCGGATCATAAGAACTGTTTGAAAATCATCTGTGCGCTCCTCGCGACACTGGAGACCCTAAGCCTGCCAGCGGCGACGGCTGCCGGCATTGACATTTCTTAATGCGAAACGGCGGGGCCGCGCGGTACGTTTGCGCAATGCGCGCGTTTTTCAGAACAGAAATGCCAGTCCGACACTCAGGATGTTCGCGTGGATCAGCAGGCCGCCGATGACGATGCTGGCGACGCCGACCATCGCCTGCAGGCCGTTATGCAGCCAGGTGAAGTTGCGCGTGCCGCGCAGCGGCACGCTGATGGCCAGCGACAGCAAGGCCATGCCGCCGATGGATCCAAGTCCAAACAGAGCTACATAGAGCAGGCCGGCCAGTGGGGAAGCTACCGTGCCCAGGGTCAGCAGGATCAGCGCTGCCGAGCCGGCCAGGCCGTGCATCATGCCGACGTACAGGGCGCGCTTGGGGAAATGCCCGGCGTGCTGGTGGTCGTGATGCAGGTTGTGAGGACGGGCGTCGCCAGCATGGGAATGGGCGTGGAAATGCACGGTGCCGTCGGTATGGCGATGGGTGTGGAAGTGCACGCGCTCGCGCAAAAGACGTCGCAACAGGTCTGCGCCCAGCAGAACCAGCATTGCGCCCACCGCGGCTTCCAGGCCGTGCGCCAGACGTTCGGGCACCACGGTGTCCAGGAACAGGACCACGGAGCAGGCCAGGAACAAGGTAATCGTGTGCCCCAGACCCCAGATCGCGCCCTGGAACATGACGTGCCGGCTGCTGCGGTTGCGGGCGACCAGGGTGGCGACTGCGGCGATGTGATCAGCCTCCAGGGCATGACGCATGCCCAGCAGGAAACCCAGTAGCAGAATCGCGCTCACGACGCCGCCGCGAAACCGCCCGCCGCCCGCCGCGCGCGCAGCCAGGCGTACCCGCTGTCAAGACCCCCGCCGGTGGTGACGGAAAGCTGCTGTATTATCGATGCCTGGATTGATCTGGCGCGCGGACCGCTAATTGCCAGAAATATCGATCCCAATGCAACGGCAGCCCACCGAGCAGTCGGCCTGCCCGCTCGCGCCCACACTTTCCAGCCGCAGACTGACGAACCGGCCATGACGACTCTACCCAAATCTTCACAGCGCCGACGCAGGACCCTGGAACCGTGATTAGTGAACACCACAGCCTTGGGATGGCCGTATCTGCCGCGATCGCCGTTCAGCGCGCTCAGAACGCCAATGCCGCTGCCGGCGGACAGGTCGAGATCGACAATCACTACATCCGGCTGGTGGTCTTCCATCAGCCTCAAACAGGTGTACTGATCTTCGGCCTCGGCCACCACGGCGATCCTATCCACGCTTGACAAAACATCGGCCAGCATTTCCCGCAACAGTCTGGCGTCTTCGATAATAATCACGTCCAACACTGATTTCTCCCCGTCCACCAAAGTGTTACTCGATTTGTCCTGCATAGGTATCGGCCATCGATAGCAAACCGTGTCGAACCGCGTAGACCGCCAGCTCGGCGTTGCTGCAGAGTCCCATTTCTTCCATCAGGAGCGAGCGATAGGTACTGATGGTTTTCGTGCTCAAGTGCAGCGATTCGCCGATCGCCGACACGGTCCAGCCTTGCGCCAGGCGCAGAAACACCTGCAGCTCCCGTTCCGACAATTCCTGGTGCGGTTCAGATTCGTGCTCGCCCACCACCTCGCTGGCCAGCAGTTCCGCCGTTCTTGCCGAAATGTAGCGCGCGCCGCGCGCCACGCTGCGCTGGGCCGCAATCAGTTCTTCCGGTTCGCAGTCCTTGCACAGATAGCCATTCGCGCCGTTTCTGATCATAGTCACAGAGCGGACTCCAACCGTTGCCCAGGGTTTGCCCCGCACATTGCCAGTGTCCCGGAGCTGCCACCGAACCATGCCGGGGCAGCGGTAGCCGCGGTCTACCTGCCGAGGCCGCGTCCTGAAAGACACCTTAACCCAATCCTGGCAAAGATCTCGCTTTGGCAGCGGCCTTTCATGCCCTTTAGGGTGCCTGGCCGCGAGTCGCGCCGGGAGAGGGGCTCGGCTCCTAAAGGTTAACGAGGTCCGCACTATCGGAGAATTCCAGAAACCTGTAGGAGCGGCGTCCTGGCCGCGAGTCGCGCCGGGGGACGACGCTCCTACAGCTTAACGTGGCCCTCACTGTTGGTGGGCAAAGATTAACTCGCACAGACTCTCTCATCAAACAAAACGTAACCTATTGGAGTTATTGGCAAAGCATTTGGCTGTTTGCTGCGCGACAGCGCGCCGCCTGCGGGGCGGGTACTCCTAGAAATCAAAGCCTACACCCAGACCGTAAAAGATCGCGCCGTTGTCGTAGGTGTTGTCGATTTCGTCGGAGTCGTCGAACAGGAACTGGTGTTGCACCGACAAACCGACAAAGGTCTTGTCCTTGACATAGTACTTGACGCCGATTTCCGCTCCTGCGTCGAACGTTTCATGAGTATCCTCACCGTAGATATACCCGAGGCTCGCACCCAGATAAGGCTGCCACCTGTCGGCATCGTAGTGCCAGCGTAGACCCACATTTCTTAATGCGAAGCCGCGGGACCGCGCGGGCTGCAAGGCGCCTTGTTCGGCACCCGGATCACCGACGGTGGCTGCAGACGCTGATGATCCAGATCCCGCCGGGATTCATCGCGAATCCGGATGCTCACCCAACACACGTACGGAGTCGCCGAGAACCTGCTGGACGTAAAGTATCTGCACCAGCACGATGATCACCACCGCCAGAGGCGTGGCGAGTAACAGACCGAGCAGGCCAAAGAGAAAGCCGACGGTGAGCTGGGCAACCAGCAATGCGACGGGTGGCAATGATATCATCCGGCTCTGCACCAGTGGGGTGATGAAGTTGCCCTCGATGAACTGGATGCCACCGTAGATCAGCAACACCCAGAGCGGCTCGCCCGGCCAGCCCGGCAGCGCAATGAGCAAGGCCGGGACGGCGGCGGCGATGGGCCCGAAGTAGGGCACAAAGGACATCAGCCCGGCCAGCATTGCCAGCGCCAGCGCCGAGGGCAGATCGATGAGCCACAGGCCCAACGCCGTGAGTATGCCCACAGCGACCATGGACACGAAGCGGCCGAGTAACCACTCGCGCAGTGCCTGGGCGATTGCAGCAAGCACCTCGCGGCCGAGCTCCCTGCGTCCTTTGGGTAGCAGTCGAATCAGTCCGTCGACATACAGGTGCGGGCTGATCGCCATGTAGACCGCGAGCACGACGATGATTAACAGGCTCGCGAGTCCGCCTATGGTCGTCGAAAAAATCCCTGAAAGTTCGCCGAGCAGGTCGGCGGCCGAAGGAACGAGCTCGCTCGGCTTGGTCGCAATCAGAATCTCGCCCCACTTGTGCGCTTGCGCCCAGGCCCACAGTTGATGCAGCGATTCGGGCAGCAGATTGGTCAATTGTTCCGACTGGGTCATCAGCGTGGGGCCTATCACGAAGCCGAAACCGACGACGAGGAGTATGAGCAGGCTGATGATCAGCACGACGGCGGGCGTATGCGGCAGCCGCAGTCGCTGTTGAGCGTAGCGCGCGAGCCCGTCCAGGAGCACGGCGACGAGGACGCCGGCAAACAGGATTAACAGAATTTGTGACATGCGCCACAGCAGCCAGACAACAGCAACCGCCAAGGCGAAAACCCAGAACAGTGAGATCAGTTGGCGCTGATTCGGATCCCGCGGAGTGGTGTCGGACACGGCGATGTACCTTGCGCAATAGGAGCGTGGAAAGGCGCCGTCATGGTCCGCTGTCGTCCTTTCCCTTGCGCCGCTGCGAGGCGGCGCGACTGCTTCTGCTGACGATCATACCGGCGATGAAGGCCGATAGCGCCAGATCAATCGGTCTGAGACCGCGCTTGAGCTCCTCGCCGGCGTTGATGCCACGCTCGGTAGCCTGTCTGAACTGTTCGGCGACCTCCGAAACCGGAGGTCTGTCGGCCGCAGGCGGCCGACGCCCGACCGATAGCCGCCGCCGTGCCCAGAAGGCCAATCCGGCGGCGACCACCAGCGACCCCAGGGTGATGATGCCGCCCGCCTGCCAGGCGGTTGTGACCTGCATCAGGGACTGGTAAATCCCGGACAGCAGAAACACGGTCCCGATCAGGACAATCACGGCGGCCACGGTCAGCATAAGCACGGCGCTAGCTACTCTGAACAGGCCGAGCTTCAGCCTTGCAGTCTCGGTCGCGACCAGCTCGCGAGCCAGCTGTGGAAGCTTGAGCACGGTTCTGGATCAGCGTCTTCGGTCGAGCAAAATGCCAATCAGGAATCCCAGGCCGAATGATGACAACACGCTCGTCATGGGGTAAGCGCCGATTTTCTTTTCGGCCCGCTGCTGCAACTCCTCGACCTCCTGCTGCAGTGACTCGCCGGTGCGTTGCGCGCGCTCCCAGGCTTCGCGGCCGCGCTGAGCACCCGAATCTTTCATGGAATTCATGAGAGATTTGACATCCGTACGCAGTTCTTCAAAGTCGCGACGCAGCTTGGCCACCTCATCGTCTACATTAGCCATAGTGTCATTCTCCATCAATGGGGGTTGACGATACTTCCACTGTTACTCATTCAGACATGTGCAAAATATTGTGGTTCCACAAGAATTTGGTAAGGCGGAGCCATTATTGAATCTACTTAATCAGCATAGCATAGCTGCTGCCAAGCTGGTTCGCCCGGCGGTGAAAAATCGCAATCGAACACCTTCCGGTCCGAACCTTCCAAATGGAGTATCGGATTGCGAGTCACGTGCGTTCATTGAAAAACGTCAATGCCGGGGACGCGGCTGGCGTATATTACTATTCTTTACGCGAACCTTCACCGCCATGCGTGCGCGGTCGGCCGTTCTACCGCAGTCAGGGAACACCGCCTGTTCGAGTGGATCAAAAGAGTTAGTTTGCGTTACTCACGAACGCAGGCGCAAACATCAATACCGCGGCGAGACGGGCACGCCGACTGGCATACGTTCGTAGTGAAGAATAAATGGAGCTGCAGATGAATTCGAAGGCCTGCAACACAGACAATTCGCGCCCTCCACAACAGGCATTACCGATAGGTGACTATGCCCTGATCAGCGATTGTCACGCCGCGGCGCTGGTATCGCGTCGCGGCTCGATCGACTGGTGCTGCATGCCGCGCTTCGATTCCGAGCCCTGTTTCGGCCGTCTGCTGAACTGGGAGCGCGCCGGTTATTGCAGTATTACTCCGGCCCAAGGCGGCTTCGACTGCACTCGCCGCTACCTGGAGGACACCATGGTGTTATGCACCCGCGTCGACACCGAAACCGGTAGCGCACAGGTGTTTGATCTGCTGGTGCTGACTGACACGGACAAGGCGCGTTCGGACCGCCAGCTGCTGCGTATCGTCGAAGGCCTGGAAGGGCAGGTCGAGTTCGATGTCGACGTTGCGCCACGCTTCGGCTTCGGTGATGTCAGACCCTGGCTGCGTCAACACGACGCGGATGTCTTCATTGCAGTCGGGGGGGACAACGGACTGGTGATCTGCGGTGACATGGGGCTGAAGTTCTGCGACAAGTATTCACTCGGCGCCAGGGTCACGATTGGCAAGGGAGAGCGCAGGCGTCTTTGCGTGCAGTTCTCGCCCCCGGAATTCCTGGATGACGGGCCGGACCTGGTGCCTGATGAGCAACAACTCGACCAGTGTCTCGAGCGCACCGCGCAATGGTGGCGGCGCTGGAGCAGCAGGATTAACACGGATGACACGGGTCTTCATCCCGGTATCCGGCGTTCGGCGATCACGCTTAAGGCGCTGAATTACGCGCCCACCGGCGCGATCATCGCCGCTCCCACCACCTCGCTGCCCGAAGGCCTGGAGGGGATCCGAACCTGGGATTACCGCTTCAGCTGGGTGCGCGACGCCGCCTTCACAGCGACTGCCCTGGTGGAACTGGGCTGCGAGGATGAGGCCTATCAGTTTCGCCGTTTCATTGAACGCAGCTCCGCCGGCAGCGCCGCACAGTTCCGTACCCTGTACGGCGTCGACGGTGGACGCCACCAGCAGGAAATCGAGCTCGTCCATCTTGAAGGCTATCGTGGCGCCAGACCGGTACGAATCGGCAATCATGCCTCCCGGCAAATCCAGCTCGACGTGTTCGGCGAAACCCTGGAGCTGTCCTGGCTGTGGCACCGGCGCGGCCACGCCCCGTCGAACAGTTACTGGGAGTTCCTGGTCGACCTCGTCGACCGGGTCTGCGCACACTGGCGCGATCCGGACCATGGCATCTGGGAGATGCGCGGCGAGCCCGGTAACTATGTTCACTCGAAAGTGATGTGCTGGAGTGCGCTCAACCGCGGCATTGCCCTGGCCGACGAACTTGGCCGCGCCGCTCCCATCGAGCGCTGGCAGCAGGCACGTGACCAGGTACGCGAAGCGGTGGAAGAATACGGCTACGATCAAAAGCGCGGCATATTCGTCCAGTCGTTCGAAAACAGCTACCTCGACGCCGCCCTGCTGCGACTGCCCTGTGTCGGTTTCATCGATATCGGGATGAGCGCATGCTGCGCACCACCGCTGCGGTCCAGTCGGGGCTCGCCCAGGACGGGCTGCTGCGACGCTATGATTCGCCGGACGGTCTGCCGGGAACAGAAGGTGCTTTTCTCGCCTGTTCGTTCTGGCTCGCAGAATGTCTCGCCCGCCAGCGGCGTCATGCTGAGGCCCGGGCGATATTTGAGCGCGCAGCACAGACGGCCAACGACCTTGGTTTGTTCTCCGAGCAATACGATCCGCAGCGCCAGTTGTTGTGGTCGAATTTTCCGCAGGGACTGACCCATCTTTCCTATATCACCGCGGCACTGGCGCTGCAGCAGGCCGAAGTCATTACCGGTGGAGCAAAGGTATCTACAGCGAATTCCTGAACTGCGTCCTGCGACCCGGGAGGTCCCTCCAAGGACCGCCTGCCGGCTCACCGGACCCGGTATATCCGCTTCAATCATCTGCAGGATCGGGGGCGCATGCCGTGCGTCGCCGATCATGTGAGCGTGATGACCACAGGTGCGCCTGTCGCGGTCCAGCATACCCAGTTGGACTCGTGCGAGGCGGAGCTGGCGTTGCTCAGTGAGCTGGCCTATCCTGAGAATTAGCCTCGTTGAGATTTGTCAATGTATCGCAAAAGAGCTTGCAGGAAAATTCAAAGGAAGATCGCAACGTAGCTGGCACGAACCCCGGCGGGACTTTGCGGTGTGCCAATGGTGCGTCGGCGTTGCACCAGACTCGGGTAACAGATGAGTTCAGGAAGGACGCTCATGCGCGAAAAAGCCACAATCAGTTCATCGGTACGCCACGACGTCAGTCTGCTGACAGACCATGATGTTTACCTGTTCAAGCAGGGTAACCATTACCGCCTGTACGACAAACTCGGCGCACATCTGTACAATCGCCAGGGCGAAATGGGCGTGTCATTTGCGGTGTGGGCGCCAAATGCCCGGTCGGTCGCGGTGATGGGCGATTTCAACGACTGGGACCCGCACGGCTACCCGTTACGCCCCCGCGATGACGGCTCCGGCATCTGGGAAGGTTTTGTCGGCGGTCTCGGCAACGGCGCTGTTTACAAATATTTTATTGCCTCTCACCGTCACGACTATCAGGTTGCCAAAGGTGATCCCTTTGCCTTTCGCTGGCAACGGCCGCCAGATACGGCATCGATGGTGTGGAACCTCGACTACGCCTGGGGCGACAGCGAGTGGATGCAGAACCGCGCCCGGCACAACAGTCTTGACGCACCCTGGAGCATTTACGAAATGCACCCCGGCTCCTGGCGGCGTGTATCTCATGAGAATAACCGGCATCTGACTTACCGTGAACTGGGCGACCAGCTGCGCGGCTATATACATCACATGGGTTTTACGCACGTGGAGTGCATGCCGCTTATGGAACATCCGTTTTACGGTTCCTGGGGTTACCAGACCACGGGTCTGTTCGCACCCACCGCCCGCTACGGCGATCCCCAGGACTTTATGTGCCTGGTGGACCAGCTGCACCAGAACCACACCGGTGTCATCCTGGACTGGGTGCCATCGCATTTTCCCGACAACGAGCACGGACTGGTGTATTTCGACGGTACCTATCTGTACGAACACGCCGATCCCAAGCGTGGCTACCATCCGGACTGGAACAGTTATATCTATAACTACGGGCGTCACGAGGTGCGCTCGATATTGATCAGCAGCGCCATGTTCTGGCTGGACAAGTATCATGCGGACGGGCTGAGAGTGGACGCCGTGGCGTCCATGCTGTATCTGGACTACGGCAGAAAATCCGGCGAATGGATCCCCAATGAATACGGCGGCAACGAAGATGTGCACGCCGTTGAGTTCCTGCGCAAGTTAAACGAGTCCATTTACCGCGACTTTCCGGACGTACAGACCATCGCCGAGGAATCCACCGCCTGGCCCATGGTCTCGAGGTCGGCGTATGTCGGCGGACTGGGTTTTGGCATGAAGTGGAAAATGGGCTGGATGCACGACACGCTGGAGTATATGTCGCAAGACCCCATATACCGTAAATATCACCACGACAAGTTGACCTTCAGCATCTGGTACGCCTTCAGCGAGAATTATGTATTGCCCCTGTCGCATGACGAGGTGGTCTATGGCAAGGGATCCCTGTTGAACAAGATGCCCGGCGACGCCTGGCAAAAGATGGCCAACCTGAGGGCGCTGTTCGGTTATATGTATGCTCACCCGGGCAAGAAACTGTTGTTCATGGGCGGCGAATTCGGGCAATGGAACGAGTGGAACCACGAGAGCAGCCTGGACTGGCATCTGCTGGATAATCCGGCTCACCAGGGAATACAGGCATGGGTGCGGGATCTGAACCACTTCTATCGCGAACAGCCCGCCATGCACCAGCTCGACTTCAGTGACAACGGATTTGAATGGGTGGACTTCCACGACGCGGAAAACAGTGTACTCACGTTTATTCGCAAAGCAAACAATCCGAACGATATGATTCTGGCGGTATGTAATTTCACGCCGGTGCGGCGTGAGAATTATATCGTGGGCGTACCGCAAGGCGGCCGCTGGCGTGAAGTATTGAACAGCGACGCCGAGTGTTACGGCGGTGCGGGCTTTGGTAATGCCGGTGGTGTGGACAGCACGCCGGTACCCGCGCAGGGTAAATACCATTCGCTTTATCTTACCCTGCCACCGCTGGCGGTGCTGTACCTGAAGCCGGACGGTTGACTGATTATGGCAGGTAGCGGTGACCGTACTCCTGTCACCTGGGGTTGCAACAGTGTCAATGGGCGACGATGTTGTCGCCGGCAGCGGCATCCGGGTTTGCGACCCAGGGGCGGATGGAGCGGTAGCCGGCGTACCCGCCACGCTGGCTCAATACGATTTGCCACAGCTGTGTCTGTCCGACGCGGAAGCTCGCGGCGCAGGCGTGTAGATAGTACTTCCACATACGGTAGAAGCGCTGGCTGTAGTTATGTTGCAGTAACGGCCAGGCGGCGTTGAAGTTCGCCCACCAGGTCATCAGCGTACGGTCGTAGTCAAAGCCGAACTCGTGCCAGTCGCGGATCACCAGATCTGCTTCGACAGCCGCGGCAATCTGTTGTGCCGAAGGCAGCTTGCCATTTGGAAAGATATACTTGTCTATCCAGGGGTCGGTCTCGACACTGGTGGTGCTGTCGCCGATGGTGTGCAACAGTAACAGACCGTCCGCTGCGAGCAGTCGTCGGGCGATAGCGAAGAATGAGCGATAATTCTTCGGTCCGACGTGTTCGAACATGCCCACTGAAGCAATCTTGTCGAAGCGCCCCTGCAGGTCCCGGTAATCCATGAGTTCAAGCCTGACGGGTAAGCCCGCGCAGCGTTGGCGAGCCAGCGCAAGCTGCTGCCGCGATACGGTGATCCCGAAGACCTGCACACCATAATGTTCCGCGGCGTGGCGCGCCAGTCCGCCCCAGCCGCAGCCGATGTCGAGCAATCGCTCGCCGGGCTCGAGTGCGAGCTTGCGGCAGACCATGTCCAGCTTGTCCTGCTGTGCCTGCTCGAGGTCCTGCGCCCGCGCCCAGTAGCCGCAACTGTAGGACAGGCTGGGGTCCAGCATAGCCTCGAATACGTCGTTGCCGATATCGTAGTGCTGCTCACCGACCGCGAACGCGCGGCGTTTGGACTGGCGGTTGATCAGCCGATTGGCGGCGACGCTCGCTGCCGCGCCGAGCAACAGACGCAGGCGTGGCAGACTGCGAATCCGCTCGTTGATATCCGCGCGCAGCAGTGCGGTCAGCATCGCATCGAGCTGCTGGCATTCCCAGAGCCCGTCCATATACGCCTCGCCGAACCCCAGCGAACCGCGCGTCAGAATGCGTCGGTAGGCTTCCGCGTCCCGCACCTGGATGTCATGGGGTCGGTTACCGTTGAAGCGCACACCGGTTTCCTCCAGGAATTCGATCAGTATGCGCGGAGGTGGTGACCCGGAGCTGGTCCTGGCGTACCCAGTGTGGGGGAGTTGACGAGAACCCGAGGTGTAGCGGGCAGCCCTGTTTCTCCGCGGGGCCGGCGTAAGGCGGTTGATCGTACGGTGTCGGCTGCTGGGTTGATTCACGGGATCAATATCGCAAACTGTCCAGCGCAGTGCATTGACAAAATTCAATCTCCCCCGGCGCTGCAGTGCGACGGGCAGCGGCTGGCGCCGCGAGGTCGGTGCTCCGATATCGATGATGGCCGGCGCCGCACGGCCTGCGCTTGTTTCCCACGTTTAGCGCGTCGCGCGGCGTTGCGCGTTGGCTTCCATGAGCGCCGGTTGCTGTTCGTCGGCCTGTCCACCGTGTCTCGCCGCGATTGCCAGCATCCACCAGCCGCTGGAAATCAGATCGACGCCGACCAGTACGCCCAGTACCCATCCCGCAGCAAATGGCCACTGGGAGAGTATCACCAGACCAAGCACGACAGCGAGGCTGCCCGCAAACAACAGCCATTTCCAGTTCAGGTCCGGCCGCAGGCGAAAACCCAGGGCGATCTTCAGTACGCCTCCGACCAGCAGGAAAGTCGCCACCAGCAGGGTCAGCGAGAGCATGCCAGAGACGGGATAGAAGAGCACCAGGATACCGACTGCGAGTGCCAACAGCGCGCCTAACAATATAATGAAAAAACCTCGCCACCGTGGCATGCTGACGGCGTGCACCAGTTGGGCAACACCGGCGATGACCAGCACCATGCCCACGGTAAGTGCAACGGCCAGCGAAGCGGTAAACGGAAAAGCAATCGCGGCGAGACCAAGTACGATCATCAGAGTGCCCACGGCTATAAACCAGCCCGGGTGTCGACGGACGTCATCGCTGTCGATAAACTCCTGAGCGTCCTGGGTAAGGGTCGACGTGTCCATAACCGGCCTCCTGTATGGCAATGCGCGTGCACGCGATCCGTTTCGATACGGCCGCGTCTTTTTCTCTAATGTATTGACGCATATAATTCTCGTCGGTTGATGGAACAGCGGCATTGAAAAATCGCATTGAGACAGGGTGCCGAGCATTGCGAAATTTTAATGCTACAGAACGTCTCGGGGTTTTAAATCACTAAAACGATGACCTGTAACCTTTTTCCTGGCCCCAACCGATCCGGGCTGGCGGCCACAGCGTGGTGCTGGGCACCGCGAAGCGGACATAGTGAGTTGACACGGTAACCTGCCCGGCCTTTCCGTGCGGGACTCGCAATGGGAGTTCCAATGCATGAAAGATAATTCGAGTCTCGAAACGTCGGCGCGCCACCAGGTCTACTTCGCGGCGGAACGCACACTTATGGCCTGGATCCGGACGGCGCTGGGATTGATGGCCCTCGGTTTCGTCATCGACCGCTTCGGGCTCATTCTGCGACAGGTCTTGCCCGAGTTCGGCACACGGGCTTTCCCCAAAGCTCTTTCTTTCTGGGGAGGCACGGCCCTGGTGGTCGCGGGCGCACTTATGGCCATCGTGGCGGCCGCGAGGTATCTGAGATTCTCCGTGAATTACCACCGGCACGGAAGCACCCGACCACGCCACGGCATCGTTTTGGCCATCATTTTCGCCGTGGTCGTTGCGCTTATCGGGATTGGCATGGCCGTTTTCCTCATCATGGTCACCGACCGATGAAGCCAAGACGCTTTGCAGCTACGGCTGCATACAACAGTCGGCTGGAAAAGCGTCACCAGGCGTCACGAGGGTGGCGCTCAGCTGGTACCTTCAGTGGTTCACGAGGTGAGAGCTGGATGCAGAGCGTTAAATGTGCAACCGCCAGGATTACTGACACCAATGGAATGCGACAGTAAACAGCGGCGCACCGCAGAGGTCGTCGAACAGCTGCAAGAAGATCAGATTGACCTGGCGGTGGTACGCTGGGTCGCGGGCGAACGAGCGCCGTCTTCTGCGCAGAGACGGTGGGTCGATCAGTTGCGCAAAGAGCGGGGCGAGGTGTTCTACAGCGATCTCATCTTTGTCTTGACGGCGCGCCGCTACCCACTGGCAAGCGCCCACAAGATGTGGAACGAGATTGTCGCGCACTGCGAGGTTCCGACAGGCACTCTCGGACGAAACCCCGGTATCGTCGTGGCGGCACTCGATTACCTGACGAACTGTCAGGGCCACGAGGCACTGGAATTCAGCCTCATCGAAACCGGCAAGCTGGACAAGATGCTGGAGCGCGCGGTGGTGGACAGGCTGACCGAGCTGTATGATCACCACACATTGCTCACCCTGCTCGATAAAGAGGTCGAACGGGCAAAGCGCTATGCGGAAGCGGGTTCACTGCTACTGCTGGACCTTGATGATTTTAAACGAGTGAATGATGACTTCGGGCATCAGAAAGGCGACGAAGTACTCGCGCAAGTGGCCTCAGTCATTCGTCAAACTATCAGGTCCATGGACATCGCCGGACGTTACGGCGGTGAGGAGTTTGCCGTCATTGTACCGGAATCAGATGGAGCCGCGGCCATCCAAAGCGCGGAACGTCTCTGTATGACCGTTGAAGATCGATTTCAGCACAACGTGAAATTGACCGTTAGCGTGGGCGTTGCGTCGTTTCCGAACGATGCCCAAACCGTTGCTGCCCTGGTCAAGGCGGCCGACAAGGCGCTGTACGCGGCCAAAGCCCGGGGTAAGAACCGCGTGGTTGCGAGTCACGAACGCGGAATCTCATGACTCAATCGTGCGCGTCGGTCGCGTCTTCGGCCGCTATTTCATCGAGATCGCGACCAGTCTTCACTGAGGCGGGCTCGGTGCGGGTGGGGTGCCGCCGGGCGTCGGCGTGCTCATCGTCCAATTTGATAATGAGCCAGCGCGGTTTCCTGCCAGCCTCGATGCGCTTGAGAGCATAGCCACCCTTGAGTTTCTCGCCTTCGAGCCACACATCGATCAGTCCGTCTGCCAGGGCATCGTCCATACCCAGGCTGTGACTGCCCTTGCGAGCGCGCAGGTTGTGGTAAGGGCCGGTGTCCCAGATGATGACCGGGCCTGCGCCGTATTGTCCCTCGGGGATGACGCCTTCAAAATCAATATAATCCAGCGGATGATCCTCGGTTTGGATGGCCAGCCGCTTGTCGCGCGGGTCCGTTGACAGACCCTTGGGTACCGCCCAGGACGCCAGCATACCGCCGAATTCGAGGCGAAGATCAGAGTGCAGGCGGGACGCATCGTGCTTCTGGATAACGAAGCGCCGTCCGCCATTGCGGTGGCTGCCACCGGAAGGCTCCTGAGTCTTGCTGAAATCAGTTTGCGCCGATAAGTCTGAAGGTTTTTGCCCATGTGAAGAACCTGTCACAGCAATCATTCTGCTTATGGGAAGCCGGGAGAGCGTTTCCTGTTTCCGAGGCCTTTTATCGCATAGTCACTGCTCGGTTCCTCAACCCTTCGAAAAACCGTCGTCTCTCTCACTTTGTCGCTCTACGCGAAGAATGCCCGGACGGTCTCCTGGCCGATGTTCCGTCAGTATAAGCATAGGTACCGCCGCTACCCCATTTATACCGGGGCATGTTACTTGAACTGTTCCCCGGCCCGTTTCATAGCGGCCTGCAGATCTTGCTAGGCCGAGTCCACGCCCGCTTTGGTTTCCTCCCAGGCGCCTTCACTGGCTGAGCGCAACTCGTCTAGCTTTGCCTGCACCTGTTGTTGCTTGGTGTTCAATGAGTCGAGCTGTTGATAATACTTAATCTTTTGCTGGGCCTCGGCCTGGTCCGCCTTGGCTTTAAGCGCCTCGATCTTTGCCTGCCATTCCCGTAGCTCGCTCTGAATCTTGTCCTGGTATGCTGCTTTCGTTCCCATGGCGATGTCTCCAGTGTTGAATGTGTAATGCGCACACTGTTCACTGTCGTGTTTCATGTCAGCTGCGTCCTCCGCCCCGGCAATCCGGCAGTCTCGGTGACTATGATCGTACTCAACGACGTCACGGCGGCTTAATGCCCCGGCCCTCTGCTTGCAACCTTCACCGAATTCGTCGCTGTCGGTGGCCTGTACCGTCGGTTGTCGCGCCATTCGGGCGGGTTTATAGCCAGCGCCACACGCTGTCCGAGTGTGAACGCGAACCGGAGCAGTCGCTTGATTGTCATGATCTGAGGGGCGCCGAAACCGCGACGTGTCAGCTGTCAGCGGCTGGTGCCGAATCCTTCATCCTCGGTATACGGCGGGACGGGCAGCCCTGCGATGCGCATGCCCTGCGCGACCGGGCCCTCCGGAAACAGCTCGCGGAGGTACTTGCGCCCACCGCGGTCGGCGAACTTGCTGTCCAGCATATCGCCGAGCTCGCGGCCATTTTCGGACGGACCCTGTTTCAGATAGTAGTCGCGCAGACAGAGCACGACCTCCCAGTGCGCGCTGGTGAGCTGGATACCCTCCTGCTCGGCGTTGCGCCGCCCCTGTTCTTCAGTCCACTCCTGCAGGTCGAGCTCGCGATCATCGCGCCGTGGACTCGGTGTATCGGGATTGTCGATAACTTGTTTTGTATCCGCCATGCTGGGTTTCCTCTCTTTCACACCTGTCGTCTATCGGTCTCTTTCCGGGCTGCGCGGGTTGCGTCGGTATGACTGCGAACACGCTGCGCCAGGCACTTTATGGCGACACTCTGCGGTATTGCGAGCCGCATCCGACTTATGCAGATGCCGGGCTGTGCATCTTCATACGAAGCGCCTTTGTGTACCACGCTTGCGATTATTTCAAAACGTACTGCGTAGGGCATTGAAAAATATCAACGCTGCGACGGCCAGTGAAACAGTTGCAGCCGATGGATCTGCTCGCCGGCCGTGGTCGAAGCACCGTGGTTGAAGACGCGCGAGCGCACTACTTGGCGCCGACCCGCGGCCGATATCCGCTACAGAGCTAAGCTGCCGTTCGACCAGGTCGTCGAGCTTGACATGTGGTCCGCCATCGCGCGGCGCGACTCGCGCCCGAGGCGCTTCTCCTGACGCGGGATATTCTCAACCCCTGGGTATTGGGCAGGTTTGGCGGATTGACATTTTTCAATGGCGGCCCGGATCAATCGAGCTAATTTGGGCCATCTCCAAACAGTAAACGGACAGGAGGCTGAGCGTCATGACCAGTAAAGAGACCAGCAAGCATACCAGCAGCCAAAACCAGGGGGAGGGCGATCGGGAGTCCGCCAAACGTTACAACGAAGCCACCCGGGAGTTCGTGCAATCCGGGAAAGTGGATGAAGCAGCCGAGTCCGCCGAACAGGATCCGGAAGAGGCGAAGGAGAGCGAGCGCGCGGGCCGACAACACGCCAAAGAGCTGGATCCCGCAGTGCACCGCGATTACGAAAAATCCGAAAAGTGACGCCGCGCAACAGAGATAGTCGCGCGCGACATCCCGCCGTTGCCTGAGGTGTGCCGAGCGCAATGGCGATACCAACGAGAACGGGGAGTTGTTAGTAGATATGAGACGACTGTATTTCCTGATACCCGACGTCGGAACAGCCAAACGCGTCGTTGACGATCTGTTGCTGGCGCGCATCCCGGAGCCGCGTATCCATATCGTTGCCAAGGATCACCGGCTGTTGCAGGAGAACGCTGTGTCGGAGGCTGGCCTGCTCCAGGAGAGTGATGTGGTGCCAGCGATTGAAAAGGGACTGGCCGCAGGCGGGGCTGCTTGCCGGCCTGGTGGCGGTTACCTTTCCACCAGCCGGGCTGGTGCTCGGTGGGGGGCGATTCTCGGCACGACCATGGCCGGCGGTTTTGGTTCGTAGCACCAATGATCGGCATTTCGGCCTGCAGCTCTCGACTGAAGGCCTTCGAGGCGGCCCTGGAGGCTGGCGAGCTCCTGATGATTGTGGATGTACCGAAGAATGACGTTGCTAGAGTCAGTGAGTTGGTAGTAGAGGTGCACCATCCTGAGGTAGACATCGGTGGCACGGAGCCGACGGTTCCGCCGTTTCCCTGAGTCGCACACAAATCATGAAGTGCTCCGCCCGCCAGGACCCTCGTCTGGAACACTCTGCAGCATATTCGCTGGACTGCGTGACGTGCTGCGATTGCCAGTATAGTCGGAGTCGAACCGGCAGAGCGCTGGGTCCGACGCGACCAGCACCGCCGGAAGACCGTCCTGTTCACCGGCAGACATGGCCTCACACCGAAAGAGCTGGGTGGAAATGAGCTACCGTTTTCAAGTGAACGAGTCGCTAGCGGACGGGCTGCCGCGCATTGTCGGCGAGCAGGTGGAGCGCGCGCTGGCGGAACTCAAGGGAGCAGAGACGAATCTTCCCGAGGCTGTGCATCAGGTGCGTAAACGCTGCAAGAAGGTGCGCGGGGTGTTGAGACTGGTCAGAGGCTCATTTTTTGCTTCGTATAAGCAGGAGAATGCCTGGTTTCGTGACCTGGCCCGGGGGTTGTCCGGTGCGCGCGACAGGCAGGCAACGCTGACTTGTTTTGACAAGCTGCGCGACCATTTCGGCGAGGATCTGGAGACGGACGCATTCTCCGCGGTTCGCCATGCGCTGGCCGAACGTCGCGCCGATGCACACGAAGGCGCAGAACTCTCGCATCGGGTACGGGAGACCATAACGGCGCTGGAGCAGGCGCGCGGGCGTGTGGTCGGCTGGCGACTGGACGACGATAGTTTCGCCTCCGTTGAAAAGGGGCTGGGTCGCACCTATCGCCGTGCGCGCAAGGCACTGCGCGCCAGTTACAAGTCACCCACGCCGGAGCAGTTTCATGAATGGCGCAAGCGCGTCAAATATCACTGGTATCACTTGCGACTGCTGCGCAAGTTATGGCCTGCACCGATGAAGGGCCTCGCCGCAGAGGCGAAACAACTCGCCGACCTGCTGGGAGACGATCACGACCTGGCGGTGCTGCGCGCGACGCTGGCAAATAATCGCAACGCCTTGGGCGAGCGCGAGGAGCTCGATGCCTTGTCAGCGCTGGCCGAGCGCAGACAGAATCAACTCAGGGCCGCAGCGCAGACCCTGGGTTGGCGGCTGTCCGCCGAAAAGCCCGACGATTTCCTCAGACGGATGCGCGGCTACTGGCAGGCGGCGCAAACCGATGCCCTCCGTGCCGCCGGTCTCGACGGCGCCACGGTGAGCTGTTGAGCATCCGTCAGTCGCTCACGCAGAGGTCAGGTGATACCTTCGCTGCCGACCTCGATATGGTCATTCACCTCCCAAACGCCGGGTACGGCCCAGGCGTCGCGCAGCGCGAGCATGTGCTCCGGCTCGCTGGCCAGTTGACCGCCGAGTTCAACCACGCCGGCGGCGCTTCCGACCCGTATCTGGCCGGCGTGGACCAGAGGATCCTTTTCCAGCACAATTTTCACGGCGTCGGTGAGCTCGTCATCCGAGTCCCGCTCGGGCGGCACTACCTGCAGGTGATTGTCGATGCGCTGGCAGCCGGGTATCCACCATATCAGCGCTTCGGCCAGGCGCCAGTGTGTGAGGCTCGCGACCTCGCCGTGCAGGCTGATGACGCCATCCTGCAGGCTGACCATTATGTGGCCATCGACAACGCTCGGGTCGTGCAGCAGGTCACGACGCCCGTCGGCCTCGACAAACAGACGATAGTCGCGAAATACCGGCTCGCCGGTCAGCACCTTGACGATCTTGTCTCGCAGGGCGGCATCGCCAATGTTCTGGGTTTTGATGCGCAGGCGGTCTTCCACGCTGTACCCGGCGCCCGTAGTCTGGCGAGCGAAGTCGGCGGCAATGCGCTTGACCGCGATGTTTTCGACGCTGCCCTCGAGTATGAGCTGCTGCCCCGATGCCCGGATGTCGAGCTGTGATAGCGTGAGGTTGACACGCGCATCCCGCAGCAGTGCGGCACGGATAGTCTTGATCAGCTCGTCGCTGCCCGGTGTGCTCACGATGCAGTTACTCCGCGGCGCGAGGCAGACAGCTTATGCCGCCTGCCCGGAACTGTCCCTGAGCCGCTGCAGCAACGCGTCGCAGAAAGCGTCGAGGTCATCGGGTTTGCGCGAGGTGATCAGGTTACCGTCTTCGACCACCGGCTGATCGACCCACTCGGCTCCGGCATTGACCAGATCTGTACGTACCGAGGGCCAGGAGGTGAGTGTCCGCCCGCGAACCTTGTCGGCTTCGATAAGTAGTTGGGGGCCGTGACAGATCGCTGCGACTGGCTTGCCGCTCTCCACGAAGGCGCGCGTGAATTTCACCATATCCTCATCGAGGCGCAGGTGGTCGGGACCCTGGCCGCCGGGAATCACCAGCGCATCAAAGTCACCCACCTGAACATTGTCAGCGGTCTGTTCGATCAGGGCACGGCTATTGCCCCGCTTGCCAGTCAGCGTTTCGCCGCGCTTGCTGCCGACAACGGTTATCTCGTGGCCGGCGCCACTCAGGCGTTCGAACGGCACGCTGAATTCGGAATCTTCGAAACCTTCACCCACGATCATCACTACTTTCACCATAACGTCCTCCGGATTGCAGTGCCAAGCGATCACGGTAGACAGAATAACGAGGTGGACCTTGGTGCGCATTGCGATTTTTCAATGCCCGCGCGGCTCCCGGCGGTGTGGTGGCGCTCGCTTTCAGACGGGTAAAGCGCGGGTGGATCCGAAAGGTAACCGCGTCTTACAACCGAACTTTGATACAGCGCTGATATGCCCATTAGCGCACCTATCTATGGCGAATTAGTACTCAGGCGGCTATAGGCAGCTGGCCGAGACCTCGGGGTGTGATTTAGACTGGAATCGACTGAGGTCAGCAAGGTGGATATTTGTTCACCCTGTGCGTGGCAGTTTCTAGGCGATGAGCTGCTCGGCAATGCGAATGCCCTGCCGGAAACACACTAGGGATGCGCTTACTATTGCTTGGTATTGTCGGGTTGGTGAGTTGGTAGACCTATGCTATCAGCTATCAAATAAACGAATCCAAATTACCGCAAATCAAGGCATTACAGGCCACATAGGTGGAAAGTATTGGATAAATAAAATTGTTATTGTCTATGCAAATCAGTACGCTATAAGCTTCCGGCTGTAACACTACGAACCAGACGGTCGGGAGTTCGAATCTCTCCGGGCGCGCCAATATTACTAAGGATGGTCTGAAAAATTAAAGTTTTTCGGTTTCATTTGCCATCTGCACTCGAATGATGACAAAAACGGTCTGTTTTACGCTCTGAACCGGCGTCCCGATTGGCCGTTTCCGGCTATTCAGGTGCACCTTGCCTGTCAAACCGCTAATAAATGCCGCTTCGCCAACACCAGGTTCACCAGAGCACATTTGGTAAACACGCAGTGAGCATTCTTATCAAGCCCACGATAGCGCACCTTGGTAAATCCAAACCGCCGTTTCATAATGCCAAACACATGCTCGACTCTGGATCGTGTTTTCGATTTGTGGCGATTGGCGGATTGCTCTGCCACGGTGAGGCGGCGGTAACGGCTCGCCTTCTTCTGGGTAAAATCTTTCGCCTGGGGCGCATGTTCATTCAGGGCACCTTTCTGTCCGGCATAGGCCGAGTCACCCCCCACGCGTGTCTCATCGCCATGCAGCAGATCTTCCAACACCTGGGAGTCATGGACATTGGCGGGCGTCACCGCCACGGAGTGAATCAGTTTGGTTTTACTGTCCACACCAATATGGGCTTTCATTCCAAAGTACCACTGGTTGCCTTTTCGGGTTTGATGCATAGCCGGATCGCGCTTTTTCTCTTTGTTCTTCGTTGAGCTCGGCGCATTAATGATCGTGGCATCCACGATCGTCCCACGATTGAGCTTCATGCCGTTTTCGCTCAGGTACACATTGACCAGACGAAACAGCTCATCTCCCAGATTGTTCCTTTCCATGAGATGACGAAAATTGCAGATGGTTGTCTCATCGGGCACCGGCTCATTACCCAGATCAATACCGACGAACAAACGCATAGCGCGTGAATCGTAGAGGGCTACTTCTGCACCGGGATCCGATAGCTCGAACCAATGCTGCAGAAAGTGGATGCGCAGCATGCGCTCCAGTCCGATTGGCTTTCTGCCCGCACCCTGCGGCTTCGGGTAATAGGGCGCTATCACCTCGCACAGCTCCCTCCAGGGAATGATCTGCTCCATCTCATCGAGAAACTGCTCTTTACGGGCCTTCTTCCGGTATTTCTCAAATCCCGTGGCTTCCAAGCTTGGCTGTTTCATCGGTTCTCCAGCGCTGGTGATCAATGAATGGATGGTATACGATTTCCGGAATTAATCAGAGTGTCCCTAGTTGTTTCTGGATCTCGCCGAGTTGGTTTGGGTCTGGGTGCCCTAAAAAGTATCTTGTTCCCATAGAGGAATCGTCTTCTACAGTAAAGTTCTCGTGTAGTAACACAAAATATTTGTTCTTTGGCGCCCAAAGCCCGTCTTCCAACGGTGGGTCATCATTACCCTATAATTGCTTTTGGATGGTTAGATTCATAAGATGCAAACAGTATTTTGTTAATCGACGCATGAACCGATTGAGGGCATTTGGATATGCTACGTTGAATCCCATCCCGATTCAGTCATTCGCGCAGGCAAGTGAAGTGAAAAGTTGTTCGTTTTAATTGCATTAATAATTGTTTTAAAAGTTGAATCTGTCGATAAATATAATATTCACCCAAATAGGAAGGTGCGTAATGAGTAAGGGAACAGTCAAGTGGTTCGATGCAGCCAAGGGTTTTGGTTTCATTACGCCCGAGGATGGAGGAAAAGATCTTTTCGTACATCATTCAGAAATCAAAAGTGGGGGCGGCTATGCAACGCTCAATGAGGGCCAAGCAGTAGAATTTGAAGTGGGTCAGGGCCAGAAAGGTCCCTGCGCTAATAACGTTATGCCTGTCTAGATATTGAACACATAAGCAGCGCCAGCAGCCGCGAAAGCCTCGCGGTTGCCGCTTTTGTGGATGTTCTGGGTAATGAAGTTAGTGTATCGAAACATCGTTTCAAGAGTGGCACTGACTAATACATAGGTATCGTGATGAGCACCAAATTAGAGGTGAAGTTTTGCACACAACCGTTAAGAAATGGTTCCGCGATAAGGACTTTGGGTTTCTCGATAACGGAGGTGGCCCCGATATAATGGTACGAAAGGCCGACCTTATTAACTGTCAGTATTTGAAGGTGGGTTCAACCGTTGAGTTTGAATGTCACCCAGATAAGCAGGGATTAATCGCGAAAAAGGTCAAGCTTTCGCATCAGAAACAAGCAAACGGCCAACATAATGGAAACCGGAGCAGTAAGGAATTTCGTCCTGGTGTCATGACTTAAATTGAAATCAACGAGGAATTGGAAAATTGTGACGTCGTCACCAAGCGATTAATCCACAGAACAAGGCGCTGCACCTGATTGCTAGAAGATACGGCCAAAAACGGACTGCGCGATTTGCCACTCGTGATTTACGTCGTTAACCGTCTGGAGCCACGGAGTCTCATGCCAGTAGCTGTCGAGACGTAGTACCAAGATGGCCAGGAAATCGTTTCCACTGTCCAAAGTCTATGGCTTGCTCGAACCGGGGCCGGTCGTCATGGTCACGACAGCGCGCGATGGGCGCCCGAACATCATGACCATGTCGTGGCACACCATGATGGAGTTTGAACCCCCGCTAGTGGGTTGCGTCATTAGTGATCGCAACTATTCCTTCGGCCTGTTGAAGGCAACCAACGAATGTGTCATTAACATCCCCTCGGTGGAGATCGCTGAGAGGGTTGTGGGTTGCGGCAATACGTCCGGTTCGAATATAGACAAGTTCGAGACGTTTTGCTTTACAGCAAAACGTGTGGCAGAAGTCCGCCCACCGCTCATCGAGGAGTGCTTCGCAAATCTCGAGTGCCGGGTGGTCGATACAACGATGGTGGCAAAGTATTGTTTATTTATCGTTGAAGTCGTCAAGGCATGGATCGATCCCGCAGTGAAAAATCCGCGCACGATCCATCATCTTGGAACCGGCAACTTCATGGTGGCCGGTGAGAAGATCAAGCTAAAGTCAAAGATGAAGTAGTGTGGCCGGCGCTAACACGCAATGGCCTCATTCATACCCTCGGAATGGGTAACCGAACCCGGATCGGGATGTGGTCCGAAACATCCGCTTTGGTCCGGCTCAGGTCCGTGGGGTAATCCGGCGTGGCGTGTGATTCAGCATGGCCAGTCCTCAGACTGTAACCACGATCTTGCCTTTCTGCCGGTTGGATTCCATGTATCGGTGGGCTCCCACGATGGCGGCCAGTCCCGCGCTGCTGCTGGCCGCGGTGATGAGAACGATGTCTTGCGCATTGGTCTGACCGTATTCAATTAACGCGCCGAAGGCAGTCAGGTACTGCATCCGGATGGCAGCGCCCTCGACGGGCGTCAGATTGTCGGGGTAAGGGACGGCGGCGTAAGCCGGGACGATGGCGCTTTCGCCGTAGACGCCGTACGCCCCCATCGAAAACGAGGGTATGGTGCTGACGCGATCGCCCACTTGCAGGTCGCTGACGCTGGGTCCCACGGCATCTACCGTCCCGGCAGCTTCGTAGCGAAGTCGTGAGGGTAACTCAGGAGTTTCCAGGTACTGCCCCCGCCGGTACATTACCTCGGCACGGTTACGACCGATGGATTCTACCTTCAGACGAACCTCGCCGTCGCCGGGTTCCGCCAGGGGCGCGTCCGCGATATTGAGTACATCGGCGGCACCGGTTGCATGAAATCGGACGATTTTCGGCGTCACCATTCTCCTGGTGTTTGAGGGTTCGATTTATAGTGGAGTCTGTTGACTTGGATTCAATCGTGATCCCGTTGAATCAATTAGTTACGCTGCGCATTATGCCACCAGATGCCCAAGGAAATTTCACTTGATGCGAGTGGAGTGTATGCGACAATGCGGACAGAAAATGCGGGTGTCGCGTGAAGTGGAACTACCTGCCAATCTCGCGCGGGCGTATACGGCCTTGCGCGAGGAGGTGGACCATCCGCTGTGGGTGGCCGAGGGTCTCGCCGGCACTGAGCCGGGGCGGGGCCGCGGCGCGTCAGCCCGTCATCCGGATACTCGGTAACCCTTAAACATGCCTCACCACTCACACCGTTGGATCGCCCATGTAGACCTGGACGCCTTCTTCGCCAGCTGTGAACAGCGGGATCATCCCGAATACCGGGGGCGTCCGGTCGTCGTCGGCGCCCAACCCGGGCATCGTGGTGTGGTGGCCGCCGCCTCGTATGAAGCGCGCAAATTCGGCATCCACTCCGCCATGCCGATTTCCGAAGCCTGGCGCCGCTGCCCGGATGCTGTGTATCTGCGCCCCGATATCAATAAATACCGGCAGGTCTCCCAGCAGGTGCTGCGGATCCTCGAAACCATCACGCCGACCGTGGAAGTCGCGTCCATCGACGAGGCCTATCTGGATGTCACCGGACTCGAGAAGCTGATCGGCACGCCGGAAATGATCGGGCGCGAGATCAAGCAGCGCGTCTTCGCACAGACCGGCCTGACCGTCTCGGTGGGTCTGGGTCCCAACCGGCTGATTGCGAAACTCGGCTCCGAACACCGCAAACCCGACGGCTTGACGGTGGTCACCCCCGAGCAGGTCCTCGACTTCCTGGCACCCATGCCGGTTGCCAATCTTCGCGGCCTGGGACGTCAGACACAGAAAATCTTTGACCGCTTGCGTATCCGCACCGTCGCGCAGCTGCGTGCGGTCCCGTTGGAAACGCTGGCACAGCACCTGGGCCAGAACGTCGCTGCGAGCTTTCACCGCCAGGCGTTGGGACTCGCTTCCCACGCAGTCGTGCCGGACCGGCAACGCAAGAGCATTTCCAAGGAAACGACATTCGAGACCGACATCCGCGATAACGCCGTCCTGCACGACGCCCTGCGCAGGCTGGCGTCTGACGTCGCAAGCACCGCGCGCCGGGAAGGCCTGTCCGGCGCGGTCGTCACACTGAAAATACGCTTCGAAGGCTTTGAAACCCACACGCGCCAGCACAAACGGGAAGCGTCAACCAACGACGAACGCGACATCCTCAAAACCGCCTGGCACCTGTTTCAGCATGGCAACCTGCCGAAGAAACCGGTCCGGCTCATCGGCGTGGGCGTTAGCGACTGGAAAGACAGTCAGCCGGCACAGGCGGACCTGTTCGATAACCCCGAACAGCGGCAAGACAACCAGCGACTGCTGAAGATCATCGACGACGTGACAGAGAAATTCGGCCAGGGGATGTTGCAGGTGGGGGCGGGAAGGAACGCTGGGAAGTGAGTTAGAGCGAATCCGCCTGTCTCCCACGCGGCTGCCGCCAGCAGCGCGCCGTGCTCGGTAGACACATTTAGAAGGGGCCGGTTTCCCGGCCCCTGTGCTTCTTGTCCTCCTTCGGCGGTAGCAGAATGAGTTCTGCGTTGACGGGGAGGGCGTTCAGCCTGATGTGGTAACCGCCTTTCGTGTTCTTCCAGGCAGCACCGATCTCGGTGAAGTAGCTCTTGTCCCCTGTCTTGGTCACAGCAAAGGCTTTCAGGTCAGGCTGTGTGTTTTTATCGCGCATCGTATTTCTCCTTTTCAGTTGGGTTGGCGTGAAACGCGGGCGGGTCAAGCGCCACCGGAAACGACACGCGGAAAGGCGGCGCTGCGCGAAAGGAGCGGCCCGCAGTGCAGCGAGGACACGGGAGCGTCTTGCGCCCTTGCCTTGGCCTTGTAGCCCGGAGGACGGGGCTACTGTTCCGTCCCATTGAACGCACCCAATATAGAAAAGGGCTGATGGGTGAGGGAATCACCTGGCCTGTTACTGGCCGTGAAAGTGAGAGGGAAACGAGGAGATGGGGGTCTGACGGTGCTTGGATCTGCGGCATGCTAACTTGGCGCCGGGTGACTGAGGTGCCCGTCCCATTTGGGTAACCGGACTCAGAACATGGCAGGCTTGCTGGGTAGATACGGAACAGACGGCGATTGCCAAGACAACACCCGGTACACACGGGGTCCTGATCAGACCTGGATCCGTGTCGGTTTCATTGAGGTCATGAAGGGGGAAGTCAGCGTAGGTGAACCAGCGCCACTGAGTAACAATAAATATATAAAACATATGGATAGTGATTTTCATCGATAATCTTCGGCGGTGGTGAGCTATTGCTAAGTGGCCTGGGTCCTCACCGCGCCGGGTAAATTGCTAAAGTCGGCATCGTCTGAATCGGATATAGATGACGAAAGTAGGCTATTCGCTTGGCGTGCCGTCGAAGCGGCGCAGCTGTGGACAGCGACAACGGCTCAAATACGCACAGGTGGCGGGGGTGTCCTCTGTCTTGGTGCTACGGATTGCGCCCTCAACCCGGTGCCGTGCATCTTCACTTGCGCGACGCATGATGTTCACGCGATGGCCCGCCTTGAACGAATCTTTGCACCAGTCCGGAAAGCAGTTCTTCAAGCACCTTCAGACTGCAGATGGCGCCTACAGGCCCGCCACTTGTGGCGACGTAACCCCTCCCATTACGCGTACACGTGCAGCCCGTCATTGCGATATCTCAATGCTGGAGAATGCCTGTGTGGGTAGTGTGTATGCGTTGACGGAGTAGGCACGGGAGTCATCTTGTCATTGTTTCCGTCACGATCAAGACCTGCATACCCTTGGGGCGGAGGTCAGAACATGAGAAAGGAGCCAGTCACGCGCTTGCAATGGAACGGCCGGGAAACGGTGCCGATGGTGAGTCAGATGATTGCGTACACCAACCGGATCGAACTCCGGCTTGCGCCCGAATACAATCACGCGCTGTTTAAGAAACTGCACCCGGACGCGCCGCAGGGCAGGATCGAGAGCGTGGACAAAGCCGGGGATGCTGAGTTGGTGAATGTCATGTCGGAGATCAACGGGCTGGAAGACCTGGCACTGCTGGTCGACGTGCTGCGCGCGGAAGACGCGGCGGTGCGCATCGTCAGCCCACCAAACATCATTATCAGTGTACCGGGCAACCGCCTCCCCAGTCCGGGCTTAACGTCGAGCGGCACACAATAGCAATTCACACGAGAGAGAAGATTCCGCGCTCCAGGATGAAGACGAAGATGCTGCAGCGTTCTCGTATGATGAAACATATGCGGAGATCGAGATCAGCAGGGACTCCCGCCCGTTGCCGCGCGAGTGCATGCCGGCAACGGGCTTCAAATCTCCCCAACGGCAGTCGGGCAGTCATTGCCAAATGACAATGACACTGCGTGCCGATGAAGACAGGATGTTTCCGATAAATCACATCACCCGGGATAGCCGTGGTTCCCAGCGCCCAGTTCGGACCTGGAGTAACTGAGGCCTTGGGGTAACCAGATCCAGATTCTGGCCATGGTTCAGAAACACGCCGCGTCAGCTGGGTTCGATTCAGGCAAGCCGACAAGACGGACCACTCAATGCCCTTGCTTAGTAAGGTATGCACTGAAAAGGAGCCAACGTGGGTAGACAATGCGTCAGCATTTATCCGATATTTTCGAACTAATCCAGACGAATTAGAAGGAATGTTTTCTGATATATTTACTCTCTCGCTTGTGTCAAAGGCACTTGAACAACAGTGGCCATGCCCTAGGCGGCGATGATTGCTCGCAATCGTTTAGTCCCACTTAACTCAACAGTCTGCCGAGCAAAGGGTAAAAAGCCAGCATTACATTCAGGAGAAGACGATGTGTAATAATTTCCGGAACTGGCTAGCCACCGCGCTGCGGGACGGCAAAGATCTTATTGATGAAACAATCTATGCAGTCAGCAATTTCACGTTGATGTGGCGGATGTTTGAGGGTACCGAGTGCGAGACACAAGCGAGGATTGGACATTTGGAACAATTCGCCCAAAGATGAATCGCCCCGGGCTCTCCGGAGACCCGTTTGTTTGAGTCAGGCCGTCATGGCCGACTCTTCACGTTGGCGATAATACGCCGCTTCCAACTCTGCCGGTAGGGCGTCAGAACCTGCCGGCACATTCAAACCGATTATCAGTGACTTCTAGACCAATGCGCGCCTTGCGCCATAGTAAATATTATCCGACACCAGCGAAAACGCAGTTACGCCCGGCGTCTTTAGCCAAATAAAGTTGAGAGTCGGCGGCGTCAATCACCTTTTCCGCGGTATCCATCGTCGCGGCCCACTGCACTATACCGATACTGCAGGTGACAGTGACGCGGGCTCCTGTGCTGTCGCAGAGATTCAATTCGGCAAGCGTCTCGCGAAGCTTTTCCGCCAGTTGGACCGTGTGGAAGATGTCCGCATGGGGTACGATCACACAGAATTCGTCACCCCCATAGCGGGCCGCGAAATCACTGTCTCGGGTATGCGCGCGTATCGACGAGCCGAATGCTTCTAAGGTACGGTCACCGATGACGTGGCCATGAGAATCATTGAGCACCTTAAAATTATCCACATCGATAAGCATGAGGCACCACTCCGTGGCGTATCGCTGTGACTCATGCAGTTGGTGTTCGAGTCGTTCAATCAGCTCCCAACGATTGGGCAGCCCCGTAAGGGGATCTGTCCGCGCCATACGCTCAAGTCGCTGATTGGCCTTCTGAAGGCGCTGATTCACGGCAGCAAGTTCCTCCGTACGGGTGGCCACACGGGCCTCCAGTTCAACCTGCACCTGGCGCAACTGACGTTCAACGCGCTTACGCGCACTGATGTCGATGATCTGCGCTATGAAGTAGCGAGGAGCCCCACTTTCCGAACGAACCAGCGTTTCGGACAAAAGGACCCAAACCAGTTTACCCTGCTTGTGGCGAAATCTGTTTTCCAATTGATAGATTGATACGCCCCCTTCCAGTAGGCGCTGCCTCTGTCGTAGATTTGCAGCTAGTTCATCCGGATTGATAATGGACTGAAAATCAGTAGCAGCCAACTCCTGTAGGGTGTATCCAAGCAGGTTGCAGAGAGCCGGGTTAGCTTTCAACCAGTGACCATCGAGGGCCACCAAGGCCTTGCCGATCGGGGCATGGTCGAACGCCTCGCGCAGCTGCGTTTCGCTTTCCGCAAGTGCGCTGTACATTTCGCGGCGGCGCCGAACCTCACGTTGCAGCGCTTCGTTGCTGCTACGCAATTGCGCCTGGCTTGGCCAGGCCAGGATAAGCGGTATCTTCCACCACGAGATCGTCGCGGTCGCGGCCGAAATCACACCCGTTACCGCTTTGACGGTGCCGGAGAACCAGTAGTCAGCGTGCCATATGTTCCAGACGGCCAGCAGGTGGGTCAAACCGCACGCCAATATAAATGCCGCAAACAGCGTGACCAACAAGCGCAGATCGATATCCAGTCGGCGCCGCTTGATGTACAGGAGCGCGACGGGAATAGAGAGGTAGGCCAGCGTGATCAGTGAGTCGGAAGCTGCGTGCAGCCACACTAAGTCGGTATTCCAGAGGTAGCAATGTCCATGAGGCGTGAACGGACCGGTGTCGGAGATTGAAGGTAACTCGGTTGGAATCATAACAACACTCACCAGCTGAAGCCGTAATACCTACAAAGCCAGAGGCCAGGAATATACCCACAGGTCAAAGACGCGCCTAGCCGGAGATAACAGTTCCTGATTCTGGCGCAGCGACCCAGCAACTATCCGGGTTCCGTCGGTTTCGGGTCCGGGCGGATATTGTCTGCAGCTGCCCGGTCGTGCCTGTTCCCAGCAGTATGGCCGGCCGTAGTAGTGTAGTAGTCATAGAGCACGGTCTCGTAGCGGCGATCGACGGGTTCTGAGGGGTCGAACTCGGGGCTGTTCCTGATCGCTTCGCCAGGCAGGTCGACATGAACTTTCTGATCGACCCAATGGACCGCTTCGAGCCACTGCGGCGATACCAGTACCTTGCGACCGGCAGCTAGTCACGGGTGTCGAGTACGATGTAGCGCAACGCCCAGGAGTTGTCGTCGACGAGGAAATCCTCGACGTGACCGACCGCGCCGTCCGTGGCGCTGATATGATAGCCGCTCACCTCGTTGGTGGATCGAAGATGGCCTTCTCCTGCCACGATTTCCTCCGCTGGAGGCGGATCGGATACCGGGTGAATTACCCCGGAGGGATCCGGATAAGCCCCCCACAGCCCCCGGCCGATCCAATAGAAAGGCAGGGACATAGTACTGGTGGTAGCTGATCTCGTATTGCATCGAGACCGGCGCATGTTCGTCGAGTGGCGGACTTTCCTCGATCTGTTGCCGTGTCAGCCGGACCAGGAATCTTCTGCCCGCCCAATCCGGCTCCTCGAGGAAAACCGGTGAGTCAATCACCCTGCGCCCAGGCAGCCAATTTTCAGTTTTCGCCACCAGGTATCGCACTACCCAGTTGCTGTCGTCACACAGAAAGTCGTGACCGCGACCAATGTCGCCGTCGGTGGCGTGGACTGTATAAGTTGTTATTGCATGAATACTTCTTAACATGATCTGAAACCCTCATTAAAGGCCTGTACACGCGGGTCTGGCCTGACAAAGGTCGAAAAATACCAGTGGGCAGTAGTATGGAGCATTGAAAAACCGCAATGCGAACCCGGAGAAGCTGCAGCGAGGCGCTGGTTGTGGTGATAAACTAGAAAACGTTCGCGGTGGAGAATTGAGGTGCCGCGTGGCGTGCCGCGCACAGGGAGCGGCCGCGGTGTGACTGCGTGCCAGCTATCGGAGGGTACTGGATCCATGGTCAACCATAAACGACGTGTGTGGCCCGGGCTGCCTTATCCGCTGGGCGCGACCTGGGACGGCTCCGGTGTCAACTTCGCGCTGTTCTCAGCGCACGCGGAAAAGGTCGAATTGTGCCTGTTCGATGACGACGGCAAGCGCGAAGTCGCACGTATACCGTTACCTGAGTATGCCCATGAAATCTGGCACGGTTACCTGCCCGACGCACGGGCCGGTCAGCTGTATGCTTATCGCGTCTATGGTCCCTATGATCCGCAGAGCGGCCACAGGTTTAACCATCACAAGCTGTTACTGGATCCTTATGCGAAACGCCTGTGTAGAAAGCTTCAGTGGGACGATGCGCTTTTCGGCTACACCGTGGGCCACAATCGGGCAGACCTGTCTTTCGATGCCCGCGACAGCGCAGCGTTTATGCCCAGGTGCCAGGTTATCGATCCAGCCTTTACCTGGGGTTCAAAACCGCAACCGAAACGACCCTGGCACGAGACGATCATCTACGAGATGCACGCGCGCGGTTTCAGCATGCGACACCCCGATGTGCCGGATGCGGCGCGCGGTACCTTCGGCGGTCTGTCGTCTCCGGCACTTGTCACGTACCTCCAGGATTTGGGGATCACGGCCGTCGAGCTGCTTCCCGTCCACGCTTTTGTGCACGATCGACACCTGATAGAACAAGGCTTGCGCAATTACTGGGGGTATAACTCAATAGGTTTCTTTGCACCCCACCCGGAATACCTGGGCAGCGGCGGCATTCATGAGTTCAAGACCTTTGTGCAGCTGATGCACGATGCCGAGATCGAGGTGATTCTCGATGTGGTGTATAACCATACCGCCGAGGGCAACCAGCTTGGTCCAACCTTTTCCCTGCGCGGTATCGATAACAAGTCTTATTATCATCTGATGGCAGGGGAGGAATGCTACTACAACGATTTCACCGGTACCGGTAATGCGCTTGAGCTGCGCCACCCCTATGTGCTGAGGATGGTTACCGACTCGTTGCGCTACTGGGTCGAGGAAATGAAGGTGGACGGTTTCCGCTTCGATCTCGCGACGACGCTGGCAAGGGCCAATGGCGAGTATGGCGAGCATGCAAGCTTTCTGGATGCGGTCGCGCAGGACCCCCTTCTGTCCACCGTCAAGCTTATCGCCGAGCCCTGGGATATCGGTCACGGGGGCTATCAGCTTGGCGCGTTTCCGCCTGGGTGGGTCGAGTGGAATGACCGTTACCGCGATACGGTGCGTCGCTTCTGGAAAGGCGACAGCGGTCAGCTGGCGGAACTGGCCTCGCGCTGGTCCGGGTCCAGTGACATCTTCGATCGGCGCGGACGGCGTCCCTGGGCGAGTGTCAATTTCGTCACCGCCCACGACGGCTTCACCCTGCAGGACGTGGTGAGCTACAACCACAAACACAACGAGGCCAATCACGAAGACAATCGCGACGGCAGCGATAGCAACCACAGCTGGAACTGCGGCGTCGAAGGGCCGACCGATGATGCCGGGGTGGTCGGGCTGCGGGAGCAGCAAAAACGTAATCTTCTGGCAACGCTTTTGCTCTCGCAGGGGTTGCCCATGCTGCTCGCCGGCGACGAGTTCGGGCACACTCAGCACGGCAACAATAATGCCTATTGTCAGGACAATGAAACCACCTGGCTGAACTGGGACGGGCTCGACGGGGCCGCTAAGTCGTTGACGGTTTTCACGCAAACGCTGATGCGCCTGCGGCGCGAGCACATTGTTTTCCATCGTCACCGCTTCTTTCACGGTGAGAAGATTCCCGGTACCGAGACCAAGGACATCGTCTGGCTGAAGCCCGACGGCGAAGAGATGCGGCATGAGGACTGGCAGACGGAGACTGCACACTCGATCGCACTGCTGTTGAGCGGCGAGGCGGGGGTCTACCACCTGACGACAACGGGCGAGGCGGAGGCCGACGATACCTTCATGCTGATCCTGAACGCAGCTGATCAGGCGCTTGACTATGTGCTGCCCGACACGGAGGCGCTGTCTCAGCCTTCGGTAGTCATAGATACCGCGAAATCTGCCGAAGAAACCGGTGCCGAACAACCGGCAGCGAACCCGTACACCGTCGGCCCGCGCGCGCTGGTGGTGATAAGGTATGGGCGCAAAGAATGATCGCCGCTCACGGCGGCGTCGCCGCCTCGCGGACTGCCTGGTGCACGAAGCCCAGCTTGGCAAGCACCGGCGGCGCGAGCACAAACGGGTAGAGGTCGGGCTGGCCCATGCTGCGGTTGAGGCTGTTTACCGCGTAGGTGAGCGGCAGCCAGTGGTCGATCACCTGGTCCAGCGAGTCGGCGCGGTAGGGGTCGAACTTCGGTGCAGCGGCCATCTGATCATCCCGCGCTCCGCTACTCCTCGGGGGCTAGTACGACTTCTGACCAGAAATCCAGGTTGAGCGGAAGTTCAGTCTTGTGCAACTCCTCGGGGGAACTCATGAGCAGGCGGAACCCTGGTCCGCCTGCTAGTCTGACATTCAAGACGAACTCGCACACTGACGCCGAGCGGCAATGTCCGGTATCAGCTCAAGACACCGTACCGCCTATCGCGTCGGTGATCGGAGCGCACATGGGGCCGACCGGGCATTCGGGCCGGGGGCTCAGCGCGCACGAGCCGTGGGCCCGAGTCGGGCTGCGGCGGTGCGGCGCCGAGCCGACTCCGGCCTAGACCTCGGTCGCGTTGACCCACAGATCGTGCACGTTGCACATGGTCAGGACATAGATCACGCCGTTGCGGCCGCCCACGTCGAACGTCGTCTCCGGCTTGTCGCTCTTGGGGTCGTACATGTGCTCGGTGATGAAGTTGAAGTTGGCGTCGAGCAGCTGGTGCTTGATGATCCAGTGCTCGTAGGCGTTCATCGGATGGTGGGTTACCACGTGCAGCCGCCCGTCCTGCTGCTCGAACTCCGGCAGATGATGATCCGCCAGGCCCTGATTCCAGCGGCCGAACGAATCCGCCGTGTAATAAACACCGCCTGCCAGCTTGGTCTTCAGGGCCGGCTCCACCATCCCCGCCATCAGCTCCTTGGGGACGAACAGGGCTCCGGCCGTGCCGGTGACTCCAATGCGAATGAACTCTCTCCTTTTCATTGTCTCCTCCTGTTATGAAATGAGATGACCTGTCAGGCCGCGGGCGCAAGGGGTGACGACGCGCACCCGGCCCGGTGGGAATGCCCGTCATCGGGGTAAACACCGCCCGGCCTGCCTTTATTCCACCGGAGTGGGAAGTTTGTACCGGCGGGCTGATGCCATCCGCAACGTGTGGGATTCGGCAAGGTCCGGTCTGAGATCTCACACTGCCACATGCCGCGCCCCAGTGGGAGTAATCGGGCAGCCACAGATGTCTGTGTCTTGGGTGACATGGAGGTCCCCTGACCGGCTGGCATCTGCGCCGGCCGCTGGGCACGCTAGTATGAGAGACATGGGGTTACCCGCCCGCTGCCAAGCTGAAGATTGACTATCCAGGAGAGACCAGGCCGAGCTGTTCGGGGCTCACGCGCCGCTTCGAGAATGGATACCGACTCGCTCGAGAACCAGATTCCAGGTTTGCGTCGCTACGCCATGGCGCTGGTGCGCGACCCGGTGCGCGCTGACGACCTGGTCCAAGATACGCTCGAGCGCGCCCTGCGGAAATTCGCGCTGTGGCGGCGCGGCTCAAACCTGCGCACGTGGCTGTTCGCCATCATGCACAACCAGTTTCACAACCAATTGCGCCATGAACGCGTCGTCATCCGAGTCGAGACCGCCTACACCGCCTCCGGAGAGCACACGCCGAGCGGCTCGATCCAGGAGGGCGAACTGCATGCTCGGGAGCTGCTGGAGGCCCTCGACAATCTTCATCCGGATCACCGCGAGGTGCTGCTGCTGGTGGGATTGGAAGAGCTCAGTTATCGCGAGACCGCCAAGGTTCTCGGCGTGCCCCTCGGCACGGTGATGTCACGCCTTTCTCGCGCGCGGGAGCGCCTGCGCGTGGTGCTCGGCGGCGAGGCCGGTCCGCAGCTTCGGAGAGTCAAATGAGCGAGGGGGATCGCCTCGACGAGCGGGACCCGCATGCGTTTCTTGATGGGGAGCTGGATCGCGCACGTCGGAAACTGGTGGAGGTGCTGCTGCAAGCGTCGGCGAGGCTTGAAGCCTACCGCAGTCAGAAGCGCGGTCTGCACCCGCTCTTCGATCCGGTGCTCGAGCAGCCGGTGCCGGAAGGTTGCCCTGCTGGTGGATGAAGTCTTTCCCGAACAGCCTGTGCGCCAGTGGGTATTGAGCTTTCCGTACCCCTTAGGTTTCCGGTTCGCAAGCCGCCCGGCCATCATTGGCCAGGTGCTCGGCACCGCCTACCGATGCATTGCCACGCACCTGGTCAAGACGGCGGGGTTTTCCTGCAAGACGGCCCAGACAGGGGCGGTCAGCTTGATCCAGGGCTTCGGCAGCGCCTTTTGCTGACACCCGTGTGGGTGGTCGTGCCGGCGGTGTCAGAAAAGCGGCTTTCACTGACGCCGAATGGCAATGTCCGGTACCAGCTCAAGACACCGTACCGCGATGGTACCACGCACGTCATCTTTGAGCCGCTCGATTTCATCGCCCGGCTGGCCGCCCTGGTGCCCAAGCCCCGTGTCAACCTGACACGCCTATGCAGATCTCTGCATAGGCGTGTCTATGCGGAGACCGGGACTATGCGCACCGTGGTCGCTCGGTGGATGTAGAAGTTGATGGTGGTGAAGGAGTTGCGCGCGTGACCGCTTTGCAGAACGGCGCATAGTCCGGATGCTCAGGCTGACGTTTCAGCCAAAAGGAGCATCCTATGATCAATCACGATTCGTGGACACTCGACTCCATCGTCGAGGTATACAAGCGCGACCAGCGACGGGTCCGAGGACTGCGAGAGCCGACTCTGAAGTCGTACGAGGCGGTTCTTCGTCCGTTCCTGCGATTCTCCCTCGGGGAAGATCCGCTCGAACCAGCACGTTTGACGCCGGCCGATGTGGTGCAGTTCGTCACGTCATTACAGGATCGATACTCGGCGCGTTCGCTGAAGCATGTGCGCACGGCGCTGCGGTCGCTATTCCGCTTCCTGCGCATGAAGGGCTACTGCGACGAGCGGCTCGAGTTGGCGATCCCTGCCGTTGCGCACTGGCGGATGGCAACGCTGCCTCGATGCCTCAACGAGCAGCAGCTCAAGCAGGTGCTGAAGGCCTTCGATCCTCGGACCCCCTGCGGACTACGCGACCGGGCCATCGTGTCGTGCCTGGCGATGCTGGGGCTACGCCCCCGCGAACTCGCAGAACTGCATCTTGAGGACATCGACTGGCGCGGCGGCACGATACGCTTGCGCACACGCAAGACCCGTCGCGGCGCCATGCTGCCACTCCCACGCGAGGCCGGTCATGCGATCGTCGGCTACTTGCGCCAGGGACGCCCGACGACGACCGAGCGTCGGCTGTTTGTCCAGCACAGCGGGCGCCGCTGTGGCGCGGCGCTCTCGGCTCCCGCCATCACGGCGGCTGTGGTCCGCGCTTTTCAACGTGTCGGAGTCGACGCGCCGCTAGGCGGCGCGTACGTATTTCGTCACACGGTCGCTAGCCGTCTGGTGGCTCGCGGAGCTTCTCTCAAAGAGGTGGCCGATTTCCTCGGACATCAATGCCTCGACACGACGACGATCTACGCGAAGCTCGACCTGTCGGCCCTGCGTGAGGTCGCGCTGCCCTGGCCGGAGGTGTTGCCATGACAGACTCGAACCTCCTTGCGCAGGTCGAAGAATACCTGTCGTTCCGTCGCGGGCTCGGTTTCGATCTCGGGTCGGCGGCCTGTCACCTGCGCAGTTTTGCGCGCTACGCCGAACAAGTTGGCCATCGTGGTCCCATCACGGTGGATCTGGCGACACGATGGGCGTTGCGTTCACGTTCGCGTGAGCCGGCACAAGCCGCCCGGCGTCTTGCAGTGATTCGTTTGTTCGCGCGCCATCGAGCGCTGATCGATCCGGCGACCGAGATCCCGCCGGTCGACCTGCTCGGGCGCGTACCACGTCGCAAGCAGCCGCACATCTATAGCGATGCCGAGATCCGCTCACTGTTGCAGCAGGCCGGCCGGATGCGGCCTCGTGGCGGACTGTGCCCCAAGACGTATGTGGCCTTCTTCGCGCTGCTCTTCTCGACGGGACTGCGCCTCTCCGAAGCGTGTCGTCTCACCTGCGGCGACGTGGATTTGGATCGGGGCCTCCTGACGATACGGGGAACCAAGTTCCGCAAGTCCCGCTGCGTTCCGCTGCATCCGAGCGCGACAGGGGCGCTTACCCAGTATGCAGCCGAACGCGATGCACGCGTGCCGAGTGATCCCTCGAGCTTCTTCTTCCGCACTCAGCGTGCCTCGCAGCTGACACCGGACACAGTGCAGAAGGCGTTTGGCTGCCTAAGGCGTCGCCTGGGGTGGGCCGCTCAAGGTCGCGCCCGACGACCACGCATCCATGACACTCGCCACACCTTCGCCGTGCGCAGACTCCTGCGCTGGTACGAGGAGGGCGTTGACGTTGGGCAGAAGATCTTGGCCCTGTCCACCTATCTCGGGCACGCCAAAGTCACCGACACCTATTGGTACCTGACAGGCGTTCCAGAGCTCCTGGCGATCGCCTCGCAGCGATTCGAGGGTCTGGCTCAGCAGACGCAGGAGCGCCTGCCATGAGCGCGCCCAACCTCGATTTCCCGGCGCTGCTGCAGGACTTCTTCCAGCGCCGCCTGGTCGCCGAGCGTGGCGTGAGCGCGCACACGATCGCCAGCTACCGGGACTCGTTCGAGCTGCTGTTGCGTTACGCGGAGCGGCGCACGGGGCGAACGGCTTCCGCGCTCACCCTGCAGGATCTCGATGCGCCCATGATCCTGTCGTTTTTGGATCATTTGGAGACCGAGCGCAGTTGCGGTGCGCGCACGCGCAATCTGCGTCTCACTGCGATCCGCTCCTTCGTGCGTTATGCCTCGGTGCGCGATCCGGCATCCTTACCTGTTGCACAGCGCGTGCTCGCCATCGCCAGCAAACGCTTCGATCGGCCCGTTCTGGAGTCTCTGTCTCGTGATGAGATGCAAGCGCTGCTCGATGCACCCGACCGGGCTACCTGGAGCGGACAACGCGATGCGGCGTTGTTCGCCGTGCTGTACAACACCGGTGCGCGCGTCTCCGAGATTATCCGCCTGCGCGTCGCCGACATCCTTCTGGACCGTGCCCACGCCGTGCACCTGCACGGCAAAGGCAGGAAGGAGCGTGTCATCCCGCTCTGGAAGAGCACCATTGCTCAATTGCGCGCTTGGTTCGAACGCATCGACCGCCGGCCCGAGGCACCCGTGTTTCCCAATCGCGCCGGCAAACCGATGTCACGTTCCGGTGTCGAGCAGCGCCTTCGGGTAACGATCGCCAAAGCGTCGGTCCAGTGTCCATCGCTCCGAGGCCGTCCGATCTCGCCCCATACCGTGCGCCACGCGACCGCGATGCATCTGCTGCAGTCCGGTGTCGACATCACGGTCATTGCAATGTGGCTCGGTCATGAAGACACATCCACCACACACCAGTACATCGAAGCGGATCTTGAGATGAAGGAGGCCGCCCTCAAACGCATGGATGCTCCATCATCAAAACCCGTTCGCTTCAAGGCCAACGATCGTCTGCTGGCTTTCCTGGAAGCGCTCTGACTATGCGCAGTTCCGCCTCCCTATTGTCCGCTTCAGCAAGAGGGCCACCGATACTACTGCGCATAGTCTGGGACTCCGCATAGACCCACTTTCACGGTGTGTTTGCCCCCAACAGTAAACACCGTGCTTTGGTGACCCCGGCCAGGCGGGGCAGGGGGAGGAAACCCCCGCCGAGCGACGGGCATCGATGAGCTGGGCACAACGTCTCAAGCGGGTGTTCAATATCGATATCGAGACCTGCCGGGAATGCGGCGGAGCGGTGAGGATCATCGCCTGCATCGACGATCCGGTGGTGATCGAGAAAATACTGGCTGACCTGCAGGAAAAGCTGACCCCGGCTCCAGCAGGTCTGCGCCCGGGATAGCCGCACACAAGATGAATTCCGCCAAAGGCGGAAGAGAAGGCCCCCTGGGGATATGGTAGGGGCGAAGGCGAAAGTGAAGTTGGTAGTGAGTGCGCAATGACGCAGGATTCGCGGCAGTGGCAGGGCTCAGGTCTCTTCGTTACCCGTGGGTGATCCGTAGACGATGCATAAAAAGGGCTTTTATTTCGCCTATACTCAGCGGCACAGCGGAAGGACGATGCGACGTTGACCCGGCTCGGTGATATCGGGCCACCCCCCCTATGAAACGGCTGAGCGGGAATTGGTCCTAGATGCGCTGGCCGACAAGTACGGTGCGAGCTTTCACATAACACCCAGCCGGTTGTGGATGCTGGTATACAGCGTGCTCCGAGGGTTCGTGACACCCTGGCAAATTCCTCGCTTCATTCACGCCAAGGGACGATGACGGTTCCGGTGGTTTCGCGTCATGGTCTTATGTCACCGGTGTCAGTCTTTGACCATCGCCTGCAACGCTTCGGCGGCGTTGGCCGCGGATGTCGCGTGGCGTTGCATTTCCGCCCACGGATCGTCCTTCTGTCCCAGACGGCGCAGAAGGTTCTTGATGTTCCAGCGCTGCGGACCCAGGTCGCTGTCATCGAGTTCGGGGAGATCCAGCGGCGTGGCCACCGGTGCACCGGGTAACGCGCGCACCGCATATGGCAAAACGCCGGTCTGTCCGCGGGCGTTGCGCATGACGTCCAGGTAGAGGCGGCCGCGGCGCTTGTTTTTGCGCTGCTCGATGGTGAGTTCCTCGGGATAACGTTCGATCAGGTGCGCCGCCATGCCCTGCGCCAGTTCGCGTACGCTGTCGAAGTCGCTGTCCGCGCGCAGCGCGGCGCTGATGTGCAGACCACGCGAACCGGTGGTCATGGCGAACGGATGCAGACCGACTTCCTGCATCAGCTCGACGACGCGCCGCGCCGCGCGGCGTAGTGCGTCGAAGCCATGGTCAGGCGGGTCGAGGTCGAAGATCAGCCGATCCGGATGGCTCAGGCGTGGTGCCCGCGACAGCCAGCCGTGCAGTGTTATGACCGCCTGGTTGGCGAGATACACCAGGGTTGCCTGGTTGTTGCACAATACGTGTTCCACCGGTTCGCCGTCGTCATCGCCGGCGCGCTTGACCTTGCGCGTGGCGATCCAGTCTGGAAAGTAGTCGCCGACCTGCTGCTGGTAGAAGCCGTCGGCCTCGATCCCGTCGGGAAAGCGATGCAGGGTGAGAGGGCGGTTTTCCAGGTGTGGTACCATCACCTCGGCCACCGCGCGGTAATAGTCGATCAGTTCGCCCTTGGTGATGCCGCTATCGGGAAACAGCACCTTGTCGGGATTGGACAGTTCCACACTATAGCGTCCGAACCGTTCCGCGCTCATGTCAGTCCGGCTCCTCGCGCACCACTTTCCGGGCCGGCTTGTCGTCTCGAAGTCCGAGGAAGCGGGGATGACGCAGGCGTCCGTCGCGGGTCCATTCGGTGAAACCGATTTCGGCCACCAGTTCCGGCGACACCCAATGCACATCGTCGCCGGCGTTATCCGGCCGCTTGGCATAGGGGCAGTCCTCGACAGTCCGGGACTCGAGTTTCTTGCCCAGCGATTCCAGTGTCTCATCATCGAAGCCGGTACCCACCTTCCCTGCGTACTGCAGCGCATCGTCTTCGTAGTAGCCGAGCAGCAGTGCGCCGAATCCGGTGCGGCTGCCCTTCGGGTCGGTGTAGCCTGCGATCACCAGTTCCTGACGATTGACGCACTTGAATTTCAGCCACTGCCGTGAACGGCTGTGCACGTAGGTACTGTCGGCGCGCTTGGCGATCAGGCCCTCCCAGCCCTTGCGACAGGCGTCTTCGTACAGAGCTTCGCCGCGTTCATTGCGATGAGCGGTGAAGCGCAGCGGACCGTTAAAGTCCAGACTGCGGCGCAGCAGCTTCTTGCGACTGCGCAGCGGCAGGCCGGTGATGTCGTAAGCGTCGAGGTAGAGCAGGTCGAACAGGTACAGGTACACCTTGATGCCGCTGTCGCGCGCCGCCTCGGGGTCCGTTATGCCGATACGACCCTGCAGGCGGGAGAAACTGGTCACCGTGCCCTTGAAGGCGACGATTTCTCCATCGACGATGAAGTGTTCGGGGAGCTGCCCGTCGAGCGCCTCGACCAGCTCGGGATAGGTGTCGTTCAGGTCCTGCTGGTTGCGCGACAGAATCTTAAGACGACTTTTGCGCCGGAATACCAGGCAACGTTCGCCATCCAGCTTGCGCTCGAAGATCCAATCCGGTGACGAGAAGCGCTCGTCGGTCAGCGTTGCCAGCATCGGCTGCGCCCACTTCGGCATGGCAGTGCGTTGCAGCGCCTCGCGCTCGCTGGTGTCGAGTTCGTCGTGCCAGTCACTCATCGTCGGCCGATTCCTCGGCGGCGATCTCATCGAGCTCGCGACCGCTCTTGACCGACGTCGGTTCGGTCCGGATCGGGCGGCGTCTGGCGTCGGCCTGCTCGTCGTCCATCTTGATGATAAGCCATTTCGGTTTCTTGCCGCCCTGGATGCGTTTCAGCGCGTAGCCTCCGGCAAGCTTTTTGCCCTCGAGCGAAACTTCGATCAGGCCGTCGCTCAGTGCATCTTCCATGCTCTGGCTGTTGCGGCCCTTGCGCGCGCGCAGATTGCGGTAGGTGCCGGTGTCCCAGACCATTACCGTGCCAGCGCCATACTCGCCTTTCGGGATGACGCCCTCGAATTCGATATAGCCCAGCGGATGGTCCTCGGTCTGGATCGCGAGACGTTTTTCGCTCGGGTCCGTGGACGGCCCCTTGGGCACCGCCCAGGACACCAGCACGCCGTCGATCTCCAGACGGAAGTCGTAATGCAGGCGCGAGGCGTCGTGTTTCTGAATGACGAAACGCCGTCCGCCGCGCCGCCGCCTGCCGCCGGAGGGCTCTCTGGTTTTGCGGAAGTCGCGCTTGCTTCGGTAGTCTTTGAGTCTGTCGTTCACAGGCACTGCCGTGTGGCGTGGCGGGCTCGCCGCAGCGGCCCAGTACCAACAAGTCTAGCTCAGCCGGGAACCATGCGCCCGGCCGGCATCCGGGCAAGGACGCCCTCAGGGCAGCTGCAAACCGGTATGCAGCCAGCCAAGCGCCTTGCCGCGACCCGCGTGCTCGAAGTGTCTGACCGCGGCAGCGACGAAATGGTCGGCGACTTTCGGCAGGATGGCCATGAAACCGCTATCGGTGACCGCCGCAACGCGCTCGAGTTTGTCCTGGTAGTCGCGCACGAACCGGATATGCGACAGCATCCCGGCGAAGTCCTGTCGGCCGGACAAGTTGTCGGCGTCAATCATCACGCCGAAGTCCGGGCCTCGTAAGATGATGGATCTGGTAAAAACTACCGCCGAGAGGTGCTTGGACTGGTCATGACGCGCAGCATGTAACCGACGTTGTCGGCGTATTGCAGATTGCCGAGGTGACCGCCATGGGGATAGATTTTGGCACGGTCACCGAATACACCGGTAGTGAAATCGATGTCTCCATCGCCAAGGATAGGGTCATCGCGGTTTTGCATAACGAACACCTTGTCGCTGTTATGCAGGTAATCGGCGATACGCTCCAAACTCATGCGTCTGACCATATCCTCACGGCTGATCGATTTGCTCAGGCGCGCGTTATAAAACGGGTAAAAAAAGCTGTGAAAGTAATCGGTGAATCCCAAACGCATGGCGACTTTAGCGTAATCACCCGGAGCGCTGTTGCGGGTCAGTCGGATATTGGCTGGCTTGATATATCCGAAGTCGGTCACCAGGTCTGCGCTGAATGCCATATTTGCCGCGGCAAAACGGAACGAGAGACCTATCAGCGCCGCGAGTTCATCATCTCGGGCGTGCAGTTGCCCTGCCACGGAATACAGGAAGTCCTCGTTGAACGTCAGGCGATCCACGGTCGAGTACACCGCGCCGAGCTTTCTGACAATACTGTCGTAATAGCGCTGAAAATTATCCATTCCGCCGGGAATGTTGTCCAGCATGCGGTCTATGAGGGACATGGAATCATACAGCCGCACAGGCGGATCGATGAGCAACACCTTTTCGAAGCCGAACAGCCCGCAATGATCGTCCAGCCAGCTGACAAACGCGGCGTTGAAGCCGCCCAGACTGTATCCCGCCAGATAATAACCGCTCACATCTATAGCGTCGGCGAAGCGTTCCCTGATCAGTGCCATTACCCGGTAGAGGTCCTGCGCATCGAGCACGGCGTTACCGGGTACTCCGGTCGAAGAGGCCGAGACGATGAAGTTGGGCAGCGTGGGCGAAGACAGCGAAACCACGTGAAAACCGGCATTGTAAAATGCCCGCCCGAGTGCGTAGTTCTTGCTGCTGTTATGGGCGCCACCGGTACCGGCAATCAGGAATATCAACGGGGCGGGTTTGTGCTGAAAGGCATAAGAGAACCGCAATTGCGACTCGTACCACAGATAGTCAGGGGCCTTGCGTTCGGGAAATACGCTCAGACGATCAACCTTGACAGGAATGGCAGGAAAGTCCTTCCGCACCCAGTCTGGCGTGCCCAGCACGGTGGCCTTTAAGTTGTCCGTGATGGGAAAGTCGTCGACGTTGCGCGGCCCGGATGCACTTCCGGTACGTACCGTCACCAGGCAGAAGAGGGCACCCAGCAGTGCTACCGTACAGCGACCCAATGCGCTAATTCCCGTCATTTGTTGATGACAAGCCGTTGGTACCGGCCACACCGGTCGTTCCCATACTATAGCATGCAACGGCACTGGCTAAGCGGCGGTTTTTTCAGATGGTGAGTATTGAGACCGGCAGTCAATACGCAGTGATATCATGGCACGGCAAGTGAATGTCTGTTAAGCATGGGTCGTAATTCGCACTGAGGCGCTGCGCGACGGCGGCCGAAGTCCGGGCGGCTTCTGGCTTCAAGTTCCTCAAGGAAAAGCGCGTGCCGGGTCCGCAGCAGGTGGAAACCAGGATCGGCCAGGATTCGTTTCTGTCAGGGCGCCTCGCAACCACGTCTGTCGATCGGCGAATTCGGTCAACCGCTCAACCAGGCTTTCAGCGCCTGCCTGACTGTTACCGCCTGACCCTGTTCAACGTGCGTGATAAGTCAGACAGTTGACACTGCCTGTCACCAGGCCAACGGCAATGTTGGAGGCGGTGCATTCCAGGTCGTCATTGTGGCTGCAGCCGCTCACCTTGCACGCGCCGACACCGCCGTGAATCTTCGTGGAATGGACATGTTCCGCGCCGCAGAAGAGCGTATCGCAGGCCGGTGTGTCGCCGTCGCCGATGGTGATGGCCCTGGCGTGACAGCTGTTGCCGGTGTTGTAGGCGCATTCGCTGACGGTGCACAGTGTGACTTCGGGAATATCTGCGTGGACTTGCATGGCATCCTCCTGCGGATGAATCGCCGCCGCTGTTACGATATCTGCGGGCATTCTGTCAACCGCCGCGATGTCCGTCATTGCGCTTTCGCAATGCAGGTGCCGTCGTACTGCGCCGCTTCGCCGGCCAGGCAGTGGCGGGCCGCGCGGCTTTGCGCTCAGGCGACCGGGCCGTATACCAGCAGGAGTACCCCGCCGAAATAAAACACCAGCACCAGGAAGCTCTCGAAGCCGATATTGCCGATGCCGTATTCCTCGCGCCGCATCAGTCCGAGCAGCACCACAGCCGCCATCACCAGGCTGAGCGCCAGCCGGAAGGACTGTGTCGCGGTCACTGCGTGATAGATGGGACCCCCGCGGTATATCATGTCGGAAAACGACAGGAACAGCACATCGAAGGTATTGCCGCCGATGATGTCGCCTACCGCCAGCGTCAGTGCGCCGCGGCGTACCGCGGCAATCGCGATCACCGCTTCGGGCAGGGACGTGGTGGTGGCGGTGAGCAGGGTGCCAACGACGCCCTCAGTGACACCACTGTGGGCGACTATCGACAGTCCGGCCTTTGCGACCACCCAGCCGGCGGCGGCGACCAGCAGTGCCAGCACCAGGAAACTTGTCCACAGACCCATCAGGCGACTGCGTCCGGGCCGGCGGCTGCGCGTGTCTTCGGAGAGTGTCTCACGGGTGAGGCGTGGGTGCCACATTGGCGCGTGGTGTGCATCCGAAATGAGGCGCAGCCCGAACAGGTAGGCGGCGATCAGCAACAGAGAAATCGGATGAATACCGAACCATGTCCGCGCTGGCGTAAAGCCAGCCAGCAATGCGATCGCCAACAGGGTGATCAGCACGGCACCCTGCACCAGATTCGCCTCGGCGGCCGCGGCGTGTTCGAGATTGGTCTTGCGGTACACGAGGTCTGCCAAGGCCAGGAAACTGGTCTGCACGGCAATGCCGCCGACGGCGTTGCTGACCGAAAGCTCCGGGTGGCCCTCGTAAGCCGCCGTCAGCGAGGTTATCAGCCCGGACAGGGAGGTCATGGCGCCGAGAAACACCGCACCCATCAGCGCCTGCCCCAGACCGGTGTCGCGCGCCAGGCGTTCCGCTTTGCCGGTTACCATGACACCACACACTGCGATGACGCCTGTCGCTGTGATAAACAGGACAATACTGGCATTCAGGCGCCAGAGATCGGATTCAGGCACGGGGATTTCAGTGGTCGGCGATCTCGGTCAGCCAGTCAGCGGCGGTCTGCGATCAAGCCGTTTGCTTGGTCCAGGAAGAACACCAACCATTAGCGTTGACCGCTTTGCCGGGAAAGATCTGGCAAGGCCGCCAGTCACCGCTGTCGGATTGGACAAACCGGCAGTTGTGACAGAACTGTTCCGCGGCGGGTGTCCCCGGTTTGTCGGTGCGCGGCGCGGCGCTTGCGTCATTATGATAGCTCAGCGCCTTTGCGGTGGGATCATCCGGGGTGAGATGCGGCAACTCCTCGGCTTCGAGTCGCGCGCTCATCACTAGGTTTGCCAGGGGTACGCTGGCTACCGCGGCCAGCGCGCCAAAAAGGCTGCGGCGACGTACGGGATCGATGTCGGAATAATTGCTCATGAATTGTATCTCCTCACCTGTAGGGTTTGGATTCAGACTTCACGCGGTGCCCTCAAAATAGCCGGCTCAGTGACCCGACAGCCTGCTGGCCGGTGTAGCGACGTGGCTTACCTGCAAGCGTGCCTGGGTCAGATCATTACCACTGGGCATACGCAAGCCGTCCCCCCCGGCGAGCTGCATGCTCAGCGCCGGTGGCAACCCAACATGCCGGTGACGCTAGTAGCATGACCAATGGCGTTCATTGCGTTTTAGCAATGAACCACCGGGTTGACGCGCGCCTCGGCATAGCCCCTGATGCTCAACAGCAGGCCGACAATGGCGACCAGTCCGCACAGGGTCTTCCATGCCCATTCACCCATCCTTGCCGCCATGCGGTCGCGCCATGCTGCATTGACGATGCCGATGGAGTGCACGGCAAAGAACAGGATAAGGCCCGCGATCAGTGTCTTCATGGCTGGAAAACCTATATCAGCCAGGAGTGACCGGCATTGAGAATGCGCAATTCAGGGCGTTGATGCGGACTATAGTCTGCATCAACAACGGCTGTGCAGGGTGATGACGGGTGATTGAGAAACTTCAATGCGGTACGCACGATCCTGGAAATACTCTGTCTGTACCGGAATCCATGGTGGTAAGGGAGGAGGTAGGCTTTGCCAAATGTTGTCATCATCGGCGGCGGTTTCGCCGGCACCGCGGCTGCAAAAAGGCTGGAGCGACGTGTGCCACCTGACTGGAATGTGGTCCTCATCAGCGAGCAGAACTTCATGCTCTATATGCCCCTATTGCCGGAGGTGGCGTGCGCATCCCTGCTGCCGGGTCACACGGTGGCGCCAATCCGTAAAATGCTGCAGCGCACCCACTACTACCGGGCGCGAGTCGACGAGATTGACCTGAAGCAGCGCGTTGTGCACTACAGCGACCGCAAAAGTCACACCTTGGCGTACGATCATCTCGTGCTGGCGTTGGGAAAGGTCGCGGATATCGGTTTCATCGACGGCTTGGAGGAACATGCCTTGCCGTTGAAAACGCTGGGTGATGCATTGCATATACGCAACCGGATGATTGTGCGCCTGGAGCAGGCCGAACTCGAGGACAATCCACAGGTCCGTCACAGCCTGACAACTTTTATTGTCGTGGGCGGGGGTTCCAGCGGCGTCGAGGTCGCCGGCGGTATCGCCGATTTGATGCGCGCCGCGCGACAATTCTACCCACGTACGCAGCAGATCGACGCCAAGGTGATCGTGCTGGAGAGCGGCGACCGGCTGGTGCCGGAATTTCCCGCTTCGCTGGGTGAATCGGCCCAACGCCTGATGAGCCGCCACGGTATCGAGATCCATCTCAATGCCCGCGTCAGCGAGGTGACCCAGGATGGCGTGAAGACCGAGTCGGGCGAATGGATCCCGGGCGGCAATGTAATCTGTACCATCGGCACCGTACCAAATCCCCTGGTCGAGGCACTGGACTTGCCTGACCGCAAGGGGCTCATCACTACCGCGCCGGATATGTCCGTGCCGGCTGCAGAGGGTGTCTGGGCCGTGGGTGACTGTGCTGCCATCGTCAATGCGCAGGACAACAGTCTCTGCCCGCCCATGGCGCAATATGCGGTGCGTCAGGCCAGGCAGGTGGCTGACAACATTGCGCGGGTGGTGCGTGGCAAGATGCCCCGGCCTTTCCGGTACCGGTCGCTCGGGCACCTGGCTTCCATCGGGCACCGGCGTGCGATCGCCCACGTGCTCGGTATCAGGTTATCCGGTTTTCCCGCCTGGCTACTGTGGCGCGGCGTGTACCTGTCCATGCTCCCGACCTTTGTGCGCAAGCTCCAGGTGTTCGCCGAGTGGAACCTCGAACTGCTGTTTCCCCGCAACGTCACCCAATTGCATATGGCTAGAACGCTGCCACGGCAGGCCACGGCTATGAGCCGGCAGGAGGCACCGCGTGTGCCCGGCAAGGCGGCGAGTGACTGAAAAAAGTCGACTTGCTACTGCTACTCGTTGACTACTTTCCCGCGCGCCGGGTATGTGTCTGCCGGGACAAACTGTTGGTTGACGATAACCACGTTGAGGTGCTTCCAGAACGCCAGACTTGCGGCCACAGGCTTCCGTGCTGTTATGTCGCCGGCGCTATCGAGCGGACTTCCGGCGGTGACTCCGGTGGCATTTCGGGCGGCGGTTGCACGGGGGTTTCATCCGGAGGTTCGGGGACTTCAGCGCGGTGGTTGGATGGGGTGTATGTCGGGCGCCCCGACGGTTTGGTCGGATTCCGCTGGGTAAAGGCACCGACGAGCGCTGAGCTCACCTGACTGGCTCACATTCTCGCACCGCTCGTCGGCCGTCTGCTGGAACGCCAGGAACTGCTGGAGCGGGTTGTCGAGGACAGCTATTTGGCTGATACCGTCAACCTCGTCACCCCATTCCAATGGCAATGACCCCCAAGGGAGAGCCAGGCTGCCGGTTGGCCTGTCGCCCGGGATAGGCGCAAACAAGATGAATTCCGCCAAAGGCGGAAGACAAGGCCCCCTGGGGGTTTGGTAGGGGCGAAGGTGAAGTTGGTAGTGAGTGCGCAATGACGCAGGATTTCGCGGCGGTGGCAGGGCTCAGGCCCCTTCGTTACCCGTGGGTGATCCGTAGACGATGCATAAAAAGGGCTTTTATTTCGCCTATACTCATAACCAGCCTGGCTGAGAATTTTCAATGCCTTATAAACCAGGTTTTAGGACAATGCCAACCGGCGTGACCGGACTGATGGAAAATCAGGCAGGCCGTGGCAGTGTGCCATTGGCGCAGCTGCGTTGCGGCTCAGACTCAGGTAACAAGTTCAGAGAGGGCGCTGATGCTTGAAAGGGCCATAATCCATTCATCGGTACGCCACGATGTCAGTCTGCTGACCGACCATGATGTTTACCTGTTCAAGCAGGGTAACCATTACCGCCTGTACGATAAACTCGGCGCGCATCTGTACCATCGCGAGGGCGAAATGGGGGTGTTGTTTGCGGTGTGGGCGCCAAGCGCCCGGTCAGTCGCGGTGATGGGCGATTTCAACGACTGGGCCCCGCACGACTACCCGTTACGTCCCCGCGATGACGGCTCCGGTATCTGGGAAGGTTTTGTTGGCGGTCTCGACAATGGCGCGATTTATAAATATTTTATCACCTCTCGCCATCGCGACTATGAGGTTGCCAAAGGGGATCCGTTTGCCTTTCGCTGGCAGCGGCCACCCGATACCGCATCGGTGGTGTCGGACCTTGACTACATCTGGGGCGACAGCGAGTGGATGCAGAACCGTGCCCGGCACAACGGTCTTGATGCGCCCTGGAGTATTTATGAGTTGCATCCCGGCTCCTGGCGGCGTGTACCCGGTGAACATAACCGTCATCTGACGTACCGAGAACTGGGGGACCAGCTGAGCGGCTATATGCATCACATGGGTTTTACGCATGTGGAGTGTATGCCGGTCATGGAACATCCGTTTTACGGTTCCTGGGGTTACCAGACCACGGGTCTGTTCGCACCCACCGCCCGCTACGGCGATCCCCAGGACTTTATGTACCTCGTGAACCAGCTGCACCAGAACCACACCGGCGTCATCCTGGACTGGGTGCCCTCGCATTTTCCCGACAATGAGCACGGTCTTGTGTACTTCGACGGCACCAATCTGTTCGAGCACGCCGATCCCAGGCGCGGCTATCATCCGGATTGGAACAGCTATATCTATAACTACGGGCGGCACGAGGTACGCTCAATATTGATCAGCAGCGCCATGTTCTGGCTGGACAAGTATCATGCGGACGGGCTGCGGGTGGACGCCGTGGCTTCCATGCTGTATCTCGACTACGGCCGAAAATCCGGCGAATGGATGCCCAATGAATACGGCGGCAATGAAAACGTGCACGCCGTCGAGTTCCTGCGCAAGCTTAACGAGTCCGTTTGCCGCGACTTTCCCGATGTGCAGACCATCGCCGAAGATTCCACCGCCTGGCCCATGGTCTCGAGGCCCGCGTATGTCGGCGGACTGGGTTTCGGCATGAAATGGAAAATGGGGTGGATGCACGACACGCTCGAGTATATGGCGCATGACCCCATACACCGTAAATATCATCACGACAAACTGACTTTCAGCATCTGGTACGCCTTCAGCGAGAATTACGTACTGCCCCTGTCGCATGACGAGGTGGTCTATGGCAAGGGCTCCCTGTTGAACAAGATGCCCGGCGATGCCTGGCAGAAAATGGCCAACCTGAGGGTGCTGTTCGGTTACATGTATGCTCACCCGGGCAAGAAACTGCTGTTCATGGGCGGCGAATTCGGGCAATGGAACGAGTGGAATCACGAGAGCAGCCTGGACTGGCATCTGCTGGATGAGCCCGCTCACCAGGGAATACAGGCGTGGGTGCGGGATCTGAACCACTTTTATCGCCAACAGCCCGCCATGCACCAGCTGGACTTCAGTGACAAGGGTTTTGAGTGGGTGGACTTTCACGACGCGGAAAACAGTGTTCTCACGTTTATTCGCAAAGGGAGCGATCCAAACGATATGATACTGACGGTATGTAATTTTACTCCGGTGCCGCGCGAAAATTACATCGTCGGTGTACCACAAGGCGGGCGCTGGCGTGAAGTATTGAACAGCGATGCCGAATGTTATGGCGGTGCCGGCTTTGGCAACGCCGGCACTGTGGACAGCGCGCCGGTACCCGCGCAGGGTAAATACCATTCGCTCTATCTTACCCTGCCACCGCTGGCAGTGTTGTACCTGAAGCCGGACGGTTGACTGATTATGGCAGGTAGCGGTGCCATGAGCCCTCGTACCTGGGAGTGCAACAATGATAGAGGGTAACGGCGACGGACGAAAACGCGCCGTCATCGAACACGTTACGCCGATTGTGGATCAGGGGCGGTTCCCCATCAAACGCACGGTCGGCGAGAAGGTTGTCGTTGAAGCCGATGTGTTCAACGACGGGCACGACCGCCTGCGCGCCGTAATCGTGTACCGCCACGGAAATGATACCGACTGGCAGGAAACGTCCATGGAACCGCTGGTCAATGACCGCTGGCGGGGTACCTTTAACGTCGACCGGGTAGGGCACTATCAGTATACGTTAAGCGCGTGGGTGGACCGCTTTGCCTCCTGGCGTTCTGAGCTGGCCCGGCGCGAGCAGACCGAGGATATCGCCGTGGCGCTGCTGATCGGGGCCGAGCTGCTGGATCAGGCCGCGGGGCGTGCCCAGGGTGACGCCCAAGACTGTCTCAGTCACTGGGCCGCCGTGCTACGCGGTGATACGGCCCAGGAAGAACGCACTGCCCTGGCGTTGAGCGATGAGCTCGCCGGTACCATGGCCCAATATCCCGACCGCAGCCTGGCCACGCGACACGAGCGGGAATACACCGCCGTGGTGGACCGGGAACGGGCCCGGTTCAGTGCCTGGTATGAACTGTTTCCGCGCTCCTGTATTCCCAGTCAGGACGGCCACGGCACCTTCAGGGATTGTACGGGGCGGCTCGCGGAGATTGCCGCCATGGGCTTTGACATTATTTACCTTCCCCCCATTCATCCCATAGGCCGGACGAATCGCAAAGGGCGCAATAACACCCTGACTGCGGAACCGGACGATCCGGGCAGTCCCTGGGCCATCGGTAGCGAGGCGGGTGGACATAAATCCGTGCACCCGGACCTGGGTACGCTGGAGGATTTCCGCGATTTCGTGAAAAGTGCTCGGGGTCTCGGCATGGAGGTGGCGCTGGATATCGCGTTTCAATGTTCACCCGATCACCCCTATGTGAAGAAACATCCACAATGGTTTCGCCGGCGGCCGGATGGTTCGATCCAGTATGCGGAAAATCCGCCAAAGAAGTACCAGGACATTTATCCCATCAATTTCGAAACCGACGATTGGCAGGCGCTGTGGGAAGAGTTGAAGAGCGTGTTCAGTTTCTGGGTCGAGCAGGGCGTGCAGATCTTTCGCGTCGACAACCCGCACACCAAACCGTTCGCGTTCTGGGAATGGGTGATCAGTGAAATCAAACAGGAACAGCCGGATGTGCTGTTTCTGGCCGAGGCCTTCGCCCGGCCAAAGCTCATGTACCGTCTGGCCAAGCTGGGCTTTACGCAATCCTACACGTACTTCACCTGGCGAAATACCAAATGGGAGATCACGCACTACCTTTCCGAGCTGACCCGCAGCGAAGTGCGGGAGTTCTTTCGCCCCAACTTCTGGCCGAACACACCGGATATTCTGCACGCGTATCTGCAGTTCGGCAGCCGTCCCGCGTTCACGACCCGCCTGGTACTGGCGGCCACGCTGGCCGGCAATTATGGTATTTACGGGCCCGCGTATGAACTGCTGGAACGTGAACCGAGGGAATTCGGCAGCGAAGAATACCTGAATTCAGAGAAATACGAAGTGCGTCACTGGGAAACGGGCAGACCGGAAAGCCTGAAAGACTTTGTTACCCGGGTGAACCGCATCCGCCGGGAGAATCCCGCCCTGCAACAGGACTGGAACCTGGAATTCTATCCCGTGGATAACGAACAGATTATCTGTTACGGAAAATGGACCGAGGACAAGTTCAACATCATTGTCGGTCTGGTGAATCTGGATCCTTACCACCGCCAGTCCGGCTGGGTGCAGCTGCCGCTGGATGCGCTGGACATCGATCCACGCCATCCCTATCAAATGCACGACCTGGTCACCGGCGCCAGGTACTTATGGAACGGCGAGCGCAATTATGTGGAACTGAATCCACAGGCTACCCAGGCGCACATATTCCACTTGCTGCGGCGGGTGCGCACGGAGCGGGATTTCGAATACTTTTTTTGACCGGTGAATAATCGACAGGTGCAGCCCGACGGGTAGTCGCTGTATGAATATGAGCACAGATACGAAAAATGAGGCGACCGGGGACACCTATTCATGGGCGGATGATCCCCTGTGGTACAAAGACGCGATCATCTACCAGTTGCACGTCAAAGCGTTTTTCGATGGCAACGACGACGGCACCGGTGATTTTAACGGCCTGACTGAGAAGCTGGATTACATCCGCGACCTGGGCGTGAATACAATCTGGTTATTGCCTTTCTATCCTTCGCCCATGCGCGACGACGGTTACGACATCTCCGATTACCGCAATATTTATCCCGATTACGGTACCCGGCGGGATTTTCGCCAGTTCGTACGCGAGGCCCACCGACGCGGCCTCAAGATCATTACAGAATTGATCATCAATCACACCTCTGATCAGCATCCCTGGTTTCAAGCCGCCAGGCACGCACCGCCGGGTTCTGCGAAGCGCAACTTTTATGTGTGGAGCGATGACGACAAGAAGTTTCCCGAGACCCGTATCATTTTTTCCGATACCGAGGTCTCCAACTGGGCCTGGGACCCGGTAGCCCAGGCGTATTACTGGCACCGCTTCTTCTCGCACCAGCCCGACCTCAATCATAACAATCCGCAGGTGGTGAAAGCCGTCATCCGCACCATGCGGTTCTGGCTGGACCAGGGCGTTGACGGCATGCGGCTTGACGCGATTCCTTATCTGTGTGTGCGTGAAGGCACCAATAATGAAAACCTGCCGGAAACACACGCCGTGATCAAAGAGATGCGCGCCGCGGTGGACGCGCATTACAAGAATCGCCTGTTTCTCGCCGAAGCCAATCAATGGCCCGAAGATGTGCGGGAGTATTTCGGCGACGATGATGAATGCCGCATGGCATACCATTTTCCATTGATGCCGCGCATGTACATGGCGGCGGCCCAGGAGGACCGCCATCCGATCGTGGAGATCATGAACCAGACCCCCGACATTCCGCCCAACTGCCAGTGGGCCATCTTTCTCAGAAATCACGATGAATTGACGCTGGAGATGGTCACTGACCGCGAGCGGGATTATATGTACGAGCAATATGCCAGCGACAAGCGCATGCGGCTCAATGTCGGCATTCGCCGGCGCTTCGCGCCGCTGATGGAAAACGATGTTGACAAGATCCGGCTCATGAACAGCTTGTTAATGTCCATGCGGGGTTCGCCCATCATCTATTACGGCGATGAAATCGGCATGGGCGACAATTTCTATCTCGGCGACCGCAACGGCGTACGCACACCCATGCAATGGAGCCCGGACCGTAACGGCGGTTTCTCCAAAGCGGATCCGCAATTGCTCTATCTGCCGCCGGTGATGGACCCCGTGTACGGCTACTCGGCAGTCAACGTCGAAGCCCAGAGCCGCGACCGGTCTTCACTGCTTAACTGGATGAAGCGCATGATCGCGGTGCGCAAAGCCCATAAGGCGTTCGGCCGGGGCAGCCTGGAGTTCCTGAGTCCCGGCAATCGAAAGATTCTGGCGTACATTCGCCAATACGGAGGCGAATCCATTTTATGTGTGGCCAATCTGTCGCGCACCGCGCAACCGGTGGAGCTGGATCTGGCTGGCTTTAGAGGTCGCGTCCCGGTGGAACTGCTGGGCAACACAGCCTTTCCACCGGTCGGCGAACTGCCTTATTTACTGACCCTGCCCGGCTACGGCGTGTATTGGTTTCAATTGCACGAGGAGGCCGCAGTACCCGCCTGGCACGAAGAAATGCTGCCGCCCATCGAGTTGCCCGTTCTGGTCATGGTGGACGGTTGGCGGAGCTTCTTCCCGGAAGCGGTTACGTCGCAACGCCGGCCTGTGGTGCAGAAGTTGTACGATCAATTGGAACGGAAAGTCCTGCCTGAGTTCTTTGCCGCCCAGCGCTGGTTTGCCGCGAAAGGCAGCGGGATTGAACGTGTCGAACTGACCCGGCGCACACTCTGGACGGAAGGCCAGGACGAATGGCTGCTGAGCCTCGCCGAGGTATTCATCACAGGTATGCCGCCGCAACGGTATTTCCTGCCGTTAGCCAGCAACTGGCAGGATTCCGAGGAACACATCCGTGCCTTGCTGAGTTTCACCCTGGCCAAGGTACGGCAACATTCCCGGATCGGCGTATTGTTCGACGCCTTCGCCGATCCCGCATTCTGCAACAGGCTGGTGCAAGCGATGCGGGACAACAGAGAGGTTCCCTTCGGTCCGGGGCAGTTACAATTTTCGTCCACCGCCGCCTTTGACAATCTCATCCATGATCCCGAAGCGCAGTATGAAGTGCGACGCCCTAAGGTATTGGGCAGCAATACGGCGGTGATTCTTGGCGATCAATTGTTTCTCAAGGGATACCGGCATTTTCAACCGGGGCCCAATCCCGAGTTGGACATCGGCCGCTTTCTCACCGAGGTCTCACCGTATCCACACATCATTCCGGTGGTGGGTGCCATGGAATACCATGGCGAGAATGGTGAACAGGCCACCCTGGCCTTGCTGCAGCGCTTTGTGGCCAACCAGGGAGACGCCTGGACGTACACGCTGGAGTATCTGGAACGTTTTCTCGAGCAATGCGCCATGACCCCCGACACGACAGCCGGTGGGGACGGCGAGTTCCACGTCAACTATCTGATCCGGATGCGCCGCCTGGGCCAGCGCACCGCTGAGTTGCATCAGGCATTGGCCCGGACCACTGGCGATCCAGCCTTCGATCCGGAACCCATTACCGTGACCGATCTCGAGCGGTGGGCAGCCAATGTGCGCGGCGATTTGCATAACGCACTGCAAAGTCTGCAGAGGCATGATGACTTGCCCGCCGCCGCCCGTGAAGCGGCCGATCGGCTGATCGCGCTACAGGCGGATGTTCAGGCGCGTATTGAGGCCGTGATGCACCGTCCGGTTGATGCCGTTAAAACCCGTCACCATGGGGACTATCATCTCGGACAGGTGCTGGTGGCGGAAAACGATTTTGTCATTATCGATTTTGAAGGCGAACCCGCCCGTCCTATCGCCGAGCGCGGCCGGAAGCACTCCGCATTGCGCGATGTTGCGGGCCTGTTGCGCTCCATTGATTATGCGGCGCACATGTCGCTGGACAGATTCACGCAGGAGCGGCCGCAGGACCGCAGCGCCCTGCAGCCGTTCGTCCAGCAGTGGCGTACGTTGACCGCGCAGACTTTTCTTGAAGGTTACAAAGACGCTATCGCCGGCAGTCGTGTCTACCCTCAGAATGGTGCGACTGGCCGGGCCCTGATCCAGTTTTTCACCCTGGAAAAAGCCTTGTATGAAATAACCTATGAGCTTGGCAGCCGCCCGGCCTGGGTCACCATACCCCTGGAGGGCCTGATTGATCTGCTGGGAGACACTGATTAACGGCTGCCAAGGGACGGCTGGTTTCACGCTGGACAAAGCCCTGCGGGAAATAGGCCAGGCGCGCGGCAGCGGCCCTGTGGGGATCACTGTGCCCCTGGAAGGCCTGCTTGATCAGCTGAGAGACACCGCTTAACGGGCACCAAGAAAACGGCCGGACGAAAGTGCGGATTTGCCGGAGCGGGTACAAGTCGGCCTGGTGTTGCGCTGTCAAAAACAGTGCCATCCGGATTCACCCACATTCTGTGCCCAAGGACCGTGCGCGCCTGGCGGCCGCTGCAGGACGTACGTCTCTTGCGCCCCGGGGGACAGATCGGTGTCAGCGCAGCGCTTGACCAGTTGAGTTGTCCTGTGGCTGCGACATGACCGATCGCTGTAAGCGGCGCTTGCCCGGTACCCGAGTGAAACATCGAGCCAAATTGCCAAGGTGCCTCGCAGTCGTCGCTGGCGGTTGACCAAAAAAGGATGGGCATTGCGCAGTGCCGCTGTTGCGTTGAAAGAGCAAGCCTTTCCTGTTGTGCATGCACAGGCCAGCTTATAATATCTCTCAAGGATTAGGCGAACTTACAGGCAAAGAATCTATACCCCCGCGGGCCAGCCCATTCAGGCTGTGCCACAACCGGAAACCATGCAGGTGCCCGAAGAACTGCTGGGCAGCCGGCCCTGCTACGCGCTGCGGGTGCGCGGCGACTCGATGATCGCGGCCTTTCGTCGCAAGCAGCGGCCCCTGGTGAGGCGACGAAAGGCCGGTGGCGCGCAAGGCAGGGAGGCACAGCCCATCATGGAGAAATATCTGCTATCAGTATGCCGTTGACAGCCCTCGCGCGAATCCGACAAGCCCTGGCTCCCCGCCAGGGTCGAAAGCGCACCGTGCTTTTGGTGCTTGGCCTGTTCATACTCGCCTATGCAATCGGCAACTATGGCGGCCCGCTCGACGGCGTTGCGCGGCTGTGGTGGTCCGATGCAGCGTGGACCCTGATCTCGCTTGCGGCCGGCCTGAAGTGCCTGCACACCGCCGCCCACCTTTCCCAGCCCTGTCAGCGGCAGGCGTGGGTCGCCTGCGGTATCGGGGCGCTGTTGTGGTTCACCGGCATGCTCATCTGGGACTACCAGGGCTGGTGCTGGGTCTCGTCACTCCCTATCCGTCGCTCGCCGACTATTTTTTCCTGGCGCTGGGACCGGCGTTTGTTTTCGGCATCTTCTGTTACCGTGAAGGTACGCCGTCACGCTATATGACCCTGGTCCAGATCGGCAATATGGGGGTTATCGTTTGCACGGTGATCATCGTCAGCACCGTTATCCTGTATCCGCAGATCCGGGTATCGGACCACCCCAAAGCCTATGTCTATTTCGCCATCGCCTATGCGGTGGTGTTTATGTCCGCTTTCCTGTTCGCCCTGTTCAGCTACTGGCGCCACCGCTGGAGCAACAACCGCCTGGTATTTCAGATAATACTGGCAACAATTTTCCTGCACGCCATTGCCGATACGCTCTACGGTTTCGAGTTGTTGGGCAGGTCCTACGGGGTGGCCAACTTACTGAACGTGGTCTGGATCGTGGCTTTCGCGCTGCAGTACTGGGCCGCGACCGAGGAGGACGCACTCGGCGACAGGCAGAGGGAGGGCACGCCCGAGGACAAATCCCTGTTTCTCCAGCTCGAGGGTATTGCGCCCGCGCTGTCGATGATCGCCATTATCGGCACGCTGTGGGCTTTTGGCGAGCCTGTCAGTCACGCTTTTGTGGTGTTTCTGCTGGCGGTCGCGATGGTGTTGATGCTGTTCCTGGTCGTACACGAATGGTGGCTCGGCCGGGCGCTGGCGTCGGCCCACTCCAATCTTGAGGAAAAGGTCCGCGAGCGCACCCGGCAACTGACGCTGGCCAACCGCGAACTCGAAGCCTACAGCTATTCCATCGCGCACGACCTGCGCTCGCCGTTGCGCGCCATAACCGGTTTCAGCCAGGTGCTGCTGGAGGATGCGGCGGACAGGCTGACGGAAAACGACAAGGACAGTCTCGACCGCATCGCCGACGCGGGTAACTACATGGGGCAGCTCATCGACGAAATCCTCGAGCTGTCCAGGGTCGGGCGCATTGACATGGCGTTCGCGCCCGTCGATCTCAGTGCCATGAGCCGGAGTCTGCTGCAAAATCTGTGCGAGGCCGAGCCGGAGCGGCAGGTGGCGTGGTCGGTGCAGGACGGCATGGTGGTTCTGGGCGACGAGCAGTTGTTGTCACTGGTCATGCGGAATCTCCTCGGCAACGCGGTCAAGTACACTGCGCGCGAAACCCGTGCCCGCATAAGCACAGGGGTCGCCGAATACGCCTCCGGCGAGACGGTTTATTACGTGCGCGACAATGGCGCGGGCTTCGACATGCAGTATGCCGATCACCTGTTCAAGCCGTTTCACCGGTTGCACACTCACCATGAGTTTCCCGGCTCCGGGGTGGGGCTGGACACTCTGTTAAGCGAGTACACTACGCGACAGAGGTGAACCATGACAAGGCGCAATCGAGCCACGAACCATTCATTTCCCGGAGATTGGGCTGAGCACCGTAGGTTACATTGGGCTTCGTTCGCTTAACCCAGGCTACCGGTTCGGCTCGCGTAGGTTGGCCTGAACGAATGTGAAACTCAACGTATCGGCGTCGTTGGGCTTCGCGTTTGCTCGGCCCAACCTACGGGTACGAAGGGCAAATTGTGGCGCGACCGGCAGATTTTCACGCTGAAGATCCATCCCATTGCAGTCGACCCTGAGGTGACGCTTGTGTACTCGTGGCCCGTGTTTGCCATGGACCATCATTCATCTCGCCAGTGTTCCCCTGGGCCCAACAGTTCTAATGTCGTGTGATCCTGATCAGCAGCACAGTTGCGCCATCTTGCCCATTAACCTGTGTGCAATCCAGAGGTTGAGGAATGCCGCGTCCATTCCGACGACGTTGGCATGGCCCCTGCAAAAAGGGCGATGTGATTACGTCAGCCCGCGGGGCTGACGGAGACAATCCACCCTTTGTTAGCAGGAGAGTCGACGTGAACCGTCTTGTTATTGTTGCATTTGCGTTAGTTAGTCTGGTGAGTACAGTGCCGTCCGTTTCCAAGGCAGAACCGGTCAGCGCCTCATCGAGCGATTCCGCAGAGATCGCTTCAACGGCCCCCGAAACGCCCATACCGGAGTCGGTCTGGTCGCTTGGAGTCGCCGTGATCGGAGTAGCGCTAGTCTTCAGACGCAAAGCAGCTTAACCCGGTCATCGCAAACATCTCGCTGTGGGAGCGGCCTCTTATGCCCTTTAGGGTGCCTGGCCGCGATTCGCACCGAGGGACGGCGCATATGCCCGGCACGGGTGCTCCTACAGTGAGGTCCAGAAACCTGCAGCAATAGCGAGTACATTCTACGTCGCAGCATGTGGAATCGGTAATGCACATAGTCTTAGCGCGCCACGGATTTGGGCGAACCCGGGTCTTCAGGCGAACGCGTCGCGCGTGTCTTAGTCAGATGACCGGGTTCGACTGAATCCGGCTGGTGCTACAACTCACAAATCCGACTGCCGAATCGAATCGTCACTTCACGCCGATAAGAAGTTGTTGTCCTCCGTCAGCCCTTCCATTTGCCTGTATGCTCGTGTGACAACCGGGCCTCACGGCGCAGGTCGTTGTCCGTGCTCACACTGACCCGTGGATACATCGCTCGCAGGGTATATGTAAACCCCCCGCTCCAAGGCGACGGATGCGGACAGGCTGGTGGGGAACGCACATCGATGTTGCCGGGCAGGTTGATAGCAACCTGGGTTGGCGCTGAGCGCAGCGAAGCCCAACACAGTCCCCGCAAAAACGACTGGTCTCGAGCCATCGGTTGCAGGACCGGATGCGGGATCGGATGCGCGCAGGTTGACGCTGCGCGCAGCGAAGCCCAACGCAATTCCGCAGATTGTAGGTTCAGCCTGCGAAGCCCAACATGCGCGTCCTCCCCCCAACCTAAGCGTGCCCGCCCAACTGATGCTATTAATCGGCCGGCTGGCCGATCGATCCGGCTTTAAGCCGTAAGCTCAAACCATCGGCTTTACGCCGATGGGGTTTCCATGAGGGAACCACTGGGTCAAGCCGGGCTTGCCTGCGGTGCTACCATTTGAAATGGATTCCTAACAGCACGCTGCGTTCACCATTAACTGCGTCTCTGAAGTCGAGTGCCAGACCTTTACGCCTGCCCCCGGTCAAGTACAGCCGCGCATTGCCGTCAACCGCCAGACCGGCGGCGACGCCCATCAGGCGGATACCCGTTTCCGGAACACCCGCGGACCGCAGAGCGTCCGTGGAGTATGATTCTACCTGTTCACGCAGCAGATGCTGATTGTGCCGGTATGCTTCGCGGTATTCTTCGGGCGACATGTGTTCGGTCACCGTGTACCACTGGTCGCTGGGCAACGGACGCTGTTGTGCCGCGCAGACCGCCTGAACGATCATCAGCACGAAGGCGAACAATATCGTCGCGACACGTCGCGACAGCAGAATTGGCATGGCGGTTTCTCCCAGGCTCGATGTGCCGGAGCTGATGCCTGCTTTGCAGGATTCATACCAGGGCCGTCTTGCGTCATGCCAGTCACGCTGACGTGTTGACTTCCAATTCGTATCTGCAAGCGTCGGCGTAACCCGCAGGTCGCGGCAGACCTGAGAGGAGCCGATAAAGTCTTACTCATGGAAACACCGGCGGGTTTTTGTCTGGCCGCAGATAACAGTAAGGCTGGACCAGGACCGGTCGCTGTCCGGGGAAAGGGTTGTCGGCGAACAGCGCCAGTGCGGGGGCAGAGGCTTCCAGCAACCGGTACAGCAGATCACCGAACCAGGCGTTGCGGAAGGGGGATTCGCTGGCGGCGAACCACAGCGTCCAGTCGAGGCGCGGATGGTACGGGATGCTCCAGCGCGGGCAGCGGTGTTCATCACGCCGAAGAACCCATAAAAGTTCGTGACGCCGAACCGCGACGCCGTCCTCCCCCCCGAGGGTGGCCAGCGGTCCCGACAGGGCCCGCGTCTCGATTCTGTCTCCAGGCGAATCGGTGCATCATGGCTATAGGCATAGCGCCTTGCGGTTGACCCGCAATCGGCGGGCCTGTGGGCAGCGCGAGGCTCAGGCTCGCGCGCTCAGCCCAACCTACGGTTTACGCGGCCGGCTGGCCGACATCCGGCTTTTAGCCGTAAGGCAAAGCCACCGGGCTTTGGCCGCTGGCGCATTCACGCCCTGTTCAACAGTGTTTTCAGTTGCCGTAGCGAGCGGGTGTTGATGACGTCTCTGCTTTTCCAGCCAGCCGCGACGCCCCTGGTCGATGCCAAAGCGCATGTAATCCAGGTCGGCAGTGCGGTGGGCGTCGGTGGCGATTGACACTTTCAGCCCCATGTCCCGGGCGAGCTTGCAGGCGTCATCGGTCAGGTCCAGTCGGTCGGGATTGGCATTGAGTTCAAGAAAACAGCCGCGCTCCAGGGCGCCTTGCATGATTTTCTCCAGGTCGACCTCGTAGGGTTCACGCTCGTTGATCAGGCGTCCGGTCGGGTGGGCGAGGATGTTAAAAAATGCATTGTCCATCGCGCGCAGTATGCGCTCGGTCTGTTGCTGACGGGACAGGTTGAACTTGTAGTGGACGGAGCAGACCGTGAAATCCAGTTCTTTCAGAACACTGTCTGGCAGGTCCAGTGAGCCGTCCTCGAGAATGTCGAGTTCAATGGATTTAAGAATGACAAGGTGATCGAGCTTCCCGTTGAGCTTGTCGATGGCCTTTATCTGTTGCAGCAAGCGCTTTTTGTCGAGGCCGTTGGCCACGGTGACGTGCCTGGAATGATCGGTAATGGACAGATAGTCATAGCCGCGTGTGGCAGCGGCCTCGGCCATCTGTTCCAGCGTATACCTGCCATCGCTGGCGTTGGTGTGGCAGTGCAGATCGCCGCGGATGTCCGCGAGGGTGATAAGCTCCGGCAGCCTGCCTTTTCGAGCTGCTTCGATTTCACCGCGGTTCTCGCGCAGTTCGGGAGGAATAAACGGCAGGCCGATCTTCCTGTAGAGGTCCTGTTCGCTTTTGCCGGCGATGCGTTTGCTGCCTTCGAAAAGGCCGTATTCGTTCATCTTCCAGCCCTTCTTGACGGCCAGTTTGCGGATGGCGATGTTGTGCGCCTTGCTGCCGGTAAAATACACCAGCGCGGCGCCGTAGCTCACCTGCGGTACCACCCGCAGGTCGACCTGCATACCGGAACGCAGGCGCACGGTCGCACGTGTGCGGCCCCGGGAAGACGATCTCGCGTACCTCGTCGTACGTGATGAAATCGTCCATGACGACCGAATCTTTTCTCGCGGTGACCAGGATGTCGAGGTCGCCGACGGTTTCCCGGCGCCGACGAAAACTGCCGGCGGTGGCGATGTCTTTTACACCCCTGGACTTCTTCAGGTAGTTAAGCAGTGCGGTGGCGATGTCTTCTGCGGCGATCAGTTTTGTGCGTTGCGCTGCGTCGCTAAAACGCTCCACGCGTTGCATCACCAGTTGCTCGGTTTTTTTTCCGAAGCCGTCCAGTTCGCGAATCCTGCCGCGGCGGGCGGCGCGTTTGAGGTCGTCCAGACTACGTATCTTCAATTCTTTATAGAGTGTTCTTACGCGCTTGGGCCCGAGGCCCTCGATTTTCAGCAGGTCGCTGAGCGCAGCCGGTACGCGCGACTCGACGTCCTCGAGCAGTGGCAGTCTGCCGGTTGCGACGATAGTCTGGATCTTTTCGGCCAGGTCCTTGCCGATGCCGGGAAGCTCGGTCAGATCTTCTCCCTTTTCGAGCAGATCGGCCATGCTCTGTGGTTCGCTGCGCAGCGTGCGTGCGGCGTCGCGGTAGGCACGCACCCGGAACGGATTGGCGCCGTCGATTTCGAGCAGGTCGGCGAGCCTGTCGAACATATCCGCTATTTCAGCGTTATGCACCGGCATCTTTCACCCCCTGTTGCGCAGTAGGGACGGCGGGCGCAATGCATTCTGCACGGCGTAACCCGCCTGGTCGTCAGCGCGATCACAATACACCGTTCGCCCTGTCTCAACCAGTTCGAACCGGGGCCGGCCCGGCTCTGGCGCGGACAGGGTCAGCAGGTAATTGTTCTCGCAGCGCGCACGCGGTCAGACAGCAAAGCAGGATGCCCCGCAAGCGCCGCTTTCGCCATCATCCGATGCCGGCCGCTGGGGATCGGTCCAGGGCCGGATGGATCGGCAGCCGGGGTGTCCGTCACGCTGCGTCAACACGATTTGCCACAGCTGTGTCTGCCCGGCGGTCAGCGCGTAGCGCGGCGTTGTGCGTTGGCCTCCTAGTCGCTTGGTCCGCGAGCGGCATTGAAGAATCGCATTGAGGCGGGCGCCGCACATTGCGGTTTTTCAATGCAGCAGACTGTTTCCGGGTTTAAGAGTGCCGAAGAGAAGAGCTGTAAACCGTTGCCTTTAGGCAACGCAAGCGGGCCGCGTCCTGGGAACGTGGGTTGGTGGTGCCGGGTAGGTTGGTGGAAGGGGTAGGTTGGGGCTGAGCACCGCGAAGCCCGACATAATCCCCGCAAAAAAAGCCACCTGCTGTCGAGACGCCAAAGCGGCGGGCTCAGCCCAACCTACGGTCTTGAGCGGCCGGCTGGCCGATCGATCCCGCTGGCCGAGGTAGTCTGTATGAGGCCGTAGGCACGTCACGCGCTAGCCGGCTACGAAAACGAAGTGGAGGAAGACCGGTGACGGTATGGACCAGGTGGTTGCCATGGCGCTTTGTCATCCGGCGTCTGGCCCGCGCGCATGGGTTTCTGGATCCGCTGGCGCTGATCGCTCAGCTGCGTCGTTTTGCACAGCCGTCCGAAGTGGGCGAACCCGTCGAGCTGCTGCGTGCGGGCATGGTGTTTCACGCCCGCGGCCTGATTAACAGCCGTGTCCTGCAGCACAACCTGGACTGGGTCTGGCCATACTGGGTGGAGCGGCAGTTCGACCCGAAAGACGATGCCTTTGTGCCGCGTGCGTTTTCCATCACCCAAGTCAATCTCACCCACCGTAACTGGACCGCGATCGGTGTGCCGGACTGCGAGGCGCTGCCGATTGTCGATCCGCGCGGCCTGCTTACGCCGCACTTCCGAATGGGTTGTCATGCTGCGCAACTGTTTCCTGCGCGAGGAGGGCGCGGGGCTGATCCTGTGTTCGGGGATCCCGACGCGCTGGCTGGATACGGGCGAGTCGCTTGCATTCGGCCCCGCGCGGACGGCCTTCGGCGAGGTATCGCTGCGGCTGACGCCCGGGCAGCAGCGCCGGGTGCGAGGGAAGTGGTCAGCGACGGCATCAATGGTCGCCTGCTCGAAGTTGAGGAGAGTGCGGCATTTGCCGATGCGCTGGACTGGGCAGCCGGCCGCTCGCCGCAACAGATGGACGCGCTCAGGCAGGCGGCGCGGACCACCGCCGAAGCATTTTCCATGCAAAGTACGGCAGAGAAAGCACTGGCCGCCTATGTGGCCGTAACGTCGCGGCACGCAGTGCCGGGGGCGTGCACAAACGTCCAACGAGCAGACGCTGGACCGCGTTATTAACCTGATAAGGGCGGAGTGGGACATCGTCAAAGGTATGGCCGAAGCGGGCAGTGCCGCGCTGCGCAAAACAGACGCGTTGCGGGGAAGCGAGTGAGCACAGCATGGTCGGATGGCCCGAGCCTGCGGTGACATGGGGTGCATTTTCGACCGCCCCCGTTGGGCTTTGCTGCGCTCAGCCCAACCTACAGACGATACATGGCTACTGCGACGGTTCTTCGCTGTCTTGTGAGACAGGCTCTAGTGCTCGCCGGGCGCGAGCGGGACCTTGCGCCGCTGCTCCGTGATGTAGGCCTGCATGGCGATCATGCGCGGATCATCCAGCGCCAGCGGTTCGGATTCCAGCGGGTTCTGGATGCACCAGTTGACCATTTCGGCCAGCACCGCCACTTTGCCCAGCTGCTGCTGGAATTTTGGATAGGTCTCCGGATGGGTGTTGGCCGCGTCGGGGTGGCACTGGTCGCAGGATACCGTGTTCTTGCTTTTGAACCCGCCGTGAAACAGCTGTTCGCCCTGGTCCACAACCGCCATGTACTCCTGTTTCCAGCGTTCCAGGTCGGCCTGGGTGAACGGGTCGGACTGTGCCGCCTGCGGTGGCCCGATAATCAGCAGGGCGGCAATGGCAAGGTTTCTCACGCGGTGATCGATGCTGTTCATGTCAGGTTCCTCTGCCTTGCGTCATTTCAGAAGTGGTGCTGCGGCGGAATGCGTGCAGATTCCGGCTGATAATAGGTGTCGACGGGATGTCCCTGTTTCTGGTCGAAGGCAACGATGCGGTTGCGGTTGTCTGGCAGCAGATAGTGCACATCGACATCGCCGGTATGCATGTTGATGAACTGCCAGCCGGTGGCGTCGCGCTCGAAGAAGGGGTCGGCCCGATTCATCGCGACCGTCAGCTTGGGGAGATAACTGGCTTCCTGCGTGAAGCTGACAGGGTAGGGCCAGGGCCAGGCGGTCGCCATGGCAGAGGTGAAGCTGATGTTGCCGATCTGGTTGTACTGGATCTGGTGCACGTGGCCATAGAGCACGGTCACCTTGTCGAAGGGCTTGAACAGCGCCTGTACCTGCTCCGCGTCATCAGTCCAGAAATTCCAGCCCTTGTAGATCTTCTGCAGCGGCGAGTGCGACATCACCACGAGCGGGGTGTTCTTGTTGACCTTGGCAAGATCCTGGCGCAGCCATTCCCGCTGCTTATCGCCGACCATGAAGGGGGAACCCTGAGGGTTGTCCAGGCGTGCCATCGCTTTCATGCGCTGCATGGGGGTATCCCACTTGTCATAAGTCCAGTCGTGGTAAGTGAGAATGCTGTTCAGGACCACGAAGTGGACGCCCTTGTGATCGAAACTGTAATGCTCCGCTCCGAGGCGCTTGCGCCAGTGCTCGCCCAGGTCCAGATAATAGTCGTGCTCGCCCATGACGTAATGCACGTCGCCGCGCAGCCCGGCGAGAATCTCCAGCCCATGATCGATCTCCTCCGGCTTGCCGAGCTGGGCGATGTCGCCGCCGTAGAAGATAAAGTCCGGACGCGGGTCGAGCAGATTGGCCTCGGCGACGGCACGGATCAGTCCGCGGTCCCAGTTGCGGACAAACTCCTTACCCTTAATCTGTGTGATGTGCGAGTCGGAAATATACGCGAAGCTGAAATTCTCCGGCTCCGCTTTGCCGAAGGCGACTTCGACCAGGCTGAGCGGAAGACTGCTGGCAGCGAGGACTGCGCCGCCGGTTTTGAGAAAGCGCCTGCGATTCATGTTGCTCATGGTTTAATCGCTCCTCTTTTTGGTAATGATCTCGGTACTGGTCACCTGCTTGGCGATTTCGGGGCTGGTCAGCGCCTTGAGAAACTCGACCAGGTCCTTCTTCTGCTGGTCCGAGAGGTGCAGTGGGCGGATGCCGCCGCTCAGGAAGGGCGAGAACGGGTCGTCCTCGTTGATCCGGCCGCCGTTGTTGTAGAAGTCGACCATGTCTTCCAGCGTCTTCTGGCTGCCGTCGTGCATGTAGGGCGCGGTCAGTTCAATATTGCGCAGGCTGGCGGTCTTGAAGGCGCCGACCTGGTTGAGGTCTTCGGAGACCGCGAAGCGGCCCAGCTCCGAGGCATCCGGATCGGCCAGTACCGTCTTGTCGACATCCGCGCCCGCGTGCTTGGCTTTCAGGAACTCCTGGGCGATCGTGTTTTCCTTGCCGCGGATGTTCTTGAAACCCACGCCGATGTTGTGGAAGCGGTTGTCCGTGAACAGCGCCTGGGTCTGCTCGAAGATATGGCAGGACACGCAACGGCCCTGGCCGACGAACACCGCCAGACCACGGATCGCCGCCTCGCTCATGGCCGATTTATCACCGCCGTACTGATAGCGGTCGAAGGGTGAATCCCCGGCAATGACGGTGCGCTCGAAACTGGCGATCGCATCGGCGTACTGATCGATGGTGATCTCAGAGGCGTCCTTCACCCCGAACACCTCGTTGAAGGCCTCTACATACGACGGATCATTGCGAATGACCTCGAGCAGCGCCGCGTGGTTCGGCAGGCCGCCTTCAACCGGATTGACGGGGGGCTGCTTGGATTGCCCTTCCAGGTCCGGCTCGCGACCGTCCCAGAACAGGGTATCCATGTACGCGGAGTTGATCACTGTCGGGGCGTTGCGGGTGCCGAGCAGGCCGTCGTGACCCTCCGATACGCGGCGATGGTCGGTGAAACCTTTGTCCTTTTCGTGGCAGGTCGAGCAACTGACCTTGCCGTCGGCACTGAAACGCTGTTCGTGAAACAGCCGGTCGCCGAGCTTGATTTTGGCTGCTGACTGGGTGTTGTCTGCGGGGATCGGCACCGGTGGCAGACCCAGGGGTGCGCCGCTCACCGCCGGGATGCCTCCTCCGGTCATCAATACGCACAGCGCAACGGTTCGGCATGTAGCCAGACTGGTCATATTCGTGATCTCCTCAGTGGTCTGTGGCCGGCGAAAACCGGTAACACATTGTTCGAGCGAGTGAATAATGATTCATTTTTTTCAACCATATTTCACGTGCCATCAGCGTTCATTGAGAAAACGCAATGACAAAGACAGTCGCCACGCTGTTCAGGTACCGCCACAGCTTTGTGGCCGTCAGCTGCCGGGAAATGCGCCATCGCACGTCGTTCGCGCAGGTCTGCCGGTGGTGCCGCAATCGCCAAGGCAATTATAGCCCAGCAGAATGGTCCGGCATGCTGTTCCTGCATTGAAATTCCTCAATGCAGTGTGGGATCAGGCCATCCAGCATAACGTCTCATCACCGTGGCACGGGGGCGCTGGGGGGGCGCACGTCAGTGGCTGCACGGGTCGAAGGTTACCTGCAATGGAACAGGATAGTGAAAAGCGACGCACCGCAGAGGTCGTCGAACAGCTGCAAGAAGTGCAGATTGACCTCGCGGTCGTGCGCTGGATTGCAGGCGAAACAGCGCCATCTTCGGCGCAGCGCCTGCGGCTCGACCAGCTGCGCAGAGAGCGGGGCGAGGGTTTTTACAGCGATCTCATCTTTGTCTTGACAGGCCGCCGCTATCCACTTCCGCACGCCCACAAAATGTGGAACGAAATCATCGCCCACTACAAGGTCCTGACACGGACCCTCGGACGAAACCCCGGTATCGTCGTGGCGGCACTCGATTATCTGACGAACCTTCAGGCCAACGAGGTGCTGGAATTCAGTCTCATCGAGACCGGCAAGCTGGCGAAGATGCTGGAGCGCGCGGTGGTGGACGGGCTGACCGACCTGTACGATCACCACACCTTCCTGACCCTGCTTGACAAAGAGCTCGAACGGGCCAAACGCTATGCGGAAGTGGTCTCCTTACTCTTACTGGATCTTGATGATTTCAAACAGGTGAATGATGACTTTGGCCATCAGAAAGGCGACGAGGTACTGGTGCAGGTTGCCACAGTCGTTCGTCAAACCATCAGGTCTATGGACATCGCCGGCCGTTACGGCGGTGAGGAATTTGCCATCATTATACCGGAAGCAGATAAAGCCCCGGCCTTCCACAGTGCGGAACGTCTTTGTAGGACCGTCGAAGATCGATTTCGGCACAACGTGAAATTGACCGTCAGCGTGGGCGTTGCGTCTTTTCCGGACGATGCCCACACGGTTGCTGACCTGGTCAAGGCGGCCGACAAGGCGCTGTACGCCGCCAAAGCCCGCGGCAAGAATCGCGTCGTAGCGATCCACGAGCAGTGATTCGCGTGAGTCACTCACGCACTTCGGTCCCGTCTTCGGCTACCTCGTCGAGATTGCGACCAGTCTTGACCGAGGCCGGCTGTGTGCGGGTGGGATGCCGCCGCGCGTCGGCGTGTTCGTCGACCATCTTGATCGGGTCAGATCGCGCATCGCCTCCTGCTCTTCATCCGGCACCCACACCGCCGTCAGATCACCGTTGCGTAGCGTCCGTGCCAGCTTGCAGGCATCCCGTCGATCGGTCTTGATACGTTCTCCGGGCTTCTTGGGAATCAACGAGGGAGCAACCACCTGACAATCGTGCCCCAGCTCCAATAGTTGGCGATACAGCCCGTAACCGCAGGGTCCAGCCTCATAGCAGAACAGCAGCACCTCACCACCGAACTCCCGGTTCAGTCGCTCGACCAGCTTCGCCACCGTCTTGGGCTTGTTGGCGATCTCGCCCCGGCTCTCCGGGGCTGCACGGCCCACCCGTGCCACCGCGACCGCGATGGTCTCCTTGTGTACGTCCAGCCCGATATAGGCTGGGTACTTGCGCTGCGCCTGTGACTGCCTGACGGTCTCCAGTGCCGATCCCGTTTCGATCCTAACCTCTTCTGCGTTAAACTCTTTCATGACCTGTCCTCCTCAATTGTGGCTCTGAGCCAAAGGTTTCCAACCCCAGCTTAACCCACGCTGCTTGAGGTTGGGCAGGTCAAAACATGTCTATATACGATAGAATAAAAAGCCCTGGCACTCGGTTTCTCCCTCGGTTTCGTCGCGGTCCACGGCATGGTCGCCGCTTCCCACTGGATCGAACGGGAGAAGATCCTACTGCAATTTGTCATCGGGCTGTTCTTCCTGCTCTATGGCTTGCACGGGATCTTCAGTACACCCAGCACGGACTATCTGACCCTGCGGCGCCGGGGAGGCATCGCCAAAAGCTTAGTGATATCCACTGGGACCGGGCGGTTTCATGTACAGCGATCTCATGATCGGGAGATCTGGTGCGCTAACAATGCCATCGCCATCGAAGTCAGCGTTCGGATCTGAACTCCTGTACCTTGACCTGAAGATGCTGAGATCCACAGCATCGACCATGTCATTGTTGTCAAGGTCTGCGTCGCAGACGTTGCCGTAATTGTCACCGTCCGTGTCGCGCTGGTCAGCGTTTTGAACCAGGGTACAGTTATCGCTGTCATCCGGTACGCCATCACCATCCTCATCGTGTAGCGATGTCCACGTCGTAGAGTCCATAACGTATGGCTCAGCCATTCCTGTATGCAACCAACCATCCAGCAGGTTTGCACCTTCATTGGCAAGGAATGACACCGAGCCGTTATTTGCACGAGCAACAAACTCTATATATTCCCAGCTGGTCGGCTGGTACATCAGGCTGATAGTCGCCGTTGCAGCACTGGCCGGTGGATTCAGGGTGAATTCGTCCCAGTACTTGTAAACGCCACCGGCACCCGGGTTGCCGTACTGGCTGGCAGGTACCGGCAGAATGTTACGTTCTGCAGCATCGTCATAACGCATACCATAAGGCGGAATGCGGTTATCCTTGATGACCGTGTTGTTCACCACGAAGTGGAATGTCTCGTGGGCGGTTCCCGGCGTCTGCGCAGCGATCTGGCCGAGCGTGTAGTCCGATGCTCCGGTGATGCGGTCATAACTGAGTACCAGGCCGGGATTGAAACCCAGCGTTATTAACTTAGCTGCCCAATCCTGCGTTATTGCACCATGCACTTCGTATACTTTCGTATTCGTGTCATTCAGATTCAGCAGGGATTCAACAACATCGTACTCATCGACAACACCATCATTGTTGACATCGAAATGCACGGTCATCGGGCCATAGGCGCCATCTTCCCTGAGAGTAGCCCCACCGGCATTCTTCCATACAATGTTCAGCCACATGCGACGCCCTTCCGGATAACCGGAGATGAGCTTGTGGCCGGTCAGGTTAATGACTTTCAGGGTGTTGCCATCGATCTCGAGCGCGGCTGCGTCATTCAGGTTCTCCCTGGCCCGGTCTTGACCGGCGTCCAGTCCGGCCACGGTGAGGATGTCCATACCGGAGCCCAGCAACAGCGTGTCCTGGCCATCCATGTACTGCATCAGATCCGACAGCCAGTAATTTCCGCCTGTCAGGTCATGCGATGGCAAATCCTTACGATTCAGGATTCCGGCTCGATTGGCGCCGAAACCATTGCCCGGTCGCATATGGCAGGATTGGCAGCTGAAGTACCGGGTCGTGCCGTCTTCATAATCACCCCCCTTGCCAGCTAACAATGCGGCGTCGTAGGTTTTCTGTATCGCACCGTCTTTAAGATCGGACGGAAGCGAAGCATATCCGGAAACCGGCATCGTCGGAAACGAGCTCGACTTGTATTCGCTGTAGGTCCGCTCCACCACGCCGTACTGGTGAGGAAAATAGTTGAACGCCGCTTTCTGCTCCAGCGAGGCGCCGCCGTACTTGGTGCCGGCATCCGCCGGCGGTAACGGAATCTGGGCGCCGTTGTTGGGTGCGAGGTCACCCACGACCGGGTTCGACACATCATGGCAGGAGCCGCAATAATCGACCGATCGATGGAATGCGGACGCCTGCCAGGCGTGCAACGGCTGTGCATCGCTGTAGGGTCCAAGCTTCGCCGCGGCATCGGACAGCACGAGTTGCGCACCGCCGTAATGACCGACCGCCGGGCTGCCGCCGTCGTTTGCTATGAACGGGAAATTCTGCACGCCGACAATTTCGGAGCCATCCGGATTGGTGATCTTGTGGCAGATGTCACAACCGACCCCATCAACCGCATTCGCTTCTGAAATGGTCGATCCATCGGTCGGGGTCGATTGCCCTCCGATCCATGCACCCATCGTGTGACAGCGGATGCACAGGTCGCCTGCACCGTCAAAGTCCTGTTCTGCAATCGCAACTGTTGCCCAGTAAATCGGGTCGCGTCCAGCATGTGACATTGCACTACCGCGCCAGTCATGGACGAGCGTAACCGGCGGTGTAATCGAGTCATCCTGGTGACAGAATGCACAGCTCGTCGAATCAGTCAGGTTAACCACTTCTTCCGGTTGGGAACCTGGCATCTTGACTACATCGGGTACTACTTCGGCGGCCGATACGATAGCCGCAAACAGAAGAAGCAGGAGCCCGCATGAGAGTGTGAACACCTGCTTCCGATTTTCACCATGTATTGAAATTGGCATAGCTTTATCCGTATTTGGTTCGCATTTAAAGCGCAATATATAGTGCGGAAAAGATGATTTCATTGAACAACCATCATGAATGCATCTTATTCTCATTCAACGATATATGAATCTGTTTACGCCTTCACGCTGCGCTGTATGAGGCCCAGTCCGGCAAGGCCGAGAGACATAGGGTTACCAGAATTTATGATTTCTTTATAATAACTCATCTCTAAATCCATTTTATCTTTAAAGATAAGCCAGAACGTTATTTCTGATGCTTGGCTACTCTTCCCCCACCGAGAGCAGAGCAATATTTATACCTTCAAAACTTTTACATCGATACGCAATCAGTTAACAAGCACTGGCCTAGCCAGAACACCGTTATCTTTGTAAGCAATCCCGACCTCATTCCTGATTGCTTTACAGATAACTTAGTTTTATTGGTTTTTGTATTTAGACCGAATTATTCATAAAAAAAGGCGAACCTCGTTCAACCCATTGATACAATGGGTGTTACGCCAATAACGCTTCGGAATAAGCAAAACGAGGTCGCCCATGTCCAAGTCTATCCCAGAACAACTGCGTTTTCCTCCCGTCGACGGTATGACTGTCCGAGGCGACTTTGAGGGTGGCATCCTGTCCTCGGATTTCGGCCCCCTGCTGCTGCGGGGCATTGACCACCAGATCGGCCTCACCCACTGCCCCTGGCACAGGCCTTCGACGATCAACGCCATCCCCGTCCTACACCGATCATCCTCTGCGTGATCTGTTGGCCCAGCGCATTTACCAAATCGCCTTCGGCTATGAGGAGGGCAATGACGCCAATGCCTTGCGCAAAGATGCCCGTTTTAAGCTGGGGGTGGATCGCAAGCCCCCGGATCCCGACAGTGACTTGGCCAGTGCACCCACCTTTTCCCGTCTGGAAAATGCGGCGACTCCCCGGAATGTCTACCGCATGGCCCACGCCTTTATTGACCAATTCATCGCCAGTTACCCAAAACCACCCGCGGTGATTGTCCTCGATATGGACCATTCTGAGGATGCCACCCATGGCCAGCAAGAACTCGCCTTTTATAACCATCATTACCGCAACCACTGCTACTTGCCTCTGTTCATCTTCGAAGGACTCTCCGGCAAGTTTGTGACCGCCGCCTTGCGCGCCGGCAAACGCCTCACAGGGGCGGAGAACGCCATGATCTTCAAGCGCGTGTTGAAACGCCTGCGCACAGCTTGGCCCGATACCCACATCGTGTTGCGCGGTGATGGCCACTTCGCCAACCCGGAACTGATGCAGTTCGCCCTCGATGACCCGCATACCGATTTCATCTTTGGTCTGACCGGCAACCGCGTCTTATCCCATTTCGCTCAACCCCTGCTCGAGGCCACACGCAAACAGCATGAAGTTCGCTGTGAGAATGCCCGGCGTACCCAGGGTGCCCTGCCGCACAGCACCCGCACCTACCACGAGGTCGACTATGCCGCTCACAGCTGGCCGCAAACGTTCCGGGTCGTGCTCAAGGCCGAGGTCATGTCACTGGGGGACAATCCCCGCTATGTGGTCACCTCCCTCGATTTGCCCACCCCAGAGAACCTGTATCGGGATCTCTATTGCGCCCGTGGGCAGGATGAAAACTTCATCAAGATGATCAAGAACGATCTGGCCAGTGATCGCACCTCCGATCACCGCTTCCTGGCCAATCACATGCGCCTGTTCTTCTCCTGTGCCGCCTATGTCCTGCATCATGCCCTGAGCACGGAAGTCCTCGTCCATACTGAACTGGCCAAGGCCCAACCCGCTACGGTCATCTTGAAGCTGTTCACGCTCGCGGTGCGGGTCGTCCAGTACAAAGACCGCATCAAGCTCCATTTGCCCAGCGGCTGCCCGGTAAAACAGCTCCTGAGCAAGGTCGCCGAAATCCTCTATCAGGTGGGCGCGCCCGCTTGGAATACCTCCTGATCGCCACCTGGCTGGGCACGGCTATGAATACCATTGGATTCCGGCAAGGAAAGGCGCTTCTTTGCCTGGCCTTCAGCAAACGCATCGGATTTTCGGCTTCGACATTTGCCCGTGTTGTAATTGCCGATGCGGTTCCCGTAGATGCGAAAAATTTCCGATGTTAGAACCCAATAACTAATCGCAACACTCAGGTATTAGTCGTCCTTGGTGGATTTATGAAACATTCGGGTTAGATGTTGAGTTGGTCATGGATGTGCATGATCGGGCGCTTCGGCGGTGCAGACCACCCGACCTTACTCTGGATGCCACAGAACCGGCGCATAGTCCCCAGGGAGCTCCGATGCGTAATTTTATCCATACGGGGTACGCACGGCCAGTTCGGGGGCGGGTGCTTCCACAGAAGCCGCGCTTCTCGGCCGGACATTGGCGCGGCGGGCGGACAGGCTCGCTGCCTTGTCGACGATTTAACAGCAACGAGGCGAGCTGGTCATTGAAATTTTTCAATGCCGGCCTCCGCCGCCGCTGTGTATGCTGCATTTCGCAGTCGTGCACTACTGAGGCAGCCGGTGGGATGGCCTGTTGACAGTCACCTCGGCACGTGTTGCGCGATTCACGACTGGTACGATGATGACGGGCACACCGATGGTCAATACACCGAGCAGGGACAGAGCAACAGCCCGCAATGAAGAACTGCATAACGCCCGAGTAACAGAGACGTCCTCCATCCCTGGCCAGCGCCCTCACAACATGATCACCGCGACAAGCTCGCACCAGGCCGGCCGGTATGGCCGTGCAGCGGGACTGCAGCACCGCGCCTGGCCAGACGAGCAGACAGCGCAGGCCGCGCGAGGCACCCATATGCCAGCAAGAACACGCATTGATCATCGCCAGGGAAACCGACGCCGCACGCTGGCGCTGGTTGAAATACGCTGCGGGGACGACCAATGGGCCGCGGGTCTCGTGCACAACATCAGTCCCGACGGTATGTTCGTCGTCACTGAGAGCGTGCCGGCGGTTAACAGCTGCGTCGATATTAATGTCGTGCTGTGCATGGCAGCCGACGTGCCGCTGCGGCTCACCGGCCTGGTGGTGCATCGCAGCAGCAGCGGGTTCGGCATGATGTTCGGCGAACTCGACGGTGGTGCCCGTGCCTTTGTGGAGAAGTGTCTCGGTTGACAGCTCGCCGTGGTGTTGCTGCGCCGGCGCTCAGGTTTCCGGGTGGCGGGTTGGCAGGCACAGCGCGTGTTTCCCTTTGAAAAGTCCTTCCACCGTGATATACAGCGGAACGAGCGCTCTGAGCCGAAGGTCATCGGCAGCGGCGCCGGTTCGTCCACCCATCGCGAGCAGAGCGGGAAATCGAAACTGCGCCTGATAAACGCGGGATAGTCGCGGCGCCATGCGGCGCAGCCCGCAGACGGTCAGGCGCGGTACCCTGTTCGACTCGATGTTGATTCGCAGGACTGAGCCGCTCCATCGAAGGCAGGGTGGCAGGGCTGTCCGTGTTTTGGCAGTAGATTGAACGATCAGTTTGTGATGAGGGGAGATTTGCTCTGAACACTGCCCCGATTAGCACCAGGAGACCGCGTGCCGGCGGCGGGTATCTCCCGGGGCTTCAGGAGCCGATGGCTGGCTGGCGGTGAGCGCGGCAAGTTGCGCACAGGATCCCCGGAGCGGGAATGTCGCCGGCGACCCGGAGGCAGGAGCGGACGAACCCCTGGTGCCCCAGCTGGGGTAGGGACCCAAAGCCACCCGGGAGGAACTGCAGAGCACCGTAGAGGAGCAGGGAAGCAATATCGAGAAACTCAAGGTCCGCAATGACAAGGTCATGTCCATGAGCGAGGAGTCGCACTCCACCAACGAAGAACCGGGGCGCTCCAAGGAGGAACTCCAGTCCCTGAACGAGGAACTGACCAGGGTCAACGCCCAGCTGCAGGACAAGCTGGAGGAACTGGTGAATGCCACCAACGACATGGCCAACCTGATGGCCGGCGTGGACACGGCAATCCTGGTCCTTTCGGCGGATCAGACTATCCAGCGCTTCACGCCCAGCGCCACCCGCCTGTTCGATCTCATCGACACCGACCTGGGCCGCCCCCTAAACGATATCAACATCCGCTGCGAGGACCCGGACCTGGCGCCGGACATCGACCTGGTCTTGAAGCATCTCACTCCCATCGAGCGGGAGGTGCGCGGCGAGCAGGCGCAATGGTATCTGCGCCGGATCACGCCGTACCGGACCGCGGACAACCGTATTGACGGGGTGGTGCTGACGTTCACCGACATCACTGCGGCCAAACGCGCCGAGCTGGAACTGCGCGACATGGCGCAGTCCCTTGAGCAGCGGGTGGTCGAGCGCAGCAAGCAGCTCCAGGAGGAGCAAACCTTCAATGACACCGTGCTGGATACCGTGGCCAGCCTGATTCTCGTTGTGGATTCCGAAGGACGGGTGGTCCAGTTCAATCAGGCCTGCGAGGCAGTGACCGGTTATCACGTCGCTGAACTCAAGGGTACCAGCGACTGGTGGCAGCTGGTTCCTGCCGACGAAGTCGAGCAGGTTCGCGATGTCGTTGACCGGCTGATGTCCGGCGTGGAGTTTGTCGCCAACGAGAACCACTGGCTCACGAGGGACGGGGACAGGCGGCTGCTCAGCTGGAGGAACACGGTGCTGAGGAATGCGGCCGGCGAAGTTGAATACATCGTTGCGTCCGGCCTGGACATCACCGAGCAGCGCACGGCCGAGGAAGCGGCGCGCCATCATCTGGAAGAGGCGTCCCGGCTGCAGCGACTGCACACCGCCAACGAACTGGCGACCCTGCTGGCCCACGAGCTGAACCAGCCGCTTGCTGCCATCACCATGTCTGCGGACGCCGGACAGCAGCTGCTGCAGCGTTCGCCGCTGCAGCCGGACAAGCTCGCGGAGCTGCTGGCGCAGATCAGTCAGCAAACCTTGCGTGCGGGGGAAATCATCCGCCGGCTGCGCACCTTCGTGGGCCGGGGCCGGATCGAGCCGGTACCGCTGGATTTGAATGCCGTCGTGCGCCGTGCCTGCGTGCTGATAGAACCGAAGGCGCGCAGCGCCGGCATTGACCTGCACCTCGATCTGGACCAGGCACTGCCCCGTGTCATGGGGGATGACGTGCATATCGAGCAGGTGTTGCTCAATCTGATGCGCAACGCTGTCGAGGCAATCCGTGACGCCGGCATGCACGGCGGCACCGTGAGCGTACACACCCAGCGGGTGGAAGATATGGCCCAGGTCAGCGTTCGTGACAGCGGCCCCGGTGTGGACGCCGAGACGGCGGCGGGCCTGTTTGAGAACCTGGTCAGCGACAAGGAATACGGCCTGGGCGTGGGCTTGCGCATCAGCTGCAGCCTAATCGAGGCCCACGGCGGCCGCCTCTGGGCCGAGCCCCAGACCCCTGGCGGCATCTTCCATTTTGTGCTGCACTTGGCGCCATGATGTCCACCGTGTTCGTTGTCGACGACGACGCGGCTGTGCGAGCGGCGCTCGCCCGGTTGCTGGAGACGGCTGGCATGCGGGTGGAGACCTATGCCGACGGTCCCGCGCTGCTGGCTGCCTGTGAGCAGCAGCCACCGGGCTGCGTGGTGCTGGACATGGCCATGCCCGGGATGAACGGGCACGAGGTGCAGGCGGCGCTGAATGATCTCGGCCTGGGCATCTCCATTGTCTTCCTGACCGGCCACGGCGATGTCCCCATGGCAGTGGAGGCGGTCCAGGCCGGCGCCGTAGATTTCCTGGAAAAACCCGTTCAGGGTGTGGTATTGCTGGAAAGGGTGCACCGGGCCCTGGCGGTCGGCGAGGAGCGCCGCGAAGCACAGGCCTATGCACAGGCTGTTGAGCAGTGCCACGGCCGTTTGAGTTCCCGGGAGCGCGAGGTGATGGCGCTGGTGGTGTCGGGCCTGTCCAGCAAGGAGATTGCCCGGCAACTGGGGCTCAGCCCGCGCACCGTGGAGGCCCACCGCTCGCATGTCATGGACAAGATGGGGGCGACCAGCCTGGCCGAGCTGGTCAACCTGGCCGCGTACTGCAAGCCGTGAATTGGCTGACGCCCGCGGCCGAGTTAACCCACTTACTGCAAAAATGCCCGCCGTAGGATCGGCCTCCTGACCGCGATTCGCGCCGGGGACGGCGCTCCTGCAGGTTGTGGGAGCGGCCTTTTATGCCCGTTAGGGTGCCTGGCCGCCAGATGTCGTAACCTCATGGCCTAATGCATGTTTTCGAGCTCGGGCAGGTCAATACATGATGTCTACGTAGTTCTACTTAGTAGCCATGCGAATTCCACCGCTTTTACCGGGCGCTGTATGGTGGTTGGCCAGTTGGCGCTGAAACCCGTCCGCGGTGCTGGTGGCGGATACCAGCGCTTTCCGCCCGCCGCTCGGTTGTGGCCAGGCGGCCCTCAGGGCCGGGCGATGTCGCCCCTGAACCGAGCTTCAACGAGCTTCAAGGAGAGAACGAATGTCTACGCGGAAGATTGAGACAAGCCGTAGTGGTCATGGCGCGCCGCATCCACTGCAGGCGGACCCCGGGCGTGATACCGGCTGGCGCGCGGGTGCGCAGCCGACGCTCTGGAAGAAAGGCCGGCGAAAACGCTTTCTGGCGAAAGACGTAATCTATCGTGAGAGTGACCCGGTTGACCGGGTCTATCTGATCCGCGGCGGCCTGGTCAAGCTGCTGAGCTATCTGCCTAACGGTCGGGCCCGAATCGTCCGCCTGTACGCCAGGGGCCAGTGGATCGGACTTGAAGGGCTGATAGGAGAGAGCTACGAGCATACCGCAATCGCCGTCGGCGACGTCGTGGTCCAGCATGCCTCGATCCACTGTCTGCAGCGCCTGGTTCGGGACAACCCCAGTCAGCTGGGGCAGCTGCTGCGTCAATGGCACGGCGATCTGGCCCAGGCGGACAGGTGGATCTCGGACTTCTCCACCGGCAGCATCCAGCCCCGAGTGGCGCGGCTGCTGGAGTTTCTCGCAGAGCTCGAATACGGTCAGACCTCGGACAGGGTCGAGCTGCTCACGGTATGCGAGATGGCCGAAATCCTGGGGGTCACGCAGGAAAGCGTGAGCCGCATTCTGGCGACATTCAAGCGCGGCGATATTCTGCAGAAGCAGTCAGACCCGTTGCGCGACATATACCGGCTCGACGCCCGTCGGCTGCAGCAGGAAGCACGAAAATAGCGCGGCGTTGAGGGCTTTCTGTTGCGGGTCATACGGCGCGCAGACGAGTTGCCCGTCAGTCAGCAGGGCGATCTTTGCAGCGCGTCACCGAGCCGGTTGAGAAACTGCTCCACCGCGTCGGGGTCAGCGAGGCGACAGGTCGCGCGGCTCGATCGCGGTTCTTGGGCCACCAGGATGCCGACACCCTCGGCAGCCAGTTCGCGGAAGGTGTCTTCGTCGGTCACATCGTCGCCGATGTATATGGTGATCGAGTGCGCCGGGCGCAAGTTCAGCGCCTGCATCAGCCAGCGCAGGGCCTTGCCCTTGTCCCAGTCGATATCGGGTTGCAGCTCGAAGATCCTGTTTCCCGTCGCCAGCCGCAGCCCGGGACAGGCGGCGCGGGTCTGCTCGACGATGCGCTTTACGTTTGCCAGGTCGGCGTCGGCCACCTGGCGGTGGTGCGTTGCGACGGAAAAGCGCTTACGTTCAACCAGGCAGCCCGGAACCGCTGCGAGCTTAGTGCGCAGAGTCTGCTCTGCGGCATCGAGCGTCAATAGACACTCGGTACCCTCCTGATGTTCCATTTGCGCACCCTCAGGACCGGCGATGTCGAAGCCGTGACTGCCCGCATACCAGAGGTCTTCGATGCCAACGCGCTCACGGATATCGGCGAGATCCCGGCCGCTGATGATGCCGACCGCACACAACCCGCAGAGGCGCCGCAGGGTAGTGCGCATTGAATGGCTTAATCTTGCCTCATCGGGTCGGGGCACAATAGGTGTCAGGGTGCCGTCGTAGTCCAGAAACAGTGCCAGCGCCTGTGCATCGCCGCCCCTGCGCAGCTGTCTGCGGAACAGCGGATTCGTGCGCTTGCCTCGCCCGCAGACTGCTTCGAGGACGGCCGCGCAGCGATCCGGCGAGACCGTTTTGTCGCCACCAGCGGAAGTCATGACTTCGCCGCCAGCTTCGGCCCGGGCCTGCGGGCGTTACTCGGCTGGCATACCAGTCTGTCCAGATTGCTCGTTCCGTACATGGGTGAGCCCGAGGAGGCTGTCGGACTTGGGGCTGATCTACTGCGCCGCTGGGAGAGCGCCCCATTTTCCCGATCCTTTTCGTCAAATAGCTACGGCTATTCTTCTCAAACGATCGAAACAATGGCCTCGCTATCCCACCTTGCTCGCTACGATCGCCCAAGTCCAACAGCCTCCTAAGGAGGCTTGCCTGTCATCCTCCGCGCTGCCAGCGACTCGTGCGTGTCGCCGGCCACCGGCGTCAGTCCAGAGCAAAGGTGATCTTGGCGTTGATGCGGTACTCGGTGATGCGGTCGTCCTCGACTTTGGCCTCCATGTCCTGAATGTAGATCGACTTGATGTGGCGGACTGTCTTCGCGGCCTTGGTCACGGCGACCTGCGCAGCATCCTCCCAGCTTTTGTCTGATTCCGCCAGAACCTCGATGACCTTGAGCATTGTCATTGGCTTGTCTCCTGCTTGAGTGGCTGTCGATACTTGCTGTTATCCGGTGACGGCCGCTGGTTCGACCCAGTAGTTTGGACCGGTCGTTCCCGGGTCGGGCGCGAGGCGCCTGCATTGCCGGAAAAGACTTCTCCTCGCAGGTAACTGCCCGGCAGCAGACCTGCGTTGTGATCACAGTAATGTTAGGCCAGTTGCAGCGCATGTTAGGCGGCTGTGGCGGTCTGTCATTGACAAATTTCAATAGTCGATCAGGCGGGTGCAGCGAGTGTGCCGGCCTGGCGCCCCGCGCTCAGCCCTGTCGGGTCTGTTTCTGCAGCATCGTTTGCAGCTGCAGTGCGTTCTGCGCGGCGTAACCGGCCTGGTCGTTGTCGAAATAGCAACTTATGCTGCGGCCCTGTGCGCACCAGGTGGAAATGGCGCCGGCCCAGCCTGACAAGGTGCGGGTGTCGTAACTGCCCTGGTACGCCCCGTCCGGACCGTGCAGGCGGATATAGACGAAGTCAGTGGTGACCTCTCTGGGCGACAGAAAGCCGTTGAGTTCGTAGATACAGAACGCTGCCTTGTACCGGGACAGCAACTCGCAGGTTTGCGCATTCAGCCAGCTTTGGTCGCGAAACTCGAAGGCGTATCTGAACTCGCTGCTGAGCGCATCGAGGAACGCGGCCAGGCGCGGCGCGTTGAAGTGCCAGCGGGGTGGCAACTGGAACAGGATGGGGCCGAGCTTGTCTTCCAGCAGGCGGATGCGCTCGAGGAAGGAACAGACAGTCTCTTGCGGGTCCTTCAGCTTCTTCATATGGGTAATGTAGCGGCTGGCCTTGGCGGCGAATACAAAGTCAGCCGGTACCGCATTATGCCATTGTCGCAGTGTCTGCGCGTCGGGCAACTGGTAGAACGTGTTATTGATTTCAACACATTGGAAATGCTTCGCGTAGTGTTCGAGTCTCAGCTCGTCGGCCAGCTCTGCGGGATAAAAGGGGCCGCACCAGTGATCGTAGGACCAGCCCGAGGTGCCGACGAGAACACGTTGTTGCGTCTGTGTCACCGTATACTTTTACCCGGGCCGCGGCATTCCGTGTACGGTATGAACGCGCCCGAACCGTGCAGCGAAAAGCCAGCGGTCACCCGGCGGGTGCCGCGTGCGTGTTCCTGCGCCGTGATGCCGTGGCGCCGTCCCATGCGCGTGCCGGTTATCGCTCGGCCTCGGCAAGTCCGTCAAGCGCCTGCGGTTCTGCCGCGGTGCGAAACTCGATTAAGGTGGTCTTGCCGTGGTTGCTGTCAATCCGCAAGCCTTGGTGCGCATCTCCAGCTCTCCGACTGTACAGGGCGACGGCATCCTCAATGAGATAGGATGTTTCGTCGGCTCCCTCGCCTACGGTCACCATAACTTCAACGGAGTCGTTACTGCGCCCTTCCCGCACCTCCTGCAGGAGACGGTTGCCGGTAAACAGTCGAACCCGCGCCTGCGCCGCTGTTTCGCCGCGCAGCAGGTCCCGGGTGTCGAGCTGCCGCATACCAACCAGCCAGCCATGATGCTGGCGCGTGAACCTTTCGCAGAACTGCTGCCAATCGCTCTCTGGTATTTCAATGTCATTCACTGCGGTGTCATTCATTGCGCTGTGTCCCTTGGCAGAAAGAGAGATCGCTTTGCTGCAGCCTGCACGTCGGCCGCGACCGCACTGGAACAGGCTAAGCTGTGTATCACCATGGCTGCGCCGCAGTTTCCACAGGCCGTAAAACCCTGGGAACCTGTCCATTCTATTTATAGCATACGGATCGGCTCGACGACGTCATTGACGAACTTACCCGCATCATCAACAGTGCCGTTACCCGCCACGTGACGGTAGACAACAGGGTTCGGTCGAATCCCCGTGGGTCATGTATGCAACTTTCAGGTTATGTCTGCTCCCAGTAGTACGGCCGGTCGTAATAGTTGTAGAGCGCGATCTCGTAGCGGCGATCGACCGGCACCGAGGGGTCGAACTCGGGACTGTTTCTGATGGCTTCGCTATCGAGCTCGACCTGGACCTTCTCATCGACCCAGTGGATCGATTCGAGCCACTGGGGCGACACCAGTACCTTGCGACCGGGCAACCAGTCGCGGGTGTCCACAACGATATAACGCAGGGCCCATGATTTGTCGTCGACCAGGAAATCCTGGACGTGGCCGACACCGCCATCGGTTGCGGCGATATGATAGCCGCTCACCTCATTGGTAGAGCGAAGATGGCCTTCTCCCACCACGATCTCCTCCGCAGCAGGCTGGTCGGATACGGGATGAATCACCCCCGAAGGATCCGGATAGGACCCCCACAGGTCCTGGCCGATCCAGTAAAAGGGCAGGGCGTAGTACTGGTGATAGCTGATCTCATATTGCATCGAGACCGGTGCGTGTTCGTCGAGTGGTGGACTTTCCTCGATCTGTTGCCGTGTCAACCGAACCAGGAACCGTCTGCCCGCCCAATCCGGCTCCTCTAGAAAGACCGGGGAGACGATCACTTTGCGCTCCAGCAGCCATTTTGCGGTTTTCGCGACCAGATAGCGCACGACCCAGCTGCGGTCATCGAACAGAAAATCGTGACAGCGACCGATGTCGCCGTCACTGGCGTGAATGCTATAAGTTGCTATTCCATTGATACTTCTCAACATCGTCAGGAATCCTCTATGCGGCGCGCTAGGAGGCTGTTGATTATGGTGGACAGTCCCGCCCTGCCAGTAACAGCGACAGGATTAGCAGGGTATGTGGATTACCGTCATCTGAGGATGCACAGAGAACAGACATGGTTCAGTCTCCACTGCGGGTTTGGCCCGAAACGGGGACAGAAAATAACAACGGAAATGGTGTTGATCATTGAAAAACCGCAATGCGAACACGGGGAAGCTGCGGCTACTCTCACGCGGGTGTTGTCAGTCACAATAATATACTATGAATATCCGCTGTAGAGTATTGAGGTACCGCCTGCTGGTGCAGAAAACAGGGACCAGCCGGTTTTAGCGCGTGCTGACTGACGGAGAACACGACTTGTATGGTGCACCATAAACAACGAGTATGGCCGGGGATGCCCTATCCGCTGGGCGCGACCTGGGACGGCTCCGGTGTCAACTTCGCGCTGTTCTCGGCGCACGCGGAAAAGGTCGAATTGTGCCTGTTCGAGCATGACGGCCGGCGCGAAGTCGCACGTATACCGTTACCTGAGTATACCCATGAAATCTGGCACGGTTACCTGCCCGACGCACGGGCCGGTCAGCTGTATGCTTATCGCGTCTATGGTCCCTATGATCCGCAGAGCGGCCACAGGTTTAACCATCACAAGCTGTTACTGGATCCTTATGCGAAACGCCTGTGTAGAAAGCTTCAGTGGGACGATGCGCTTTTCGGCTACACCGTGGGCCACAATCGGGCAGACCTGTCTTTCGATGCCCGCGACAGCGCAGCGTTTATGCCCAGGTGCCAGGTTATCGATCCAGCCTTTACCTGGGGTTCAAAACCGCAACCGAAACGACCCTGGCACGAGACGATCATCTACGAGATGCACGCGCGCGGTTTCAGCATGCGACACCCCGATGTGCCGGATGCGGCGCGCGGTACCTTCGGCGGTCTGTCGTCTCCGGCACTTGTCACGTACCTCCAGGATTTGGGGATCACGGCCGTCGAGCTGCTTCCCGTCCACGCTTTTGTGCACGATCGACACCTGATAGAACAAGGCTTGCGCAATTACTGGGGGTATAACTCAATAGGTTTCTTTGCACCCCACCCGGAATACCTGGGCAGCGGCGGCATTCATGAGTTCAAGACCTTTGTGCAGCTGATGCACGATGCCGAGATCGAGGTGATTCTCGATGTGGTGTATAACCATACCGCCGAGGGCAACCAGCTTGGTCCAACCTTTTCCCTGCGCGGTATCGATAACAAGTCTTATTATCATCTGATGGCAGGGGAGGAATGCTACTACAACGATTTCACCGGTACCGGTAATGCGCTTGAGCTGCGCCACCCCTATGTGCTGAGGATGGTTACCGACTCGTTGCGCTACTGGGTCGAGGAAATGAAGGTGGACGGTTTCCGCTTCGATCTCGCGACGACGCTGGCAAGGGCCAATGGCGAGTATGGCGAGCATGCAAGCTTTCTGGATGCGGTCGCGCAGGACCCCCTTCTGTCCACCGTCAAGCTTATCGCCGAGCCCTGGGATATCGGTCACGGGGGCTATCAGCTTGGCGCGTTTCCGCCTGGGTGGGTCGAGTGGAATGACCGTTACCGCGATACGGTGCGTCGCTTCTGGAAAGGCGACAGCGGTCAGCTGGCGGAACTGGCCTCGCGCTGGTCCGGGTCCAGTGACATCTTCGATCGGCGCGGACGGCGTCCCTGGGCGAGTGTCAATTTCGTCACCGCCCACGACGGCTTCACCCTGCAGGACGTGGTGAGCTACAACCACAAACACAACGAGGCCAATCACGAAGACAATCGCGACGGCAGCGATAGCAACCACAGCTGGAACTGCGGCGTCGAAGGGCCGACCGATGATGCCGGGGTGGTCGGGCTGCGGGAGCAGCAAAAACGTAATCTTCTGGCAACGCTTTTGCTCTCGCAGGGGTTGCCCATGCTGCTCGCCGGCGACGAGTTCGGGCACACTCAGCACGGCAACAATAATGCCTATTGTCAGGACAATGAAACCACCTGGCTGAACTGGGACGGGCTCGACGGGGCCGCTAAGTCGTTGACGGTTTTCACGCAAACGCTGATGCGCCTGCGGCGCGAGCACATTGTTTTCCATCGTCACCGCTTCTTTCACGGTGAGAAGATTCCCGGTACCGAGACCAAGGACATCGTCTGGCTGAAGCCCGACGGCGAAGAGATGCGGCATGAGGACTGGCAGACGGAGACTGCACACTCGATCGCACTGCTGTTGAGCGGCGAGGCGGGGGTCTACCACCTGACGACAACGGGCGAGGCGGAGGCCGACGATACCTTCATGCTGATCCTGAACGCAGCTGATCAGGCGCTTGACTATGTGCTGCCCGACACGGAGGCGCTGTCTCAGCCTTCGGTAGTCATAGATACCGCGAAATCTGCCGAAGAAACCGGTGCCGAACAACCGGCAGCGAACCCGTACACCGTCGGCCCGCGCGCGCTGGTGGTGATAAGGTATGGGCGCAAAGAATGATCGCCGCTCACGGCGGCGTCGCCGCCTCGCGGACTGCCTGGTGCACGAAGCCCAGCTTGGCAAGCACCGGCGGCGCGAGCACAAACGGGTAGAGGTCGGGCTGGCCCATGCTGCGGTTGAGGCTGTTTACCGCGTAGGTGAGCGGCAGCCAGTGGTCGATCACCTGGTCCAGCGAGTCGGCGCGGTAGGGGTCGAACTTCGGTGCAGCGGCCATCTGATCATCCCGCGCACCGCCGGGTGAGACCCGCAGCCGGAATACCCAGGCTGTCTCGAGGACGTCGATGATGTGCAGGTAATGGGCCCAGGTCTCGGCCCAGTCTTCCCACGGATGGCTGGCGGCGTAACCGCTCATAAAACGGGACTGCCAGTCGGCGGGCGGCCCCTGCATGTAGTTTCGCTGCATGGCGGTGGCATAGTCCTGTCGCTCGTCACCAAACATCCGCCGGAAGTCCGCCAGCCAGTCGGCGCGGCGCGCCAGAACAGACCAGTAGTAGTGGCCTGATTCGTGACGGAAGTGGCCCAGTATTGTCCGGTAGGGCTCGGTCATGGCCTTACGCATCCGTTCCCGTGAAGCGTCATCGGCTTCCGCGATGTTGATGGTGATCAGACCTTGTGCGTGTCCGGTCATCGCCTGCGTATTTTCCGCGAACACCGGGTCCGGGTCGGCCAGAAACGCAAATGCCAGGCCGGTCTCGGGGTCTTCCTGCTTGCTGCGGAGCGGCAGGCCCAGGTGCAGCAGGCCGTAGATGAGGCGGCGTTTGCCTGTCTCCAGCCGTCGCCAGAGCTCTTGGTTTCCGGCCACAGTCAGGTCCGGTATGATCTGGTTGAAGCGACAGGCGGCACACAGAGTCAGCGTACTCTGTTCGGGTACCATCCAGTTGCACACCTGGTCCCGGGAATAGTTCTGGCACATTCTGTACAGGCGCCCGTTTGCCTGCGGCGCCAGTGGCCGCCAGCGGTCGTCATCGGTGGGTTCCAGGCTGCTCATGAGGAACCGGTCGGGAAGGAAGCCCAGGGTCGCCCCGCAGTGCGTGCATTGCGTGTTCTCAAAATACACGACCTGGTCACAAGACTGGCAGCGATAGATCTTCATTGGTTTGCTCCTTCGGCGATCATTAGAACCTGTCTCAAAATGCGTCTCGACCGCCCATGCGATGTTGCGGGCGCTGCTCCGGTGCTCATTTACTACGTGTAAACTGCGCTCCTCGCAGGGCCCGCGCCTTGCCTGGACGCCCGATCCGCGATTTTGATACAGGTTCTAGTCAGTGTCGATTGGTACCCAGTGCCCCGGGCCGTTCACTCGTCAGCTCCGCCCTGGCTGGAAGGTGGTCAGAAGCACGCCGTGCCGCCGGGCTGTCGTGTCTCTCGAGACTGGTCAGAGCGCTGCGCGGGTGGACCCAGATCCTGTCGAGCGCGAACAGCGGAAATCCCGCCGGGTAAGTGCGCGGCTGGGGAGTGGGCGCAAAGCGCCGGCGCAGCCAGCGCAGCGGCCGTCCCCAGAGGAGCCACTCGTTGAGGTCGCCCAGCAATACGGAAATGTCCGCCGTACCGGACTCAAACAGGGTCAACAGGCGGCGCACCTGCTGGCGTCGCTCGCCGGGCCTGAGACCGAGATGAGTCGCGACGACCTGCACCTGTTGCCCGTGCCAGTCGAGCGTTACGTCGAGGGCGCCGCGGGGTTCGCGGCTCGGCAGGCTCAGGTCGATGCGCTTCACCGTCAGGATGGGCAGCTGCGTCAACAGGGCGTTGCCGTAGCTGCAGGTTGCTCGCAACAGGGTAGGCCCTGCAATGGCGGTGTGGCTGGTTTCCGCTGCGAGGAACTGCAGCAGATCTTGACCGTCGACCAGGCGATGTTCGACTTCCTGCAGCGCCACCACATCCGCTTCCAATTCCCGCAGCACGCACGCTATCCGCTGCGGATCGAAACGGCCATCGGTGCCGATACAGGCGTGAATATTGTAGGTCGCCAGCCTCATGCGCGTGGTCTGTGGTGTTGATGGAGTCGGCCTGCGCCGGGGCGGGCGGGCAGCACGGCTGCGCGATCAGTGCGTCGACCTGCGCTCAGTCGGTTAATACGCAAACCGCTTCGGGTTCGTCGAGGCGCAGCACCATGCTTTCACAGACGAACAACTGATAGTGTATCCCGTCGCTGCCCGCGTAACCGACGCGCAGGTCCTGCCCGAGAACCACTGCGCCCGCGTGATGGTCGACCACTACCGGTCTGTCCACCGCGGCTTTGTAGACGCCGTGGGTGCACAGGGACTTGAGGTGCTCGACCTGCAGCAGGTCGGTATGTTCGTAGTGACGAAAAAGATTATTGTACTGTGCCGGCGGCAGGGCGAGCGCGTAGGGTCCGTGATAGTTTGCGTTGTCCAGGGTGGTGATCGCGGCGAGTACGTTGTTCAGCGCCGTGTCGAGATTCGACCAGTCGCCACTTTTTACCTCCTGGCGGCCGCTGGCGTTGAGCAGACCCTTAAGGCCGAAGTCGGCCTGGCCGAAGTAGATGAATTCCTCTTCGCGCCGGGCGACTGCCTCCGCGGCGTCCTGTACTTCGGCAAGACTCAATGGCATGCCCTTGTCCAGGTGAGCCGCCAGACGCCGCGCGCTGAGTCGGCAGGACTTGCGCAGCATGGGTACTGAGATAGCGTGGCTGATGATCGCTCCGGCTTCCTGAGGACCGGGATCCCGACAGTAGTCGTCGGTGCCGAGTTCGAGCGCGGTCAATCCGAGCCCGAAGGGTCCCTCGACCTCCAGAAATCGTCGCGCGGTCAGCAGGGCCTTGGCGGCCTCGACGGCCGCGGCGTCGATACTGTCCCAGATGAAGGAAGGAAAGGAGGGCTGGTCTCTGTTGAGGTGGTCCATAGTGCTCACTCCTTCAATTCGCCGATGGTTCGCGCCTTGGCCCTATCGGTCTGCGGTTGCTCGGTGGTGGTTTCTTCCAACCCCGAAATGGCCGCCTCGGTAAAGAGATAGGTATGAAGATGACCGTCAAGATCGCTATCGTTGCGACGCAGCCATTCGATGAGCATTGCCGCATGCTCCATCTCTTCGCGCATATTGTGTAACAGAATGGCCTTGAGCTGCGGGTCGCGGCAGGCGTCGGCGCGCTGGCGGTACCAGTCGATCGCCTCGAGTTCTTCCTGCAGGGAAACCAGTGCCCGGTGCATGTCCCGGGTCTGTTTGCTCAGGTCTTCTTTGGCTTCGTGTAACCCTTCGCTTGCCATTGTTATGGGCTCCTCACAGTTGTCTAAGCTTGCTCAGCGCTCGAATACCAGGCTCTGGGGGGCGGCGCCGAGATCTTCCAACGCTCCGTTCACCGCGGCCATGAAGCCCGGTGGACCGCACACATAAAACTGCTGATCGAAATCGTCGATACGCTCCGCCAGAAAGGCTTTGTCGAGCCGTCGGTGCTCGTAACCCGGTGCCTCTGTCTCAGTGCAGGTCAGGATACAGCGCTCGCCCAGATAGTGGCGCAGTTCCTTTTCGCAGATGACATCGGCCGGGGTCTTGTTGGAGAAAATCAAGGCGTGGCGGTCGAGGCCGGCCGCGCGGGCACGTTCGCGCAGGATGGCGATGAACGGGGTGACGCCGGCACCCCCGGCGAGAAATACGCCGGGGCCCTGATAGCTGATGGTGCCGAACGGTGCGGACATCAGCAGCTCCGCACCGGCTGACAGCCTGTGCAGCTCGCGGGTCATCCCCTCGTGTGCGGGATAGCTCTTGATCGTGAATTCGAGCACCCCATCGTCCACCAGGCAGGTCGGGGTGAACGGCCGGCTCTCGTCTCGCCATTCGGGCTGGTTGATAGCCAGCTCGACCCCCTGCCCGGGTGTGAACGTGAAGCCGGGCGGCCGACTGATTACGAAGCGCTTGACGTCATGGGTGACGAATTCGCTCATCAGCAGTGTCACTGTATGTTGTTCAGGCATGTTTCTTTCCATTTCTCATGACCTGCGGGGCGCGCCGCAACCGCAGGAGGGTTGTTTGTTGTCAGCGGCTGGTACCGAACCCTTCATCCTCGGTATACGGCGGGACTGACAGACCGGCGATGCGCATGCCCTGCGCGACCGGGCCCTCCGGGAACAGCTGGCGCAAGTACTTGCGCCCTCCACGGTCGGCGAACTCGCTATCCAGCATGTCGCCGAGCTCGCGGCCATTTTCGGGTGGACCCTGTTTCAAATAGTAGTCGCGCAGACGGTGCACGACCTCCCAGTGCGCGCTGGTGAGCTGGATACCCTCCTGCTCGGCATTGCGCCGCCCCTGTTCTTCATTCCACTCCTGCAGGTCAAGTTCGCGATCAACCCGCCGTGGACTGGGCGCATCAGGATTCTCGATGACTTTCTTGGTATCGGTCATGCGAATTTCCTCTCTTGTACTGTCGTCTATCGGTCTCTGGCCTGGCCACAGACGCCGGTCACCGTCACCATAGCTGCAGGATCACCTTGTGTCAGGCGCTTCATGGCGACGCGCTGCGGTCTTTTTCATTCGCCCAGGTTCTGCGCCACGCAACGCCAGTTAACCAGCTTCCAGAATGCCGCGACATACTTCGGGCGGGCGTTACGGTAGTCAATGTAATAGGCGTGTTCCCAGACGTTGCATGTCAGCAGGGGCTGCCGGTTGTCGGTCATCGGATTGCCCGCGTTGCTGGTATTCACGATCTCCAGCCCCCCGTCGGGATTCTTCACCAGCCAGGTCCAACCGGAGCCAAAGTTCGTGGCCGCCGCGTCTGAAAAGCGGTCTTTGAAATCCGCCCGGCCAGAGTGCTGTCGGGCTTGCCGCCGCCATCCGGACTCAGGCAGTTCCAGTAAAAGGTATGATTCCACACCTGCGCCGCATTGTTGAAGATGCCACCCGAAGCCTTCCTGATGATCTCCTCGAGCGGTGCCGATTCAAATTCCGTGCCCGGGATCAGCTTGTTCAGCTTCTTGGCGTAGGTCGCGTGGTGTTTGCCATAGTGGTACTCGAGGGTCTCGGCCGAGATGTGCGGTTCGAGGGTGTCCTTGGCATACGGAAGCTTGGGGAGTTTGTGTTCTGTCATGGTAACCTGCCCTGTTGCAGTAAGGAGTTGCTGGTCTTGCCAGGTTTCTCGCCACTGTCGTTGTCCCGGCAGAGTCGGGGCATTGCGAGCAACATTTGACGTTTGCAGATCCAGGCTTGTGCATTGTTACACCAGCGCATGCATCTTTCACTGGGGGGCATCTTTTCAAAACGCAATGCGCACGGCATTGAAAAATATCAATGCTCCCAGGAGCAGCGAGACAGTCTCAGCCGATGAGAGACGCTTGCCAACCGGGAGCGACGGTGCAAAATGACACGGATGATGTTTTTTCTTTGACCAGACAGGAATCTGTATCGCGTAAGAATGCAGCGGGAAATACTACCCGATAGCCTGCTTCCAGGCAGGTTTGTGGAAGAAAGGCCAGGTTGTTCTTCCTGTACCTGAAAGTTGCAAAACCACAGAAAATTAGGTGGCGGTTATGCTTCTGTTCGCGCTACCCGGGGGGCAATCAGCCGCCGGTAATTATGCATGGATCGTCCGAAAAAACATCATTAGTATATATGCCGCAGTACAGATGCCGCCGGATCCTGTCGGTTTGAGTCGAGCGACAGGCCTTCAGTTGTATGGCGTTGCGCAGGCAGATTAAATTCAGGGGGAGGGATAATCGTGATATTGAGGTTGATCTTATTGCTGCTGACAGCATGGAGCGCGGAAGCTAGTCCTGTAGCAGTTGCTGAGGACGCCTGGCAGCTTAACGAAACGCCGGCAGACCACCCTGTTGTTTCGGTCTTCTTTCTGCAGCGAGTTAATAACGAAACTGTTGGCATACTGCTGTCCGAAATTGAAAAAAAAATACAGGATCACGATCCAGCAAGTGTCAATCTGTTTATCTCATCGACGGGTGGCAATGTGGATGCGGGCATTGCGGCCTACCATTATCTGCGCTCGCTGCCGGTGCCCCTGCACACGTACAACCTGGCTACGGTCAGCTCTTCTGCCAATCTTCTCTACTGCGCCGGTGACAAACGGTACTCTTTTCCTGCGTCGAAATTTCTGTTTCACAATGTTCATTCGGACCCGGAGCGCTTGACGGTCGAGGAACTGAAGGTGTCGACACAAAATGTGGTATTACACAAAGAACAGATCCTCGGCGTGTACAAGGAGTGCATACAAGGGCGGGAGGAGGACTTGGCCAAGTTACTGGATGTCGGAGCGATCATGCTGCCTGGTGAAGCAAAAAATAAGGGCCTGGTCGACGAAATTATTTCCAGACGGCCAAGATCGGCATTCGAGTTTATTGTGAATGTAAAAACCAAGTAATCCCGCCCGGATTGCCGTCCCGGTGACAAGCTGTCTGTCACGAATGTCCGAAACTTTTACACATGATCTTTTTTAGTGCGCATTCTCGAGCGGTTCTTGAAGGTGCCCTCAACTCCCTAAAAAAATTCGAAATGTTAGCATCGCTATCGGGCAGTTCAACGGTTTTGGCTGTGGTTGCCTGACGCGTACTGCGCTTCAAGCGGGCGGAAAGTGTCTCGCGATTTTTACACCGAGTGTCTGCTGCGAGCGACACAACGAAAAGATACCGTGTTAGATCAATAAAATAGAATATTGGCATGTATGCTGCATGCCCGGCTTCTTGCCACCGATGGTATGGCCTCGTGGCTGGGGGAGGGCCTACCAGACGATTTTGGCAATACGTATTGCACGTAATCGGGGTGCTGCGGATCGTATGGGCTTCTTTTTGGTATGGGGGTTTGACGGCACGTAGGCACTAAAAAATCTGAAAAGTTAATGAGGAGTCCCATTTATGATGTCTTCACAAAAGCTGACACTGATATCGGCAAGCATTGCGCTGGTCCTTGGCCTCGCGACTGGTAGTGCTCTTGCCAACCCGACGAATTCGGCGGATGGCTCGACGGTCGGTCCACAAGACGCATCTGTTAACGCCGACTCTATTGGAGATGGCTCGGCAGCAGCAAGTGAGAATTCGACTTCAACTTCCGACAATTCGGACAATTCGAACAACTCCGACAATTCGGACAACTCGGATGCTTCGAACAACTCCGACAACTCGAACAACTCGGACAATTCGAACAACTCCGACAACTCGGACAACTCGGATGCTTCGAACAACTCCGACAATTCGACCACTGCATCGAATAACACCGACGACAACTCGGACAATTCGAACAACTCCGACAACTCGGACAACTCGGATGCTTCGAACAACTCCGACAATTCGACCACTGCATCGAATAACACCGACGACAACTCGGACAATTCGAACAACTCCGACAACTCGGACAACTCGGATGCTTCGAACAACTCCGACAACTCGGACAACTCGGATGCTTCGAACAACTCCGATAACTCGAACAACTCGGACAATTCGAACAACTCCGACAACTCGGACAACTCGGATGCTTCGAACAACTCCGACAATTCGACCACTGCATCGAATAACACCGACGACAACTCGGACAATTCGAACAACTCCGACAACTCGGACAACTCGGATGCTTCGAACAACTCCGACAATTCGAACAACTCGGACAATTCGAATAACTCCGACAACTCGGACAACTCGGATGCTTCGAACAACTCCGACAATTCGAACAACTCCGACAATTCGAACAACTCCGACAATTCGAACAACTCGGATAATTCGAATAACTCCGACAACTCCGACAACTCGGATGCTTCGAACAACTCCGACAACTCGGACAACTCCGACAATTCGACCACTGCATCGAATAACACCGACGATAACTCGGATAATTCGACAAATAACTCGAATAACACCGACGACAACTCGGACAATTCGACGAATAACTCGAATAACACCGACGACAACTCGGATAATTCGACGAATAACTCGAATAACACCGACGACAACTCGGACAACTCGGACAACTCGGATAATTCCGACAACTCCGACAACTCCGATAACAGCACTGCCGACAACTCGGGGACTGGAGTCGGTGCCAACAACAGCACCATTGGCGCTATCTCTGTAAGTACCGCGGCACTGGATGGCGCTGTGACCAATAACACGGTTAACCTTGGCAACGGTAATTACAACTACAATACCTCCAACGTTGTCGACAATGGCGCATTTGCCGGAGCCGCTGGACTGAACCAGAACATCCAGAACAACGGAGCCAACAGCCTGTCACAGCAGCAGGTTAATTTCCAAGGCAATATCAGCGTAAACCCATAACACGCTGCACAGTATGCCGGCGGGTGAGCATTCACCCGCCGGCAGTTCTGGAAACGATTCTGTGCCGGGAGAAAAACGATGAAATCCTCGGTTTACTGCGGTGTCGTGGCGTGCGCCCTGGCGATATCCATGCAGATTCAGGCTGACCAACCTGGTGCGTCGCAACCTGAAGGATTTTTGACCGCAACTGCGGTCAGTGACGATGAACTGGATGTGTATAGAGGCGAAGGTATTGACGTCCAGACCATAAACACAGCCGAACTGAACGGTAACCTGGAGGGGAACACGGCGATCAACAGCGTTACCGGGGATAACGTTATCAGTAACGGTGCTTTCGCGAATACATCTGGCCTGAGTACTGCAATCCAGAATTCAGGCAATAACGTCTTGATTCAGAATTCAACCATTGTAAATGTGGTAATCGAACAACCACCGCTACAATGAAATTGCGTCGTGTCATTCATGCCAGGCGGGTCTGCGCCGGACTGGCGGGCCTTGCCGGGTTGTTCTCCGCATGGTCCGTAATGGCGGGTTCCATGGTGCTTCCGGGTGGGGCCGGTATCTACACCGTTGCCGTCACCAGTTTCAGGGAAGCAAAATTCAAAACCGTGTATGAGCAGCAGTATGATTACAGCTGCGGGTCGGCGGCCCTGGCTTCGCTGCTGACCTACCATTACGACAGTAAGGTCTCCGAACAAACCGTCTTCATGGAAATGTACGAGAAGGGGGACCAGAAAAAGATCCACAAGCAGGGGTTTTCCCTGCTCGATATGAAACATTATGCAGAAAACCATGGCTTCCGGGCAGATGGTTTCCGAATCGGCCTCGACAAGCTGGCAGAGGTTGGTGTTCCCGCAATCACTTTGATAAGGAACAATGGCTATATGCATTTTGTACTGATCAAGGGGGTGAATGACGAGGAAGTGCTGGTGGGGGATCCATCGCTGGGAGTGAAAGCTTTGCCGAGAAGCCAGTTCGAATCAATGTGGGAAGGCCGTGTCATGTTTATAATCCATAATAAGCTCGATGCGGCACGTCGGCATTTCAATGCCGAGCCGGAATGGAAGCTGACCGCGAGGGCGCCTCTGGGTATGGCTTTGAACCAGGACTCTTTGGCGGATTTCAACTTGATGCTTCCCGCGCGTTCGGATTTTTAGATTGTCTAGGGCGCAACCGAGCCAATTCATGATGCGCATACGTGAATCAGAGTGCATAGCGGACCACCGGCGCGTTGCACGATCGCCGCTTATGCTCATCGCGGGACTGTTGCTGGTTCAGGCGGCAGCATGGAGCGGTGAATGGTCAGAAGAGGACTTTCCGGCCTGGCCGGCTGTCGGCGATAACGAGCTGGAAACTTTTCGGGGCGGTTTTCTGTTCAGCAATGGCGTGCAGGTCGATATCGGAATCCAGAAGGCCGCCTTTGTCAATGGTATTGAACAGTTTCAAACACAGATCGATGTTTCGGCGGACGTACAGAGCAGGATCCTGAACGAGGCAAATTCTGTGCTGCAGGTCGGGACGGGTAACACGTTGAACCTTCTGGACATACCTAACGGTTCAACCTTCATTCAGAATACGTTGGATAATCAAGTGCTTGGTAATTTTACTGTGGTGGATGTACGGATAAAGAACCTGGACGCCGTGCGCCAGCAAACAGTCCCGGCTTTCCCCTCCATACAGGATTTTGCGATACCCGGCATTGTCCCCTGAGCAGCCTCCGAGGCGTGATGGTACGCGCCAACGACAAGGTCCGGAACGTGAATGCTGCAGAGATCTGCCAGCTTGCCGCTACTGGCACGGTATGTTCGCCTTTCATAAACTGATCGGGACAGGGCATTTTCGCAGCAAGTCGAGATTTCTACCAACAAGGTGTACTGAGCCGCCAATGTTTATAACTCAGGGGCGAAATATCCCGGCCATACGGCTAGAAAATGGCACAGACTGAAGACGTGTGGTGTCGGGCAAACAAGCTGTTGTGCTGCATGCTCGGCGTGCTGCTCTGTATTCAGGCTGTGCCGGCTGCAGCAGCACAGTCTGATGAGCTGGCGGAGCTCAGACGGATGCTCGCCGAGCAAAAAAGAATGCTGGAGCAGCAAAGGCAGCAAATGGAACAGCAGAGCCGGCAGATGGAGGAACTTGAGCAGCGGCTGGAGCGCTTTTCCGGTAAGCAACCTGCGGCAACGGTGAAAAAAGAACAGGCGCCTGCGAGGCAGAAACAGCAGGTCGCTGCACCGGAAACGGAACAGCCGGAAAAGAAATCGGCGCAGGCAAAACCGGTGGGCAAGCCGCCGACAAAAGAAAAGGAAGCCGTGCAGGGGATCGCGAGTATCAGTGACGATGTCCGGGGAGTGCTCACGCCGAGGGGAAGCCTGGTAATAGACCCATCGCTCAAGTATGCGCATACCTCCAACAATCGGGTGTTTCTCGAGGGCTTTGGACCTCTGATCGTCCCGAGTCTGTTCCTGGGGCTTATTGATATTCGTGAGGTGAACCGGGATCTGTGGATTGCCTCGCTGGACGCACGCTATGGCATAACAAGCCGCATGCAGTTCGAGGTCAGGGCGCCTTACGTATGGCGCGAAGACAGTATACGCTCGCGACCATTGCTGGTTAACCTGTTCGGTGATGAGGTGTACAACGTGGACGGCTCCGGGCTGGGTGATGTCGAGTTTGCTTTCGATTACCAGTTGAACAGCGGACTGAATGGCTGGCCCTTTTTTATCGGTGGCGTCAGGGTTGCGGCACCTACCGGCACAGATCCGTTTGATGTCGAGACCGTCGACATCGTGGTCAGGGACGCCGATGGAAGTCCGGTAGAAGATGAAAATGGAAACCCAATTATTCAGCGCTTCCCGACCGAGTTGGCAACGGGGTCGGGTTTCTGGAGTATACAACCAAGTCTGACTTTCCTCTATCCAACAGATCCGGCCGTGTTTTTTGGCACCCTTAGCTACAACTGGAATATCGAGAGAAATGTTGGTAATGATGTTGGTAGAATCGATCCGGGAAATACCATCGGTTTGAGCGGCGGGATGGGTTTTGGTATCAATGAGCGTTCGTCATTCAGTCTTGGCTTTTCCTACAAGCATGTCGGCAAGACCGAGCAGAATGGCACCGAACTGAAGGGTTCGGAGCTTGACATCGGCGAAGTTTCCGTTGGATACGCTTTCCGCCTGAACAGAAGATCGAACCTGAATGTGTCCGTAGGTGTCGGCGCCACGGAGGATGCGCAGGATTTTCAGATGACAGTGCGCTTACCCACCACATTCGCACTATTCTTCACCCGGGCTCGCGAAGACATGAAAGGCTTGGAACGAATGAGCAAACAACGCCTGAATGCTTTTCTGCTTCGTCATGGCCGACTGTACGAAAGCGGAAAAAGCCGCTGGACCCAGGCCCACTTTCGCTGGCTGGAAGGGCTCAAATTCGACATAGCGGTACAGCAGATTGTTTTCCAGGAATACGTGGATGCGGTCAAGCAAGCCGAAGTCCGGGTTGCCGGATTGGAAAAGGAGATGGAGAAGGCGCTGGAGCACTGGGTGTTGGCGCCGGTGGTTGAAGCCCTGATGGCATTGCGTGGCATCAAGCTGATTACGGCGATGACGGTGATGGCGGAGCTTGGGGATATCACCCGATTTGATTCGCCACGCCAACTGATGAGTTTTTTGGGGCTGGTTCCAAGTGAAGCCTCAAGTGGCCTAACGCGCCGCCGAGGCGGCATCACCAAGACAGGGAACGGACATGTCAGGCGAGTGCTGGTGGAAGCGGGCTGGTGTTATCGCTTTTCGGCTCGCAAAACGGCCCATCTTCAACGGCGGGCGGAAAAGTGTTCAGACACGGTACAGGCGATTGCCTGGAAGGCACAGAAACGCTTGTGCGGGCGTTACACGCATCTGCTCGAACGGGGCAAACTGAAGGTGCAGGTATGCACAGCGGTTGCGCGTGAACTGGTTGGGTTCATCTGGGCTATTGCGTGCGAAGTGATGAACAAACCGATCGAGCACGCAGGTTAAAAACGAACTAACAGAATCAATCGAAACAATGGCTACAGGAACAGACAGCGAGTCTTTGGGTCAGGGCATGAGGAGCCGGTTGGAGAACCCTCGAGCCTCCTATGAGGCGCCCAGAACAACGGGACGACCCTCGACCCTAGAGCGAGGCAGCTCCACGACGAAGAGAAGTCAGGCGGTTCCGACCCGCGCATATCAGAGTGATCTACCGTCGTTGATTGCTGCTCGTGCCCTGCCCAAAGGGCTTGCTGTATGGAGAATTAAACACAGAAGATCGAATAGGTGGCACCAGTAGTTGACAGGTCAATACATATCAGGAGGCTGTCGGACTTGGGGCTGACAGCCTCCTAGGGTACTGTCTCATCATAGATTAACAATTTTAACAAGGCGCTAATGGCCAACCGGAAGTCCTTGGTTAACAGGAGAGCAGGATGATGGTATTGAGAGCCGGTATAGCAGGCATTCTGGTATCAGTACTGCCGGCATGCAGTACGGCCCCGTCGGATGGATCCGGGAAAATGTCGGGGCAGAATCCCGCCGAGTATTGCAGTGCCCAAGGCATCGCTGATGGCACCGAGGAATACAATAACTGCGTGAGTGAATATATCCACAAATACTGCACAGAACACGGTGCCGAACCGGGAACAGAGGCATACAGGAAATGTGCTTCAAGCTTGCGCGAAGCCACTTTTCTCCGCAACCAGATGCAGATCCGGGGATTTTGACACAAAGCCACTCTGGTCGATCAACAGGCAACTGTCTGCTGTGTCACCCAACCGGTGATCAACTTCCTGGACAACGACACAGGCATTGCGAAACCGCAATGCGGCGGGTCGCTGCCTGCTGTAGGGTCCGCTCAGACCGGCCATGGCGCCGCAAGACGGGGGCGCGCGGGGCCACGCCTGACGCAGATTCGCCGCTGACGGGGGACCCGGACAGGAGCAGGGTAATGACGACACCTAAAACCCAGGGTCACCTGTCCGGGAAGGAAGAAGAGGATGCCTTACCATGTGTTGCGCGAGCGCCGGCCCCGCGTGCTGGTGGATGCGTTGCGCCTGTGGGGCGTGGTCCTTGCCGCCAACGTCCTCGGCACGATGATATTCGGCGTCGGACTGTACTTTGCCGATGTGTTCGACGCCGCTCAGAACGGCGCGCTGCAAGCGGTTGCGGGGGAAGCCGTCGCTGGCGGGTTTCGGGATACCTTCCTCTCGGCGATCCTTGCCGGCTGGCTGATTGCGCTGATGGTGTGGCTGCTGCCGGCCGCTGAGACGGCACGGGTGGGGGTGATCATCATTATTACCTATCTCGTCGGCCTCGGCGGGTTTTCTCACATCATCGCCGGATCTGCGCTCGTCTTCTATGCGCTCTCCGCGGGGACCACCACGCTGGCAGCGGCACTCGGCAGCTTCTTTCTACCGACGCTGATCGGTAACATCATCGGTGGGGTGGCGTTCGTGGCCGCACTGAACTATGCGCAGGTTTCTCCGGATGACTGAGCCGACGGTGGCGCTGCGGTGACTGGCGCGAACGGCTGAGCGCGAACCAGACCCCGCCAGCGCTGAAGGAGTATTCCTGCTATGGATACGTGGTTCAACTATGTTGCGCTTTCCCGCGCGCAGTTTGCCGTCACTGCCATGTTCCATATTCTGTGGCCGGTACTGACCGTGGGGCTGAGTCTGTTTCTGGTCGTAGTCGAAGCACTGTGGCTGAAAACACGGGACACGCAGTACTACTACCACGCGCGATTCTGGAGCAAACTGCTGCTGCTGAATTTCGGCATCGGCGTGGTCAGCGGTATTCCACTGGAGTTCGAGTTCGGCACCAATTGGGCTGGTTTTTCGGCTGTCAGCGGCGATTTCATGGGCAACATCCTTGGTTTCGAGGCGGCGATGGCGTTCATGCTCGAAGCCGGCTTTATCGGTATTATGATGTTTGGCTGGCAGCGTGTGGCACCCGGCATTCACCTGTTTGCAACGGCCATGGTGGCGACCGGTGCCTCGCTTTCGGCATTCTGGATCATGGTGGCCAGCGCATGGATGCACACGCCGGCCGGCGTGCATCTGGAGGACGGCCGCCTGGCCGTCGACAGCTATTTCGCTGCGATCTTCAACCCCGCTATGCTCACCAGTGTCGCGCATATGTGGCTGGCCTGCCTGGAGACCAGTGTCTTCGTCATCGGCGGCATCAGCGCCTGGTACCTGTTGCGAGGCCGATATGTCGAGTTCTTTCTCAAGTCATTCAAGGCCGCGATGATCGGTGCAGCGATCGTCACGCCGGGGCAGATCCTTCTGGGCGATGCCAGCGGCCTGGTGATGGCCCGGCACCAGCCCGCCAAGCTCGCGGCAAGCGAGGCTCACTGGCAGACAAATCCCTCTGGTGAGGGTGCCCCCTGGGCGCTGCTGGCCTGGCCGGAACCGGACCGGCAGCGAAACCAGTGGGCCGTCGAGATCCCCTCTGCGCTCAGTCTCCTGGCCACCCATTCGCTCACCGGGCGGGTCACTGGCCTTGAGGAATTTCCCCGTGCCGATCAGCCGCCGGTGCTGGTGCCGTTCTATGCGCTGCGCGTAATGGTGGCGATCGGCTTCTGGCTGCTGCTGCTCACGCTCTGGACATTGTGGGTATGGCTCAAGGGAAAGGCGCTGCAGGCAAACCGGCGCCTGCTGAGACTTTGGCTGGCGGCGTTGCCGCTGGGGTACATCGCCGTGGAGATGGGTTGGCTGCTACGCGAAGTCGGGCGGCAGCCCTGGGTAGTGCAGGGGCTCCTGCGTACCAGCGACGCCGCGTCGGCGCTACCCGCAGCCGTCGTTGCCGCAAGTTTGCTCACCTACACCGTGATTTACTGCACCCTGCTGACTGTGTTCCTGATTTTCGCCCGGCGCCTCATTCTCCGCGGACCGGACCTGACGGCACCGGTGCCCGTGCTGCATCCGCGCAACCCCCTGCGCCCCGGCCAGCGGGCGGGCACTGCTGGCGCCGACGCAGCGCAGCGGAGCTGACCATGGACCCCGTGCAGCTGTTTCTCGGCAATATCTGGTATTTCATCATTGGCCTGATCCTGGTGCTGTACGTGGTGCTGGACGGCTTCGATCTGGGTGTCGGTGTCCTGTCCCTGTTTGCCCGTGATGAGGAGCGCCGCGGCACGATGATGGCCAGCCTGGGGAGCGTCTGGGACGCCAACGAGACCTGGCTGGTGGTGCTCGGTGGTGCGCTGTTCGGCGCGTTTCCGTTGGTGTATGCCGTGGCGCTGCACGCGCTGTATATTCCCATCACCCTGATGATCTTCGGCCTCATCTTTCGCGGCGTCGCCTTCGAATTCCACGAGCATGCCCGTCACAAAACGCCCTGGGGTATCGCGTTCGGAGCCGGCAGTCTCGTGGCCGCAACCATGCAGGGGCTGGCGCTGGGCGGCGTCATCAACGGCATCCGGGTCGAAGACGGCGACTTCGCGGGCGGTGTCTGGGATTGGCTCAATCCGTTCGCCCTGCTGGTCGCAATCGGTGTCGTGTCCGGTTACACCCTGCTTGGCGCAACGTATCTTGTTATGAAGACCGGCAGCGAATTGCAGGCACGCAGCTATCGGCGCGCCTGGATCGCGGCGTGGCTGATGCTGGCGGCGGCCGCAGGCGTCACCGTATGGACGCCGCTGCAATATGCGCGAGTGGCCGACAAGTGGTTTTCCATCCCGAACATGTTCTATATCGGCCTGCTGCCCCTGGCTGCGTCCATCGCCTTCGTGATGCTGCTGCGCAGTCTCAGGCGCCGCAACGAGCAAGCGCCGTTCGTCTGGAGCCTTGTCATCTTCGTGGTTTCGTTTGCCGGTCTGGCCATCAGTCTGTATCCCAGTCTGTTGCCCCCGAACGTGACAATCGCCGACGCAGTGGCTTCGCCCGAGACTCTGGTCTTCATGCTGACCGGGATCGGCATGTTGCTGCCGGTTATGATGATCTACAACGGTTATCAGTACCTGGTGTTTCGCGGCAAGGTGGACGACAGCGGCTACGGCCAATGAGCACCGTGGAATGCCTCGACCGCTGCCACAGCGGCATGGCGCGCCCGGTTAAGCAAGGCGCAATTGCGCCAGCGATGCTCGCGCCGGCCCGCCACTGATGTCCGGTATGATGCTGAGCTCCAGTTCGGCCAAGTCGTCGAGCTTAACCGTGTAATCCTCCTGCTCCTCGGTACCGTCCGGCAGGTTGAAGTTATACTGCTGGCGGACGATTTCGCGAAAATCCGGATCTGTGCTCGAGCGCCAGCGCAGCACGAACTCCTGGGTGCGCGGCGTTGCGGTTTCGCAAAACACCAGACGGATATAACGGATGTGGGTCGGCACGTCGAACCGCAGGCGGACGCTCTGGGCACCCGGTTCCGCTGCTTGCCAACCTCTACCGGCGTCGCCCTGGATGGCTGCTTCGATCGGGTGCGCCGGATCTTCGGACGTGAGTTCTACTTGTACCAGGGATTCCAGATCCAGCCAGTTACGGCTTTCCTGGGTAGCGTCTTTCGCACCCTGTTTGCCAATGATTTGTTTGCGCATTAGTTCACCTGAAAGTGACGGGCACGCGCTTGCGTGCGGGTGACGGATGGGGTTGTTTTTCCGGTCTAGGATTCTCGTATATCCCTCGAGTGCTGCCGTCTGCCCGGCCGCGGGTCCCGAAAGCCCGGCAGGCTTCCTTACAGGCGCGGGCGGCGTCAACCTGCGGGGTGTGCACAGCGCCATTTCGCGCCGCGGCAACCCTATAATACATTAACCCGGGACGCGACTATAAGTCCCCGCTGTGAGCGACCATATCAGAGAACTCCAGGAGGCCGTCGGACTTGGGGCTGATCTACTGCGCCGGTGGGAGAGCGCCCCATGTTCCCGATCCTTTTCGTCAAATAGCTACGGCTATTCTCCTCAAACGATCGAAAAAATGGCCTCGCTCTCCCACCTTGCTCGCCACGATCACCCAAGTCCGACAGCCTCCTAGAGTCCGGCAATCTGTAAACCCTTCGCTTTCAGGAGGTGATTGCGGGTAGGTTGGTATTGAGCGCAGCGAAGCCCAACACAAATCCCGTGGAAACGAGGGGTGTCCAGGCGTCGGATAGACGGGTGGCTGAGCATTCAGGGTGATTTCGCTGTTGGGCTTCGCTGCGCTCAACCCAACCTACCGTCTTGATTGGCCGAATGGTCGATCGATCCGGCTTTTAGCCGTGACCGGAACAGCGGGCTCCTCCTTGATCTTGCAGGAGCACCCGTGCCGGGCATAAACGCCGTCCCCCGGCGCGAATCGCGGCAAGGCACCCTGAAGGGCATAAAAGGCCGCTCCCATGGCGGAATTTTTGTAACGACTCGGGTCCAGCGTGGGTCGCCTGCAGCGGCGCGGCATGGAACCTCAGGATTGCTTCGGGTTACGCTTGGACTCGCTGACGCGTTTTTGTCGCCTGAGCAACCAGCGGCTCAGCCACCAGGTGCCGGCACCGATGACAACTGCGAGAAACAGCAGGCTGGCCATCCGGATCGCCTCAGGGGCCGCGATGGCGGCAACCACCTGGTCGGAGAACAGGGTGAGCGCCAGCACGCCCGGCGCCATTCCCAGCAGCGTACCCAGCGCATAGTCGGGGAAACGGATGTGGGAGGCACCGGCGACCAGATTGATGACGCTGAACGGGGCTACCGGCACGACGCGCAGGGTAATGATGGCGAGCAGGCCCTGCCGCGCCAGGCGACGGCTGACCCGTGAGACCCAGCGGTTCGACAGGCTGCGAACTGCATTGTGGCCAACATGCTGCCCGATGGCGTAGTTGACCAGAGCACTCAGCTCGGCGCCCAGCAGCGCATAGGCGAATCCGTACGCCGCACCGAATGTCACGCCCGTAGCAATGATCAGTAAGGTGATCGGAAACACCATCAGACCGGCGACGATATAGACAAGGCTGACAAGCAGCGGCGCGCTCCAGTCGCCGCGCAGGCTACCGAGCCGACCGATGGTCGCTTTGAGATCCACCCATTCACTCAACGGCGTGTAACGCCAGGTTGCGGCAACCAGCAGTGCAACGATGAGCACCGACGCCAGAGCGATCAACGAGCGTCTGGCCGGCGCCTTGTCTTCGTCGGCGACGAGCTGCCGCGCAAGCTGGTCGCCGTCAACCGGCGCTTCAGGGTCGGTGATTTGAACGTCGGGCACCAGCGCATCCAGCTCCTCTGACACGCGAAACTCGAAGGGTTTGAGGGTGCGGCCGGAGCCGCCCAGCCAGTCGATGGTCCGAATGATCGAGCGCTGCTGTTGCAGCGCCTCTGCCACCGCCGCCGGGGTGACATCGAGGTGCTCGGCCAGCAGGCGATTGCGCCAGGCTGCAATAGCGTTACGCAGGCGCGTCTCGCCCCGGGCCTCGATGGCAAGGTCACACTCGGTATCGAGCCCCATGGAGCGATTGTTGAAGTTGGCGGAGCCCACGCGCAGCAGCTCGTCGTCGACCACCAGGACTTTGGCATGCACGTTGATGGACTCCGCGCCCAGGCCGGGCACATGTGGACAGTAGACACGCAGTCTGGCGTGACGGTCGGTTGCGCGAAGCTTCTTCAGCAGGCGCTCGCGCAGAACGTCCAGACTCTTCTGCGACAGCCAGCCCACGGTTTGCTGCGGCAAGACGACGATAATCTCGGGACCACGGTCTTCAGCCAGTCGTTTGTCCAGAGCCTCACCGATTTTGTGCGCCGTGAAATACTGGTTCTCGATGTAAATGGTCTCGCGCGCGGCGGCTATCGCGTCGAGCAGCAGCTGTTCCACCTCCTGTATCTCGTCCTGGCCGTTGTACTGGGGATAGGTGCGTGCAATAGCAACCGGGGCATCGACGAGGTCGGCACTGACCTCGCCGGGCCAGGGGTCGTGGTCCTCGGGGAACTCCGGTGCGCCGAGCTGCTCTCCGGTTGCCGTTTGCCAGCGCTTGCGGGCGAGCTCGCCGAGCGCCCTGGCAATCGCCCCGCTGACCATGAGCTGGACATCGTGATAGGGCTGAGGAATTGTGCTGTCTGTATCGCGGCGTCGCGGATCATCGGGGCGGTGTTCCGAGGTATCCCAGCGGCCGAGGGCGAAATCCAGTCCGCCAACGAAGGCCACGCAATCGTCGACCACCACGATTTTCTGGTGATGCGATGCGCCGAGAGGATGGCGCTTGTCCAGGCGGAAGTGCAGTCGCTTATGGCTTGTCCAGTCCATCTTGTACACCGGCAGCCATTCCCGGTCTGGCGCATAGATCATGGCAAAGTCCCAATCCAGGACGTGGATCTGGAGTTGGTTGCTGCGGCTGACAAGGTCGTTGAGGAAGTCCCCCAGGTTGACAGGTAGGCCGTCTTGAGGGCGTTCACGCTCGAGATGGAAACGGCCGTCAACGTCCCAACCGATGATCAGCAGCGAGTGTCGGGCGTTTTTTGCGGTTTCGCGGAAGACATGGAAATAATCGGCGCCATCCACCAGCATGCTGACGCGATCGGCGCGCTCGATGCGCCAACAGTTCTTTCCGGGCGTCAGGATGGCGGATGTGCTCATTCTTGCGTGGGTTTCGCAGACGGTATGTCGATCACCAGGGTCGGCGGGCTGACCAGCCGAACGCTGGCCTGTACCCTGCTGAGTACCCCGGTGAGCGTTGCGAGTTCTTCCAATCCGCGAATCCTGGCGATGTCGGCCAACAGTTCCGGTCCGCCGCTGGCGTCAATATCTTCCGGTGCAGAAGGCGGCGCGTCGGGATTCAGAGCGTGGAACAGGGCATGGTTGTAATCGGCGGGCAGCGCGATCTCTACCTGCTCCGTCTGGTCAAGCAGTCTGGGTATGACCGCGATGGTTTCATGGCCACGCCAGGTCAATCGGATCAACGGTTCCTTTTTCATTTTGGTCTCCTGAGTCGCACACAAATCATGAAGAGTCCCGCTGCTGGTCAGGGCCGTATCCTGGAGCGCTCTGAAGCGTATTCGCCAGGTCGATCGGCGTGCTGCCAGTGCCAGTATAATCGAAGTCGAGCCGGCCAAGCTGTGACTGCTGCCGATGAGTACGCCCGAAACCCTAAGGGCAAGCAGCGGCTGCCGACATTGACGGATTTCAATGTGACCCGGGGAAACAGGTGGATTGCGATTTTTCAACCGCCGCGCCGGTGCCGGCGCCATGGTGATGGGCGTTTGCAGGTCGGCAAGGCGCGAAGACCCTGTCAGTCCCCCTGCAGTTCTTCGTCTTTAGAAGGGGATCTCTGCGTCGCGCCGGACTTTGCGCCGGGCGCCTGGCCGGAATACCTAAAGAACGATCAACAGAAAGATAACCGGTATCCCGAAAAGCCTGAGATTAGTGCCCGGATCGCTCGCGACGCCACTGGCGACCCGCTGACCAGGATTGCTGCTGACTGTGCGTCATCTGGCCCGATGTTTCCGACGGTGGTGGTGGCACTTCCGGGGGCGCTCCTGGCGGGTTCTCAGTTGGCGGTTCCGGTACTTCCGGCGGATGATCGGGGGGAACACCGATGGGGGGTTCAACCGGGGGTACTTCCGGCGGCTGGCCGGGCGGAATTTCGGGTTCGCCACCCCTCACCTTCGGACCTGCAAATAACATGTTCAAAGCTTAAGCTCCCTGCAACACCCTTGCACGGGTCGATGTCTGTCTCTCGCCGGCCTGATGGAGTCGTGTTGCGTTTTGTCATTACGGCTGTGCCTGCTACTACCTAGTGTAGTTGTCTGTGCCGCGATGTCGACTGCCCCTGTTGGTCTTTGCATACTATAGTTATCGACGTGATCATCATGGCCGATAAAGCCAGTCCGGCTGGCCGTAACCATGCGTACGGCAGGGTTTGAAATGTCGGGCGGGCCTGAAATGAGCCAACGTCGCGCCTGGCTGGAGATCCTGCTTCTGCTGATCATCGTGGCAGTCAGCGGCCTGGCAGTGGCGATACTTGGGGAGCTGTTCGCGGGCGGGCTGCCGTTGCCGCTAGTCCTCATCCTCCAGGGTGCGGTAATCGTCCTGGTGCTGAGTCTGTTGCTGGCAGGTGCCGGACAGAGCTGGAGGGACGTTGGCCTGCACGCCATGCAACGCAGGGATGTGGGGCGTGCTCTGCTGTTGCTGATAACCTGTATGGGAGCGAACTTTCTCTTACTGCTGATCGTGTTTCTGGCTGCACCCGGATCTACGCTTGAACATATGCATCGCCTGCAGGATATCGCGGCCATACTGGCGGACGGGCTGCCTGTCACGGCGATAGCCGCCACCATGCTTTTCGTCGGCGTGTACGAGGAGCTGACGGCCCGCGGTTTCCTTCTGGCCCGCTGTCTGACAGCGTTTGACGGTGTGTGGGCGCCGGTGCTGGTCTCATCCGTTCTCTTCGGGTTGGGCCACGTCTATCAGGGATGGATCGGAGTCGCACAAACCACAGTCATTGGCGCGATTTTTGCCATCTTTACGGTCCGCTGGGCGACTTTGTGGCCGGCGATTATGGCGCATGCTGCGCTTAATACCCTCTCGGTCGCCGCCTTGACAGGTGTGGATTCGCCGCGAAGTGTGCTGGTCTTCCTGCCATACTGACGTAGCCCGGGAATGGGCCGGTGCGCCAGTTCATTTTGGCGACGCTGGCCCGGTTGGACGCGAACACACGTCATGCCGCGCAAGTGCTGGGCGTCAGCCCCAGAACGTCGTACAGCATACGCAGATGTCATCGGCTGCTTTAGCCAATCATTGGGTAAATGCCGGTTGGGCTGAGGCACGAAGCCCAACGCCGGGCCGCCGATCGTTGGGGTTGGCTGGAGTGTTGGACTTCACCCGATGTGAATTCCGCCAACAGGACCGTTACCCGCCATGCAACCTGTAAACAACAGGGTTCGGTCGCACCCCGGCGGGTATTGTGCAACTGTCAGGTTAATCCAATCATTGCAAGAATCCCGCTGTGGGAGCGGCCCTTTACGCCCTTTAGGGTGCCTGGCCGCGATTCGTGCCGTCCAACGCTCATTATGCTACACGGCGTTGCGGATCTCATCATCGCCGTGCAGGGCGATCCACCGCAGGATATCTTCGCGGCGGAGAATGCCCCGCAACTCACCCTGTTCAGTCACAGGCAGCTGATTGACCTGCCGTTGCGCCAGCCGCGAGAGCACGACGGCGGCGTCTTCCTGTGGTTCGGCTTGAACCAGGTTTGCGGCCGGCGTCATGATCTGGCTCACCCTGGTCCGGGACCGCTCGCCGGGAGCCAGCGAGCGGATGTCGTGAAGACAGACCATGCCCAGAAACCGGCCATTCTGGACAATGGGGAATGCCCGTTGATCGGTGCCGAGCAGATGCTCGTCAATCAGGACATCCACGGTGGTGTCGGGTGCAATCCGGGTGAACTGCGTTTGCATCAGCCGCCTGACCGGAACATCTTCGAGGACCTCGCGGATCAACAGCTGCCGGTAGCTGACCAGCGCCGCGTTGTTCAGGAACCAGCCGATAAATGCCAGCCACAGACCGGGAACAAAGCCGGTACCGAAAAACGGCAGACGGAGGCCCAGCACCATCGCCAGGCCGCAGCCGATCAGTATCCAGGCGAAGATCTGGCCGCCCTGCGATGCCCAGCGCGTCGCGCGGTGCATGTCGCCGGTCACACCCCACATCAGTGCCCGCAGGACGCGTCCGCCGTCCAGTGGGAACCCGGGGACGAGGTTGAACAGCCCGAGGATGATATTGATATTCCCCAGCCACAGCAGCACGGTAGGCAACGGTGCCAGTTGCGCAAACACCAGTTCCGGATGTTGCGGGTTTACCGTGGCGGGGTTGACAAACATCGAAGCCAGCATCAGGAAGGCGACACCCAGGACCAGGCTGGTGACCGGACCGACAACGGCCATCCACAGCTCGGCACGCCAGGTGCGCGGCTCGTTTTCCATATGCGCCATGCCACCAAACACAAACAGGGTGATGCGCCTGACCTCGATGCCCCGCGCGCGACCGACCAGCGCATGGGAGAGCTCGTGAGCCAGCACCGATGCGAAAAACGCCACAGCCGCGATGACTGCGGTGATCCAGGAAAGCCCGGGACTCCAGTCGGGATGCCACGCCGGGAAGAGGCCAGCCGCAAGGCTGAAGGTGATCAGAAAGAAGATGATCAGCAGGCTCCAGTCGACCTGCACTGCGATCCCTGCAATCCGACCGAGGTGTAATCCAGCTTGCATTGGCATTGTCTCCGCTGTTGGTAAGACCGGAGTGGGCGACCAGCGTTCCCCCAATCATTGCATAAATGTAGGTTGGGCCGAGGCACGAAGCCCAACGCCGGACTGCTGATCTTTGGGCTTCGCTGTGCTCAGCGCCAACCTACGCACGCGTGCTGGATGTCACCCGATGTGAATTCCACCAACAGGGCCGTTACGCGCCAGGTAACCTGTAGACAACAGGGTTCGGTCGAATCCCGGCGCGTTATTTGTGCAACTGTCAGGTTATCCCTTCCGGCTTCTCAGCGCTTTCGCGGCGCGTACAAATCCGTGACGCTGCCATCGGCGATCTCGGCGGCCAACGCGATGCTTTCCGACAGCGTCGGGTGCGGGTGGATGCTGAGGGCGATATCCGCGGCATCCGCACCCATCTCCAGCGCCAGCACGGTCTCCGCGATCAGGTCGCCCGCGTGCAGCCCCACCATACCCGCGCCCAGCAGCTGGCCGGTCGTCTGGTCAAACAGCAGCTTCGTAAAGCCTTCCTCGCGGCCCATGCCCAGGGCGCGCCCACTCGCTGTCCACGGAAACACCGCCTTGTTCACGGCGATGCTCTGTTCGCTGGCCTGCGTCTCGGTCAGTCCCATCCAGGCAATCTCCGGGTCCGTGTAGGCCACGGAGGGAATGGCGCGCGCATCAAAGACCACGCGCTCTCCCGCAATAACCTCCGCCGCGACCTTGCCCTGGTGAGTCGCCTTGTGGGCGAGCAGGGGTTCGCCCACAATGTCGCCGATGGCGAAAATGTGTGACACGCTGGTGCGTTGCCGGGTGTCAACGGCGATGAAACCCTGCTCGTCGACCCTGACACCGGCGGCTTCGGCATTGATCGCGTGGCTGTTCGGACGTCGGCCCACGGCCACCAGTACGCGGTCGAAGCGATCCGACGCCGGTGCGCCCGGGCCTTCGAAGTACACCTGGAGTCCCCTTTTCTGCGGCTCCGCCCGGGAGACCCGGGTGTTGACGAAAATGTTTTCATAGCGTGACGCGATGCGTTTTTGCAGGGGGCGTACCAGGTCGCGGTCGCAACCGGGGACGAGCGTGCCGGTGAGTTCCACCACCGTGACCTTCGCGCCGAGCGCGTCGTACACAGCGGCCATCTCCAGGCCGATGATGCCGCCGCCGATTACCAGGAGGCGCTTCGGAATCTCCGTCAGCTGCAGCGCGCCCGTGGAATCCATGACCCGCGGATCGTCGTAGGGCATCCCCGGCAGTGTTGCCGCCCGCGATCCGGCCGCGATAATGGCGTGCGCAAACGTGAGTCGCTCCTGACCCTCGGCGCTTTCGATTTCGACGCTGCGATCGGAGGTGAAGCGCGCTACACCCTGGATGACCTTTACCCCGCGGCGTTGCGCGAGCTGTGCCAGCCCATCGGTGAGCCGTCTGACGACGCTGTCCTTCCAGCCGCGCAGCGCGTCGAGTTCGATTTTCGGGACGCCAAAATGTACCCCGTGCGCGCCCAGTGTCTCGGCCGCCCCGATGACGCCGGCCACGTGCAGCAGCGCCTTGGACGGAATGCAGCCCACGTTCAGGCACACGCCGCCAAGCGTCGGATAGCGTTCCACCAGAGTGACGGCTTTGCCCAGATCCGCGGCGCGAAAAGCCGCCGTGTAGCCGCCCGGGCCCGCGCCAATGACCAGCACCTCGGTGTGCCGATCCGCCTGCGCGCCCGCCCTTGGCTGCGCTCCGGTCTGCTTTGCGGCCGACTTCTTTTCTGGTTGTTCTTCCGCTGCCCGCGCCGCGCTCGGCACCGGTGCGGCCGGCTGCTCGCGGGTGGTGGTTTCACCGACGTCCATGCTGAGGATCGGCGATCCCCGCGAGACCTTGTCACCGACCGCGACTTTGAGCTCGCTGACCCGGCCCGCGTGAGGCGAGGGGATCTCCATGGTGGCTTTGTCGCTTTCCAGTGTGATCAGCGAGTCTTCCTTGCCGATATCGTCACCGGGCGACACCAGCACCTCGATGACATCGACGTTGTCGAAATCACCGATATCGGGTACGCGGACTTCCTTGATCGGCATGGCTCAGCTCCAACGGGACACAGGCTGCATCAGAGTAAGATCCGTCGCACGTCGGACAGATCGGCGCTGAGCGCCGAAGTGAAGCGTACGGCGTCGGCCCCGTCGACGACGCGGTGGTCATAGGACAGTGCAAAGGGCAGGATCAGGCGCGGCACGAAGGCGCCGTTCTGGTAGACCGGCTGCATGGCGGCGCGTGAGACACCCAGGATGGCGACTTCCGGCGCGTTGATGATGGGCGTGAACGCCGTGCCGCCGAGACCGCCAAGGCTCGAGATGGTGAACGAGGCGCCCTGCATGTCGCCGGGCGCGAGCTGCCGGTCGCGCGCCTTGCTGCTGGCCTCACCAAGCTCGCGCGCGAGTTCGGAGAGCCCCTTCTTGTCGACATCGCGGATGACCGGCACGACCAGGCCCTCGGCGGTGTCGACGGCCACACCGAGGTGATAGTACTTCTTGATGATCAGGTGTTCGCCATCGGAATCGAGCGATGCGTTCACCTGGGGAAAGCGTTTCAATACCGCTACCGTCGCCTTCATGAGAAACGCCAGCAGGGTCAGTTTGATGCCCTGTCTGCCGAGCGCCTCCAGCTGCGACTTGCGGAATTCCTCCAGCTCGGTGATGTCGGCTTGGTCGAACTGCGTGACATGGGGGATGCTCAGCCAGCTGCGGTGCAGTTTGGCCCCCGAGATCTTGCGGATGCGCGACAGCGGCTGGGTTTCGATGTCGCCGAAGCGGGCAAAGTCCACCGCCGGCAGCGGTGGCAGCGCAAAACCGGTGGCCGCGGGGCCCGCTTCCTGCGTGAGACCCTTGACGAACTGCTGTACGTCTTCTTTGAGAATACGGCCCTTGGGGCCACTGCCGTGCACGTGCTTAAGATCGACACCCAGTTCGCGCGCGAAGCGTCGCACGGACGGGCTGGCATGCGGCGTGCCCGCTGTCGCCTCGGCGAGTTCTTCGCGCGTCAGTCCCGGCGCCGGCGGCTTGGCAGGCGGGGGTGCACCGGGCGGCGGCGCGGTGCGCCGGGGTTGCGATTCGGCTGTGCCAGGTTCGGGCTCTCGCGCGTTCTCGGCGGCCTCAGGCCGGCCACCTTCCGGGCTGTCGCCTTCCACCTTGTCCCGGCCCACCGCTTCGCGTTCTTCTTCGCCGCTCTCATCCTCATCCCGCAGTTCCAGGATCAGAATCGGCGAGCCCCGGGAAACCTTGTCCCCCACAGAAACCTTCAGCTCCTTGATCACCCCGGCGTAGGGTGAAGGGATCTCCATGGTCGCCTTGTCGCTCTCCAGCGTGATCAGCGAGGTTTCCTTCTGGACCTCGTCGCCGGGCGACACCAGAACCTCGATGATGTCGACGCTTTCGAAATCGCCTATGTCCGGGACGACGACTTCCTCTGTTGGCATCCTAAGGGTTCCTTGTCAGCGAAGCGTGCCGGGTAAGGGAGTCACCGGTCATCACACGGTCACCGGATCCGGTTTGTCGGGATCAATGTCATACTTTTTGATCGCTTCGGTCACTGTTTTTGCCGGTATCTGCTGTGCGTCGGCCAGCGCTTTCAGCGCGGCGACCGCGACGTAGTAACGGTTGACCTCGAAGAACTGGCGCAGCCTGGCGCGGGTATCGCTGCGGCCGTAACCGTCTGTGCCCAGAACGCGGTAGGTTCTGTCGATGAAAGGGCGGATCTGATCGGCAAAACTTTGCATGTAATCGCTCGCCGCAATCACGGGACCGAGGTGGCTTGCGAGGCATTGTTCGACGTAGCTGGTACGTGGTGTATCTTCCGGATGCAGCAGATTCCAACGGTGCACGGCGAGACCGTCGCGCCGCAGCAGGGTAAAGCTCGGCACACTCCACACATCCGCGGCAACGCCGAAGTCCTCCTCGAGCAGCCGGGCGGCGGCGATCACCTCGCGCAGTATGGTGCCCGAGCCCAGCAGCTGCACGCGCCGTTTCTTTTTCCGGTTGCCCTCCGCGAACAGATACATGCCTTTCAGGATGCCGTCTGCGACGCCCGCCGGCATGGGCGGATGTTCGTAGTTCTCGTTCATCACCGTGACGTAGTAGAACACGCGTTCCTGCTCACGGTACATGCGCCGCAGACCGTCCTGGATAATGACGGCCAGTTCATAGGCAAAGGTCGGATCATAGGGCAGGCAGTTGGGTACGGTTGCCGCGGCGAGATGGCTGTGCCCGTCCTGGTGCTGCAGACCCTCGCCCTCCAGGGTGGTGCGCCCCGCGGTGCCGCCCATCAAGAAGCCGCGCGCCTGCATGTCGCCCGCGGCCCAGATAAAGTCTCCGATACGCTGAAACCCGAACATGGAGTAAAAGATGTAGAAAGGAATCGTGTTGACGCCGTGATTACTGTATGCGGTACCCGCTGCCATCCAGGAGCACAGTGCCCCCGCTTCGTTGATGCCTTCTTCCAGAATCTGGCCTTTCTTGTCTTCCCGGTAGTACATGACCTGGTCGACATCGATGGGCTCGTACAGCTGGCCCACGGAGGAGTAGATGCCAAGCTGCCGGAACATCCCCTCCATGCCGAAGGTACGCGCCTCGTCGGGTATGATGGGAACCACGAGCCTGCCGACGGTCTTGTCGCGAAACAGCGTCGCCAGCAGTCGCCCGAAGGCCATGGTGGTCGACATCTCTCTGCCTCCGCTGCCTTTGAGCAGCAGTTCGAAGTCAGTGAGTTGCGGAATGTTCAGCGGTTCAGTCTGTGTGCGGCGTACCGGCAGAAAACCGCCCAGGGCTTCGCGCCGTTCTTTCAGGTAGCGGATCTCCTGGCTGTCTTCCGCGGGTCTGTAGAACGGTGCCGCGCCGATCTGCTCGTTGTCGATGGGGATGTTGAAGCGGTCGCGAAAGCGCTTGAGCGCCTCTTCGCCCATTTTTTTCTGCTGATGGGTGATATTCTGGCCTTCGCCGGCTTCGCCCATGCCGTAGCCCTTGACCGTCTTGGCGAGGATGACCGTCGGCTGCCCCTGATGTTCGACGGCCGCCGCATAAGCCGCATAGATCTTGTGCGGATCGTGACCGCCGCGGTTGAGCCGCCAGATGTCTTCGTCCGTCATGTCGGCGACCATCTCCGCGAGTTCCGGGTACTTGCCGAAGAAATGCTCGCGCGTGAACGCACCGCCACGGGCTTTGTACGCCTGGTATTCGCCGTCGACGGCTTCCTCCATGCGCTGGCGCAGCAGACCCCGGGTGTCGCGCGCGAGCAGCGGGTCCCAATACGAACCCCAGATGACTTTGATGACGTTCCAGCCGGCGCCGCGAAACACCGCTTCGAGTTCCTGAATGATCTTGCCGTTGCCACGCACCGGGCCATCGAGACGCTGCAGATTACAGTTGACCACGAAGATCAGATTGTCCAGTTGCTCACGCGCGGCCAGTGACAGTGAGCCCAGCGATTCAGGCTCGTCCATTTCACCGTCACCGAGGAAGGCCCACACCTTGCGCCCGCTGGTGTCCAGAATGTCACGGTGGTACAGGTAGCGCATGAAACGCGCCTGCGCGATTGCCATCATCGGAGTGAGGCCCATGGACACCGTTGGAAACTGCCAGAATCCGGGCATAAGCCAGGGGTGTGGGTAGGAAGGCAGACCCTTGCCGTCAATCTCCTGCCGGAAGTGGCGCAGCTGTGCCTCGGAGATGCGGCCTTCGAGGTAGGCGCGTGCGTAGATCCCCGGAGCCGAATGTCCCTGCAGGAACAACAGGTCGCCGCCGTGCTCGTCGCCCGGTGCCCGGAAAAAGTGATTGAAGCCCACGTCGAACAGCGTTGCCGCGGAGGCAAAACTGGCGATGTGACCACCGAGTCCGCTGTGGTTGCGATTCGCCTGAACCACCATGGCCAGTGCATTCCAGCGGATCAGCGAACGTATGCGCCGTTCCAGCGCCTGGTCACCGGTGATGCGCGCCTGCCGATGTTCCGGAATCGTATTGACGTAAGCCGTATTGGCGCTGTAGGGGAGGTAAGCGCCCGAACGACGTGCCTTGTCAATGAGGTGTTCCAACAGGAAATGCGCGCGCTCGGGGCCTTCGCGTTCCAGAACCGCCGCGAGCGCATCGAGCCATTCGCGGGTTTCAAGTGGATCGGTATCGGTGGTTGCCTCCATGGAGTGACGGTATCTCGCCGTAGTCAGTCGGCACGTGCCTTCTGGTAGCTGATCAGACTTCCAATGATCAGGTTGTGCGCGACTCGCATACCCATAGTCCTTGCCCTCGACTCCCGTCGGTCCTGACCGCTAAACCGGCAGGTTTCGCTAACGATAATCGCGGCGCCGCGGTGCTGCAAGCGCGATGTTCGACGTTAAGGCGAGTCTGCTGCAGGTCTTCCGCGATGCAGAGCGTTGCCGGCAGCGGCCAGTGATGTTGGAGGAGAGGTAACAGGATCGGCGTACAGATCTGCGCATAGACTCACCGAAGTCCCTGTCAGGAAACGCGAATTCACCGGAGGCAGAGGAAGCCGTTAAAAATAGCGGCGATCGTCCAACATACCGCGAGACCGCTCGTCCGGCATCGATTGTCAGCGATACCCGCTCTCGTCCCTCGGGTTTGCAACGCCTGTGCACTGGCCTTTTCGCCTGATGTCGCATGAGTATAATTGTGGCAGCGGGCCGCAGGTGCGGTTCGAATGGTGGACCCTGATGGAAAGCGCAACGCGAGCAAGCAACGACATGGAAACAGTGTTCGTGGTCGACGATGACCCGGCCCTGCGTGAAGTGCTCACCCTGTTCCTGGAAGAGGAGGGCTTCCAGGTGCAGGCTTACGCATCAGGCCAGGCCTTTCTCGATGCCTGCCATGGCGAATGCACAGGCTGCGCGATCCTGGATATCGGTATTCCGGATATGGATGGACTGGCTCTGCAACAAGCCCTTGCGGACAGGGGGCTCGCCATTCCAGTTATCTTCCTGACCGGCCAGGGCAGTATTCCCAAAGCGGTGCAGGCGCTCAAGGGTGGTGCTGCCGACTTTCTGGAGAAGCCCTCCAGCGGCGATGAGCTGTTGGACCGGGTGCGCACTGCGATGGCCCGGGCTACCGAACAGCGCGGAAAAGAATACCGTCGGGCCAAAGTTACCGAACGCCTGGAGCGCCTGACGCTGCGGGAAAGGCAGATCATGACCCTGGTTGTCACCGGTCGGTCCAGTAAGGAGATTGGACGCCAGCTCAACATCAGTCCCCGCACCGTGGAGGGATTCCGTCGGCGGGTTTCGGAAAAGATGAAGTCACGTTCTCTGGCCGAACTGGTGGAAATGGCCCGGCTCAGCGGTCTCACCTAGGAGTACCCGCCCCGCAGGCGGCGCGCTGTCGCGCAGCAAACAGCCAAATGCGTTGCTGATAAATTCAATAGGTTAGGTTTTGTTTGATGAGAGGCTGTCGGACTTGGGGCTGATCTACTGCGCCGGTGGGAGAGCGAGCACAGTTTTTCGCAGGTTTGCGGCGCATGGCAGTGGTGATGTGCCCAAGAGCTGCAGAACAAAGGAACGTTCTCCCGCTTTCGCAGGAGCAGAATGATTAGCCGGACAAGCTCCTGCTGGCGGGCAGGCATTTCTACGTACGTGTATCTACGCAGGTAGTCAACCCGATTTTGTTTCAGCCGCGCAACGGTTATTTTAGCAGCCGGGTGCAGACTCGGCAGGCAAGACCGGGTATGTCAGGCAGGTGACGGGGTACGATTGGGAAAGGAGACAGGCATGCAAACGGAAAACTCCGGTGAGTCGGGTGCAAGTAAGATAATCGCTATTGAAATCCACGAACGCCTGGACCTGAGTGTCCATGGCAGGTTCGTTCAGGCCTGCAGGCTGGCAGCCCTTCCTGGGTCGGACGCGATAGAACTGGATGTTGGCAGGACCCGCGATATCCTGGATTCCGGGCTCGCCATGCTGTTGATGCTGCACCGTTGCGCAGGCCCCCTCCGAAACCGGATCAGGCTGGTTAATTGCAGTCCGGAAATGAGAAGCCGGTTACAGGCCCACAAGATGGATACGCACTTCCAGCTCACCTAGGAGGCTGTCGGACTTGGGGCTGATCTACTGCGCCGGTGGGAGAGCACCCCATTTCCCCGATCTTTTTCGTCAAATAGCTACGGCTATTCTCCTCAAACGATCGAAAAAATGGCCTCGCCCTCCCACCTTGCTCGCTACGATCGCCCAAATCCGACAGCCTCTCATCAAACAAAACGTAACCTATTGGAGTTATTGCCAAAGCATTTGGCTGTTTGCTGCGCGACAGCGCGCCGCCTGCGGGGCGGGTACTCTCATCAAACAAAACGTAACCTATTGGAGTTATTGGCAAAGCATTTGGCTGTTTGCTGCGCGACAGCGCGCCGCCTGCGGGGCGGGTACTCCTAGGAGGCTGTCTTGCAAATGTTTCCCTGCGTCACGATGACAATCGCCTTTGGTCGACGTGGCGGTCAGCATAACCCACCGACTACTTTTCGCGGGCGTGTAAAGCCGTGCTCGGTGGCGTGGCGCCGCTGACGTGGATCGCCGCAGCGACAAACAGGGCAAAACACGGGTCCCGAGGGACCAGAGCGCAGCCTGGGTCATGAATAATCCTCGAATACGGGCCTGACCCCGACCTCCGCGCCCTGCCTAGTCGCGCCGGGGCGCGCGACTGTCGCCGGCAGGCCGTTGCTGCCTGCCCGGGCAGCCGTAAACGCCGCCGCCCGGGAGACGGACCCGGGTCCCATCAGAAATCCGCAGGCGGCACGCGGTGGCTGGCTAACGAGTGATGCGCTGCGTGCATAGCGCGCTTGCGTTTCCCGGGGGTCAGCCGGTTTGCTTCATCCAGGACAAACACCAGCCATTCGCGTTGACGGCCTTGCCTGGGAATAGCTGGCAGGGCCGCCACTCGCCGCTGCTGGCCTGGATGAAGTTGCAGTTGTGACAAAACTGGTCCTTCGCGGCGACGCCGGCCTTGTCGGCCCGCGGGGCTGCGCTGGCGTCGTGATGATAGTTCAGTGCCTTGGCGGTCGGGTCGTCTTCCGTCAGGTGTGGCAGCTCCGCGGCCTCGGCCCGCGCGCCCAGCATCACCTTGGCGAGCGGAACGCTGGCGATCACCGCCACCCCGCCGAGCAGGGCGCGGCGGCGCCTGATATCAACAGTGATTTTGCTCATTGCTTATGTCTCCTTAGCTACGTTGTGGTATAGCCCTCCCTGGGCAGATTAGGGGCGGTTCCGTGGCTCAGTCGAAACCGGTGCTTGCGCTGGTCTGTTTCTGTCTGCGCAACCCCGCGCCGGCCACGGGTCAACGGCCCGGCAAATCGGGTCGCGAGCGTCCCTACGTGACGGCCTGAAAGCGGGCGCCGGCCAGCTCGTTGTCACTGAGCGTGCATCGGCGGTCAGCCCCAGCGATCGCCTGTGCCATCCGGTCGAGGTGTCCGTACATCGAGTAGTATACAACCAGCACCTGCATTCCACACTCCGACAGATACCCGTCTGGTTGCGTCCTGCGCCGCCAGCCCGTCCGGACCGCCGGGGGATCCCTTTACAGCCGTGCGAACGGGTGATCGGCCAGAGTGAATGCGATTCGCGAGACGCAGAGTGGTCATTGCGTTTTCGCAATGCCACCGGCGTTGCTGCGGCGTAGGGGAAGAGGCAGGCACGTGGCCCAGACAGGTACGCCGGTATTCGCCTTGCACTGTCAGGTCGGTCCGCCTACCGACGGTTGTCCGGCTCCGGTTTGTACAGACGCTCGCGGCCGCCGTGAGCGAGGTTACTGCGGACTCAGACCGGTGCGCAGCCAGGACAGCGCCAGATCACGGTCGTGATACTCGAAGTGGCGGACCTCGGCAGCCACGAAGTGGTCCGCGACCACTGGCAGAATGGCGAGAAAGCTGTTGTCGGTAACCGCTGCGACCCGTTCGATCTTCTCCTGGTAGTCGCGTACAAAACGGATATGCGACAGCATGCTGGAAAAGTCCTCCCAACTGGGGAATGACTCCGCATCAATCATCAGCCCCTTAAGATCTCCGTGCTCCTCGATGTAGGGGTTGGCCAGCAGGCGCATTCGTTCGAAGTCCACCGCCTGGAGTTTGCCCACGGGAGACACCATCAGAATGCCCTCGGGCAGAAGCTGTGCGTTAATCATGCGAACTCCTCGGTTGCCGATGTGGTCGCTGACAGCGCTTCAGTCGCTGTAGTTGCACGGTTCTCGTTCGCCAGCGGTGTACGCGCCAGATCAGAAGCGTGTGGGGCCGTAATCTGCAAACCGCTTGAACACTACCTCCAATGAGAACAGTTCGCATTGAAATTTCGCAATTCGCTGTGGGTGGTCGCCGAGCGAAGTATTGAGAGATTTCAATGCTCGGTGGAATGCAATCCGGTTAGCTCTGTGGCAAAGTTACCGGCATCGGAACCAACGAGAGCACCAGCAGGTCCCTGATCCGCGGAACAGACGAGTCCGATGGTTGATGCGAGCGATCAGGCAGACGCCTTGGTGTCCAGAGAGAAGGTGAACTGTGTCTGACATAATCCATTTACCCGGCAATATCATCGGCAGGGAGGACCGCGACAGGCTGGAAAGCTTCGGTGGCCATACCATCGCCCGCGGCCGTGCCACGCGTTGGCGGTGGGACAAGGACGCCGATGGCGACGAGGTGTTCGAAATCTACCGGGGTGGCAAGGATGAGGTGCTGGTTGTCCGCATCAGCCGCGACCGCGAGCGTGATGCCTTCTGGGCGCGGGATATCCTGGGAGGATCGGTTGTCTCCGGCACGCTCGAGCACGTACTTGCAAAACTGGAAGTGCATCTCGCCCGTTTGCACGGCGAGGAGCCCGATCCCGCGGCTTAGCTCCGGAACGAGCCAGACTGCCCTCGTAGAAAACCCGTATCAAACCAGCGCATCGGGGTGTTCGCTGGAACACTGAATCCGGACATTCCTGTTCGGTATAGACCAACACCTTCGTCCCACTTCTCACCGCGGCGTACGCCAGCAGCACACCGCCACCCGAAGATATCTGCTTAGCAATCGGTCTCTTAGCGGCACTCACCCGGTGCATCGCGGCGATTGGCACGCCGCTTGAAATACAGGCAAGTACAAGCGGCGCCCACACCGCAGGCGCAGCTGCCTCAGGTGTCTCGGGAGGAACAGCCGTGACGACGCTGAAGATCGACAACCTGACGCCTGGTGAAGTTTTCCGCCGGTCGCGCCTGACGCGGCCACGGCACACGTCTGGAGACACGAGGAGCCGCTGCCCCGGCGCTCGCGTACGCTACCGCGTCGACCGTGATTGTCGGCAGGTAGTGCCACTGGCCGGCTGGGTACACCCCAGTCCAGCGCGAGTGGCCCCTTTTTTTTTGCAATGCTGGTCAGTTTGTTTGCAACACGGCTGCAAACAGTTTGACTCCATGCGACATTGAGGGAAGAAGCGGCGTTCAGGGAAACCCCGTTAGACCCTTATTACTGAATAACTACGCTGGCACAGCCTCATGTCTGTCGGCGTGTGTCGGCCGCAGGGATGTATTCACGGCGTCTCGCATAGAGATATGAGGCTTTGGCAATGTGTGCCTTGGTATATCGGGAATTACGTACGTAGTTTCCCCAGTTGTTGACCTCGTCTGAGAGCCTACAATTAGACCGCTGTTTCAATGGTTAGGTGATGTTGCAGAGAACCGTTAGCCGGTTAATCGACAGCCAGGAGCCATGGAATTGTATCTCTGATACTTTAAACGAAACTGGGAATCGTTAATTATGAATAAGGAAGCGGGCGTGGGTTTCTTTTTATGTGGGATCGTAACCAGCAGTCTGGCACTGGCAGAGTGCCCTAAGACGATGCCGGAGCAGCTACTGCAGGACTGCATTGTATACGAAGGTGCCGGGTCGACGTTCCCTACTAAGGATTACGCTTACATGGATTTGTATAATAAGTGGTTAAGACAACAGCAACCGACCGAAGACAATCGACAAGCAGAACTATCTGCCATGGAAGGAAAGAAATGAACTGATGACCAACTGCATCATCAGGATGCGGCGGCCTTCGGGTCGCCATTTTTTTGCGCATTAAGCTGAACCAGCGTTGAAGACCTGAGTTGCGCGAATGACCGGTTCGGGCGTGCGCCGGGCACGAACGCCGCGTTAGCGGGGTTTCTTCAGTCACGGGAATGTCGTGTTCTGGCCAGGAGCCGGCATTGATAGCGTCGATCGGCGAATCAGCGCGCACCCTCGATGATCCAGATCACCAGCGCATACCGCGTCGCCTTGCCGATCGCGACCAGCAGCAGAAACTGCCAGAAGCGCACGCGCATAAGGCCTGCGACGAAGGTCAGCGCATCGCCGCCTATCGGCGCCCAGGCCATCAGCAGGGACCAGACGCCGTAGCGCTGAAACCAGTACTGGGCACGTCCAAGACTGTCCCGCTTGAACGGGAACCAGCGACGCTGCTGGTACTGCAGCAGAAAGCGGGCGAGCGCCCAGTTAACGGCTGAACCCAGCGTGTTACCCACGCTGGCCCAGGCCCACAAAGCGAGCGGATTGTAACCTTTGAGCAGTAACCCCGCGAACAGTACCTCGGAGTAGGCAGGGAGCAGCGAGGCCGCCACGAACGCCGTCGCGAACAGCCCGAGGTAAGTGGTCAACGCCCCCGACCCCGCCGGGCGGCATACTCACGCCCGGCGCGCACCAGGTTGCGGAACAGTCGGTGTTGCCGCGGCACATAGAACAGGAACTCCGGATGCCACTGAACGCCGAACAGGAAGCGAGGTTCCGAGTGTTCTACCGCCTGCACGATGTCGTCGAGGTCCCGGCCCGAGATACGCAGACCCGCGCCGAGGCGATCGATACTCTGGTTATGCAGGCTGTTTATCTTCAGCGTGTCTGTCTCCAGCAGCGCTCCGAGCCTGGTGCCCCGTTCCACGCACAGGGTCTTCAGCGGCAGCAATGTCCGGCGGTTCGAGGTATTACGGCGTCGGCTGCGCAGGTCCTGGAACAGGCTGCCGCCGAGTCTCACGTTCAACAGTTGCGCACCCCGGCAGATACCGAGCAGCGGTGTGCGATCCTTCAGGGCATGGTCGATGATCCGGGACTCGAAGACATCCCGTTCCGGGTCGTACCTGCCTTCGACCTCGGCCGCAGCCTTGTACAGCACCGGCTCCACGTCGTGCCCGCCGGTGATGACCACACCGTCCAGGGTCACGCTATCCAGCGGATCACCGGGTCGCAGATGCCGGGGTCTGCCGCCGCTCAGCAGCAGAACCAGGTGCACGCAGATCCGTGGACCCCAGCCGCCCCGCCGGGGGCCGGTGACACCGATCAGCGGTCGTCGGTCCCAGCGAGCCATGACTCGATCTCCCGGGTCCATTCCCCGAGTAGATGATCCAGCGGCTGGTCCAGCCATGTCGCATACTCGGTGCACAGGCGATCAAGCCTGGCGTGATCTGCCGCCAGCGCCTCCACTTGCAGCCAGTCGACCCAGGCGAGGTGGATGCCCCAGGACTCCCGGTCGATCTCGCTGTTAGGCAGCCGGTAGTGCAGCGTCGGCCGCGCCTTGACACGCGGGTCATCGATGACGGCGCGCACGCGTTCCTCATCGAGGTGCAGGAACAACGGCAGCATATCGAGCGCGCGATTCCGCGTCGGGTTGTCGGCGAGATAATCGTCGATCAGCGTGTCACGGTCCGGCCTGTAACCGGGGTCCACGACCTTACGCACATAGTCGCCGGGGAATGGCGCCATGAATCGTGTCAACCGGCGTGTGAGATCCGGTGCCGAGCGTTCCTTCAGCCAGTCGTAGAGGCATAAGAATGCCTTCAGGTAGCCGAGGATCGTTTCCGCGTCGAGCGCCGGCAATTCCGGGTTCAGCTGCATGCCAAAGGCATAGGAGATACCCGCTCCGGTACCCCGCGCCCCTGCGCTGCGGAGTTTGGCGATCAGTGACTGCACATCCGCGAGGCGCGACATTGGCAGCGGCGGGCTCACCACCTCCACCGGCACGACGGCTTCGGCGCCGGCACGCAGCGCGTGCTCGGCGGCCTCGTCGAGCAGGGCGAGCAACTCGTCTTCGGCCGCGTCTTCACGACCCTTCTGCTTGAGGTACTCGTAGTCGAACTCGACACCCCAGTCACCTGCATCATCGCCCTGTATAAAATGCTCGTAACGCGAGGTCTGCCGTTTCTTGCCACCGACGTGACGGGCCACGATACTGCTTACCTCGTCCACGCTGAGGCCGATCAGCTCCAGCTCCACGCCGATACGGCGCTCGGCGCCATCCGCTGTCTTTGTCCGCGGCGGCAATGGCGGCTTCCAGTGCTGAAAGAGTTGCCTTTGATCCTGCTCATTCATGATTTGTGACACTAGCAGAAGCCTGGGTCAGGCGCGAGACTGACACCCCGGCCCCGGTCTGCTTCAAGAACCCGATGATCTGGGCTTCGGCAAATTGCCTCTTCACGCCCGCTTTCTCCTCTGAAAGCAGCGTTTACCAGGATCGCCGTGCGAGTCGAAACTAGGAGGCTGTCGGACTTGGGCGATCGTAGCGAGCAAGGTGGGAGGGCGAGGCCATTTTTTCGATCGTTTGAGGAGAATAGCCGTAGCTATTTGACGAAAAGGATCGGGAAAATGGGGCGCTCTCCCACCGGCGCAGTAGATCAGCCCCAAGTCCGACAGCCTCTCATCAAACAAAACGTAACCTATTGGAGTTATTGGCAAAGCATTTGGCTGTTTGCTGCGCGACAGCGCGCCGCCTGCGGGGCGGGTACTCCTGGGGCACAGTCAGCATCTATATGAGGTCGTTTTAAAAGACCGGTTCCTTCGACCCGTTCCCGTCCTTCAGGCAAGTTCTCTGAACGGCAACAATGCCGCGAAACCCGATATGTGAACCCAGGTGTCAGACCTTCGACTGTCGGCCAAAAGCATAGGTAGTCGGGTCAACGGTTACCGTTGCGCCCCTTTACTTGCCTCGATAATTCGCAATTCGGTATGCAGTTCAACAGATGGGGCATCCCGCTTATCATCCAGGGTTTTTTTCAGGGTATTCTGAAAAGGACTGAACGAAGTACGTCTTTCCACGTGTGTGCCGACCTGACCTTCTGACAAGCAAAGTGGTTGAAGAAATACAAAGGCAATTTGGAGGCCAAACAAAATGACTCAGAAAAGAATGAGCAAATCGGATACGGGCTCTACTGTGGAAGAGAAAGAACATCAGAGGCTTCCTGCGAGCATCTGGGCGCTTGGATTCGTCAGCCTTTTCATGGATATATCCTCGGAGATGATCCACGCTCTCCTGCCGGTGTTTCTCGTTACGGCGCTTGGCGCCAGTACGGTAACAGTCGGCATTATTGAGGGTGTCGGCGAGGCGGCCGCCTCAATCTCCAAGATGTTCTCGGGGTGGGTTAGCGACCGGCTTGGTAAACGCAAGGCACTCACGGTGATCGGCTATGGCATCGGCACGATCTCGAAACCACTCTTCGCTCTGGCTCCTACGGCATCCTGGGTTCTAGTCGCGCGCTTCTCGGATCGAATCGGCAAGGGTATCCGTGGCGCGCCCCGCGATGCGCTAGTCGGCGACTTGGCGCCGCCTCACTTGTGGGGCGCTGCTTACGGCCTGCGCCAGTCGCTTGATACTGTTGGTGCTTTCGCAGGTCCTCTTATTGCAATAGCACTGATGGCGTTGTCCTCAAATGATTTCCGCCTTATTTTCTGGCTCGCCGTGGTGCCTGGGCTGATTTCCGTCGGGATCCTTCTTGTCGGCGTCCGCGAGCCTGCGCACCATGCGCCGGAAAGACCAGCGCGCAAGCCCATCATGTGGAGGGAATTGTGTCAACTCGGCGGCCGGTTCTGGGACATGGTCGCCGTAGGCACGGTTCTGACACTTGCCCGTTTCAGTGAAGCCTTCCTCATTCTGAGAGCGGAGGATAAAGGTCTTTCTCTCGCATTGGTTCCAGCGGTCCTGGTTGTCATGAATATGGTTTACGCCTTCTCGGCCTATCCGATGGGGGCTCTCTCCGATAAAGCCGACAAGCGAGTTATCCTCACAGGCGGATTCACCGTTCTCATCGTCGCGGATATTGTACTGGCTCTGGCACCGAACTTCTGGGTCGTCATGTTGGGTGCCAGCCTGTGGGGACTCCACATGGGGATGACCCAGGGCCTACTTGCAACACTCGTCGCCGAGACGGCTCCAGCGGCGCTGCGAGGTAGCGCATTCGGACTCTTCCATTTCGTTACGGGCATTGCGCTGCTGGTAGCGAGCCTCATCGCAGGTGTGCTCTGGGACTGGGTCGGGCCGTCAGTCACTTTTATCGGTGGGGCCGCCTTCACCGCAGTCGGCCTCGCAGGCGCCGTCGTGCTCATCGGCCGATAAAAGCGCTCGGTGAGGCGTTAAAGAAAGGCCCGGAGCTCCGGCTAAATGTGCGAAGAGATTGGGGTCCGTGGCACGCCATAGAGTCTCATCAAGCGGTACCCCCTTTGAAATAGGCGCGTTAACCCAATCATTGCAAAAATCTCGCTGTGGGAGCGACCCTTTATGCTCTTTGGGATGCCTGGCCGCGATTCGCGCCGGGGGACGGCGCTCCTACAAGTGACAGTTCTTGCGCACCGTACTCTATTCGTGCGACGCGGTAAGCGCCGAACGCTTGGCGGAACTGGACGTGGACATTAATGGCGGCGTGTACATCCGACTGATCACGGCATAAGCCCCAGAGGCTCATGCCCGTTATCGCCCTCGGGGACAGGCGAGGCGGCTGTCTCCCGGACATTTTCCTTGTCCGCGTCCGTTTCCTTGCGTTTAGAAGACATTTCTGTCATGAAGGCTGACAGCTTGACAGAACTCTAATGCGGGCTTGGCCCAAGGCAGAACCGGTACCAGGAGTAGCCCTTCCGATAGTGTGACAAAACAATGCGCGACACGAGCTCACAAAGATATTTGCACACCCATCTGCAGAAACGGGGACTTGGCTTTAAGGCATTGTTCGAGCCCCATGGCCTGCGCAGGCTGGATGGGCAGTTTCTGGACGATTTGCGCAACAGCGCCCCGGTGCTCGAGCAACAGCTGCTCGATTATCGCCAGGGTCTGCAATTGTCGACGCCGATCGACATCAGCGAGTTCCTGCTGACCGTTGCGCCCCATCTCGATGAGTTCATCGCCCGCTTGTTCGATATTCAGCCGGCGCTGGAGGCCTCGCAAGGGCGCACTATCAGCCACAACGTGGTTATGCGCTTTAAAAAGAGCTTTGTGCTGCGCCGGGCGCGGCGTTATCGCGGCGGGATCAGCGCCAGCTTTCAGGAACTGAATCAATGGCGCACGGAACAACTGCAGGCGGCCCCTCTGGCCGCCGAGGACGACGAGTACGCCACCGCGGTGTGGGCGGAAGAGCTGTTAACGTCCGCAGAACAGAATCACGACCGGATCGAGAAACTGACCCAATGGTGTGTCCTCGGGCTGAAGGACCCACGGGGTCAGCAGCTCGTGCGCCACTGGGTGAGTTTCAGACTGCCCCGGCGCGTCGATCACGCCCGACTGGTGCCCTTGGAACCGGTAATGGTCGGCGGGACGGAACGGCTGCAGGCGGCTCCGTCGCAATGGCGCCAGCGGGACGGTTTCACGCTGACCGATCCGCGCATGACTCCCCGAGAGGTGCAGGACCAGGTTCATTATTGTATCTACTGTCACAGCAAAGACGGCGATTTTTGCTCCAAGGGTTTCCCGGAGAAAAAGGGCGAACGGGAACTTGGCTTCAAGGTCGACCCCCTGGATGTCACGCTCACCGGTTGTCCGCTGGATGAGAAAATATCGGAAATGCACCTGCTGAAGCGCGACGGGTACAACATCGCTGCGCTGGCCATGGCCATGGTGGACAACCCCATGGTGCCGGCGACGGGACATCGCATCTGCAACGATTGCATGAAGGGCTGTATCTACCAGAAACAGGATCCCGTAGATATTCCACAAATTGAAACCCGCTGCCTGACGGATGTGCTGGACCTGCCCTGGGGCGTGGAAATTTATGACTTGCTGACTCGCTGGAATCCGCTGCGCCAGCGCCAGTACCTGCCGCAGGCGTATAACGGACGAAAAGTGCTGATCGCCGGAATGGGGCCGGCAGGTTTTACCATGGCGCACCATCTGACCATGGCAGGCTGCGCCGTGGTGGGCGTGGACGGGCTTAAGCTCGAACCGCTGCCGCATGCGCTCGTGGAAGACCCGGTGCAATCCTGGGCAGACCTGGAGGAGTCGCTGGATGAACGCATTTTGCGCGGATTTGGCGGGGTGGCCGAATACGGCATCACTGTGCGTTGGGACAAGAACTTTCTGAAGCTGATATATCTGAGTCTGGCGCGGCGCCCTTTGTTCCAGGCTTTCGGCGGTGTCCGTCTGGGCGGCACCTTAAGCGTGGATAACGCCTGGGAACTGGGCTTTGACCACGTTTGTGTGGCAACCGGGACCGGGTTGCCGCGCGTCATTCACATGGGCAACAGCCTGGCGCGCGGCATGCGGCAGGCCAATGATTTCCTGATGGCGTTGCAATTGACCGGCGCGGGCAAACAGAGCAGCCTGGCCAATCTGCAGGTGCGTCTGCCCGCGGTGGTGATCGGCGGCGGCCTCACGGCCATCGATACGGCCACGGAAGTCCAGGCCTATTATCTCAAACAGGTGGAGAAGACGCTGCTGCGTTATGAAACACTGGTAGCGGAATCCGGCGAGCAGGGGGTGCGGGGCGGTTTCAATGAAGAAGATCTGATTATTCTGAGTGAATTTCTGGAGCATGGCCGCGCCGTCAGAGCCGAAAGGGAACGCGCCGCCAAGGCAGGCAGCGAACCGGATTTTATCTCCCTGCTGCGCGACTGGGGCGGGGTGACGATAACCTACCGTAAAGGCATCAACAGTTCGCCCGCCTACGTGCGCAACCATGAAGAAATCCGTAAGGCCATGCAGGAAGGAATCTATTACATGCAGGGTCTGGAACCGCTGCGTGCCGAGCTGGACGAATTCGGGCACGTCAAGACGCAGGTGTTCCGGCGTATGCACTGCGAGCAAGGCCGCTGGCTCGCCACCGGTGAAGAAGTCAGCTTGCCCGCGCGGTCGGTGTTGGTGGCCGCGGGCGCCATGCCCAACATCATTTACGAACAGGAACATCCTGGCACCTTCAGGCTGGAAGACAGCCATTTCCTGCCGCATGTCGCGCATTCCGACGGTGTCCAGCCGGTGCAGGTAGCCGAGCATTGCAAGGCGCCCGAGTTTGGCGTGTTCACGTCCTATGATAAGGACCATCGTTCCGTCAGCTTTATCGGCGACACTAATCCGGTGTTCCATGGCAGTGTCGTTAAGGCGATTGCCTCGGCCGGACGCAGTTATCCGCAGGTTGTACGGGTGCTTTTGGAACGCCCGCCGGTTGCCGGCGGCGAGTGGAACGCATATCAGGAATTTCGTGACCGGATGCAGCATCTGCTCTGCCCCCGCTTGGCCAGCGTGCGTCGTGACAATCCAGCCGTGACCGAACTGTGGGTACACGCGCCCATGGCGGCCCGAAACTTTCGCCCGGGCCAGTTCTTCCGGTTGCAGACATTCGAATCCACCAGCCCCGTCGTGGCGGGCACGCGCCTGCAGGTGCCGCTGTTGACCGTGAGTGGCACCGGCGTTAAAGACGACATGATTCGCCTGCTGGTGTTGCAGTGGGGCGTCGGCCCGCGCCTGGTGGGCCGTCTGCAACCCGGCGATCCGTTAGTTCTCATGGGCCCCACCGGGGCGCCGACGGACATCCCCGCCGACAAGACCGTGTTAGTCATCGCGGAGCGTTGGGGCGCAGCAGTCATGCTTGACATCGGTGCTGCTCTGCGCGCCGCGGGCAATCGGGTCTTGTACATTGGCGCTCTTGGCGGCGCGCAGGAGGTAGACCATCAACCCGAGCTGGAAGCCGCCGCAGATCAGATCATCTGGTGCACGCCGGTTGAGCCCGCGATTGCAGCCAGACGGGCGCAGGACACCGGTGTTATCGCCGCGGACCTGGTTGATCTGGTCGGGCGGTATGGTCGCGGTGAGCTGCCGGTCAATGCGCCAGGCGCGATTGCACTGGAGCAGGTGGACCGCATCATGGTAATGGGTGGCACGGGCCTGCTGAAGCGGTTGCAGCAGGCGCTGCGCGGCGGTTTGCGGGATACCTTTAAGGCGGACGTGGAAGCGATCGCCACCGTGGGGAGCCCCATGCAGTGCATGCTCAAAGGGGTGTGCGCTCAATGCCTCCAATGGCAGGTGGACCCGGAGACCGGTAAACGGACCCGCGCGGTGTTCTCATGCGGACAACAGGATCAGCCGCTGGCCTGGGTAGATCTGGACAACCTGTCGGCGCGACAAGCGCAGAACCGCATGCCGGACAGGCTGGGCTCATTGTGGCTGGATTACGTACTGGCCCGCGAGAGGGAAAGAGATGGCCATTAACTCCATGGGATATTGAACGGCCGACGCAGAGGATAAACCTCCGGACCAGTGCGACCTGCGGGCAGAGATTGTGGGCAGTTAGCTTTACCACCAACACCCGGCTCCTAGTAGTCCGTCAGCAATGTATTGATGGATACAAGCGCTTGAGCTTTATGCGAGCATCTTGGGTAGTAAACCGCCAGTTCACTTCAACGGCCTCAGTGTTCCGGCGTTGCTGCCATGCGGCGACTTGGTCGCGCAAGGTTTCCTGGCCGGGTATGCGGCGGTTCAAACATTGGCGTTGCAAGATGCCGAACTCGATTTCAGCCATATTCAACCAACTGCCGTGTTTCGGCGTGTAATGAAACTCCAACCGATCCAGAATGCGCTTTGCCTCGGAGGCCGGGAATGCCTTATACAGCGACGAAGGCTTGTGGGTGTTGAGGTTATCCATGACCACCACTACGCGCTTGGCGTTGGGGAAATGCACATCAACGATTTCGCGCATCAGCAAGGCCCAGTCATGACAGGTATGGCGGTCAGTAACCTTAACATGACGCCAGCCGATCAGCGGCGCAGAGACCATAAACAGATTGCTGACCCCGTTGCGCTCGTATTCGTAATCGTACTTTTCCACATCCCCGGCACGACATGGCAGGGGCAGGCGCGTCTCCTTCACATGCTGTTTGCTCGTCTCGTCCATGCATACCAGCGGTTCGGACTCCGAGACCGGCCGTTGGTACACCGACAGGACATCCTCCATCGCACACACAAACTCTGCACTCTGTATTGCCGGGATGCACCAACACGACTTCAGCCAAGGCTTAAGTTCGTTTTTTTTAGGGTCTGGCGCACCGTTTCGCTCGATATCGATTCGAACACCTCAAGTTCAACCAGCCGCTCCGCTAACAGTCGCAGGGTCCACCGCGTGCGTCCCTCTGGTGGTGATGAGCAGGCCAAAGCGACCAACTTCGCCTCGCTCTCGCCATCGAACACTGGCGGGCGCGTCTGCCGGGGGCGCTTGGCGTTTAATGCCTGCTCCAACCCCTCTTCGACAAACGCCTTGCGAACGCGTTCGACGGTCGGGCGACTGACGTGAACGGCATCTGCAACCTCGGTGTCAGAAGCCCCACGGCACTCGTCGGTTTCATTGCAGGCGAGGAGGATGCGCGCATGAGCCAGCTTTCGTGCCGCCGACTTGCCTTTGGAGATCAGTTCCTCGAGTTGCTCTCGTTCGTCTGCGGTGAGTGTCACCTTGAACTTTTTCGCTGGCATAGTTTTCTCAAGCTCCTTCAGTGCATCACGGATGGATCTTGAGATTCTACTTTAATTTACATCAGTAGTTTACTGTTGGACTACTAGGAGGCTGTCGGATTTGGGCGATCGTAGCGAGCAAGGTGGGAGGGCGAGGCCATTGTTTCGATCGTTTGAGGAGAATAGCCGTAGCTATTTGACGAAAAGGATCGGGAAAATGGGGCGCTCTCCCACCGGCGCAGTAGATCAGTCCCAAATCCGACAGCCTCCTAGAGGGGACATATTCGAATTCTGTCCGGAAAGGTATTGACGTGATCGACCTGGAAAGCAAAGATGTCCGGAAGTAACCGTGCCAGCGTCAGGTGTTCGCCGGGAAGAGAAACGTTTGAAGCCGGTCAGCCGGTCAAACCTTGCTATCAACCAGACGTGAATGACCCCTTTTCAGCCGAGGTTGGGTGAATAAGTATGGTGTTATATTAATCGGGTCAATGGATACGGAGAACGTTAGTGGACATTCACTTTACGCCCTACGAAGCGCGCGTGATCGGCTGCCTGATTGAAAAACAACGCACCACCCCCGAACAGTACCCGCTTTCGCTCAACGCACTCACCAATGCCTGCAACCAGAAGAGCAGCCGCGACCCGGTGCTGGAACTTGACGAGGCCACGGTGCAGGACACAATCGATGCCCTGATAAAGAAGCGTTTTGTCATCGAGAAGAGTGGCTTCGGCAGTCGCGTCACCAAGTATCAGCACCGGTTCAGCAATACGGAATTTGGCGCCCTGAAGTTCTCTGAGCAGGAACTCGGTATTGTGTGCGTGTTGCTGCTGCGCGGACCGCAGACACCGGGTGAACTGCGCACCCGCACTGAGCGCCTGTGCAAATTCCAGGATATCCACGAGGTCGAGTCGACGCTCGATCAGCTGATGCAGCGTGACGATGGCCCCTTCGTGGCGAAGCTTCCGCGTGAACCGGGAAAGCGTGAAACTCGCTTTGCACACCTGTTTGGCGGCGAAATAGAAATACGCGAGGCTGCTCCACCTGCATACGCGGTCTCAGCTGGGCCTGGCGCGGATGCCGACCGGATAGAGCAGCTTGAGCAGCTGGTCAACCAGCTGCGCGACGAGATGGCAACCCTCAAGGCACGCCTCGACCGGATTTCGCCGGACCAGAACCCCGGCAGCAGGCAATAGAGGCGGCAACGTGTGACCGTTTTCGTGGCCAACCCATCACGACGCCATCGCGAATCCTGTAAGCCTAGATCGAATGCCTGAGTCACACCCGCAACGCCGTTCGCAGCAGACCGATGCGTCGGTCGACCTCCTCGGCATAGCTGTGCTCGCCCATGAATATATCCACCACCCGTTCGGTTATTCGTGCTCCCCGATGCCTGAACAGCGGGGCAGCAAGGTTGGGAACTCCATATAGCAGTCGGGCCAGAGAGCGGGCCCCGCGCAGCTCACGCAGAATCAGTGCATCGATACGCTCCTGGTAGTGCGCCATGACCTCATCAGGGTGCAGCGCGCCCGCAATGAGTGCTTCGCCAGCAAGGCACCCGCTGATCACCGCGTTTGAGATACCTTCGCCGGTAAGCGGATCGGCAAGACCCGCCGAGTCACCGACCAGCATCATCCGGTCACGGATCAGCGGGCTCTTGTGGGGTGACAGTGGAATCACATAGCCGTGCCGTTGCACCGAGATCAGTGGTGCAACACCGATGGCCGAGAGATAGCGTCGCAGCGATTGTTTCAATGTCCGGCGCCCAAGGCGGGTACTACTCAGCACACCGACACCGACTGAGAGGTGCTGCCGCTTGGGAAACACCCAGCCGTAGCCGTTCGCCACAGCACCAATATCGAAGCGGGCGGTCTGGCTGAAACGTTCGAGTATCTCAGGCGGTACAGTTACCTCGTACTCCAACGCCGGCGCCAGAATACGGCTGTCGCGCCAGCCGCCACAACGCGCAAGGCGTCCTGCGGCGCCGTCCGCTGCAATGACAAAACGGGCGTGCAGCCGGCCTGCACGGGTATCCAGCTCAGACCCGTCCGTGCGCCACGCGATGTCGAGTACCTCGCAGGGATAGACGACCCGCGCGCCAGCCTGACGGGCGGCATCCACCAACAGCCAGTCAAACTGCGCCCGCATGGTCATGGAAACGACGGGCTGGCGGCGGTGGGCGACAAAGTGGTAACCGTGCGGCAACAGGTTGACCTCTGCATCGAGACAGCGACGCTCGATGACTGCGCCTACATCCACCGGAAGGAACTGATGCACGCGGTGCACAATTCCGCCCCCGCACACCTTGTAGCGCGGCAGCATATCGCGCTCCAGAAGCACCACATCGACACCGTCCCTGGCCAGTGTATGTGCAGCACAGGCACCGCTCGGGCCGCCCCCAACGACGGCCACTTCACAATGTTGGGGTAAGCGGTCCGCCTGATGCGGGAAGGATCTGCTCCGGTGCTGTGGATTTCCGTCCAGGGTCTCGCTGCCTTTGTCAGTTATCTTATGCGACGGAATACGTTCCATGTCCTGTTCCAGTCGTACCGGAAAAGTATAGTCCGTCCTGCTATGCGAAGGCCACGCGGACAGCCTCCTAGGTCGCGCCGCTCGTGATCGCCTCGAAGCCCGCCACGACGTCGAGCAGCTCGGCGGTGATGGCATTCTGGCGGGCGCGGCGAAAGACCATGGTCACTTCTTCCAGCCGGTCATCGAGATGGCGCTGTGCCGACTGCATGGCCGCCAGCCGGCTGGCGTGTTCACTGGCCTGGGATTCGGCGCAAGCGCGGAAGATCGAGACGAACAGGTACTGGTGCAGCAGCCGGCCGAGCAGCACTGCGCGGTCCATGGTGAACGTGGGCAGACTGCGCGAGGACCAGCACTCTTCCTTAAGGCGGTGCAGGCGCTGGAGGTTCACAGGCAACAGCTCGAGGTCAGTAGGATCATAGCCCTTGCCGCCGGCGTGACGATTGTAGAACAGATAAACCCCATGCACGCCGGCCTGTTCGTGCCATTGATCGACTTTGAGCAGGATCTGCTGCACCGTCGCCGTGATCTGGGAGGCCGAACCGGGGACCAGAAGGTCTGCGTCGATCGCTCGGCCCGCGTGCTCCAGACTGGCGGCCACCCGGCCACCGACGGCAAGCAGCAGGCAGTGCTTCGAGTCTCCGCCGATGGTGGCCAGGCGATCGAGCGTGTGCTCGGCGATTTCCTCGTTGAAGCGGCCGCACAGACCGTGGTCGGAGCCGAACACGATGGCGGCGATGCGGCGCGGCTCGCGGCTGCGCGGGGCAGGGGCGGGCGGTCGTTGCATGTCTTGCAGTACCACGTATAGCCCGCGTTCCACGGTTCGATAGTATTCGCTGAGCGCGGTGACCGCCTGCTCGTATTGCCGGATGCTCGCCGCCGACAGCGCTTTCATGGTCTTGACGATGCTGCGCAGCTCGTCGAGGCTGTCCAGTTGCCTGTGCAGTTGCTCCAGGGATTCCATCGGTCTTATTCCTGCGTCTGACCCTTGATCGCGGACAGCGATTTGCCCGCGACCTCAAGGACCTGCTGCCACTGGGCACTGTCGAGTGTCTCACCGGACTCCATGCGCTCGCAGAGCTCGGGGAGCACCGCGAGCACACGCTGTTGCACCGCCGCTTCGGCAGCGCTGATCGAGTCTACCGGTAAAGCATCGAACAGTCCGGCGTTGACGGCCTTCAGCACGGCCATCTGCTCGCTGGCGCGCAGGGGACGGTGCTCGCTCTGCTTGAGGACCTCGCGTACGCGGCGGCCGTGTTCGATGGTGGCGCGGGTGTCCTGGTCCAGTCGGGTGGCGAAACGGGCAAAGGTCTCCAGCTCCTCGAACTGCGAATACGACAGCCGCAGGTCGCCAGCGACGCTGCGAAACGCCGGGTACTGGGTCTTACCGCCCACTCGCGATACCGACCTGCCCACGTCGATGGCTGGCAGCAGCCCTTTGTGAAACAGCGTCGGCGACAGATAAATCTGACCATCGGTGATGGAGATGAGGTTGGTTGGGATATAGGCCGAGATGTCCTGTGCCTCGGTTTCGATGATCGGCAGCGCAGTCAGCGATCCGCCGCCGCGTTCGCTGTGTAGATGCGCGGCACGTTCCAGCAGACGGGCGTGGATATAGAAGATATCGCCCGGATAGGCCTCACGACCGGGCGGACGGCGCAACAGCAACGACAGCTCGCGGTAGGCGCGCGCATGCCGGGTGAGATCGTCGTAGACGATGAGCGCGTCCTGGCCTTTTTCCATAAAGTATTCAGCCATGGTGGTGGCGGCATAGGGGGTGACGAAGCGTAAGCCCGGCGGGTCCTCGTCCGAGGCCACGATGATAATCGTGGTGTCCAGGGCCTCGTGCTGGCGCAGGGTATCCACCACCCGGGCTACGGCAGTGCCTCGCTGGCCGATGGCACAATAGATACAGACCACGCCCTTGTCGCGCTGGTTGATAATGGTATCGACGGCCACCGAGGTCTTGCCGGTCTGGCGATCGCCGACAATCAGCTCGCGCTGGCCACGCCCAATGGGAATGAGCGCGTCAATGGCCTTGATGCCGGTTTCCAGCGGCACGTTGACCGGGGCCCGGTCGACGATGGCGGGAGCGGGGCACTCCACGGGCCGGCGTTCGCTGAAGCGCAGCGGTGGGCCATGATCGAGCGCCCGTCCGGTGGCGTCGACCACGCGGCCGAGCAAACCGTCGCCGACCGGTGCGTCCGCCTCACGGCCCGTGGCGCTGACCTCGACGCCGGCGGCCAGCTGGTCGCTGTCATCGAGCAGCATGACGCCGATTTCATCCGGTTCGAGGTTGATGGCAACGCCCAGCATACCTCCGGGAAACCGCAGCAGTTCCTCCGACATGGCACCGGGCAGACCCTTGACGCGGCCGATGCCACCGCCGACCTGCACCAGGGTGCCGGTCTCATGCGGACGCCACTCGGGGACGCGGCGCTCGATTGCCGCGTGCAGGGTGATCATGGTCTCATCCAGCAGTTCCTGCAGCACGCAATTACGCCTCTTCCTTCGCGAGTTCAATTGGACTGAAGACCGCTTCGATGCGGGCCGTCAACTCCTCCATGTAATCGGCCAGGGTCCAGTTCAGCCGCCGCCCCCCGCTGGTGAGCTCGATACCGCAGAGCACGTCCGGGGACTGCCTGTAGTCCACCTCGATGCCCTCGGCGAGGTGCTCGTGAATCGCGCGGGTCACCCGGCCGCGTACCCTGGAAGCCAGCGGGAACGCGCTGGTGATGCGCACCGGTTCGGCGGTGTGTGCCAGCGCCTCCCGGGTTTCCCTGTCCAGCGATTTCAGCCGCGCGAGGAAGGTATGGACGACGTGCTCCTCGAGCTCGGCATCGGCGAGATCCCGCAACGCCTTGCGCGCGATGGCCTGAATGGCCGTGGCTGCCTGACGACGCAGGTCGGCGAGGAACTCGTCTTTCTCCTGATTGGCCTGCTGTTGCCAGTTTGCGCGGGTCTCGGCGACTTCCGCGCGCGCGTCCTCCAGCAACTGCTTTTTCTGCAGCTCGGCCTGTTGCCGGGCCTGACTCAGGATCTCGTCGCGGCTGCGTTCCAGCTCGTCGGCCTTGTCCTGGTAACTGTGCATCTTTTCGTCGGCCTGCTGCTCGCGCACCTGCGCGTCATTCAGCCGCGCGGCGATGCGTTGTTCGCGGCGGTCTATGGCGCGGATGACGGGCTGGTAGAGAAATTGCTTCAACAGCCAGACCAGGATCAGGAAATTGACAATCTGCGCCGAGACCGTGATCCAGTCGATCTGCATGGATCAGCCTCCCGCCGGCGCCGTGACGTAGTCCCAGAAAGGATTGGCGAAAATCAGGATCATGGCCACCACGAAACAGTAGATGGCGGTGGACTCGATCATGGCCAGACCCACGAACAGGGTACGGGTAATGGCCCCAGCCTCGTCCGGCTGCTGGGCGATCGCCGTCAAGGCCTGGGCCACGGCGCGTCCTTCCGCCAGCGCCGGACCCATGGCGCCAAAGCCGATGGTCAGGCCAGCGGTGATCACAGATACCATACCGATGAGTGCGACGTTATCCATGTTGTTCTCCCTGTTGGTCTGACGATGATACTGCCGAATGTCCGGATTGTGCGGTGCGTTGATGCGCGGAAGTTGCAGAAGCGATATAGACCATCGCCAGGACGGCGAAAATATAGGCCTGAATCATCCCCGTCAGCAGACCCAGCAACTCCATGATAAGGGGGAAAAAGTACGGCGTCAGGCTGAGCAGGATGGCAACGATAACCGTACCGCTCATCATATTGCCATACAGGCGCACAGCCAGGGCGATGGTGCGCGAGACCTCGCCAATGAGGTTGAAGGGCAGCATGAGCCACGTGGGCTTGACGTAATGCTGCAGATAGCGCAACGGTCCTTCACAGGCAATGCCATAGAGCGGCACCGCGACGAAAACACAGATCGCCAGCGCAGTCGTGGTGGACAACGACCCGGTCGGCGCCAGATAGCCGGGCACAACGTTGAGCAGATTGGCCGTGGCGATGAACAGAAACAGAGTGCCCACGAAGGGCAGATACCTGCCCGGTTCCTGGCGGCTCACCTGGTGGATCTGGTCGCGGATGCCGGTCACCAGGACTTCCAGCACGTTCTGCCAGCGCGAGAGTTTTGTGCCGGTGGACAGACGGCGCGTCACCAGCCAGGAGAGCAGCGTCAGCAGTGCCATAACCAGCCAGGTGAATACAATCGTGGCGTTGAGAGACAACCCGCCCCATTGCCACCAGATGATGCCGTCGGGACTGATGCTCATGCCGGTTTCTCCTTTTTGCTGCAGTCTGGTGTGCGGTGGCGCACTCGGCGTATAGCCAGAGAACGCAGGCTGGCGAATCCGGCCAGGGCCGCCAGCAGGCGCTCCCAATGGCCGTCCCCGAGGACGAAATAGAATGCGACCGCCAGCAGCGCCATGCGCACGACCAGGCTTGTCAGGGTCCACAGACCCGGATACCGGCCGCTGCGGACGCCTTGCACGGTGAACCACAGACCGGCAAGATAGACGGCGGCCAGGAGTGCGCCCGCAATGAACATCAGACTCAACACCAGCGCGTTGCTTACGATTAGTCCTTCACTCACGCCGACTCTCCTGCTTGACCCAGTACCAGGCATTGAGACAGCCGAGCGCCACACCGATGATCAGAAAGGTCAAGGTCCAGGAAGGGCGCCCGGGCCAGCGCGCATCGAGCCATAGTCCCAGCGCGATGCCAATGAGGGTGGGTACGGCCACGGACCAGCCCACCAGCCCGAACATGCCCAGCCCGAACCAGGCCGTGGGTCCGCTCTGTTGGCGGGCGCGCAGCTTGCGCCTCGCACGACGGCCAACCGTTTCGCTGAGCGGTTGCTTGCGCTGGCGTGGCGAATCAGCCATGGAATCGCTCCTGCAGCTCCCGGAAACCGCGCAGCGTCCCCGCTTCGAGGCGTGCCAGCGCCGCGCGCGCCTTACGCTCATGCTCATCGAGTTCGAGAAAACGTTCCGCGACCAGCGTCTGCAGCTGACTCAGATCGCTGCCGCGCACACCGTCGAGCGTCGAAACGAACACCTCGTGGCCGCATTTTACCAGGACACCTTCGTCCACCGCGGCAAAACGTTCCTCGCCCGCGTTGGTCCAGAAGCACAACACGCCCGGCACCAGTGCTGCGACGAAATCAATATGCCGGGGCAGCAGGCAAAAGGCGCCGTTATCCGCCTCGGCGATCACTTTGATCACCGCTTCGTCCACCAGCACCTCGGTGGGCAGCAGTACCTGCAGGCGCATCTGCCCCGTACTGTCCGCGTCAGGCCCGCTCATTGCCTTGTCCTGTTTTGTCCACCTCATCGACCGAACCTATCATGTAGAGCGTCTTTTCGCTGACCTCGGCGAATTCGCCCGCGAGGATGCGCTCACAACCGTCGATGGTCTGCTCCAGGGGCACCAGCCGGCCGTGTTTGCCCGTAAACTGTTCGGTGGTGAAAAACGGCTGCGTCAAAAAGCGTTCCAGCCGGCGGGCCTTGCTGACCGTGGTGCGGTCTTCGCGCGACAGCTCCTCTATGCCCAGCATGGAGATGATGTCCTTGAGGTCATCATATTCGGCGAGCGTGCTGCGCACCGCCTGGGCCACGCGGTAATGGCGCTCGCCCACCACCGAGGCGGTGAGCATCTTGGAGTCGGTCTGCAGGGGATCGATCGCAGGATACAGACCCTGGCTGGCGCGTTTGCGGGACAGGACAATAGAGGCCGACAGGTGGGCGAAGATATGCGTGGCCGAAGGGTCGGTCAGATCATCGGCGGGCACGTAGACTGCCTGTACCGAGGTGATACTGCCGCTGCGCGAGCTGCAGATGCGCTCCTCCAGCGCGGCGAGTTCGGTGGCCAGCGTGGGCTGATAACCCACCCGCGAGGGAATGCGGCCCATGAGGCCGGAGACCTCGGTGCCGGATTGCACGAAGCGGAACACGTTGTCGATAAGCAGCAGCACGTCACGCTTGACCACATCGCGGAAATACTCCGCCACCGTCAACGCCGCGTGCCCGACGCGAAAGCGCGCTCCCGGCGGCTCGTTCATCTGCCCGTAGATCAACACCGCCTTCTCCAGCACCCCTGACTCCTGCATGGCGCGGTACATCTCCTCGGCCTCGCGCATCCGCTCACCGATGCCGCAGAACAGGCTGATGCCCTCGTACTGCCGGGCCATATTGTTGATGAATTCATTGATCAGTACCGTCTTCCCGACGCCCGCGCCGCCGAACATGCCTGACTTGCCGCCACGCTCCAGCGGGGCCAGCAGGTCGATGGCCTTGATGCCGGTGGCGAACACCTCGGTCCCGGTCATCCGGTCCGCGAGCGGCAGCAGCGGACGATGGATGGGCCAGCGCTCCCGGACCTCGATGGGGCCGCGCCTGTCGATGGTCTCGCCGAACACGTTGAGCATGCGCCCCAGCAGGGCCTCGCCCACCGGCATCTGCAGCGTGCTGCCCGTGTCCTGCACCGCCATCCCCCTGGCAAGGCGTCGCGTGGGGTTCAGGGCAATACAGCGTGCGGCGGTGGTGCTCAGATGGGTCTGGACCTCGAGCACCACACGGTTTTCGGGGCCGGTGCGCAGCTCGTGATTCCTGGGCGGCAGGGGAGGCGGGAAGCGCACATCCACCACGTTGCCGCGCACCGCAATGATTTCGCCGGATCGTTGCTCTGCTTCCCGCGCGCTGCTGTTCATGGTGTCTTCCTGAGCGTTGCGTCCTTCAGCCAGTCGAGGGTCTCTGGCAGGACGTGGGTGAGCCCCTCCAGGACGTCGGCGGCGTAGTTTCCCTTCATCCTCAGGAGGGCACCCCGCGCCAGATACAGGCGATCCAGGTGCACCGCGGGTCGCAAGGGCCGCAGCGCTGCTTTCTGGACTTCGTCGCGGGCGTTTTCCACCAGCACCGCCTGCAGACCGCCGATCAGGACCGTACGGTCGAGATCCGCGCATCGCAGGAAATTACCCGTCACGATCGTCGATCCTGAACATGCTTTGTCCTTCCGGGACATGCTGGTCGATGGCCGCACCGGCTGCGCTCCAGCCCTGTTGCCGGCTCCTGCCGGGTTCGCGTTGTCACCCATGCACCTCGTCGGCGAAACGCCAGGGTACGCCCTGCATCCGCAGCGCGTTGGCCGGGTGGATCAGCTGCGGATCCTCCCAGTCTTCGTCCACGGGATTTATCACCGGATGAAAGGCGGGCCAACAGTGGTAGCTCCTCATGAATCAGCTCTGCGGCGATGAAGGCGTCTACGCTGCTACACTGTTCCTCGTCGGCGACCTTCAGCAAAGAGGCCAGCACACTGGCAAAGGCATCAAAACGCATCCGCCGGGCGGGAACATTGCATCCAGTGGTGGCGGCGGCGCGTGCAAGGGACGGCTGCCGGCAACCCTTCCGGTAGAGTACCTCATGATGGGCCTCATCGGGAATGGCCTCCAGGATCGTTCCTGCTTTCCGGGTCGCCCGCTGCCGCTCCTTGACTGTTCTGTTCCGCGCGTCTGCCGTTCGCTATCTGCATCGCTTCGGACGGGAGATTGAAATTTATCAATGCGGCAAGTCGAATACTTGATATTAAATAGGCTGCAGGTTACCTGGCAACGCAGCGCCAATACGGCGCTGCAAAGCTGGATTCCGGCGACAGACACTGAGCCTGCTTCAGGATTCCTGAGCTCGTTCATGCATACACTGACGGCGGAGGTCGGCAAATCACTGATGCTCCAGATGGAGGCCGCTGAGCTGGCGGGTGCCGATGCACCCGCGATTCGTGCAAGTCCGCCAATAGATATACCGCTTTTTAAGAGAGTGAAGCCGATGCGCTTTTTGAAATCCGCACGAGCGCTGGAATGTTCTACCCTGCTGGCCGTTGACGGTGAAATAGGCAGCCTGGAGGACCTTTACTTCGAGGACCTGACCTGGCGGATTCGCTATCTGGCGGTGAATAGCCGCGGCTGCCTTATCGGCCGACATGTCCTGATTTCGCCGGTGGCTATTGGTGACGTTCAGGACGACGAGAAACGCGTGCACATCGAGCTGACGCGTGCGCAGATCCTGAACAGTCCGTCAATTGAAAGGCAAAAACCAGTGTCGCGGCAATACGAAGTGGAGTATTTCAAGTACTACGCCTGGCCGCCGTACTGGGACACCGGATCCGTATCCGGGGTTCCGCTGACGCACAGGGCATTGACGCCTCCAGCCCTTACAGCAAAAGCAGGGAAACCTGGGCGGGAAGAGACGCAGCTGCGCTGCGCCACAGAGATCAAGGGCTATGCTGTTGCAGCCCGCGACCGGGTAATCGGGTACGTGGAAGATTTCATCATAGATCTGCAATACTGGGCAATTCGCTACCTCCAGATCGATTCGCGAAACTGCTGGCCGGGTAAGCATGTGCTGCTAAACCCAGGCTGGATTGAGGGCGTCAGCTGGAGGGAGCGAACGGTTAACATCGACCTGACAGGGGATGCGATAAAGAGCGCTCCTGGCTTTGATCCTTCAGGGGTGATCAGCCGCGACTACGAGGTGAGACTCTTCAGGCACTACGGACGCCGGGTGTATTGGCAACAGGACAATCAGGCAACGTAGCGCCTGACCGGGAAACGACGCAACACGGGTAATGGTGGACCTGAGATCGAAAATCTAAAGGGGGCAGCATGGCGGCTGGTTTGTCGATGATCAACCCGCAGGAACGCGCCGGCGATGAGGTGAAAGTAGCGTGAGAGAACGACGGCATTCCGAAAGAATCGTGGCCTTTGTCATGGCCGGCGGTGAAGGCAAGCGTCTCAGGCCGCTCACCGCCGAACGTTGCAAGCCGGCCGTGCCGTTCGGTGGACGCTACCGGCTGGTGGATTTCGTTCTCAGCAATCTGATCAACTCGGAAATCCGTTCGATATACCTTCTGGTGCAATACAAGCCGCAGTCACTCATTGAACACGTGCGCAAGGGCTGGACGGTTTCACCGTTGCTGCCGGATCAGTTTGTTACCGTTGTTCCGCCGCAGATGCAGGACAGTCGGGTATGGTTTCGGGGTACCGCCGACGCGGTGTATCAGAGCATCAACCTCCTGCGCAGCCATCGACCCGACCTGGTCGCGGTCTTCGGGGCCGATCACATCTACCGTATGGACGTACGCCAGATGGTGCGCTTCCACCGGCAGCAAGGGGCGGAGATCAGCATCGCAGCCCTGCCGGTGCCGATTCAACAGACAGCGAACTTCGGTATCCTGGAGGTGCACGACGATGGGCGGATTTGCGGCTTCGAGGAGAAGCCGGCGCGCGGCAAAGCCATGCCAGCTGATCCGGGCAGCGCGCTGGCTTCCATGGGCAACTACCTGTTTAATGCGAACGTTCTGCTGGAGGTGCTCGAGGAGGCGCACGAACGTGGCGAAACGGACTTTGGTCACGGTGTGTTGCCGCGGCTGTTGAGTACGCGCCGGGTGCACGCTTACAACTTCATGGACAATGATGTCCCGGGTATCAAGCCGTACGAAGAGCTCGGCTACTGGCGGGACGTCGGTACGCTGGACGCCTATTTCGAGGCGCACACGGACGTGCTCGGCCTGGAGCCTCGGTTCGACGCCTTCGATCCCCAGTGGCCGATCTTCTCCAGCCACTATCAGGGTCCGGTCGCCCGGGTCTTGAACAGCACGATCGATAACAGCCTGCTGGGTTCGGCGGCTCTAGTGAACAACGCTTCCATACGCAACAGCATCATCCGGCGAGAGGCGATGATCGAACCCGATGTCGAACTGGACGACTGCATCATCATGGATTATGTGCGGGTCTGTCGCGGCGCCCGGCTGCGCCGGGTCATCGTTGACCGGCACAATATCATCGAGGCGAATACCAACATCGGCTTTGATTCGCAGGCGGACCGTGCGCGCTACGAAGTAACGCCGCGGAGCGTGGTCGTAATCCCCAGGGGAAGTCCGGAGTATTTTGCGCGCAACTCGCGCGGCAGCGGTCTGGGGTACGCTGAATAGTGCCGCTGCCGCGGTCATGGTTCTATTCGCCGCCTGGGATATTGCCTGGCCGCAACGCGGTGGGTGTGGCCCCGGCTGCTATACTTACTCGTGAGGGTTTTACTGCACGCTCGGCCAGCAGCAAGGCAATGACGACAGACACGCACGATCAGAATACCTCAGTGGGGACGCCTCTTGAGGAGCGATTATTCGTGGTCAGGGATTGCGCCCTGATCGCCATCGCCACCGGACGCCGCGCGTACACCCTCACCGAGTTGCGCGACCGCCTGGAGCAGGTCAGCGCCGACTGTATCTACTTTCACTTCTGGGGCGGACTGCTGGAGCCGCGCTTCGAGGAACGCGAGTACAACAACGATTTCGCCGCCTGGGCCCGACACAGTTTGCACGACGGCATTCTGGCCGAGCGTCTCGCCATGCTCGATCCAACCCAGCTCGATGATCTCGAAGACCTGCGCCAGGCACTGCTCGACGTTATCGATACCCGCCTGGACGAGAGCGAATACCTGCCGTGGGTGCGCGCCACCCGGCGATTCGAGTTCATCCGCTCGCAGATCGTGGTCTTCGACACCAACCGCCGCCTCCAGCGGCCTGAAGAGCTGGCGCGGCTCATGGGAGAACTCTCGACCAGCAGCGTCTTTTATCATTTCATCGATGCGCGTCGACGCCAGCCGGACCGTCGCGACGACTTTCAGGCCTGGCTGGCCGGATTCGACGATGGGCGCTATCGCCAGCTGAGTGATCAGCTGACCGGTGTTGATCCCTATTTCGGCAGCCTGAGCGAACTGCGCCAGCAGCTTGCGGAGATATTCCAGCGCGGCTTGCCCGGAGACACCGCGTGACCCTGCTGGATGCCTATGCCGCGCATACCGGGGCCGACGTCATCAGCCACCTGCGCCAGCTCGCCGAACCGCTGCAGGGGCTGAAGGTGGTGCATGTCAACTCAACACGCGTTGGCGGCGGTGTCGCCGAGATACTGCAAAAACTGGTGCCGCTCACACGCGAGCTGGGTGTGGACGCGAGCTGGGAGGTCATCAGCGGTGGCGAGGAGTTCTTCGTCTGTACCAAGCTCATGCACAACGCGCTGCAGGGCAACCGTGCCGACATATCGCCGGCGCTGCTGAGTGCCTATGAGGATACCGGTGCGCGCAACGCCGACCAGCTGCGCCCCGTCCTGGAAGAGGCGGACATCGTGTTCATCCACGACCCGCAGCCCGCGCCACTGCTGGGCCAGTGTCCCCGCCGGCGCGGTAAATGGATCTGGCGCTGCCATATCGATGTCAGCCACCCTTACCGGCCGGTGTGGAAATACCTGCGCCGGCATCTGACCGGTTACGATGCGAGTATCTTCTCACTTCCCGCCTTTGCTCAGCCGCTGCCGCATCCGCAATACATTGTGCCACCCAGCATCGATCCGCTGAGTGAAAAGAACATCGAGCTCGAAGCGGGAGAAATCGCGGCTGTGCACGAGCGCTTCGGTCTGAATCCGCAGCACCCGATGGTGCTGCAGGTGTCGCGTTTCGACCGCTTCAAGGATCCACTGGGTGTCATCCGTGCCCATCAGCTCGCCAAGCGTTTCCTGCCCACGCTGCAGCTGGTCCTCGCCGGGGGAGGGGCCAGCGATGATCCCGAGGGTACGCTGGTGCTGCAGGAAGTGCAGAACGAGGCGGCTGCAGATGACGACATCCATGTGCTGCTGCTGCCACCCGATGCCCATCGCACCATCAATGCGCTGCAGCGGGCGGCGGATGTCGTGCTGCAGAAGTCGACACGCGAGGGCTTCGGTTTGACGGTGACCGAGGCCATGTGGAAGGGCAAGGCGGTGATCGGCGGCGACACCGGCGGCATCCGCCTGCAGGTCATCGATTTTCACACCGGCTTTCGCGTCAGCACGCCCGAGGGCGCCGCGCTGCGCATCCGCTACCTGTTGCACCAGTGCGAACAGCTTGCGGAGATGGGCAGGAAGGCCCGCGAGTTCGTGCGCGAGAACTTTCTGCTGACCCGCCAGCTGCGTGAATACCTGGCGCTCATGCTGGCATTGCGCAATGGCGGGGCGGACCGTATCGAGCTCACCTGAACCCGCGACGTGCACGGCTGTTGGCCCCGAGGGGTCCAGCGTCTTCCCGAGGGGTCCAGCGTCTTACAGCACAGGCAGCGACAAAGCTGCGGAGGTCGAATCCGTTGCAACGCCATCACAGTATGCCTTTCGGCGCCGAGTTGCTCGACGACGGGCGGGTGCGTTTTCGCGTCTGGGCACCGGCTGCGCGGCAGCTGGAGCTGTGTCTGGAGAACACAGAGGATTGCCGACCGCTGCCGATGACGCCGCAACCGGGGGGCTGGTTTGCCTGCCTGACGGAGCGGGCAGCGGCGGGCAGCCGTTACCGCTATCGCCTGGAAGACGGCGCACGGGTGCCGGATCCTGCCTCGCGCTACCAGCCCGAGGACGTGCATGGTCCGAGTGAGGTCGTCGAGCCACGCGCCTTCGACTGGACCGATACGCACTGGCGCGGGCGTGCGTGGGAGGAGGCGGTTATTTACGAGCTGCACGTGGGCAGCTACACATCACAGGGTAGCCTGGCGGCCGTGCGTGAGAAGCTCACCCACCTCGCAGCATTAGGCATCACCGCCATCGAGCTGATGCCGCTGGGTGACTTTCCGGGTGCGCGCGACTGGGGTTACGACGGGGTGCTGCCGTTTGCGCCGGACAGCCGCTATGGGCGTCCCGACGATCTCAAAGCCCTGGTACAGGACGCACACGCGCAGGGGCTGATGGTGCTGCTGGATGTGATATACAACCACTTCGGCCCGGAAGGCAACTATCTGCATCACTATGCGCCTGGCTTCTTCAACGAGCGCCACCACACCCCGTGGGGCGCCGGCCTGAACTTCGACGGAGCGGACAGCCGCACGGTGCGTGACTTCTTCATCCACAATGCCCTCTACTGGCTGGAGGAGTATCACCTCGACGGCCTGCGCCTGGATGCCGTACACGCCATCCGCGACGATTCCCACCCTGATATCCTTGAAGAGCTGGCTGCAGCGGTGCAGGATGGGCCGGGCCGTCACCGGCGGGTACACCTGGTACTGGAGAACGATGACAATGCGGCGCGTTATCTGGCCCGCGCGGATGACGGCCGGCCCAGCGGCTACGTGGCACAGTGGAACGATGATTTTCACCATGCCTGCCACGTGCTGCTCACCGGCGAGAGCCAGGGTTACTACCGCGACTACGCCGATGATCCGCTGTACCATCTGGCGCGCTGCCTGTGCGAGGGCTTCGCCTATCAGGGCGAGCCTTCAGCCTATCGTGGTGACCGGCTGCGTGGCGAACCGAGCAGCCACCTTCCGCCTGCGGCCTTTGTCGCCTTTCTGCAGAACCATGACCAGGTTGGCAATCGCGCGTTCGGCGAGCGGCTGACCTGTCTCACGTCGCCGGCGGCGCTGCGAGCGGCCACTGCGCTGCTGCTGCTGGCGCCGCCGCCGCCGCTGTTGTTCATGGGCCAGGAATGGGGTGCGCGCGAGCCGTTTCCTTTCTTTTGCGATTTCGGCACCGACCTCGCCGCGGCTGTCACCGAGGGTCGCCGGCGGGAGTTCGCAAGCTTTCCCGAGTTTCGCGACCCGGCCGCACGGGCGCGCATCCCCGATCCCATGGATGTGGCGACCTTCAAGGCAGCGGTACTTGAGTGGACGCAAACGGAGACCGCCGAAGGGCGCGACTGGCTGGCGTTTCACCGTGATCTGTTAGGCCTGCGCCGCGATCTGCTGGTACCCCTGTTCGTCGAGAGATTGCAGACCGACTGGACGCGCCTGGATGCCCGTGCGCTCCGGGTAGCCTGGCGCTCGGACGGTGGGGCGCAGCTGACCCTGATTGCGAACTTCAGCGCCCTGGAAGCGTCCGGTGCACCACAGCCAGCAGGCGACTGCCTGTACAGGACGCACCCCGCGCTCGCTCAGGATTGTTCGTCACTGCCGGCCTGGGGACTGGCCTGGTATCTGCAACTGCCCGCAGCAGAGCGAGGCGTACGGTGACGATTCCCCGCACCCCGAACGCGACCTACCGGCTGCAGCTCAACAGGGACTTCGGCTTCAGCGATGCCCGGGCGCTGGTGCCTTACCTGCACGCGCTCGGCATCAGTCACTGTTATGTCTCGTCCTATCTGAAGGCACGCCCCGGTAGTCTGCACGGCTACGACATTGTCGATCACGGCGCTTTCAACCCCGAGATTGGCGATCGCGCCGCGCACACGGCGTGGGTCGCCGAACTCGCCGCCCACGACATGGGGCACATCCTCGATCTGGTGCCCAATCACATGGGGGTCGGCGGCGCCGACAACCGCTGGTGGCTGGACGTACTGGAGCACGGTGAGGCGTCGCCCTATGCCGAGTATTTCGATATCGACTGGTGGCCGGTGCTGCCAGGCCTGCACGGGCGGGTGCTGCTGCCGGTCCTGGGCGGACATTATGGCGCCGTGCTGGAACGCGGCGAGCTCGAGCCGCGCTACGATCCGCAAAAGGGCAGCTTCAGTATCTGGTATTACGAGCATCGCTTCCCGCTGGACCCGGTGAGCTATCCCCTCATTCTGGAGTCGGTCGCGGCTGCGCTGCGCGGTGCGCACGAGAAAGATGCGCGGCTCGCGGCTCTGCAGGAACTGATCGGCGCCTTGCGAAGCCTGCCGGCACGCGACACGCGCGAGCCACGCAAGCAACGTGAGCGTGTCGCTGCGGCTGCCCGCCACCAGCGCGAACTCGCGGCCTTGACGCAGTCCTGGAACGAGGTTGCCACGCAGATCGACACGGCGCTGCAGGCGCTGCGTGGGACGCCGGGCGAGGCCGACAGCTTCGACCGTCTGCACTCCTTGCTCGAGGTGCAGGCGTACCGCCTGGCCTGCTGGCGCGTCGCTGCCGACGAGATCAACTATCGACGCTTCTTCGACATCAATGAGCTGGCCGGTCTGCGCATGGAACAGCCACGGGTATTCGCCGACACCCACCGGCTGGTACTGGAGCTGATAGCCGACAAGACCCTGCAGGGTCTGCGCATCGATCACCCGGACGGCCTGCGCGACCCGCTGGGCTATCTGCACCGCTTGCGGGATGCGATCAGCGCCGCGGGCGGTGCGGCCGATTTCTACCTGATCGTCGAGAAGATCCTCATGCCGCATGAGCACCTGCCGGAGAGCTGGCCAGTGGACGGCACCACGGGGTACGAGTTCGGCGCCCTGGTCAATGGGCTGTTCGTGGATCCGGCCGGCGAACGTCCACTCACCCGGCTGTATGCCCGCTACGCCGGTGTGCACCGCGATTTCGATGCACTGCTCTACGAACGCAAGAAGCTCATCATCCGCGCCGTGCTTTCCAGCGAGCTGACGGTACTCGCCGGCCAGTTGAGCCGCATCGCACAGCGGGACCGACACACCCGCGACTACACGCTGAACGGCTTGCGCGAGGCGCTGACCGAACTGGTGGCCTGCTTTCCGGTATACCGCAGTTACGCGGATGCCAACGGTCTCGGTGAGCAGGACCGACGTTATCTCGACTGGGCGCTGATCCTGGCGGAACGCCACAGCCGCAGCGTCGACCCCAGCCTGTTCGCCTTCCTGCGCGAACTGCTTGAGCTGGAGGGCCGGGCCGCGAGCGACGGCGGGCTGCGCACGGCGGCACTCGATTTCGTCGCGCGTCTCCAGCAGTACACGGCGCCGGTCATGGCCAAGGGTATGGAGGACACCTGTTTCTACATCGACAACAGGCTCACCTCGCTCAACGAGGTCGGCGGACACCCGGGCCGTTTCGGCGTATCCGTGGCGGCGTTTCATCACGCCAACCAGGAGCGGCAACGGCGCTGGCCGCGAGCCATGCTCACCACCTCTACGCATGACAGCAAGCGCAGCGAGGATATGCGCGCGCGTCTCAATGTGTTGTCTGAACTGCCCCATCTATGGCGCCAGCATGTTGGTCGCTGGAGCCGGATCAACGCGGCGCGCAAGCGCCTGGCAGACGGCGCGCGGGTGCCCTCGCGCAACGATGAGTACCTGCTGTATCAGACCCTGCTTGGGGTGTGGCCGCTGGTGCCGCTCGACGCGGACGGCGTGGAACGCCTGTGCCATCGTGTGACGGCCTATATGCTCAAGGCGGTACGCGAAGCCAAGGTGCACAGTGCCTGGCTGAACCCGGATCTGGAATACGAGGCTGGCGTCGACGACTTCGTACGCGCGTTGCTGCGGCCGTCTCCCGTGAATGCCTTTCTCGCCGACTTCGGAGGGTTCCAGCGGCAGGTCGCGCGCATCGGTGTGTACAACAGTCTGGCGCAGACGCTGCTGAAGCTGACGGCGCCGGGCGTGCCGGATATCTACCAGGGCTGCGAGCTGTTCGCGTTCCGCCTGGTCGACCCGGACAACCGTACGCCGGTGGACTATGCGTCCCGGCAGGCGCGGCTGGATGCCCTGGAACCCATGCTGAGTGCGCAGCGGGATGTGAGTGCCGAAGTGCTCGCGTTACTCGATGCGCCTGAGGATGGGCGCGCCAAGCTCTACCTGACCGCGCGCGTGCTGCGTCTGCGCCGCGCCCGGGCGGCGCTGTTCGAGCACGGCGTGTACCGTCCGCTGGACGCGCAAGGCTCTTGCGCCGAACAGGTCTGCACTTTTGCCCGCTGCGCCGAGGATGGCACCTGCGCGGTGATTGTGGCGCCGTGCCGGTTCGGCGCCCTGACAGCAGCGGCCACGCGCACACCGCTGGGCGCTGCGGTGTGGGAAGACACCTCGGTTGTGTTGCCTGAGGCGGCCGTTCAGACGCCATCTGATCCACCCGATGGACCGCGCTGGCACGAGGTGCTGACGGGGCGCCGCTTCACGGCCGAACGCGGAGCCGACGGCCGCGTGCGCCTGGCGCTGAGTCGCTTGCTGGACAGCTTCCCGGTCGCTCTGTTGCTGTGTAAAGCTGATGGCCCGGATGGCCGGCGCTGAAGTGCCATGCTGGTGGGGACATTAGGCTTCGCAAGCTCAGCCCAACCTACAAGCTGCGAAGCCCCACACAATCAAGGCCGGCTCCGTTGGGCTTCGCTGGGCTCAGCCCAACCTACGATTTCGATCCGCCGGCTGGCCGATCGATCCGGTTTTCGGCGGTAACCCGAAGCCACCGGCTCTTGGCCGGTGGTGTAGGTATGGCAATCCGTTGGCACAAAATGGCCGACATCTCACACCGGCCGTCTGTATAATTCGGAAGGCATGATACCGCAAACCGATCTACCGAAGAGCAGAGCTGACATCGCGAGATTCCTCCAGGGAGCAGACCCCGCCCTGGTTAGCGATATGTTGGGGGATATGCCGCCGAGCTTCTTTGTCGTGGGGGCACCGCGCTGCGGAACGACTGCATTGAGCAGGGCACTCGCCGGCAATCCGCATATCAGTTTCTCCAAGCCCAAGGAAACCCATTTCTTCATCGAGGACCGCTCGACAGTGCCCAGCGAGGAGGTTCAGCGGCTGTACCTGGAGCGGTTTCAGCCGAATCTTGCGCGCGACTCCCAGGCCATTGGTGACGGATCGGTGTCCTATCTGTACGACCCGAAGGCGATCCGGCGGGCACTCGCCTTTGACAGTCGTGCAAAATTCATAGCGTCGGTCAGAAACCCGGTCGATATGCTGCGCTCCTATCACGCCCGGCTGCTCTTCCTGCTGGATGAGGACGAAAACGATTTTTCCCGGGCCTGGGCGTTACAGGAAGACCGACGGGGCGGCCAGAGCATCCCCAAGCGCTGTCGTGACCCGCAGCTTCTGCAGTACGGGGACATTGCCAGCCTGGGCCGGTACATCGAGCAGCTGTTTGACGTGGCTGGTCGGGAACGTTGCCACGTCGTCGTTTTCGACGACTTCGTAGCGAATCCAGGCAGTGTTTATCAGCAACTTCTGCAGTTTATTGGCGTAGACGACGACGGTCGGCGTGAGTTCGTGCGAAAACGCGGCAACGCCGGCTTCAAATCGCGTTGGCTGCAGCAGTTTGCGATGAACCCGCCGGCCTGGGTATTCCGGCTCATTGAGTTCAGCAATGCCGGGACGCTCAAGCGCCTCAAGGGATTGCGCAAGCGCCTGAAGAGATTCAACAAGGCACCGGAAAAACGCCAGGAGCTATCGCAGGAGATGCGCGCGACCCTGCGCGAGTATTACCGCAGCGATGTGGAAAAATTATCGGGGCTGCTGGGGCGCGATCTGAGTCACTGGACGAAAGGTTAGTGCTCAACCCACACCGGCCAGCCAATCAGAACCGTAGGTTGGGCTGAGCGCGGCGAAGCCCAACATTGAGGTGCCTGATGGCCTTTATCATCGTTGAGCTTCGCAAGCTCGGCACAACCTGCAAACCGCGAAGACCAACGGCCTCTCCTGATAACCCTGACACCTTAACTGTCCATTCCTCGAGCGCCTGGGCACCAGTCGTTTCTGCGGGAGTGTGCTGGGCTTCGCGGCGCTCAGCACCAACCGACGTCGCCACCAGCCTGTGCCCGCATCCTCTGCCTGAGGGAGGGCTTTGCAGATCCCCTGTCAGAAACTCTAAAGTGCTGCACCAGTTTTTTGACGGGAGGGGCGCCTATCAAATAAATATTTATAGAACAATATATTGTAATTATTATTGAATGTTATTTCTCATTTTTGGTCACCGCGCGGGTGCTGCACCTGCGGCACACGCATGATCGCCAGCATATTCGTTCCGGCGGGCTGAAACTCCGGGCAGAGGACGGTAAGCGCAAGCTCGCGCCATTACCGTCGGGGCGCCCGCGGAATGGGGATGCTCAACTTCAGGTTGCATTGCCGGGAAGACGGGTTTCGGCTAGCGTTGGCCCTTATCGCGAGGAGAGTTCACTGGAGCAGCGCATGCCGGGTCAGTATTCAGGACCGTTATGGATTTGTCTGATGTTACTGGCGCTGTGGTCGCCAGCCGCCGGGGCGGCCGATGCCAAATACCCGCTGGAGCCACTGGACCTGTCCAGTCCCAGGGGGACATTGAACAGCTTGCTGACGGCAGGCGATGACTATTTACGTTTGCTGCATGAAGAGTACTGGGAGAATCCGAGTCGGGCTGCGGCTGCCCGCCTGCATGAACTCGCGGTCAAGGCGGAGCGGACGCTCGACCTGAGTGAGACGCCACCCGCGGCGCGTTTCGATATGGGCCGCGACGGGGTGGTGTACCTGTACGAGGTGTTGTCCCGCATCGAGCTGCCGCCCGAGACCGACATCCCGGATGCGGCGGCCTACGCAGATGCCGATGACAAACCGGCGCAAGGCGGACGCGCACGCTGGACCATTCCGCATACCGAGATCACCGTTGCGCGCGTGGCGGAAGGCCCGCGCGCCGGGGAGTTCCTGTTCAGCCCTGCTACGGTGGCCCGTGCCGAGGAGTTCTATCAAAAGACGCGCACGCTGCCCTACCGGCGCGACGTCCCCCTGAAGCACTATGCCGAAAAGCGCGATTACCTCAGCATGGCCAGCTGGATGATTCCGCCGCGCACTATCGAAAGGTTGCCCGACTGGCTGAAGCGCAGTGTCTACGAGCAGGCGGTATGGAAGTGGCTCGCGCTGGCCTTACTGATCGCGTTCACCGTCGTGGTGTTTATCGTTATTCACCGGCTGGCGCGGTGTGGGGTTTCCCCTCGATCCGCCATCTCTCAGCTGTGCCGCCTGGTGACCCCGTTGACGCTGCTGCTGCTGACCCCCCTGGTGCTCGATGGGGCAAACCGCGAGCTGACCCTGACGGGCTGGGTAGCCGACGACTTGACGCTGGTGGCCGACGCCGTCGGTTATTTCGCGCTGGCCTGGATAGCCTGGACGGGCTCGATCGTCCTTGCCGAGGTGGTCATCGCCTCACCGAAAATACCTGACCAGAGCCTGAATGCCCACCTGCTGCGCCTCGCCGCCCGGGTTGTCGCCAGCGTGGCGGTCATCGCCATTATCTTCTCCGTCAGCAGCCAGCTCGGGGTCCCGCTGTACGGTATTGTCGCGGGTCTCGGTGTGGGCGGCATTGCCATTGCGCTCGCGGCCCAGAACACCATTGAGCACTTCATCGGCAGCCTCAACCTGTTCGCCGACCGTCCCGTGCGGGTCGGTGACTTCTGCCGCTACGGCGAGGACCCGACCCCAGACTGGCAGCGTATCGGCTTCGTCGAGTCGATCGGACTGCGCTCGACGCGCATCCGGGGCATCGATAATTCGGTGACGACGATCCCCAACGGCGATTTTTCCAAGATGCACCTGGTCAACTACAGCTTGCGTACCCGTACCTTACTGTCGACCATTCTGGGTCTGCGTTACGAGACCACCGATGACCAGCTGCGTCTGGTGCTCGCATCGCTGCGCAGCATGCTGCTGGCCCATCCGCGGGTCGTCGATGACGAGCCCAGGGTGCGGTTCGCGGGCTTCGGTGATTCCGCCCTGAAGGTGGACATCCGCGTGAACATCAACACCACGGACCCGGCTGAATTTCGCGCCGTCCGGGAAGACATCTATCTGCGGGTGATGAAGATCGTAAAGGACGCCGGCACCGGTTTCGCGTTTCCATCGCGCACCGTTTATCACACCCGCGACGACGGGCTCGACGCCGAGCGCCAGCATGCCGCCGAGGCACAGGTGCGCGCCTGGTGTTCCGCGCAGGAACTGCCGTTCCCGAATTTCACCGCCGATTACCGCAGAAAGACCCGCAACACGCTCGACTACCCGCCAGAGGGATCACCGGAGGCGGGCGAGTGGCAGGTTGGCGGGAACCCATTGTGGAGTGGCCGGTGCATGCAGGATACGGCTGATGACAGACCCGTGAGCTCTCCCTTCGATGGCGCCCTGGGTCCTGGCAGCCGCAACAGAGCGGTCCCATGAACCTGGCGCCTTATGCAGCGGACATCGCCGTGGCGCTGCACCTGCTGGTCGAGCTGGTGCTCATCGTGCGCGTCCTGCTGCGACCGCACCGGGCGCCCGCGTCACGGATCGCCTGGGTCGTGGTCATCGCCGCGCTGCCGGTGATCGGTATTCTTTCCTATATTCTTTTCGGCGAGGTGAACATCGGTCGGCGTCGTGTGGCCCGATTGCGCAAGGTTCTCGAACGAATGCCCGATTTCCCGGCGGCGGCGCCCGGGGACGAGGCAAACTTCGAAGCGAAGGTCCCGGAACGCTACACGCACCTGTTCCGCGTCGGGCGGTCGATCGGCGGCTTCGAGCCCGTCGGCGGGAACTCGGCGCGCCTGCCCGCTGATTCCAATGCCACGATCGATGCCATGGTGGCGGACATCGACGCGGCTGAGCGTCACGTCCATGTGCTGTTCTATATCTGGCTGCCGGACGGCAATGGCTGCAAAATCGTCGAGGCGCTGAAGCGCGCAGCGGACCGCCGCGTGACGTGCCGGGCCATGGCCGATGATCTCGGCTCGCGCATGATGATCCGTTCGCCGCACTGGCAAGGCATGCGGAACGCCGGTGTGCAGGTGGCGGTGGGGCTTCCGATCGGCAACCCACTGCTCCGACCGCTTAAAGGCCGCATCGACCTGAGGAACCACCGTAAGATTGTCGTTATCGACGGGTGCATCACCTACTGTGGCAGCCAGAACTGTGCCGATCCCGAGTTCCTCCTCAAGCCGAAGTACGCTCCCTGGGTAGACATCATGATGCGCTTCGAAGGTCCCGTCGCTGCCCAGAACCAGCACCTGTTCGCCAGCGACTGGATGACTTACGTGGACGAGGACCTCAATGAGCTGCTGCGCCAGCCAATCCCGGCGCCCCGGCCAGGCGTTCCCGCACAGGCCATAGGTACCGGACCGACGGTACGTTACTCGGCCATGCCCGAGATGTTCGAGTCTCTTATGTATGCAGCCCGTCGCGAACTGGTCATCACCACGCCCTACTACGTACCCGACGAATCCATGCAGAATGCACTCTGCGCGAGCGCTTATCGCGGCGTCGATACATGCATTGTCTTGCCCGCCAGGAACGACTCCTGGATCGTGGCGGCAGCGAGTCGCAGTGAATATGCCGAGCTGCTCGCAGCCGGCGTCAAGGTCTACGAGTACGTGGGCGGCCTGCTGCACACCAAGTCGCTCACGCTGGACGGGGAGGTGACGTTGATCGGCTCGGCGAATATGGATCGCCGCAGCTTCGATCTCAATTACGAGAACAACATCCTGTGCTGCGATCCCGGGTTGACCGCCGACATGCGGCAGCGTCAGCAGGAGTACATCGCGCGCTCCCGCCGCGTCGACCCGGAAGAGGTAGCCGCCTGGCCCATGACACGCCGCCTCTGGAACAACACCATTGCAATGCTGGGCCCCCTTCTCTGATCGCGCTGAGCGGTTGTTTGCCGAGGTTCACGATATTGGCTGGGAGCCTGACCGAGTAAGCTTCGCGTAGCGAGAAGGTGGGAGGGCGAGGACAGTTCTTCGAACGTTTGAGGAGCTGAGCTGTGACTATGCGAGAAAAGGCTTCGGAAAAATGTACCGCTCTCCCGCTTTCGCAGTAGCAGAATGATTACCTCGGACAGGCTCCTATACATGAATGGCATTTGTCGTAGTATGATCGCCGTGGCAAGTGATCAGCACAAGCTGCACCGCGGATCCTCAGGACGTCTGCGCACGCATTGAAAAAACACAGGTCGCGAAGGAACCGTTGATGGATATTAAATTCGCATTATTTCTGGTTTTGTTGACTGCCGCACTGGCCGGTTGTCAGTCGGCCCAGCGCAAGGCGGAAACTGCGCCGCCTCCGCAGGACGTCACCCCGGGTTCGACGTTTACCGTGGTGAGGGATTTCCTCGTTCCGGCGGGCGACAACAGCGTCTATTTCCAGGACACCCGGTTGTACCCGCAGGGTGACATCCAGCTGAATGATCCCGTTTGCCAGTTTACAACCGGTGCCGCAACCGCAGCTGGCCAGGTGATCAGTACCCGGATACTCACAGTCAGCAACGTCGAGTACGATGAGGACGGTGTCGGACCAGGTGGCACGGACGTTGCCGTAACGGTTATTCACCTGCGGGATGCATCGTCCGGAAAAGCTTACCGTATGAACTGCATGCTGCCACTGCTGTCCTACGGTGCTCGTCTTGTCACGCGCGCCGAAATCCAGGGGGCGGTCGGGGGCTACATGGATCTCAAGGTCGCGCCGTAGGAGCCTGTCTTCGTCGCAGCCTGTTGGAGAACGTACCCTCCTCGTAGCTCAGGGTGCCATCATGCTGACTGGCCAATGTGCGCTTGCTGCCGTTGCCCATCACCTTCTGGTCAGCGTCGTCTCTCTCTACCACTCTTTTTGCGCGGGGTCAACAGACCGCGCATTCCAAAGCCACCCTGGTTTGCGAATGTTGCATAGGTCTGCGCTCGGTTCGTCATTTACTATAATCCATAATGAGCATCAAAGATGTTCATTGGCAGTTTGCAGGTTGGGCTGAACGCCAGTGAAGCCCAACGATGGCAAAGGCCGTCAGGCACCTCAATGTTGGGCTTCGCAAGCCCAACCCAACCTACGCCGGTGGAGTATTCACGGATTAAGAATGCCAGACCGCCAGGAGGAAGAACGGCGAATGAAAAAAACAAACCCGCCCCTATTGCAGACAAGCGCGGCCCTGATACGCGGCCAGGCCCGTGTCATACGCAACTCTTTTCCGAATAGCCAATACAGCAACTAGAGTACTTACGCATGAACGGTTCCTTGCTTTCGTCCCGCTGGTTCAGGATCTCTGCAGTGATCCTGGTCATTTTTCTGGGCATCCTGATCGGACTGCCCTACCTGATCAGGCAGCAGGCGGGCGCCTGGCTGGAGGACAATGGCGGCGACCGGGTGGCGATCCGCAACGTCGACTTCAACCCCTTCACCGCGGAACTGGTGTTAAAGGACCTGCTAATCGAGGTTCAGGACCGGCAACCCCTGCATTTCGCTACCGCCCGGCTCGAGCTCGAGTGGTTGCCTTTACTGCACAGGCATATCGATGTACAGGCCGTCGAGTTGCAGGGTTTTTACATGCTGATCAACAACGAGGACATTCTTCGCGTGGGCGGCATCTTGCTGCCACCGGGTGAAAGCGAACCGGAAACGCAGGAACCCGCGGGGGAGGCATCCCCCTGGCTCGCCGGCGTCCAGACGCTGGCGCTGAAAGATTTTACTCTCGTGTATCACGACGCAACCCTTGATCAGAGAGTCTATGTCGATTCCCTGGAACTCAGCGAGCTCAAACAGTGGGACTCTGACGCACCAGCGCGGCTGGAGTATCGGGGTGTCATCAACGACGCGGCTGTGGAACTGGATGCCGAGCTGGCGCCGTTTGCTCAAATTCCGACCTACAAGGGCACGGTCTCGGTCGACAAACTCTCCCTGACGGACTTCGAACCATTGGCGAAACCAGCACTGGCGAAGCTTGCTGGCCTGGTTTCCGTGCAAGGAGACTTCGAGGTCAAACAGAAAGCTGACGAAATTCATGTTGTCAACGAGGGTAAGCTCATGCTCGAGGGGGTCGGCATCGACCAGGAGCAGATCCGCCTCACCAACCAGTCGCTGGTCTGGGACGGCATCACCGGCCTGACCTTCAATACTGCGTCCTCGCAGGCTCGTGTAAAGACGAAAGGCAAATTGACCGTCGAGGACATCAACGTCCAACACGCGCTGGTTCTCCTTACCAACCAGTCGCTGGGTTGGGATGGCGCCACGGATCTGAGTGTGAATACGGCGTCCTCGCGAGCCCGTGTCAAGGGCGAGGGCAAACTGACATCGACCGGGCTGGCTACTGACCTGCAAGAGCAAAAGTTGAAATTCGCATACCAGAACTTTGATCTGGACGTCGTCTTTTCGTATGCCGACAGCGACTCAGGGCCGGACATCGCGCTGAATTCGGACCTGCTCGTATCCGGCCTTGATCTGGTCGCCCCGGAGAAAAAAGTCGACATCATCAGTGCGCAAAAACTCCAGTTGGCTGGGCTCGAGGTCAAGGGTTCTGCGCACGTCTCGGCGGAAAAAATCACCGCGGATGAACTGAACCTGGGGCGCTCCCTGAACAAACAGGATGGCGCCCCCGCAGCGGAAAACCGGGCGATTTTCCACGCCAAACAGGTCGCGATCAGCAACTTCTCCCACATCGACGGATTCACCGCTATCGATACTATCGCGGAGGACGATGTACAGGTGGTTTATCACCGCGACAAGGAAGGCAAATGGAATGTCGTCACCCTCCTGGATGCCCTGGCGGGTGAGCAGGCGGACGCAGGGGAGACTGAGGACAGTGAAAGGGGGGAGAAAGCGCCTGGCGCAGAGGGTGGCACGGACACGGAAGAAGTTGCGAAACAATCCAGCGCAAGCGGACAGCCGGAAGCAGCCGCCGGTCCTCCCCCTCTTGCGGTTAGCCGTGTCGATGTGTCCAAGGGCAGCACGGCGACTATTTATGATGAATCCGTTACCCCGGCTTTCAAGACGACATTGACGGTGGACCAGTTAGTCCTCGAGCAACTGGATGGCCGCAAACCGGAACAAAACACCACGTTCAAACTTGACGGCCACATTGGCAAGCACGCCACGCTGAACGCAGGGGGTGACATCAAACCCTATCTGCAGCCGCCGGCAATGGATATCCAGGGAAAACTGGAAGCGATCGAACTGCCACCTCTGTCTCCGTACACCACCGACAGCATGGGCGTCATGATCGACAGCGGATCACTTGACGTTGATCTCAAGCTGGCGAGCCAGGACGAGCTAATGAAAGGTAAGGCAGTGCTGTTAATGCATCAGCTGTCAGTAAAGGGTACCGGCAGCAAGGATGGTCTGCAGAGCAAGATACCCGTTCCCCTGGATATGGCGCTCAATATCCTGCGCGATAAGAATGACACCATCGAACTGAAAATTCCCATCGAGGGGGATGCCAATAATCCCCAGTTCGATGTCAGCGACGCCATCACCAAGGCAGTCGCCGCCGGTGTATCCGCGGGCGCGACCTCTTACCTGGTGTACGCCCTGCAACCCTATGGCGCCATGATCGCAGTGGCCAAGGTCGCCGGTGAAGCGGCCAGTAAGATCCGCCTCGATCCCGTGCAGTTCGAGCCGGGGCAGGTAACTCTGGACGACACCGACCGGGATTACCTGTCCAAGATTGCCAAGGTCCTGAAAGAGCGGCCCAAGATCGCCGTAAAAGTGTGCGGAGTGGCCGTACAGCAGGATGTGGCGCACCTCCAGCCGCCGGCCCAGCCGCAGGCGGGCAAAGGCAGCACGGAGACGGCCAAAAAGGCAGCGCCCGCTGCCGCGCCGGTAGTGGACAAGCAGAAACTCACGGACCTCGGCGGGCAGCGTGCGGCCAGCGTCAAGGATTACCTGGTGGAGACGTTCAAGGTTCCGGCAAACCGCCTGGTAAGCTGTCAACCTCGCCTCGAAACCGACCAGGCTGACGCTGTGCCTCGCACCGATCTGTTGCTTTGAGTGTCGATACTGGCTATGGCGAACTTGTAACTGTCACGCGATCCGGCGGCCGCCGCACGGGACGGGGGCATCGGATCGCTCGGCGACCGGGCGAACGCAGTAGATCAGCCCGAAGTCCGACAGCCTCCTAGCGGCGTCTGCGTCCGCGCACGGTGCGCGGGTCGTCAAAGCGCACCCGCAGGGAACGCTCGGCGCCGCCCAGCATATTGCCGTCCAGCGCGGCCTGGGCAGCGCGGGCCTCGTGGCCTTCCATTTCGACGAAGCCAAAGCCCTTGCACTTACCGGTGAAGATATCCGACGCCACACTGATGGCACGCACGGTACCGTAGGCGGAAAACATCTGGCGCACGGACTCTTCGCTCGCATCCGCGGGCAGGTTGCCGATAAACATCTTTTTCATGGGTGTATCCTCCTGGCAGCCGGCGGGCGGTGACCGCTGTGCCAAAGAAAGAACCCCGCTGCGGCGCGGGGTTCTCTTGCCGATTCCGGCCTTGCGGCCGCTTAGTTGGCGGCGGTTACGTTCGCAGCCTGCAGACCCTTGGGGCCTTTTTCCACGTCGAAGCTCACCGACTGTCCTTCCACCAGGGTTTTGAAACCACCACCCTGAATCGCGGAGAAGTGCACGAATACGTCGGCGCTGCCATCAGAGGGAGAGATGAAGCCAAAACCCTTGGATTCGTTGAACCACTTAACGGTACCTGTCGTCATTTAAATTACCCTTAGAAATTGTAATAAACACTTAATCAATTGCAGATCTCAATAAAGGCAAATTACAGGAGATACCGGAGTGGGGCTTCTGAGTAGACCTAAAGGACATGCAATTAATCTGTAATCCAGGCGGCGCCTCGCTATGCACTGCTATTTTCCAGCGTACCGCCCGATGCGCGCAAGAATATCCGTCAAGGCGGGGAATGACAAGCGGTTTTTTTAAGAGTTCCTGTATATGGGATCTGTCAACCCCTCGCCTTCAGTCGATGGAGGCGAGCAGGCCGCTGGGTAGGTAGGTGGGACAGGTTGGCGCTGAGCGCAGCGAAGCCCAACACAAAGCCCGCAGAAACGACGCGTGCCGAAGCGTCGGACGGGCGGGGTTGTTAAGGTGTCCGGGTTATCAGATGACGCCGCTGGGCCTGGCAGTTTGTAGGTCGGGCGAGCCTGCGAAGCCCAACGATGATCAAGATCATCACGCATCTCAATCTTGGGCTTCGCAGGCTCAGCCCAACCTAACGGTTTATCGGCCGGCTGGCCGATCGATCCGGCTTTCAGCCGTAACCCGAAGCCGCCGGCTCTTAGCCAGTGGAGTATTCAGCAGCCGCGGCTGTGCGCGGGAAGATACCCGTCGGCCGCCGTCAACGCTGCCGGGGGCCCGCCAGCCCGCGCGAGCAGCGGTCACAATGACCCCGCAGGTTTTGGGGATGCGTGGGGGCGGAGTTTGTTCTATGGTCGGGGAGGCCGTGTCGAAGCCGGAGGCCGGGTAGCGGGCCGTGGTCGGGGCTTCAGCAGGCCAGGTGGCAGGCGGCGCTGCAGCTTCGTCCCCGAGTCCCCCCGGGGCCATCGGTGGACCTTGTTATAAACGGGACCTCGTCATGTCTGATCAAGCGAATGCAGCGGCACCGGCCGCACTCGGAATCGCGGTGCTGACGATTTCTGACTCCCGCAGCGAGGCCGATGACACATCCGGCGGCTATCTGGCTGGGGCGGTCCGCGAGGCCGGTCACGTCCTGGTGGAAAAAGCCATCGTCAAAGACGACATCTACCAGATTCGGGCGGTCGCATCGCGATGGATTGCCGATCCCGGCGTGGACGTCGTGCTGACCACGGGTGGCACCGGTGTCACCGGGCGAGACAGCACCCCGGAGGCCGTGACACCCTTGCTGGACCGACAGGTAGAGGGGTTTGGCGAGCTTTTCCGCAGCCTGTCCTTCGAGGAAATCGGCGCCTCGACGATTCAGTCGCGCGCCTTCGGCGGACTGGCCAACGGCACGTTCGTGTTTGCTCTGCCCGGCTCCAGCGGGGCCTGCCGGACCGCCTGGAACAAGATCCTGCGCCCCCAGCTGGATCGTGATACGCGACCCTGTAATTTCGCTATCCTGGTGCCGCGCCTGCTGGAAAAATGAGGGTCGACTTTAGACTCATGAGCAACGCGACCGGGTGCACACTGACTCTAGCTGGCCTGAAGTCCTATGAGGACGCTCTGACCCTGCTGCTCGATCACGCTCAGCCCGTCACCGAGCGCCAGCGCCTGCCGTTGCGCGACTGTCTGGGACGCGTGCTGGCGCAGCCACTGGTAAGCGGGATCGATGTGCCGGCCTGGGACAACAGTGCCATGGACGGCTACGCCCTGCGCGCTGCGGATGCGCCGCTCGCCGGTACGCGGCTGCCAGTCAACCAGCGAATTCCCGCCGGGACACAGACACGGGCACTGCCACCTGGCAGTGCGGCGCGCATCTTCACTGGCGCCCCGGTTCCGGACGGCGCAGACACCGTAGTCATACAGGAGCGTTGCGCGCTTGATGGCGACACGGTGACGGTGGGTATCCGGCCGGACATCGGGGCTAACATCAACCGCGCCGGTCAGGACATCCGCCGAGGCCAGGAAATCATCGCCGCCGGCACGCGGCTGCTGCCCCAGCACATCGGCCTGGCGGCGTCGGTGGGTATGGCCGAGCTGGAAGTCTTCCGGCGCTTCAAGGTGGCGCTGTTTTCCACCGGTGACGAGCTGGTGATGCCGGGTGAGAGCCTCGCTGCGGGCAAGATCTATAACTCGAATGTGTTCACCGCCACCGGTCTGCTGCACAACCTCGGCTGCGAGGTTGTGGACATCGGTATTGTCGAGGACAGTCTGCAGGCAACCCGTGAGGCCCTGGCCAGGGGCGCCGCACAGGCCGACCTGATACTGGCCTCCGGCGGCGTTTCGGTCGGCGACGAAGACCATGTCAAGCCAGCTGTGGAAAGTCTCGGGACGCTGCAAATGTGGAAAATCGCCATTCGACCGGGAAAACCCGTTGCCTTCGGGCATATCAGTGGAACGCCCTTTCTGGGAACTCCCGGCAACCCGGTGTCGCTGTTCGTGACCTTCCTGCTGTTTGCGCGGCCATTCATCCTGCGTTCTCAGGGCCTGACAGATGTATTGCCACGGCCTGTTCTTGTCGAACTCGCCGCCGACAGGCCGCGCGCCGATGTGCGTCGCGAATTTGCGCGGGCGCGGCTCATCACGGACGATGATGGCGTGGCGCGGGTGCACATCCATCCCAGCCGCTCCTCGGCCGTGCTCAGCTCGGTGACCTGGGCAGACGGTCTGGCGGTGATTCCGGAAAACACGCCCCTGAAGCGGGGCGATAGAGTGGACTTTCTGGCTTTTTCGGAGCTGTTGCGATGATACAGCTACGCTATTTCGGCCGTCTGCGTGAACAGGTGCAGACCAGCGGCGAAGAACTCGAATTCAGCACCGAACTGGACAATGTCGGCTGTCTGCTGGAACACCTCTGTAAGCGTGGCGAAGCCTGGACGAGTGCCTTGAACGGCCAGGCAGCCGTACTGATGGCGGTCAACCAGGAACTGGCCAGCACAGAGACCCGGCTCGCTGACGGCGACGAAGTAGCGTTCTTTCCACCGGTCACCGGCGGTTGACGAGCGCTGTGCGTATGAAGTCAGTCACTGTCCAGAACCAGCCCTTTGATAGTGCTGCCGAGCAGGCTGCAGTGCGCGGCAGCGACCCTGGTATTGGTGCCCTGGTGAGTTTCGTCGGCCTGATGCGCGATATCAACGACGGCGACAGAGTCGAGCGTATGACGCTGGAGCACTACCCGGGGATGACTGAGAAGGCGCTGGCGGCCATCGTCGACGAAGCCTGTGAGCGCTGGCCACTGGCCGGTGTGCGCGTCGTACACCGGGTAGGGGAGATGCGGCCCACCGATCCAATCGTGCTGGTAGTGGTTGCCAGCGCTCACCGTGGCGCCGCGTTTGCGGCCTGCGAATTCATCATGGATTACTTGAAAAACCGCGCACCCTTCTGGAAAAAGGAATACACGGCAGACGGCGAGCGCTGGGTGGAGCAGCGCGACAGCGACCAGGACGCCGCAGGCCGCTGGATCAAACCTTAAACCGGTAGCGCCCGTCCTGACGCTGATCACCGTTGCGATCTATTGCAGGTAGGTACTATGAGGCAAAGCACCACGACTATCCGAGTTGAATGCTACAGTGGCCATCGGGGCGAAGAGGCGCCACGGTGCTTCTTTCTTGGGGACCGGAAGATCGAGGTGGTAGAGATCATAGATCGCTGGCTTGATTCCGAGCATCGTTATTTCAAGGTGCGAGGGGAGGATGGCGGCGTGTACATTTTGCGCCACGATGTGTCCGCGGGGTTCTGGGAAATGATCCTTTACGACAGCGGCACCCGGGAGGATACCCGCCTGTCTTCCACCTAGGAGGCTGTCCATGCAAGAAAGGACACCAACGCCCGCGGCCTGAAATGCGGGAGATCCACGCTCTCTATCGCGGGCACATGCCCCGCGAAGTCATCCTGTGGGAACGCAGAAAGTAGGCTAACAGAGTTAGATATATCAATTGGTTGTAACAGTATTGTAATATTAAATCGAAAGAAATGTATTGACAAGCTCCTGGTAATATATTAGTGTTCACTAATATAGTTTCATTGGAGTGGTTATGGAACGCTTGTCAAACATTGTCACCAGGGGACTTCTCAGCCTGGTGCTCTCCACGGCGGCAGCCGCAGGCTTTGCCGACTCGGAGCTTTGTGCGCCGTTTGCTAAGGGTGTGGTCGATCAATCGATCGTCGCGAAAATGCTGGCTTCGGCCAAGGACGGTCATCTGTACCGTATCGAACCGGCTTCGTCGCGCGTGGCCTTCTGTGTCGACAGCCCGGTCGGCCGGGTCGAAGGCCGATTCAAGGATTTCAGGGGCGGGTTGACCTTTGTCCCGACAGCGGCGCCTGCGGGTGACCAGCAGGCCATGGTCATGGTGGATACCGCAAGTATCGAGACCGGCGCACCCTTAATCGAAGGCATGCTCAAGGGCGAGCAGTTCTTCGATGTGAAGAGATATCCCGAGATTCTGTTTGTCAGCCAGCAATTCCGCTGGGTAAACAGCTCAGAAGCGGTGCTCATTGGCGACCTGACCCTGCACGGCGTCACCCGGCAGGTCGGCTTTCATGTTCAGCTGATCGATAAAGAGCAGCCGGGCGGACGGCGCGGTCCGGAGAGCATTCTGGTCAAGGCGACCACGCGGATCAGTCGCGCGGAATTCGGACTCAAGGGGCTGTCCCCGATGGTCAGTGATGCGGTCAGTTTGTGCATGAGTGTCGATGCCGTGAGATACCGTTCCCTACAGACAGTTACCGGCAGGCGAGGCTAAGACGTTTATGCGACATCGATCTGTACCTCCCTGGGAAATCTATCACCGGGCGCTGCAGGACGCCAAAGCCGCGCGGGGGCGTCTGCTGCGCAGGTTCGTCTCGTCGGCGCGAAACCACCTGAAGGGGCAAATCTGTTCCCGGGCGCGGAAGTGGAAAATCCGCGTATGTCTACATTACTGCTGAACGCCTGGTTGGCATGGGGCGTCTCATAGCTGACTGTCGATCGGTCGCAGTCGCAAAAAGAATTCCGCAATCCGCCGGGAAAAGACTGCGTGCCGGCAAGCTGCTAAAGACCGGCAAGCAGCCAATCAACAGCCGGCTCGAGGTTCACTGCAACGTCGAGCACTCGGACGCGGGCCTCGACTGGTCGCCGGGTTTCGCGGTTGGGATTATTCTGCTTCCGCATTAGAACAACACGGGGCGCGCTGAGCGGGCAGTGCCGCGCGGTTTGTCCGCCCCTTTTTCGCGAGCGTTCGCCCATGTCAGCTGGTAGAGTGAGCTCATGCCACTGCTGCAAATAGCCGGGTCCGCTTGATGTATCACAAACCATACGCTGCATTCGGTTGCGGCTCCGGCACGTGTCGGTCTCTTGTGTATGGGCCCCTGATTGCCTTGATCTGCATCGCAGCAGCAGCGGCTGCTGCCGGCCCGGACTACGTTGGTGAGGACCGCTGTGCGCAGTGCCACGAACAGGAGGCCGCGCTGTGGCGCAACTCCCATCACGACCTCGCCATGACCGTAGCGACCGACCAGACCGTGCTCGGCGACTTCGACAATGCTGAATTCAGCGCCCACGGCGTCACGTCCCACTTTTCCAGGAAAGGAAATGGCTTCGTCGTGCGCACCGACGGCGCCGACGGCAAGCTGCACGACTACGCCATTCGCTACACTTTCGGCTGGTATCCGCTGCAGCAGTACCTGGTCGAGTTTCCGCAGGGCCGTCTGCAGACCCTGGGCATCGCCTGGGATACGCGGCCGGCGCAGGAGGGCGGCCAGCGCTGGTTCCACCTCTATCCCGATGAGGAGGCGATGGACCACAGCCATCCGCTGCACTGGACAGGCCGCGAACAGACCTGGAACTACCAGTGCGCGGAGTGTCACTCGACCAATCTGCACAAGGGGTACGATCTGGCGAGCGACAGTTACCAGACGACCTGGAGCGAGATCGATGTGGCCTGCGAGGCGTGCCACGGGCCCGGGTCACAGCACGTCGCCTGGGCCGAGACCGCAGCCGGGGCCTCGCAGGCGGGGAAGTTGGAGGCAAGCAAAGGGCTCGTGGTCGAGCTCGCCGATCGCGACGGCGGCACCTGGAGCACCGATCCCCAGACCGGCAAGCCGCGGCGCAGCGAACCGCGCGCCAGCCACAGCGAGATCGAGGTGTGCGCGCGCTGTCACTCGCGGCGGGGTCAGATCTGGGCGGATTACGAGTTCGGCAAGCCGCTATACAACACCCATCGTTTGGCGGTGCTCGATCAACAACTGTATTTTCCCGACGGCCAGATCAAGGATGAAGTCTACGTCTATGGCTCCTTTATCCAGAGCCGCATGTACGCCGCGGGCGTAACCTGCCACGATTGCCATGAACCGCACAGCCTCAAGCTGCGCGCCGCAGGCGATTCGCTGTGCACGCGCTGTCATCTCGCGGCGCGCTACGCTACCGAGCGTCATCACCGCCACCCGCAGGGCTCCCCCGGCAGCGCCTGTACGGCCTGCCACATGCCGCAGCGCACCTACATGGTGATCGACGAGCGGGCGGACCACAGCCTGCGGGTGCCGCGCCCCGATCTGAGCGAAAAGCTGGGCACGCCGAATGCCTGCAACGGTTGCCATGCGGGCAAATCGACTGCCTGGGCGGCCAAGGCGGTGGAACACTGGTACCCGGACAGCCAGCACCGCGGGCCACACTTCGGCGAAGCGCTGCAGGCGGCGCGCAGCAACAGCCTGCGGGCGCCGGAGCGCCTGCTGGCGCTGGCGAGTGACGGCAAACAACCGGGTATTGCACGCGCGACCGCGCTTGATGAACTGCGCGAGCACGCAAGCCCTGACCAGCTGGCGACGGTAGAACCCCTGCTGGCCGACGACGATGCCCTTGTCAGGGCGGCGGCGGTACGCTGGCTGGAGCTGACGGACCTGCGTACGCGGGTCGATCAGGGCTGGCCACTGCTGGACGACCCGGCGCGCACGGTGCGCCTGGAAGCCGCGCGTGTGCTGGCCCCGGTGTCACGCCAGCACCTGCCCGGGAAATTCCGCACTCAGCTCGACGCGGCATTGCAGGAATACACGACGGCGCAGAACGTTAACGCAGAAAGGCCAGAGGCGCACCTGAACCTCGGTGCGGTTGCTGCAGCCGCGGGCAAACCGCTGGAGGCGGAACAGGACTACCAGGCGGCCATACGCCTCGACAAGACGTTTGCTCCGGCCTATGTGAACCTGGCCGACCTGTATCGCCAGTACAGTCGTGATACGGATGGTGAGCCGGTGTTGCAGCAGGGTATCGCCGCAGTGCCCGACGATGCCTCGCTGTACTATGGGCTGGGCCTGTTGCAGGTGCGTGAGAAGCGTATGGCCGAGGCGGCAAAATCGCTGCAGCGCGCCACCGAGCTGGCGCCCGAGTCCACGCAATACCGCTATGTGTATGCGCTCGCACTCCAGCGCGAAGGCCAGCTCGGTGCGGCCGTCGCTGAACTCGAAGGTCTGTTGCAGCACGATGTGGCGAACCGCGATGCGCGGCTGGCCCTGATCGGGATGTATCGGGAGCAGGGCAATAGCACTATGGCACGCCTGCATCTAAACCGGTTGCATACCCAGTATCCCGATGACGCGGCGGTCGAGGTGCTGTGGCAGGAGATGAATCCTTAGGGGAGATGTTGCGACAGTTTTTCGAGGGATTGAGGAGCATATAGCAGTGACGCTGTGACGAAGAGTTTCAAAAAATGGACCGCTCTCCCGCTTTCGAAGCAGCAGACTGGTGACTCGGACAGACTCACCGTGGTGTGCGGTATGGGTAGCGGCGTGGCCATAAGGCGTATTTGTCACTGGAACGCATGTCATTGTGTGGTTCTGCTCCTGGCGTGTCATCTCCTGGCGATGACCTGTCAGGCCGCGGCTTTTCGTGTGCAGGATGTCGAGGGTCTGCTGGATGTCACGCTGGCTTATGGCATGGGCGTGCGCGTCGAGGATCGTGACAAGGATCTGATTGCCATCGCGAACGGCGGCAAGGCGCCATCGGCCAACACGGACGAGGGGACGCTGAACTATGATAAGGGCGTTATTTCCAACGCTGTGCGGGTCAACACCGACCTCACCCTGGCCTGGAAACACTTCGGCGCCTATGTTCGCGGCTACGCCTCCTATGACTATGAGAACGCTCACGAAGGGCGTGCGCATTCGCCGCTGAGTTCGGAGGCGGACAAGCTCATCGGTAAGGACGCCGATCTGCTGGATCATTACTTGTCTTTGCGTATGTCTGCCTGGGATACGCCGCTGTTTTTCCGGCTGGGTGACCAGGTGGTAAACTGGGGCGAAAGCGGCTTCGTACGTGACGGCATCGACATCATCAATCCGCTCGACCTGGCCGCGCTCAACCAGCCGGTGGTGTCAGGGCGGGATGTGTTGACTCCGCAGGGCATGCTGTGGGGTGCGGCCAATCTTACTGAGACAGTCGCCGTGGAAGCCTACTACCAGTACGAATGGCAGCCGGTGACCTTGCCGCCGGTCGGCAGCTATTTCTCAACGAATGATCTGCTGGGCGGCGACGGCATCAACTTCGCCATGCTCGGTGCGGGACGCTACTCGGATCTGGGTACTGACCTGGATACCACCTTCGCCTTGCCGGCCGGCACGCTGGGTTTTGACCCGAATTTCTACAAGCTGCCGGGACTCCAGGTCGAGAAACCGGACGACCAGGGGCAGTTCGGTGTCTCACTGTCGGCCATCCTGCCCGACAGCAATGCCACCAGGCTGGCCGTGTACCTGGTGCGCTACCACAGCCGGCTGCCACTCGTTAATGGGCGCACTGCCAGCCAGCAGGCGATCGACCAGACCGCGCAGACAGCTGTCGATGCGCTCGCGGACAGCCTGGTGGCGAGTTATGAATCAACGGGGCTGACACCGGCGGAGGCCGCCGTTGCCTCTTCCAGCACGGCCGAGGCGCTGACCACCAGCGAGTACGCCAACCAAGCCGGCTACACCGTGGTGTATCCCGAGGACATCACCATGGCCGGTTTGAGCTTCAGTACCGCCACCCTCAGAACCGGGACGCTGTTTTCCGGGGAAATCTCCCATCACCATAATTTCCCGTTTCAGATCAATCTTGGTGAGGTGTTCTCGGCGGTGTTGTCGCCGATGGAGTTCACCGGTACCGCCGGCAGCAGTCCGCTGGGGAAGTTTGGCGCCGACAACGTCGTCAAGGGCTATGTGAGGCGCGACCGCACCCAGGCCACTGTGGGTCTCACCCAGCTGTTCGGCCCCCGTCTAGGCGCGGCGCAAACGGCGGCGAATGCTGATATCGCCGGGGTGTACGTAAACGATATGCCAGACCGCAATGAGCTGCCGCTGCAGGGGGTGGATACGCCCACCGCGAGTTCCTGGGGCTATCGGCTTGGCGCGGGCCTGACCTACGAAGGCGTGCTCGGCGGGCTTACGCTGGAACCGCGCGTGCTGTTTACCCACGATGTGCACGGGGTGACACCCGCTCCCGTGAACACTTTCGTGGAGGGACGCAGGTCCTTCACTCTAGGGCTGGGGCTTGGTTACATCAACCGCGTGACCGCCAACCTGAGCTACACGAGCTTTTTCGGTGCCGGCGAGCGTAATTTGCTGGCCGACCGGGATCTGGTCCGGTTCCGCGTCAGCTACACCTTCTAGAGGACAAATTGATGCGCCCGCTGCTGCTGTTCACGTTCCGGTTGCTGCCTGTATTCATGCTGGTCAGTGCGGCGCCGGCAGCGGTCCCACCCGAGGACGCGGCGCAACTCGGCGGATCGGAACTCACGCCGCTGGGCGCGGAGCGTCCGGGCAACGCCGCGGGGACGATTCCCGCCTGGGACGGCGGCCTTAGCGAGCCTCCCCCCGGTTACCGGCACGGGGAGCAGCACCTGGACCCCTATGCCGGCGACCCGGTGCTGTTCACCATCAGTGCCGACAATCTGGAGGCCTATGCCGACCAGCTGAGCGAAGGACAAAAGGCGCTGCTGCGCGCCTACCCGGATACCTGGCGCATGCCGGTGTACCGGACGCGCCGCTCGGCGGCCTATCCGGGATGGGTCTACGCTGCCGTCAAAGCCAACGCGACGACCGCACAGTTGCTGCGCGAGGGCAAGGGCGGTGTCGCCGGCAGCAATGTCAGCTCGCCGTTTCCGCTCCCTGCCACTGGGATCGAAGTGGTATGGAATCATAACCTGCGCTGGCGCGGTATACGGGTCAGCCGCAGCCTCGGGCAGGCCGCGGTCACCCGCAAGGGACGTTACTCTGTCACGATTACCCAGCAGGAAGTCGCTTTCCCCTATGGCGCCCCGGCGGACGATGCGCTGCGCGCGAAGTTTCCCAACATCCTGTTCGCGCTGAAGGGCAAGGTGATCCAGCCGGGTCTGATTTCCGGCGAAGGCACACTGTTGATCGAGCCTATCGACCAGACCCGCGAGCCGCGTAAATCCTGGCTCTACGTACCTGCGCTGCGCAGGGTCCTGCGCGCGCCGTATCTGAGTGATGATTATCCTGCACCCAATACCGACAACCTGCGTACCGTGGACGAAGGCGACCTGTATAACGGTTCACCGGAGCGCTTTAACTGGAAACTGCTGGGCAAGCGGGAGCTGTATGTCCCCTATAACGCCTATCGTCTGGACGCCGGGGACCTCGCTTTCAAGGATATCCTGCAACACCACCACATCAACCCGGCGCTGGCCCGCTACGAGCTGCACCGTGTCTGGGTGGTGGAGGGCACCCTGAAGCCGGGCATGAAGCACCTCTACTCGCGGCGGGTGTTCTACGTGGACGAAGACAGCTGGCAGATCGCCGTGGCGGACAGTTATGATCAGGAGGGCAAGCTGTTTCGTACGGCCGAGGCGCACGCCATGAATTTCTATGAAGTCCCGCTACTGTGGAGTACGCTGGAAGTGTATTACGATCTGCAACAACAGCGTTACCTGGTCGCGGGCCTGGACAACGGGCGCAACCCCTACCAGTTTTCCGACCACGCTGACCCGCGGGAATTCTCGCCGAACGCGCTGAATTATTACATTCGCTGAGAAGTCCTATTGTTCGCTGGCACGCGTCCAGAACAGGACAGGGGCCCAGCTGGGCCCCTGTCGCTGCCGACTCGCGAGGCGGCAGTTACTTTAAGCGACCCAGCACCAGAACGTCGACACGGCGGTTCTGGGCGCGACCTTCGTCGGTGGTGTTGCTAGCGACCGGATTGGTTTCGCCGGCGCCGATGGTAACGATCTTGCTGGGATCTACGCCCATGTTAGAGACCAGGTAGTCGCGTACGGCCCTGGCGCGCTGTTCAGACAGTTCCATGTTATAGGCGTCGTCGCCCACGTCGTCGGTATTGCCCACAATCTCGATGTAGGTGGCCCGGCTTAGCAGGTCCTGAGCCACGGTGCGGTTCTTCTCGAGCGTCTGTTTACCCTGCTCGGTGATTTCCGCACTGCGGCGCGGGAAAAGCGCAACACTCGGGAACCTCATGGTGTCAAGCGCGCGCGGCTCGGCAATCACGACAACGGCGACCCGGCGGTTCTTGGCCCGGTTTTCAGGCGTGTCATTGGGGGCAATGGGATCATTCTCACCCCGGCCGATAACGCGTAGTATGTTCGGGTCGACACCGGTGCTCACCAGGTAATCGGCTACCGCCTGGGCCCGCCGCTTGGACAGTTTCATGTTGTACTCGGGGTTACCCGTGCTGTCGGTATACCCGATAATGATACCGGCATAGGCCGCTGACAGGTTGGGGCGCAGCTGCCTGCGATACTCCTCGATGGCGTTCTTGCCCGCCGCCGACAGCTCTGCACTGTCGAAGGCAAAAAGCGCGGCAGCAGGAATGTCCACCGCGCCGATCAGCCCGGAGGGCGCGCCCTCTATGACCTTGATCACGGGTGTCAGCGTGACGCCGTCACAACCCACGACGTTCGCCATACCGGGGTTCCAGTATCCCGTGTGCAGACACTCACCGCTGCCCGTGAGTACCACGTCGTCGCTCGAATCCTGGGGATACCCAGGGGTGGTTTCCCGCATTTGTTCGGCGTGCACGGCAGTAACAGCCAGTAGCGCTGACACAAGTATTCCCGCCAGCAGCGAAGCAAAGTTTCTTATATTGGAACGCATTCTGATTTTTCCTCATGTCGGTTATTAAAGTGCGGTTTAGTAATACATCAATGTGACTACGATACGGCCTGCGCCCCGCATGTTTGATCGGGAGTGAAGGCTAACACACTCATATTATTGTCCTATTGGACTAAAGTCCAACATGTGGCGGGAATACTTTATGGTGGCGCTGCAGAGGAGCACCGGTGCGTGCGCCGATAGCTTGACGCTTCTGGTCGCCTCCCAGCGTCGGGCTGGTTCGGTCCGGCGCCGGTCATTGTTGCAGCTGTCTCATTGTCATACCGGCACGCCCGCCGGCCATCGGTCAATGAGACGCACCTATGGCCGCCCATTAATCCGCCAGAAGGAAATGACCAACACCTGCCGGATCAGCTGATCGAAATCTGATCGCGACAGGGCGGCTGGTCAGCCCTCGTCTTCCTGGATCAGTATCCGCGTCTGACCCACGGCTAGGGCCTGTTCGTCGATCAGTTTGAAACTCAACGAACCCATTTTGAGCATGTCTCCGTGTCTTAGCCGCTGCTGCTTGATGCGCTTACCATTCACCCAGGTACCGTTGGTGCTGTTAAAGTCCTCGATGATGACGTCCTGCGCGTCTTCCAGGTAGTCGATGGGGCTGAGGCTGATCGCCGCGTGGTTGCCGCTAATGCTGGCATCATCGGGTTGCAGGTCGTTGCCAGGGTTACGGCCGACGCGGAACAGGCTGCCACTCAGGGGGTGTTCCCGGATGACGTTGCCATCGATCATTTCCAGCAATTTATACATGTTTGCGGTTCTCCAGTGGGGTGGAATCAGGCCGTCTTGCGGCGGCCGCCTTTAAACTGTGCGCGGCAGTTGAGGATCGCGACTGCCATGGCTTCGCCGTCGGCGAAGCGCCGGGCGGGTTCTTTCTGCAGCGCCTTGCTGATCAGACGGGCGACACATATCGGCAGGCCGCGGCGCAGTTTGCGCAGTGCCGGTGTCTTCTGGTTGGCAATCTGGTACATCAGCGTCGCGACTGAGTCACCCGCGAACGGCAGGCTGCCTGAAAGTAACTGGTAGAGTGTGACGCCGAGGGAGAAGAGGTCGGAGCGTCCGTCCGCCTTTCTTCCCGCGACCTGTTCCGGCGACATGTAGGAAGGGGTGCCCAATACGGTGCCGGTGCGGGTCCCGCTGCTGTCGAGCAGGCGCGCCACGCCGAAGTCGGTGATCTTGGCCACACCGCTGTCGCGGTCATAGATGATGTTGCCCGGTTTGATGTCGCGGTGGACCACGTTGCGGCTGTGCGCGTATGCCAGGCCGTCGGCCACCTGTGCGGCGATGTCCAGCACTTCCCACACCGGCAGCAGGTCGGCCTTGCCGGTCCAGGCGTCCAGACTTTGTCCGGGGACATAATCCATGGCGATGTAGGCCAGGTCATGCTCTTTGCCGGCATCGTGGATGGATACAATGTTGGGATGCGCAAGCCGACCGACTGCCTCGGCTTCCTTGAAGAACCGCTGGGTAATGTCTTGCTGCTCGCGACCGGCATGTTCTTCCCCAAGGGGCAGCGTTTTTATGGCGAGTTCGCGACTGATGGTGGGATCTTTAGCCAGATACACGGTGCCCATGGCGCCGCGACCGAGTTCGCGTTCCAGGCGGTAGCGGCCCAGTACCGGCAACTCCATAACCGGATTGTCGAGCACCAGCGTCTTACTGGCGCCGGGGGTGGCCGCCGAAGGGAAGCGGTCGGACAAGGCGCCCAGCCGGACGAGTCGTTGTGCAACGTCGCGAAAGCCGTTTGCGCTTTGCTGCAGGTGTTCATAAACAGCCTGCGCCTTGCCGACCAGGCGGCGGCGTTGGTATTCCAGGCCGAGCTCATAGAGCGGTTCCAGCGCGACCCGCTCGGGCAGACACTGAACGTACTGCTCCATTGCCAGGTCCAGTTGTCCCTGCGATTGCAGATTGGCGCCCAGCGCCAGGCGCGCAGTCACGGCCGCCTGGCGCGCCGTCGTCAGCGTGCGCTGGCGACGGCAGGCAAAGGACAGCAGCAGCTGGGTGGTGACCACGAACAGCGCCGGACTGACCACCGGGAGCCACAGGTTGCGGACCATCAGTGCGATCATGCCGGTGTTGAGCAACACGACAGCCAGCAGGCCCGCGGACAGCAGGCCGCGGGCACCATGCCAGGCCGCGGGTAGCAGCATAAGATACAGCGCAAGCAGCACAAGCAGTCCTCTCTGTGCCGCATAGAACCATGTGGGGGCGATGAAGGCCTGGTTGTCCAGCAGGCTGCCCAGCACCTGGGCGGACCAGGTCAGCGGCGTATACAGGCGACCGGCGGGTCCCTCGATTGCGGGCGCCGGGAGGCCGAGCAGTACCGCCTTGTTGCGTAACTTACGCGCGACGGTGTCCGCTGTCATGATGTCCTGCAGCGAATGCACCGGTGGCGCAGCGGCGGGTCGCGGGTAGGCGGGGAGATAGGCATAGCCGAAGCTGGTACGCCGTGTGCCAAGTATGCCGGTTTCGGGATTCACCCTGAGTTCACCCATGGCGACGTTCTTCATCGCCGCCAGCAAGGCGAGTTCCATGCTGGGGAGTGCCTGGCCATCTGCGTCGATGGCCAGTGGTACGCTCTGCACGCGCCGTCTCCCCGCGTAGGCGGCAACCAGTCCGATGCCCGACGCGCTGTCCAGAAAGGTTTCGAGCGGCGTGTCTATACTGACGCCGGTCAACGTCGGTGCGCATGTCAGCAGGCGCCAGGCTGTCTGCTGCCAGGGCAACCGGGCAGTGCGGGTGCTGACAGCGAAGCGCTGCAGGTTATGCAGCGGCGTCTGCCGTTCATCCGGGACAAACGGCGCCGCGAGTACCACGTTGCCGGCCTGTTTGAGTGCGTCCTGCAGTTGAGCGTCCGTGTCGAGCTGGTGCAGCCAGGTGGCCGCCCTGGTGCGCAGGGGCTTGTCGAGCGAGTCAAGCGTGTCGCGTATGGCGCGGAGTCTTTGCGGAGTCTCCGCCGTCGTCAGCGGCAGCGTGAGTCCGATGACTTTCGGATGAAATCGCGCCAGTCGTTCCACAATGCGGGCCAGCCGGTCGTGCGGCCAGGGCCAGGGTCCGAAGGCGTCCAGCGACGCTGCATCGATGGTCACGACACTGACGGCAGCGGGTTGCTGGGCTTCGGGTATGAAGCGACTGGTCAGCTCAGGCAGGCGATCTTCGAGCCGCTGCCCCGCGGGCGTGAAGCTGGCGAGCAGGGCAGCGGCCGCGGCCATGACCACGGCAACGCGATAGGGTGTCCAACGGGACCTGCTCACCTGCAATTCAGCCTCAACAGAAACGGTGCTCAAAAGACGCTATCGGTCGGCAGGGAGCAGCCTGTTGGGCGTGGCTGCCGGGCGGTTACAGTTGCCTGTGGAAATGTGAACGGGTTCACACTTCAAGTTGCCGCTGCGCCCGGCAGCAATACTGTGGGCGCGGGGTTCGCCTGGGAGGCTGTCGGATTTGGGCGATCGTAGCGAGCAAGGTGGGAGGGCGAGACCATTTTTTCGATCGTTTGAGGAGAATAGCCGTAGCTATTTGACGAAAAGGATCGGGAAAATGGGGCGCTCTCCCACCGGCGCAGTAGATCAGTCCCAAATCCGACAGCCTCCTAGCGCCGGGTGAATGCCGCAAGCTGCTCAAGAGAAACGGGTTTACCGCAGGCAAAGCCCTGGATCAGGTCAAAATTGAGCTGCTGGCAGATGGCCAGTTCGCCGGGATGGGACACGCCTTCGGCAAGGGCACGGGTGTGGCCTCTCTTCACCACCTCGACCAGCAGTCCGATCATTTCCTGCCGGCTGCGGGGCAGTTTGTCCAGATCGCGGATCAGCGCAATATCGAATTTGACTGCATACGGCGGCGTGTTCAGCAGCTCCAGCAGCCGGGCCTGACCGGCGCCGAAATCGTCATACGCAAGGCCGATGTTCATGTGCTGCAAGGCGCTGTTCAGTCTGTTCAGCGTCGCCTCGCCGGTAACGGCCTGTTCGTGTATTTCGAGGATCAGCGGGACTTCAGGGTACTGATTGCGCAGTTGCTGCAGGGAAGCGACAAGCCGATCGCAGTCCTTCAGTTCCCTGGGATGCGTGTTGACGAACAGGGGGATGTCGCGAAAATCCGAGGTCGCCCAGGCCTGCACGCCGACTTCGCGCAGGACTTCACTGAATTCGACAGAGCGCCCGAGCCCCTCGGCGAGGTAGAACAACGGATCGGGCAGTTCCGACAACTCGGGATGACAGCCGCGTCCCAGTAGTTCCAGCCCGGTGATGCGTTGGTCGTTCGCCGAGACAATCGGCTGGAACAGGGGTTTTATCAATTTCTGCTGCAGCAACTGGTCGAACTGACGCGCCCCGACCGGCATGCGGTTGACTTTTTCGTCAGGTGTAAAGAAGGCAGTGCGCGTGAAGTCGGCGGTACCCTCTGCCTGGGGCGTGGCGCTCTCCCGTCGCACACGGAACTCCACGTCTGCAAAGCGGACCACGTCGCCGGCATTCAACAACTGGCTGGCAACCACCGGGTTGTGGTTAAGGAACGTGCCGTTAGTGCTGTCGAGATCACGCACCCGCAGTTCCCCGTCGGCCTGGGTGAACTCGGCATGGTGACGCGACACATTGTGCGAGTGCAACGCGACCGGCAAATCCAGTTGCCTGCCGACCAGTGCAGGGAAACGGTTCAACGGAATACGGTAAGTGGATTCGCCATCTGCCAGAAAGCCTTCCAGATACCAGCCGGACATAGTCTCACCCGTCGATTGCCCCTGAGTCTTTCGGGCTACATCAGCACAAGTTTAGCCCGGACGTGCCACTCTACCAGCGGCTGCCGGCAGCCGCGCTTGACCCCTTGTTGCCAACGCCCCAACAAAGTCGCTGTTTCGCTGTTGGCGCTCACCCCACAACCAGTGCGCAAGAACACCGCCGGGAACGCCGGCGCATTGCCGCACACGGTGAAAAAAGCTCATTTATGCAGAGACTTATGCAGCAACTGCACGTGCCCAGCATAAGCTGGCACACATGATGCGATACCACCCGTGACAGCAACCTGACGCCAACCGCCAACGGAGGCAACACATCATGTACGAGATCCACGACAACACAGACGGTTTGCTCCACGACAGTGGTTTCGATTTCGACCAGGACCTGCCCGAACCGCTCGACCACTGGTCGCTGCGTGATTTCGGCGACATCGTCCCGCTGGGGGGGGGCGCGTCATGAGATACAGCAGACTGGCGACTTTGGTGACGGTGTTGTCACTGAGTATGAGCGTGGCGGCTGGTGCGAACGCCGACTCGTCCTCGATGAAGAACTGGCAAATGACTCGGCTGTTGGAGCCCACGCCGGCCGACCGGAAGTCCGAGGAGAAAGGCCGGGTCATGATCTATGACGGCTTGACGGATAGGGATGTGGAGCGGGCATTCGACGAACAGTTCGACCGGGTGGAGCACATGATGTTTACCCATACCCTTGTCACCGACGATTCCGGGGAACCCGAGCGCAGCGACGGCGGTGAATTCATTACTGAGGGCGACGACGGTTGCGACTGAGTTCATTCTGATCCCTACACAATAGCGCTTCCCACGCTCGAGCGGCTGCGGTAAAGTCCACACGTCAATGCCGGGACGTTGGCGGAGCCGGCGCGGATCGGAGGTTGCTGCGGCCGGATGAACAAAGATGTAACAGATCTGCACTGGTCCTCGGCATCCCGCACCAACGTCGGCAGGGTGCGCCAGCTCAATGAAGATGCGGTACTTGACCTGCCGGAACTTGGGCTGTGGATGGTGGCCGACGGTATGGGCGGACACGCCGCGGGGGACTTCGCCAGCGGCGCCATAGTCTCCGCGCTCGCCAGCATCCCGCCACCAGCCAGCCTTGGCGCCCTGATAGGCGAGGTGCGCCAGCGTCTTCAGACCGTCAACCGTCAACTCAACGAAGAAGCCCGCAGCCGCCGCGAGCGCGTCATTGGCAGCACCGTAGTGGCGTTACTGGTTTTCGGTAGCCATGGCGTGGTGCTTTGGGCGGGCGATAGCCGAGCCTACCGGTACCGCCGCGGTGAGCTCACACAGTTGACACGCGACCACAGCCAGGTGGAAGAGCTCGTCAGTCGGGGTTTGCTAGCGCCCGAACAGGCTGAAGAGCACCCTGCCGCGAATGTAATTACCCGCGCCATCGGTGTGGCAGAGTACCTGGAACTCGATTCGGAAATGTTTACGATTGCCGAAGATGATAGCTTTCTGCTATGCAGCGACGGGCTCTACCGGGAGCTGGACGACAACGCTATCAAGGCCGGGCTGGCGCTGGGCGACTGCCAGCAATCCAGTGATGCTCTCATAGAAGCCGCGCTCGCGCAGCGGGCGCGCGACAATGTTTCCGTGATTGTTGTGCGGGCGAGCGACGAGTTGCAGGCAACCCGCACCCAGTACAACCCTTCAGTGAGCGCGGCACACCGGCCGGAACAGGAGCACGACGATCCCACCGAACTGGATTAGCGGCCGTCGGTCAGGCCCCCACGTGAGTTGAGTGCCAGCCAACGCTGTTTCCCCAGAGTGTTTGCGAGTTTCCAACTCGTTAAGGCGTCACAGTGCAGGTAAATCCTCAGGTTGTTTCTCCATAGTTATAATAATTAGTTGATATTAAATTAAAATATAAATAGTACTTTCTGCGCGCCTGAAACTGGCATGGCTTCTGCTCTAGATTGTTGACAGCGGGTTGCGCCCTTAACGGGCTGGCGCCCGCCAGGCGCCGTTACTAAGCTTTCTGGCACCTGTTACCGGTTTTGGTCAGCAATCAAGGGCTCCGATCTCATTCGGAGGGCCCAAGGCAGAGGAGACATCATGCATCGCAATCGCAGATTCGCAGCCAGCGGTCACGGCAACGTCTACCATGGGGTTTGCACTGTGCGCCTTGTGTTGTTGCTGGCCTGGTGCTTTCTGCCCGGCTGCTCCGGTCTCCGTGGGCCTGACTACGAGCGTCCGGAGGTGACGTCCAAGCAGAGCTGGTCCGAGCAGGCCGGGCCGCTGGTTTCGGCGTCGGCCACCATTCAGCCCGACTGGTGGACGGGCTTCGGTGACCCTTACCTTGATGACCTGGTCGACCGCGCCATCGCCGGTAACATCGATATCCGCATTCTCGCCGCGCGCACCGGTGTCGCGAAGGCCGGTATCGACCAGGCGAGCGCCGGGCTGTTGCCCACGTTGACTGCCGGCGGGGGCACGGATACGTCCAAAGTCACCGGCAGCCCACGGTCGACCAAGTACAGCGCCGGCGCTCAAGCCAGCTGGGAGCTCGACATCTGGGGTAAAGTGCGCAAGGGTGTCGATGCCCAGAAAGCCGAGTACCAGGCGTCCGAGGCTGACTGGCGCGCGGGGTATCTCACCCTGGTGTCGGACGTCGGCACGGCCTACTTCCAGATTCGCCAGTTCGACGAACAGATCGACCAGCAGCAGCGGGCTATCGCCCGTAACCGGCAGATTCTGGACATCTACCAGGGCATGCTGAGCGAGGGTCTGGTGCCCAAGACGCAGGTGCTTCAGCAGCAGGCGGAAATCAACAACCTGCAGAACGGCCTGCTGGAACTGCAGCGGCTTAGAAAGCTGACCGAGAACAGTCTGGCGACGCTGCTGGGTACGCCCGCCGACACCCTGCGGGTGCCGAAGTCGCCGCTGCGCAGCTCCGTGACACCGGTGCCCGTACCGGCGGGCCTGCCTGCCGATCTGCTCACCCGGCGGCCTGACATTGTTGCCGCGGAATACCGGGTCCTGCAAGCCGTCGATCTCCAAGGGCAGGCAAGCCTGGCAAGACTGCCGTCGATCAGCTTGAGCGGCGCGGCGGGCAAGGCGGCCTTTTCGCTGGCCGATATAATGTCCACGACGACACTGGGGCTGTCATCGTTGCTGTCCTTCCCGGTGTTCGATCCGAACGTGCAGGCGCAGATCAAGGTCAGCGCCGCGCAGACCAAGGTGGCCGAGGAAGAATACCGGCGCAGCGTATTCAATGCCTTTGAAGAGGTGGAGAACGCACTCACCAATTTGTCGGCCCGCAACGCGCAGAAGCAGGAACTGATGAGCCGGAGGGAAAAGCTGTCAACAGTTTCCGAGCAGATCCACGCGCAGCTTGACGAAGGTCTGGTTTCACAGCTCGAGGTACTTGAAGTCGAACGCACCCTGTTGTCCGCTGAACAGGAAATGCTGGCCAACCACTGGCAGATCCTGACCGACACCATCATACTCTACAAGGCACTGGGAGGGGGCTGGCCGAAAGTAGTGGTCGGGCAAACGTCCAACTGATAAAGGGTACCTGCAGGCATAGCCCGGGATGCAACTCATTCTTAAGCCGATCTCCCAGCCCGAACTGGGGGAGATCATCGTTAACGACAGTCTGTTTGCCATCGGCAGGCACGAGGAGCCGTTTGTCGGTTACGATTCACGCTTGGTAACCCGGCTGTCACGCCGGCATGCGCGCATTTTCGAGCAGGATGACGTGGTGTACCTCGCCGATCTCGGCAGCCTCAACGGAACAACGGTCGATGAACAGGCGGTCGACAAAATCCCGGTCAGGCTGGCTCCTGGTGCCGAAGTCTGTTTCGCGGGACTCTGCTATCAGATAGAGATTCTTGGTGCGGCGGCCAAACGGGTGGCAAAGGCCAGCGCGGCGGCGCCGGTCATGCTGGTGCTGAAGCCGGAAAACTCCGAAAGCGGGCTCGAGCCGATCGTCGTCAGCCAGTTTCCCTTTCTGGTGAACAAAAAGAGCGATGTGTTTGCGCGTTACAGTGAGCGACTGCCCGATGAGCTCAAATACCTGTCCCGTCGTCACGCGCATATCTTCCTGCGCAATAACCAGCTGTTTATCGAGGACCTGGGTAGCACCAACGGCACCTATGTCTCGGGCGCCCGCCTCGAAGAACACGCCCAGCCGCTGAGCGACGGTGATGTCATCGCCTTTGGCGGTGCGTGTTTCGTTTATCGCGTGGAATTGGTGTACGAGGATGCGGAAGCGCCGCAGCAGCAGACACGCGACCCGACGCACCTGGCTACTCATGTGAATGGCATCGAGGATATTACCCGGACAACGTTTGTCACCTCGGCCAACTCTTTCCTGGATATCTTCTGCATCGACGACGCTGGCGGGGACGAGGAGGTGGATGCCGGACCGGCGCGGACAGAGGGAGAGCAGTCCGGCGCCGAGGCAGGGATGACCGGCCCGCGCAGCGGCTGGCTGGCGCCGCTCGCTCGTATGCGTGTCTCGCTGCGCGAAGTCCGCCGTGCGCTGGCGGACGACACGCCAAGGCGGCCGCACCGTCTTTGGCCGGCCGGCTTGTTGTTTGTCGCGCTGGCAGGGATCGTCGCCACGGTCTATGTGACGACGGCGGCGCAGCGCAATATCAGCAGTCTGATGGAAGCGGGTCAGTACCAGCAGGCCGCTGTGGCAGCCAACGCCTACCTGGAAACGCACAGCAAAGATCGGGACGTCGGCGAGCTGGCGACTGCGGCCCTGCTGAAGGCGATGGGACCGGCCTGGACCGGTCTGGTAATGCGCGGGGATTTTGCCGCCGCCCGGGACAAGCTGGACCGCGCCAGGCGCTGGAGCACGCATAATCCGACTGCCAAACCGCTTATCGACAGCATGCAATGGGTCACTGATATGGAGCGGTTTATCGCCGAGCGGGGCGGGCCCGATGCGCCGATCGTCATGTTCGAGCAGGAAAGCAAGGTCAATGCCCTGCTGGACTGGTGGGAAACCGACTCCAATGCCCATTATCGCTCGCTTGGCGCCATTGTTCAGGAGGTTCCCGAGTTCGCCGAGCTGCGATCGCAGGTCTTCAGTCATCAGCGTGCGCTGCAAAGTCACAAGGCGCTGGAGTTTGCAGCTATAGAGCGGCTGCGCGAGACAGTGGCTGACAAGCTCCAGGCGGGCAGGGCCGAGGATCTGATAGCCGTTTTGTCCGATTTCGAAAGCCGCTATCCGCACATCGATGGGGCTGCAAAACTCAACAGCGACCTCGAGCGCTATCTGCCCATCGAGGCGCAGATCAAGGCACGCGACTGGCTCCAAGCCACCGACGCCCTGGCGGCGTCCGACTTCCAGACACCGCCGTTCCGTAACCGCGCCGCCTTTGTCGCCGCCAAACAGTTACCGGACAACCACGTCGTGGAAAAGTACCGGCAAGCATCCCGGGCGTGGCAGGATGGCGAGTTCGATCGGGCGACCAGCCTTCTGCAGGAACTTGCTGCAACGCGCTGGCCGGAGCCCGCCGAACGTCAGCTGCAAAGGCACGAGAAACTGAGCAGCGACTATGCGAAGTTGCAGGCCGCCCAGGGCACTCCGAACTATGAGGACCAATTGCTGGCGTTCTACACGGCGCTCGATCCCGAACAGGACGGGTATTTTATCAAGGCGCTCAGCAGCGAATTTGAAGCCCACCGGGAAAGGGCGCTGGCGCGTGCGCAGCAGTGGTTCAAAGACGCTCGCGCCAGTTGGGAGACATATCGCGATAAGGGTGGGATTCGTGGTCTGCATCGGCTGGAAGCCGGTGTTTCGCCCACCTTCCGCAGCCTGGCAAATACGCTCAGTGAGGCATACCGGGACGCCGCCTACGGGCGAAAGGTGTACCTCCTGCTCGATGCGGAATACCCCGCGGAATGGGACGAGCTGTACACGCGGATAGCCCATGAGGTCGGTCTGCAGCGTCGCTCGCTCGCCGAACTCTCTATGGTGTTGGAACCTTCGCTGAAGCAGGCTAAACTGCAGCTGATCCCGGTTTTGCGCGCGGACCAGCCGTCCGGCCAGCCGGAGGAGACCGCGCCCGGTACCGCGAACCTGAGTAAATAGAGGGCGAACTACAGCGATCGCGATCAAAAGCAGCGCGCGATGTCTCAGTACGGATTCCCTGGGATGGGTTATGAGCGCTAATGACGAAAAATTAAAGCGATTGTCCACGGCCCTCGATGACCACAGTGCCGAGGGCATTGAGATCCTTTATTCCGAGCCTTCCAGAATGATCACTGCGACGATCATGCTGATGCTGTTGATCGTCGTGGCGGTTCTGGTGTGGTCGTTTATCGGGCGTGCCGACGTTATCGTGTCGGCGCCAGGAATTCTCGGCCCGGAAGACGAAGTGCGGCGTGTGTATGCGCCGATCAACGGCGAACTGGTCGATGTCTATGTGACCGAGGGGGCGCCGGTCTCGGAAGGCGATCTGCTCGCCCGGCTGAATGCGCGCGACGCGATACAGGTAGCCGCCAACGCGGTCGAGGCGGAGCTCGCGCTCCAGGAAGCCGAACAGGAACACAAGGACTTTCCGGCGCGCCGGGAACTCATGCAGCGTCACGCGCAAACCTTGCAGGCGCAGATTGAGACCGCTGAACGTCTGCACGAAAAGCGGGTTACCGAAGGCCTGGCGAAGCTGGCGCAGGCGCAGAAAGCCAAACTGGAAGAAGCGCGCGGCACACTGGAGAAGGCCGCCAGGACTCGTGATGCCGCGAAGCGCGAATGGGACAAGTTTCAGCGGTTGTTCTCCCGGCCGGGCGGTGGTGGTATCTCCAAGAGCAGGGTCGAGGAGGCGCGCGATGCCTACCTGGTCAGCCAGACCGACTTTAAGCTTGCCGAGGCAAAACTGGGGGAGCTGGAATTCCAGCTGAGCGAGGAGTACGCCAAGGCGAAAGCCGAGTTCGACAGCAGCGACCAGAAGCTGGAGGAGCTGCGTATAGAGCACCAGAAGGCGCTGAACGACATCAAGCAGGAGGAATACCGCATCGAGCTGAAATACCGCAGCGCCCGTCTTGCTGCCGAAGCTGCCACGCGTATCACGTTTGACAACATCGATGCGGAAAACTATCTGCGTATCCTCTCGCCGGTGTCCGGCGTGGTCACCTATGTGGCATCGACGCAGAAGGGTGACAAGGTCCAGGCCAATACGCCGCTGGTCAGCATCGCGCCCAAGGGGGCGCGCAGCGTGCTGAAAATCGATATCAACGAAAAGGATCGGGGTTTCCTGCGCGAAGGACAGGAGGTGAAAATGAAGTTCAGCGCGTTTCCCTTCCAGCGTTACGGTTTCATCAGCGGTACGCTGGACTATATCTCACCGTCGACCCAGCGGTCGCAATCGGATGTCGTGGTCTACAAGGGGCACGTCAGTCTCGACAAGGATTACTACCGGGTGGATGACACCAACTACCCCTTGCGCTACGGGATGGCCGCTATCGCCGAAGTCGTGGTGCGCAAGCGCCGGCTGATCGATATGGCCTTCGACCCGATGCGGCTGTGACATGAAAAACACCAACAGGCAGACGTGCCGGTAATTGCATGGGAGGTAAGGCTGAAGATGACTGATCTGCTAAAGATCGACGATGAAGTGATCACCACCGAGGATTTCGTCAAGTTGCTCAGGTTCACCGGGGCATTCGACGGTCTCATGGAGGATATCATCAAGGACAAACTGACCGTGCACGCGGCGAAAAAGGCCGGCATGACCATTACTACCGAGGAACTGCAGGAACGCGCGGATCAGCTGCGCCGGGTCAAGGGCCTGCACCGAGCGGTTGACATGAACCGCTATCTCGATGCTAACAAAATGACGCTGGACGATCTCGAGCAGTACCTCGCCGAGATGCTGTACCACGAAAAGATGTTGGAGCAGATCGGCAAGGACGAAGCCGTCGACGAATATTTCAACCTGAATGCACCCAGGTTCGACAGTATAGACATCAGCCATATCGTGGTGGACTCGGAGGGCAAGGCGCGGGAGATCATGGCGATTCTCGAGGACGATCCGGAAAGCTTCGAGGAGCTGGCGCGGGAGCATTCCCTGGCCGACACCCGTGAGGACGGCGGATACGTCGGCAGGGTGTTGCGCGGCGCGTTACGCAGTGACGTTGAGGCCAAGGTATTCAACGCCGCCGAAGGCGAGCTGCTCGGTCCTTTCCCCTCAGCCGACGAGTCCTACTTCGAGATCTTTACGGTGAACGCCAAGCGGCCCGCCGCACTCAACGAAGACACCGCTGCTGAAGTGCGCCGTCTGTTGCGTGACGAATGGATCGCGGCCCGGGCCCGCGAACACAACATCCAGATTTTCTAGCGGAGGGTTCAGGCTTTGAGCGAACACTGTTCGATCGAGTTTCTTGGCTCCGTTGAGATCTTCTCGGCTTTCAATGTCGGCGAACTCGAAACATTGGCGAAAAGCGCCGAGTTGCGCAGCTTTGAATTCGGCGAAACGGTATACAACGCCGGCGATCCCGGTGATGGGCTGTATGTGATCAAGAGCGGTGCAGTGCGCATCTTCACCGAGGAGCGGGGTAAAGAAATCAGCATGGGGGTGCGCAAGGCCGGCGAGGTGTTCGGTGAAATGGCGGTGGTACGCGATTATCCGCACGAGTCTTCGGTGCGGGCATCTTCAAGAACCGAGTTACTGTTTTTCCCTCGCGAGAGATTCACCACGGTGCTTGGCGGCAATGCAGCCGCTCAGACGTTCATTGCCAGCTACGTCGCCATCAGCTCCCTGGGTGGTTTTGTATCGCGGCTGTTCAATTTGCGCGGTAAGGTCAACAAGAACGAGATCGAAGAATACATACGCAGCGTCGGCATTAAACGGGTGCGCGCGGGCAAGGTGATTCTCGAGCAGGGCAATGGGGAAGACCGTCGACTGTACGTGTTGCGGCAAGGGCGGGTGCGCATCGTGCACACCGAGGGCAGGACCGAGTACCCTCTCGGTAACCTAGAGCAGGGCGAGATCTTCGGGGAAAAGAGCTGCCTGCTGCGCCAGGAGCAACCGGCCACTGTCATCGCCGAAACCGACGTGGTGCTGCTGGTTATTCCGGAAAAGACCATTCACTTTATCCTCGAACGCAATCCGAAACTGCGTGAGGTTCTGGAAGAACGCCTGCGCTTCTTCGAGCGGGATCTGGAACGCCAGAAAGTCCTGTCGGAGCACAGAAACCGGCCGATGTTGCTCGACCTGTGGTCGCGGCCCCAGGCGGGGGAGCGGATCATCAAGCGCTTCCGGCTGGTGGAACAGGCCGAGGAGATGGATTGCGGCGCGGCCTGTCTCGCCATGATCTGCCGGCACTACAAGATACCCATGACGCTGGGGAAACTGCGTGAACTCGCCAACGTCACGCGCGAAGGGGCGACGCTCGATAGCCTGGCGCGGGTCGGCGAGTCGCTGGGGTTCACCGCGCGCGGAGTGCAGTGCACCTTCCAGGCGCTGCTCGGCTTCGAAATGCCCTTTATCGCCCACTGGGAGGGTTACCACTATATCGTGGTGTACGGCCTGTCCAAACATCACGTCTGGGTCGCCGACCCTGGGCCCGGGTTCCGCAAGCTGACGGTCGCCGAGTTCGAAAAAGGCTGGACGGGGACCTGTCTGCTGTTCACGCCTGGCAGCGATATGGTGCAGCTGGCGGCCGCACGTTCGCCGTGGCTGCGGTTTATCGGCTACCTGAAACCCTATAAAAAGATCCTCGCCTACCTGTTCATCGCCACCTTCGTCATCCAGATACTCGGCGTGGCGCCGCCGATCATCATTCAGCACATCCTCGACGAGGTGATCGTGCACGAAAACGTGTCGTTGCTGCATCTGCTGATCGTCGGGCTGATCCTGGCCAATGTGTTTACGCAGCTCACGGGCCTGATGCGTGCGTTCCTGTCCAACTTCATGATACGCAACCTGGATTTTTCCATGATGTCGGGGTTCCTGAAACACGCCCTGTCGCTGCCGATTCCGTTTTTTGCGAAACGCAAAACAGGCGACATTCTTGCGCGTTTTCAGGAGAACCAGACCATCCGCTCGTTCCTGACCGAGTCGACCGTCACCACGTTGCTGAACCTGTTGATGGTGTTTATCTACTTCACGATCCTGTTCCTCTACAGCGTCAAGATGACCACGGTGCTGCTGATACTGGTGATACCGATCCTGGTCATGACGGTGGTTGTCACCCCGAAACTCAAGGCCTATGCGCGCGACGCATTTACTGCGTCGACCGATGCCCAGTCCATGCTGATGGAGATTATCGGCGGCGCCGAGACGGTCAAGGGCATGGGCATCGAGCGGCCGATGCGCCTGAAATGGGAAAAGAAATACACCCATGCGCTTGACGTCGGTTACCGCGCCCAGCGCTTTAACATTCTGGTCGGGCTGGTTAGCCAGCTGTTAAACGCCACTATCACGATCACCATCCTGTGGATGGGTGCGAACCTGGTGCTGGCGCAGGAACTCACCATCGGTCAGCTGATTGCCTTCAACGCCTTGATGGGCAGCGTCATGAGCCCGTTGATGGGCCTGGTGGCACTCTGGAACAGACTGAACGAGACCGGCGTGGCCATGGAAAGGCTGGGCGACATCCTGGAAATGGAGCCCGAGCAGAAGCCCGAGGAGATTGCCTCGCGGGTGCTGCTGCCCGATCTAAAGGGTGACATCGAGCTGAACAACGTCTATTTCCGCTATGGCGGCAATGAAACGCCCTACGTGCTGGAAAACATCAGTTTCAGCATGCGTTCGGGCGAACTGGTCGCGATTGTCGGTCAGAGCGGCTCGGGCAAGACCACGCTGGCAAAGATGCTGGTGGGGTTCTACCTGCCCACCGAAGGCGCGCTTACCGTCGACGGATATGACCTGACGGTGATCGACAAGGAGTATTACCGCGCGCAGGTCGGCTATGTGATGCAGTCGAACCTGCTGTTTTCCGGAACCATTGCCGAGAACATCGCCAGCGGCGAGGAAAATCCCGACCGCAACCGCATTATCGAAGTCGGCAAGCTGGCGGACGCCCACGGCTTCATCTCCAACATGCCACTGGGTTACGAGCAGGTGGTCGGAGAGCGCGGCGTCGGTCTGTCAGGCGGACAGCTGCAGCGCCTGTGCATTGCACGCGCCCTGTATCATAACCCGCGTCTGCTGATTTTCGACGAGGCGACTTCGGCGCTGGACACGCATTCGGAAAGCAACATTCTCAGGAACATGCAGCAGATTCTAAAGGGGCGCACCGCGGTGGTGATTGCCCACCGCCTGAGTACCATCATGGGCGCCGACAAAATACTGGTGCTGTATAACGGCAGCATTGTCGAGGAGGGCAATCACGGGGAGCTGGTCGACAGGAAGGGCATGTACTACCAGCTGGTCAAAAAACAGATTGCGAACACCTGATGAAGATCATAGAGCCAAAAGAAGAATCAGCGATCTCCTACGGCGGACTGATCGAGAAGATAGAGATCCTCCGCTCGACACTGCGCTGGGCGTCGACACTGGAGCGGCCGCAAATACAGAAGCTGCTCAGCCAGTGTAATGCCCTGCGCGACGAGGTCATGCAGTTGTCGCGCAAGGAGCGCTTTGTGACCGCCACGGCGAGCGGCACCGGGGCGCGGAAACAGACCACCACGCAGCGGCGCAAGGCCTTGCTGGATCGCAGTTTCGTCTTCGAAGGCGTGTTTGGCGAAAGCCTGAAGTTGCTCGAAGCGCTGGAAATCGCCGAAAAGGCTGCGCCCACCGACCTGCCGGTGCTGATCGACGGCGAGAGCGGTACGGGTAAGGAGCTGATGGCCAAGGTGATCCACGCCAACGGCAGCCGGGCGGACAAGCCGTACATTTCCGTGAACTGCGGCGCTATCCCGGATAACCTGCTCGAGTCGGAACTGTTCGGCCACAAGCGTGGAGCTTTTACCGGTGCGTCCGCGGATCGCAGCGGCAAGTTCGAGGCGGCCAACACCGGCACGATCTTCCTGGACGAAATCGGCGAGCTGCCGCTCGCCGGGCAGGTCAAACTGTTACGCGTGCTGCAGTCCAACGAAATCCAACGCGTCGGTTCGGACAAGACCATCGAGGTCGATACGCGCATTGTCGCCGCCACCAACAAGAACCTGCTGACGATGTGTCGCGAAGGCAGCTTTCGCGAGGATCTGTACTACCGCCTGGGCGTCATCCAGGTCACCTTGCCGCCGTTACGCGAGCGCAAGGACGAAATTCCGCTGTTGATCGAGTATTTCGGTGACGAGGCCGCGGAGAAACTGCGGCGCCGACCGGTAAACCTGAGCCGCCGGCTGCGGACCTTCCTGCTCAATTACCCCTACCCGGGCAACATTCGCGAGTTGCGCAACATTATTTTCCGCATCGCCTGCCTGGCGGGCGATACCGCCGATTTCGAGCACCTGCCGGAGTCCATCCGCCCAGGCGTGCAGGAGTCGAAGCCGGAGGGGAGCGAGCCGGAGCAACAGCAGCAACTGTCGCTGACGGATGCCAAGAAGGCCGCCAGTGATGCTGCAGAGCGGCAGTTTCTGGAAAGGGGGCTGCAGGAGCAGGGCGGCAAAGTGTCGGAACTCGCCCGCCAGCTGGACATGAACCGCTCGCACCTGCAGACCCTGTTGAAAAAGCACGGCCTGCGTTCCAAGGACTACCGCGCCAGGAGCTGAGCCGGCCGGCGCTATTTTGCCGCCAGCTGTGGTTGCCGGTTACGGCTCTTCAGCTGGCTCATCAGTGCCTCGAAGCCGCTGTTGCCTAGGATCGTCATGAATTCCGAGCGGTAGTTGGTCACCAGGCTGATGCCCTCGATGCGGATGTCGTACACCAGCCACGGCCCGGTTTTGTGGTGCGCCAGGAAGCTGATAGCGATCGGCGCCGCACCCGGGCGGTAAATATTCATCTGCACGGAGGCAGTGCCGTTGTTCGCCGGCTTCGCCGGCATGACATTGATTTTCTCGCCGCCATAGGCCTTCAGTGACGTCGCGTAGGTTCTGACCAGCAAGGCCTGGAATTCCTGCGTAAATGCGGCCAGTCCGGCGGCATCCACCTGACGAACGTATTTGCCAAGCACAATTCGTGCGATCCGCGGCATATCAAGGTGCGGCACCACGATATCGTTCACCAGGGCGTACAGCCGCTTAGGATTGCCGTTGGCTGTATCACCGTCGCTTTCCAGGCTAACCAGCAGCTGGTCGACCGTACCCTGGATCAATGCGGTCGGGGAGTCGACGTTGTCGGGTACGGGTATCGAGCCATTCGCGCCCGCAACACTGTGCAGGAGCATGAGGAAGCTCAGGGCGAGGAGGTAGGGCAGGTATTCTTTGCACATGGGTGGGGCTCCTGGATCTCGTCGGTTCTCAGTGCAGCGCCGCGGCGGCGGCCTGCTCCCGGGTATAGAACATGCCGTTGCGAACAAACCCCGCGATCACGGAATCCTTGATAGCGCGAACCCGACCGTCGGCGTCGCGTTCGACCACCCACTCGCCCGGCAGACCATCCACCAGATGCATCGGGGCCGGACGCCCGTCGGCGAAGCGTGCCAGCACCACGCGACCGGTCGCCCGATCGTAGAAGGCCGGCCGGAACCCGCTGGAACGGTTCTCCTCGCTGACGCCGCCGGTGCCAACGAACGCCAGGTTCTGTTTCCTGAGTGTTTCCGTGGTCAACAGATTGTTCATGGGTTTTGCCTCGCTCGTTTTCGTGTACTGCTCTTGCAATTGGTTTCTGCATCGATCGTGCCAGTTCCAGTTTCATGTTCGGGTTGTGGCGTTAAGCGACTGAAAACAGGCGAGTAAAAAAATCGGCAACAGTCTCGAAGGAAGACGATGGAGTAATCGGTGGAAACGGCTGGTGGGCCGCAATCCAACAGTCTGCGGCGATTAGATGGGTCTGACCGTCACAGTATCGCCGGTGTGACAAGACGACTTCTAGGCAGAGCGGGAGCTGTGTCGGACATTGCCGCGCTGCACGCGTACAGCGGCGGTCCTGGTGTACACATCACGGGCAAAAAAAAGCGGAGTTCTCAGGGAACTCCGCAGGTCGGAGGAGGAGTATAGCTCGAGTACTGGCGTGTCAGCCAATCAGTGTCGGGCTGGCCGCTGTCAGCGTCGTGGCGTTGAAATCGTTCACGATGACGCCGGAGTTGTTGGCACCATTGTAGACATTGAACAACGTTGCATTGTTGTAGACGTTGTAGTCGAAATCAATGTTGTTGATAACGTTATAGATACTGCTGGGCGCCAAGGCGCTAACCTCCTTCTGCTTGTGGCGGGCTACAAATGCGCCAGTGCTGAAGCCGAAGCCCCCGTAGATCTTCATCGCTGCCGCCCGGTCGAGGTCTTTGCTTACCGCTAAATCGTTGATGACGAGGTTGCTCATTTTCTGGTCTCCGTGGTCTGTTAGTCAGGTTCGTTGTCAGCGCTCTGGCGCGTCGCCTCCGCTGGTTGTCCAGATAGTTTGCAGAAGCCGTGCCAATACCAATCAAACTGACTGATAATCATGATAAGGCTATGATAGAGAACATAAAAAAATACTGGTTAAGGAAGTGACCGGTTCGGATCCGCAGCGGGCCGAAGCCTTTTGTCTGGACAAAACCAACGTCTCCCCCGGAAATAGTTTGTCTCAGCGGAACACCGGCTCACAATAACCTTCGTTTGCCATTTCGCGGCATCTCTCCTTGCGCAATAGTTAATCGGCTGTTCGTCTGCTGTTCCGTGCAAAACAATTCGTATAGTTATCGCCAATGCGGTGCAGCGAAAATAGTAAGGTAAACATTGAGAAAGCCTCATGTCTCGCAGCGAGACAACGTGAATACATCCCTTCAGGCAGTGGCTGCATCCCTGAGGCCGAGACTCGCTGACAGATATGAGGTTTTGTCAGCGCAGTTTTTGGTAAGTGCAACTATCCTTTTGGGATCAAGGGGCGCCCACCCCCGACCGCGTGATGCAATCGGGTAAGACATGTGCCCCCGGAGTAGCAGACAGGGTTCTGATACCCCGGGGGGGCGCACCCCGGGGTTCTGAGACCTGTGTGCCGTTGGGCTATACTTCTGCGACATTCAACCAGCTGTCGTGCTGGTTGCAGACGCTGAGAACGTAGATCGTTCCGCTGTAGTCGCCCAGAGAAAACTCCGAACGCGCTTCCTTGTCTTTCAGCGGGTCGAACATGTGCTCGGCGACAAACTGAAAGTCCTTGTCCAGCACCATGTGCTTGATAATATAGTGCTGATACCCTTCTATGGTGTGTCGAGTGAACACCTGTACAGTTGTTGCCTGCGCCTGTTTGGCCACTTCGATGTTCGGCAGGTGGGATAAGACTTTCTTGCTCCACCGACCGGGTGCCTCCGCGGTGTGATAGACGCCTCCGGCCATCGGTGAATCAGCGGCACCTGCCAGCACCAGCCTGGGCGCCACAACAACGCCTCCCAGGCTGGCGATTCCGAAACGAATAAAATGACGACGGTCCATACTTGTTCTCCTGATTAAGGTGAGTGTCCCCTGACGTTCCGACCGGGCGGTGCAGGGAACATACTGCTGCGGTACCGGTGCCGGATAACATCGTCAGCACCGGTCCTGTAACGACTTGCTAACAACAATATTGTGATACGGCCAGCCTGCAGCAGCTGCCGCGGCGCCTGGGCAGCTTTCCAGTGCACTTGCCGATGCTGGTCAAGCTGTCGCCATCATGGCAAGACCACGATACTGTTGCAAAAAACAACGGAGGTCCCGCTGAACCTCCGTTAAAGCCTGCCAGTTGACGTCGTGCCCCTGGTGTCGACTCGCCTGTAGGAATCCGATGCTGCTGATTCCAACGCAAGCCGCTAGTGCGCGCGTGGCTAGCGCGTCCCTCAGGCAAGCCCGCCCACAACGACATTGGTCACCGGGGAGATGTTCAGGGCGTTTTTCACATCGAGCGAGGTATTGGTGTTTACCAGGGTATTGGTCGCTGTGGCGAGGGCCACAAGTCCCGCCTTGGCCTCGTTCTCGAGGACCTGCGCGTTGAACAACGTCAGATCAGCGCCGCCGCGAACGGCCAGCATGGCGCTGTGATCCAGCTCTTTACTCTCTACTGCGAGGTCATTAATCAACAGATTGGTCATTTCAGAAGCTCCTTTAGTCAATGATAAACAGAACATGTGTCGGTAACGGTTAGCTGTTTGAGTCCTGCCGCTGAGCGTGTCAGGACTCGCCAGGGTTAATGCAGGCGGCGTGCCAGATTACGAAACATGTTGGGCGAACTAGCCGATCTGTATGAATAACAGGAAGATTTAATCTTATGACCGATCTCGTACCCGTTCCCCAGGCGACCTCTGGCGGTATGCAAGTCGCTCCGGAACCAACACAAAAAAGGGCGAGTTCGTTCCCATGCAACAATCGGGGTGCACGGGCTTTCGGCGGTTATGAGAATCGCGTGTGTGCCACGGGGACCACCGGTCCGTGGTTGTACTCAGGAGCAGCGGGACGACTGATACGCCCCGCGCTGAGATCTCGCCGTTCCCGATAGGCGAAAGAAAGCGGAGGTCCGAAGACCTCCGCTCTGGCTTGCCGTGAGCGCAAGGATCCGCGACTGTCGGTGCGGATCGCTGCCTCTCGTTAAGCCTGCACACCCGCGAAGTTGCCCAGGCCGGCCGCTACGTTGGTGATATTGGTGGTTTCCTGCTTGAACCTGTTGTCGATGGCGTTGTTCTGTGAGAACAGGGCATTGTCGTTGTCGACGATGCCAACCAGGCCGCCGACTGCGAATCCCTGGTTGCTCTGGGCGTTGGTGGAGTAGACATCGCCACCGCCACGCACGTCGCTCATGGCCGTACGGTCGAGGTCCTGGCTTGCGGAAAGATCTTTGATGGTCAGCATTGGTGTGCTCCTATAGTTTCAGTGGTCATAACAGGTTTAAGGGTTTGGGTCATGAGTGCCTGGGCGCTCATGACTGGGATAGAGCAGGGGCCGTGCCAACTCGATTCGTTTCGCCCGAAAAACTCATAACCAATTGAGCTTGAACATATTTAAAGTTTTATCGTCAATCCTGGCAAGGAACCCAAACGCGATTCGGTAAGCAGATGTTCGCGCTGTTCGAACGATCCAGGTGACAGTGTTTGGTAAGAAGCAACGCTGAACAGTCCAAGACAGCGTGACAGGGAAAATGCTGTGCTCGGGCCAGCGATCACCGGCGGCCGCTCCCGGTCATCAGTCTTTTCGGGCGAGGCTGGATCAGGCCGCCGGAGCAACAACGCCCCGGTCGCCGCGGAAAGGTCGTGCCTACCCACCGTGGGGTTACGCCGTGCGGGGCAAGACATCTCCGCTGACCCATTCGCCTGTGTTGGGCACCGCCTGCCCGATAAAGGCTCGGCTCGGCCAGCCAGACTGCTTTTCCAGCGCCGCATGGTTCCGACCCGCTTGGATCACGTCAATCATCGGCTGCCGGCACGCACAAAAAAGCGGAGGTCCGAAGACCTCCGCTCTGGCTTGCCGCGAGCTCAAGGATCCGCGACTGTCGGTGCGGATCGCTGCCTCTCGTTAAGCCTGCACACCCGCGAAGTTGCCCAGGCCGGCCGCCACGTTGGTGATATCGGTGGTTTCCAGCTTGAATTTGTTGTCGATGGCACTGTTCTGTGAGAACAGGACATTGTCGTTGTCGACGATGCCAACCAGGCCGCCGACTGCGGCGCCCTGATTGCTCTGCAGGTTGGTCGAATAGACATCGCCACCGCCACGCACGTCGCTCATGGCCGTACGGTCGAGGTCCTGGCTTGCGGAAAGATCTTTGATGGTCAGCATTGGTGTGCTCCTAATAGTTTCAGTGGTCATAACAGGTTTAAGGGTTTGGGTCATGAGTGCCTGGGCGCTCATGACTGGGATAGAGCAGGTGCCGTGCCAACTCGATTCGTTTCGCCCGAAAAACTCATAACCAATTAAGTTTGAACAAATTTAAAGTTTTATCGTCAATCCTGGCAAGGAACGCAAACGCGATTCGGTAAGCAGATGTTCGCTCTGTCCGAACGATCCAGGCGACAGTGTTTGGTAAGAAGCAACGCTGAACAGTCCAAGACAGCGTGACAGGGAAGATGCGGTGCTCGGGCCAGCGATCACCGGCGGCGGCTCCCGGTCATCGGTCTTTTCGGGCGAGGCTGGATCAGGGCGCCGGAGCAACAACGCCCCGGTCGTCGCGGTCCCCGCAGCGAAGCAGTGACTGTCGTAAGCCATGCCCGGTCGCCGCGGAAAGGTCGTGCCCACCCACCGTGGTTCACGCCGTGCGGGGCAAAACATCCCCGCTGGTCTCGGGTAGCCTGCGGGTTCCCTTCTGCCCGACTAAGCGCACGGCTCGCTGAGAACAGCGGAGTATGTGGTGGCCAGTTTCCTTGATGTTCAGCGCCGGTTAGGGTCGAAATCAAAGCCGCCAAAGATTGAAGTGATCGAACGTGGTCGTGTTCTGAAAGAGGTTCGACTGGCAGGTCGGACGGGGCGGAAGGGCGCTCAGGTGCTGCCGGTTCCAGCCACCGCTAATCTGGCGCATTGCCGCCCTGTCCAGCTCCACACTTTCCTTGAGATCCTTGATTACTATGCGTGCCATGGTCAGTCTCCCATGTCCGTAGGTTGTGCGCAGTATGGGTATCGTCACCGCGCTGGCCGGTTTTACCCAAGGTTTAAGTATAGACCGGAATTTCAGCCCAAGCGATTAAAATTTAAGTAAATTAATTATCAGCGCCCGGTTATGCAACGGCACCCGTCATTCGTGCTCCACGGGTCCGGGGAGGTAAAACGTCGCCAAGTGCTGACAACATAAGCCTGTTTGTACTAAAGTGAGGGCAAATGGAGGGCGTTGCAGGGCGAAAAAAAGCTGGCGCGTTGCACGGACGGTAGCGGTGTCTGCGGCCCTGGAAATGTTCGCCTTTATTACAACAATTCAGGATTTCCGGAAGGCATGCGCGGCGGAATCGTCGAACCGGGCCTCGCCTTCGGGGTGAGAACATCCGGGCGCCCGGCCTGATTGCCGGAGGAGGTTGCGGGATGAGTTACCGGTGGTGGTCATGCTGTCGCACGACGACGGGCAGGCGGCGCAGAGTCAACGAAGATGCCTTCCTGAGTCTCGATGACCTGGGGCTGTGGCTGGTTGCCGATGGTATGGGTGGACATACCCGCGGTGACGTCGCGAGTCGCCTCATCGTGGAGGCTTTTGAAGGCCTGGCCAGACCGCATTCCCTGGAAGACTTTGCGCAAGACGTTAAGGCGAGGCTCGCCATGGCCAATCAACGCATGCGGGATGAGGCTCACCGGGCTGGTTCCGACCAGCTGATGGGTAGCACCGTGGTTGCCTTTCTGGTGTACCAGCGCGAGTGGATGTGCCTGTGGGCCGGTGACAGCCGCGCTTACCTGTTGCGCGACGGCAGACTGACACAGATTACCCGCGATCACAGTGTGGCCGAGGACCTGGTGCAGCGCGGTGAGTTACGCCGTGATGAAGCGGCGTCGCACCCATCTGCTAACCGTATTACGCGCGCCGTGGGCACGCAGGATCAGCTGATGGTCGATCAGTACCGTTCCTATCTGCGCGACGGTGACGCTGTTCTGCTGTGCAGCGACGGACTGACTAAAGAAGTCGGCGATGATGAAGTTGCCACCATCCTGGACGACTACGATTGTGATCAAGCCAGCGAGGAGCTGGTGGACCTGACGCTGGAACGCGGCGCGCGCGACAACGTTACGGTGGCAGTGATTCGCTTCGAGTCGACAACCGGCTTTGGCGATCACCACCCGGATGACACCGCAGTGAATTACGGGCTGACGCAGAGGCCGCATCCGGTGGCGAAGCACCTGCCACGCACTCAGGCGGGGCTGGGCGATGAACGTTCGAGGGTAGCGGTGTAACCGGCCATGGCGAGCTTTGCACACACGGTGAGGTCGTTCAGCAGCGGAGCCCTGTCAAAGGACCAGCTGATTGCCGCGGTGGAGCGTATCCTCGCCGATGGTCGGGTCGAGGAACGCTGGCTGCTGGAAACGCTCGATGAGGAACATGCCCGGGTGCCACTCCCGGACGAGGTGCATGCGGCGTTAAAGCGTCAGATAGAAGAGGCCGCAAACAACAGGCGACAAAGCGTCGAGGGGCGCGCTGCTGTCGGCAGCGATTTTGTCGATACTGATATCAGTCGTACCTGCCTGGCCACGCAGTTTTCCGGCGATGGTGCGCAGGCGAAACCGGCCAGTCGCGCGCCGCCGCCGCGCAGCGGCCTGTATGACGCCGGATCGCTGCCGGGCATTGAAAAGATCAAAGGCGTGGGTGACGTGCTCAATGAGCGCTTCGTGCTGGAGGAGCGTGTCGGCTCGGGTGGCATGAGTACGGTCTACAAGGCGCTGGACCGGCGCAAGCTCGAAGCCGACGACCGCAACCCGTACGTGGCGGTCAAGGTGCTCAATGTTGAGTTCCGTTCCCACCCGCAGTCACTGATTGCGCTGCAGCGCGAAGCGAAGAAATCGCAAAGCCTTGCTCATCCGAACATCGTCCGGGTCTACGACTTCGACCGTGACGGCGCCACCGTGTATATGACCATGGAATATCTGTCCGGCAAGTCGTTGGCGCAGATCTTCCGGGCGCGGGATTTCAAGGGCATGTTGCTGGAGGAGGCGACGCCGATCCTGGAACAGGTTGCAGACGCGCTCAGGTTCGCCCACGAGAATGGCATTGTGCATGCGGATTTCAAACCTGCCAACGTGATCATCACCAGTCGCGGACAGGTCAAGGTGATCGACTTCGGTATTGCACGCGCCTTTCAGCGGCCCGACCAGGGCGACATGGAGGCGACACGTTTCGATCCGGGTACCCTGGGGGCCTTGACGCCGACCTATGCGAGTCCCGAAATGCTTGAGCACCAGGAAGTGGATCCCCGCGATGATATCTATGCGCTGGGCTGCATTGCTTATGAGATGTTGACTGGCCGCCATCCCTTCGGCCGTATGCAGGCGACTGAGGCGCGCGATGGGGGACTGCAGATCGAACGCCGCAAGGGACTGACGCGCAAGCAGTGGAAGGCCCTCAAAGGAGCACTCGCCTTCGACCGTGAGCAACGCACACCGACAGTCGCGCAGTTTTGCAGCGACATGCGCTGTCAGGGCCTGTTACCAACTGCCGTCAAGCTGTCCGGTTTGGCCGCCTCACTGCTGGTGGTGGCCGGTGTCGCCGCCTATTACTATAACTTGCTGCCGGGACCCAAATTGGACGTTGCGTCGACGGCTGTGCCGCCAACCCGGGGTGTCGAGATCGGCAGTCTGGAAACTGCCGCCGGCACCGCCGTTTCACAGACCGGGGCCGGTGCCAACGCGCAACCAGCCGCAGTGGCGACGGAAAAGCCTGCTGCTGCCGGCGTGCAAGTGGCGAAGACGGAGCCCCAGGTCGTCGTGGTGAAACCCGCGCCCAGGGATGTGCGCGCGCTGTCTCTTTCGGCGGTTATGCCTGTGCTCGACGGGGTGTCTTGCGCGGCCCTGGCCGCCAGTGTCAAGGACGGGACCGTGAAGGTTCGCGGTTATACTTCGCAACGCTTCGACGTGAAGCAGTTGAAGAGCGAGCTGCTGGCGCTGCCCGGCGCGAAGGCAGTGAGCACCGATGTAACGCCGGTCAGCGATGACAAGTGTGCCGTGATGGATGTCTACGAGCCTTACTGGCGCGTCAACAAGGACGTTGGTGAGGGCACCACGGTACGCACACAGACTGCAACCGGTGAACTCACCGAAGGGGACCCATTGGTTGTGAAGATAACCACGCCAGCCTACGAATCCTATGTGAATCTGGATTATTACTCCCTGGACGGCGGCGTGGTGCACATGGTCCCGGGACCACGCATCGAGTCTAACCAGGCGCCACCCAACTATACTGCCACTATTGGTGATCTCGGCGAATGGATCATCGCAGAGCCCTTTGGCACCGAGCTCGTGGCGGTGTTGAACACGCCGAAGCCGTTGTTCGACCAGCCGCGTGACGAAGTGGAGAAAGGCGCCGATTACCTGGTAGCGCTTCGCGAGCGGCTCGAACAGCTGGCCAGGGAGTCAGGCTCGAAAAAGATCACAGCGGATTTCGTCATGATCAACACTAAGCCCCGACCACTGTTGGAGCGGCTCAGGGACAAAGCTCTGGGGCGTCCCTGAAGTCCGCCGCGGCATTGCCTGATCAGGGGTGTGTGCGGAAACTAGGGTAGCGATTTTGCCACGCGAAAGCCGTTGAGAATGTAACGCACGGCCGTATCGTAGGTGAATCGGCTTGCGGAGTGCGCATACGTACTGTCGTTACGCCACGAGCCGCCCCTGATCACGTTCTCACGACAATCGGAACTGGTCCAGGCAGAACCGTCGGTCGGTGCGCCGGTGTAGTCTTTGTGCCAGCAATCCTCGACCCATTCCCAGACGCCACCGTTCATGCCGTAGATACCGAAGGGATTGGGCGGGAGAGCGTCAACGTTCACCGGCGCATCATTGTTCCAGTCACCGCCGCAGCCTTTGCAGTTGGCCTTGCCCGGTTCGATTTTTTCGCCCCACCAGTACCGCGAGCTGGTTCCGGCGCGCGCTGCATACTCCCATTCGGCTTCTGTCGGCAGGCGGTAGTTCTGGCCGCTGAGCTTCGACAACCAGCGGACGTAGCGCTGGGCGTCGACCCAGCTGAGGTCTCTGGCCGGAGACTTGTCCGACCAGCCGGAGGTATCGGCGATCGCTCGGCACGCGTCGGCCTGTACACAGGCATTCCATTGCGCCAGTGTGACCTCATACCTGCCGATGGCGAACGGCTTCCTGAGGGTCACTCGGTGAGCGGGTTTTTCGCTGCGGTCGCCACGGGCGTCCCCCATGCTGAACGAACCCGGCTGCACTACAACCATGTCAGGACAGTTGTCACAGTCACTGCTACCGCCGGTCTGGTGTGCCACTACTGCTGTCGCGACGGGCGGCGGCGCGGGCCTGGCGACCGGCGGCTCCGGTTTCGGTACCGGTGCCGGCGAAGGGGCGGGTACGGCGATCGATTCCCGGAGCAGTTCACCGTAGACAAAGCCGCTGGTGCCGTCGGCGAGTTCGACGCGGTACCAGTTCCGGTCCTGAACGCGGCCAGTGACGTGCACGCGATCGCCGCGGCTGAGCTGACCGACTTGGTCAGCGCGCGAGGAGGGTTGCTTGCGTACGTTCGCATTGGTGACGACTTCATATTGAATGTCCATGTCTTTGACAGGCGGCGTCGGCTGGCCGGCGGGTTCCGGGGTGGATTCCGCGTAACGCGCTGCCCGGGCCCTGGCGAGCGGCGCGAAACGTCCATCCGGATAGGCCTCCAGATAGGCTTCGTAGTCCTCCGCGTGGGTACTGTTCTTGATGGATTCCCAGAACTCGAGTTCATACTGGGCCTCGCCGTCCTTGGGTAATATGCCCGCGCTGGCGGTCCCGATGGCGGCAAGGCCCAGCGACAAGCTCAAAACCCACACTGCGCACACTGCTCTTATCATCATGATTGTCCCGTGCTGGCGTTTTTTCAGACTGAAGGCTAGACGAGCAGGCACGTGTCCGCAAGCACTGTGCCAGCTCTCGACAGGTCTAAGGATAGGTGAATCCAGCCGCGGAGTCGATTCGCCTGCCGCTTCCGCAGGCGCTGGCCGGCCAGTGCGGGCCACCGGCAACTTGATTTAGCCAGCACCTGATATATGCTAGTTAGTGCGAGCGACGTTTTATAGACCTGCGCGTCGCTGGTCAATTGAACTGCAACAACCAGAAGGCTCATCGACAGGAATGAGCCGCTTTTCAGACAGCGGTCCAGCGGGCGTGTCAACCTCAGGCAGTTGCACGGGAGGCAGCCGGGACTCAGGGAGGGCGAGAAATGCTAATAAGAATAGTCGCGACTGTGGCTCTGCTGGCGGTCTCCGGTGCCATGGCACTTGCTGCAGAACGCACGCCGGCACCCAAGGATGCCAGGGTCTATATTATCTGGCCACCCGACGGGGAGGTCATCCGGGGTGGCAAGCTGTGGGTCCGCATGGGGCTGCGTAACGCCGGTGTTGCGCCCAAGGGCGTCTGCACGCCAAACACCGGCCACCACCACCTGTTGATCGATACCGATCTGCCACCCTTCGATCAGGAGATTCCATCGGATCGCCAGCACCTGCACTTCGGCGGCGGCCAGACCGAGGCGCGTCTCGAAGACCTGCCGCCCGGCAAGCACACGCTGCAACTGCTGCTGGCTGACTGCAATCATGTGCCGCACGAGCCGCCCCTGTACTCGAAGAAGATCACGATCATCGTGCCGCCTTATTAGCCGCGCGACGGGCCGGGAATGCTTCGGAACAACGAACAAGGGAAGATCAAAACATGAAGAACATGATCAGAAACATCACTGCTTGTCTGGTGATTGCGGCACTGTTCTCCGGTATCGCAACAGCAGACGGAACACCCGCGCCCGCAAATGCTTATCTTTATGTCGGCTGGCCCAATGATGGCGAAGTGTTGCCGGCCAACCGGCCGTTCAGGGTCTGGTTCGGGCTGCGTCAGATGGGCGTGGCGCCAAAAGGCGCCTGCGTCCCAAACACCGGGCACCACCACCTGTTGATCGACACCGATCTTCCGCCACTGGATGAGGAAATTCCGTCTGATCGCAATCATATTCACTTCGGCGCAGGGCAGACCGAAACGACCATTGAGTTGCCGCCGGGCACGCACACTTTGCAGTTGCTGATGGGGGACTGCAACCATGTGCCGCACGACCCGCCGGTATATTCGAAGAAGAAAACGGTCTACGTCAGGTGATGTCTCACCTTCGCTGCAGCCCGCCCACCGGCGAGCGGTGGCGAGGAGCCTGTCCGAGCAATAATTGTGCTACGGCGAAAGCGGGAAGCGGTTCATTTTTCCGCAGCGTTTTGTTGCGGAGGCGCTGCTGTGCTCTTCAAAACTTCAAAGAATTGTCCTCGCTACTCTATTGCCTCGCCTATGCGAAGCTCACTCGGACAGGTTCCTACCGCTCCGCCGCCAGCGCCAGCGCCCTTGTTGACACGGCTGTCTGGGCCTGTGCGTAGGCCGCAGTCAGAAATTCCCTGATGAACTTCTCCTTGTAGGACTTTGTCCACAGTTCCGGCAGACCGATATCGATGGCCGCGCGATAGTCGATGTGGACCTTGTTGTTCGCGGTCGTGAAGCCGATGCGTCCATGGTTGGCCTTGAGACTGCCTTCGACCTGTCTCCAGAAGATCGTGTTGCCGTCGTGACGCACGACAACGCGTGACCACTGGCGGCCGACCGGCCAGGGAAATGCGAACTCCACCAGGAACTCCTGGGTCTCCTCGTCCGTACTGACCAGCGTCGTCTGCCGGATCCAGTCGTGCAGCATGGGGTAGGCCGTGATGGCGTTGAAGATGCTGTAGACAATGGACTGGCTGGGCGGAAACACGGCCTGTGCGTGCACCAGTTTCTGACTGTCGGCTGCACCGGTTTCAAAACTGACCTCGATCTGAGGTCCCGCGAATGCGGGTGTGCGAAGGCAGATAAAGCCGGCTGCGAAAAACGCCAGCCGCAGGATGTGTGTCAGCCCTTTCACTGGGGGTGCCCTCCGAGGATGTCGGCAAAGTCCTGCAGGGACCAGCCATCGAGCGCTTCAGAGAACTCGTCGTCGCCATAGCCATAGCTGTCGTGGTCGGTGTTGCTGGCGAGAATTGGGGCGCTGCTGTGCATGGTCCTGCCTTCTGCTAATGTCCGCTCGCCTGGGGCTTTCGCATGGGCTGTGCCAGGTTCTTGCGGGAACCGATCTGAAAGCAGTAAGACACTGACCTGTCAAGGAATATTGTTATGCCAGCAGACCTCCTTGTGACTGTGGCGCGCGTGGACAGATTGAAATCGTTGGGCAGCTGCAAACACAAATCTGTAGGTGGTTTGCATGCGAACAACAGCGGGATAATGTGCAGCTACAGGTGTACCAGCTGCGCGCTGGTCATAGGCCGGATTGAACCCGGGTGCACTGCGCAGTCGGGTCGCTTTCATCTTGGAGGGAGGGTCAGTATTGGAAACCTTCACGCCAGCGGCTGATCGACAGCCGCGAGCTGGCCGGCGTCCCCGGGGCTGACGCTCAGGCTTTCATTCCCCGGACTGCGTGCACGGGATCGGAAACCGTCCGCCGGTCGGCGTACTTGTCATCCGGGGGGCGCGGCAGACCCCGCATAGACCAGGTTTCCAGGGCCGTGCAGCCGCCGGCGCAGGCGTCGGTGGGCCCTTGTTCAGAGTACCGGCCGCGCCGGCAATAAGCGGTGGTGACGCGTCGTCAACAGACATATAATTTTGCCCTGTTGGTGCGTATTGATGGACATGGAAGGAGTCCCAGGGATGGCAAGAAAGTCACTGAAAGTTCTCATTGTTGATGATATCGCTGTGGCGCGTGATCTGCTGCGGGCCATGTTGCGCAGTCTGCAGGTGACCGAGATTCTTGATGCCAGCGATGGGCATGACGCGGTCGCGGTGTACAAGCGGGCGCGCCCCGATATTGTCTTTATGGATATTCGCATGCCAGGCAAGGACGGCTTGCAGGCCCTCCACGAAATCCTGGCGATTGACCCCAACGCGTTCGTCGTCATGGACAGTGCCGACAACACGGCAGGCAACGTGGGCGCCGCGGTGCAGGGTGGCGCCCGCGGTTTCATGGTTAAGCCTTACAATATGCAGAAGGTGCGCGAAATTCTTCAGCAGCACGCGGCCCTGAAAGCCTCGTGCAAGTCAGTGGCCCGGGACGATGCCGCGCCGCCACCAGCATGATCAGCTGTGGTTCCCGTCAAAACGGCGTTTTCAGAAATCCACCCTGCAGCTCAGACTGAAGAAATAGGAGGACGAGTCCTGGCTGTCGTTGGGCAGCTCCTCGGTGGACCATTCACCGCCACCCTCGACTTCAATGGGCAAGGCAGCCTTTGTTCTGGTAGTCGTGTGGAGCTTCGATAACGCGCAACGTGCTAGGAGGCTGTCGGATTTGGGACTGATCTACTGCGCCGGTGGGAGAGCGCCCCATTTTCCCGATCCTTTTCGTCAAATAGCTACGGCTATTCTCCTCAAACGATCGAAAAAATGGTGTCGCCCTCCCACCTTGCTCGCTACGATCGCCCAAATCCGACAGCCTCCTAGCCCCGTCCCGACCTGCTTCCAATGCTTCGGAATCCAGGTCTCGCCGATTACATGTCCATAAGACTGGACGTGACAGTAGCTGTAACCCGGCTTCAGGGCCTCCTCGCCATCCAGTGAATCGCTTTCCAGGATGTCGTCGTGGCATCCAAAGCGAGACCGCGCAATGGTGAACTTACGCCGCTTTACGGCCGGCGTGACCCCCGGAATCTGTTGGACGTATCAGCAAAGCCACATACAACGCCATCAACATCCATCGGGCTCGGAGAATGTCAGTCTTTGTCTTTGCCGGCGAGTAGTGCCGAGCCAGCAGGAGCCAGGTTTCCCCATAGCACCAAGTCGTCTCCGAGCTGCTCAAACGTAACGTTGGTCATGCAAGGCGTGGACAGTGACCGTACACAATTCAGTGTTGCAACTGCACGGACACCGTTTTGTCCGAAGAACTTCGGCGCAATGGTCAGTACCAGCTGGTCCCCTAGACATTGAGCCAGAACACTGGAAATAACCTTCGAACCGCCTTCGATCATCAGGGATTTCACCTGTTGCGCACTTAACCAGCAAAATAAATCCGTCAACCGTATTCCGCCGCCGGGTGCCTCGGGCAGGCGCACAACCCGTGCGCCTGCCTGGACTAGCATAAATTCACGTTCGCTGCTGGCGTCCGGCAAGGTGGCGATGATCGCCTGTCGTTTGGTCTGCTGCAGGAGTTTGGCTGTTGGCGGAGTTCTAAGGCGGGAATCAAGAACCACCGGTATCGGATCTTCACCGTCTGTATGGCGAACAGTCAATCTGGGGTCGTCCACAAGAACGGTATTGATCCCGACCAGAATGGCATCGTGCATGGCGCGCAACTGATGTGTCATCACCATGGACTGATCGCCGCTGATCGCAGTCGAAGAACCCTGGCACGCAGTGATACAGCCATCGAGACTTTGCGCGAATGCCAAGGTTACCGTCGGACGTGGAGCCACGCCGTTCTTTTTCTTCACCCGGGCCAGCGTCGCTCTGACCGAGCGGATAATGGCAGACTCGCTGAATGGTCTGCCCATCAGGCCGGGTACCCCGTTAGGTGCGTCGGTAAGCATGCCCTGTTCGATGTAAACCGACTGGCTCAAAACAGGTGATTCAGCTTGTCACCCTTGACCCTAAGATAATGCCTGTTGTGATCGTTGGGTTCGATCAGAATGGGAACTCTGCTTCTGATTCCGATACCGTGCTGTCGCAACGCATCGAGTTTGCGCGGGTTGTTTGTTATAAGGTTTACGGAACTGATCCCGAGGTAGCGGAGTATCTCGGTCGCAATCCCGTAAGTTCGCATGTCGCTAGGAAAACCGAGTTCGTGATTGGCTTCGACCGTATCCAGTCCGGCATCCTGGAGAGCATAGGCCCGAATCTTGTTGAACAGACCAATGCCACGGCCCTCTTGGCGAAGATAGATCACCATTCCGATGCCCATGGCCTCGATGTGGTCCAGCGCCCAGGCGAGCTGCTGATCGCAGTCACACCGCATGGACTCGAATACCTCACCGGTCAGGCATTCGGAATGTACCCGTACATCCAGAATCTCCGCGTTTTCGATTTCTCCCTTGTAAATGATAACGTGTTCCGTGCCAGAGGCGTCCTTGACGACCCGTACCATGAAGTGTCCATGGCTGGTCGGTAGCTTGGCAACCTCGGAAAATGTGACTTTGCGGTGTTGAACTTCATGCTTCAGCGGGATCGGTTCGATTCCTTTTACGGCATCTGTTTTCATTACGATGTCCTGCCTCATATGCATGTGATGAATCCTCCTGAACCAAACCTTGCGTAAGTTGTGATGTTAAGATAGCCATCCGTGTGTCCACAGTTGCCCGGTGCCGCTCCCCCCGAAACAGGCATGTCACAGTGTAAAGCAAGTTCCGCACCATTTTTGCAATCGCTAATAAATACAATAAGTTGGAAAATATGCATGCCGTTGCGGAAGTTGCGTATGTAAGGAATTTCGACAATCACTTACTCATCGATTACACAAAACAGCCCAGAGCATATAAGCAATTATTTTTTTAACAGCCACATGTCATACACTTATCTCGGCTTGGCATCCCGTCCGGACACGTAATATTATCCGACAGCCTCATCTGGTTTATGAATCCGGTGCCTGTTCGTCGCCGGGTGCGCTCCGCTCCCAACCTGGGGCCACACGCGATCACTGCATCACGGAAAAGATCCTGTGGTGGACGAACAAAACCCTATGTCGGGGAAGTCGACAGGAAAGACCGGCATGACGTAATTTACCCTGCGCTTTGCCTTGCGCACGCCATCAATCCCACTTAGCCAGCACGGGAATGCTGCGCCATATCGCCTCGGGCACCATAATAGCCGAATGTTTAAGGCCATTACCCATATATTATCGATATATTGTCGTCCCGGGGTGCCTGGGGATAATTATGTATGGAATGCCGAAACGCAGGTGGCAACTGTCCGTCAGTAAACAATGCTCGGGATGGCATTGAATCCTTGCCCTCGGGACCATACGGCTAAATCGGGCTGAGTGGATCAGCAATGAAAGGTGCAACACTCAATGCAATACCACATGTCATCGTCGGTATGACCGGTCATGTCTGTCCGGAACGTCAGCGGTTTTTCGGGATATGAGGCATCCCATGCTCCTGCTGCTGATTCAGCTGGCAGCAATCTGTGCGTGTACTTACCCGGTGCATGTGGCAGATACCATCGAAGGGTCTGGCACAGGCACAGGAAATCTACAGCAAGGGACGGATCTCGAGTCCGCAGCCGATCATACCCGTCTCGGGGTAATGACCTTCAATATTCGCTGGGAGGGGCGAGGCGACGATGGAAGATTCTATGACTCGGGGTTTGTACATCGCAAGCCGCTGGTTCTCGATGTGCTCACGAAGTTCAGTGCCGATATTATCGGACTGCAGGAAGCGTCGATTGAACAGCGCGCGGCGCTAGCGCCAGGACTCCCTGGGTTTGGCATGTTTCCGCTGCCTGTCAGGGCCGGTGATGAGTGCATCCTGTACCGTCTGGACCGCTTCGACCTCAGGGACAGTGGACACGAAATCATTCGCCGGGAGCCCGAAAAAGTCCGAACGAATATCGGGGTGCGTGACTTTGTTTGGGTATATCTCCAGGATCGAATCAGCGGCAAACGATTCTACGTCCTCAGCCTGCACTTGGATCATCGATCCTCCAAACGTGCCCGCCAGCTGGACGGGGTACTGATAGGTGAATGGATAAAGAACCGTGAGTTTGCTGATCCGGTGATACTGACTGGAGACTTTAATGGTAAACCAGACGAGCCGAGATATTTATACCTGACAGGGCAGCGGGCCTATTCTGGGGAGGATGGGGCAGCCGTAAGCATGCCCATGCCAATGCTGGATACCTTTGCGGTGGCAAATCCGCATGCACGGTACCCCGGTACCAGCAATGCCGATTACAGTGGCACAAAAAACACGAAGCAGATCGATTATGTTTTTGTTCCCACGGGGTCGAGGGTCATTGGCTCAGCAATCATTTACTATCATACAGATGGTTCCTATCCCTCAGACCATTTCCCTGTGCTGTCCGAGTTTGAGTTGGAATAAGCCACTCACCGCTGTTCCGCTCCCGGCCTCATGATCCCCTGAGTAAAACTCTCCCCCGGGTTCCGGGTTTTCGCCGAAACCGCGGGCCGGCGTGGTACTGTCTTACGAAGAATCCCATCGGAACTGCCGGGGTCGATGCGCTGGAGTGCGACCAATAGGGTGTCATCACGCCGAACTCTGCGGACTAATCGGTAATGCAGTGGACCAGGATGATGGGAATGCCCGCCTAATGGAAGATGCCGGCGATCTCGGAGGACGTTCCATGGTAAGCGGTAATTCATCTTCAACGATTCACTGCCATTTGCGCATTCGTGTGAACCGCGTTTACAAAGTATGGACTCCAGATCTACGGCAAGTCCTCCTCTACCTTCTGCAGCCGGTAGTGGCGCGGCCACGTAGCCACTGCCCATACGCTCGATTGTCTACGGATCCGGTGAAAGCGCCGGGAGTTGTTATTTCGTTCCGCATACCTGTGTCTGGGGCGATCCGGGCTGCAAGAGGCTGCACATTACAGCTCCGGCACCGCTTTATCGCATTTGCGTCTCAATACCCGGTAGTGCACCCTGCAAGCTATCTGATGCTTGTCAGTGAGCCTAGGAGGCTGTCGGATTTGGGACTGATCTACTGCGCCGGTGGGAGAGCGCCCCATTTTCCCGATCCTTTTCGTCAAATAGCTACGGCTATTCTCCTCAAACGATCGAAAAAATGGCCTCGCCCTCCCACCTTGCTCGCTACGATCGCCCAAATCCGACAGCATCCTAGGCCTCCTTTGCCATGGCACGGAAGATACCACAGTCTGCCATGAGCTCTTCGTAGCGGCCGCTGGCGATAATCTTACCGTTTTCCAGGACGTGTATCACATCACAGTCTTTCACTGTATTCAGTCGATGGGCGATGATCAGCAGCGTTTTTGTTTCCGCCAGTTCACGGACGGATTGCCGGATGATGGCCTCGGTCACGCCATCCAGCGCGCTGGTCGCTTCGTCAAATACCAGCAGTTCGGGTTTGTGATACAGGGCCCGAGCGATGGCAATCCGCTGGCGCTGGCCACCGCTCAGGCGAATGCCGCGTTCTCCAACAACCGTATTGAAGCCGTCTGGTAGTTCCTCGGTGACGAATTCGTAGATATGCGCCATTCGAGCGGCCTGGGCCAAAGCTTCGTGATTGATGTCGTCCGGCTTGACCCCGAAGGCGATGTTGCGGGCTATTGTGTCATCGGTCAGGAAGATTTGCTGCGGCACATATCCAGTGCGGATCTGCCAGGCAGGTGCATTCTGCTCTGTAATCGTTGTCTCATCGATTTTCACCTGGCCCGATTGGGGAATCAGCAGGCCGAGCACGATATCTGCAATGGTACTCTTGCCGGCCCCGGTGGAGCCGACTAAACCCGTCGAGGTATTCTTGTGAATGGTTAGGGTGAGCCGCTCTATTGCGTTCGTCCCTGCCGTGGGGTAGCGGAACGATACGTCCTGCAACTCGATCGAATTCTCGCAGGTGATGGGCTGTGCTCTGACTTCCGTGATCTGTTGTGCGCCGGTGTGCTCGGCTGCGTTGGCCAGGTCGCGGGAAATCACGTTGAGAGACTTGCGGTTGAACTGCAGGGCCGACAGGGCCTCCGAGATCTGCTGAAACGCCGGAAGAATCCGGTATGAGGCGACGGCGTACAAAGTGGCCACCGGTATGATTTCCTGCGCCGACTGTTTTACGCCGACGATGTACAGCGTGACGCCAAGAATTCCTCCAAAAGCCAGCGACTCCATCAGGTATCTGGGTAGTTGCGCGAAAAGACCGCTGGCGATCATCTGTCGGGCGAATCTCCTGAGTGCCTCGGTGAAACTGTCGATAAAGTATTGCTCGCGACCCGTCATGCGGACTTCCTTGATGCCGCTGAGGGCTTCTGAAAGTACTTTGAACCGCAATTTGTTAGCCGCGACACGTCGTGCGCCGATTACCGACAGCTTCTGTCTGAATCTGAAATATATCGAGGCGTAAGCGCCTCCGAGCAGCGTGGTTAGAGCAACCGCCAGAATCGGGTCATACCAGAACAGCAGTGCAAGGATGCAGCCAGCTAAAATGGACTGCGTTATGAACCGCGTTGCAGGTAATATCACGCCAGTCACAATGTGGTTGACCTCCGATAGCAGGTTCCTCTGTATCTCGGAGGTATTGCGTGTCAGGAAATATTCATAGGGGCTGTAAATGTACATTTCAAATAGTTTATTTGATAGTGACAGCAGAGTGCCCCACACGAAACGCAGTTGCAGCCACGCCATAAAGGCGGCGAACAGGTTTCTAAGCAGATAGATCAGTAGCAGCACGAAGCCGCATATCAGAATGAATTGATGGATATCGTCGAAGCCCAGGCTGTTATAGAGTCGATTCAGCCAGCGATTTTCGAAAACCCGATCTGGTTGGGCGAGAATGCCCATGAAGGCGACAATGGCCCCAATCCCGACCAGGTCGAGGCTGGTCATTACCAGGGCAGCCAGCACGAGGCGAAAGAATTGCAGGCGCTCCTTTGCGTTTAGCAGCGCGTATATTTGTTGAGCGATGCCCGGCGCGAGCACTGAGCCCTGCCTGATGTGTCCTGATGATTCGCTCAAAGTGTTGAATCGCCGCGGCGGATGGTATGCGACCACAGTCTTTGAGCGAGGCGGGCGGGTCGCACCAGGTAGTACAGTGCCGATAGCGCATCAGGCAGCTCGATCAGCTCACGATCTTTGCTATTTGGTATAAAGGCCATGACTAAGAGCGATGTTTGCCAGGTTCCGATAAATCGGCAATCTGTCGCGCAGTCGTTCCCGCACTTTGCTACGGAAACGTGCTTTTCCAAGCATAAGATAACGGGTATGGTTTGTTCGTCGAACAGGCGATGGCCCACGTATTCAAGGAGTGTCGGAACCGCATGATCCGAACGGATCCAGGCATAAACCTGCTCGGGCAGTGGCGCCTGCAACAGCTCGTGGGCAAGCGCCAGTCCGAGCAGTAGTATACGTCGTGTTCCTGTACGGGTCGCCAGCTCAAAGCTGTATGACCAGTCAAGGTCGGGATTCGAAGCGAGCAGTTCTGCAATATCGCAGACCCAGCCGATTCGCTTCCACCACATGTCCTTGCTGCCATGGACGCAGAGAAACAGCAACAAGGCTTCGGGCGGAAACGTCTGTATGTCCTCGTCGAGCAGGCGTGCCGGTTCGAGGCGTTCCCATACCTCATCCAGGTCGACTTCGAAAGGAAAACACCGGGCGCTGATGCGCCAGTGCAGATCGATCATGGCGTTGCTGTCGGTATGGACAAAATTGTACTCGTGCCAGAAGCGAAAGTTTCGTGCTTCGTTGCGACCCGTCACCTGCCCCTTTATCGGGCGCCACTGATAACCGTGGGTTATCAGCAGTGACTTTGCAGACATAATGTCCCGTGGCCGTACGACGATATCCAGATCCCAGAACTTGCGCAGTTCGATATCGCCATGGGCGACGGCGGCGAGGGCGGGTCCCTTGTAAGGAACCGCGCTGATGCCCGCGGCTTTCATAATGCGCAGCACCCGGATCAGCTCTGCGGTGTTAGCCCGATTGCGTTCGGCATTGGCCAGGTAGTCGGACTCCAGTTGCTGGAGTACCGCCGATGGCACTCGGTCTGCGCAGCATGTGCTCAGGTTGCGATACAGCAACGGTATCAGCGCATGCGGCTGAGCCTTGCTGCGGATGAACGCCCAGTCCAGCTGTTTCGTGGCGAGTGTCCGAATCAGTTCGCGCTGCTGCGGTTCAACCCGGGTGCGGGCACACAGCAACAGCATACGGTACTCGTCACGGATCTCGAGCGCCTCGCCCGCTGGCGACAAGGCGTTGGGCTTGTGTGCGTCGCCGGTCATGTCAATAGTGAACGCTCATGGCTCTGTGCTCAGCCGCAAGGAAATTGTTATAATTATCATTCGGGCATATCCCCGATGTCCCCAGTTAAGAATAAAAATACTACACTTGCCTTTGTGCCAGTACAAGGTATCGACATATCGTGATAACTTACGTTTTTTTGGGAAAACCGGGTATTCGGTGTACGCCAGGCGCCGGGTCTGTGCTCGCTAAGGTACTGTTCTTCGGTCGTTTTTATGAGCGTTGCGCTGTCTTCCGTTTATGGTTGCGGTCCACGATCGTATTTTTCCTGATTTCCTGAGACGGCAGTTATGACCTGGTCGATAATCAATGAAGCTGGCATCGGTCCTGCGCCCATGCCGGTTACGGGAAATGGAAAACGGCTGCATTACCCGCTACGGGCAGAGCGCTCCGGTGATGGCACCTACCTGATTGTTGACGAACTGGACAGGGAAAAACTGATCCCCTTTAGTTTCGGATGCCGGACGATTCGTGTAGATGCTGATGGCAGTGTTCTGTATGACTCCCTGGCCTGCGGCATCGATGACGGTTACGGATGCCTGCTGGATGATGGCGCCATGGGGATTCTGCGCCGTACGAAGTGGGAATTGCTGATCGTGTCTCCCGCGGGCCTGGTGACCGACCGCTTGTACCTGGATACGTTCAGCAAGCGGCTGCCCATGAGTGTTTCATGGACCTGCAATGGCACGTTCCTGGTTGTTTTCAACATCCGCGCCTATGACTCGGATATCGTCGAAATCGATCAGCAGGGCAGGCTGCTCTGGTGTCTTCCATCGCATGTCAGGCATGTTGGCATCCCGGCCAGCGTCCAATTGACGCGTTCGGACACAATATTAATCGCTGACCCGATCCGGCATGTGGCGATGGAACTCGATCGCACGGGCAAGGTGGTGTGGCAGTTCGGCGAAACGAAGCATCCTTCAAGGAATATAGATCACCTTTCAAGCCCCGGCTCCATCAGGCGCCTCGAAGACGGGCGGCGTGTGGTCGCCGACACGAGAAATCACCGGATTCTGCTGATCGATGTGGATGGCACACGTTGTGAGGTCATGCCCCATGACGGCACGCTGCGCGATCCAGCGTATGCCGATGTGCTCGACAATGGCCATTGCCTGATCTGCGATACCGGTAACGCCAGGGTTATTGAACTGGACGAGCAGGGCTATATCGTCTGGCATTACGGAACCTCGGTCGTCTCCCGCCGCCTGCTGTCGTATCCGCGCTCGGTTGATGTGACCGGTTCAGGCGGGTATCTGGTCGCCGATACCGCTCATGATCGGATCATCGAAATCCTGGATGGCCAGATTAGTGAAAGACCTTTTCAGGACCAGCCCGGTTTGTTCTGGCCGCGTTGTGTGCGCATGCTGCCTTCCGGTTCACTGTTGATAGCCGATGCGCGCAATTCCCGTATTGTCGAGGTCTCGACCGAAGGCTATGTGCTGAGAGTGCTTTCGCATATCGATCTGGACGGTCGACAGGCACTGCAGGATCCGCACGACGTACGGCTGCTTCCCGATGACCGGTTGCTGGTCACCGATTCTCATCAGGATCTGGTCGTGGTGGTCGACTGGTCCGGCGGCGTTCATCAGGTGGTCGGCGGCCATGGCGGCGTCACCCTGGACGATCCCCACAGCGCGCAACAACTCGAAGACGGCCGTATCGTCATAGCCGATACGGGACATCACCGGATTCTGGTGGTGGATGCGAGTGGCAGGATGGTCAGCGAGATCAGTACGGTTTACGCCGATGCATCCTGTCTGCGGCTGAACAGGCCCCGGTATGTGGAGGTCACCGCCGATGGCACGATGGTGATCGCCGATACGGGCCACAACCGGATTCTGGCCACCACCCTGACGGGCCGTCTCATATGGGAGCTGTCCCGGGTGCCCGATTCACCCTTGCCACTACTGAACCAGCCACGCTGGGTCAAGCTGATCAATCGCAACGAAGTGGTGATCTGTGATCATTTTCATCACCGGATATTGCACCTAAGAAACAATCCATCCTGATGCATCCAGAACGCTGATCCGGCTTGCCGGTCAGTCAGCGTGGTGCTGAGGGTTCGTTACTACCATCCATGTCGAGACTCGCATCAGCCGGGTCCAGTGGGTCCAGCCGGTTTTCGAGTTCGTAATCATCAGGCATGCCGTCGTTGTCGTCATCATCATCGCAAATGTCTCCCGCGCCATCTCCGTCAGTGTCCAACTGGCTGCTGATGGCACCGCCGGGGATGAGAGGACCGTTCGGGACCCGTTTACAATTGTCCTTGTAGTCAGGGACTCCGTCGGCGTCCGTGTCCACTGGATACAGGTCGGGAATTCGCTCGCTTCGATAGACTTGTAGTCGGGCATCAGGCTCCGGATCATAGACCAGAATGTCGAAGACCTCGACCGCCGGTATATCGTGCGTTACTTCAATAATCCTCGTAGAAACCTCGCCAAGGCCCAGATCGGAATTGCGTTCGCTGCCGGTAAAACTGGTTCCACCGAATGTGATCAAAACGTTCCCGGTTGTTTTCATCGAGTTCGCATCGCCGATATGCCCAGCATACAGGAGCTTCGGAATATTCTTTCCGTACTCCCAGACTTGTCGTACTTCCATGTTCCGCTCATCAATCGCGTATTCGACGGCCCGGCTGTAATTCTTACCGTTCGGGATTTTTGCGTTGCCATCGAAAGGGCTGGCCCGGAAGTTGCCATTGTCGAAAAGTAGAATTGTTCCCGAGGGAGTAATGGTCGGGGCGTGTTGATGATATGGCCACTCGAAGGGTTCGCCAATCGGATTGAGCAGGAATGGTTGAAACTTCGGTGACCAGTTGGCGTGTGGTCCCAGAATCCATTTCAAATGACCGGTCGACCTGGAGAATTTTACCACTGCGTCCTGGTGCCGGAGCGATATGATGATCGAATCGTCACGCGGATCATTGATAACGGCATTCGCATGTGCCCAGTCGTAACCAAGGGGGTTATAATCAATAGGGCGCTTTGTGAGAGAGTTATACCCGATTCGGGTTGTATCGAGCAGGTCTACCAGGGGCCAGATATGCAGAAGTCTTCCTTCCCGGTCGAATTCGACTATCGGGTTATCTTCCACCTCGGCGGTTGTTCTTTTCGCATGCGGATCGGTATCAGAAGTAGGGAAGTTCTGAATCGTTGCCTGCTGAACTGTTATACTCAGGTAAGTCTGATCGGTCGTCGGAAACATGTCGTGCGTAAGACCTTTCCCCGGGTCTTCCAGCGTGACTCGCCGCATTTCATTACCCAGCATATCCACATCAAACACGTCCGATCCATCCCGGTACAATAGTGTCCCATCTTCCAACTGATAGTTCGGTTCAGCACCCAGCGGCGAATACCAGACGACATCACCTCTGTCATCCACTATGATTGTATAGGCGCGAGCAGCACTCGATTCACATTCCATCGCCCAACTGATTGCCCAGCACGCCCAGTCCGATAAGGTCTGCTTCGTTATTCCGGTGCCAAATCCTCCAAGTGTAATTTCCCTGTTACCACCCGCCCGAATAAATTTGGACATCAGGGTATACCCGGGTTCCATGAGCCCGGGCTTGCTGACCAGCACCCTGATTTCAGGGAAGTCGTCGGGCAGTGGAGCCGTTGCTGTCTGCAAGGCTGGTGCTACGGTCAACTCCTGGTTGTTCCGATCCGTAAGACTTAACTCAATCGTATATGTTTTATCGGGCTTAAGCCCCAGAAGGGGGAGCGAAAAATCCGTCTTGAAGTCAGCGAATTCGATAGTGCGACTTTCCTTTCCATCGCTTACCGCTAGGGTCACTCGTGCGGGCATGTCTGTATTGAGGTGAATAACGCCTGCAAGGGGCGTCTTCCCATTGGGATCCATGGTCAAGGTGGGGCCGGATGTGACTGTAAGGGGCCATGCCGATGGACTGCCCAGTAATATGATCAGGCAACTTGCTATGAATGGGACAGTGTTTACTGTCAACGAACGAAGCCTTGGTTTATCGTTAGTATGATAATAACTGTTTAACATACGGAAAAGCGCCTTGGGGGACTGGAGGCCGACGACCATACGGCGAGCTTATATCAAGGGGTTTCGGATTTAACATAAACTTTAGAATGCAGAATAGTATAATTCACACGCTTGTTTGATTCACGGGTATTAAGTTGGGGGGTGCGCGGGCGGCATATACCTGATGCCCAACCACCATCCGGTCTCTGTGTCGCTGTTGCAGGCATTTGTCCCCGAGCGCGTGCTGCCTACTCCCTACTCCCGGCTGATCCATTGATCCCGTCGGACGCCTCAACCCGCCCACGTATCGGCTGCTGCACCGGCAAATGACGTTGGCGCGTTAACGGCTTGTTATTGCCGTCGTCATTGCGAGGGGCGGGCAGTTCGATATCACTCGCCCGGTGTAACTGAAACGCCGCCACCCGACTGCTCTTCGCCTTTGGTCTGTGCAATGTGTCTTTCCAGTCGAGTACCTCGCAAACCCTGCTGGCAATCTCTTTTCGACAGGTGCATCCTCACAAATGTACCTTAAGCACTTGATATTGCCAATTTCTTAGGCGAAAACTCGCTCGCCACACAATCGCTTCGGACGTCGGTCCGTCATTGGATAGTCGGCTTTTGTTCGGCCCGATGACTTTGGTATCAGTTTGATTTGTATTTGTCCAGTTGACCTTGTGTCTAATGGCGCAGGCTTTAGCCGGCGGGGTGTTCGCAGATGAAAGTTATTTAGTATGGCAAGACCAAATGGTCAACAATTTACCCATCTGCTGCGTTCCTGTACACTCCGCAAGCGTCAGTGTAAGAGGCCTCTGGGTTCATGAGAATCGCACTCATTCAGGACGAAATCTACTTGCCTTCATTCGGTGGTGGCGTAAAGGCAAACCGCTGTTTGCTCGAAGGTCTTGCGCGGCAAGGACATGAATGCCTGGTGCTCTCGAGGGCATTGACCCGTTCCTCCGACGGGCCCCGCAATATACAGCAGTTTTCCGATGAGATGAAGGCTCGTGATACGATCTTGCAAGAGGTCGAACCCGATGTGTTTTCCTACAAGCACGAGGGAGTCCGGGTGGAGGCGCTGAACTTTGCCGGATCGGACGAGCAACATGACTACCTGGTTCGCCGGCTCAGGGCGATGAAACCGGCCTGGATCTTCGTGGCAGACGACAAGCGTCGAATCATGTTGCAGGCGGCAATGCAAGCAGCCCCATCCCGCGTGATTCTGTTGCTGCAGACGATCATCCAGCTCCCGTTTGGTCCGCTCGCGGTCGACAAAAACCCGGAATACACGGATCTGGTCAAGGCGACACGTGCGATCATCGTGATCAGCGACTTCATGAAACGGTACATTCGTGAATATGGAGATCTGGACGCGCACCTGTTGCCGATTCCGGTTTACGGTGCAGGGCCGTTTCCCGACCTGGCAAGGTTTGATCGCGGATTCGTGACCATGATCAACCCCTGCGCCCTGAAAGGCGTGAGTATCTTTATGGGGTTGGCGCGCGAGTTCCCTGACATCGAATTCGCGGCGGTTCCGACCTGGGGTGCCGATCAGGACCTGATAGATCGTATGCAAGAGCTGCCCAATATACGCATCCTGAAACCTTCCAATGATATCGAGGACATTCTCGGTCATACCCGCATCCTTCTGGTCCCCTCATTATGGCCTGAAACGTTCGGCTACGTGGTGCCCGAGGCGATGCTGCGGGGCATTCCGGTGCTGGCCAGTGACATTGGTGGCTTGCCCGAGGCAAAGCTCGGTGTCGATTACGTCTTGCCGGTTCAACCTGGCGAATTCCGCAAGGAGGGTTTTGTGTGTCCACTGCAGGATCTTTCTCCGTGGTCGCAGGCGCTGGGCGAGCTGTTGTCCGATGAAGGCGCCTATCAGCGGTGTTCGCAGCAATCGAGGCAGGCGGCTCACGACTTTGTTGCAACCGTGTCGGTGGCGCGATTCGAGACATTAATGAACCAGCTTGCGGAGGATCGCTGACGGCTGTGCGACATCGCCGGCTGTCACCGGCGCGGGCCGCGGTCGTGATCGTTTCGTCTGCCAAGCATTTACAGGAGGGCTAACATGAAAGCCAGAGTGATGGCCGATAAGCCAAAGCAAAAAATCCATCCGGAGTTCCAGCGTTACATTGAGCAACAACCCTATTCGGTTGTCCTGGAAGGGTTCACATTAACCGGCGACTCTGTTGTCGGTCCTGCCAGCACCCTGGCCACCCGCAGATAGCCTGAAGATTACCTCTGTATTTCAGTTCGGTACAACCCCTTTAAGCCTCCGCCGGCAGAACCATTCAGATTCGTTTGACGGAGCGGATGCACGCCCGGCGCGGGCAAAAATCAGGCTGCTGCACAGTATGTACAATACTGTTACTTGACTTGTACATTTTCCTGGACTAAGGTTGTACGCGCTGAACCCCACCCGCTGCATCAGGAGATACCCGCCATGATCGACGACATGATTCGCGGGATAGAAGAACAGTACGAAGTGCTGTACAGTGACGTGCCCGGCAGCTGGCTGCACGACATCGCTACGTGTCACCGGCGCCGGCCACAATCGTGATCATTTCGTCGGCCATGTATCTACAGGAGGTCTAACATGAAAGCCAGAGCGATGGCCGATAAGCCAAAGCAAAAAATCCATCCGGAGTTCCAGCGTTATATTGATCTGCAACCCTATTCGGTTGTCCTGGACGGCTTGGCATTAACCGTCGAAAATGACGTATTCCCACCCGACATGGGGAAGTGCTCGCAGAACCTCGCCAGGATTGCACTGCGTTACCACGCTCAGACGGCCCTTGACATGGGGTGTGGCTCCGGCTATCTCGCGTTGTCATTGAAGCGCAGCGGGGTGCCTGAGGTATGGGCTTCCGACATTCACGGGCCGGCTGTCGACTGCGCGCGTAAAAATACAGAGCAGAACAAGAATGTCGGACCGATTCATATTGTGCAGAGCGACCTTTTCGATAATATTCCGGCCGCGGTAAAGTTCGACCTGATCGTTTTCAACCAGCCTTTTGGCCCCGGACAGGGAGACACCGTGTGTGGCTGCGGGCCGGATGGAGGATACCAGATTACCCGGCGATTCCTCCTGCAGGCTGCGGACCGGCTGAATCCTGACGGGGCTGTCATTATGGCGTTTTCGGACCGTGAACCCGCGATAAACAGCCCCGACCGGGTGGCGGCCGAACTCGGCTATCCCGTGAGGGTATTGCTGGACAAATATTATGGCGAAGCGAATAACTACATTTACGAGATCCGTCCGCTGCAGGAAGCGGCCGGCAAGCCCGAGGTTGTTGTTCCGCTCACGGTGTTAGGAGCACTGGTTGTTGAATGGAATTGGCTTCAGCGCATTGTTGAAGCGGTGGTTTAGGATTCATTGTGCACAGGGGATCCATGCGGTCTGGCGCTGTTGTACTCCTCCACGTTCGAGAAACCCTGACACAGCAAGTGGACTGATTATGCGGGGACAGTAAATCACGGCCGTTAGCTGATGTTCCTGCACGAATGCTGCCTTTTTGAACGGCACCGCATCCCGACCGGTAGCTCGATGCCTCCCGGGGAGGGCGATTGTGATAGAAGTGGTGAAACCAGCTTCTTGAACCGGGGTAGGAGGCTGTGTGCCGGAGGTCGATCGCCATAGACCCAAAACACCGCTGGGTGACTTCTCATCGCCATTCCGGCCAAGCGAGCGCAGCGTATATCACTTGTCTGTGTATGGTTCAATAATCATTTCGCCGGGGCAACTTCTTTCAGAAAATTGTCAAAGTAACTGATGGTATTCACCAGTCCCTCTTCAAGCCGGATCTTTGGCTCCCACTTCAGTACACGCCTTGCCAGGCTGATGTCAGGACAACGCTGTCTGGGGTCATCACTCGGCAGTGGATGAAAAACCAGCTCCGACCGCGATCCGGTCATGTCGATGACTTTCTCGGCCAGTTGACGAATCGTGCATTCTCCAGGATTCCCCATGTTCACAGGACCCGTGAAGTCATCAGGCGTGCCCACCATTCTGACGATCCCTTGAATCAGATCGTCGACATAGCAGAATGATCGCGTCTGTTCACCATCCCCATAAATTGTAATGGGTTCATTTCTGAGTGCCTGGACGATGAAGTTTGAAATCACGCGTCCGTCGTTGAGCTGCATGAATGGACCATAGGTGTTGAAGATTCTCACGACCTTGATACTCAGGCTGTGCTGACGGAAGTAATCAAAAAAAAGCGTTTCAGCACAGCGTTTGCCCTCATCGTAGCAGGAACGTAATCCAATCTGATTCACGTTCCCCCAATAGCTCTCATTCTGAGGATGCACATTCGGATCCCCGTACACCTCGCTGGTGGAGGCCTGGAGGATCCTGGCCTTAATGCGTTTGGCAAGGCCCAGCATATTGATGGCGCCGTGCACGCTGGTCTTGGTGGTCTGTACCGGATCGTGCTGGTAATGAATGGGGCTGGCAGGACAGGCAAGATTGTAGATTTCGTCCACTTCGACATGCAGCGGGAAACAGATGTCATGCCTGATAACCTCGAAATAGGGGTTATCCAGCAGTTCTACAATGTTGCGTTTTGTGCCGGTGAAAAAATTGTCAACGCAGACTACCTCATGGCCATCCTTGAGAAGATGCTGGCACAGATGACGGCCCAGGAATCCGGCTCCCCCTGTAACAAGTACTCGTTTCATACATGTCCTAAGTTGTGCACACAGGCAATAATAAACCATCGCCGATTCAATTATGAAGTGCAACGGTTAACGCAAAGTCCCGGTTTTAAGGGGACTTCATAGGGTGTTCGAAAGCCCGTCGATTTTCCGTGACGCTGATTGAGTGCGTCCATGGCCTTTTCGATTTCCTGTTCTGTGTTTGGTGGTCAGATCCCGGTGCTTCGGGGAATATCGTTGAATAAGGTTCTTTGTGTTTGCCTTAATCGAAAGGCTATATAATCGCAAGTCGATTGGCAACAGCGTTTGGGGCCATGCCGTGGGAACGGCTGATGAACGGGCAGTCAGGACCTAGGAGGCTGTCGGACTTTGGCGATCGTAGCGAGCAAGGTGGAAGAGCGAGGCCATTTTTTCGATCATTTGAGAAGAATAGCCGTAGCTATTTGACGAAAAGGATCGGGAACATGGGGCGCTCTCCCACCGGCGCAGTAGATCAGCCCCAAGTCCGACAGCCTCCTAGGGCAGGCTCTACTTGAGTCTGTATCGGTGAAGGCCGGGTATTCCATATGAATTGACCGCACGCCGGGAAGAGACGGCCCGCAAAGACCATTTATGAAGTGTGGTAAATACCGAACCGCCGCGCGAAAGTGTTTGCGCTCTTCAACGGAAATGATGCTATTCTCAATGCGAAGAATAGTTAGAATAATTCATCCGGGGCTCCGTCAGATCGATAATGCAGTACGGGTTTTATCGACGAAACAGCTATCTGCAGCTGGACACCATATCTGATTGCCGCTGGTTGCCAGGGTTGCGCCTGCAGGGGAAAGCTACTTGATTAAGCGCCATGCAGCGGACGTTAAGCTGAACGTCAAGATGCGCTGTAAAAAATTTCTTACCTATGACTATCCGCAAACGGCCCAGCAGCGGCTGTTTGACCTCGCCCGGCATGTTGGTGCCGATGTGGCGATGGATCGTCCAGGGAAGGGCGAGCTGTTCGAGAAACTCGAACATCGGCTCATCGAGCTGCTTGGCAAGGAGGCCGTGGTTTTTATGCCCAGCGGCAGGATGGCGCAGCTGATAGCACTCAAACTCTGGTGTGAGCGCTGTGGCGTTCTCCGAATCGCTGTACATCCGAGAAGCCATATAGAGCAACGGGAGCAGAAAGCCTATCAGGAAATCTATGGCCTCAAGGCGACCTGGATAGGCGACTATGACCGGCGCACCCGGTTGGCAGACCTGTCGGCGATTGCCGAGCCCGTGGGCGCCATCGCACTCGAGATTCCGTTGCGTCCCCTTGGCTGCATAGTGCCGCCGTGGGACGAACTGAAGGCCATGTCGGAATGGGCACGCAGCCGTAAGATACCGTTTCATGCCGATGCCGCACGGTTGTGGGAAATCGGACCCTACTATGGCCGCACGTATGCCGAAATAGCGGCCGTGTTCGATAGCCTTTACGTATCGTTTTACAAGGGGCTTGGTGGCATCGCGGGGTCTGCCCTGGCGGGACCGGCGGAATTGATAAACGAGGCTAAATATTATCAGCAACGTCTGGGCGGCCGGCTGAATAAACAATTCCCGATGCTGATTGATGCCCTGCGCGGGCTCGAAAGACGTTTGCCGCTGATGCCGGCGTTTCATGGCAAAGCCAAAGAACTAGCCGCTGCTATTGCTGCACTGCCGGGGGTTCTGGTCACACCCAATCCGCCGCATGCCAACGCGATGATCATCGCGTTGCAGGGCGAGCAGGACAACCTGGTAGACGCTGCGATCGAGGTGGCTGAACAAACTGGCCTGTGGCTGTTTGATCTCCCCGTGATCTCCCCCATCCAGGGGATCGCCATGTTTGAAATCACCGTCCGCGAAGCGGCGCTTGACGTATCGGTGGAAGAGGCGGCTCAAGCCATATCTTTGTTAGGTGAGCTGTTAGGTGCGAGTTGAGGCTGGTTCCCAATGTATCATACGCACGGGACAGGGCTGCTGGACAGTCAATTTCGGACTATTTAGAATCCTGCCATGATAAGTGTCCTTAGAACGTCACAATACTATGATGTTGATGCCCTTGCGGCCGACGTCTCTACTGCCCGTCGGATACTTGATTTCGGGGCGGGCGCCTACGAGCACAGTATTTCTCTCCCTGACGAGAGCAACATCAGTGCCGACCACAGGACACACAGGAACAACAATCCCTATGCCGGAGCCCTGGGCTCCTGTCCACTGTTCGCGGAGATCTTTAACAGCTTCCAGGCCGAAAAGGCAGGTTATCGTCTTTTGCGTCGTAAGGCGGGAACCGCCTACTCTCTGCATGATGACAAGGACGTGGATGATGCATTAGTCCGCATGCAGATGCCCGTGGTGACGAACCGGAGTGCTTTGCTACTTGTCCAGAAGGACGGCGCGGAACTGGAGCCGATCGCGCGAAGGGTCGATGAGTTTACCCATAACGACGGCAAGCCGATCATCTTCGATTACCCGCGTCTTGCCCATGACTTCGGCGAGTGGTTCGACGCGTTCCTGCTGGAGCCGGGCTTCTTCCATCTTATCGACCCAACGCGGGTTCACACGCTGATCAACGCCGGTGACGCCGAGCGCGTCACCCTGTGCATCGATATGTTGCGGGATGACTGGCTGGACGGCTGGCTCTCGGAACACATGAGCGAGGAAGTCACGGCCCTGCCTGCTGACAGTTTGCCGGAGGGAACATGGGAATGGGACGCACTGCGGCACGGCCTGTTGACCCATCCGCGTGTCCACCTGACCTGAGCCATTGATAAAGATTGTCATTGCGAGCGAAGCGGAGCGATCGCTCAGTCATGATCAGTCAGCTGAAGACAGCGCCGCCGCTTCACTCATCGCGATGCGGGGTTATTCTGAGGTTGCCTAACTAAGTTTGAGTGTATAAACGCAGCCCCGGTCTGTAACGCAAACGGTCTCAGACGTTGTTGCGCAGAACTGTCGGGAGCACGGCTCACGCAATTTCACTCACGTGGACAATTTATTGCAGAAGTTATCGAAATGTGTGGAATTGCAGGAATAACCGGAGAGGTAACACCCGATCTCGCCGCGGCGAGCCACATGATGCTGAACCGCCTGCAGCACCGGGGACCTGATGACCACGGCTGGCTTACATACTCACGAAACGGGCTCCGCAAGGGTAAGGGTAAGCCGCCGGCTGAACCAACGGAGGTCGTCCTGCTGCACCGCCGGCTGTCTATCCTGGATCTCTCCGAGGGCGGCCACCAGCCCATGACATCCCTGGACGGTCGATACCATATCGTCTTCAACGGGGAAATATACAACTATGTCGAGCTGCGGAACGAGCTCCAGAGGGCCGGCTTCACATTTCGCACGGAGTCGGATACCGAAGTTCTGCTGGCAGCTTTCGACCATTGGGGCTCAGGCTGCCTGCCGCGTCTGGTCGGCATGTTCGCGTTTGTCATACTGGACAGCGAAGCCCGGAAACTGTTCCTTGCACGCGACTTCTTCGGGATCAAGCCGCTGTACTATTCAAAGTCACCCTCCAGGCTGGCGTTCGCATCGGAGATCAAGGTGCTTCTCGAACTGCCCGATATCGCACGTCAGGCAAATCCACAGGGCGTGTTTCATTATATGCGGGCAGGTCTGACGGATTTTAACGAAGAAACGCTCTTTAGAGATGTGTATCAGCTGCCGCCGGCCCATTATCTGGAGGTCAGCCTCGACGAAAGCCGCCCGCTCCAGCCTGTTTCATACTGGAGTATAGACATCAACAACACCGAAGACCTGACGTTCGAGGAAGCCACCCTGCATTTACGTCAACTCTTTCTCGAGAGCATTCAGTTGCACATGCGCAGTCACGTAACAGTGGGTGCGTCTCTGTCCGGGGGAATAGATTCATCGGCAATCACCATGGCCATGCACCACCTGGGACATGACAGGCAGGAACTGCATACTTTCAGTTACATCACCGATGATAAAGCGACCAGTGATGAAGACTGGATTGATCTCGTATCATCGGCAAGTTCAGCTACCGTTCATAAAATTCGATCTACCTCTGACGGTTTCGCCGGGGATATGGATGAGTTTATCCTGGCGCAGGATGAGCCGGTGGGCGGTCCGAGCGTCTACGCTCAGTACCTCGTGTACAGGCGGGCCCGGCAAGCCGGCGTGAAGGTTGTAATGGACGGGCAGGGGGCGGACGAGATATTTGCAGGGTACAATGAGTTCCTGGTTACCAGATTCCTGTCATTGTGCCGAAACCTGCATTTCCCGGAAGCGTTGAGGTTCTATCGCCATGCGTTGGAACATCAGCCCAACATGGGCAAAAGTATGCGAAGAATCGGGACTCGCATGTTGCCGCGCTGGCTCCAGGCCAAGGTTCGTCGAGACACTGATGTGCTCAATCCGGTATGGTTTGAGCAGCGGGATATAGCCACTGGAAGACCTCCATGGGCGGTTTCCTCCGCTTACACCACGCGAACGCTCCTGCATGAGTTGTTGTCCCGCACCCAAAATCCAATGCAATTACGCTATGGAGACCGCAATGCAATGGCCTTCGGCGTCGAAAACCGGGTGCCGTTTCTCACGCCTCAGATCGTGGAATTCATTTTCCGTTTGCCTGAAGAGCATTTGATCACTACAGACGGCACCCGCAAACATGTGCTGCGGGCCGCCCTTCGCGGAATTGTTCCGGATGCCGTGCTGGATCGCAAGGACAAGCTGGGTTTCCAGAAGCCACATCGAAGTTCCATGATAGGTCTGCGGCCCTATGTAGAACAGGTTCTGGCCAATGACGCAGCGAGTCATGTCAGTGCATTGAACTTCAAAAAAGTTCAGAAGCAGTGGGCGGATGTGTTGAGTGAGAAATGCCCCTTCGACTACAGGGCGTGGCGATGGATCAACCTGATTCGCTGGGCCGAACTCACCAATGTCCGGTTTGACTCATAAGTGCGAGTCCGGAGTGCCCCGAGAGTCCGATACGGCCAGCCGGTGTGGTACATAGAATGCATGAGCCATTTGCAACTGAATCCTGGCCATGGGGACACGGCCTTCGCCTTACACTGGTTCTTCGCTTTCCACTTGGAACATACCCTGTCTTTCAAGCGCGCGGATCACGTCAATATCACGTTCGATCGACTGGATGTCCTCGCCGATTAACGTGACCACGCCGGCCACGCGCTTGAGCATGTCACCCGGCTGAGCGCCTATGGAGACCGAATGCAGCGTGGGCAGTCGCCGAATTTCGTCGAGGCCCCGGACGCGGATCAGCTGACCGCGTCGGTGCGGCACCAGGAACAGGATGACGGCGCGCCTTTGCAGGCGCGGCATCGCGCTCAGCGTCGCCAGAAACCGCTCCGGTTCGAGCAGGATGCTGACGGTTTCGTCGATCTGGCTGATGCCCCCGCAGATACCGCTCAGCAGCGCACCGATGCCGCCCGACAAGCGGGCGGCGGCTTCCACCAGGACCGGTTCCCCGTCCACCCACATCAGTTCGCATTGTGCCGGACCGAAGTCGATGGCGAGGGCGTCGAGCACTTTGAAAGTGTAGGATTGCAGCGCTCGCTGCCGCTCTCCGGCATACGGCAGCAGTGTCATTGCATCATAGGAGACGAAATCGCCGGTGTTCCCGGTAGGCGGGCGGTTATACTCCCAGATGGCGGTCGTCTTTCTGCCGCCGTCGCGGCTGACCGTGTCCACGATATATTCCGTGCCGGCAAGGAACTCCTGGACGAGCACCGCGGAGTTTCGGCAGCCAAGCACGTTGGTACCGGACAGGATCCTGCCGGCGGCCGCGCGTACCTCGTCCGCAGACCGGCAGAAAGCGACGCCGTCAGAGGCAACGCTCTTGGGCGGCTTCACAATCACCGGCCAGTACAGTGTGCTTTCCGTCCAGTCGATAATTTCCCCGACATCGCTCGACAGGAACTGCGCCGCGGTGCGCAGGCCCCGGGCCCGTACGGCCGCCGCCATCAGATACTTGTCCCGCCTTGCCTCGCGCAGCACCGTCCCGTTGGCGGGTAATCCCAGATCATCACCCAGCTTCTCGGCAAGTTCGACGCCGGATTCGCTGCCGGGCACCACGAAAGTCGGCCGGTGGCGCCCCACAGCGTCCAGAGTCCGCCCGTAGTCGCCCTCGTGCCGGACAATGTCCCAAAACACCGCCGGATTGAAGCGCGACCTCATCGCCTTCGGGATCGCCTGCGAACTTTCGACTGCTATGCATTTCACCCCGCGGGCCCGCAGGGCCTCGGCAAGCATGGCGCCTGCGGAATACGGGTCCACGATGACGATGCAGGTTTCGTCGCGGGCGCGCTGCATATATCAGTGCAAGTCTCGCCGCTCGCGGATCACGACTCTATCCTTGCCGATCAGCCGTATCCATGGGGGCTGCCTCAACAGGGGCTGCACCGAATCCGGTATCGTGGACAATTCCCAGAGAAAACCCCCATCCAGCGTAGCGGCCAGTATGCGGTTATGACTGGAAGCGGCGATCACCATCGTGCCGCTTGACGTCATTTCCACAGCAGCGATCCTTTTGAATCGATTTCGACGATTTCCAGGTCATTCGACGTAAAGCGGAAAACAGATGTCATGCCTGATAACCTCGGAAATAGGGCTTGTCGATCAGATCTGCTATTGTACATTGCTCCGATAAAGAAACCATCGACGCAGACGACTTCGTCCCCCTACCATAGAAGACGGACCCGTTCACTTGATGGTACTGCCGCCAGACCACCGCTCCCTGAAAAGCTCCCGTTCTTCTCTGGAGTAGAAGTGCCTGGCAAATTTAGAGTCGTACATCTGTTCGAGGAGAGCCGGTGGTAATTTGATGCGCTGCTTGAACTTTGCATACGGGCTGGCATAACTCTTCTCATTCGCGACATTGCTGCGCACGATTTCGAACTCATCGAGGCCGATCAAGTCTGCGATGGCCTGCGCCTTCGTCAGGTCGTCCAGCTCGCATCTGAGTACCAGCAGACTGACATTTGCCCGGGAGATGGTGGTGTAGCCCTTTTCGATAGGAAAAGGGTGCTGGAAAATGTCGATGCCGAAGTGGGTTTTGACTTCCGCGTCCAGCCAGGTCAAGGGTCTCGAGTGCATGTACTTCTCGATAAAGACGTCAATCAGTTCATCGGCATCGCATGCTGATGGTTCGACATCCGGGCCCAGGTACTGACCCAGTACCTGGTAGAACATGGAGATATTATTGGCCACCGGTTCGCGCACCAGGGTAATTACCTTCAGCCGGCGTTTTGTTTGAACGTAGCTCCTGTAGATCATTTCTGCATAGAATTTCTCCCTAAACCGCCGCCCCATTCGGTTGCGCAAAGAGCGCTGTTGATAGACATGCTGTTCATGCGCAATTTCACGAGCCAGCATGTCACGGTACTCCGGCTCGATTGCAATCAGGTCCGGATCGCGGTTTCTTATGGGGAAGTATTCGTGGCTCATCAGCACGAGCCGGGTGCGGGGATCCTGGCAGCGGAACAGTGAATTGCGTATGGAGGACGAGCCTACCTTTCCCATCTGGTAAATGAGTATGGCATCCCCCCAGTTTAACCAGGGCGCGATGTGAACCGCGAAATATTCGTATACGCGGCGGTCGAACCATCGTTTTTTCAGGTGCAAGTTTGTCTTCCTCTGTATATTTTCAGCGCATAGAAAGGCAAGTCGATGCCGGGTGCCTCAGATAATATCGGCTCATGTCGGAGGTATACGTCCCTGCCGCATGGTTCACCGGATAATCACCGGTTGCTGGTGTCGACAAAAGCGCCATCAGAGAACGATCGGTTTGCCGGCAGGTGGTTGAATGAATGATTGTGCAAATAACATCAATGATACGCCAGTGGAATCATCGGTGATGACAGGAATAGAGACAGCGATTTCCTGCGAATTGCGTGCATCCCGGCTGTTCGGTTTCGGGGTGTGGCCGGGAATCGGCCGCTAGGAGGCTGTCGGATTTGGGACTGATCTACTGCGCCGGTGGGAGATCGCCCCATTTTTCCGATCCTTTTCGTCAAATAGCTACGGCTATTCTCCTCAAACGATCGAAAAAATGAGCCCTCCCACCTTGCTCGCTACGATCGCCCAAATCCGACAGCCTCTCATCAAACAAAATCCAACTCATTGTTTCTATTAGGCTAGACTTTGAACATTTTTCACGCAGCTTCGACCAGGTGCAAGCCTAGTTTACGGGCTTTACGCTGCAAGGCTCGGATCTGGCGGTTCTGACTTCGGGCCTCGAAGGCCTCCATACCTTGTTCAACATAAGGCTGTCCCTTGGTCATCATGGCATAAATGAGTCGTGCCAACTGATGAGCGGTCGCCTTGACAGCACTCGCACCATCCATCCGTGCCAGACGCGCCCGATGCGAGGCACCGATGAAACTATGGTTATTGCGGGCATTGGATGCGGCTTGTCGAAGCGCTTGACCGGCCCGGTTGGACACGCGTGGTGCTCGCCCCGGCAACGGTTTTCCGCCAGAGATGCGCGTCGGTGGTGCCAGGTTCAGCCAGGAGCAAAAGTGCGAGGCACTGGGGAAACGCGATAGATCGGGGCCGATTTCACTGGCCAGTACCAATGCGGTATCAATACCCATGGTGGGGATGGCTGTCAGATCCACACCCATCACGTGATACAGCGCCTGATGCAAGGCCGCTTGTTGAGCTGCGGTGCGGTGTGGGTTGCGTAGCGGCTTGACCGGCTCGGGAGGCTGATCGGCCAAGCTCGGTAAGACGGCCAAGTGCTGCTCAATGGCGTGGTCACACTCCCGAATCTGTTGGGAAAGAAAATCGTAATGGGCCAACGCTTGCGCAAGTGCAAACAGATGTTCTTCGCGCCAGTTGCCCCGCAAGCTGCGGGCCACCGTGTCCTCGTCCGCACGCAAACGCCGATCGCGCAACGCGGCGAGCTGGTGCGGATCCCGCTCGCCGGCCACGATGGCGCGCAGGATGGCGGTTCCCGTCTTGCCCATCAGGTCACTGACCACATGATCCAACTGTATATTCATCTGCGTCAGGGCTTTTTGTATATGGGCGATACAGCGCGATTGCTCTTTCACCTTATTGTCTCTCTGACGCACCAGCGAGCGTAAGTGACACACGGGATCGGCGGGACGAAAAGCCCCTTTCAACAAGCCGTAACTCATCAGTTGCCAGATCCACTGGCAATCGAGCACATCGGACTTGCGGCCCGAGACTTGGCGGGTGGCGCGGGAGTTAACCAGATGCACGTGGAAACCGCGGGCATCAAGCACCTCGAACAGAGGAATCCAGTACACACCCGTGGCCTCCATGGCGACTATCTCTACGCCCAAGGACTGGAGCCAATCGGCCAGTGCGTACAACGAGTCGGTAAAGGCGCTGAAACAGCGCACCGGCTCCTCGCAGCACTCCGGGTCGACGGCGACCCAATGTTCCCGACTGCCGATATCAATGCCCGCACAGTTCGGATGGACGATCTTCAAACGTTGCTGTTTCGACTTGCGCGCCATCAGGATTTCCTCCATGGTGTGACTGAGGGCGCGCAGGGGCAACACGGTGGCGAACGGATTCACTCTCTCATACGAGGTCACGGCTTGCGCCGTGCCTTCAACGACTCCACGCCGATACCGTGCGGGCCACGCTCCTAGACGGGTGCGGACACACCAGTGACTGAACGGCCTCTTACCCCCGCGCGCCCTCCATTTTGCCACCAGTTTGCTGCGCGACAGCGCGCCGCCTGCGGGGCGGGTACTCCTAGGGTCAATGTACCTGAGGTTGACCGGCTATCCATTCCATCTACTTGATGTTTTGCAAGGGGGGCTGTTCTGTCGAAAAGCGCGCTGTGTCGGGCGAGGCTCGATTACCGGAGTAGCGGGTGTCCTTCAGGAATATTGGCATATATGAATATAATCATATTACTGCAAGCCGGATTGGCGCGAGTCTGAATAGCGTTGCAGTTTCATTTGGTTACAGAAAGCATCGGTCTGCCGGTTTGCCGATCGGGCGTTTTAGCAAGGCACTATGGGCCTCGTCGATCATCGTGGCTGACGGGATAATTGCATAGCACCAGGCTGCGTGCCCTATCGGGTGGTCCGAAAATTGAAGTGTTGAAGATTGATATGCTAGCATTCCTGAAATTACTAGAAAAATAACCCAATCGAAATTAATAATTCCATCAATACTCAGAGTGAGACCAGACCATGCAGCCTCAAGTCGCCACCCAGCAAGATCCAGACCCGTTTGTCAGGCACCGCGGACCAGTCACCTGCGTAGCGGGAATTCCAAACCGCAATGCGGCTGTTACCTCCGGTTATGACGGCGCAGTCGGGTATGCAGACCTCGGTGCGGGTACTCTTGAACTGATGGGATACCATGACCATCTCGTCAACAAGATTACCGTAAACCAGGCTGGAACGAGGGCCGCCTCGTGCTCTTCGGATTACACGATCTATATCTGGGATCTGGGGACAAGGCAGATCGAACGGATTCTGAAAGGCCACAGCGATGATGTCGAGGATTTCGTCTTTGTCGATGACAACCGCGGGGTATCCGTTTCGCGCGACTGGCGGATCATCGTGTGGGATCTGCTCACCGGGGCCGCTATCCACATCATCGAGGGACACGACAAGGATGTGCTGTCGGTGGCCGTCGACAACGGCCGCATTTATACATCGGGTGACGATATGACGCTGCGGGTCTGGGACCTGGAAACCGGCAAGCCGATCCGCATGTGGGGTCCGTTCGAGGACGAGACGGACAGCTGCGCGATCGACCCCGGGCACGGCCGCGCAATACTGGGCTGCGATGACGGTGTTGTGCGGGTTTTCGATATCGAATCCGGGGAGCCGGTCGCGGAGATAGAGGCCCATTCCTCGGGTATAAAGCGGGTTACGGCATGCCCCGTCTCCGGCGACATCCTGTCGGCGGCCTACGATCAGCGCATCCTCGTATGGGATGCAAACGACATGAGCCTCAAACTGGACCCTTGAATTTCGCCCGTCGATCTGGGAACGCTCTTTCAACTGGACGGCAGACGGTACACGAATCCTCGCGGGCACTTTCGACGGTACCGTGCTCGTCTGGGACGCCGTTTCCGGCAAATGCTTGGGCGAAGTCGGCGAGCGGGGCGAGGGCAATGCGTGTTTCAATGACGTCAGTGGAACCGCTGCTGGTGACATCCTGACCGTGAGCGACGACGGCCTGCTCCGCCTGGGTCGCCTGACACCCACGGAGTCGAAATGGGTTGCGGAAATCGAACCGAAGTCCGGCCGCGTTCTTGCGAACGCGATCACCATCGATGCGGAATACGGAATGGCGGTAAGTGGTGCCCACAACCAGACGCTGCACCTGTTCGAGTTTGATGGCCGGAGTCTCAGCGGGGAGATCGAAGTACCGCTCGGCGAAGGCCCCATCAACTGCGTGCGCATCTCCCACCACGAAGGCCACGAGCGCGAGAGTTTCGTCGCCTGCTACAGCGGCGCCATCGCGCGCGTCAGCAGGCAGGGGGAAATCCTAGGGAAATTCCCCGGCAATGACGGTGCGGTCAAGGCGGTGCGCCTGCATCCGACCGAGAAGATCGGTGTCAGCTGCAGTGCCGACAACAGTCTGCATTCGTGGGATTTCAACGGCAATCGCCTGCATACTTTCCTCGGGCACATGGCGATCGTCGACGATGTCGATATCGATCCGACCGGCGCCATGATTGCCAGTGTTTCCAGGGACTTCACGATGAAAGTCTATCGCCTGGATGACGGCAGCATGGTCGGGTCCTATCCCCTCGGGCGCCGCTCACCCAAGGCGGTGTGCTTCGTCGACAAGGACACGGTCATTGTGACGAACTACTGGGGCTCGCTGTTGCGCTTCGATGTGACCAGCGGCGATATACTGGTCCGGCATATCGCCAAGAACGGCATCAGCGCGCTGGCCCGGTGTGGTGACCACCTGGTGGCGTCGTCCTATGACGGAGCGCTGTATCTGGTGGACCCGGTGACCCTGGAGCCGGTCAACACGCTGCGCAGCATGACCCAGCGTCTCAAGCCGAGTGCGCTGATCTGACCCTGCCCGGGTTCGCGGGTGATGCAGCCGGCAACAGTGCTGTTCAATGTCTCCAGTTACACGCTTCATCATACTGGCGGCGCCGAGAACGGGAAGCAATCTGCTGTGTACGCTGCTCAATTCGCATCCGGACGTGTTGTGCCATCACGAGCTGTTCAATCCTGACGGCATCTTTTATGCGCTCGAGCATCGTGACGGTTCGATGGATCTCGGCAGCATGGAAGCGCGCGATCGGGATCCGTTCGCGTTTCTGCAGCGCGTCTGGCAGCACCCCCAGGTTGCCGGTTGCGTCGGCTTCAAGATGACCCGCGGACAAAGCGATGCTGTCATGCGGGCACTGATCGGCGATCCCGGGGTACTGAAGATTCTCCTGTACCGCCGGAACCGGCTGAAGACCTTTGTCTCCGAGCAGCTCGCCAGGCAAACGGATCGATGGGAGGTCTATGCACGGGACGAGCTCTCGACCGGCACGTCCAGGCTGCATATCGATGTCGAGTCGTTCAGGGCGCACTGCGATCTAAACGAAAGATTCTATCAGGACATCAAGCACGCGTTGCGATCCGGGCGGCAGCCGTGGATCGAGGTGGCCTACGAGAAGCTTCTAAGCCGATCGGAGCATGTCCGGCTGCTGGAGTTCCTGGGAGTCGGGGCGACCCGGGCGAGGCTTACGCAGGCCAGCATCAAGCAGAATGACACTGACCTGCGTACCCACATCGAAAATTTTCAGGAACTCGAACTGGCCCTTGAAGGCAGCGAATACCTGGCGGAGCTGTATGATTGCGAAAACTAGCGGGCTGATTGCGGTGCGTCCTCGCGGGCGCCTGCAGCCGATCTCAGCCGCACCCTGAAGTGATAACCTGTGAGAAACACTATGTCTGTGAATACACTGCTCAATAAGGATTTCATTACCTCGATGCTGACAGTCGATGATCCCTGGTGCTCGAGTCATGGCTCGGACAACGGTTCCGAGGATCTCAGCGCGGGGCTGCTTTACTACGCGCTTGCCTATTCCGCCAGGGCACGCACCTGCGTCTGCCTGGGCTCTGGTGGCGGATTTGTGCCGCGTCTCATGCGCCAGGCGCAGCGGGATCTGAACATTCCGGGTGCACGAACCTTCCTGGTAGATGGGGCTCAGCACGTTTCCGAGGAACGCAAGAACGTCTGGGGCACTCCCTACTGGCTTGAGGAGAATTCAACCTTTCGCAGGAACTATCCGGAAATCGAGATTGTGCTGAAACTTACCGAAGATGCGTTTAAGGAAGTGTTCGTGCCCGATAAGGTCAGCATCGATTACCTGCATATCGATGCCGATCATCATTATGATGGTGCGAAGCGGGACTGGGACCTGTACCACACCCTGGTGCCCGATAATGGCGTGATCACATTGCACGACACGACAAATTACCGTGCCCCCTGCGGGGTCCCGCAACTGGTGGACGAGATTCGGGAAAGCGGGGAGTACGATATTGTCAACTTCCCCCTTGCCTACGGTACGGCCATTGCCAGAAAGATTCTCAGCGTCGAGCAAAACATGGCAGCTTCAAAGGCAAGCCGGTCTTCTGCGCCTGGCCCCGGACGACAGCAACGGGCCTGACCGGCAGGGCAGCGAGGCATGTCGCTGACGACAGTAACGCTATCCCGGGGGCGAGGCGTTGTGACGATCAGCAGACAGTCGATCGATGCGTTGATGTCAGCAAAGCGAATCCTCGTGCTTGGACCCTGCGGTTCCGGCAAGACCTGTCTGACGCGTGAGCTGAGCCGCATCCTTCATTTGCCGGCGGTACATCTCGATGCCAGCTTTTGGCATCCGGGCTGGGTCAGTACGCCGCAATCGGAATGGCGGTGCGTGGTGAGTTCCCTGATCAAGCAGCAAAGCTGGATTATGGACGGGACCTACGAATCGACACTGGACCTGAGAATTCCGGCAGCCGAAGCGATTGTCATGGTCAATCGCCCGCGCTGGTCCTGCCTCTGGGGAGTGGTTCGCAGGAGCCTGACATATCGAAACAAAGCGCGACCCGATGCGCCATCGGGCCAGCCCATCGATCTTGCGTACCTGCGCTATATATGGAGGTATCCGGTGCAAACGGATCCCCTGGTCCAGGCACTCATCGAGAAGTACAGTCCGCAGATACCTGTTATCAGGCTCGACAAAAGGGAGTGTATTAATACACTTTTATCTGCGCTGCAGGCTGCGCCGGCCAGATAGTGACGGGTTGTGTCGCTTCCCGGGTTGCCTGTCTGTATTTGGGGGGAAGGCTCGGAGTAACGTGAGGGAACGGGATTGCAGCTCCGCTTCCGCATGCCGGAAGTCAGAAAATTTTGTAACCCTCAGCGAGGCAACGTGTTTTCAGATCTGGATCATCCAGTCCCGAAAGGAGGTTATAAAAACTGTACGGATACTTGAAGGCATGGCCTAACCCGGGGCGTACTGATTTCCTTTGTTCCCAGTAGTCTTGGTCTAGCGGTGACAGGGTCGAGGGAGGGTGGTCAGGGATACGTCGATCGGTTTCCTTTGGCCCGCGTCTCATGATCTTGATATACACGCGGTAGGCATCGTGGGCCGGTGCGGCGAGCTGCGGGTAACCAAGCCGTGACAGTTCAATGACTGCATGTCCAATGGTAAGCAAATGACCTGCCCAACCCTGACCGTACCCGGCATACAGCGAAACTGATCGAAGGTACTCGCTGAAGATGAATCTGATCAAGGCGCCTTCATCGGCAATACCCGGAACCCCGTCATCATCCTCCAAGTCAAGGTCCTGTGTTGTGGCGAAATCGTCAATGAGCCTGGATATACCCTCGATCCGGGAGGGTGTGATAGCTTCCGGGATTGTCTGGAAGGCCTTGAGGGCGGCTGCACCGAAAATGATGTTGTGGCCAACTTCCCGCAGGTCTCCAATGCCCGTGGAGAGTGTGTCCAGCAGTTGTTCTATCAGGGCGCTATCCGATGGCTCATCCGGTGCAGGACGAAAAATCGCGTCTTCCCGCAGTTCATTGTCGATACGGAATTTTACGAGATCCTGTGTTGCTTCGTCGAGGCCGTTCTCGTGACACAGGTAATAGGCGGCTGTGACGGCGGCAGCAAAGTGCCCGTCGCGGAAATAATTTTGCCCGTGTGCGTGGCTGAGACCATCCAGTCCCTGTATAAGATAGCGGTTGTCCAGCATGACGACCCCGCAAGATCAAAACGGACTGCGAGCATTTCAAGCATAGACGCGCCACCGTCAAAATTCAAGATGTTGTAAATCTGTGAATACGCGTGGATTGGCTATCAAATTAAATAAGGTATTCCCGGGCGTGTCAGGTGTCCGGACTGCCTGGCATGCTGGCAACGCAGTGCAGGTAGCCTAGGAGGCTGTCGGATCTGGGACTGATCTACTGCGCCGGTGGGAGATCGCCCCATTTTCCCGATCCTTTTCGTCAAATAGCTACGGCTATTCTCCTCAAACGATCGAAAAAATGGCCTCGCCCTCCCACCTTGCTCGCTACGATCGCCCAAATCCGACAGCCTCTCATGAAACAAAACCTAACCTACTGAATGTATTGGCAACGCATTTGGCTGTTTGCTGCGCGACAGCGCGCCGCCTGCGGGGCGGGTACTCCTAGAGTCTTATTTCGTGCTTGAAAAATCGGCCTGGTTTTAAGTAGTTGTCGCCATCCTTCAGATAACGCCCCAGGTATACTCCGGCGCGAATATGGTTGACGTTGATATTGTTGTAATCGGAACCATAGATAAGGATGTCCGGATTGCGCCCGACTAACTCAGTTAGCCAGCTATCGTAAATTGCTTTGCGCTCGTCGGCAGTGTACAGCCAGTTGCTATAAATCGTGAAAAACGCATTGCTCCACCAGATTGCCGCACTCGGTTGATTATCTATGGCCGTCAGCAGACTGTTCCTGTCCGTCAGGAGATTGCAGTGGACATACTCGTGTCGAATATCGCGGAATGCTGTCCAGTGCTCCTTGAAATCCGATTCACTGCCCCACTTTTCGATTTCATTTCGCCATAGCTGATCCAGGTCGCTCCAGGAAATTTCATCAGGTGTGAGGCCTGCCCAGAGTTGGTAGAACACTTCACCGGGTGGAAATTTCTGCATCAGGTAGCGGACAAACCGGGGGAAATCATCTCCGTCCCACTCGGTATTAATTACCTTTCTGATTCCCAGTGCCGTGGTGCTGTAGTCGAAAAATACCATCCGGGTTGCCTCGTCAAAACCCAATGCGTGCAACATCATGTTCGGTTTGAAACCGGCGGCGACCGAGTAAAGTGCGGTTAGTGGTGGCCTGAAGCTTTCCGGTTGCTCGAGCACGTCCTGATACGACTCGAGGTTGAAAAGAAATACGCCCTTCCTCGACTCCTTTACCTGCGAGTCTATGGACTCCAGGAAGCGTTGCTGTCCGATTGACAGCTCGCTATTCGATTCCGTTCGGGAAAAGTCGCTCAGCTCGGTGTCAAGATATCTGGAGAAAGCCAGCATTTTTTGCTCAGACGGATCGGCCAGATTGATACGGCTACCATCGATGGACTTGTCAAAATTGAATACGGTGAACCCGGCATTCAGGCTGGCATCGATAAAATTCCAACCGGCGTGCCGGGGGATCACGCTTTCCTTGGCCTGCTGGGTTTCCAGCGAGCGGAACCGATCATTATCCGGGGCAGGTTCCATGTTCACGGCTGGCTTGATTACTTCAACGGCTTGGGTGCGCGGCTGGCCAAACCCGGGTTTGCCCAGTGCCGCATAGTGTCGCAGGTCTACGAGCAGGCAGCCATCGTCCAGGCCAAACCAGCGCGCGGTGTCCCATACGATGGTTCCGGTTACCAGAAAATCATGTGTATCAATCCACTGCCTGAGAGCGGTCTGGAAATCGACCTGTTTCCAATGCGCGGGGATCCAGGTTTCGCCGATTACGTGCCCATATGATTGCACGAGACAGTGGCTGTAACCGAGTTGCAGGGCCTCGTTGAGAAGCTTATCGAGTGAATTGTTTTCCAGGATGACGTCGTGGTACCCAAAACGCGACCACGCAAGCGTGAAGTTGCGGAATTTCTCTGCGAGTCGATCCCCTGGAATCCTGCTGGAGGTATCCAGCAAGCCAAATACAACGCCTTCAATGTACATTGTTCCTCCGGCAATCTGTCAGTATCTTTTTCAACATGGGTCAGGCGGGGTCGCGACGTGGGTCGCGCACAATTCAGACTTTCAACTGCACGGACACCGCTTCGGCCAATGGACTGATCACGACTGATCGCGGTCGGTGCACCCTTGCGCGCAGAGATACAACCGTCGAGGCTTTGTGCGAATGAAAGTGTGACGGCTGGACGGGGAGTTATCCGGTTTTTCTTCTCAGCTTCGTCCAGAGTATCCCTGAACGATCGAAGAATAACGGAATCAGTGGCGGCTCTGTTCATGTATCCCGGCCGCAAGAACAGGCGTTCTCGGTTGGCGATAAATTGGACGGGCTCAAGGCAGGTGATTCATTTTTACACTTTTGACCATAGTATACATATAGCCCTTGTTGTGGTCATTGGGCCCGATATGAATGCGAATCCGGCGCGTGATTTCAATACCATATTTCTGTAATTCATCAAGTTTCAGTGGGTTGTTTGGAATGAGATTGAGTGCCGTAGATCTTTGAATAAACGTTATAAATGCCTGTTTCGAAGAATACCATAAGGACCGTATGCGCAATATACAACAAAACCGTAGAATATAGCACCAAGTTCGCGCCTAGGTTTACGTCAGCGCTGATTAACTCCTGACATCTGCGGTAATGCGCGCATTGTTCCCAACAGGTGGATACCGAAGTGAAGGAACAGATCTTTGCCGCAGGGGATTTTGAGCGTTACCGCAAGTCGACGCGCCGGGAGCAATTTAGGGCAGATACGAACAAGGTGATTCCATGGGGCAAGCTGTGTGCGCAAATCGCGCCGTATTATCCCAAGGTCTCCGCGCCGGGCCGGTTTGGCGCGGGTGCTGCGCATCCACTTCCTGCAGCACTGGTTAAACCGGTCGGATCCGGGCGCAGAAGAAATGCTGTGTGAGTCCTTCTCGATGTGCCGCTTTGTGAGTATTGGCCACGGGCAGGAACCGATCTCCGACGAGAGCGGGCTTCTCAACTGCCGCCACCTGCTGGAAAGGCATCAATTCGGCCAACCACTGGAAGCGCGAAAATTCCTTGCCAGGAGAGCCGATGGACTCACAATGGGGATGCGCTGCGAACGCTGCGTCGACACATTCCGCCGAAGGGCGAGGCTCGAGACCCGGAGGGCGAGCAGTGATCTCAGGTAGCTTGAGGCGAACAATCAACGAGCTTCAAACGGTCGTCCTGCCGGTCTTGCTGATGGCAATCCTGGTGCAGTGGCCGGCTTTTGGGAAGGCCGCGGATGTCGTCGGACGCGCAAGCGATGTGGTGCCCCACACCGAGTCTCGCTCCCATGAGCGAGCCCTTCTCGCCTCAGATACGGTGGATCCCGAGACGTCGTGGCTTGCCGCTGCCCGACGCTACATCACTCGGCGCGAGTATCGCGCTAGCGAGAACGCAGTGGGCCTGCAGGCGCCCAGTCGCCGCCACGCGCTTCGCACCTACTTCGAGCCGACGGGCATCCGGGTCGTGGACCGGGTTGCCGAAGGCAGTCCGCAGCTGCTCGCCTTGCGACTCGAACAAGTGGGACGGGCGAACTCCCTCGCTGCTGTTGCGCCCGGTGAGGTTGCAAGCGACGGTGCTCGGGTCGAGATCCGTCGTGGGTCTCTCCTAGAGTGGTACGTGAACAGCCCCGCCGGCCTCGAGCAGGGATTCACGCTGTCGAAACGCACCGAAGGCGAAGGTCCCCTGATGCTCGATCTCTCGCTTGAAGGAGCCGAGGCGTCGTTGAGTGAGGGTTCAGTGCGAATTGGGACGGCGACAGGTCGTAAGCTCGCCTACGGACAGCTGAAGGCAGTCGATGCTGCGGGGACTCCGCTGCCGGCGGAGCTGTCGGTGCCGTCCGTTCGCCGTATACAGCTCCGGGTGGATGACACGAGCGCCGTCTACCCCATCGTCATCGATCCATTGCTAGCGGCTGACGCGGGAACGCTGCTCGAATCCGACCAGCGCGACGCCCTGTTCGGTTTCTCCGTCGCCGGTGCAGGCAACGTCAACGGCGACGGCTACGACGACGTGATCGTCGGCGCCTGGCGGTACGACGCGGGCGAGACCGATGAAGGCGCGGCCTTTGTGTTCAATGGCAGTGCGACCGGCATCGCCGACGCCAGCCCCGCCACCGCGCAGACCCGGCTCGAATCCGACCAGGCGGGTGCCGAGATGGGGGAAAACGTGGCCGGTGCCGGCGATGTCAACGGCGACGGCTACGACGATGTGATCGTCGGGGCCCCGCACTATGACGCGGGCGAGACCGACGAAGGCGCGGCCTTCGTCTTCTATGGCAGTGCAGCGGGTATCGCCGATGGCACTCCCGCCACGGCTCAGACCCGGCTCGAGTCCGACCAGGCACACGCCGGGATGGGTGCCAATGTGGGCGCTGCGGGCGACGTCAACGGCGACGGCTACGACGACGTGATCGTCGGGGCCTGGCAGTATGACGCGGGCGAGACCGACGAAGGCGCAGCCTTCATCTTCCATGGCAGCGCGGCAGGCATCGCCAACGGTACTCCCGCCACGGCCCAGACCCGGTTGACCGGTGAGCAGGCGGGCGCCCAGATGGGCAACTCGGTGGCTGGCGCGGGCAACGTCAACGGCGACGGTTTCGCCGACGTCATTGTCGGGGCTCACACCCTGGACGCGGGCGAGACCGACGAAGGCGCGGCCTTCGTATTCTATGGCAGTACAACAGGTATCGCCGACGGCACTCCCGCCACGGCCAAGACCCGGCTCGAAGGCAATCAGGCGGAGGCCTGGATGGGAGTCAGCGTGGGCGGGGCGGGTGATGTCAACGGTGACGGCTACGACGACGTGATCGTGGGCGCCCGGCGCTACGATGCGGGCGAGACCGACGAAGGGGCGGCCTTCATCTTCCACGGCAGCGCAGCGGGCATCGCCAACGGCAGTCCCGCCACGGCGCAGACCCGGATCACAGGTGAGCAGGCGGGTGCGTGGTTGGGCCACGCGGTGGACGGGGCGGGTGACGTCAACGGCGACGGCTACGCCAACGTCATCGTCGGGGCTATGCGCTATGACACCGGTGCGTCGTTGCTGGAACATGTCCGCCGCTTCCTGAAAGGTACGTCGGACGAGGGCGCTGCGTTCCTGTTCCTCGGCAGTGCTTCCGGCATAGAGGACGCCAGCCCCGCGAGCGCCGATGCCGTATTCGAGAACGTTCAGTGGCACGCCAATATGGGCTACGGCGCATCCGGTGCAGGCAACGTCAATGGCGACGGCTACGACAACGTCATCGTCGGGGCGTACCATTACGACTGCGGTCAGAGACATGAAGGAGCGGCCTTCGTGTTCCTGGGCGGCGACCTGACCGCTCCAGGCGGGACGCGTCCGAAGCCTGGATCACCGCGCCGAAGCTGCGGATACGGTGAACCACCCGCCCTTTTCTCCGTTAAAAGGGTCGCCGCCGTGCTCATACTACTCGTCGCCGGCGTGGGTCTTCTCGCATCACGTCTGCGGCGTCGGGGACGTCCGTGAGAGCCTCCTTCTTCCTGATTGAGTAGTCACCGGGCTACGTTTTGGGGACCGGTATCTATATGCTATTGCGAGGCGAGTGACGCATTATTGTTAGCATACGTCCACCACAGTACCCGTATCGTCTGCATGCATCCGCCCCGGTCTTTACAGTTTGCCCTGCCGGCCACCTGCCATGCACTGTCGTTCGGACAAACAGTAACGGCAATTAACCACATTTGAGGACCATCGACATTTCAGTACGCACATCCAGGCCTATGTTGTCAGTCGCGCTATATGCCGGGTACCGCTCCCGGTCGGCGGTGCGCGCGCTTCCAGGATACCCGGGGATAGTTTCATAAGTGACGATGAGCGCAGATCGTAAAGAGAAAGTGTTCGGCTGGCTGAAGTGGCCCGTGCGCGCCGTGGTGCTGATAGCGGTGTTGCTGCTCGGGCCGTTGGGTGTCCTGGCGTTCGGGGATCTGGATCTGGACACTGGCTGGCTCGAGGCCAGCCGCGCCAGCAGCGGGCAGGCCGCGAATCCACAGGAGGAACCGGCGGCGCTGGTGCTGGTATACGGGGCGCGCGCGCATAGTTGGCGGGGTGCGTTTAGTATCCACAGCTGGATCGCCACCAAGCGACGTGACGCCGTGCAGTATACGGTCTACCAGGTCGTCGGATGGAACGTCTATCGCGGTCGCCCGGCGGTGGAGGTGCAGCGCGGCGCCCCGGACCTGTTGTGGTACGGGGCGCGACCCAAGTTGTTGCTGGAACGCCGCGGACCGGGTGTCGACGCGCTCATCGAGCGCATTGAGACGGCGGTGGCAGCGTACCCGTACGCAAACGAATACCGGCTATGGCCCGGTCCCAACAGCAACACTTTTACCGCATTTGTGGCAAGGCAGGTGCCCGAGCTGGGGCTCGATCTGCCGCCCACCGCGATCGGGAAGGATTACCTGCCGGACGGGCAGGTGGTCGGCCGCATGCCCAGCGGCACCGGTTGGCAGGTCTCCGTATATGGGCTCTTGGGGCTCGGCCTGGCCCGGGAGGAGGGGATCGAGCTGAACATCCTCGGTCTGGCCGCAGGCTTCGACTTCAAAGATCGCGCCTTGCGCCTGCCCGGCATCGGCTGGCTCAGCGTGTTACCGCGCGGATAACCGACCGCTGGGCCCCAAACGGGCGGAGCGGCTGTGCTACTGCGTTGTTCTTCGTGGGTATCGTCGAAGCCCAGGCTGTTACAGAGTCGATTCAGCCAGCGATTTTCGAAAACCCGATCTGGCTGGCCCAGAATGCCCATGAAAGCGAGACAATGGCCATTGCCTGATCTACGATACCGATAACGCCGGAATTATTGAACTGGACGAGCAGGGCTGTGTCGTCTGGCATTACGACATCTCGGTCGTCTCCCGCCGCCTCCCGTGGTATCCGCGCTCGGTTGATGTGACCGGTTCAGGCGGGTACCTGGTCGCGGATACCGCTCATGATCGGCTCATCGAAATCCTGGATGGCCAGGTCAGTCAGATACCTTTTCAGGAACAGCCCGGTTTGTTCTGACCGCGTTGTGTGCGCATGCTGCTTTCGGGTTCAGCGTGATACGCGCGCTGGAAGGTGACGGTATTTTCGAACTGGAGGATGAACTTCAAGCGTACACAATTGGCGACTGCCTGTTGTGATAGGTCTGCCATGCCGGCATCTTCGGATTTGTGGAGCCCGGTCGTGCCTGGGACCATGACCGCACATCAGGCGCACTGACCAGCGCGTTGCAGGCAGGGCATTGACATGACCGAATCGCGATAAAAAACGTCGGAAAACATTACGCGTGCGCGGCAGGCGCCAAGCGCCGATAAATGTATTGCATGTGCCTGTAAAAAAAAAATAATTGCCCCCTCTGCCTTGTGCTGTTTTGCGTAAGCCATCAGTAAGTTAATTGTCGAGATTCCTTACATACGTAACTTCCGCAATGCCGTATGGATTCTTCAACTTACTGTAGTTATTACCTATTACCAAAAAGGCGCGGATCTTGCTTCAATACTGGGCGCGGCTGCTTCGGGGGCGCGGCAGCACGCAACTGTACGTACACGGATTGAAGCTACGATCATTATTACGAAGCACTGGAGGATCTGTACCCATGCGTATAACTACTATTTCGAGGCTCATAACAACTGCACTACTGGCTGTCGGTTTGATGCTGGGTGGTTTCACGGCGAGTGCCGCGTTAATCTACATGAATCCGTCTGCACAGTTGGTTGCGGACAACACGTCGTTCTCTGTCGATATCTTGGCATCCGGTCTTCCGGCGGATACCGCTGGGGGGGCGGTCGATGTCAGCTGGGCTGCAGCCAGCATGACACTGAATTCAGTGGACCTGGCAACGACAGATGACGTTCTGTTCCCTGGTCCCTGGGACCCTGGCTTCACTGGTATTGATTCGACCGGTCCTGGATCAATCTCAGGTCTGTACATTGGCACCTTTGATCTTGGGGTAAGTGGCAACCAGCCGATTGCACGGCTGAATTTCACACTTGGGGCAGGTGTTTCGAATGCCACAATCAGCATGGCAGCCGCGGCAGTAGGAGGTACCTGGAGTTCCTATGCTGTAGGCGACTTCACCAATGACTATGCAGGCGCAACCATCAACCCTGTGCCGGTACCCGCCGCGCTCTGGCTGTTTGGCAGCGGCCTGATCGGTCTGGTGGGTGTGGCTCGTCGTCGTATCTAAAGAATAATAACACACGCGATAATACATTGATGTGTACTGCAGAAACAGGGATGTTTTTGCTGGTTATTGCGAGTGTTAAATGGCGCTGATTGGGGCCATTCCGGAGCAGAAAGTGTGTACCACTTGTACCACTTAAAACAAGAGTTACACAGTTAGATACATATAATTTGCCGACGCGATGGTCATGACATTCATGACGAAGACTGACATTTATGACATGACAGACTGACAAGGTTGTCAGGGTTTCACCGGCCCTGTTCCTGGCGCCGGAGGCCCGGTCTGACTGAGTCGTTCTCCTAATTGCTCGCTTTAACAGAGCGTTAGCCTGCCGGAAGAAATACCACGGCCTTTCCGGCACAGCTGTTGCATTGTCAGATGAAAAAGTCATTCCCTGCCGGCGCGATTTCCGGCGGGCGATGGCAGATAGTTAGTAAAGTAGCATAAACTAAAGTAAACGATCTAGACTAGCGCAGGCGTTTCTGGAGGAAGTCAAAATGATTCAGAGATTATTTACCCACGGCAGCCGCTGTCTGCAAGGTGTTCAGAAATACACACTCGCAGCTACCGCGATCATGCTCATGCTGTCATGTCCACCGGCGCAGGCCATTGTAGGTGATGCCGATGATGATGGCGTCTACGACTACCAGGACAACTGCATCAACATAGCCAACGCTTCTCAGACGGATAGCGATGGCGATGGCTACGGCAATGCCTGTGATGCAGACCTGAACGAATCGGGCTTGGTCGACGCGGGTGACCTGACACTGTTCAAGTCCGTGTACATGTCGGCAGATGCTGATGCGGATTTCAATGACTCCGGCTACGTTGACGCCGGTGACCTGACGATATTCAAGTCACTGTACCGCAAGAAGCCAGGCCCTTCCTGCACCGATTTCCCGAATAAGTGCCAGGCCGTGACTTCTCGGGGTGACACCTACTCGACGCCTATCGGTAAGGAACTGGTGGTGCAACTCTCCCGCATTTCGGGTGTGCTCTACAACGACTTTGATAACGATCCAGTGAATGGTGAGCCGATCGGTAACGCGGGTCTCACCGCGGTTAAGGTCACCGACCCTTCGCACGGTACGCTGACACTGCATACTGATGGCTCGTTTACGTATATGCCCGATGGCACGCAGGGCCAGAACGACAACGACAGTTTCACATACAAGGCCGCTGACACCGATGGTAACGAATCGGACGTGGCCACAGTCAATATCCACATCGAGTCCGACCAGCCCGACTTCAAGATCATGATGAACTACGAACTGGGCATGCACTGCACCGGTTTCGAGTTCTCGTACTGCTGCGTACTGCCGCCATACAACTCGATCCTGGCCCAGGTGGTGAAACCGCAGGCGGCCGGTGCGCCGACTTCCGACGCCGACTATCCGCACCTGCTGACGGCTGACCCGAACAACGGTCTCGACGGTCTCGGCCGCGAAACCGTGCTGCGCGACTATCTCGCCGACGGCACCATCAACAAGTACTACCTCGAATATTTCCACGACGCGCAGCCTCGCCGTGAAGGCAACATGCCGGGCTCGTTCAACGACCAGACCTCGACGCTGATCAGCGCAGTCGAACTCAATTCGTTGCTGTACTGGAATACGCCATACGATTCGGCCTGGGTGGACACTGACGGCTCGGTCACTGGTGTGGCCGGCAAGCTGGTTACCGGCACCTACGCTGGCCAGAACAACGTCGTGCTGGGTGACGGCGACTTCACCGATGCTACCGACAACTTCGCCAATGGCTGGCTGAACCATTTCTACATCTACTCAGATCTTGAGGGCAGCAATCCAGGCAACAGCAGCCTGGAAGCCGACAAGATCCGTCTGGGCGTCTCCGGCATGGTCGAGTATCCGGCCGATTCCGGTGCGGCGCTGCAGCCGATGGGGCCGACCGGCAATGGTACGCCGTTCGACAACGTGCTGACTTTCTCCGGCGATACCGGCACGGTGGTCTACACCCAGATGAAGGTGCTGGAAAATCTGCCGATTATGCTGACTTCACCGCGGATCTGGGAAGCGCTGGGTATGCCGCTGACGCCGTTCGAGGATTCGATCGACTTCTTCGCCGATCCGGGCGCGGTGGATGAGGACACCATTCGTCCATTCGTCTCGATGAAGGCGCAACTGTATAACGCCAACTGTGACGAAATGACCGGCAACTGCACCAAAGGCACGCCGGTGATGGGCAGCAACGGCCAGCCGATCATCGGCTTCGGCACCGCGCCGATTGACATACCGAACTGTGAGCGCTGCCATTCTGCGCCTTCTTACCAGGCAGACGGCGTCACGCCGAACGTCAACAGCCCGAGCTACGTACGTCGCCAGGATGGGCCAGATCCATATTATGGACCTTCAGGTGAAACGCTCGAAGCGATGATCGATATGGAAGTCAACTACTGGAAAGCCTACTACAACCTGGATCCATCGATGGGTGACACGGACTGGTATGCGCGGCTCAAGGGCGCTGCCGTCAGCATCGAAGTGATGCATGACTTCGACAATGGTACGGACTTTATGGCCAACTATCCGGTGAGCGAAGGTGATAACCCGCTGGGCCTGCCGCCTGAAAAGGCGGCTATTGTGCAGAATACGCGCATGGGTCATGAATCCATCATCTGCCAGAAGTGCCATGCCGACAACGTCATCGCGGTGGTCAAGTCCGCGGGAAGTGGTGGTTATGTCGTGCCACCGATCTCTGAAGCGATTCATAATTCACACAAGGCGGAAAGTGCTGGCGGACCTATCGTCTTCGATGACAGCCTGGGGCGTTTCGGCGGTTGTCAGGGCTGTCACCCGGCGCACCGTTCGGATGGGTCGATGGATGGCTATCCCATTACTGTGGCCGGTAACAGCTACAATGCCAACGGCGATAACCGTACCGGCAAAGGTGGCTGTTTCGTCGGTCGCGACGTGCATTCGAACCCGTTAAGGAATAGCGATGGCGCGGAGACCCCAAGCCACATGAATGCGGTCGGGCAGTGGCTGGTTGACAACGTGACGGAAGATACCGGCGAGCAGCGCGGTATCTGGTGTACCAACTGTCACACCCAGCTGAGCCAGGAGATCTGGCGGACTGAAGATTGCAACGATCTTATCAGGGGCGACTGCCTGACCAACCCGCGAGCGGAGCCAACTCTGGCTTCTCTGGCGGCGGCAGTCGGCCTGACTACGCAGGAGGCCATTGACTATCTGGATCCGAAGAATCCTGCAATTGATCCTTCCCGCACCACGGATCAGACGCATGCTGCATGGAACCCGGCGATTCCTGATGCGAATGTAGCGACCATCGAAGTCACGCCGGGGGGTGACCCGGTTGTGACATTCGATGCGGATAACGACCCCAGCGTCAATATCCTGAGCTTCTGCACCACACCTGATTGCGTCAGCAAGATCAATGCGAACAAGGGTGACCAGAGCCAGTGGCGTTATCCAGCCAATGCGTTCATCGATACGGCTAACATGGGTGCGGCGGTACCGTTCTCGGCGGCTGACGATGCCCGTGACCACTGGCTGTCGGCTGGTGAACCGCACTGCGCGGACTGCCATGCGGCGCCCTTCGTCGAGCAGAGCGGCAACATCAATCCGTTCCCGCCGTTCAACTACCCGGCAAAGGCCAGCCTGATGCGTTACTCGCGTGGCCACCAGGATCTGGGCTGCCAGGCGTGTCATGAATCGATTCATGGTCTGTATCCGGTTGGACCGGCGATCGATAACACCAGCTACGCCCAGGCGGCCGCGCTGAATAAAGACGGTTCGCACGGTCCGTTGAAGTGCGGCGCCTGCCACGAGGTGAATGGCAATGGCATCCCGTCCTTCCTGAGCACCGGTGCGGGCAACGTCTACGGTATCACCGACTTTGATTCCGCAGTTAGCTGGGCGCACACCTACACGGCTGAGGCAAACGTGCTCAATACCACGTGCCAGAACTGTCATGGTGTCAATGGTTACCCAAATCCGAAGAACCCGAACAGTACACCTGCGCAATGGACCAAGGTGGCCGTTCCGGTAAGCCCCACGGAAGCATATCTGGGACATGCTAATGACGGCCGTACGTCGCGGCTGATGATGGACAATGCCGAGAGTCTCGTCGCAGGTGACGTGTTAGGCACGACGGACGGATCTGATGGGGTGTGTGTGGGCTGTCATACCGATTACAGCGGAAGTGTGGGTTTGAGCAACTGCTCTGCCGGTTGGAAACAGCACCTGACCCAGGGCCGTGTCGCCGAGTCGGTGTGGGAGGATGTCTCCCTGTTGAAGTCCGGCACACGGTGCGGCTGGTAAAAACTTACCATACTGAGAAATGCCGGAGGGATCTGACGGCTAACTGATGGAGGGGAGTATATCCCCTCCATCACGATGCCGGCGGTCCGCTACGACAGAAGCATATACGTGTTAATACAGAATTCTTTGTACAGGAACAAAAGCACAATGAAATTGATTAAAACCCTGATATCGGCAGTGCTGCTGTTACCGGTCGGCCTGGGTCAGGTGGCCGGTGCATCGACCGATGAAGCCGACCCCGATAAAGCCAGTCCAGGGATCGACTACGACGTGATCGCAAAAGTTGGTGATCAGAAAATCCACTTCTCCGAGATCAATGTCGCCATGAACAGCTCGGCGATCGTTGGAGTATCGATCCCGGCACTGGGCACGCCCGACCGAGACACCGCACGGATCACGCTGCTCGACAGGTTTGTCAGCGCCAATCTGCTGTATCTCGACGCCATAAAGCAGGGCACCGATAAGGAGCCGGCTTATCAGAAGGCGGTCACGCGTTTTTCCGATGCAATTCTGGCGGGGCTCTACCGCAAACATATCCAGGCAGGCGAAATCCCGGTCAGCAAAGAAGAAATTCAGGCCTGGTACAAACAAAACGTGTCAGCCGACACAAAAGAACTGAACGACGATGTTAGTCTGCAGATCGAATCGAAACTGCGGCGCCAGAAACTGCACGATCGCATGGCTTCAGCCGATGCGAGCCTGCGTGACGATGTCAAGGTGGTGGTCTATCCGGAAAACCTGGACATAAAAGGGGACGCAGAACGGGCAAGCGACACGCCGCTGGCGACGGTCGGCGAAGAGACCATCACCTGGGGCGAGATCAGTGACCGAATCATCAGCGCCGGCAAGGGGGCGACGATAGCCGATCCACTGGCATTCGAGGACACCGCGCGACGAGATGTGCTTGAGCGTGAAATCGACCAGCGCATTCTGGTGCAAAAAGCCAGGTTGGCGGGCCTGGAACAGGATCCGACTTACCAGAGGCGACTCCGGGAGTACAGCAAGACATTGCTGATCGTTCAGCATCGTGAAAAGCTCGCGAAGCAGTGGCAGCCCAACGACGAGGAAATCACTGCCTGGTATGAACAGAACCGTAAGCGTTTCGTCGTGCCGGAGGCTCGCAAAATTCAGATGGTTGTACTCGGCAGCAAGGTCGAAGCAGAAAGCATCAAGGCCAGAATCGACGCTGGTGAGATAACGCTGTATCAGGCGGCGCGCGATTATTCCAAAGCCGCGAACGCCGACCAGAATCTGGGTGATGTCGGCTGGATCAACCAGGGTGATATGGTATCGATGCTCGACAAGGCGATCTTCGCACTCGAACCCGGCATCCTCAGTGACCCGATCGAATCGCCGGCTGGCTGGCATCTGGTCAAGGTCGTGGAAATCAACGACGCCAAATACACCGACATCACCGACGTGACGACGCGCAAGCTGACGCTGCGTGACTATATGCATTCAAAGCAGGATCAGTACACGGCCGAGCTTCGCAAAAACAGTTTCCCGGTCGAGGTATACCAGGATCGTTTGATTCAGCTTGCTCAGTCGGAAGCAGACATGGTGAAGACACTGGCGGAGAAGGCGAAACAACCTGGCTCGGTGACACAGCAGCGCATCGAGGAAATCCAAAAGATGATGAACGTACCATCCAAGTGATCTGCCTGCGGTTACAGGCGGCGCAAGCGAACGGGTCTTTACGGGTGCGTGCGTTGATCCGCGTCGGCGTTGTTGCCCCTGCGGGCGGACCACGCTCCGGATGGAACAGGCATCAATGCTCCGGATGGAACAGGCATCAATTAAGGGAGTGAGCACAACACCGGCGTTCACAGCAGTAATTCGAGACGAGCGTCGGCACTGCCTCTGCCTGAGACCAAGGCACCGTTTTGTATGCACGGAAGCGCGACGGTTCAATGTTCTCGCGTTTTTTGTGCTGCCGACACAGGCCCGGACTCGGTCTGCGATTTCACCGGCTGATTGCCGGGTTGCTTGCGCAGGATGGTGAACCCGGGGCAGCCGCCGCAGTCGATGGGCCGAGCCCGCTGGTTGCGGCAGTCAGGCCGTCGGACCTGGCAGGCCAGGGCGACGCACGCCGATGACGCACGCCGATATGGTCAGCCTGCTGAAAGGGCACGCTTCCGGTTTCTGGTAGCCCCGTCGTGTCAGTACGGCCACCGCCAGTTGCTGACCTCCGGCACGTCGACGCCGTGTTCGTGGGCGTAGTTACGGCATTCGATCTGCATATCCCGCATCTTTTCCTTGACGTGCGCGCCCGTCACCTGCAACCGTGGCACGCGGTCAATGACATCGGTCACCAGGCTGAAACGGTCGATTTCATTATTGATGGCGAGTTCCAGCGGTGTATTGATGTTGCCCTTTTCCTTGTAGCCACGCACATGCAGGTGCTTGCTGTTGGTGCGTCGATAGGCGAGGCGGTGGATCAGCCAGGGATAGCCGTGAAAGTTGAAAATGATCGGCTTGTCGATCGTGAACAGGCTGTCGAAATCCCGATCGGAAAGGCCGTGTGGATGTTCGTTACTCGACTGTAGAGTGAACAGGTCGACCACGTTGATAAAACGGATTTTCAGGTCGCGGAAGTGTTCACGCAGCAGCGCGGTTGCCGCCAACGCTTCCTTGGTGGGTATGTCGCCACACCCCACCATGACCACGTCGGGCTCGCAGCCCTCGTCGTTACTGGCCCAGTCCCAGATACCCACACCCTTGGTACAGTGCTTGATGGCCGCGTCCATGTCCAAAAACTGCAGGTGCATCTGCTTGTCAGCGACAATCACATTGATGTCGTTGTGGCTGCGCAGGCAATGATCGGCGACCGATAGCAGCGTGTTGACATCCGGCGGCAGATAGATGCGCGTCACCTGCGGTTTCTTGTTGACCACCACATCCAGGAAGCCCGGGTCCTGGTGGGTGAAACCGTTGTGATCCTGGCGCCAGACGGTCGAGGTGATCAGCAGATTGATCGAGGGCACCGGTGCACGCCAGGGAATGTCCTCGCTGATTGCCAACCACTTGGCGTGCTGGTTGTACATCGAATCGATGACATGGACAAACGCTTCGTAGGTGGAAAAGAAGCCGTGGCGGCCGGTCAGTACGTAGCCCTCGTACCAGCCCTCCAGCGTGTGCTCCGAGAGCATTTCCATGACCCGGCCATCGGCTCCGAGCTCACTGCCGTCCAGGTCTTCCGGCAGGAAATCGGCCAGCCAGGTCTTCTTGCTGACCTGGTAAATGGCGTCGAGCTTGTTGGAGGTGTTCTCATCCGGGCCGAAGACGCGGAAGTTGTTCATGTTCTTCTGCATGATGTCGCGCAGGAACTTGCCCAGAGGCCGGGTATTTTCCACCTGGATCTGGCCGGGGGCGGCAACCTTGACCGCATAGTCACGGAAATCCGGCATGCGCAGATTCTTGCGCAGCAGACCACCGTTGGCGTGCGGGTTGGCGCTCATGCGCCGGTTACCCCGGGGCGCCAGCGCCTTGAGCTCCGCTATCAGCTTGCCCTGCTCGTCAAACAACTGTTCCGGGCGGTAACTTCTCAGCCAGGCTTCGAGCTGCGCGAGGTGAGCGGGGTTTTCATGGATACCCGACAGCGGTACCTGGTGAGCGCGCCAGAACCCCTCGACCTTGTGGTCGTCGACCGCCTTCGGTCCCGTCCAGCCTTTTGGGCTGCGCAGGACAATCATCGGCCAGCGCGCGCGCCGCGCGGTGCCACTGCTGCGCGCGTCCTCCTGGATATGGCGGATTTCCAGGACACACTGCTCCATGGCCGCGGCCATCTGCCGGTGCATCAGCGCTGGCTCGTCGCCCTCAACAAAACAGGGTGTCCAGCCATAGCCGCGCATGAGACTTTCCAACTCCTCATGAGAAATGCGCGACAGCACGGTGGGGTTGTTAATCTTGTAACCGTTCAGGTGCAGGATCGGCAGCACGGCGCCGTCGCGGATCGGGTTGAGAAACTTGTTGGAATGCCAGGCGGTCGCCAGCGGCCCGGTCTCAGCTTCACCATCGCCGACGGCCACCGTCACCAGCAGATCCGGATTGTCGAACGCCGCCCCAAAAGCGTGCGAAATACTGTAACCCAGTTCGCCACCTTCGTGTATGGAACCGGGTGTCTCCGGGGTGCAATGACTGCCGATGCCTCCCGGGAAGGAGAACTGTTTGAAGAAATGTTTCAGACCCTGTTCGTCTTCGCTCTTATTCGGGTAGATCTCCGAGTAGGTGCCTTCAAGATACACGGGCGCCAATACCCCCGGGGCGCCATGACCGGGGCCGGCCAGAAAAATCGCGTTCAGATCGTACTTGTTGATGAGGCGGTTCATGTGGGTGTACATAAACGCCAGTCCAGGACTCGAGCCCCAGTGGCCCAGCAGGCGATTCTTGACGTGTTCGGGTCGCAGCGGTTGTCTGAGCAGCGGATTGTCCTGAAGGTAGATCATGCCGGCAGCGAGGTAGTTGCACGCCCGCCAGTAGGCGTCAATTTTTCGTAATTCCTCGTCGGACAAGACCGCCTCGCTGATGATCGCTTCAATGACACTTGCCATGATTCGTCTCCTGCTGTTTGTTGTCGAGCGTTACCAGCACAGCAACACTCTGTTCAGGTCTGGTGACTGAGTTGAAGCCCTGACTATAGACCAATACGATGAAAACTTTTGTGAAGATGATTGAAGTCTGGGTTTCGGTGCCGTTTCTGTGGGGATTGTGTTGATGGGTTTCGCTGCGCTCAGCACCAACCCACGTCTCCACCGACGTACCCGTCATCGCCACCAGCCTGCGCGCATCCTCGGCCTAAAGGCAGGTGGTTTAGGGATCCCGTATCGGGAACGCTAAAACGCCGGTTTCTTAATGTAGATATTGTGCGTGGCGACGATCGTGTCGAAGCTCCCATCCTTCTTCATTTCCTGGATGGCCTTGTTAAAGTTCGCAACTATCTTGGCATGATCAGGGTTCTCGCGGCTGACACCGATATGGATACCGCGCACGGCCAACGGCTTGGGCAGGAATTCGATTTCGCTCATGGTGTTCGGCATGTAGCGGTTGATCTCGTACTGCAACACCAGTTCATCGTCCAGGGTCAGATCGATGCGCCCCTGGGTCAGTTTGAGCAGATTCTGTATCAGGTTGCGCTCGGGAATCTTGATGATGTCGCGGGACTGGTTGAAATCCTCGTCATAGGCATAGTCCTGCACGGTGCCGACCATGACGCCTTTCAGATCTGCGAGCGATTCGAATTTGAAATCCTTGCCCTTCTTTTCCACGAAACGGATATCGGACTCCAGATAGGGTTCGCTGTAGTCCAGGTACTGGTTGCGGGCCTCACTGTACCAGGGGGTGGCAAACACATCGTATACCCCCAGCGCGCCACCCTCCAGAATCCGGTCCAGCGAGTCGATGCGGATATAGGTCGTATAGCCGGCGCGCTTCAGCGCCGTGGTGACAAGCTCTACGGCCAGGCCCTGACCGGGCAGGCTGGCGTCGGCGTAGGGCGGCCACTTGCCGCTGTGGACCACATTGAGGTCTGTTGCCAGTACTGGTGTCGAAAACACGCAAAGGGCCAGCAACAGGCTGACCAGTTCCTGCAGTCTTCTTGTCATTGCGACTCCCGAAAAGCGATTTGCACGGATTCCCAACTATACTCTGCGGACGTGATCGTGCCTACATAGGTACGCCGTATTGGCAAACAGCGCAAAGACATGGATAATCAAGCGAATGAGCCAAGCCCAACCAGCGATGGTATCCGACAGCGAGCTGATCGCCTGCCACGAATGCGACGCCTTGCAGCAGATTCCCGCTTTGCAGCCAGGTCAGACCGCACGCTGCCGGGTTTGCCGCGCGAAGCTGCTGCGCTATCCCAAAGGCGGACTGGACCGGCTGATCGCCCTGTATGGCGCGGCATTGATCCTGCTGCTGCTGTCCAACAGTTTTCCCTTTCTGACGCTGGAGATTCAGGGACGCCAGGAAATCACCACTATCCTCGGTGCCTCGCGGGCGCTGTACCATGCCGGCATGGGCGAACTGGCGGTGGCCGTGTTCGTGACCAGTATTCTGGCCCCGGCGCTACTGATCGCAAGCAGCCTGTATGTTGTGCTGGCCATCAGGTTCAGGCTCCGACTGCCGGCGGCCCGTCCCGCCCTCTCCTGGATCAGCCACCTCGAACCCTGGGGGATGCTGGACGTGTTCATGCTCGGTGTGCTGGTCGCCTTCGTCAAACTGGGTAACATGGCGACCATGCATACGGGGCTTTCGCTGTATGCGTTCTGCGGCCTGATTGCGGTGTCCGCTGCGGCAACAGCGGCCTTTGAACCACATCTGCTGTGGCAGCAACTCGGTCACCGCGGGAGGCGGGAGCATGCGCGCTAGGGACGTGGGCCTGGCCAGTTGTCATACCTGCGGCCTGCTGCAGAAGCTGCCAGTAAGAGGGCACGCGCACTGCCCGCGTTGCGGGTCGCCCGTGCACCTGCGCAAGCCAAACAGTCTGCAGCTGACCTGGGCATTGCTGATCACCGCCATCATTGCCTACATTCCGGCCAATCTGTACCCGGTGATGACCGTGGTTTCGCTGGGTCGCAGCCAGTCGGACACGATTCTGAGCGGCGTCATGTACCTGCTGTTGCACGGCGACTGGCCGCTGGCGCTGATTGTTTTCGTCGCCAGCGTGCTGGTGCCCCTGCTGAAGATTGTCGTGCTGCTCTATCTGTTGTTGTCGGTACAGCGCGACTCGCACCTGCGCCAGGCCCAGCGTACCCGCCTTTACCGGCTCGTCGAGCTGGTCGGGCGCTGGTCAATGGTCGACATTTTTGTCGTCGCCCTGCTGGCCGCGCTGGTGCAGGTGGGCGCGCTGGCGACCATAGAACCGGGTCTCGGCGCGATCGCTTTCACTTCGGTCGTAATTCTTACCATGTTCGCCGCGTTGAGTTTTGATCCGCGCCTGATCTGGGATCACCAGGAGAAAACAGCATGACGTCGTCGGACCGGCCAGATGCCCTGAGCGAGCTGCCAGAGGCCGTTGTCGACGAAGAACGCAAGGGCTTTTCCATGGTCTGGTTGCTGCCCATTGTCGCCCTGGTGGTGGGTGGCTGGCTGATCTACAAGACCTATTCGGAGAAAGGTCCGGAGATCGTGATCAGTTTCAAGACCGCCGAGGGTATCGAGGAGAACAAGACGCCGGTCAAGCTCAAAGATGTCAAGGTCGGTCATGTCGAAACGGTCACTTTCTCCAAAGACTTGTCCGAGGTGCTGGTAACCGTCAGCATGGTCAAAGGTGCGCGACCGTATATCACCGACAAGACCCGTTTCTGGGTGGTGCGGCCGCGTATTGGTGCCGGTGAAGTGACCGGCCTGGGGACGCTGGTCAGTGGTGCTTACATCGCCATTGACCCGGACAATACGGGCAGGCAGCAGGACCGTTTCACCGGCCTGGAAACGCCGCCGGTAATAACCGCGGACCGCAAAGGAACCAGTTACCGCCTGAAGGCCGCATCAGTCGGCTCGCTTTCCGTGGGATCACCGGTATACTTTCGCCAGATCGCTGTCGGTGAGGTGACCAAGTACCAGCTCAGCGAAGATCATGACTATGTCGAGCTGGGCATATTCATAGAGTCGCCGCACGACCAGTTTGTCAGGCGGGGAACCCGGTTCTGGAATGCCAGTGGGTTGGACGTGTCACTGAGCACGTCTGGCGTGACGCTGGAAGTCGAGTCAATCGTTTCATTGATCAGCGGCGGTATTGCCTTTGAAACGCCCAGCGAGCAGGCCGCCGCACCGCGGGCCGAGAAGGGACACATGTTCGAGCTGTATGCGAATCGCGCCCAGAGTCGCGAACAACCCATCACCGAAACCACCACCTTCGCGCTCACGTTCTCGGGTACGGTGCGCGGCCTGGAGGTCGGGGCGCCGGTCGAATTCCGCGGTATTCGCATTGGCACCGTCAAGGCCATTGAGCTTGGTCCTGATCCCACCGAAAAGGGGAAGCTGCTTCCCGTTGTGCTGGTGGATTTCGAGCCGCAGCGCTTGCAGGCCTACAAGTCGGTAGAAGGCTCAGCGCAGGTGCGCGAAGGTCGCAAAGCGCTGCTCACTGATCCGGTTGCGCGAGTGCGCAGACAGGTCGAGCAATTCGGGCTCAGGGCACGGCTGCAGACCGGCAACCTGGTGACTGGCCGGTTATTCGTGGATATGGATTTCTACCCGGATGCGCCGCCCGCGGTCCTTGCCAACAACCTGGGCTACCCGGAGATCCCCACCATGCCGAGTTCGCTGGAGGGTCTCCTCGAAGGCATGCAGCAGATACTGGCCAAACTCGACAAGGCGGACCTGCAGCAAACGCTAGTCAACCTGAATCAGCTGATGGTCTCCACCAACAACCTCATGGCGGCGCTGGAAAAGGATGCGCCCCGGCTGTCCGCTGAAACGCACGCCACGCTGGCCGAGGCGCGTAACATGCTGACCGAGGCCGCGGTGACCCTGAGGACGGTAAAAGACGCCGCGTCTCCGCGCGGGGAAATCGGCAATCAGGTGCAGGACGCCTTGAAGGAAATCACCGCCGCCGCGCGCTCCCTCCGGGTGATGGCGGAATACCTGGAACGGCACCCGGACGCCATGTTGCGCGGCAAAGGCACCCAGTGAGGACGACTCGATGAATTCGCGAAACCTGCTGCTCCTTGTGTTGGTAATCATGCAGACGGCCTGTAGCCTGGGTGGTCCGTCGAAACCCTCCACATTCTATGTGCTGAGTGCTGTCACGGGCCCGCCGGTGGCGGGCCGCGAAGCGACGCAAGCACCCTTGTCTGTTGCCGTCGGACCGGTCACGCTGCCGGACATTTACGACCGGCCGCAGATCGTAACCCGGCCGGATCCCAATCGCATTGAGCTTGCCGAATTTGACCGCTGGGGCGGCGATCTCAACCAGGATCTGTTGCGCGTGTTGACGCAGAACCTGATAGGACAATTGAGCACAGACGATGTCGCGGCCTATCCCTGGCCGGGGTCCGAAAGGCCCGTCTACCAGGTCGCGGTGCGTTTCTTCCACCTGGATGGAGAACTGGGTAAGCGTGCCTACCTGGCGGGTATCTGGCAACTGCTCGACGGGCGCGCTGGCTGCCAGCTGGCAGCGCGCCGCTTCGACATCACGGAAACGCCGCGCGGGGCGGATTATGACGCCTTCGTACAGGCTCTCAGCGAGGGACTGGCGGGGCTGAGCCAGGAAATCGCCACCGGCATTGTCGCCGCCAGACCGGGCTGCCCCTGAAACGTTCAGGCGTTCTGCAAATACGACTCCAGAATCGCATACTGCTTCTGGGTTTCCGATTCGTCGGTGCCCTTACCCTGGGCGACGGTTTCGCAAACCCTCGCCATGCGCGCGTTCATTGCTGTCGACCAGGCCAGATCGCGGCACTGGGCCGCCTGCTCGCTGGGTGTCAGACAGGCGGCGGCCGCGGCGGCTGCAAAATGGCTGGCCTGCTTCAGCCAGTCGCCCTCGTGGCCGCAGAGCGTGTAGCTTTCGATGGCAGCGGTCTTGGCGGTTCTGAATCCCTCGGCCATATCTGCATCCGATAAATCGGCCAGATTTCCCGTACCCAGCGCTTTCGCAACCCTGGGGTTATCGGAAAGCTCGAGCACGTTTTCCACAAAAAGCCGTCCGACCGCTCTTTGCTGCTGGACCGACAGCCTGGAAAGCGCCGCCTTGAATTCCACGTCTGAATGAATCTTGGTCATAACTGTGTCCTTTTCACTAATGATATCCCCTTGCGGCAATGCTGTCCCGTGACCGGCGTGCAGGTGGATTTGCTCGGCGGCCTGGCCGATATGCCGCCATCCTCCCGCGTCTTTTTATCACCGATGTCACAAACCGGTGTTGATGCAGGTCAACTTGGCTGCCAAAGCCGGCTACCAGCCGGGGGCGGCAAGCAGGCAATGGTCTTTCTATCGGAGGTTGCGCCGGAAAAAGGCCACCAGCCTCTGGTAAGCCGTGCGTTCGTTTGCCAGCCGGGTGAAACCGTGGCCCTCATCAGGATACACGAAGTACTCGACATCGCGACCGAGGCGCCGCAGGCGCTGCACCAGCCAGTCGGATTGTTCCCGGGGAACGCGGCTGTCGTTGGCCCCCTGGTGAATCTGCAGGGGGATGCGAATCCGGTCAACGTGGTAAACCGGTGACAAGACCCAGTTGCGCTGCCGGTCGATGCGGGGATCGAAGCCGAGCGCCGACGCCTGGTGGCGTTGCAGGTAGGGCGGCCAGCTGTCGACGAAGGTCGCGAGCTCGGTAAAGCCAAAGAAATCGACAGCGGCGCGAAACGTGGTGGGATACTGCGTAATCAGCGACATGACGCTGAACCCGCCAAAGCTGACGCCAGCCAGGAACAGATTCCCGTTGTCGACAAAATCCAGCGTGCGTATGGCGTCGGTGACGGCGACGATGTCGCGAATGTGCGCGCCTCCCCAGTCACCGTCGTCGAGTGCGGCATAGCGCCGGCCAAAACCGGTGCTGCCGCGTACGTTGGGAACGACTACGATGAAGCCGCGGTTGGCCAGAAACTGCAGATTGCTCAGATAGAGCGGATCCACGTGGTCTTCCGGACCGCCGTGAATGTAGACGATCACTGGACGTGGATGCTGTTGCGATGTGCCGTTGGGAATGAACAAGTGGACCGGTATTTCGAGGCCATCGAAACTCGGTATCAGCAGCGAGCGCGCTTCGGCCAGCTGGTCGGAAGCGATCCCCGAGCGGTTGGCGTCATAGAGCAGTTCAGGCGGGGCGCCACCGACCAGGTAGTAGCGGCGCGGCATGGTCGCCGTTTCGGTGAACAGGATGCCGGTTTGCGGGTCCTTGTGACTGAACACCGCGCCGACAATCAATTGCGGCGGCAGACCGAACCTGGCTGGCGTGCCAAAGCCATCGACGAATATGGCGGTTCTGCCGGACAACCCGTCCCGGTAGCGGATAACGGCAACCCGGCCTTCGGTATACATGGACAGCGATTCGATGTCGTTGCGGAAGGGCAGGCTGACCGGGGTTGGCTGATCGTCGCCGATATGGTAACGCCACAGGCGAAATCCGTCCGCGCCGAGCGCGCTGCGAAAATACACCTCGTTGCCGGCGAAACAGCCGTCGAGGTTGTTGATGCCCGGCGCGGCGTTGATGGTGCGCGTCTGACCCGTGGCAAGATCGAGCAGACCCAGGTGTCTGGTGTCGAAGCCGATCAGGTCGCCGTAGAGGAGATAGCGGCCGTCGGCGCTGACGGTGTCGCACTCCAGCATACGTCCGTTACCGGACAGCCGTTGACGCGCCGCGCCGCCGCCGCTGTCGATCTCCCAGATGTCGGCTTCGCGCCGGTGTTCCCGCGTCTGCGCGTAATAGACCAGTTTGTCGTCAGGCGAGATCCCGCACAACACGCTGGTGTCGCCTCTGCCGGCGTCGGTGAGACGCAGGACCTCGCCGGAGCGCAGGTCGAAACGGTACAGGTCATTGTTCTCGTTTCCCTGCACATCCTTGACAACAATAAGGAAACGGCCGCTGTGGTCGACCAGGAACTCGGCCACCGGATCCTCGAAGTGGGTTACCTGACGGATCGACCGGCGGGCAAGGTCCAGCGCAAACACGTTGTTCACCCCGCCATCGTTATCGACAAAATAGACGGAGCGGTCGTCCGCGGAAAACTGCAGCTGTGCGAGCTCGCGCGTCTGGGCAAAGCGTTCGAAGGAAAACTCCGGCGGCTGCGGCCGCCGGGGTATGTCCCCGAGGTCGACGGACAGGCTCATCGGTGTGCCGCTGCCTGCGCAGGCAGACCAAGTTGTCGCGACGCTCAGGACGAGGAGAACACCCAGCACGATCGTTCTACCCATGGATCTCTGTCCCCTGCGCGAGGTTTGCGACGCTTGCAAAAAACTGCTCCTATAATTAGCCTCAGACAGGCGGCAGCGCAAGTGCAGTCGCGCGGCATGCGCGCAGCAGTGGGTGGACTTTGAAGGGCTCGACGTTACGGGGAATACTGCTTGATCTCGACGGCGTCATTTATCTCGGCGACGAAATGATTGCCGGTGCGAGTGACGTTCTGAACTGGGCACGCGCCCGCGAAATCCCCTGTCTGTTCGTCACCAATACGACGTCCCGGTCGCGTGACGCACTGTGCAGCAAACTGGCCGGCATGGGTATCGCCGTTGACAGGGCACATATTCTCAGTCCCGCCGTGGCGGCTGTCACCTGGTTGCAAGCCCGCGCGGCGGGTCCGACCGCGCTGTTCGTTCCGGAGGCGACCCGCGTCGAATTTGCGGGGCTGCCCGTTTGGAATGGCGATCTGGACCAACCGGTAGGCGCGGTGGTGCTCGGCGACCTGGGAGCAGGCTGGGATTTTCAACGCCTTAATCAGGCGTTTCTGCTGTTGATGCAGGAGCCGCAGCCGAGCCTGGTGGCATTGGGAATGACGCGCTACTGGAAAGCAGCGGATGGACTGCGACTGGATGCGGGACCATTCGTGGCGGCGCTCCAGTATGCGGCGGGTGTGGACCCCGTGGTGATGGGTAAACCCGCCAGCGCATTCTTTCTGGCGGGCTCAGACAGGCTGGGCATTTCGCCGGATCAGTTGCTGATGATCGGTGATGATATTCGCGGAGACGTGCACGGCGCGCAGCAGGCGGGGTTGAAGGGAATGCTGGTCAAGACCGGTAAGTTCCGCGCGGAGGATCTCAATACGGGCGTGCACCCGGACGCGGTGCTGAGTTCGATTGCAGATCTGCCAGGCTGGTGGGAGCAGCACCTTGTCCGCTAGTTCGCAAGCGCGCAGTCGCTGTTTGCAGCAGAAAACTACCGCACACCATTAGCGATTCCCCCCCACTGGTGCATTCATCGCCTGTGCGTGAAACGGGTCTGAACATAACCTGACGAAAATGCGTGCAAAATGGCCCCGGCGCCAGGCGGGGCGCGGCTGGCACGGGTGTTGCTGCTGAGCATGTAGAGATGCCCGGGACGAATCGGGTAACTGAGCGCGGAAGATATCCTGTCACTTATTGCACATTAACGGCACTGGTGCAGGAGGTCATGATGATACTGGACGGGTTCACGCTTGCCGGCGTGGTTGCTTTCGTTGCGGTCATTGGATCGGCCTTTTACCTGTGCCGGCGTTTCGGTTGCGGCAGCTGATACCTGCCGCGGCCAGCGAGACAAACCATGTTTGTTGTGATGGCCACGGGTCGACCCGGGTGACAGCACCGCGCTACTGCGCGGCTTGCAAGCCGCCCAGCGCCTGATGGATCAGGTCCTGGGTACGGCTCCCCTGGCGGGCATGCGTGTGACACAACTGAGATTGCACTGGGCAATGGCCTTTGTGACCACCTCGATCGCCTTGTGGCGCGGGAACGATACGCGCCAGGCGAGTGCCACCGTGCGGCTGGGTACCGGGTTGGTGAACCGCCGGATGGCGAGCAGGCGCTGCGAATAACGGTCGGCCCCCGCGGCGGTGCAAGGCAATACCGTAACCCCCAGGCCGGACACCACCATGTGGCGAATGGTTTCCAGCGAACTGCCCTCTATGGTGTGCGCTAGACTCCCCTCAATCCCCGGTTTGGGGACACAGGCGGGACAGGCTTCCAGGACGTGGTCGCGAAAGCAGTGGCCGGCGCCGAGAAGCAAAACGGTCTCGCTCTCCAGTTGGGCCGCCTTGATGGTCTTGCGCTGCGTAAGCGGGTGGGACTCCGGCATCAGGATCACAAAGGGTTCCTTGTAGAGTGACAGCGTCACCAGGCCCTGCTCCCGAAAAGGCTCGGCGATAATGATGACGTTGAGGGCGCCGCGCTTGAGTTTTTCGGTCAATCCGGCCGTATAGTCTTCTTCGACGAACAGCGGCATTTTCGGTGCCTGCTTGCGCACCACCGGTATCAGTTCCGGAAACAGATAAGGGCCGACAGTATGAATCGCACCGATTCTCAGCGGGCCGGCTAACTGGTCTTTACCCTGCTGGGCGACCTGCTTGACGCCCGCAGCAGCTTCCAGGGCACGCTGTGCCTGTTCCACGACCTGTTGACCGACCGGTGTTACCGTGACGTCGCTGGCGCGACGCTCGAACAGCTGTACGCCCAGCTCTTCCTCCAGTTTCTTGATGGCTATGCTGAGGGTGGGCTGACTGACAAAACAGGCTTTCGCGGCTTTGCCGAAATGCCGTTCACGTGCCACAGCAACGATGTAACGCAACTCGGTCAGTGTCATGTCAGCACCATTGATAGCGGATGCGAATAGGCTAAACTACGAACATTGTATGGTTTTATTATGGACACTGCCGCCCGGTTGTTGTCAAGGCACCTCGAAGAGGCTACGGCGACTTGTGGGTCACGCTGCCGTGCTGAGTAGACTCCGAGCGTAATACAGAAGCGGCGCGCTACTGCTTGACTCCCTCGGCACTCGACTACTTGCAGCAATCGCGCTGGCAGGCGTCAGCATGGCGGCAACGGCCGCGCCCCCCGGGCTGCCCGCGGGTGCCGATTCCCGCTAACAACCCTCAGACGCCGAAAAAGATCAGACTGGGTGATCGCCTGTACCATGACGCGCGTTTCAGCGCCGACGGCAAAGTCAGCTGTTAAACCTGTCACGCCAGGGACAGGGGGTCCACCGACCCTGCCATACCATCGAGCAGACCCAGGCGCTGTTTACCGACAACCGCTTCCTTAACATGGATGTCGGTTTCAAGAAAGTCAGGGGTGAGGAAGAACAAACGGCGCAAGAATTCGTCACGTCGAAGCGGGCGGGCGCGAGTGTCGACGTGACTGTGCTCATATGAATGCCGTGGAGTGCCACTCGCACCGGGGAAACACTGACCGCGGCTAAGACGAGGAACAGGGTCCGTAGACTGAGTGGTAGGTTGGGCTACGAGGCAGGTTGGGCTGAGTGTAAGCGAAGCCCCACGTTGTCGGCCGATTCCCGTGCTCCTGAGAAATCAGCCGTCCTTAGCGGTCGACAGCTGCAGGGGACCTGTACTGTCCTGAACGAGGCGAGTGGTTGAAACAGGCGGCACCAGGCGGATACCCTTGGCCTCGAACTGACGCAGGATGCCCATATTGACCTGCTCGTCAAATGCCAGTGCCTCCCAGCGTCTTGGCGGGTGGTACCAGTAGGAAACCAGGATGTTCAGCGAGTCAGGATTGAACTCGTCGAAGAAAATCCGCGGCGGAAGTTCCTGCTGCATGCCCTGGTGGTTGTCCAGCATCTCCCGGAGAATTTCCAATGCCCGCTCGACTTTTTCCGCAGGGGTATCGTAAGCCAGACGCAGGCGGGTCACACGTCGGATGAACTGCCGCCGGCCGATATTTTCGATATCGGCGCTGGCCATTTTTTCATTGGGGATCGTGGTCAGCGCACCGTCGAGCATGCGTATCTTGGTCGACCGCAGGCCGATCTGTTCGACGAACCCGTCGTGCCCCTGGACGACAATCCGTTCTCCCGGCTTGTAAGGCTGGTCCATGAAGATCATCAGGCTGCCCAACAGGTTTTTCAGGGAATCCTGGGCGGCCAGCGCGATCGCCAGACCGCCGACGCCGACACCGGCGAGCACCCCAACGAGCGGAATGCCGACCTGATTGGCGCCATAAAAGATCATGGTGATACCCAGCACGATACCGATAATCCGCGCGCTCAGGCGCAATAACTGGGCATCGAGACTGTCCTCGGCGATTCTCGGTGACAGCAGGATGAGTTCCGCCGCCAGTAGCGAACCCAGCCAGGCGGTCCAGGTCGCAAACAGGTAAGCGATGGCGCCGGTGACCAGATTGACACCCCGCGCCATGCTGCCGATGAAGTTGATCTGCTCGGTCAGCAGGTAGGCCGTGGGCTTCATCAATACGATGACCGTCACGGGCAGGGCCAGTTGCTGCAGATACCGGTATGCCAGCTTGTCCGACTGATGCCGGCGCGCCAGCCGGTGCACCGCGTACAGCAAACCCGCGAGTACCAGCAGCAGAACGCCGAACGCGGCCCACTTCCACACGGCCTGTCCGAAAACGCTATCTCTGCTCCACGCTGGCAGGCGCTCGATGCTGGCAATGGGAATCATCCAGCCCGGCAGGTATTTGCGCAGCTCCGCGGGGTGCTCCAGCGGAACCGGGCGACGGTAGGGCAAGTCGCGGGTCTTGAGGTAGAAGCTCTCGGCGCGTGCCACGGTCTCCGGCGTAAACAGGTACCGGCCGGTTTGCTGACCTTCGGTCACCCTGGCGATGGTGATTTCGGTGTGCGGAATGGTCCAGCGGGAGATCGGGTTGGGTCCGCTGACCGCTGACTTGCCGGGAATGCCGTTTGGCGGCGGGAGTTCTATACGCGACAAAACCTCATAGAGATAGGTGCCGGCATCGAGCCCGGATTCGACGCGGGTAGCCGGTGGGGTTTCACTGAGGTCCAGGGTCGCAAGGGCGCCCTCCACCGGCACCATGCCCTTTAACGCCAGTGCATAAGTGGGTGCGCGCCGGTATTCGCCGCCCAGCAGTTTCAGGACCCCGTCCACGCTGGTCAGCAGGCTGTTCAGCGTGGCGCGCGGGCTGGAGGTGTCTACCGGTTCGAGGGGGTGTCCGTTGTCGGCGGCGTACAGCCCGCGTGCTGTCATAACTGCCAACAGCAAGAGCAGCAGGCCGAGTAAATGAGGAACGCGGTGGAGGGAGGTGGTATTCATCGTACAAGTGTTGCCTGTTTCGCCGGTCGTTGTCCACACGCCGGGCTAACACGGCGGCAAACTGCCGCAGATGTTACCAGCAAGGCCACGATATCGATACGGGAGAGCAGCATCATCCGCCCGAGTCGACATCGGCATGCAGCGCGCCGGCTAAGGCGGTTTGGCGACCAGTGCGCCTATACCGGCGCGCCCGCGGTGTGACGGTCCGGCAGAAGGGACAAATCAGGCAAGAGTCATCAACCCGAGCAGTTTCTCAAGGTATTGCCCGCCACCCCCACATCCGGCCAGGTCTGGTCCAGCCAGTGGAGCAACGACGCCCAGGACTCGATGTCCTTGAGCGCATCGCGTTCGTCCAGTTCGTGGATGCCGACGCCCAGTTCTGCGGCAGTCACATAGTGCTGGGTGTCACGAATGCGCGCGATAACCGGGATATCCAGGTTCTGCAGAAAGCGCTCCAGCTTGTCCACCGCCTTGGTGCGGATGCGGTTCCGGTTGGTGACGATCGCCAGCCGCGTGTTATGCGCGCGTGCCCTGCCGACCAGCAGCAGGTCGCGAATGAAGTCGGCGGTGGAATGGATATCGATGAACGAGGGCAGCACGGGAATAAGAATCACGTCCGCTTCGGCGACCCGGTCCTCGACATCGACCAGCGCGTACCCGGCCGGCGTGTCGGCGATGATATAGCGGGTATTGTCCGGTACCCGCAGCTGCCAGGTGCGGGTGATACCCTCAGGCGGCGGTTCGAAAGCGGCCACGCCATGAATCGGCGCGCGCCCCGACTTGCGCTGTTTCAGCCAACGGATGCTCGAAGCCTGCCTGTCAAAGTCAAACAGCGCGGTCCCATAGCCCTGGCTGGCACAGTAGCTCGCCAGGTTGGTGGCCACCGTGGTCTTGCCACAGCCGCCTTTGGTGTTCATGACACTTATGCGTAACACTGCGGGGAGGGACCTCGTACCCTTGTCGCTTGTTTTTAACTGCCAAAGGCGATCAAATTCTAGCACGATAGCAGGCCCCGTCCAGCCGTCAAGACGCTGGCACAGCTGGCGTGCATCCCGCTCGGTATAGCCGCGTGGGCGACTCGACTGTGAACGGCCTGTATACTGCCCCAGATTGGCGACCAACTGGGGCTATCATCAGGGTTTTTGCTGCATGTCGATGCGTCCGGCACAGAATACTGAAACGCCGCGTCTTCCTCCGGAAGTCGCCGGTGCCCGGCAGCGTATTGTCCAGCGCCTGGAATACCTCTATGGTCACGACGTCGCGGCAGCCACGGCGAAACGTATCTTCCGCTGCGTCGAGACCCACAAGCAGCTGCGAAAACGGTCGGTCACGGGGCCTCTGTGGACGCACCGGGACGTGGTCCTGATCGCCTATGGGGATTCCGTCCAGTCACCCGAGCAACCGCCACTGAAAACCCTGCGCAGCTTTTTGAAGCGCCATCTGCCGGAAGCCTTCAGTATGGTGCACCTGCTGCCTTTTTTCCCCGCGAGTTCGGATGGCGGTTTTTCGGTCACGGATTTCCGCGCCGTAAACCCGCAACTTGGGAACTGGGAGGATATCGCCGCGCTGGAAGAGCATTACGACCTGGTCTTCGACCTGGTGTTGAACCACTGTTCGCGCGAGAACCTGTGGTTCGTCGATTATATTGCCGGTCAGGAACCGGCCTGCAACTATTTCATCGAAGTGGACCAGGCGCAAAACCTGTCGATGGTGACACGGCCGCGCAGCTCGCCGGTTCTGAGCGGGGTCCGCACCCACCGCGGGCTGCGCTACGTGTGGACGACCTTTTCCAATGATCAGATCGACATGAACTATGCGAATCCACAGGTGCTGCTGGAGTTCGTCGATATCCTGCTGTACTACTTCCGCCGTGGTGCCCGCATGGTCCGGCTGGACGCGGTTGGCTACCTGTGGAAAGAGATTGGGACGCCCTGTATTCACCTGCCACAGACCCACCAGATCATCAAACTGTTTCGCGACGTGCTGGAGCTGGTGGAACCGGGTGCGCTGATCATAACTGAAACCAATGTGCCGCACGCCGAGAACATAACTTATTTCGGCGCGGGTGACGAGGCTCACCTGGTCTATCAGTTCAGCCTGCCGCCCCTGCTGCTGTATGCGATCTATTCCGGAAATACCCGGCATTTTAAGGCCTGGGCCCAGTCGCTGGAGGATCTGCACCTGCCGGACAACTGCACCTTTTTCAATTTCACTGCGTCACACGACGGCGTCGGCCTGCGTCCCCTGGAGGGACTGGTGCCGGACGCTGACGTCAAGCGCATGGTCGAAGCCATGCGCGAACGTGGTGGCTATATTTCCACCCGACGCAGCAGCGACGGCCGTGACATACCTTACGAACTGAATATCAGTTATTTCGACGCATTCCGCAAACCGCACGGCGAGGACAACCGTTTTCATATCCCGGCGTTCCTGCTGTCACAGGTCATTGCGCTGAGCTTCAAGGGCATACCCGGCGTGTACCTGCACAGCCTGATGGCCACGCCCAACGATACCTTCGGTGTGGAGCGGACCGGCCTGACACGCGCGGTCAACCGGCGCCAGTGGGACCGGGCCGAACTGGAAAGACTGATGGGTAACCCGGACAGCGAAACCGGCCAGGTGTTTCACGCCTATAAACGCCTGCTGCGGATCCGCGAGGCACAAAAGGCTTTTCATCCAGGTGCCGGGCAGCAGGTCCTGGACCTCGAGAACGGCCTTTTCGGGCTGCGGCGCCTGTCACTGGATGGAGAGCAGCAGATCATCTGTCTGTTCAACTGCACGGCGTCTGCCGCGAGCATTGATCGTGCACGTTTGCCGGAAGAGTTGGATGCCTGGACAGACCTGATCGGCACGGCCGAGGTACAGTTTGCCGCTCAGGAGCTGGTGCTGCCGCCTTACGCGGCCTGCTGGTACAGCAATACCTGAGCCGCCGCTGTGTGGCGCGTCTGTGATACTGTCGTGGCGCTGGGGGCCTGTCGGACTTGGGACTGATCTACTGCGCCGGTGGGAGAGCGCCCCATTTTCCCGATCCTTTTCGTCAAATAGCTACGGCTATTCTCCTCAAACGATCGAAAAAATGGCCTCGCCCTCCCACCTTGCTCGCCACGATCGCCCAAGTCCGACAGCCTCCTGGTTCCTAGTCCGACCCGTCCGCGGTTACAGCCGCGCGCAGCTGCTCCGCGAAGTCCGGAATCGCGCTCTGTACCCGGTTCCAGTTGGGAATAAAGGGCGCTTCCATGGGGTTGGCGAGAAAGGATTCGCCCGCCGTCACAATGTTCTGCGCAAACAGGTCGACGCTGCCTTCCTCCGAATGGCGGTCGAAGCTCAGGCCGTTGATTCTGGCGTCGTAGTAATATTGCTCGATAGAATCCAGCGCAATGCGGAAGTAGGTGGCCTTGATGGAGCGGAAGCATTCCGGCGACAGGGGGATGCCCTCGGTTGCGAGTTTGCGGAACAGCGATTTGGCGATTTCCACGCTCATTTTTGCCAGGCCGCTTTCCTGTTCTTCCGCCGACAGTGCCTGGTGCTTGTGGTCGTAGGTGTCGGCAATATCCACCTGGCAGATCTGGTGGCGCGACAGGTTCCGGTAGACTTCAGACAGGACGCCGACTTCAAGCCCCCAGTCGCCGGGAATGCGCAGTGTCTGGATGAAATCCCGGCGCAGAGAGAATTCACCGGACAGTGGGTAGCGGAAACTGTCCATGAAATCCAGGTAATCCCGGTTGCCGACGACCTTCTTCAGCGCGCGCAGCAGTGGTGTGACGAACAGGCGCGTCAGCCGGCCGCTGAGTTTGTCGTTATGAATGCGGGCGTAGTAGCCCTTGCAAAAGGAAAAGCTAAACGTCGGGTTCGCAACCGGATAGAACAGGCGGGCGGGAAAGGAGCGGTCATAGGTCGTGATGTCGCAGTCATGCAGGGCGACGGCCTCGACGTGCTCGAGTGACAGCGCATAGCCGAAACAGAACCAGACGTTGCGCCCCTTGCCCTGATGCTGCGGCGACAGCCCTTCATCGCCGAGCTGCCTGTCCAGTGCGCGCAGGCGGTCACCGTCGTTCCACAGAATGTGCGTGCGCTGGGGCAGATCGCTGAAAAACCGGCGCGCATGCTGGAATTGTGCGCTGTCGGCCCGGTCCAGGCCGATGATGATGTCGGCAATATAGCTGGCGTGTTTGAGTTTTTCGACGATGTGCGGCAGGGCATCGCCTTCCAGCTCGGAATAGAGGCTGGGGAGAATAAGCGCCATGGGACGCGTTTCGGCAAACGCACACAGTTCGTTCTCCAGCGCCTCGATGGGTCGGTCCCGCAATTTATGCAGGGTGGTGATGTCACCGTTCTGAAAGAAATCAGCCATGTGTCGTCCTGTGAGTTGCACCACCAGCCACTGTGGTGTCGAGATACTGCTGGAAGAACTCGTTCCAGCCACTGGGTCCGCTGGCGCGCGTTTCGATCTTTTCGCGGGATGTCGCAAGCGGCAGCCAGCTGCCGTCCTTGCGGCGAACGACCACTGCAACGTCGGCCGAGCGCAGCATCGGACCGTCGTTGGGACTGTCGCCCAGGGCAATCGTGGTAAAGCCGGTAAAGCCGGCCCGGGCGAAATGCTCATTCAGCCGTCTTATTGCCCGGGCCTTGTCGGTCTGTCCCAGAACATGGCAAAAACGTCCGCCCTGCACCAGAGTGAGATGGTGTGCGTGCAGCTGCTGCTGGAACTGTTTAAAGGCAGCGTCGCTGTCACGCCAGACCAGTGGCTCGGAACACAGGCGCTGGCGGGCGCGCTGCGCCGCCTCGGTACTCAGGCCGGTGAGCCGGGCGACATCTGCGGCCGGCAGATCGGCAAAACCCTGGAAGTCGAAGCGGAAGGTTCGCCGCAGATCGGCGAGCACGGCGACGATACCGGGATATCGGGGTGACAGGTATTCGACTGCAAAGCCACTCTCCGGCTCGAGTGGCAGGCTGGTGTCGAAGTAGGCCGGCGGCAGAGCAAGCAGGCCACCGTTCTCGGCGATGCAGGGACCATTCAGGCCCAGATGTGCGGTGAGCACCTGCAGTTCCGCCAGCGTCTTGCTGGTCACCGGAATGACCGGTACCCCAAGCGTCGCCAGCCGCTCGAGCGCCGGGCGGGCCGGTTCGACGCTGTAGCTGTCGTGATCCAGCAGTGTGCCGTCCAGGTCCGTGTAGACGATTAACGGGCAGGCCGGTTGGACGAAGCGGGTGCTCATAAACGCTGGACGCCGCCGTCACGCAGAGGCTTGCTACCGTCCGGCTCACTGCGCGGCAATGACAACTGCAGACAGCGCATGATCTGTTCCGTGCACAGCTCCAGGTATCTCGCGGCGTGCTCGATGACCTGTTGCAACGGGACGGGTCCTGGACAGAGGCTGAACACCGCAGTGAAACCGCCGTCGTGCAACTGGTAGGCACTGTCGTCGAGCGTGCCGGCAACGGCGATACAGGGCACGCCGTGTCTGCCTGCCAGCGCCGCCACAGCGCCGGGCGCCTTGCCGAAACGCGTCTGGTAGTCCAGGCGCCCTTCGCCGGTCAGCACCAGGTCTGCCGACGCAATGGCGGTCTCCACCTGCAGCAGTTCCAGCACCAGTTGAGCGCCGGGTTTCAGCTCGGCGTCGAAGAACGCCTTGAGGCCCGCGCCCACGCCGCCCGCGGCACCGCCGCCCGGCCACTCCGCGATCTTCAGCCCGAAGTCCCGTTCTATGACCGCGGCCAGGTTTGCCAGGCCGCGTTCCAGTTCCGCCACCTGGTCCGGTGTTGCCCCTTTTTGCGGGGCATAGACCCGTGCCGCGCCATGGCGCCCCAGCAGCGGATTATCCACGTCGCAGGCGACCTCCAGTGTGACGCTCCTCAACCGTTCGTCGAGGGCGCTGCGATCGATACGCTGAATCTCCCTCAGGTTGGCGCCATTGCCAGTGAGCGGCCGGTCGTGAGCATCGAGAAAGCGCATGCCCAGCGCCGTGGCCAGCCCGGTGCCGGCGTCGCTGCTGGCACTGCCGCCGATGCCGAGCACGATGTGTTTCGCGCCCAGATCGAGTGCGGCTTTTATCAGTTCGCCGACACCCTCACTGGAAGCGTGCAGGGCGTCCAGCCGGTCCGGGTTGAGCAGCGCCAACCCCGCAGCGGTCGCGAACTCAATGACAGCCAGCTGGCGCGAAGCGCTGTAGAGGAAGGGCGCGTCGACTGCACCGCCAAGCGGACCGGTCACGCGTTGCACCCGGCGTTCGGCGGCCAGCGGCTGTTGCAGCGCGGACAGCAGGCCGTCGCCGCCGTCAGCGACCGGGATAGGCTGCACCTCGACATCGGGCATGACACGGCGGATGCCCGCGCACATCGCATCGGCGGCCTGTGCGGCGCTGAGCGAGCCCTTGAAGGCATTGGGTGCGACGACGACCCTCACCGCTGCAGGCGGGCAAAGGTGTGGTTGGCGTGCGGTACTGACAGCAGCAGCATAGTCGCGTAGTGTAGCCGAAAGGCGGTCGCGATTGTATGTCGACCGGCAGGGGTGACACGCCGTTGCCAGTTCCAGCCGACCAGGGTGCTGCCGAACTGCCCAGCGTGGCGCATGCGCTGGAAGTGGAATTGAAACGGGTACCGGGTACGCGGGATATCTACACCGTGGGTGGTCCAGAGCCGGTGGTGCACGTGCTGCTGGATTCGCAACGGCTCGCGGGCTACAGCATTTCGCTGGACGATCTGCGTAATGCCTTGCAGGCCGCCAATGTGTCCGGCGATGCGGGTGCACTGGTCGCCGGGAATCATCACGCTGGCCATCCGCTTGTTTGCCTCCAGGGTATGGGGCTCCACGCTCAATTGCGTTATCGCGTGGTTCCGGCAGCCGCTGACCAGCGGCCGCCAGAGCAGTAGCATACCGGCACTTGAGAGGATGCAGGCGGGTGAACACCCTTCGACACGACACGCAGTGAATACGTCCCTGTACATTCGACGACCGCATCCTTGCGGCCGACGGTTCTGCCCAAGGGTGCTCACCCGCCTGCTGAGGGTACCGCCATGTTGACCAGGGTGCGGCGCTGGTGGCGGCAGCACCTGTTGCGACGCGGGCGTATCCCTGTCCACCAGTGGCAGGCGTGCGTGGCGCAACTGCCGGTGTTGTCACATCTCTCGCGGCGCGACCTGTTGCGCCTGCGTGAACTTGCCAGTCTGTTTCTGCACGAGAAGACCTTCATCGGTGCCGGCGGGCTGCAGCTTGACGACACCACGCGGGTCCTGATTGCCGCACAGGCATGCCTGCTGATTCTCAACCTCGGACTCGACTACTATGACGGCTGGCACGAAGTCATCGTGTATCCGGACACCTTCGTCGTCGACCATCAGGAGTGCGATGTGGCGGGCGTGGTGCACGAAACGCGGCGTGCACTGGGGGGCGAGTCCTGGGGCAGAGGTCCGCTGATCCTCTCGTGGGCGGATGCAAAGCCGGGCGCGCACCCGCACGGAGCCGGGTCGAACGTTATCCTGCACGAGTTCGCACACAAGCTGGACATGCTCAATGGCACCGCCAACGGCATGCCGCCACTACACCGTGACATGGTGCGCGAAGAGTGGACCCAGGCCTTGTCACACGCCTACGATGATCTATACCACGAGATCGAGCGACACCACCAGACGGCCATAGATCCCTATGCCGCGGAGAGTCCCGCCGAATTCTTCGCGGTGTTGACCGAGGTCTTTTTCGAGGCACCGCAAGACGTGCATCGGCTGCATCCTGCGGTCTACCGCCAGCTCAGCCGGTTTTACCGGCAGGATCCGCTGGCGCCGGCCGGCAGTGGCTGAGCAGCTGCGGTCTCTGTCCACGTGCCATTAGACCCGAACCGCCGACTCAGACGGTTTGGGTAAGCTGATCTGAAACCTCGTCCGGCCTGCGGTTGAAACGACGTTGATCGTCCCGCCATGCGCGTCGACGATCGATTTGACGATGGCCAGTCCCAAGCCGGTACCGCTGCCGTCACGCTGCCTTGACGGATCGACACGATAAAAGCGTTCGAACAGCTTCGGGATATGCTCAAGCGGTATCTCCGTGCCGGGGTTTTCGACCAAAACGCTGACGTCACCAGCATTCGATGCATGGAGTGCCACCCGCACAGTCTCGCCAGCCGGCGTATGCCGGATGGCGTTAGACAGGAGATTGCCCAGTGCACGTTGCAGCATCGGCCGGTCACCCTTGGCCGCAGCGGTGCCCGTCAATGCCAACGTGACACCGCGCTCCTCCGCCCAGCCTTCGTAATAGTCGAACAGCGCCTGCACTTCCTTGGCCAGATCGAGGTCCGCGACGTTTTTCTTGCGCGGGCGATTGTCCGCCTGCGCCAGAAAGAGCATGTCGCCGACCATCTGCGCCATGCACTCATATTCCTCCATGTTCGAGTAGAGTATTTCCCGGTACTCGTCGATGGTGCGTGCCCGGGAAAGTGCCACCTGGGTCTGGGTCATCAGGTTCGTTATGGGCGTGCGCAGCTCATGAGCGATGTCGGCGTTGAAATCCGCGAGCCGGCGAAATGCTTCATGCACGCGCTTGAGCATCCCATTGAATGACACCGCCAGGTCAGTGAGTTCGCTGGGCACGGATTCCGGGGACAGACGGGTGTTCAAGTCACTGGCGCTGATCCGGTGGATTCGAGCGACGATATCGCGCAGTGGTGCGTGGCCCTGCCGGACCGCGATCCATCCCATGGCCGACATGATGGCGATGCTGCTGGCGATCATGATCCACAAGGTCCGGTGGAAGTGCTCGAGAAATTGCAGGTGGTAGTCGGTCTGTACGGCGATGGCCACAGTAGCGGGTTGGCTGGCTGGGACCTCTTGTTCTGTCAGGCGCCGCATCAGTACGCGGTAGCTGTGATTAGCATCGCGCCACTCCCGGACCCCGTTAGCATCGGACTCCTCGTTGAGCGGTTGCGCAACAATGGCAGAGAGATCGGGTCCGGGACTGGCATAAATGACGTGATGGTTGCCGTCGATGATATAGAGCGACGCCCGGTGATGACCTACGAGGATATCTTCGAACCTGCGCTCAAGAGAGGTGAGGTCATTGGCGGAGTGACTGCTGGACAGCGCTGCCTGTACGGCCTGGGCGACCACTGTGAGTTCAGCGACATCTCCCGCTTCAAAATGTTGTTCCGTCGAATGGTTGATGAGCCATCCGAAGACGCACAAGATGATCGCTGCCGTGCTGCTGAACAGCAGGGTCAGGCGCATTGTGAGGGAAAGAGGACGGCGCATGAGCCGCTCAGGCCTCGCCGGACGTATCGAGCATGTAGCCCATACCGCGCACGGTGCGGATAAGCTTGGGTTCAAACGCGTCGTCGATCTTGGCGCGCAGGCGGCGGATAGCGACGTCGATGACATTGGTGTCGCTGTCGAAGTTCATGTCCCAGACCTGTGAGGCAATCAGCGAACGCGGCAGTACCTCGTCCCGGTGGCGCATCAACAGTTCGAGCAGCGCGAATTCCTTCGCGGTAAGCGGAATCCGCTCGCCCGAACGCATGACGCGCCGGCGCATCGGATCCAGTTCGAGATCGGCGACCCTCAGGGTTGTTTCCGCGGCCGGGGCGACGCCGCGCCGCAACAGCGTGCGAACCCGCGCCAACAGTTCGGGGAAGGCGAAGGGTTTGACCAGGTAATCGTCGGCACCAAGTTCCAGGCCCTTGACGCGATCTTCCACGCTGTCGCGTGCAGTGAGGAACAGCACCGGGACCTGTCTGCCCGCGTCGCGCAACGATTTGAGGATGCGCCACCCATCGACATCCGGCAGCATCACATCAAGGATAAGCAGGTCGTAGTGTCCCGTCATGGCGAAGTGGTGGCCGTCGAGGCCGTTGCGGGCAAGGTCGACCACAAAACCTGCTTCGCTGAGCCCCTGCCGGAGATAGTCACTGATTTTCGCTTCGTCTTCGACGATCAGGATTTTCATGCGCGGTCTATTCCACCTCTGACTGACATTGCAGGCGTACAGGCCCCGTCCTGTGCATCTCCGTTCACGGAGTTCGCGAGGGGGTAACCAAGCCTACCTGCGCCTTTCTGGCGGCAAGATGACAGACGGATTACAAAATTGTAATGGTTAGGTCATGCCAGCGACAGCGGCCGGTGGCTATGGTGTCATCCAGCAGGCCCACCAACGGCTTGGAACCAACCTGGAGAGACACTGTCGAGGACGAAGTACGACTGATCGATAGAGCAAAATGACGCGCCGTTACCACACTTCCCTTAGATTGCCCGATCTGCCGCGCCGGCGGTTCCTGCAGGGGCTGGCCGCCGGCGGTGTGTTGCTGGGATTGTCGCCCTGGCTCAGGCAGGTGCGGGCGGAGGAGCCGGGCGGCGCCGTCGCCGGAGCGGTGCCGGTGCTGGGCGGCACCGAGTTTGACCTCACGATCGGTGAAACGCCCGTCAATTTCACCGGGACACCGCGTATGGCCACGACCATCAACGGTTCGATTCCGGGACCTGTCCTGCGCTGGCGGGAGGGGGAGACGGTAACCTTGCGGGTGACCAACCGCCTGCCCGAATCCGCGTCCATCCACTGGCATGGGATCATTCTGCCCTTCGAGATGGACGGTGTGCCCGGTATCAGCTATCCCGGTATCGCTCCGGGTGAAACCTTCGTTTACCGCTTCAAGGTACAGCAGTCCGGAACCTTCTGGTACCACTCGCACACCGGTTTTCAGGAACAGACCGGCCTGTACGGTGCCATCGTCATCGATCCGGCACAGGGTGATCCGATTCGCTCGGATCGGGACTATGTCGTCCAGTTGTCCGACTGGACCGATGAAGACCCCATGCGTGTGTTCGCCAAGCTCAGGAAACACAGCGACTATTATAATTTCAACGAACCAACGGCGGTCGATTTCTTTCGCGACGTGGCCGATCGGGGGCTCGGGCCCGCGCTTGATAAGCGGCGCATGTGGAACCGGATGCGCATGAGTCCCGTCGATCTCGCTGATGTTTCCGGCTATACGTACACCTACCTGATGAACGGCACCCCGCCGGCGGCCAACTGGACCGGCCTGTTCCGCCCGGGCGAGCGCGTGCGCCTGCGCTTCATCAACTCCGGCGCGATGAGCTTCTTCGATATCCGCGTCCCGGGGCTGAAACTGACAGTGGTCCAGGCGGACGGGCAGGATGTAGACCCGGTCACGGTGGATGAGCTCCGCCTGGGCGTGGCGGAAACCTGTGACGTGATCGTCGAGCCACAGGATGATCGCGCGTACACGATTTTTGCGCAATCCATGGACCGCACCGGTTTTGCGCGGGGCACGCTGGCGCCGCGCGCCGGTATGAGCGCCGAGGTTCCGGCACTGGATGCGCCCGTCCAGCTCAGTATGGTGGACATGATGGGCGCCATGGCGGGCATGGGTCACGGCGCACATGCCATGGCCGACGGGATGAACATGAGTGGTATGGACCACGGCGCGCATGCAGGCATGACCATGGCGGCGGCCCCGGTGCGCGCGCACCACGCCCGCACCGAGTACGGGCCCGGTGTCGACATGCGCGTCGACTATCCGCGGACCAATCTGGATGCCCCCGGTGTCGGGCTGCGTGACAACGGCCGGCGGGTGCTGACCTATGCCGATCTGCATACCATCGGTGGGCCACTCGATTCCCGTGACGCCGAACGCGAGATCGAGTTGCATCTGACCGGCAACATGGAGCGTTACACCTGGTCGCTCGACGGGGTGGAATTCGGCAGGTCGACACCGGTGCATTTTCGGCACAACGAACGCCTGCGCGTGGTTCTGGTCAACGACACCATGATGACACATCCGATGCACCTGCACGGCATGTGGAGCGAACTGGAAAGCCAGGGCGGCGGCTTCCAGGTGCGCAAGCACACGATCAGCGTGCAACCGGCGCAGCGCGTGAGCTTCCTGGTAACGGCTGACGCGCTCGGGCGCTGGGCCTGGCACTGCCACCTGCTTTATCACATGGACGCGGGCATGTTCCGCGAGGTGGTTGTCGCGTGAATGGGATACAAACCAATCGCACGCGCATTGCTGCGGTGCTGTGCCGGCAAACCGTGCCGGGCGCGCTGATCGTGCTACTTGCGGTAGCCTGGAAGTCGATCCCCGTATGGGCGCAGGACCAGCCGGCGACAGAGTCGCATACGGGCCACGGAGAGATGTCCTCGCATGTGATGCCGGCAAGCCATGACAGTGAAGGCACTGACAGCAACAGTGGCACGAGTGCGCGTATGCCGGACACAGCGATGGACATGGGCCCGATGCAGGGTGGCTCGGCTCCGCCCGGCGCGCGCGATCCCAATGCCTATTCGGACGGCTACGGCTTCGGTCCCTACCGGCCGCACCTGGCGGACTCGCGCAGTCTGGGTTCGTTGCTGATGGATCGACTCGAGACGGCGCGTGGCGACCACAACAGTTTCACCGCCTACGACCTGCAGGGCTGGCACGGGCGCACCTATAACCGCGCAGTGGTGAAAGCCGAAGGTGATATCGACAGCAATGAAATCGCAGACGCGCGCACCGAACTGCTGTGGGGTCACGCCGTGGCGGCCTACTGGGACACACAGCTGGGGGCGCGCTATGACAGCGGACACGGGCCGAACAGGGGCTGGCTGGCTTTCGGCGTGCAGGGGCTGGCGCCTTACTGGTTTGAGGTGGACCTGACCGGCTACCTCGGCGAAGAAGGGCGTACTGCGCTGCGGCTCGATACGGAGTACGAAATCCTCCTGACGCAGAAGCTGATTCTGCAGCCGCGGGTCGAAGCCAATGCCTACGGCAAGAGCGATCCCCGACGCGAGGTGGGCAACGGCCTGTCCGACCTCACTGCGGGTTTGCGGCTGCGCTACGAGACCCGCCGGCAGTTCGCGCCCTATATTGGTGTCGAGTGGGGCCACCGCTTTGGCGAAACGCAGGATCTGGCGAAGGATGCCGGGGAAGATGTGAGCGACACGCGGTTTGTGGCGGGTTTTCGGTTCTGGTTCTAGCGGTGCCTGTGCCGGCACTTGCAGCACAGGTCACGGTCGACCCGGGAGATGAAAGAAGACCGACGGGCCGGCACAGTGAAAAACGGTGGAGTGTGCCTATGTGCCATCTTGTACTGTTACTGCCGATTCTGGCGCTGCCGTTGTTTTGGTTCGCGCCATTGGCGATAGCGGTGCCTGCTTATGTCGTTGTCCTGGTCTTGTCAGGATGGTTTTACTGGCTCGCGGTCAGCGCCATGCGGCGGCCCGTGCATACCGGCGCGGAGGCACTTGCGCACAGCACAGGTGAAGTGATCGGTAAGCTGGACCGCATGTTTCAGGTGCGAGTGGGCAGTGAGATCTGGTACGCGGAGTCGGCCGACGATCTGGAGCCGGGAGAGCGGATTGAAGTCATCGGCATCGAAGCCATGCGACTCAAGGTGCGGCGTATCAGCGAAGCGGGCTCGTTGGGAGCGGCGTCATGATGACGTTCGATCCCTTGTGCGAGTCCGGTTTCCCGGCGCGCGTCGGCAACTGATGGTACACGCTGCGTCCACAGCGGATCCGTGAGTTCCGGTTGACGCGTGTAAGGCTGTGAAGCCTGTAACCTGCGCAGAAAACGCCCTACGCCCGAGCCAGTACTTCGGCGGGTGTCAGCGCTAAACCTTTCATGGTGGCCCGATACACAAGGTTACGTTGCCCAACGGTGAGGAGGGATGGTTGTACCTGGTCGGGGAAGACGCGGGGGTGCCCAATATTTAGGTGCTGGAATTCTCCAGTGACGGCACCGTGATAGACGTGTTGCACAAGAGTTACCGTTACAAGATCGGTCACTCGGCGTTGCAATATCAGTACCTGCAACACGTGGATGCGGACGTGAAACATCTGGGCCCGCGTCCGGGTGAGGAGCCAGGGTTGCCGGAGAGGTGAGTACACATGCTGGACAAGACTCGTAATGACGACAAACGGCTGGGATTGACTGATCCCGTCTGCGGTATGCAGGTCGGCGTCGATAGCGAACACCGACACACGTATGAAGGAAGGGAATATCTGTTCTGCAGTGCGGCATGCCATGACAAGTTCGTAGCGGCCCCGCGGCAATACCTGCCTGCGAAGCCGGCCGAATCGGCGGCGGATACGGGCACAACAGACTATTGCCCGGACGATACCTGCGACATAGGCTCGGTGTTTTACACCTGCCCCATGCACCCGGAGATCCGCCAGAAAGGCCCAGGAAGCTGCCCGAAGTGCGGCATGACTCTGGAACCGGTATCCGAACCGGCACCGACCAGCCGCACGGAATATACCTGCCCGATGCATCCGGAGATCGTGCAGGATGAGCCCGGTAATTGCCCCAAATGCGGCATGGCCCTGGAACCGCGCAGCATTGCCGTTGAGGAAAGAAACGAAGAACTCATCGACATGACCCGGCGCTTCTGGGTGAGCACCGGTCTTGCCTTTCCCGTGTTTGTGCTGGCAATGATTGCCGACCTGGCGCCGTCATTGCTGCCAGCGGGTTTCAGCCTGCAAGCCGTGCAATGGACTGAATTTGTGCTCGCCACCCCGGTGGTGATCTGGGGTGGCTGGCCGTTTTTTGTGCGCGGTGTTCAATCCGTTATCAGCTGGAATCTGAACATGTTCACGCTGATCGGCCTGGGTGTTTCTGTTGCCTGGACCTACAGCACGGTTGCATTGCTGTTTCCGGGCATCTTTCCCGCGATCATGCAAATGGAAGGCGGGCGCGTGGATGTTTACTTCGAGGCGGCAGCCGTGATTACGGCACTGGTGCTGCTTGGGCAGGTGCTGGAATTACGGGCCCGCAGCCAGACCAACGCAGCCATCAAGATGCTGCTCGGACTGGCACCGAACAGTGCGCGCATCGTCCGTGATGACGGTACCGAGGAAGACATCCCGCTGGAACACGTGCAACCCGGCAACATATTGCGCGTACGTCCCGGTGAAAAAATACCGGTGGACGGCGTGGTCACCGACGGCAACAGCTCGGTGGATGAATCCATGGTGACCGGTGAACCGATCCCGGTCGAAAAGAGCCTCGGGGAAAAGCTGATTGGCGCGACGGTGAACGGCACCGGCAGCCTGTTGATGCGTGCCGAAAAAGTCGGCACCGATACCCTGCTGTCGCAGATTGTCCGCATGGTCGGCGAGGCACAGCGCTCCCGCGCACCGATACAGAAACTGGCGGATATTGTGGCCGGTTATTTCGTGCCGGCGGTGGTCATTGCTGCTGTCATTACATTCGTCGTGTGGGGCTTCTGGGGACCGGAACCGCGCCTGGCGCATGCCATCGTCAACGCCGTGGCCGTATTGATCATTGCCTGCCCCTGCGCGCTGGGGCTGGCCACACCGATGTCCATCATGGTGGGCACGGGCAAGGGGGCGTCCCTGGGTGTGCTGATCAGGAACGCTGAGGCGCTGGAGATCATGGGGAAAGTCGACACCATCGTGGTTGACAAGACGGGCACCCTGACCGAAGGTAAACCAAGACTCATTGTGGTACAGGCCGCTGACGGGTTTACTGGTGATGAAGTGCTGCAACTCGCGTCCAGCCTGGAACGTGCCAGTGAACACCCGCTGGCCGAGGCGATTGTGCGTGGTGCAGAACACCGGGGCGTGACCTTGAGTCATACGGATGATTTTCAGTCTGTAACGGGCCATGGTGTCACCGGAAACGTCAATGGAAGAAGGGTGGCACTGGGCAACATCAAACTGCTCGAAAAGCTCGGTATCGATCCCGGTGATCTGCCACACCGGGCGGAGGCCGGACGCGCAGAGGGCCAGACCGTGATGTTTGTCGCCATCGACGGGCGTGCCGCCGGGCTCGTCGGTGTAGCCGACCCTATCAAGGACTCCACGCCGGAGGCCATCCGTGATTTGCACGCAGAAGGGGTCAAGGTGGTGATGCTGACCGGGGATAGCCGCACCACGGCTATGGCAGTCGCCGGCAAGCTCAATATCGACCGGGTCGAGGCGGAAGTCCTGCCGGACCAGAAGGCCGAAATCGTCAAGAAGCTGCAGGCCGAGGGACGCATTGTCGCCATGGCCGGTGACGGGATCAATGACGCCCCGGCGCTGGCCCAGGCGCATGTGGGTATCGCCATGGGTACCGGTACCGATGTCGCCATGGAGAGCGCCGGTGTCACGCTGGTGAAGGGTGATCTGCGTGGCATCGTGCGGGCGCGGCGTCTGAGCCGCAAGGTGATGCACAATATCCGCGAAAACCTGTTTTTTGCCTTTATCTATAATTCGCTGGGGGTACCGGTCGCGGCCGGAGTCCTCTACCCGGTGTTCGGGTTGCTGCTCTCGCCGATCATTGCCGCTGCAGCCATGAGCTTCAGTTCGGTATCGGTTATTGGGAATGCATTGCGCTTGCGCCGGGCGCGCATCTGAGGAATTTGCTGGAGGAATGTCATGTTTGGAGAAGGTGGCTGGATGGGGAGTGGCTCGATGGGAGGCGGTATGTGGATCTTCTGGATTTTGCTGATCATAGGGGTTGTGGTATTGATCAAGGCCTTGACCGGCCGAACGGCGGATCCCCCGGCACAGCGTCACGAAACCCCTCTGGAGATCCTGAAGGCGCGCTATGCGCGCGGCGACATCAATGAGGAAGAATTCCAGCACCGTCGGAGCGAGCTGGAAAAGTGAGGTGCAAGTTGATGGATTCGAGGAGGGCTTATGGATTTTCGCAAAGTGACCGCCATCATCCGTCCCGATAAGCTGGAAGAGGTGGAGAAAGCCTTACAACGATTGGCTGTTCCTGGGCTCAGCGTGAGCAAGGTCAAGGGGTATGGTGAGTATGCCAATTTCTATACGCCGGACTGGATGTGCGCGCACGTCCGCGTGGAGGTGTTTATCGGGCAGCACCGCGCGGAAGAAGTCGCAGAGGCGATTATGAATGCGGCACATTCCGGTATGGTAGGCGATGGCATCGTCGCGGTCTCGCCCGTGGAGTCCGTGTATCACATCCGTACCCGGGAAAAATGTCAGTACGACGCCTGCGACTAGTCAGGCCCAGGTATAGTCGGGCCAATCGTAGCACGCGCTGAAACGCGAACTGCGCATCCTCTTTGGGCGCGAAGTGCGAATCTCGAGAAGATTGGGTGCGCGCTTGCGCACTGCGCTTTGCCATTGTGCAGTTTAGGAGGGCCGCCGACGGTGGGGAGCCTTCCTGGCGATATGGGCGCGGACCAAAGTCCAGATGATGACAATGATGCAACGCATGCAGCAAGAGAACTCTAAGGTGAGACGACGCACGATGGGAAAGGCGATAGGTAAGGTGAACCAGGTGGTCCGGTGAGGGATATGACGAACCGCCAACATTTGATGGGGCAACGTAACGAAGGGCTCATCCGTTCTCTCCTAATCGGCTTTGGCTCACGTCTATTGGCTTGCCTTTTGTGGCAAACAAGTCAGTCGTGATTGTTTTCACCAGGTCGTTCTGGAGAATTACCATGCATTATTTCCGGAGCACTGTCCGGTATCTCTGTAGTATTGCCGATTCGGGGACAGCAATCGCCGTACGTCGTTGTCACTGTCTGCCTGCGCATCCTGCAAGGCAGTTCGCGCAGATTTCGTTACTGCTGTTGCTAGTGGTACTGGGGCCGACTGTCCAGGCGGCGCCGGAACAAAAGGTAATGACACCAGCGCTCTCGCTGGCGGACGCTGTCGCGACTGCGACAGCGGGCAATCCGGGACTCGCCGAGATGCAGGTGCGAGCCGACGCTATGGCGGCTGTACCGTCACAGGTCGGGGCGCTGCCCGATCCCACGGTCAGCCTGAACGCTTTGAATCTGCCGACAGACACGTTCAGTCTGGATCAGGAACCGATGACGCAGATGCAGATCGGCATAGAACAGTCGTTACCATTTCCCGGAAAACTGGAATTGAAAGAGCGCGCGGCTGAGTTCGATGCCGATGCCGCAGCCAGCAATGTCGACGAATCCCGCCTGCGTCTGGTTCACAATGTGAAGCAGACCTGGTGGCAGATATTTTATCTTGATCGAGCGCTTGATATCGTTTCCCGAAGCCAGGATCTCCTGCGCCAGTTTGTGCAGATTGCGCAGATCAAGTACAAGGTGGGGGAAGGCCTGCAGCAGGATGTGTTGTTGGCACAGGTTGAGTTGTCCAAATTGCTTGACCGCCAGATCGAATTACAGGGATTGCGCCTGCAGCAGATTGCGCGCCTCAACGCGCTGCTGGACTGGCCGGCCAATACCCCCCTGGTATTGCCAGCGCAGGTGGGAGAAGACCGTGCCGAGCTTCTGGTGGAGCAGCAACTGTATACCCACGCCGAGGCATCGCGACCATTGCTCAAGCAGCGGCGACAGGAGATTGAAGCGGCACGGACGCGGCGTGATTTTGCACGGCGCGACCGTTACCCGGACTTCAAGCTCGGTGCTGCCTACGGGTTCCGTCAGGGTGAAAACCCGGATGGCAGTTCGCGGCCGGATCTGGCTACGTTTCGCCTGGGTGTGAGTTTACCGCTCTACGCTGGTCGCAAACAGGATAAGGCGGTTGACCAACGCACCAGCGAACTCCTGCAAAAGCAGTATGCGCTTCAGGATGCATTCAGTAAGGTGAAAGCCGAGATCACAGCTGCGCTAGCCGACTATCAACGTGCAAACGAACAAGTGAAACTGTTCGAAACCGGGATCATTCCGCAAGCCAGACAGTCGGTTGCTTCCATGCTCTCGGGTTACCAGGTCAACAAGGTGGATTTTCTCAATCTGGTGCGCGCGCAAATCACGCTCTACAACTACGAGACCCAATACTGGAGGGCCTTCAGCGATGCCAGGCAGGCATTGGCAAGTCTGACTGCTGCGGTGGGTGAGGAGGTCGTCGGTGAATAAGCAGACTGTCGCAGGCGTGCTGGTCGCACTCGTTCTGGGTGGCGGTGCCGGTTATTGGGTTGCAAGCTACCTTGGAAACAAGGGCGCCGCGCCTGGTGTTGATACCGGACTGAAACCCGGTGAGCGCGAGGTGATCTTCTACCGCAATCCCATGAACCCCGCTATCACCTCACCGGTGCCGGCCCAGGACGAAATGGGCATGGACTACATACCCGTATATGCCGAGGAAAAGAAGTCGAAAAAAAAGCCCGAGATTCTTTTTTACCGCAATCCCATGAACCCGGCAATTACCTCTCCGGTACCCGCGCAGGATGAGATGGGTATGGATTACATCGCGGTGTATGCAGAAAATGACGGGGAGCGTAACGGCGAGCCTACGGGTACGGTCAAGATCGATCCGGTCACGGTACAGAATATCGGAGTCCGAACGGCGGTGGCCGAAGTGCAGTCGCTCAGCCGGCATATCCGCAGCGTCGGTCGAGTCGATTTTGACGAGGAACGGTTGTCTCGCCTGCATCCCAAGACAGAGGGCTGGATTGAGGAACTCTATATTGACAAGACCGGTGAACAGATCGCAAAGGATGCAATACTGCTTAATATCTACTCGCCACAATTGGTGACCAGCCAGCAGGAATACCTGCTGGCCCTGAACAGCCTGGACGCCCTCAGGGAGAGCCCTTATGAGGAAATCCGCGGGGGTGCGAAAGAGCTCGTCAGCAGTGCGCGCGAACGGCTGGAATTACTGGATGTACCGGAACACCAGATTCGTGAGCTGGAACGCTCGCGCAAGATCAAGAAGAATCTGCACATTCATTCACCCTTCGACGGGGTGGTCATCCATATCGGTGCCCGTGAAGGCCAGTATGTCACGCCAAGCACCGAACTGTACAAGATCGCGGATCTTTCCCGCGTCTGGGTTTTCGCCGATGTTTATGAGAATGAGGTGTCCTGGATACAGGTCGGTGATCCCGTCGAGATGAAGCTCGCGGCTATACCGGGCAAGGTATTCTCCGGGCGCGTTGGTTATATCTACCCCTATGCCGAAGCGAAAACGCGCACCATCAAGGTCCGCCTGGAGTTCGATAACCCGGACATGCTCCTCAAGCCGGACATGTTTGCAGATGTCACCATCCACGCGCAGCGCAATGTCGATGCCATTGTGATACCGGCAGAAGCGGTGGTGCGTTCCGGAGAACGGGAGCAGGTATTCGTGGTCCGCGCGCCCGGCAAGTTCGAACCGCGCGATGTAAAACTCGGGGTAAGCGCGAAGGGACTGGTGCAGGTGCTGGAAGGGGTGTCCGCAGGCGAGGAGGTGGTTACCTCCAGCCAGTTCCTGATTGACTCCGAGTCCAAACTGCGTGAGGCAACGGCGAAAATGCTGGAGATCCGGTCCGGGAAACAGGGGGGCGGCAATGATCAGGGCGATCATTGACGCGTCCCTGAGGGATAAATTTCAGGTAATCATGGCCACGCTGGTCATTGTAGCGGCCGGCATATGGGCACTCAGGAACGTCCCGCTCGATGCCATTCCGGATCTTTCGGATGTACAGGTCATTATCTTCACCCAGTACGCCGGTCAGGCACCGCAAGTCGTGGAAGACCAGGTGACCTATCCGCTCACCACGGCCATGCTGGCAGTCCCGGGCGCCAAGGTCGTACGGGGTTATTCCTTCTTCGGCTTTTCCTTTGTCTATATCATCTTCGAAGATGGCACTGACATGTACTGGGCGCGGTCCCGGGTACTGGAGTACCTCAACTATGTGAGCAGCCGCCTGCCAGCGGGTACCTCACCGAGTCTCGGACCGGATGCTACCGGTGTGGGCTGGGTCTACGAGTATGCTCTGGTAGATCGCACGGGCCAATACGATCTGGCCAAACTGCGCTCCCTGCAGGACTGGTATCTGCGCTACCCGCTGCAGACGGTGCCGGGAGTATCTGAAGTGGCCTCTGTGGGCGGTTTTGTCAAGCAGTACCAGGTAGAGGTCGACCCCAACGTGCTGTCGGCCTATGACATTCCACTCGCGAAGGTCAGGCACGCTATCCAGCGCTCCAACCAGGATGTCGGCGGTCGGCTGGTGGAGATGGCCGAGACGGAGTATATGGTGCGAGGCCTGGGTTATATTCACGGAATCGAAGACCTCAAGCAGGTACCCGTTGGGGTGGATGCCGAGGGAACGCCGGTCCGGCTTGAGGATGTCGCGAATGTCCACCTGGGTCCGGAGTTGCGGCGGGGTGTGGCGGAACTCGACGGCCAAGGTGAAGTGGCCGGCGGCGTGGTGGTGATGCGCTATGGGGAAAACGCCCTGGCGACCATAGAGGGTGTACGCAAGAAACTCGATGAACTGAAAACGGGGCTGCCGCCGGGGGTGGAGATCGTGACGGTCTACGATCGCGGCAATCTCATCGAACGGGCGGTGGATAACCTCAAGGGAAAGCTGATCGAGGAATCCATCGTGGTCAGTCTGATCACCATCCTGTTCCTGCTGCACGCCCGTTCCGCGCTGGTGGCAATTGTGTCGTTGCCGATAGGCATCCTCATGGCGTTCATCATCATGCACTGGCAGGGTATCAACGCCAATGTCATGTCGCTGGGCGGGATCGCGATTGCCATCGGCGCCATGGTCGACGGTGCCATCGTCATGATCGAGAACGCGCACAAACACCTGGAGCACAGCACGCGAAGTAAAGGAAGTCCGCTCGACCTGTCGGAACGCTGGGAAGCGGTGGCAGAAGCCGCCGAGGAAGTCGGGCCGGCTCTGTTTTTTTCGTTGCTGATTATTACCGTCTCCTTTCTGCCTGTGTTCACCCTGCAGGCCCAGGAGGGGCGGTTGTTCGCGCCGCTGGCCTTTACCAAGACCTACGCCATGGCCGCGGCCGCGCTGCTGGCTATTACACTGGTGCCGGTACTGATGGGGTATTTCATCCGCGGCAGGATTTTGCCGGAGGCCAGTAACCCGGTGAACCGCTTATTGCACAGCGTGCATGCACCGGTGCTGCGTGGTGCGATTCACTGGCGCCGGGTCACGCTGCTATTGGCCCTGCTGCTGTTGGGCGTGACCTTGTATCCGGTCATGAAATTGGGCAGCGAGTTCATGCCACCGCTGGATGAGGGCGACATCCTGTATATGCCGACCACCTATCCGGGGCTCTCCATCACCAAGGCCAGGGAACTGCTGCAGCAGACCGACAAGATCCTGAAGACCTTTCCCGAGGTCGAGTTGGTCTTTGGCAAAGTCGGTCGTGCCGAAACAGCAACCGACCCGGCACCCCTGGCCATGCTGGAGACCACGGTCAAGCTCAAGCCTAAGGATCAATGGCCGGACCCTGGCCTGTCAACCAGGGACCTGATGAACGAGATGGACCGGGCAATCCGGTTTCCGGGCCTGGCCAACGCCTGGACCATGCCGATAAAGACCCGCATCGACATGCTATCAACCGGTATCAAGACGCCGATCGGCATCAAGGTCAGCGGCCCGGATCTGAAAGTGCTGGAACGGGTTGCCGGCGATATCGAACAGACGGTTAAACAACTGCCGGAGACGCTCTCTGCGTTTGGCGACAAGGCGGCGGGTGGTTACTACCTGGATTTCGACATCCGACGGGAAGAAGCGGCACGCTACGGCCTGACGACCGGGGACATTCAGGATGTCATCCAGACCGCGATCGGCGGTATGAACGTCACCTGGACGGTGGAAGGCCTGGAGCGTTACCCCGTCAATGTGCGTTATCCGCGGGAGTTGCGTGACAATATCGAGGAGCTCAAGCGTGTGCTGATCTCAACCCCGACGGGAACCCAGATCCCCTTATCGCTGGTGGCTGACCTGCACATGCGGCGCGGGCCACCCTCGATAAAGACCGAGGGCTCACGACCCAATGCCTGGATTTATGTCGATATTACCACCTCGGATATCGGCGGCTATGTGGCGAAGGCGAAAAAAGTGGTCGATACACATGTGGATCTGCCACCGGGCTACACACTGGCCTGGTCGGGCCAGTTCGAATACATGGAACGTGCCGCACAACGTCTGCGCATCGTGGTGCCGGTCACCCTGCTGATCATTTTTATGCTGCTGTATTTGAATTTCCGGAATATCACCGAACCATTGGTGGTGATGTTGTCGATTCCCTTTGGGCTCATCGGCGGCTTCTGGCTGGTATATTGGCTGGGGTTCAATCTGTCCGTCGCGGTGGCGGTGGGATTCATTGCTCTCGCCGGCGTTGCCGCCGAGATTGGCGTACTGGTGCTGACCTTCATCGACCAGGAGATCGAACGGTGCCGTCATGAAAAGGCGGGAGCTCCACGCCTGGAAGCCAGCGACATCATGCAGGCCGTTCACACAGGCACCTCGGAGCGTGTGCGGCCAATCGCCATGACCGCAACCGCTATCATCGGCGGTCTGTTGCCCATCATGTGGGGCAGCGGTACCGGTTCTGAGGTCATGCAGCGCATCGCTGCACCGATGGTTGGCGGGATGGTGACGGTAACCATACTCAGCCTGCTGGTATTGCCAGTGATTTACGGGCTGGTGTTGCAGTGGCGTGAACAGCACCGACCGTGAAGGCGCGTGTCACTAAATAAACATTCTTCTATGCGGCTGCGCACATGGCGGCCGAGCTGATCGAAACCAACAACCGCTGTACCGTATTGATGTGCTCACACCCGGACCGCTGCTCCGCACCATAAGGGAGTGCCAGGGGCGGCATCGGATCTGCATTTCCACCCCAGCCATGGAGAAGGATCACGGTGGGAGCGGGTATTGCCGCTGGCAACCGCCAGGCGAAAAGGGTTTTTCCTGTGCGTGTGTGGATGCCTGTCCCACGATACGGCAGACCAAGATCCGCGGGGCTTCGTTGCTCGATGCGTCTTGGGGCGCGGAATCCAAGCTGTATGCAGGAGAAGTATTGAAGAAACTGCTGTGGCGGTTGCCAGCAAGGAGACGGCGATCCAGCTCATAGCACTTTGCGGAAACAAAGTACCGTTCCACCTCGCAACGGCGGTCTGATGAGGTCATTGTTGCGCGGGCTGACCGGAGCCAGCGTAAATAACCGCATCAGCCACAACAGCATTGGCGAAGTCAGTGTCCATTGCCGGAGTGGTACGATGCCGATTTATACGACCGGTAGGGTATGCATAAGATTCGATACAGTCCCAGGTGCCGCTGATGCGGACATTTGTGATTAAACCGCATCTTCGGGTAGCGATGTAACCTACATTGTCGTGAAACGTGTCGGACACCACTGATAGAAATTGTTTATTAAAATGTCATTATGACCTGAAAACTGCTCGAAAGGGTTACGTAGCCTTCTTTCCGCCTGTAAGCGAGCTAGACTTGGTATACCTCCATTCGGAGGTCTTACTGTGCCGCGACCAACCGGCGAGTCAAGGGAGGGAGACTCTCTGGTGCGCGGTGCCGCCGAAACATGCACGAGGTACTCACCAGAACCTAGAAACCCCAACCAGGAGGCACATAGTCATGATAAGGCTAACTATCATTGGCCTGGCGGGAATAACTGTACTCGTTACCGGTGCAGTCCAAGCCGCCAGTGTTTTTCACAAGACCCCGTACGATTTCCTCTTCGGGAACCACATCGATACCCACCAGGAAAACAGTCTGACCGTCAACAATGACACGGGCGCGCCCGAAAGTCTTTTCGGGAAGTTCTACATCATTTTCACAGGGGACACCGATCCGGCCTCGGGTCTGCCGATTGCGCGGCACCCTCGTGGCCTGGCGAGCGACGGTTCCTTTGATGAAAGGTGTGGGATAACCGTCAAGTGCGTCGTCGGCTGGGAGATGCGCGGCTTGCCGGGCGCGGCCAAGTTCGTGTCTCACAGCGGCGTCAATGGCGACGACCATCCGATCTGGCTGGTAAACCGTGCCGAGGAAGCGGCCGCCCCCGCACCGGGGATGGTGATTCCGCAGGACGGCTATTACAGCCACTTCCACTGGATCACGACGACGAGCACGGACCCGCGGGCGGCCACGGTCTCGGCAGCCTGCGACAAGAAGAATGCCGGCGAGCTGGAAACCACGGCGCCGACAGCGGTCAATGAGGTGTGCCAGGGCTGGTTCCTGCAGATCACCGCCAAGCAGAAGTTCGCATTCGAGCACGGCGGCGAGATCATCCCGATTCGCAATGGAGCGGACCTTCGCAGCCACCTGAATATAGTCACCAACTACAAACCGTGGCCGGACGGTACGATTACCACGACACGGGACTGATGGCGCCCGTTAATCCGGGCTGTCGTTTTTATAGGGGCCGTTTTCTTCGGCCCCTTATTTTCGCCGCTTCTCACGGTGCGGGTGAAATACGAGCCCGATAAACAGTGTCCGCCTGGGGCGGCCCAAAACTTTCGGCCTCAGTCATCGACGTTGTGTGCCAAAAGTTGCAGACGCGAGTCACCGGCGCCGATTAAATGTGCTCGCGTGCGAAAGGTTCAAGTCACAACACACTGGTCACGCTATTTTCTTAAAGCCAGTAGGCGCAGGGTTAATCACGTAAACCTGCAGTGCTTGTGTGAACCATGTTGCCAGCGCAATTAACCCAATCTGTTAGATGATCCTACTTTTCGGAGGCTATAAGGACGATGTGGAACTATTCTTTACGCATATCTGCTTGTGCAGTCGCTGCAGTATTTGTCACCACCGCGTACGCCGCAGGCGGCAACGGCAACCCGCAGGTGTTTAACCCAAACCCGGATGCGCTCACCATAACCAACAGTATTTCAGATGTTGATGGTTCTATTGGTGGTTTTGTTTGTCCAGATGGCACCATTACCGGCGATCCGCAGGATCCTTGCGGTGTTGAAACCATTCTTTACCCGATCTCGGGTCCGGTGTATGCAACCATGGTCAATCCGTCGACCGGCGAAACGATGGGCGCGGTACAAGAAAGAGGCACTGTAGAGGCGACACCGGCTTTTGACGTAAGCTTCTTCGGTTTGAGCGGCGACTGGAGTCTGCTTCCTGCCACGCTGCCATGGACTATGAACCAGTTCCAGATGTCTATTGGTGGCAGCACATTCGAGATCATCGACGGGATGCCACTGACAGGCCGTGCGTTTCCCGGGCTGGGTCCCGTTGAAGATCCCATGGTGACCGGCACACTCGCCTTACGTATGGCCGGCTGTGCGGGCGTCCGTGAAACTACCGGCATGGGCCGTTACGCGAATAAGGTAGGCTCTTTGTGCCTGAACGGTACCTTCACGTTTCAACCAGACTTTGTCGGTACCGGCGTGTCAAATTGCACCATCGTCTTACATGACCCACTTCAATAGCTAAGTTACCCGCGATCTGGAAAAAGTTTAAAGGGGCGATTGATTCGCCCCTTTTTGCAATATCTCATAGCAAACCTCCCGCCGCTCGCATCAGAACTATTTCGGTAGCAGGAGGGACGAAGGAGGGGCCGTCCCAACCGCGGTTGAGACAGGACTCCGTCAGCCTGCATTCCTCCGGCTATTGGTGAACCATTCGAGACCGTCCTGGGAGACAAGGTGAATTTCACCACGGTTAAGGAAAATGCACTGCTGGCGTTCAAATTCTTTCAGGATGCGACTGATGACTTCGCGGGTTGTTCCCAGCTCGCACGCGAGCTCTGCGTGGGTGATCTTTAACGGCCTGCCGCCCGAACGTTCAAATTGTTGCCCCAGTAGACAGGCAAGCCTGAGATCCAGACGTCGGAAGGTGACATCAGAGATCAGTGACATGACATCCGTGAGGCGTTCAACCAGGGCTTGCAGGACATAATTCCTGAAGCCCCGGGAGTTCTCGTGTAAATGGTGGAACTGTTGTGCGGTAATCATCAGACCCTTGGCGAGTGTATCGCTCTTGGCAGACGCCGGGTAGCTGTCACCACGCAGAAGGCTGTTGAGGCTCAGCAGGCAAAGTTCACCGGGCGACACACGATATACGGTTACTTCACGGCCTTCTTCGGAATTCTTAAATACACGTATGCTGCCTTCCAAGAGCCACATGAATCCTTTGCAGGAGGTTCCTTCGTGAAAGATGGTTGTCCCGGCTGCAATCTCAACGAGTTGAGCTTCGCCTAAGACCTGCAGGCATGTCTCATCCGCATATTTCTTGAACTCAGGATAGTTGATCAAGATCTCTTCGCGCCGGCCTTTCATCAACATGCTTGTCCTCCAGATGCAGGATCAATGACTCAGTTCCCTGCATGCAAGTCATTTATAGAAAGCGTATAGGGATAGCTTATAGAAAGCGTATAAGGATAGCGAGGACAGAGTTTCTTTATGTGACTTTTGATACATTATGGCACGACGAGGTCGCATTTTTAGAAAAGAGACTTCGTAAAAAGCGTCAGCCGCTGAAAGGCGGTGGGGCCAGGTCGCGGCTGAAAGCCGGATAACTTGGCCCTCTGACCGATCAACATGTAGTTTCGGCTGAGCCTGTGAAGCCAGCGTTGAGGTGCCTGATGGCCTTTCTCGCCGTTGGACTTCGCTCGCTCAGCCCAACCCGCCCACTGCGACGCCCAACGGCGTCAGCTTGATAACCCCGGCACCTTATAACTACCCGTTATCGGGCACCTTGGCACGAGGCGGTTCTGCGGTGCTCAGCCCTACCTACCCGGCATTGGTGGTGTGTATCGTTTGTCACAGACAATTGTCAGCCAATTGTGTACAAGCCGTAAGCCGAATTTATCGTTTCCTTCACCTCCTCAAATCGATCGAGAGTGATGACTTCATAATATACTGAGACGATTATAACGAGCGGGACAAATTGCCGTGCAAACGTACTTCAATGTTCAGTGCAAATCAACAGACAGAGGTCCACAAGTGGAATTCCATCGAGCCCTTGTGCTTTCGTAATGAATTTGTCCATTCTGAATACGACGTTCGTGAAGAACCCCCTTATTGCCGCGCCGAAGGAGGACCGGCAAAGCCGACTGGATTGGCCGGTAACCCTTTATGGAGTGCCTCCTGCTGGACCGACGCGCTGCGAGGAGGTCACGTTAAACTTTCGGTGCTATTGTTACGACCTTCAGGTAGTAACCGCACCGCCGCAATGGAACAGGAAGGAGAGGAGTATTCCCAATTGGCCGGACCGAGCGCCACGACGACACCTCCCGCAACGCCATCGCCGATCGGCGAGCTGGCCGCCCGGCTGCGCAAGACGCGACGACATCTTGTGGCGTTGACCGTGCTGACGGTGTTCGCGTTGGCGCTGATCGGCGCGCACGAAGGCTTTGTCCTCATCGCTCCGCCCGTCCCTTTGCCGCACCAGATTACTCATCTAAATCTGCTGCTGATCGGCCTTGCTACAGCGGCGGGCCTGTGGATGTTCTGGGCTTCCTACCGATCCCTGAACGCGCACCAGCTGCTTGTAGTGGACAGCTACGCGCGGCTCGATCGCACGGTCGAGGAGAAAACGCAGAACCTGATCGCGTCCAACGCGCTACTGGAATCCCTTTTCAACGCTGTTCAGGACCGCATGGTCGTGGTGAACAGCGACGGCATAGTCGTCCACGCCAATCGCCAAGCAACTGCAGAGGCCGGGTGTGATCCATGCGGCAGGCATTTCAGGGAAATATTTCCCGGCTGTGCCCCGGGCGATGAGCGCCGCAGTGAGTTTCGGTTGATTGATCACACCTTCCGCACCCGCAAGCCGCAGAGAAACAGGCTGGTCAAAGGGGGCAAGACCTGCAGTCGCGTACTCGAGGTCGATACGTTTCCCATCCGGAATGCGACCGGGGATGCGCAACTCGTAATAGAACTGGTACGAGACGTTACCAGGGACAAGGAGGATCAGGCGCTTGCTAACCATTACGAAAAGATGGCGGCCCTGGGCCTGCTTGCTGCGGGTATAGCCCATGATCTGGGCAACCCGCTCGCGTCACTTTCCTCGGAACTTCAAATGCTTAGGCAGGAAGAAAGCCTTGAGCGTACACACAGGTCGTTGCAGACACTCGAAAGACATATCGAGCGCATGGCGCGCGCCGTCCGCGATATTCTGGGCTTCGCCCAGAAACGCAGCGACCGTTCCGGCAGGGCCTCGGTCCAGTCCGCCATTGACGATGCGATGCGGCTGCTGCGTCATGACCCACGGGCAAAATCGGTCCGCTTCGAAATCGATGTTCCGCAGAACGTCCCGTACGTTGCCATGAAAGAGGACGATCTGATACTGGTATTGCTTAATGTCATTGTCAATGCCATCGATGCGATGCCTGTGGGCGGACAGATCAAGGTTTACAGCCAGCCGGGGGAGCACGACCAGATCGTGTTGGCGATCAGAGACACGGGTACGGGCATGGACGCCGACACGCTGGCCAAGGCCACGAAGCCGCTCTTCACGACCAAGCCGGAAACCGAAGGGACGGGGCTGGGGCTGGCTGTCGCGAGCACCCTTATGCACCGCGTGAACGGCGCGCTTTCGATCAGCAGCGTTCCAGACAAAGGAACAACGGTGATGCTGCACCTCCCACTAAGACACCCGCCCGAGTCCCGAAATGACCCCACATGAGCGCGTTGTCACGCCGGATCGCATCCTGATCGTGGAGGATGAGGATACGCTGCGCGGCAATCTTGCAACGTATCTCGCGGGCCGTGGCTATGACGCAAGTGGCGTGAGCACCGTGGCAGATGGGATCTCCGCCCTGTGTGAACGTTCGTACGACGTTCTGCTCATGGATCTCTATCTCGAGGACACCAACGGCATCGAGATTCTCAAACGGCTCCAGTCCGAATCCGCCAACACAACCGCCCTGGTAATGACGGCGTATGGCTCAATGGAGTCGGCGATCGAGGCGTTTCGCTCCGGTGCCCATGATTATATTCTCAAACCATTTTCCTTCACCGAGCTGGACCGGAAAATTGCGAGCATTGCCGAGCACCGCAAGCGCGTGCGGGAGACCAAACAGCTTCGCGCACAGCTGCACCTGGCCGAAGCACCCGGCAATATCGTTTTTGCGTCCCCGGCCATGAAGGAGGTCATGACACTGGTCAAGAAAGTGGCGGCCTGCCGGAGTAACGTGCTCATAACCGGTGAATCAGGCTGCGGAAAGGAACTCGTTGCCCGTGCCGTTCATGCATCTTCGCGCAACCCGGATGGTCCGTTTGTCCCGCTGAACGTTGCTGCCATCCCCGAAGGCCTGGTGGAAAGCTATTTGTTCGGCCACGAGAAAGGCGCCTTCACCGGCGCCGGGGCTGCCCGCGAGGGCGTGTTTCGAGCCGCGGCGGGGGGAACGTTGTTCCTGGACGAGATCGGTGACCTGGCGTTGCCGGTCCAGGCCAAGCTGCTGCGGGCGCTCGAAGAAAAAGAAATTACGCCGGTTGGGGCGGATGTGCCAATCAAGGTGGAAACACGTATCTTGGCGGCGACGCACCGGGATCTGGAGGCCATGGTCGATAAGGGAAAATTCAGACAGGATCTGCTGATGCGTCTAAGCGTAATCACGATTCAGGTACCACCCCTGCGTCAACGGCGAGAAGACATAGTGCCATTGACCCGCCGCCTTATCAGCAGGCATTGCCGGGAAGCCGGGAGGCCGCCACTGGATATCGAGAGCGCTGCGTTGCAGGTGCTCACGTCGTACGACTGGCGCAAGGGTAATGTCCGGGAGCTGTCGAACGTTCTGGAACGCGCCGTGATCCTGTGTGACGGTGAGACTATCGATGCCAGCGAGTTGCCGCTGGAACTCGTTGAGCCCCACACGGCTGCCCCCATGAGCCTGAAAGCGGCGGCAAGCAACTTCGAGCGCCAGTACATCGCTCGCGTGCTCCAGACTGCCGGGGGCGATCGTGCACTCGCTGCGCGGATTCTGGGTGTCTCTCTGTCAACGCTCTATCGCCGTCTCGATTCGGGGAATGCCTGAGGCCGATTCGCAAGGCTGACAAGGCAGGCAGCGTCGTTTTTTCAAGTCTGAGAAATCAACTGCTGTAGAAAATTCCACGGGGAGCCATTGCGCTGCCGCAATACCCTTGTAAACAGCCACTTAGCTCACGGGAAAACCTTCCGCGACGACCTCGTCAGTCCGGCGCGAATATTGCCTTCGGGGTTAGCTGCTGTCGGCTCATGCTGACATCCGTACATCGCTTTACATAACTAAACTGTCGAATAAGCAGTGGAGGAGAATCTGATGATTACAAGACCCAAAATGGGAACACTTGTCACGGCAATGGCCGCGGGGCTGGTTGTTATGACGGTGTGACGAACCAGGCGAGGGTGTGGCTTTCGCAGATCGATCGCGAGGATCTCGAGCAGGTGTTCCACTCGAACCCGCCGTCAGCGCGGCGGTCCCTCGGCGATTATCTCGCACAGCGAATATTCACCGGTGATCGCCAAACTTCTGGCACATCAGGGCCTGGAACTCACTCGGGCACGGCTCCAAGCACCCACCCGAATGTTCGACCACTTCGCTGTTTAGCTCGGGTCTGTTGGATGCCGACAGAGAGTGGCTTCACAGCAAGTCGTGCGGGCAGGCGTTGGGGCGTGTTCAGGCTGCTGACCGCGCTGCGGTTGTTGACTGTCATTGCTGTCAACTCTGCAGTCGCCGACCCGGCACGCGTGACCATTGGGGTGTTGGCTGACGATGGTGACCAAAAAACCATTGAGCACTGGGAGCCCACTGCGGACTACCTGTCCCAGCAAATTCCGGAAAGACGATTCATCATCGTCCCCCGCCATCTGGAGGGTATGCGTCGGGCGGCCAAGTACAATGAAGTCGACTTCATCCTCACTAACCCGGGCCAGTACGTCGATCTCCAAGCCAGATATGGAATCACTGCCCTGGTCGCGATGCAGAATAGGTGGAACGGCATGCTTCATTCTTTGTCAGGCGCGGTCATTATTACGCGAGCCGATCGCCAGGACATCGAATGGATTTCACAGCTCAAAGGTAAGTCCTTTATGGCGGTCAGCCGCGACGCCTTTGACGGCTTTCAACTCGCCTGGTGGGAGCTCAAGGCGCATAACATCGATCCCTTCCATGACTTCTATAAGCTTATTTTCAGCGGACTTCCGCCGGAAGAGATCGTCTACGCCGTGCGCGACGGGCGTGTTGACGCCGGCACCGTGCCTACGGGCGTTCTGGAACGCATGGCCAGGGAAGACACCATCAATCTGAACGCATTTCGGATACTGCACCCGCAGGGCAAGCCAGAATATGCCTTTGCCAGGAGTACCGAGCTTTACCCCGATTGGCCGTTCGCCAAGACGCGCGGCACACCAGTCGAACTGGCGCAGCGGGTGGCACAGGCGCTGCGAACCATGCCAGCGGACCATCCTGCCGCGCTTGCCGGCGGATACGCCGGCTGGACAGCGGCCCTCGATTATCAACCGGTACATGAACTTTTGAAGGATCTGCAGCTTTCCCCGTACGAGAATGAAGACAAGATAACCCTTGCAGATATCATCCATGAGCACTGGGATTGGGTTATTGCGGGTATTGCCGTCGTGCTTCTCGCAGGCGTTTTCATCATTTACATGCTGAGAATGAACCAGCGTCTCGAGCGCTCGAAGCGGGCGTTGCGGCGAAGCGAGAGCGCGCTGCGCTCGCTGCACGACATCACGTCCCATAACAATCTCTCCTTTGAAAACAAGGTCGAGGCACTCCTGGCGCTGGGCTGTGAACAGTTCGCGATGCCCATCGGCATCCTTTCCCGCGTCGAGAATGAGAACTACGAAATTGTTGAGGTAGTGCCGTCAGATGGTCCGATTCCAAAGGGTGGTATTTTTCCTCTTGGATATACCTATTGTGTCAAAACCCTGAAATCTGCCGAACCAGTAAGTTTCGAATGCGCCGCGCAATCGGAGTGGCGCACGCACCCAGCCTACCATCAGTGCAAGCTTGAAGCCTATCTCGGCATTCGGCTAGAGGTCGAGGGAGCGGTGTACGGGACGCTAAATTTCGTCAGTGCTGAACCGCGCAGCGTGCCGTTCACGAACACCGACAAAGAAATCCTGAAACTGATGGCGCAATGGCAGGGAAGCGAAATCGAGCGTCAGCGTGCGGAAGCCCATAGACGCAAGCTATCCCGTGCGCTGGAGCAGACTGCTGACTCCGTGTTGATCACCGACCGTGATGGTGTCATCGAGTATGTCAACGCGGCGTTTCAGCAGTTGACGGGCTACTCCAGAGGGGAAATCAATGGGAAGACCCCGGACATCCTCAAGTCCGGGAAGCACAGCGAGCAGTTCTATCGGCAGCTGTGGCAGACCCTTCTTGAGGGAGAGACATTTCACGAGACGATGATTAACCGCCACAAGAACGGGTCTTTATACTACGAGGAGAAAACCATCACGCCGTTGAAGAACGCCTGTGGCAACGTTGTAAGTTTCGTCGCCACGGGCAAGGACATGACGAAACGCAGACTCGCCGAAGAACATTTGCGTCAACAGCAGACGCAACTCGCCCATGCCTGCCGGGTGAGTGCCATGGGCGAAATGGTGACAGCGCTCGCGCACGAACTCAACCAGCCCCTGACCGTCATCGTCAACTATGCTCAAGGTGGTCTCCGCCGGCTCCGCGCCGGCGAGGTCAACAGCAATGAACTGCTTGTGGCACTGGAACATATTGCCGCCCAGGGCAAGCTCTCAGGTGAGATCATTCGGCGATTACGCGACTTCTTGCGCGCGGGCAAGACGTCGCGGCGTGTACGCGCCGATATGAACGACATCGTGCAAGAGGCCGCGGAACTGGTCAGCTTCGAAGCGCGGCGCAAGGAGATCACGTTACAGCTTGAGTTGGGCGACGACGTGCCCGCGGTGCGCGCGGATCCGATCCAGATCGAGCAGGTGCTGCTTAATCTCGTGCGCAACGCCATCGAGGCCATTGGAGGGGCAAAATGGCCGCGCCGCGAGGTGATCATTCGGACAAGTCGCCGTTCCGACAATGGCGTCGAGGTGTCGGTGCATGACACTGGACCTGGAATACCGGAGGGGGAAGGCGAGGCCATTTTCGAGCCGTTCGTCACCACCAAGCCGGATGGCATGGGCATGGGTTTGAGCATCAGCCGGTCGATCATTGATACACACGGCGCGCGACTCGAGTGCATGCCCAACCCTGAGGGTGGCAGCGTCTTCCGCTTCATGCTACCCGCCGCAGAAGGAGGAGCACTACAATGACTTACGATCCAAACATTTTCGTCGTTGACGATGACGAGACACTGCGCGGTTCGCTGCGCTGGCTGCTGGAGTCGCTTAAACTCAATGTCGAGACGTACAGCTCGGCGCGCGAGTTCCTGCTGAACTACGATCCGGTTCGGTCGGGATGTCTTGTACTCGACGTGCGGATGCCGGAGATCAGCGGTTTGCAGTTGCAGGATATTCTGAAAGAACGGGGAATCCGCATCCCCATCATCATTATCACGGGGCATGCCGACGTCTCCATGGCGGTGCGTGCCATGAAGTCCGGTGCCCTGGATTTCATCGAAAAGCCGTTCAATGATCAGGACCTGTTGGAACGAGTGCAACAGGCTCTGGAGATCGATGCCCGTCAGCGGCGGGAGGAAGACGAGCAGCGGATTGCCAACGAACGTCTGGCCTCGCTGACTTCCCGGGAGCGCGAGGTGCTGGAAAGAGTCATGTGCGGCCAACTGAACAAGGTAATTGCCGCCGAGCTTGGAATCAGCATGAAAACGGTGGAAGCTCACCGGGCCAAAGTCATGGAAAAGATGGGTGTAAATTCCCCGCTCGAACTCGCCACTGTGTATTTCACTGGCAGCGGCTATAAGGGAAATCCCTTGGCGGAACCCGGGAACTCCCGAATTTTCAAAGCTAGCCATCCCGCGTACGAAGGTGGATCGTCTGTAAAAGCGGTGGGCGAGCGTTGGCTCAGCTAGGAGCCTGTCGGATTTGGGCGATCGTAGCGAGCAAGGTGGGAGGGCGAGGCCATTCTTTACGATCGTTTGAGGAGAATAGCCGTAGCTATTTGACGAAAAGGATCGGGAAAATGGGGCGTTCTCCCACCGGCGCAGTGGATCAGTCCCAAGTCCGACAGGTTCCTAGAAGCTCGCTTGCGGAATGAATTCGAAGCACCGCTCAGGGTGGCTGTCATAGGTTCGGGCGGCTTGCGCAGCCCGAACTGGGGGCCCCCGGCCGCACCCTGAGCGGACATCGACTTCGATGGTCTTAGTGGTTTCATTGAGCCGGCCGGCGTCGGGGAAAACCCTTATGCCGGTTCGGGGAAGACCCAATATCTAAAACGATCCAACCCTCCTATAAGGTAAAGGTCCGCTCTCCCTTCTCAGCCTTCCGTTGCGCGGCAGCGTCAAGTTGGCACGGTTTCGCTGAGGAGAGATGACACGAGTGCTCACGGTACTTGTAACCCGACTTGCAATGAATCATCAACCATCCTAACGAGGAGTAAGGACATGACATACACATTGATAAATCAAGCTAGGCGGGCCGGCATGGCGCTCGCGGCGGTGGTCGCCTTTGCGGCACTCGGGATCGGCACCGCGCAGGCTCAGGAATTTGCCAGCGCCAGTATCACCATCGAGAATGCAGGTGAAGCCGCAGGTGGCCTCAACTGTAGCTTCAGGGAGACGGGGCTCATCCCCTTATCGTTGGTAAGATACGACTGCGCGTCGCAGTATGTCGGCGTGCGACAACAATGCATGCTAAGAAATAGGCCCGTGGGAAACAGCCAGCTGCTGATTTTCCAGAATATACATCCCGAAGAAGTGGAGCACTTCGAAGTCAAAAACAACGGGTCGGTCAGAGCGACGGTCGTTACGAACATACCGGAATCAGAAACCAATGCGCTTATCTGCACGGAACCATCCGAGCTAACCGTGACTGCCATCCGGTGGTGCGGTAACTCGCTGACGGATCTGACTAATGGCGTCGCGGGCCCTACGGTGATGGAATTGTTCGAGAAGTTAGTAAGAAATGGCACCGGTTCCGTGCCCGGATGCGAAGTACTGGCGGAGGGACCCTTTACGACACCGGGTGAATAACTCGGACAGCGTGGCACGCGCCTTTCGTGCCCTGGCGAAACCGCGGTTAACCCAGCAACAATGCGGCCGCCCAATCCCTCGGGATTGGGCGGTTGTTCATGGCGCTGATCTTTTGCCGCCACCGGGTCCTGTTCTGAAGTCGGTGCAGTCGAACGAACGCCGTGTCGAAACTGGCTGCGTTACCTCTAATGCTCCGGCACAACTGAGAAATACGGACCTTGGCCGAACTCACCGCGCGCCTGGTTGCCGGCCGGGTCGGGGAAAACCCTTATGCCGGTTCGGGCAAGACCCAATATCTAAAACCGTCCAACCCTCCTATAAGGTAAATGTCAGCTATCCCGTCTCAGTCCGCCGTTGCTCGAAAGCAATATGTCACGCGGTTTTGCTGAGCAGAGATGACGCGAGTGCTCTAAGGTACTTGTAACCCGGCTTGAAACAAATCATCACCCATCCTAACGAGGAGTAAGGACATGAAACACACATTGAGAAATCAAACCGAGCGGGTCGGCAGCGCGCTCGCAGTGGTGGCCGGAGGGCTGATGGCCTTCGCCGGCGTGACGTCGGCCGCGCCGACGTATACGATCAGTAACGTCTTAGTCCCCCCCGACGAGTATTCCGGCGAAGCGGACCTCACACCGGCGCCGGTCTGGAAACCGCACGAGACCGACGCTTCGGGCACGCCCGATTACTGGATCTCCAGCAACGAGCGCGGCGAAGAGGGCGTGCCACCCGGACAGCAAACGCAGGTTACCAACAAGGCCGGCATCACAATCTTCGAATACGGCACCAACAAGGTGCTGTCGACGCTCGACATCGAAGACGCCTGCATTCCGGTCGTCCAGCTCAACGGCACGCTGATGAAGAAATTCGGCGGGTGCGCGCCGAAAGGAGCCGAAGGTCATCCGCGCCATCCGCACGGTATCGACATCGACGACGCCAACAAGATCGCCTACCAGGTGATCGAGCATTCCGGATTGCAGTGGAAACCGGACCGCAGCGGCTTTACCAAAGCGAAGACGACGGATACCGAGTCGGGCCTGCTCGTGGCCTATGATATCAGTGACCTGACCAACCCGAAGATCCTCCGCAGCTACGTGCTCGGTCATGCCGCCGAGGAAGACGCGGTGAATCCGATCAACAACAAGATCTACGTTGGCAATCACGAGCCTTCGCCGACCAACGTCGGGTGCTTCGTGTCCGTGATCGACCCCAGTGCAGCGCATCCCTACAAGTTCATCGACATGGCCGCCAACCAATGCGTGCAGGGGATCGACGTCGACCCGACGTTGAACACGGTGAACGGGACCACGCACTTCGGCGAGAAGATGTGGACCTTCGACAGTGCCACCGACACGCCGCTTTACTCGGTCGACATCCGTGGGCCGTTCGAGGACTTCGTGGCCAGCCTGCCGGCGAACGAGCAGTTCGAGATACCGGCGGGCTGGATCCTCCACATGCACGACCTCAACACCGACCGGGTGAATCATCGCGCGTACAACGCGATCCACACCATCGCCACGCCCGAAGAGGTTAGCGGGGAAGAGGAGGAAGGCGGCGTCGAGATCGAGGGGCCTGAAATCACCGGCCGTTGGGTCGCGGAGGTCAACACCGATCCAGATTCGAACGACTTCAAGGCAGTCCACATCATCGATCTGTCCAACGGCCAGTCGGTGCCGGCCGTGCCGGACCATCATGATGCGACCGGAACGGGCCTGCCCTTCGACAAGCTCTTCATCCATGCGCACTTCCTGTTTGCCGATCCCACGAACCACTCGCTGCTCGTGAGCGGAGAGCACACCGGCAATCTCGCGGTCGTCGGTGTCCCCGCTAACTGGAATGCACCGCGGACCCTGGACGATGACGATGTCATTTCGATCTCGCGTCTGATTCCGTTCTGCACACCGGAAGATCTTGAGCCGCATGTGCACGGCGTCAACATCCAGAGAACGACCGGAACGGCCTATATCAGCGACGAGGGCGAGCACTGCTTCTACGAGTCGGTGACGATTCTGCAGCCGGAATAATGAAGTTGTAATGGTGGTCAGGTGGCCGACCAGGCCGGGCGTCACGCCCGGCCCGGTTTCTTTTCCCGCAGAGACAATGTTTGCATGTTTCGATCCGGCTCAGAACGTTTCCAGCGACAACGCCGGGTCCGGCCACGGTGGCTGGTACTGGCCGCGGGGCTGCCGCTTACTCTGGCGGGCGCGGCGAATAATGCGCCGAGTTTTGCGGGCGATGCGGGTGTAACCGCGGCGCCAGTGCCGACGTCCGTGCCGGAAGCTTCGTCAGCAGGGGCGAATGGCGTGTCACTGACGGGTACGATAGTCACCACGCACGCGGCCGGCGCTCGAACCATCATCGCCGATACGGCGCGGTCGCCAACGGATATACGCCCGCGGGGACCAGATCGCGGATGGTGGCGAGATAGTCGAAATCCACAGCGATTACGTCATCGTGCGGCGTGGCGGGCGCGTGCAGCGACTCGACTTTTCGTGGACCGCGACGCCCGGGACGTTCCAGCGCGCGCTACCGGGCGCGGCTCAAGCGACACCATCCGAGGATCAGCGCAAGGTGTTGCGCCGCAGCGATGTTCAGCCATCCGGAGCTGTTGCTCCAACTGGTGGGTGCAACCGCGGTCGTCGAAGACGGACACTTCCGCGGCTACCGCGTCACACAACCGAATGACCCGACGTTTCTCGAGTCGCTCGGCCTCAAGCCCGGCGATTTACTCACCGCCGTCAATGGGGTGCCACTCGATACACCGGACTACGGCAGCCAGGCGCTTGACGCGCTGTCCGCTACGGGGGAACTGACATTTACTGTCCGGCGCGGCGATCAGATTCTGGTCGTGGGCGACTGATTGACAACGCAACCATTCATCGAATGCCTCAATATCCCTTGACACCGCGCGAAACCGGGGTGAGGGACCGCATGGTCGCCGGTACGCCTGTGACACGCGGCTCGCCGCCGAGTTCGATATCGAAGCGTAAAAACCGTCGCGGTTCATCGCACCAAGCGCCATGCCGAAATGACGGGGAAAAGCCAGTGGGCGAGCTTCACCGCCCTGTGCGTATGCTGCTGGCGTTTGTCAGGGAAAACCCTGATTCGGGCTCGGGCAAGACCCAATACCTAAAATGATACAGTCGGCCTATAAGTAAAGTACTCGGTGTCTCACCTCTCCACCGCTCGGACGCAAAGGGTCAGCATGGATCTGTTGAAGAGGGATGAGTCGGCGGGGTCGTCTTTACATGAAGTGAGGCGAGGTTGAGCGTCCCGCAGGCACGGAGGTGGAGGAGCGAGGTACGTGTAAACCGACAGGAACGGAACCATCAATTAACCTATTTATGAGGAGTAAACAATGAACCATACACTCAAATATCACGCCCATCGGGCCGGCGTCGCGCTTGCGGTGGCGACCGCGCTCTCGGTGCTCGGGATCGGAACCGCGCAGGCGCAGACCTTTAACAGCGTCGATTTCCAGATTGCGACTAAAACTAACGAGGCCAAGGAAGTAGGCGCAGGTGATCTCGTCTGTAGCTGGCGGGAGTCGGGACTCGGTCCCTATGCGATTGTAAGCTACGACTGCACCGCGGAAGCCGTCGCTGCGACGTTCGCGTGCGTCTACAAGAACAGGATTATCAGCGACACCGTGGACGTTACTGCCTATGATGTGAGCAGCAATGCTCATGGAGGCGGCGGAGGCGGCGGGGGCGGCGGTGAAGAGGAAGTGTTTCTCGCCGGTAACAACGGACGGATCAACGGTTCCACCACAATATCACTGGAACAGCTAGGTGGCCCGGACACACACCAGCTCTGCCCTGAGCTTGGTGAGATAAATGGCCCGGAACCTGCGGTGGAAGCGGTCGCCGTCCGCTATTGCAATATGGCGCTGGAGGACACGACGAACGGTATCGTGGGTGGTACTCAGGGTGAACTGTTCGAGGTGCTGCAGAATGGCACCTACACCGTGCCATCGTGCGGCGAATTGCTGTCGGCTGCACCCTAGTAAGCCGGTTGCGGCGGACACGCGCCTTTCGTGCCGCAGGAAAACCGTTTAACGCAGCACCCGTAAGGTAGCCGCCCAACCCCTCGGGGTTGGGCGGCTATTTGTGCGCGGTAATATTTCCCGCCTCAGGCTCAGGTCATGAATCACTGATCCGGCAAAAAAGGTGAAGGCATTGCCCGGAGTTGCCCGCAAGGTAACATATTTATGCAAGCCTGCTTCAAAAAACGCGTACCGTGGTCGAACTCACGGCGCTCCTCGTTGCCGGCCGGTGTCGGGGAAAACCCTTATGTCGGTTCGGGCAAGACCCAATATCTAAAACTGTCCAACCCTCTTATAAGGTTAATGTCAGCTATCCCGTCTCAGTCCGCCGTTGCTCGAAAGCAATATGTCACGCGGTTTTGCTGAGCAGAGATGACACGAGTGCTCACGGTACTTGTAACCCGACTTGAAACAAATCATCAACCATCCTAACGAGGAGTAAGGACATGAAACACACATTGATAAAGCAAGCCAAGCGGGCCGGGTTAGCGCTCGCGGCGGTGGTCGCCTTTGCGGCACTCGGGATCGGAACCGCGCAGGCTCAGGAATTTGCCAGCGCCGATCTCAGTATCAACAACTTCGGTTTCCTCGACTGTTCCTTCAAGGAAACGGGACTCGGCGCCGGTGCGTCGGTCGACTACACATGTGGAGCGGCGGACATCGGTTGGGTGACGCAATGCTTCTACAAGAATAAGCCCTTGTCCAACGGACCGACCACCCTGTATGTGGCCCACGACCAGACTACCACTCGAACGCTCGTTGCCAACAAACGAGGGACGATCATGTCGGGCATCTTGACGGCCTACCCCACAGTGGAAGAAGAGCCCGCGGCAGAACCCTGCGCTGACATCGTTGTTGGCGGGCGAGGCAACAACGAGGCCGAGGTCACGGAAACCATTACCGCCATTAGATGGTGCGACTCCTCGTTGGTGGATACGACTACCGATATCACGGGCGCTGAAGAGCCGGAATTGCTGCTGCAGCTCGAAAAAAGCGGCACCACCGCCGTGCCTTCCTGCGAGGTCCTGGAGACATTGCCAACAAACTTGCCGAACGGCACGCCCTTATAAAACCGGGCCGGTGGGCACGCGCTTGTCGTACCGCGGCAAAACCACTTAACCCCTCAACCTAACGCAACCGCTCAATCCTTCGGGGTTGGGCGGTTTATTTTGAGGGAAATGGGGACAGGGGAAATGGGGACATTCTGGAGGGAAATGGGGACATTCTGATTTACCACACATGGTGCCAACCGGCGGGGAAGGATATTGGGGGGGAAATGGGGACATTCTGATTTACTACATGTGGTGCCAACAGGCGCGGAAGGATATCGAAAAAGCAGGATTGCCTCGTTATTCCTTGCAGGGTTTATCCTATCGAAAAGCCATTATTCGGGGCATCCATGCAAATCATTGAATTGAGTTCAGAGCTAACCTGTCCCGAGTGTGGGCACCGGGTAATCGAGACCATGCCGTCCGACCGCTGCCAGTATTATCATGAATGTGCGAGCTGCGGTGTCCTGCTGAAACCAAAGCCCGGCGACTGCTGCGTCTTCTGTTCGTATGGCAGTGTCCCGTGCCCGTCGATTCAGCGGGCGCAACAGGCGTGTAGCAACGCTGGATGTTGCAGCTGAGTATAGATGAACACACTGAGCTGGGATGGCTGTCCCTGCGTCCATCCACCGGGACACTGATCTGCGGTGTCTTGCCGATTCCGCTGGTCAGACTGGGTTAACCCAGCTGCCATGTTCAATCATGCAACTGTCAGCTAAACTCGCGCTATACGTCGATTCGAATCGCTCACTGTGCCGGGACCAACGGGCAAGTAAAGCAGGTGGGGACGACAAGAAAAACGCGGGCGAGCTGGAAACCGCGGCATCGACGGCGGTCAATCAAGTAGGCCAGGGCTGGTTCCTGCAGACACATTTGTACTCCTGCCCCGAACCTGACTGTTTTGATGTTGCAAGTGCGTCAGCGCCCTTGTGCCGATCCCAGCATAGAGGCAGCCTGAAAAACGAGCTTGTCGCTCTGTGCGAGTAGTCTCGTCGCTTGAGCTTCATCCGCCTCGGCTTGCTCCTCACGCAGACGGGCGACGAGAGACAGCGTTTCAGCAGGCAGCAGGTTAGTTTGCACCAGCACTGAGTCAATCAACCCCAGCGCTGGCGGCGTCCCGGTGTTGTGACCCCGCCATAAGCAGAGGGCCTTCAGGGCCGCCTCCACGGCTTCGTGCATCGGAACGAGCGCCTCCACTGAAAAAAACCGCCGTCGCTGAGCAGCTTCGCCATGTAATTCCACGAGGTCGAGATGATCGCTCCATTCACCCACAACTTCGTCACGCAATTGATCGAAAGGGTCGACCGCGGGCGCCTGTCGCTCTGATCTCTGGCCGGTCATCAGGCTTTCGATCCGCTCCAGGAACGCGGCGCGCCCCGAGGGCAGGGCCATCTCACGCCCGCCTTTTCCGTCCAGCACGCCCTCTGCAAGCGAGCGTTTCTGCTCAAGCAGGGCCAGCATGCGGTGTTCAATGGTGTGCTCGGACACCAGGTTGATCACTTGTACCGAACGCTTCTGGTGCTTGCGCCAGGCGCGGGCGATACGCTGCTCCAGCCTGGCCGGAGTCCACGGCATATCCAGGTTGATTACCACGTCGGCAGCCTGAAGGTTCAGGCCTGTCGCGCCTGAGTCGGTGGAGAGGAACAGGCGGCAGTCAGGATCGTCCTTGAAACGGCGGATCTCGCTGCGGCGTCTCGGTTGCGGAACCTTGCCGGTGTGCCAGGCGTAGCCAAACCCCATATCTTCCGCCCGTTCTCTGACGAGTTCGAGCATGCGCTCCCACTCGGAAAAGATGATGACTTTGTGATCCCCGTCCTCCGTCAGTTCCTCAAGGAGGTTACCAAGCTCTTTCAACTTGGGTGAAATGCGGCAATTGCGGTCAAGAATATAGGGCGTATCACAAAGCATGCGCATGCAGGCCAGATACCGTTGGAGCCGCTCCATCTCCTCTTTTTTCAGCGGCCGGCTCCTGGCCTGGCCGCAGCGGCAAGACGCGCCGCCTTCGATTCATACTCCCCGTAGCGCAGCGCCTGCTCTTTGTGCATGGCTACGAAATAGGTGTTGATGGTGCGGCCTGGGAGTTGCCCTTCCACTTCTTCCTTGCGTCGACGCAGCATGATCGGTTGCAGCCGTTCATGCAGCTCATCGAGGTTTTTATAGCCGATGGCGCGACCCCTTTCGTCCAGCTGGTAGAACTCGCGGTTGAAGCGGAACAGGGGGCCGAAGATATGGGGGGCCAGGAACTGGGTGATGGAGTAGATTTCGTCGATGCGGTTCTCCAGCGGGGTACCTGTCAGCACAAAGGCATAGGGACTGGTCAGACGCTTGACCGACATGGCGGTCCTGGTCTGCCAGTTCTTGATGCGCTGGGCCTCGTCCAGAATGATGACATCGGGGGCCAGGGTGGCATTGATCTCCTCCACATCCGGGCGGATCTGTTCATAATTAGCCAGATTGAAGTCTGATGGTCACGTCGATCCAGAAAAATTTCGATGTATGGGCTGCCCGCGCCGGCTGCTTCGCTGAAAGCACGCTTGCGCCTGTGCTGAAGCCGGTGCAGCGTTGCCTCGATATGCTTGCAGGTGCCCAGGCCGTTAATGCGGTGATCGGGACAGTTGCAGCTATTGATTGGCTCCGTAAGCGAGCGAATCTCAACATGATAGGCCTTTCCTGCATCGGAGTGGATCCGATAAACACCGAAAAAAACATCTTCCGGAGTTTGGGATTCAATCCGGACTGGTTCGTTGACGCCACGCAAGCGGCGGCGTTCGATTTCATCGGCGTCACTGGTAAGCCAGCCGGATGGCAGGGCCCGTCTTTGAGAATTTGGGCAGGGAAATGGGGACATTCTGATTTACCACATGTGGTGCCAACAGCCGCGGAAGGATATCGAAAAAGCAGGATTGCCTCGTTATTCTTTGCAGGGTTCATCCTATCGAAAAGCCATTATTCGGGGCATCCATGCAAATCATTGAATTGAGTTCAGAGCTAACCTGTCCCGAGTGTGGGCACCGGGTAATCGAGACCATGCCGTCGGACCGTTGCCAGTATTATTATTAATGTGCGGGCTGTGGCGCCCTGTTGAGACCAAAGCCCGGCGATTGCTGCGTCTTTTGTTCGTATGGGAGCGTTCCGTGTCCCTCGATTCAGCGGGCGCACCATGGGCGGAACAACGTTGGATTTCGCAGGTAAGTGTACGTGATAGTTGCATGAGAGACCTGCGGGGATTCGACCGAGCCCTGTTGTTTACGGGTTACACGACGGGTAACGGTCCTGGTGGTAGCATTTACATCGGGCGACATTCAACACGCGTGCGCAGGTTGGCGCTGAGGTGGAAATGGGGACAATCTGATTTAACACAGGTAGTGCCAACCAGCGCGCAAAGAATTCAAAAAACCAAAATGTCCCAGTCATTCGCGTATTGGTCTTGGCTGTCCTCACGGGTAAATGTTACTGCACGATGCTCTTGGTTGTTTCCAGTACCGACGTCAGTCGCTAGCCTAGGCAATGGCGCTTCGCAATGAGACGATCACCACGACACGGGATTGTTAGTGCCTGTTCGTCAAGGCTGTCGTTCTTACAGAGGTCGTTTTCCTGGGTCCCTTGTTAACCGCTTTCCGCTGGATGGGCGAAGGAGAAGGTTCATTGTCAGCGTCCGGCTGCTAACCCAACTTAGCGGATTCGCCCTCGATTTCCCGGCTGGTGTAAAAAGATTTGCTTGAGAATCAGAGGGCGGTCTGTGGATAAACCCGGAAAAACCGTTGTAGTGAAGACCTTGCTTGTTTTCTTTGGAGCGCGCGTGCGGATAATGGGTGACCATGTTTCTGCGCGCGACCACACGCAAGAAGGATGGCAAGGTGCACCGCTATTGGAGCATCGTGGAGAATCGTCGCCTGCCCGATGGTCGCGTGCAGCAGCGGCACCTGCTCTATCTGGGTGAGATCAATTCCTCGCAGGAGCGGGCGTGGCGCAAGTCGGTCGAGGTGTTCGACGAGCGCGCCGAGCAATCGCGCACGCTGTCGCTGTTTCCCGAAGACCGCATCGACGAAGGCGTGGTGGACGCGTCAGTGGTGCGACTGTGTCTGTCACAGTTACGTCTGTGCCGCCCGCGGGTGTGGGGCGCGTGCTGGCTGGCGCTGAAGCTGTGGGAGAGCTTGGAGCTGGATCGGTTCTGGGCGCAGCGTCTGCCCCAGAGCCGCAAGGGCACGCGCTGGGATCAGGTGCTGTTCGTGCTGGTGGCCTATCGGCTGCTGTCGCCGGGCAGTGAATGGCGCCTGCACCGGCAATGGTTCGAGCACAGCGCCTTGCCTGATCTGCTCGGCGCCGACGATGGCCTGGCCGACATCCATAAGCTCTATGCCTGTCACGATCGCCTGCTGGAACACAAGACGGCCGTCTTCGATCATCTGGTGCGGCGCTGGCGCGATCTATTCAACGTCGAATTCGACGTGCTGCTCTATGACCTGACCAGCACCTACTTCGAGGCCAATCCGCCGTTTGCAGAGAACGACAAGCGCCAGTACGGTTACTCGCGGGATCGCCGCAGCGACTGCGTGCAAGTGGTCATTGCGCTGGTGGTGACGCCCGAAGGCTTGCCGCTGGCCTACGAGGTGCTACCGGGCAACACCGCCGACAGCACCACGCTGCGTGATTTTCTCGCTTGCATCGAACGCCAGTATGGGAAAGCGCGAAGAGTCTGGGTCATGGACCGCGGCATTCCAACCGAGCAGACCCTTGAGGAAATGCGCGAAGCCGATCCGCCGGTGCATTACCTGGTCGGCACGCCCAAGGGCCGCTTGTCGAAGCTGGAGAAAGACCTGCTGCTCAAGCCCTGGCAGGAAGCCCGGCCCGGCGTGCAGGTCAAACTCTTGCCTGCCGACGACGAGCTGTACGTGTTCGCCCAGAGCGCCGATCGTATCGCCAAGGAACGGGCGATGCGCAAACGCCAGCTCAAGCGCCTGTGGGCGCGCCTGAAACAGCTTGCCGGCATGACGCTCACGCACAAAGAGCTGCTGATGAAACTCGGCGCCGCGCGCAGCCGGTATCCCGCCGCCTGGCGGCTCGTTGACGTGAAGGCTCACGATCAAGATCCAACCTTCACCTACCGTCTCAACCGCGACAAGCTCAAGCAGGTCCGGCGTCGCGAGGGCCGCTATCTGCTGCGCACCAATCTCATCGCCAGCGACCCCGCCGAGCTATGGCGCTACTACATCCAGCTCACGCAGGTCGAAGAAGCGTTCAAAAATCTCAAGGGCGATCTGGCGATCCGGCCGATCTACCACCAGAAAGAAGCGCGCATTGAGGCGCACATTTTTATCGCCTTCTGGCCTACTGCCTGCACGTCACCCTCGCCCAGCAACTGCGGCCGCATGCGCCCGGACTGACCCCGCGCAGCGTGCTCGAAAAGTTCGCTGCTGTGCAGATGATCGATGTCGAAATCCCGACCACCGATGCGCGCACGATTACGCTGACCCGCTACACTGAGCCGGAGCCCGAACTCAAGCTACTGCTGCAGCGGCTGCGGCTCGCACTACCGACGCAACCACCGCCGAAGATCACCCCTGGCCCGACCGAAACCGCCACCCTCGTGTAGTGCAGACCTTTGAGGGTGGCCCCTATATCAATCAAACGCTTGGCGTCTTCATAGCGCCGAATCGGCGAAGTTGGGCTAGGAGCCTGTCCGAGTAATCGTTCTGCTACTGCGAAAGCGGGAGAGCGGTCCATTTTTCCGAAGCTTTTCGTCGCATAGTCACAGCTCAGTTCCTCAAACCTTCGAAAAACTGTCCTCGCTCTCCCACTTCCTCGCTACGCAAAGATTACTCGGACAGGCTCCTAGCCCGGTACTGGCTGAGGTCGCTGGACCGGCAGAACAGGGCAGCGCCGGGTGCGGAGTCAGGCGGTCTGGCGCCTGCCGCTGCCGTACCGAAAGATGACCACCGCCAGAGACACCAGGCAGGCCTGCAGCAGCAGGCTCTGCAGATTGGGGTAGATGCCAAGCAGATCGATGCGGGGGAAGTCGACCGGATTGATCGGCAGCTTGCCGGCCTCCTGCAGCGCCGCTACGCCCTTGCCGGCAAAGACGACCGCCAGCACCAGCATGAAGCCGCTTGTCACGGCAAAAAACTGGCGCAGCGGCAGGCGGGTGCTGTAGCGCAGGATCAGCCACGCCAGAACAGCCAGGGTTACGGTGGCCGTGCCGATGCCGCCGAGCATCAGGCCATGAGCCGAGGCGTCGGCCTGCACCCACAGGGCCTGATAGAACAGGATCGTTTCGAACACCTCGCGGTAGACGGCGACGAACGACAGTCCGGCCAGTCCCCACAGCGTGCCCCGGGTCAGTACCTTCTGCACCGAGCCCTCGATGAAACGTTTCCACTGCTGGGCGTGCGTCTTGTTGTGCAGCCAGAAGCCGACGTAGAACAGGACGACCGTGGCAACGATGGCGGCAATACCCTCGGTCAGTTCACGGTTGGCGCCACTGACGTTAAACAGATACAGTGAGCCCAGCCAGGTCACCGCGCCCGCGGCCAGCGCGCCAAGCCAGCCATAATGCAAATAGGGCAGGCCGTCGCGGCGCCCCGTCTTGATCAGGAACGCCGCCAGTGCCACCACAACCAGCAGCGCCTCCAGACCCTCCCGCACCAGGATGATGAAGGCGCTGGCAAAGGCCCCGCCGCCGGACAGGGTGCTGGTGTCAAGGCGGCTGGCCGACTGGGTCAGCAAGTCCTGAACGGTTGCCGCCTGCGCGCTGACTGCGTCGACCGGTACGCCCTTGCGTATCAGGTTGCGATAAGCGGTCATCTGGCTTTCGACCTGGCGGCGCAATTGGGGATCGACGGCATCCAACCCGTGCTCCACCAGCTCGAAGCCTTCGAGGTATGCGGTTATGGCCGTCTGACCGGCCTCTTTGCGGTCGCCCGCCTGGTAGGCGGCAAGACTGGCTGCGATCTGGTCGCGGGCAAAAGCCAGCGGCGACCGCTCGGCGAACAGTACCTGCGGTTGACTGCGCAGATAGGCCATCAGCGCCGGTCCCTCAGGGCCGAAGTCGGCCTCTGCCTCGGCTGGCGTGATGGTGGTCAGGGTCTGCAGCTGCGCGAGTGGTGTGCGGCTGCCTTGCTGCCATAATTCAGCACCGGTTTTGCGCTCCTGGGTACTGACGGCGAGCTGACCCACGTAGAAGGCCAGACTCCAGCGCTCACTGTCGCTTAGCTGGCTAAAGGCGCGCATTGGGGTGTCGTTCACACCGTGCGTGATGGTGCTGTAAAGGCCGTACAGCGTGCGATGCGCATAGCGCCCGGCATCATGGAAATCGGTCGGGACCGGTTCCATGCCCGCGGCCAGCGCCCCGTCGCCGCGGCCTTCCGCGCCGTGGCAGGCCGCACAGTTTTCCGTAAACAGCTGGCGCGCGCGCTGCAGATTCGGTGCTTCGTGCGGGGGCATCACGACACCGTATTCCTTGATCAGGACCGCACGCAGGCTGGCGGCGTTGCGACTGACGTCGTCGGCGGCGGCCCGTCCGGCAATCATCAAACTCAGGGCATTGGCCTGCCGGGTCAGGGTCTTGCGGGTCTCCCCAGGGGGCAGCTGCTGCACCTGTTCCACAACGGCGGCGGCGAAGTCCTGCATTTCGCCGTATTCGGCGGGATTGGCGACCTTGCCGTCAGCCACAGCCTGGCGATAATCTACCCCAATATAATCAACCAGTTGTACAAGCCCTGACAGATTGGGGCTGGCCCACGCGATGGCCGGCAGCAGGCAGAGCAGGGTGAGCAGGCGCTTCATTGCAGACCTCGGCACGAGCGGTGACTAACGGATGATCTAAATTACAATCATTCGCATTAAAGATAAAGCCCGGATATCGAGAATCTTCGCATGTCAGGGCGGCAGACGGGGCGGATTCGCCGGTGACCCGGGTGAGCCAGCGCGTCGGCAGGCAACAGCAGCGCCGGCGGCTAGGGCCGAGAACCCATTACGCGCAGATCTGTGCGTTTGCCCCGCTGGCGTCCCCTGTCAGCACACTTTGACCTTGACCAGTTCTTCGCCCTGCGGATCGGTCAGGTGGACCGCGCAGGCGATACAGGGATCGAAGCTGTGGATGGTGCGCAGAATCTCCACCGGCTGCTTGGGATCGTACAACTGGTGGTTGTCCTGTAGCGCGGCTTCGTAAGGCCCCGGCTGACCCTCGGGGTCGCGCGGACCCGCATTCCAGGTGCTGGGGACCACGGCTTGATAGTTGTCGATCTTGCCGTCCTTGATGACGAGCCAGTGCGCCAGCGCGCCGCGCGGCGCCTCCATGAAGCCGACGCCCTGGGCTTCACTCGGCCAAGTCGACAGGTCCCACTGTGCCTCGTTGAAAGTCCTGGTATCGCCGGCCTTGATGTTCGCCACCAGGTTGTTGTACCAGGCCTGCATGTTGTCGACGATGACGGCGGTCTCCAGGGTTCTGGCCGCGGTGCGTCCCAGCGTGGAGAACAGTGCGCGCGGGGGGATATCCAGCTTGTTCAGGGTCATATTGAATGAGGGAAATGGGGACATTCTGATTTACCACACATGGTGCCAACCGGCGGGGAAGGATATTGGAAAAGCAGAATGTCCCAATTATTCTTTTCACGTGAGCTTAAACTGGATTTAAGCAGCGATTGCCAGCGGTTTCAAACCGGACTCATATTCAGCCAGCAACATAGAGGAGGGAAATGGGGACATTCTGATTTACTACATGTGGTGCCAACAGGCGCGGAAGGATATCGAAAAAGCAGGATTGCCTCGTTATTCCTTGCAGGGTTTATCCTATCGAAAAGCCATTATTCGGGGCATCCATGCAAATCATTGAATTGAGTTCAGAGCTAACCTGTCCGAGTGTGGGCACCGGGTAATCGAGATCATGCCGTCCGACCGCTGCCAGTATTATCATGAATGTGCGAGCTGCGGTGTCCTGCTGAAACCAAAGCCCGGCGACTGCTGCGTCTTCTGTTCGTATGGCAGTGTCACGTGCCCGTCGATTCAGCGGGCGCAACAGGCGTGTAGCAACGCTGGATGTTGCAGCTGAGTATAGATGAACACACTGAGCTGGGATGGCTGTCCCTGCGTCCATCCACCGGGACACTGATCTGCGGTGCCTTGCCGATTCCGCTGGTCAGACTGGGTTAACCCAACTGCCATGTTCAATCATGCAACTGTCAGCTGAACTCGCGCTATACGTCCATTCGATTCCCTCACTGTGCCGGGGCCAACGGGCAGGTAAAGCGGGTGGGGCACGACAAGAAAAACGGCGGCGAGCTGGAAACCGTGGCACCGACGGCGGTCAATCAAGTAGGCCAGGGCTGGTTCCTGCAGACACATCTGTGCTCCTGCCCCGAACCTGATTGTTTTGATGTTGCAAGTCCGTGTCAGCGCCCTTGTGCCGATCCCAGCATAGAGGCAGCCTGAAAAACGAGCTGGTCGCTCTGTGCGAGTAGTCTCGTCGCCTGAGCTTCATCCGCCTCGGCTTGCTCCTCACGCAGACGGGCGACGAGGGACAGGGTTTCAGCAGGCAGCAGGTTAGTTTGCACCAGCACTGAGTCAATCAACCCCAGCGCTGGCGGCGTCCCGGTGTTGTGACCCCGCCATAAGCAGAGGGCCTTCAGGGCCGCCTCCACGGCTTCGTGCATCGGAACGAGCGCTTCCACTGAAAAACCGCCATCGCTGAGCACCTTCGCCATACGCTGCCTGTGATTGCACTGGGCCAGGTGAGTGAGTGCTTCGGCCAACCATCTGGTCCGTACGTCATCTTTGGGGGCATCCATGGCCGGGTTGCGGTAGAGCCTCTTGACTGCTGCCGCGTTGGCATGCAGCACGCCGGCCTCGATCAGTTGCTGGATAGTCTTGAAGGTGCCTCGATCAAGCAGTTGCAGCTGCGGTGTTTCTTCCGGGAACCTGGCTTTGAGCTGCCGGCCAAGCGCGCTCTGCAGCTCATTATCCATCCGGTTGGCCACCACCACCAGGTTCCGTTGTTCACCTTCGCCATGTAATTCCACGAGGTCGAGATGATCGCTCCATTCACCCAGAACTTCGTCACGCAATTGATCGAAAGGGTCGGCGGTGGGCGCCTGTCGCTCTGATCTCTGGCCAGTCATCAGGCTTCCGATCCGCTCCAGGAACGCGGCGCGCCCCGAGGGCAGGGCCATCTCACGTCCGCCTTTTCCGTCCAGCACGCCCTCTGCAAGCGAGCGTTTCTGCTCAAGCAGGGCCAGCATGCGGTGTTCAATGGTGTGCTCGGATACCAGGTTGATCACTTGTACCGAACGCTTCTGGTGCTTGCGCCAGGCGCGGGCGATACGCTGCTCCAGCCTGGCCGGAGTCCACGGCATATCCAGGTTGATTACCACGTCGGCAGCCTGAAGGTTCAGGCCTGTCGCGCCTGAGTCGGTGGAGAGGAACAGGCGGCAGTCAGGATCGTCCTTGAAACGGCGGATCTCGCTGCGGCGTCTCGGTTGCGGAACCTTGCCGGTGTGCCAGGCGTAGCCAAACCCCATATCTTCCGCCCGTTCTCTGACCAGTTCGAGCATGCGCTCCCACTCGGAAAAGATGATGACTTTGTGATCCCCGTCCTCCGTCAGTTCCTCAAGGAGGTTACCAAGCTCTTTCAACTTGGGTGAAATGCGGCAATTCCGGTCAAGAATATAGGGCGTATCACAAAGCATGCGCATGCAGGCCAGATACCGTTGGAGCCGTTCCATCTCCTCCTTTTTCAGCGGCCGGCTCCTGGCCGCAGCGGCAAGACGCGCCGCCTTCGATTCATACTCCCCGTAGCGCAGCGCCTGCTCTTTGTGCATGGCTACGAAATAGGTGTTGATGGTGCGGCCTGGAAGTTGCCCTTCCACTTCTTCCTTGCGTCGACGCAGCATGATCGGTTGCAGCCGTTCATGCAGCTCATCGAGGTTCTTATAGCCGATGGCGCGACCCCTTTCGTCCAGCTGGTAGAACTCGCGGTTGAAGCGGAACAGGGGGCCAAAAATATGGGGGTCCAGGAACTGGGTGATGGAGTAGATCTCGTCGATGCGGTTCTCCAGCGGGGTACCTGTCAGCACAAAGGCATAGGGACTGGTCAGACGCTTGACCGACATGGCGGTTCTGGTCTGCCAGTTCTTGATGCGCTGGGCCTCGTCCAGAATGATGACATCGGGGGCCAGGGTGGCATTGATCTCCTCCACATCCGGGCGGATCTGTTCATAATTGGCCAGATTGAAGAAGGTGGACTCGTCGTATTGGCGAAGACGCTGGGCACGTGGTCCCTGGATGATCTGTGAGGGCAGGTCGGTGAACTTGGCGATCTGCTCCTCCCATTCACCCTTTAGCGAAGCAGGAGCGATCACCAGCACCCTTCGGATACCCAGGGTGCGGCGCAGCAGTTCGCAGGCGGCGACTGCCTGGACCGTCTTGCCCAGGCCCATCTCGTCCGCCAGCAGGGCGCGACCGGTGAAGGCCAGATGCAACATCCCCTCCTGCTGGTAGGGGTAGAGGTGATGCTTGGCCACATCAAGGCTTGCCTTGCCTGCCGTCACATCGGCCTCGAAGTGCTGGCGACTGCGAAGCTGCTGTGCACGTCTGTCCAATAGCTCGAGCCAGGCATTCAGCTCTCTTGAAACACGGATCCTGCGCCTGACCGCTGCACGAGAGGCATTAATTGCCCGTTCCACGGCAGGCAGCGTGTTGAGGGGATCACCCGAGAGAATGTTATCGTCAGTGAAAAATGGGGAGAGAAGGTCCCGCGCCTTGCAGCGGCCACGGCGGTTCCCTGGCCACCATATCCGGGTCTGATGGTCACGTCGATCCAGAAAAATTTCGATGTATGGGCTGCCCGCGCCGGCTGCTTCGCTGAAAGCACGCTTGCGCCGGTGCTGAAGCCGGTACAGCGTTGCCTCGATATGCTTGCAGGTGCCCAGGCCGTTAATGCGGTGATCGGGACAGTTGCAGCTATTGATTGGCTCCGTAAGCGAGCGAATCTCAACATGATAGGCCTTTCCTGCATCGGAGTGGATCCGATAAACACCGAAAAAGACATCTTCCGGAGTTTGGGATTCAATCCGGACTGGTTCGTTGACGCCACGCAAGCGGCGGCGTTCGATTTCATCGGCGTCACTGGTAAGCCAGCCGGATGGCAGGGCCCGTCTTTGAGAATTTGACCTGTGCTGCTTGTTCTTGGGCATGACTGCTATGGTTGTGTGTGGATTGCCAACTCTCTGATTGGGCGATTATTCTACTGGAAATCGACAAGGATGCCTCTTCACAACGAACCTGAAGTCGCGAATTCAATTGGTAAGTGCAACCCTGTACACAACTCAGCCAATTCAGCGTCGAGAAGACGCCAAGTCATTGATTGATATTAGCAAGATCCCCATGGGTCTGCACTCATTCATGACCGTGACGCCAAGTACACCCAATCAGTGCGGCTGATTCTGTTTGCGGAAATATCGTTGACACGTGCACTCCAGGAGTGTCTCGTCCATTATCATGCAGAACGAAATCACCCAGGTAAAGGCGATGTACTGTTATTTCCCACCACCACGAAAGCAATGCATCGTGTTGACGGATCAGTTGCTTGTAAGGAGCGGTTAACCAGGCTGCTGAACTATTATCATCGGGAGGCCGCATCAGTATTTTGATCCCACGGGAACCCATCGTAAGTACAGGCTCCAGGTTATTCAATGCACAGGCTGTGAAACGCATGTCGCGGAAAATGGCATTTTGTTTGGTGTGTGCGCGCGTTCTTGTTTACGGGATAGTGCGTTATGGGTTGGCCTGTTCTGTGATATTGCCTTTCTGCGTAACGGCGGGCGGCGGTCCCGAAACAACCCTCGTTGTGGTCAATGCCGGTTCCCCGCTTTCCGTGCGCATTGCCAACGAGTATGTGCACTTGCGGGGTATCCCGGAAAACCATGTCGTCTGGCTGGATAGTGTACCCTCTATGGGCGTCATCCCCATTGAGGAGTTTCGGAAAAAAATCTGGTTCCCTGTCCGCGATTTTATCCGTGCCCATAAGCTCGACGAGGAGATCGACGTCATCACCTATTCGGGTGATTTTCCTTATGCAGTCGATTTCACGGCTGATATCAAGGCCAAAAAGCTCGAGAAAAGCAAGTATATGGGCAGAATCGCTTCACTCACAGCGTTGACCTATTTTGCGCGGCGCGTTGAGGTGGGAGATATTGGATATCTTGGGATGAACTATTACTACCGGGATTTTGCCGGCCCGAAGATAAGAGCGGACGTGAGCCATCCAGTTTCCTTCCCCAGACTCGAAGAAAAGGAGGTCAGGCGACTGCAAAACGCCGCTCGTAGATCTTTAAATCACAAAGAATCAGCCGCAGCGCTGGAAAGTTATCAAAAGATTCTGGACAGCGATCCCGCCAATCCGGAGAACTGGTACAACCTGGCCCGCAGCCTCGCTGCAGCTGGCGAAAGGGACAAGGC